>CAWBFP010000026.1:0-382123 GCA_963788095.1 uncultured Alphaproteobacteria bacterium | reverse complement strand
CGGCCGACCCGAGCGGTGTCTACGAAGGCCTGATCCGCCGGAGGGAGCGCCATCGGATCAGGCGCAGGGTCGGAAGCGGCCTGCTTGCGCTCGCCGTGATCGCCGGGACAACCGCGGGCGTATTCGCCCTGTCGAAGTTGTTCGGCGGTCCGGGCGAGGACGAGTCACGCCGCTCGTGCCCGTGACACCGACCGGCGCTGAGAACGGCCTCGTCGCATTCACGAACGGTGACCGGATCATCGTGCAGGCTGCCGACGGATCGGATCCGCACGAGGTTCCGGCGCCTGCGCCGGGCTTGCTTGGCATATCGCCTGGTCCCCTGACGGCACTCGGTTGGCGGTCGCGGTCTTCGACGGCCCCCGACGCAGCCTGTGGGTGATGCGGGCCGACGGATCGGAGGCGACCGAGATGGCCAACGGAGAGAGACGTGTCGCGTCCGTCGTGGCACCCGAACGGCGCCCTCATCGCCTACTCGCTCGAACGGAACGGCCGAACCGAGGTGCACGTCACACGCTCCGACGGGACCAACGATCGGGTCGTCCACTCCGAACCCGCTCCCGGAACGTACGCGGTCTTCTCCGCGACCTTCTCCCCCGATGGCTCACGCATCGTGTTTGATGCGGGCACCGACTCTGAGTACGACATCTTCGTGATGGACTCGGACGGTTCGAACGTCCGGCAGCTGACCGAGAGGGGGACCGACTACAACCCCGCGTGGTCGCCGGACGGATCGCGGATCGTGTTCATCCGGTATGAGGAGATCAGCGAGTCCGACGTCTTTGTGATGGATGCCGACGGTTCCGATGTGCGACGACTCACCGACCACGGAACGCAGTTCACCAACATGGATCCCCAGTTCTCCCCGGACGGGCGCTCATCACTTATGGGTCCGCTGAAAACGGAGTCGTCGGACTGTCGATCATCGCCATGGCCGCCGACGGATCGGATCCCGAGGTCCTCGTCGAAGGCGAAGTGCTCGGGTTCTCCTGGCACCTCCTCCCCCGCCCTCGGCGCAACGGTCGCCCCCTCCCCGAGCCTGGGGACGTGGACGGCGAGGACATCGGGCTCGGGTTCCCCGTCTGCGACGTCACGAGTGTGGCCGGCGTGTTCGCGCCGGGCGTGGACGGGACCGCCTGGGTGGCGACGAAGACCGGCGACGTCGGGTGCCCCTCGCTCGGCGAGGGCATGCAGGTCGTCGCCGTCGACGTGTCCGGTGACGGAGTAGCCGACACATCGTTCGGGCCGCTCGAGTGTGACCCGTGGTGCTCGGCCTTCGCGGCGCCCGATGTCGACGGAGACGGGACCGACGAGCTGTTGATCCAGAACATCCAGTTCTCGATCGCGGGTCTTCGCCTGTACGACGTACGGTCGGATCCGCAGCCAACGTGATGCCCGTGACGGTCGCGTCGCCGGGATATCCGGGCGAGGGCCTCGCGCCGGGCGCGAGCCTCAGCTCTGGATGGCGGCGACGCCTTCGACTCCGACACGTTGCGGTGTTTCGAGGACGAGTCACCGCCGGCGGGTCCCGGCCGCGTACTGATCCAATGTCCGCGACCAAGTGCCGCCCGACTCGCCCGACGCGATGTGGCACGCCACCGGACCTGGTTCGACCTGCAGCCGGACGGGACCGTCACGATCGTCGATCGTGGCGACTTCGAGGAACCGGTCGGGTCGGGGCCTCCATCGTTCGCGCAGCTGAAGCAGCTCTGCGAGCCCGGTTGCCGGCGCCGTTCGGCGGCTGATCGTTCAGGCCGTGAGCGCGAGGACGAGTTCGTTCAGGACGAGCATGCCGCGTTCGGTCGGGATCAACGCGCCGTCCTGGTCGAGGAGCAGGCCGCTCTCGACGAACGGCGCCGCCTTCTCGGGCTCGACCCACGACGCCGGAACCCCTTCGAGGATCCGGAGCCGGAGGAACACCTCCTCGAGGTAGGCGTCCGATCGGCTCGAGCCGTTCCTCGCCGCCGACCGGGAGCGTCCCGGCCCCGACGAGCGAGAGGTACTCCTCGGGCGGGCGGACGTTCCACCAGCGCCGGTCGTCGCGGTACGAATGCGCGCCGGCCCCGAGCCCGAGGTACGGACGCCTCTCCCAGTACCCGAGGTTGTGGACGCACGCGAAGCCGGGCTTCGCCCAGTTCGAGACCTCGTAGTGCTGGTAGCCGGCATCGCCGAGGAGCTCGCACGCGAGCTCGAACATGTCCGCCTGCAGGTCCGGGTCGGGCGCGGGCACGACGCCGTGCTGCACCTTCCGGCCGAGCGGCGTCGAGGGTTCGATCGTGAGCGCGTACGCGCACACGTGCTCGGGAGCGAGGTCGACGGTCTCGCGCAGGGTGCGCTCCCACGACTCGAGGCGCTCACCGTCCGCGCCGTAGATCAGGTCGAGGTTCACGTTCGCGTACCCGGCCGCTCGCGCGTCCCGCATCGCGCGCCGGACCGACGCCGGGTCGTGCAGGCGTTCCAGCGAGGCCAGCACCGCGGGGTCGAACGACTGCGCGCCCATCGACAGCCGCGTGAACCCCGCCTCGAGCAGCCCGTCGAGCTTGAGCCGATCCACCGTGTCGGGGTTGGCCTCGATCGTGACCTCGGCGTCCGGCGCGACCGAGTAGCCCTGCCGCAGGCGCGCGAGGAGCGCCTTCAGGTCGGCGACCTCGAGCGTGGTCGGGGTGCCCCCGCCGAGGAACACGCTCACGACTCGTCCTCCGACCAGCCGGGCGCCGCCAGCTCTGCCTCGCGGAGCAGCGCGCTCACGTACGGCGACGCGAGGTGGTCGAGTCCCGCGTACGCGTTGAAGTCGCAGTAGCCGCACCTCGTGAGGCAGAACGGCACGTGGACGTAGACGCCGCTCGTTCCATGGCGCTCACTTCTTCGCCTCCGCTCGCTGGTCGACGCGGAGCGCGGCGATGAACGCCTCCTGTGGCACGTCGACCCGGCCGACCCGGCGCATGCGCTCCTTCCCCTTCTTCTGCTGCTCGAGGAGCTTGCGCTTGCGCGTGATGTCGCCGCCGTAGCACTTGGCGAGCACGTCCTTGCGCTTGGCCTTGACGGTCTCGCGCGCGACGATGCGCGAGCCGATCGACGCCTGGATCGCGACGTCGAACAGCTGCCGCGGGATCAGCTCGCGGAGGCGTTCGACCATCTGGCGCCCGTACTGCGCCGCCTTCTCGCGGTGCACGACGCTCGAGAACGCGTCGACGGGTTCGCCGTGCAGCAGCACGTCCACGCGGACGAGGTCGGCGATCTCGTAGCCGATCGGGTCGTAGTCGAGCGACGCGTACCCGCGGGTCTTGGACTTCAGCTGGTCGAAGAAGTCGAAGATGATCTCGGCGAGCGGCAGCTTGTAGTGGACCTCGGCGCGTTCGGGCGACAGGTACTTCATGTCGGTGAGCTCGCCGCGGCGCGCCTGGCAGAGCTCGAGCACGGGGCCGAGGTAGTCGCTCGGCGTGATGATCGTGGCGCGCACCACGGGCTCCTCGACGTGGTCGTAGGTGCCCGGTTGCGGCATCTCGCTCGGGTTGTGCACGACGATCGTCTCGTCGCCCCTGATCACGTGGAACTCCACGTTCGGCGCCGTCGCGATCAGCTCGAGGCCGAACTCGCGCTCGAGCCGTTCCTTGACGATGTCCATGTGCAGCAGCCCGAGGAACCCGCACCGGAACCCGAACCCGAGCGCCCGCGAGGTCTCGGGCTCGTACGCGAGCGCCGCGTCGTTCAGCTTCAGCCGGTCGAGCGCCTCGCGGAGCTCGGAGTAGTCGCCGCCCTCCGCCGGGAACAGGCCGCTCCACACCATCGGCCTCGGCTCGCGGTAGCCGGGCAACGGTTCGCGCGCCCCCTGCTTGCCGGCCAGCGTGACCGTGTCGCCGACCTTGACCTGGTGGACGTCCTTCAGCCCGGTCACGAGGTACCCGACCTCGCCGGCCCCGAGCTTCGGCACCGGCGTCGCCTCGGGCGCGAAGACCCCCGCCTCCTCGGCCTCCGAGTCGGCGCGCTCGCCATGAACCGCACCTTGGAGCGCGAGGGCAGCACGCCCTCCTTCACCCGGAGGTAGGCGATCACACCTCGGTACGGGTCGAAGGACGAGTCGAAGATCAGCGCGCGGAGCGGCCGGTCGCGTTCGCCCGTCGGGGGCGGGACGCGCGGACGACCTCGTCGATCAGCTGCGTGACGCCCTCGCCGGTCTTGGCGCTGACCGCGAGGATCTCGTCGGGCGCGCCCCCACGACCTCCGCGAGCTCGCGGCGGGTCTCCGTCGACGTCGGCCCGCGGCAGGTCGATCTTGTTGAGCACCGGGACGATGACCAGACCGGCGTCGCGCGCGAGGTGGAAGTTCGCCAGCGTCTGGGCCTCGATCCCCTGTGCGGCGTCGACCAGGAGCACCGCTCCCTCGCACGCCGCCAGGGACCGCGACACCTCGTACGTGAAGTCGACGTGACCGGGCGTGTCGATGAGGTTCAGCTCGAGATCGGACGCCCTCGAACCGGTACGCCAGGCGGACCGCCTGCGCCTTGATCGTGATGCCCCGCTCGCGTTCGAGGTCCATCTTGTCCAGGTACTGCTCGCGCATGTCGCGGTCCGCGACCGTGTGGGTGAGCTCGAGCAGCCGATCGGCCAGCGTCGACTTGCCGTGGTCGATGTGCGCGATGATGCAGAAGTTCCGGATGTGGCCAGGCTCAGTCATAGAAGTCCTCGGTCACGGCGCGCCTATCGTACGGGCGCCGACCCGTGCGACACGCTCGGGCGTGCCTGGACCCGCTGGTACACTCGACCGTCCATGGCCAACATCAAGTCGCAGATCAAGCGGAACCGTCAGAACGAGAAGCGGCGCAAGCGCAACCTGGGCGTCCGCTCATCGCTCAAGACCGCGACCAAGAAGGTGACCACGGCGGCCGAGACCGGCGACGCCGAGGCCGCGACCGCTGCCGTAGGTGAGGCGTCGCGCGCCTACGACAAGGCCGCCTCCAAGGGCATGCTGCACAAGCGCGCGGCCGCCCGGCACAAGTCCCGACTGGCCAAGGCCGCCAACCGCTCGGCCGCCGCCGAGTAGGACCTACACCGGCAGCGCCGCTGGTTCGCCCGCGATCGCCGCGACGAGCATCGGAAGGACCACGTCGTCGGTCGCTCCGGACTTCAGCGCTCGGTCGGCCCAGGCCACCCGCTCGTGAAGGCGGGCGAGCTCCTCGGCCGAGAACCGTTTGGTCTGCTCGCGGTAGCGGCGGACCTGCCAGTCGAAGCGGAGCCCCGCCTGTCTGGCGGCCTCGGCCGGCGCGAGTCGCTCGGGCAACGCCTTCACGCGGATCAGGTCCCGCAGACGTGATGTGATCGCGCCGAGGAGCATCAGACCCGCCTCCCCGGCCTCGAGGAGCGTCCGGAGCGAACGCATCGCGCCGGCGAGATCGCGCGAGAACGCCTTGTCGCACAGGTCCCAGACGTGCTGCTCGCCGAGCCCTCGGAACTGGCGCGCGATGATCTCCCGCGTGACCGTTCCCCCGATTGGAAAAAGCGTGCCTGGGTCGACGAGGCGAAATACAAGGATTGGTACGCGCGCTCGGTCAAGGATCCGGACGGCTTCTGGCACGAGCACGGCAAGCGCGTCGACTGGATCAAGCCGTACTCCAAGGTCAAGAACACCTCGTTCACCGGCAACGTCTCGATCAAATGGTTCGAGGACGGCACCCTCAACGCTTCCTACAACTGCGTCGACCGCACTTGCCGAAGCGCGCCAACCAGACTGCGATCATCTGGGAAGGCGACGATCCGGCCGACTCCAAGCACATCACCTATCAGGAGCTGCACGACGAGGTCTGCCGGATGGCCAACATCCTGCGCAACCGCAACGTCGAGAAGGGCGACCGCGTCACCATCTACCTGCCGATGATCCCGGAAGCCGCCTACGCGATGCTCGCCTGCGCGCGCATCGGCGCCATCCACTCGGTGGTGTTCGGCGGCTTCTCGCCCGACAGCCTGGCCGGACGCATCGAGGATTGCGGCTCGAAGGTGGTGATCACCGCCGATGAAGGCCTGCGCGGCGGACGCAAGGTCCCGCTCAAGGCCAACGTCGATACCGCAATCGCCAAGGTCGGCGGCGTCGACCACGTCATCGTGGTACGCCGCACCGGCGCAGCGGTCGACATGGATCCGGTGCGCGACGTCTACTATCACGAGGCCGTCAAGCACGTCACCGCTGAGTGCCCGTGCGCTGAGATGGGCGCCGAGGATCCGCTGTTCATCCTTTACACCTCCGGCTCGACCGGCAAGCCGAAGGGAGTGCTGCACACCACCGGCGGCTACCTCGTCTTTGCCTCGATGACGCACCAGTACGTTTTCGACTATCACGATGGCGACGTCTACTGGTGCACCGCCGACGTCGGCTGGGTGACCGGCCACACCTACATCGTCTACGGCCCGCTTTCGAACGGCGCCATCAGCCTGATGTTCGAGGGGGTGCCGAACTATCCCACGATGTCGCGGTTTTGGGAGGTGGTCGACAAGCACAATGTCGATACCTTCTACACCGCGCCGACCGCGATCCGCGCGCTGATGCAGGCCGGCGACGAGCCGGTGAAGAAGACCTCGCGCAAGTCGCTCAGGCTGCTCGGCTCGGTCGGCGAGCCGATCAACCCCGAGGCCTGGGAGTGGTACCATCACGTCGTCGGTGAGGGTCGCTGCCCGATCGTCGACACCTGGTGGCAGACCGAGACCGAAGGGATTCTGATCACGCCGCTCGCGGGCGCGACCACGCTCAAGCCCGGCTCAGCCACCAACCCGTTCTTCGGGGTGCAGCCGGTCATCGTCGATGGCGAAGGCAAGGTCTTGGAGGGCGCCGCCTCCGGCAACCTGTGCATTGCCGATTCGTGGCCGGGCCAGATGCGCACCGTTTTCGGCGATCACCAGCGCTTCATCGACACCTACTTCAAGACCTACGCGGGCAAGTATTTCACCGGCGACGGCTGCCGGCGCGACGCCGACGGCTTCTATTGGATCACCGGCCGCGTCGACGACGTACTCAACGTCTCGGGCCATCGGCTCGGCACCGCCGAAGTCGAGAGCGCGCTGGTCGCGCACGCGAACGTCTCTGAGGCCGCCGTCGTCGGGTACCCGCACGACATCAAAGGACAGGGCATCTACGCCTATGTCACGCTGATGGCGGGCGAGCAGCCGACCGAGGAGCTGCGCAAGGAGCTGGTTTCCTGGGTCCGCAAGGAGATCGGGCCGATCGCGGCGCCCGACAAGATCCAGTTCGCGCCCGGCCTGCCCAAGACCCGATCCGGCAAGATCATGCGCCGCATCCTGCGCAAGATCGCCGAGGACGATTTCGGCAACCTCGGCGACACCTCCACGCTCGCCGATCCGGCCGTGGTCGACGACCTCGTCAACAACCGGCAGAACCGCAAGATCGCGTAGCTGGCGCCGGGGGGCGTGCAAAGCGCCGCGAAAGGCGGCGCGGCGATGCGTGCGTTCGGCGCCCGCGCCCTGGCGATTCGTCGCATCATTTCCGGGGGCCTGTCTGCCGCGCAAGCTATCCGCCGACAGGATCGCGTTAGGCACGCGGATCAATCTAAGGACCATCGCGATGAGTTTTGGAACGTGCTGGGTGGCTGCGATGGCGCTGTTCTTGGTCCTGCCATTTTCGTCCGCCGCGCAGGAGGCGCGCAACCCCGAGCAGCCGCCGGTCGACATCGCCCAGCTCAGCCGATCGATGACCTACTATTATCAAAGACCGAGCGATCCTCTCGCGCTCTTGCGACAATGGGAGCGCCTCGCGCAAGAGCCTCGCGACGCGATGTTGGGCTTCCTTGCCGCTCTCTTCATCAAGGACCCCGGACTGATCGATTCCTTCACGCGTGCGCAGCTGGAGCGCAAATCACAGGTCATGGTCATACAGGCTCTCCGCTTGGCCGGGAGATTGCCGGAGGCAATCGGGGCGGCCGCGGGCTGGGGTTGGCCGCAGAACCAGATCGCGCACATCACCGAGATCCGGCGCTTGGGGCAGGCGCCGGCGGAACATCCGCGCTCATTCGACGTCCTGTGGGCAGCAAGCTTCGCAATCGGCGACGCCGCCTATCTGCGGCCGATCTACGAATACTACGCCGCCGTCGCTGCGCAGCCGGGCGTCGACGTGCACGATATCGTCACCGCCGTCTTAGCGAAGCAGCGCAACGACAAGGCGGCGTTGGAAGCGCTTGGCAAGAAATACCCGCGCGAGGCCCTACTGCGCGTCGTGTTCGCCAGCTCGGCCCTCTGGTCGCTCGAAATCGAATGCCCGGCAGCACAAATTCGTGGCCGCAGCACTCGACCGCATCACCAATGAACGGCCGGGCACCCCCGCGGTGGTGGGCCTGCAGGAGCTCCGCAAGGCGCGGGCCGGTCTGGGCCCTGAGCATGCGGTGCGCAGGCACCGCACCGTCGCATGCTGAGCACGATCGGCACCCCGATCAGTGGCCGCGCGCGCTTCGATGCGTCGGCGTTGTTCTTGTCAGTCTTCGGTTTGCCGGTCTCCGGATCGCTCGGCTCCTTGAGCCACACCGGCAAATGGTCAGGCGCATACGCATACTTTGCCTGATGGTTCTCGCGTTCGTGGCGGCGCCGACGTCATGGACGTCCGCACAGGACACGCAATGAGGCGCAAATTCTGCGGCCAGGTCTGTGAAATGGAGATCGCGCGCTCACGGCGTTAGTTAGGGGAAGCCTTTCGACATCCTCCCTTCTTGGCCGAGTTGGGGGGCACAGGTGGAGCCGGTCGGGAAGCAACCATGGGCTTGGGCTCACCGGCCTCGCCCCGCGCCCGTAACCAGAATATGATCCGTGTCATGGCCGCGCTGACCAAGTCGCGTATGACGGTTGACGAGTTCCTGACCTGGGCTGAGGGGCGGCCGGGCCGCTACGAGCTGTTCCGCGGCGAGGTTGTGGCGATGTCGCCCGAAACGGTCGGGCACACCAAAGTCAAGGGCGCCGTCTATTCGGCGCTGCTGGCGGGCGTCCGTCAGCGCGGTCTTGCCTGTCATGTGCTAACTGACGGCGCGACGGTCCGCATCGATGACACGACCGCTTACGAGCCCGATGCGCTGGTGTATTGCGGCCAAGAGCTCTCGTCGACCGCACTCGAGGTCCCCGAGCCGGTCATCATCGCCGAGGTCTTATCGCCGTCGACGCACCCACTGGACGTGTCGCTCAAGCTCGCTGGCTATTTCCGACTGCCGAGCGTAGCGCACTACCTCATCCTCGATCCCACGCAGGCCATGATCGTGCATCACTCGCGCGGTGCCGATAGCACCATCCTCACGCGCATCGTCACCGCGGGTCTCATCGCTCTCGATCCACCGGGGCTGGAGCTGATCCTCGACGACATTTACGGAAGCGGGTAGCCGTAGATCGATTGAGCGTTT
The DNA here is from genome assembly GCA_963788095.1 of uncultured Alphaproteobacteria bacterium. Classification (GTDB taxonomy): domain Bacteria; phylum Pseudomonadota; class Alphaproteobacteria; order Rhizobiales; family Xanthobacteraceae; genus CAVTXS01. The sequence continues at coordinate 372,747 of CAWBFP010000026.1, read as the reverse complement.
GCGGCTCAGTCCCCTCGCGGAAGCACACGCCCATGGCGGCACTGATTGACATACTGACATATCGTGGATATGTCTAGACATATGATTGAGCGCACAACCGTCCGACTGCCGCGTGATCTCCTCGCCCGCGCCAAGCGCAAGGCGGCCGCCGAGGGCCGCACGCTGACCTCCCTGATTGAGGACGGGTTGAGGCTGGTTGTGGCCGACAGCCGCAAGGCGCGAAGCACCAAGCGCATCCTGCCGCCCGTCAGCACTGCCACCGGAGGACCGATGCCCGGTGTCAATTATAGGAGCTTTGCATCGCTGCAGGAGATGGACGATCTCGAATACGTTGAGCGCATGAAGCACTTCAAATGATTTTGCCGGACGTGAATGTCCTGATTTACGCATTTCGTCCGGAGGTTCCCGAACACGCCATCTGCCGGCCCTGGCTGAATAGGATTGTGGAAGGCGACGCGCGCTTTGGGCTTTCGCGCTTGGCTTTGAGTGCCTTCATTCGGATCACCACCAATCCGCGCGTCTACCGGCAGCCGGATTCGATCGCCGGCGCGTTCGCGTTTTGCGAGAGCCTGTTGAGCCAGCCGCATTGTCAGGTCGTCGAGCCGGGCGATCAGCACTGGGAAATATTTCAACGGCTCTGTCGCGAGACCGGCGCACGCGGCAATCTCGTTCCCGACGCCTGGTTCGCCGCGCTCGCGATCGAATGGGGCTGCGAGTGGATCACGCTCGACCGCGACTTTGCGCGGTTCCCGGACTGAAGTGGCAGGTCCCGCAATAGCCGATGTGCGCCCGCCACACCGCGGCGCAAATTCAGCCTTCCTTAACGTTAACGTTACCGACAGTTCAGCACTGAACCGCGGCAACCCTTCCCGTATTATCTGATCATCGATGTCGAGGAATCCGGCCTGTCGTCGCGTAGCCAATGATGCCGGCGGCCGGGGGAATGGGGTGTCATGCGCGTGCTGTCGTTTGCGGCGGCGGTTGCCGTCGGCGTCTCGTGGCTTTCCGTTGCGTCCAGTCCCGCCACCGCCCGTGAAATCGTGCACTTCCGCGCCGAGGCGGCGGCCGGCACGATCGTGGTGCGTACCAACGAGCGCCGGCTCTATTACGTGCTCGGCGACGGCCGCGCGATCCGTTACCCAGTCGGGGTCGGGCGCACCGGGAAGCAGTGGTCGGGCGTCACCAGCATCGACGGCAAGCATCTGCAGCCGGCCTGGTCGCCGCCGCCCGACGTCAGGCGCGACAAGCCTTTGCTCCCCCACGTCATCCCCGGCGGTTCGCCCCGCAATCCCATGGGCGCGGCGGCGCTCACGCTGAGCGGCGGCACCTACGCGATCCACGGCACCAACCTGCCCGGCTCGATCGGCGGCTTTGTCTCCTACGGCTGCATCCGTATGTATAACCACGACGTGGTCGATCTGTACGGCCGGGTGAGCGTCGGCACGCCGGTTGTGGTGACGCGGTAGCCGCCTTTTCTTCCGCGATTCCCAAGCGCGGCCTGCCAGGTTGCCGGGGCGGGCGCCACCTTCGGCGGGCGCCCGCGACGCCGCGCCGCACGCCTTGAGAACGGCCCGATGGCCCCCAACATTCTCCCGGGGCGTCGTAGTTACGGCCATGCGATCCGTGCTCGCGTCCAGGGAGCGGCAAATGAACTACCTTCGTACAGCGATCCTGCTGGCAGGCCTGACGGCCCTGTTCATGGCCATCGGATACCTGATCGGCGGCCAGTCCGGCATGATGATCGCGCTCGTCATCGCGGCCGCGATGAACCTGTTCAGCTACTGGAATTCCGACAAGCTCGTGCTGTCGATGCACGGCGCGCAGGAGTCGACACGCGCACGGCACCGGAGCTCTACGAGATCGTGCAGCAACTCTCGCAGCGCGCCGGTCTGCCGATGCCGCGCCTCTATCTGATGGACAATCCGCAGCCGAACGCGTTCGCGACCGGCCGCGATCCCGAGCACGCGGCGGTGGCGGTCACGGCCGGACTGCTGCAAACGCTCAGCCGCGAGGAGGTCGCGGGTGTGATCGCGCACGAGCTTGCGCACATCAAGAACCGCGACACCCTGATCATGACGATTACCGCCACGATTGCCGGCGCAATCTCGATGGTGGCGCAGTTCGGCATGTTCTTCGGCGGCGGCCACCGCGACAATCAGGGCGGCGGATTGGGCGCCATCGGCACGATCCTGATGGTGATCCTGGCCCCGATCGCCGCCATGCTGGTGCAGATGGCGATCAGCCGCACCCGCGAGTATTCCGCCGACCGCATCGGCGCCGAAATCGCCGGCAACCCGATGGCGCTTGCCTCGGCGCTGGCCAAGATCTCGAACGCCGCGCACCACATCGAGAACGACACCGCCGAGCGCAATCCGGCGACCGCGCACCTGTTCATCATCAATCCGCTGTCGGGCCACCGCTTCGACAACCTGTTCTCGACCCATCCGGCGACCGAGAACCGCATTGCCGCGTTGCAGGAACTGGCCCGCACGATGGGCGGCGGCCAAGTGACGGCTGCGGCGCGGAGCCCCGTCAGCGGCGCGCAGCCCTACGGGCGATGGGGCGGGGGCGATCGCCGCAGTGGCCCCTGGGGGTGAGCGGCGCATCCGCCCCGGGGCTGCATCCGGTCCAAGGTCGCGCCGCGTATCCTTGCCGGTGTCGACTTCCAAGCCACGCGCGACCACTTCGGAGGTGGCAGCTGGCCCGAACCTTCAACGATGAGTTGACAACCTGCGCCACCCGTCCGAGGCTGCCGCGCCAGGGTCGGGGGGAATGTCGTGGCGATCGACACGCGCGAGGAACTGATCAACGCGCTCCATGAGGCGTCCGAGATCGAGCACGGACTGCTGGTTCAGTATCTCTATGCCGGTCTGCTCCATGAAGAAGGGGTTGAGCGAAGCAGCTCACGACCGCATCAGCAACGGCAGGTTCGCGCTTGGCAGGCCCGGCTGTTCCGCACCGCACGCGAGGAGATGGGCCATCTCGGAATCGTGTGCAATCTGCTCGGCCGCCATCGGCGCGCCGCCCAAGTTGCACCGGCCGCCGATGCCGCGGCCGACCGGCTACTATCCGTTCCCTTTCGACCTCCTGCCCTTTGGCGACGACGCGCTGTACAAGTTTCTGGTTTTCGAGCTTCCACGCGGGTTCCCGTTGCCGCCTCCGCCCGGCGCCGACCCTGATGCCCAGGTGCCGGTGCCGATGATCTTTGGCTGCGGTGGCGCCCGAGCCCCTCACCTTCGAGTTCGTCGGCGAGCTCTACGCCAAGATCGCCGAAGGCTTCCGGGCCGATCCCCGGAAGCCGAGCTGTTCATCGGCCCGACCATCGGCCCAGACCGCGCAACAACTGGTCCGACCCGGTGCTGGACATCCAGATCGTCAACGATCGCGCCTCGGCGCTCGCCGCGCATCGAGAACATCATCGAAGATGGCGAGGGAACGCCGGACGAACATGCGATCGCTCCCACTACAATGGCTTTCTGACGGTTCGAGCGCGCAGTACTTCGCGCGAAAGCGGTTTCGCGGCCGCCCGGCCCGTGCCGCGAATCCTGCCGACCCGCGCCGATCCGAGGGCCGATGGCGAGCGTCACGCTGATCAAGCAACCCGACCTCCCTACGCCTGGCCGAGCTGTTCAACGCGCAGCTACGGCGTGATGCTGCTGATGCTCCAACACTACTTCTCGCTCGCCCCACGAGGCCGGCGATCCTGCCGCGCGCGCGGGCCGGCGCGCCCTGCAAGCTCGCCGCGCAGCGCATCATGAGCGTGGCGGTCCGGCCGCTGGCCGAAGAAGTGACCGAGCAGCCGCTCGACGATCCCGCAGCGCCGGAGCGCGCCGGCCCGAGCTTCGAGATCTACTGCGAGATCGCCCTGTCGCCCTATCCCGAGGCGCGCTGGACTCTGCTGCTGGAGCGACTGGCCGTGCCATCGCGACCGAATGCGGGGACCTCGCCGGAGAGCATGCCGCGCGTGGCGAGCGATCGGCGAGACCCTTGCCATCACTGCGCGAGGACCTGGCCGCGAGCGCAGTCGGAGCACCCTGATGCTTTCCATCACTTTTGCCGGATGGGCCCAATGCCGCCTGCCGACCGATCCCGACCCCTATGATGAGCCGCGCGGTGTCTCGGGCTACATGTACGCCTATGCGGGCGAGCCGGACCTCGATCGCCTGATCCGGTTTCAGGACCCTCCTTTCCGTGCGCACCCATACCCCCACGATCGGCGTCATCGTCCGATCGATCGGCCTCGATGGACGACCCGTCGCCGACCATCCGCTCGCGGGAGCAGAGGTCGACCTGCTCGATGGTGCCAAGTTCGAGGGCCGCAATGGCGTCATCGCCGAAGACGGCCTGGAACCGATCGTCCCCTTCGATTTTTGCCATCGTCGAAGGCGCCGATCGCCTGCGCCGTGCGACCGTGCCGTCCGACCCGCAGCTCTCCCTATCGAGAGTTCAACGCCATGGATGTCATCTGCGCGATCCGGGTTTCATCGAGCGGGCGACCGGAATTGCGTCGCTTCATCGCGCGTCTGGAGCGACGCGACTCGACTGCGCTGCAGAACGACTTGCCCGCGCCGCCCCAGACGCCCGGCCTGCACTGGAGGAACGGATCGATTTCCTTCGCCGCAACCTGGCCGCGGTCGACGGCGGCGTCGCGGGCTTCTTCCCGGTTCGCATGGTCTGGGAGTACCGGTTGCGATCGACGGTCGATGCGGATTCGATCGCGGCGCCCGCGTTTTTGCTGGGTTTCAAGCCCACGACGGAACCTTGGGAGGTTCGCTTCTGGATCGGGGGCTGGGACGCGGACGCCCAAGCATTCTTCGTGGGAGGAACACTCGAGATCGCCGCCCGCGCCGCGCCCGCCGCCGCCATCGCCGCTGATGCGCCGACCGGAACGGATGTCGGATATCGAATAGCGCGCGCGCGCTGCGACCGTCCGAGGCAGCGCCGCATCGTTCGCAGCCATCATTTCGACCACACGGGCCGCTAACGGAGTGTCACCTCGATGGGTGAACTCCCGGCATGATCCGTCCCCGCAAGGCTTTGCAGGCTGAAGCGCCCGGCCTTGCGGCGCGGCGCATTGCGGCCGAAATCCTCGAAGGCCGTGTTGCGCCAGCGCCGTCCGCTCGACGAGCAGCTTGACGGCGAGCATGCCGCATCCGGGCCTGCCGGCGCTCGACGACCGCGATCGCGCCTTGGTGCGCATGCTGGCCGCGATCGTGCTGCGGCGGCTCGGCACCTTGCGGCATCTGCTCTCGGACTATCTCGAGCAGGGATTTCCACCCGACGCGCCACGGGTCGAGACCGCACTCCTGATCGGGGCGGCGCAGATCCTGTGGCTCGACGTGCCCGACCATGCGGCCGTCGATCTTTCAGTGCGGCTGGCGCAGGCGGACCGGCGCGCGTCCCGCTTTCCCGGCCTGATCAATGCCGTTCTCCGCCAGGTTGCGCGTGACGGGCGCGAGGCAGCCGCGGCCGATCGACGCGGCCGCGCCCGACGTTCCCAGCTGGTTGATGACTCGCTGGAGCGCCCGCTACGGCGAACCGACTGCACGTGCGATCGCAGAGCGCACTCGTGCATCCGCCGCCGCTCGATCTCTACGGTCAAGCGCGATCCGACCGAGTGGGCAGCGCGTCTGCGCGGCCGCGTTCTGCCGACCGGCACGGTTCGCACGTGGCGCACGGCCCGGTGTCACGGCTGCCAGGCTACGCCGAAGGCGCCTGGTGGGTACAGGACGCCGCCGCGGCATTGCCGGCTCGCCTGCTCGGCAACGTGAGCCGGGCTTATCGTCGCCGACCTGTGCGCGGCACCGGGCGGGAAAACCGCGCAGCTCGCGCTCGCCGGCGCCAACGTGACCGCCGTCGACCGCTCGCCGGCCCGACTTGCCCGCCTGCAGACCAATTTCGCCCGCCTCGGGCTGCGCGCCGAAACCGTGGCCGCCGATGCAATCGAATGGGATGCCGGCCCGTTCGATGCCGTCCTGCTCGACGCGCCCTGCCTCTCGACCGGGACGATCCGGCGCCATCCCGATGTCGCCTGGCTCAAGCAGGAAGCCGACCTCGCGGCGCTCACCGACCTGCAGCGGCGACTGATCGATCGCGCCGTCGCGCTGACCAAGCCGGGCGGCCTGCTCGTCTATTGCGTCTGCTCGCTGGAGCCGGAAGAGGGCGAGGAGCAGATCGCGGCCGCCCTCGCCCGGCATCCACCTTCGTCGCCGCCCGATCGAGCCGCGCGAGATCGCCGGTCTTTCCGAGCTTGTCGACGAGACCGGCGACCTGCGCACGCTGCCGTGTCACCTGCCCGACCCTGAATTCGCGCATGGCAGGTCTCGATGGCTTCTACGCCGCCCGGCTCGAGCGAAGCTTGCACGGATTTCGGCTAGCGTTTCCGACCGGCGGTTGGCCGCGAACTCCGCCCTCCGATATCCTGCATTGTGGCGAGCCGGGACCAGCGGCTCGCGACCTCCAAGAGGCGACATGGCCCGCGGGTTGATCGCGGAACGGACGACGCTGTCCCTGTTCGTGATGCGCCGCGCGATGGGCGCCGCGCGTCGGGCGGCTGCACGCGCACCCGCTGTTGCGCTGGCGCTTCTCCTCGGCCGGCGCCGACCGGCTGCTGATTGCGCCGCAGGACCTGCGCACCGCCGATCCGACCCGCGCCAGCGAGATCTATGGCGGCCGCTTCGCCTTCGCCGGCAAGATCCTCGCCTGCGACGGCCGTTCGCCGTTCGAGATGACGCCGCCGTCGCCTGAATGGGCGGAGGCGCTGCTGCGGTTTCGGCTGGCTGCGCCACTTGCGCGCCGCCGAATCCGCCATCACGCGCTCGAACGCGCGGGCGCTGGTGGACGACTGGATCGCCCTGCAGGGCCAGTGGAATACGCTCGCCTGGCGGCCCGATATCGTGGCCCGCCGGATCATCGCGTGGCTGACCCACGCGCCGTTCCTCCTGCAGGACGCCGACGTCCGCTTCTATCGTCGCTTCATCCGCAGCCTGACCCGGCAGGTCCGCTATCTCCGCCGCAGCACCGGCAGCCTGCGCGACGGACAGCCCCGGCTGCAGGCGGTGCTCGCTCTCAACTATGCGGCGCTGTGCATGGCCGGCCAGACCAGGCTGCTCAAATCCGCCGGCCGGCGGCTGATCGACGAGCTGCAGCGGCAGGTGCTGCCCGATGGCGGCCACGTCAGCCGCAACCCCGGGACGCTTATCGAAATCCTGCTCGACCTGTTGCCGCTGCGGCAAGCGTTCGGCGCCCGCAACATCCAGCCGCCCGCGGCGCTCATCAATGCGATCGATCGCATGATGCCGATGCTGCGCTTCTTCCGGCACGGCGATGGCGTGTTCGCGAACTTCAACGGCATGGGCCCGACGCCGCCCGACCTGCTGGCGACGGTGCTGGCCTACGACGACACGCGCGGCAAGCCGGTCGCCAACGCCGCCCACTCCGGCTATCAGCGGCTCGAGGCCAATGGCGTCGTCCTGCTGATGGACACCGGCAGGCCGCCGCCGATGGCCATCAGCCACGAGGCCCATGCCGGATGCCTCGCCTTGGAGCTGTCGACGCGCCGCCATCGCCTCGTGGTGAACTGCGGGCTGCCGGCGACCAGCCGCGATACTTGGCGGCACCTGTCGCGCACCACCGCGGCACATTCGACGCTGGTGCTGCACGACACCTCATCGTGCCGTTTCCTTAGCTCCGGCTCGCTGCAGCGCCTGGTCGGCGCCGCCATCGTCGCCGGTCCGGACGACGTGCGCGTGCGCCGCGACGACGATCAGCGGCGTGAGCCTGCGGGCGGCCCACGACGGATACGCCGGACGCTTCGGCGTCCTGCACGAGCGCAGTGTGACGCTCGCGGCCAATGGGCGCCGACTCGACGGTGAAGATGCCCTCCTCCCGGCTCGTGGCGACAAGCTGGCGCGCAACGTGCCGGACCGCTATGCCGTCCGCTTCCACCTCCATCCCGCGGTTCGTGCCAACCGGCTCACGCACCGGCAGGGCGTCATGCTGATGCTGCCGAACCGCGAGGTATGGACCTTCGAGGCGCACGAGGTGGAGGTGGACCTCGAGGAGAGCGTGTACCTTGCGGGCCGCGATGGTCCGCGCCGAACCGTGCAGATCGTGATCCACGCCAACGTCCGGGAAACGCCGCGGATCTCCTGGAGCTTTGCTCAGATCGATCCGGCCGAAACCGGCACCCTGCGCCGGTTCGAGGAGGAGCCGGAACTGCCGCTGTGATCCGCCACGGCGGGGCGAGCCGCCGTCGCTGCGTGGGCGAGGATTGCGACGGCCATCCACGTCTTTCTTGATGCAACGGCAAAAAAAGCGTGGATGCCGGCCACAAGGCCGGGCATGAGGGGGCATGAAACTCGATGGTCCGCCATGCCCGAACGCCTGCGCCGCGTCACCCGCGCCCTGATCTCGGTGTCCGACAAGAGTGGGCTTGCCGAGTTCGCGCGGGCGCTCGCCGACTTCGGCGTCGAGCTGATCTCGACCGGCGGCACCGCCAAGGCGGTAGCGGCCGCCGGTCTTAAGGTGCGCGACGTCTCCGAATTGACCGGTTTCCCCGAGATGCTGGACGGCCGCGTCAAGACGCTGCACCCGAAGGTGCACGGCGGGCTGCTCGCGATCCGCGACGACGAAGGCCACGCCGCCGCCGTGCGTGCCCACGGCATCGCGCCGATCGACCTTTTGGTCGTCAACCTCTACCCGTTCGAGGCAACGGTGGCGAAGGGCGCCGACTTCGACGATTGCGTCGAGAATATCGACATCGGCGGACCGGCGATGATGCGCGCCGCCGCCAAGAACCATGCCGACGTGACCGTCGTGGTCGAGGCGGAGGACTACCGCGCTGTCCTGGACGAGCTAGCGGCGCACGGCGGCTCGACCTCGCTGGCGTTGCGGCGCAGGCTCGCGGCCAAAGCCTATGCGCGCAGCGCGGCCTACGACGCGGCGATCGCCAACTGGTTCGCGTCGAGACAGGCAGATCCCGCGCCAAGCTATCGCAGTGTCGGGGGCCGGCTCGCCGAAGCGTTACGCTATGGCGAGAACCCGCACCAGACCGCCGCGTTCTATCGCATACCCGAGCAGCGCTTCGGCGTCGCCACCGCGCGGCAGCTGCAGGGCAAGCAGCTCTCCTATAACAACATCAACGACACCGACGCCGCCTACGAGTGCGTTGCCGAGTTCGACCCGGCGCGCACCGCTGCCTGCGTCATCGTCAAGCACGCCAATCCGTGCGGTGTCGCCGAAGCCGAGACGATGCTCGACGCTTATCGTAAGGCGCTCGCCTGCGACCCGACCTCCGCGTTCGGCGGGATCGTGGCGCTCAACCGCACGCTCGACGCGGAGGCCGCGCGCGCGGTGACGGGAATCTTCACCGAGGTCATCATCGCGCCGGATGCGTCCGACGAGGCCGTGACCATCGTCGGTGCGAAGAAAAACCTGAGGCTGCTGCTGGCCGGCGGCCTGCCTGATCCGCGCGCAGACGGGCTCGCGTTCAAATCGGTTGCCGGCGGGCTCCTGGTGCAATCGCGCGACCACGCGGTGGTCGACGACATGGCGCTCAAGGTCGTGACCAAGCGCGCGCCGACCAATGCCGAGCTCGCCGACCTCATGTTCGCGTTCCGGGTCGCCAAGCACGTGAAGTCGAACACGATCGTCTACGCCCGGGATCGCGCCACCGTCGGGATCGGGGCCGGCCAGATGAGCCGCGTCGATGCCGCCCGCATAGCGGCACGCAAGGCGCAGGATGCGGCCCGAGAAGCTGGTCTCGCCGAGCCCCTGACGAAAGGCTCGGTCGTCGCCTCCGACGCATTCTTCCCGTTTGCCGACGGCCTTCTGGTCGCCATCGAGGCGGGCGCGACGGCCGTGATTCAGCCGGGCGGCTCGATGCGCGATCAGGAGGTGATCAAGGCCGCCGACGACCACGGCATCGCGATGGTATTCAGCGGCACCCGGCACTTCCGGCACTGACCGGATGCCGACGCGACTTCAGGTCGGGTCGGCCATGCCAGCATCAATCGCATGAATGTTGGCTGAATATCTGCAGCGGGCGCATCACAAAGGCTCGATTGAACTGAAGCAGGCGGCTCGGCCCCAAGGCAGGGATCCCCAACTAACCGAAACTCTCGGGCACGACTGCGTGCCGCGCCTGCGCCCCTGCGGTCTACACGCGCACCCTCGACAGCAGCGTTGCGCCAACGGCGAAGAAGGCGATCAGCACCGCCATCCCGGCCTTCTGGCTAGCGAGCGCGGCGGTTATGGTGGCGACCAGCAGCGGACCGAGGAACGACGTCACTTTGCCGGACAGCGCCAGCAGCCCGAAATGCTGCGTCACCAGATCGCGTGGCGCGAGCCGCACCAGCAAGGTGCGCGAGGCCGCCTGCAGCGGACCTGCTGCAAGCCCGATCAGCAATCCGAGCAGCACGTAGGCGCGCTCGGCAGCCGAACCGTAGAGGCCGCCGCCAGGCACCGGAGGCGCCACTGGTATCACGAATGCCACATAGTCGCGGCCGATCGAAAGGATGCCGACGCCGACCACGATCAGGATCGCCAGGCTCCCGAGGATCACCGGCTTCGGGCCGAAACGGTCGTCAAGCCTGCCGCCCGCGTAGGCCCCGATGGCGCCGGTGATGGTGAGCAGGATGCCGAAGATGCCGATCTCGATCGTGTGCCAACCGAACGTTCCGGCCGCATAGATGCCGCCGAATGCGAACAGCGCCACCAAACCGTCGGCATAGATCATGTTGGCGAGAAGGAACAGCGCCGTGTCGCGCCGCCGCGGAAGCGTGCGCAGCGTGTTCGCGAGCGTCGCCAGGCCCCGACGGACGGCGACGCCGACCGGCAGCTTGCGCGGCTGGTCGGGCGTGAACAAGAACAGCGGCAGCACGAATACGATGAACCAGATGGCCGAGAACGGTCCGGACGCGCGATCGCCCTCGCGCATCGCCGGGTCGAGCCCGAACAGCGGCGTGATGCCGAGCAGGGTTTTGCCGCTGACCGGATCGGCCGCCAGGAGGCCAAGCGTGATCACGAGGCTGACCAATCCGCCGACATAGCCGGTTGCCCATCCGGTGCCCGAGAGGCTGCCGACGCGCTCGGGCGGCACCAGGCTCGGAATCATCGCATTGTTGAACACGGTCGCGAACTCGACCGCGATGGTGCCGAGCGCGAACGCCGCGAGCGCAAGCGGGATCGTCGCCGGATCGTTCGGCTTGCCGAGCCAGAGCATCGAAGAGGCTACGACCAGCACCACGCCGAACCCGGCGATCCATGGCTTGCGCGCGCCGGCCGCGTCGGCGATCGCGCCGAGCGCCGGCGAGCACAAGGCGATGATGAGCCCGGCGGCTGCGGTGGCGTAGCCCCACATCGCTTGCCCTTGCACCGGATCGGGCGCCATCGCGCCGGCGAAGTAGGGCGCGTACACGAACGTCGTCACCAGCGTGAAATATGGCTGCGCAGCCCAGTCGAACAGCAGCCAGCCGACAATGGGGGTGCGCGAGGATGCTTGCCTCACGCTGGCGACCCAGCCGGTGGCTGGTCATGCCCGGCCTTCTGCCAGGCATCCACGCCTTGCTTCGCCCTGCCGGAAAAACGGGGATGGCCGGGACAACCCTCGCAATCGCTGGGGCGATTGCTCGCCCGGCCATGACCCGTTAGGGCACTGATCCAGAACGCGCAACTCACTGCTTCACCAGATCACCCACCAGGCTGGCGGCGACCGAGAGCTTCGAGATCGTCAGCGCCGAGCCGGCGATCTCGTCGACCGCGGCGCGGATGCGCTCGACCTCGTGCGCGCGCGGCTTGATCCAAGCCTCGACCGCGGCCGAGCCGGCGGCGCCGTTGCTGACCATCTCGGCGGTGAGCCGCCGCTCGGCGTCGGCGATCGAATCGAGCGCGCGATCGAGCGCCAGCCGGTCGAAGTAGTCGGAGACCGGAATAGCCCGCGCCGGCTCGCGGATGCGGTCGAGCCCGAAGAACGAACCGGCGGCGAAGTAGGTGCTCGCCACCTCGGCGACCGATTTGCCGGTGCGGTCGGCCACCAGCACGATGTCGGGCGCGGCGGCGAACGGCCGCAGGTTGGCGATGCGGCGCGCGAGCGGCTCCGGCACGCCGGCATCCTGCAGGCTTGCGACGCGCGCATTGCGCGCCGCCAGGGCTCCCGGCGGCAGCGCATCATCGAGCATCGCCTCCACCTCGGAGATACCGCGATCATGGTGCGCCACGATGTCGGCAAGCCCTCGCGCGAGATCGACATGGCGCAGGAACCAGACCAGCCGGTCGAGCAGAAGGTCCTGCACGGCGGCGTAGAGGTCGAGCTGTACCTTGCCGGGAATCTTCGCGTCGAGCCGGTCGATCTCGGTGTTGAGCGCCGTCATGCGGTAGCTGTCGCGCACGGCCGCGAACGCAGATGCGATGCGGTCGGACGCCGCGCCGGTCTGGTCGGCGATGCGCACCAACAGCGACGGTCCGCCGCGATTGATCATCGAGTTGGCGAGCTGCGTGGCGATGATCTCGCGGCGCAAGCGGTGCTTCTCCAGCGCCTGCGGAAACTGGTCGCCGAGCTGCTTGGGGAAATAGCGGCCGAGCTCGCGCCCGAGATACGGATCGTCCGGCACCGCGGAATCGAGCAGCTGGTCATAGAGCGACAGCTTGGCGTAGGCGAGCAGCACGGCTAATTCCGGCCGGGTCAGCGCCTGGCCGCGGCGCCGCCGCTCGGCAAGCTCCACGTCGTCGGGCAGGAACTCGAGCTTGCGGTCGAGCTCGCCGCGCGCTTCCAACGTCTGCATCAGCCGCTGCTGGAAGCCGAGGTCTTCCACTCCGCGGCGCTCGGTCAGCGACAGCGCGAGCGTCTGCAGATAGTTGTTGCGCAGCACCAGCGCCGCCACCTCGTCGGTCATTTCGGCCAGCAACGCGTTGCGCGCAGGAAGCGCGAGCGCGCCCTCCTGCGCCGCGCCGGCGAGCGCGATCTTGATATTGACCTCGACGTCGGAAGTGTTGACGCCCGCCGAGTTGTCGATGGCGTCGGTGTTGAGCCGGACCCCGCGCATCGCGGCCTCGATGCGGCCGCGTTGGGTGAGGCCGAGGTTGGCGCCCTCGCCGATCACCTTGCAGCCGAGCTCGGCAGCGGCGGCCCGGATGGCGTCGTTGGCACGGTCGCCGGCCGCTTCGTCGGGCTCGTTGGAAGCGCGCACGTAGGTGCCGATGCCGCCGAACCACAACAGGTCGACGTTCATGCGCAGGATCGCGCGCATGACCTCGCGCGGCGTCACTTTGGCCTGGGTGAGCCCGATGGCCTTCTGGGCGGCGTCGGAGAGCACGATCTCCTTGGCGGAGCGCGGGAACACGCCCCCTCCGGCGGAAATCATCGACTTGTCATAGTCCTGCCAGCTCGAGCGCGGCAGCGCGAACAGCCGCTTGCGTTCCGCGAAGCTCTTTTGCGGGTCCGGCTGCGGATCGATGAAGATGTCGCGGTGGTCGAACGCGGCGACCAGCTTGATGGTGTTCTCCAACAGCATGCCGTTGCCGAACACGTCGCCGGACATGTCACCGATGCCCGCGACCGTGAACGGCGTGGTCGTGATATCGACGTCCATCTCGCGGAAGTGCCGGCGCACGGCCTCCCAGGCACCGCGGGCGGTGATGCCCATGACCTTGTGGTCGTAGCCGGCTGAGCCGCCGGACGCGAAGGCGTCGCCGAGCCAGAATCCATGCTCGGCCGAGATGCCGTTGGCAATGTCGGAGAACGTCGCGGTCCCCTTGTCGGCTGCGACCACCAGGTAGGGATCGTCGCCGTCATGGCGGACGACGTTCGCGCGGCGGGACGATGCCATCGGGGCCGAGATTGTCGCTGATATCGAGCAGGCTCGTGACCAGCAGCTTGTAGGCGGCGACGCCCTCGGCCTGGAATGCCTCGCGCGAGCATGCCGGCGGTGAGCCGTTTCGGCACGAAGCCGCCTTTGGCGCCGACCGGCACGATCACGGCATTCTTGACCTGCTGCGCCTTCACCAGCCCGAGGACCTCGGTGCGGAAATCCTGCGGCCGGTCGGACCAGCGGATGCCGCCGCGGGCGACCTTGCCGAAGCGCAAATGCACGCCTTCCATCCGCGGCGAGTAGACGAAGATTTCGAACAGCGGCCGCGGCGGCGGCAGTTCGTCGATTTTCCGGCTCTCGAACTTGAGCGAGATGGTCGGCTTGGCGCCGCCCTGCTCGCTGCTCCGGAAGAAGTTTGTGCGGACCGCCGCCTGCACGGCATTGACGAATCGCCGGAGAATGACGTCCTCGTCGAGGCTCTCGACCGCCTGCAAGCCGGCGTCGATCTCGGTGGCGAGCGCCGCCAGCCGCCCTGCGCGCTCCTCCGGCGACAGGTCGAGCCGCGGATCGAACTTGACCTGGAACAGCGCATTGATCTGCGCCGCGACGTGGGCGTGCCGGCGCAGCGTGGTCCACAGATAGTCCTGCGAGTACGGGACGCGCGCCTGGCGCAGGAAGCGCGCGAGCGCGCGCAGCAGCGCGACATCGCGCCATGGCAGACCGGCCGCGAGCACGAGCGCGTTGAAGCCGTCATTCTCCGCTTCGCCGTTGATGACTGCGAGCATGCATGCCTGCAACCGCTGCGCCAGCGGCTGCAAATCGATCGCGCTGCCGTCGTCGCGCTCGAGCAGCATGTCGTGGAACCAGATCTCACGCGCCGCATGGGCGGCCGGGTCGATCTTGTAGGTACGCTCGTCGACCACCTTGAAGCCCATGTTTTCCAGCACCGGGACCCGCTCCGACAGCGGGATCGGCCGGCCGGCGCTCCAGACCTTGAGGCTGGCGCTGGTGTCGGGCTCGCCGAGACGGCGGTAGAAATCGATGTGAACGGGTTTCTCGGAGGTGAGATCCTCGATCACCCGGATGTCGCCGACCGCGATCGCCGGCGAATAGACTTCGCGATAGCCCTGGGAGAACGCGTCCCGGTAGCGTGCCAGCAGCGCCTGGGCGCGCGTCGGCTCGTGCGCAAGGACGAGCGCCTCCTGCAGGTCGTCCGCCCAGGTGCGGACGATCGCCTCGACCTCCTCTTCCAAGAGCGCGCGGTCGGGGTTCGGCGTTTCTCCCTCCGAACGCCCGATGATGAAGTGCACGCGCACCAGCGGTCCTTCCGGAAAGAACGGATAGAACGCCGAGACGCGTCCCCTGTAGATCTTGGCCAGGAAGGCGCCGATCGCGGTGCGGGTGCCGCTGCCGTAGCGGTCGCGCGGCACGAACACCAGCACCGAGACGAAGCGGTCGAACCGGTCGCGCCGCGCCAGCACCCGCACCCGCGGCCGCTCCTCGAGCTGCATGATCGCAAGCGCGAACGAGTACAGCGTATCCTCGTCGACCTGGAACAGCTCGTCGCGCGGATAGCTTTCGAGCACGTTGACCAGCGCCTTGCCGGAATGGCTGCTCTCGTCGAAGCCGGCGCGCCTGAGCACGGCGGCGACCTTGCGGCGCACGTAGGGGATGGTGCGGGTCGAGCGCGTATAGGCCGTGGAGGTGAACAGGCCGACGATGCGCAGCTCGCCGATGACTGCGCCTTCCGCATCGAAGCGCTTGACGCCGATGTAGTCCATGTAGACGCGGCGATGCACCCGCGAGCGCACGTTCGCCTTGGCGATGATCAGCGCCTTCGGCTCCTCCAGGAAGGCGCGGATCTCCGGCGTCATGGTGACGAGCTCGGTGCCGCGGCGGAGCACGCGCACCTGTGGGTCGCGCAGGATGCCGAGACCGGTTTCGAACTTGGCCTCGACCTCCCCGGACAGCGAATAGTCGCGGACGCCGAGGAAGGTGAAGTTGTCCGCCAGCAGCCATTCCAGGAACTGAATCGCTTCGGCGGTCTCCTCCAGCGGCAGCGGCGGCGGATTGTCCTTCAGCTCCGCGAGCGCCGCGCCGACGCGGGCGCGCATCGCCGGCCAGTCCTGCACGCCGAGGCGGACGTCGCCCAGGACCTGGGCGAGCGCACGCGCCAACTCGGCGGCGCGCGCCTCGTCGACGCGGCCGATGTGCATCTGGATGAAACTCTCGCGCCGGGTGGCGCCGGAAGCCGGCTTGGTGCCGTAAAAGCCCACGAGCTTGCCGCGCGCGTCGCGCTCGACCGTGAAGATCGGATGCGCCACCAGGCGCATGTCGAGGCCCTGCTCGCCGAGCTCGTTGAGCACGGAATCGAGCAGAAACGGCATGTCGTCGTTGACGAGCTCGACGATCGTGACCGCGCCGAGACGCGAGGTCGCGCTCGTTCCGGCGCGATTCTCGACCGCGATCTTGGGCACGCCCGGCTGGCGCTCCTGCAGCCGCGCCCAGGCATCTTCCGCCAGCTTGGCGAGATCCTTGGCGTCGTAGCGCAGCAGATCCTCGAGCGCCACGCGACCGAACAGGAAATCGACGAAGCCGGGCGGGATGTCGCCGCGCCGTCCGGCCAGGATGGTTTCCGCCTGCGCCTCGAGCTGGCGCCCGGCGCGTTCGTCCTCGATATCGACAAGATCGACCGCCGCCATGGCTTTTCCCCCTGCCGCTCCGACCCGGCACGCGGCGCGGCTCACGCAAGTTTCCTCCATCCGGGCCGCCCAGTCGAGAGGCCATGCCGTCATCGCGACGTCAATTCGGACCCGGAGCAGGTGTCGATTGCTTCGTCGCCGACGGGGATCCCATCGCCCTCGCGCGATGGGATCCCCCGCTTCTCGCCATGACGGACAGGTCAGGATACGCTTTGCCGGACGACCGGATGATGGAAGCGGCGAGGTGGCAACGATGGCGAAGGCATCCCGAAGGAAAGCGCGCGCCGCGGCAGCACGGGTGGCGACGCTGCGCAGCGCGCGCCCGCAATCAAGCAAGACGGGTTCGGCAAGTCCGAAGGCCGCCGACGACGCGCCGATCACGGCCCTGGATCTGTCGTCCGCGCCGCTCAGCCCGGCGATGCAGGCCTACTTCGCCAAATGCGAGGAGAAGCTCGGCTTCGTGCCGAACGTGCTCGCCTCGTACGCGTTCGACATGGCCAAGCTCGAGGCGTTCGTGGCCATGTACAACGACCTGATGCTGGCGCCTTGCGGGCTCTCCAAGCTCGAGCGCGAGATGATTGCGGTCGCGGTCTCGTCGGTGAACCGCTGCTACTACTGTCTGGTCGCGCATGGTGCCGCCGTGCGGCAGCTTTCCGACGACCCGATCCTGGGCGAGCAGATGGTGATGAACTTTCGTGCCGCGCGGCTCACCGAGCGCCAGCGCGCAATGCTCGACTTCGCCGCCAAACTCTCGGAGGCGCCGTGGACGGTCGAGGAGGAGGACCGCAAGCGCTTGCGCAAGGCCGGCTTTTCGGACCGCGACATCTGGGATATCGCGGCGGTCGCCGGCTTCTTCAACATGTCGAACCGCATAGCCTCCGCGACCGACATGCGGCCGAACACAGTGTATCACGCGCAGGCGCGAGGATGAGATTGCCACAATGCCGCCGGCCAACAACCGCGACGCGATCGGCAGGACTATTAAGCTACCCCGAAGAGCTGAATTCAGATCTGTCATGCCCGGCCTTGTGCAACCGTGTGCCCGAGCATCCCTCCGCGCCGAGCAAAGGCCTGATCGGAACCGCTGGACCCCCGCCGCACTCGGGCGCAAAGTCATCGGTAATCAGGCGGTACGCGCGGCCCGCAGAGGTCGGCGCGAACAAATAATGGGGTTCAAGGGAGGGAGACTATGCGCACCAGCCCCGCGCGCTGCGGAATGCGGCGTTTCGCGTTGCAGACCTTGCTTATTGTATTGCTGTCGGTTTTTGCGGCGCCGTTGCCGGCCAACGCGCAACAAAAGTATCCCGACCGGCCGATCCGCATCGTGGTGCCGTTCAATGCCGGCGGGGCGACCGACGTGATCGCGCGCGTGGTCTCGGTGCCGCTCGGCGAGGTTTTGGGCCAGTCGATCGTGATCGAGAACCGCGCCGGCGCCGGCGGCAATCTCGGCGCCGCGGTGGTGGCACGGGCCGAGCCCGACGGCTACACGCTGCTGCTAGCCTCAAGCGGCGTGATCGCGAGCCCCGCGCTCTACAAGACCCTGACCTACGACGTGTTCAAGGACTTGGCGCCGATCGCCGAGTTGGCCACCTCGACCAACATCATCGTGGCCGACCCGAAGAGCAGCATCAAAACCATCGCCGACATGCTGGCGCAGGCGAGAGCCAATCCAGGCAAGCTCAACTATGCGAGCCCCGGAACCGGGACGACGCCACAGCTCGCCATGGAGCTGCTCAAGCTGCGCGCCGGCGTCAACATCACCCACGTCGTCTACACCGGCGCGGCGCCGGCGATGCAGGCGCTCATCGCCGGCACGCTCGAGCTCGGCTCGATGGCGCTGTCCAATATCCACGCCCAGGTGAAGGCCGGCACGCTGCGCGGACTGGCGGTCACTGGCACCGAGCGCTGGCACGACCTGCCCGATATCCCGACCGTCGAGCAGTCGGGCTTTGCGGATTTCGACTTCGAGACCGTGTTCATCCTGTTTGCGCCGGCCGGCACGTCGGGTGACATCATCGCGCGCCTATCGAAGGAGGTGATCGCGATCCTGCATCGTCCCGACGTGCGCGATCGCCTGCAGAACGCTGGCCTGGCGGTGTTGGCGCGCGGGCCCGACGCCCTCAAGGCCCGCCTCGTCCGCGAGGTGCCGATCTACAAGGACATCGTCGCCCGCGCCGGCATCCCGGTGAATTGACCAAGGCGTCCTTGCGAGGAGCGTTAGCGTCGCAGCCATCGAGATAACCGCTCAGTTCTGGATTGCTCACATGGGGATGTGCCAAGTCAAGGTCTCTACACTTTGGGGTCACCTCTTTGTTCGAGCGAGGAGCACCTCTTCGTCCCGAGCGTGGAGTTTTGAAGATGGCGCGCGCAGATCGGGTCAAGGTCGGCCCGCAGGGCCGCCGCGCAGCGGCTTGGCCTTGACGCGATCGAGCACGCCATCAGGCTCCAGCGGTCGGGACGAAGAGCGGTTCATGATGCAAGGAGGACCATTTGCAGTTTTTCTACGATCGAGGTCGAGCCGGTTTCGCGATCAGGTTTGACGCCAGATCAAACTCACATTCGGTCGGCCGCAGGAGGCGTGCCGTACCAGGATTCCGCTTGCGGCGGGCGGCTCGAGAGGACGAAGCCATTCTTCGCTACGGCTTTTGAAGCCATGCAATCCATCGGTTCGTCCGCCCGGATCGGCCGAGACTGATCGGGTCTCGGCGGATTGGTCATGGTCCTGTTGCTGCTCAACTGTGGGTGAGGTGGCTCGCCTGACGAGACGCCTGGCTTGCCGCCTAGGCAGCGCCCTTGAGCGCCGCACCTTCGATCACGACGCCGGCGGTGACATACTTCCACAAGGCGACCAGCAGCTTGCGCGCCAGTGCGACGATGGCGACCTTGCGATGGGCTTGCGCATGGAACCAGCGCGCCAGTGCCGACCCCGGTTGATGGCGCAGCCAGAGCCAGGCGAGCTGCACCAGCTTCTTGCGCAGTCGCGCATTGCCGGCCTTGGACACGCCTTGCTCATGCGCGACCGACCCGCTCTGCCACGGCGTCGCCGCCAGGCCCGCATAGGCGGCGATCTGCCGGCGGTTGGCAAAGCTGCGGTAAAAGCACTCGAACCAAAGCGCAGCCGCAAATTCCTCCCCGATCCCCTTCACCCCCAGCAGCATCGCCAGCGGATGCTCCCGCGTGTTCTCGTCCACGCTCTGGCTCAATCTCGCCAGCATCGCGTCCCGCTCCGCCTCGACCGCCTTGATCTGCACAAGCAGCAGCTCGAGCCGGTCGAGCTCGCGGCCGATCTGCGCCCTCAGCTGCTGGGGCAGCTCACGCCCGTCCGCCGTGCGCAGCGCCTCCAGCCGCGCCCGTCGATCGCGCCGCAACGGGGCATAGCCCGAGATCCCTTGCGCCAGCAACCTTGATCCGGTTGACATGCCGGATCCGCTCGTCGAGCAAGACCTCGCGCTCACGGCCGATCCGGCGGCGGTCCTCTTCCTCGGCGCAAGGGGCTACCACCATCGAGCACACCCGCGGTTCGCCCCGCTTGTAGGCCAGCAGCACCCGCAACAGCGCCTCACCGTCGATCTTGTCAGTCTTCGCCCGCCGCCGCCGGCGCGACACCGCAACCGAGGCGGCGTCCACCACATGGCTCTCGATCCCCTCCTGCTGCAGCACGCGGTGCAGCGAGAACCCGTCCAGCCCCGCCTCCTGGATCGTAATGATCGGATAGTTCTTGCCGGTGCGCGCAAACGCCTTGCGCTGCAGCTCCGCAAACTTCGCCAGCAGCGCCCCGAGATCTCCCGCCGCAACGCCGTGCTTCGACATCTTTTCGCCGTTGCCCGGCGACAGCGAAGTGATCAACCAAGTCGAACGGCTCAGTTCCAACGAAACAAAAATTGCGCCAAGATGCGTTCGGATAGCGGTCGGTTCAGTGTCAGCGATACGATCAGCGAGCAACATCGGTCGTCCTCCAGGTTGAGTGGGTTGAAGCAACCTCAGTCTGGACCTGGACTCGGCTGCTATCCACTCCCCATGGAATCTTCGCCTTCGGCTCGCAATGACGGGCCACCACCCGGCTCCTTGCGGCGCGAGCAGCCACCCCGTTTCAGGGGATGGATGATGCCGCGGCACGAGCGAATTCCGCGAGCTCGCGGTTGAAGCGCGGGGCGTCCTCGAAGAACGGCGAGTGGCCGACGCCCTCGTAGATCGACAGCCTGGCGCCGGGCACCGCGCCGGCCGTGTAAACACCTGCCGCCGGCGCAATGATGCGATCCATGGCGCCGTGGGTGACGAGAACCGGCAGCTTGAGCTCGGCCAGCATGTCGCCGGTGTTGCGGCTGCGATCCATGACCGCCGCGCGCACCCTGGCGGGCACCAGCATCGTGTAGGCGAAGGTGATGTCCATCTCCTCGCCGACCGGCCGCCCACCGAAGCAGGCGTGCACGAACTTTCGTGACGCACGGATGTTGGTGGTGAGGTCGTCCGAGGTCATCGTGACGGTATGTCTGATCTCGGGCCCCAGTTGCGCCCGGTCGGTCTTCGTCAACGCGCCCACGTAGTTGATGCCGGCGATGCGATCCTGTCCGTGTGCCCGCACGTAGTCGGACACGATGCGGCCGGCATACGACCAGGCGACCAGCACCGGGCGCTGCAGCTGAGCCGCCGCGATCACCGCCGCCAGATCGTCGGCCCACACCCGATCGTCGCGATAGCGCTCGCGCTCGGCCGGCTTGTCGGACAGGCCGTGGCCGCGCAGGTCGTAGGCGACCATGCGGAACTGCGCCGCCAGCGCCGGATCGGCCATCTGTCGCCGCCACGCCAGATGACATTGCGAGAAGCCGTGGATGAACACGATGCCGGGGCCGTCCGGGTTGCCCGTGCTCTGGGCAAACAGGGTCAGCCCATCCGGGGTCCTGACAGACAGCGGCGCGATCGAGCTTTCCGGTTCGCGATCCCGCAGCGGGCGGCCCCAGTAGGCGAGGTGCGGCGCGTACGGTGCGCTTCGTTTGCGCGGAACGGGACGGAGCGAGGAGTTCACGGGGCTCACACCTTGCTGCGCTGCTGGCGCGGGCACCGTATCATATCCCGGAACAAGCAGACGTCATCGCGAGGAGCTTAGACGAAGAGCAATCCAGAACGACCTTGCCGCGCCGCATTGGTTCGCTTTCGGCTCGCAATGACGGTCGCCTCATTCCTGGAACACCTGCTCGCGCTTGGCGCGCACCGCCGGCAGGATCAGGATGACCAACAGGACCAGCGCCAGGCCGAGCAACAGGGCGCTGATCGGCCGCTCGACGAACACCATCGGGCTGCCGCGAGAGAGCTGCATCGCGCGGCGGAAGTTCTCCTCCATCAGTGGCCCGAGCACGAACCCGAGAATGAACGGCGCGGGCTCGGCGCCGACCTTGATGAAGAACACGCCGAGCGCACCGAACAGCAGCATCACCCAGACGTCGAACACGCTGTTGCCGACCGAATAGGTGCCGATGCAGCAGAACAGCACGATCGCCGGGAACATCACCCGATAGGGCACACGCAGCAGCGACACCCACAGCCCGATCATCGGCAGGTTGAGTACGATCAGCATCAGGTTGCCGAGCCACATCGAGGCGATGACGCCCCAGAACAGCTGCGGCTGCGAGGTCATCACCTGCGGCCCCGGCTGAATGCCCTGAATCATCAGCGCGCCGACCATCAGCGCCATGATGGCATTGCCGGGAATGCCAAGCGTGAGCAACGGAATGAAGCTCGTCTGCGCACCGGCATTGTTGGCGGCCTCCGGCGCCGCCACCCCCTCGATCGCGCCGCGGCCGAACCGCTCCGGCGTGCGCGAGGACTTCTTCTCCAGCGCATAGGCGGCAAACGAGGAGAGCGCAGCGCCCCCGCCCGGCAGCACACCGAGCACCGAGCCGAGCGCGGTGCCGCGCAGCATCGCCGGGATGCAGGCGCGGATCTCTTCCCGGCTTGGCATGAGATTGCGCAGCTTGAAATCGAGCAGCGTGCGGTCCTGCGGCCTACCGAGCGTGACCGCGAGCTCGGCGATCCCGAACAGCCCGATCGCGACCGGCACGAAGCCGATGCCGTCGCCGAGCTCCGCCCGCCCGAAGGTCATCCGCGGCATGCCGGTATTGACGTCGATGCCGACCAGGCCGAGCAGCAGCCCGACGAACACCATGGCGACCGCCTTGCCGGGCGCCCCGTGCGCCAGCACCACCGCACCGGCCAAGCCCAGCACCATCAGGCTGAAGTATTCCGGCGCCGTGAACTTGAGCGCCAGCCACGTCATCGGTGCGCTCAGCGTCGCCAGCACCACGGTCGCGACCGTGCCGGCGAAGAACGAGGCGATCGCCGCGATCGCGAGCGCCGGCCCGGCACGGCCCTGGCGCGCCATCTGATGGCCATCGAGGCAGGTGACGATGGCGGAGGATTCGCCCGGCACGTTGACCAGGATCGCGGTGGTCGAGCCGCCATACTGCGCGCCGTAGAAGATGCCGGCGAGCATGATCAGCGAGGAGGCCGGCGGCAGCGTAAAGGTGAACGGCAACAGGATCGCGATGGTGGTGATCGGCGCGATGCCGGGCAGCACCCCGACCAGCGTCCCGATCAAGGCTCCGAGGAAGCAGAACCCCAGATTGGCGGGGGTGAACGCGACCGCAAACCCGGTCGACAGATTGGCGATCAGATCCATGCCGCTGAGCTCTCGACGGTGCGTCCCGGACGCGGCGCAGCGCGTAGCCGTGCGCCGCAGATCCGGGACCGTCGAAAATTGCGGCGATCCCGGGTCCGCAGCGCATCACTGCATTTCGCTTGTGCGGCGCTGCGCCCGGGAAACGGGGTGGGCAGGAGCCTCACCACGGCCAGACCCGGATCGGCAGGCCGAGCACGGTCACGAACAACAGCACCGCGAAGGCGGCGAGCCCGACCGCGAGCACCGCGTTCTCGCGCAGGCGCACGTCATAGGCGGCAAAGCCGGCGCAGATCACCACGGCGACGCTGGTCAGCACGAGGCCGACGAGCGGCAGCAGAATGGCGAACAGCGCGACCGCCGCCCCGATCAGGAGCAGCGGACGAACTGCGACCTTGGGGAACGGCTCCCGGCGCACGAAGGCTGCGCGCACCGACATCACGGCGCCGTAGATCATGATCAGGAGCGCGAGCGCGCGCGGCACGTAGCCCGGACCCATGACGGCAGCGCTGCCGACCGGCAGTTCGCTTGCGAGCACGAATGCGAGCGCCCCGAGCCCGATCAGGAAGATGCCGAAAGCGAGGTCCGGGACGTTGACGCGTGAGTGCATGGCCACAGTTGTCCCGACTCAGTGTCCCGGGCGCGGCGCAGAACGAAGTGGCGCGCTGCAGACCCGGGACCTTCGCAAAGAAAAGACAGTGTCTTTGACGGTCCCGGATCAGCGGTGCATCGCTACGCGCTGCACCGCGTCCGGGACACGAGGATGAGGTTCAATCCAGGCTGATGTTCTCTGCCTTGACTACCTCGCCCCATTCGGCGATCGCCTTGCCCATCCACGTCGCGAACTCATCGGCGTTACTGGTGCGAATGTCGCCGCCGAGATCGGTGATCTTGGCGGCGATCTCAGGTATCGCCAGCACCTTGCGGATTTCGGTGTTGAGCCGCGCCACCATCGCCGGCGGCGTGCCCTTGCTTGCGAGGAAGCCCTGCCACGAGCCGGTCTCCACGATCGGCATGTCGATCTCCTTGAAGGTCGGCAGATCCGGCAGCTTCGCCAGCCGCTTGTCGCCGGAGACCGCGAGGCCTTTGAGCTGGTTCTGGGCGACGAACGGGGTCGTCGGCAGTGCGCCGTTGAAGATCACGTTGCTCTCGTTCGACACCACGGCGCGGATCGCCGCGGCGCCGCCGCGATAGGGCACGTGGCTCCAGTCGATGCCGCGCTTCTTCTGGATCACCAGCGCGGTCAGGTGCTGGATCGAGCCGACGCCGCTGTTGCCGACATTGAGCTTGCCGGGATTGGCCTTGCTGTAGGCAACGAGCTCGTCGAACGTTTTCGCCGGCACCGACGGGTGGACGGCGAACAGGTAGGGCGAGAACATCACCATGGTGACCGGCACCAGGTCCTTCTGCACGTCGAACGACAGCCTCTTCACCAGGCTAGGCTGGGTGGCGAGGGTGCCGACGTCGGTGATCAGCAGGGTGTGACCGTCGCCCGGCGCCTTGGCGACGAAATCGGCGCCGATATTGCCGGACGCGCTCGGCTTGTTCTCCACGATGACCGGCTGGCCGATCGCCTCCGACAGCTTCGGCGCGATGAGGCGCGCCAGGATGTCCGAGGTCCCGCCCGGCGCGTAGGGTACGATGATCGTTACCTGCTTGGTGAAATTCTGCGCGGCCACCGGTGGCGCGAGGGCGAGCGCCGCAGTGGCGAGCAGGAGTCCGGCAAGCGTCGTGCGCCGCGTTGGCATGAGCGTCCTCCGAAAGTATGGTGTGGGCGTAAGCGCGACCGTAGCGTCACGTGCGAAAGGCTGTCAAACGCTTGTCTGATGATCGTATGATGCGCCGTCATTCGGGATCGTCGCGCAGCGACGCGTCCGAGATCCATATCCGCCAGAGTGCACATGGATTTCGGGCTCACGGCCTGCAGCCGCGTCCGGGCATGACCATCGTCCGGCTGGGCCTCGCCGCCCTGCTGGCCGCCGCACCAGTTGCGGCCGGCGCGCAGACGGCCGCACCGATCATCGCCGATGCGGCGCGTATCCATCCGGTGCTGGCGCGGCACGGCATGGTGGCGAGCCAGGAGGCGCGGGCGACGCGCGTAGGGGTCGAGATCCTCAAAGCCGGCGGCAATGCGGTCGATGCGGCGGTCGCGGTCGGCTTCGCGCTTGCGGTCACGCTGCCGCGGGCGGGAAACATCGGCGGCGGCGGCTTCATGCTGGTGCATCTCGCCGGCCGCAACGAGACCCTGGCGATCGACTATCGCGAGACCGCGCCGGCAGCGACCACGCGCGACGTCTTCCTCGACCAGGCGGGCGAGGCCGACCCGAAGAAGTCGCGCGATTCCGGCCTTGCGGTCGGCGTGCCCGGCACCGTCGCCGGGTTTGCGCTCGCGCACGAGAAGTACGGCTCCGGCAAATTCACGCTGGCGCAACTGATCGCGCCGGCGCTTGCGCTCGCGCGCAACGGCTTCATGGTGGAGGACGACCTTGCCGACTCGCTGCCGCGCGCCGCGGCGCAGCTCACCCGCTGGCCGTCCACCCGCAAGATCTTCGCCACCGCCGACGGCAGCGTGCTGCGCGGCGGCGATCTCCTGATCCAGAGCGACCTCGCCGCGACGCTGGCAGCGATTGCCGAGCGCGGACCGCGCGCCTTCTACCAAGGCGAGATCGCCGAGAAGATCGCGGCGGCGGTGCGCGAGGCCGGCGGCCGCATGACCGCGGAGGACCTGTCGGGCTACCGCGCGATCGAGCGGCGCCCGGTGCGCGGCAGCTATCGCGGTCACGAGGTCGTTCTCGATGCCCCCGCCCTCCTCCGGCGGCGTGCACCTGGTGCAAATCCTCAACATCCTCGAGGGCTTCGACCTGCGCTCGAGCGGCCCCGGCGCCGCCGCGACGCTGCATCCGATGCTCGAGGCGATGAAGCTCGCCTATGCGGACCGCGCGGAGTTCCTGGGCGACCCGGATTTTGTGCAGGTGCCGGCGATGGGCCTCGTCTCCAAGCGCTACGCCGAACGCTTGCGGGCCCGCATCGACCTCGCGCGCGCCAAGCCGGCGCGCGAGATCAAGCCGGGGGCAATGCTCGGCCCCGAGCCCGACCAGACCACGCACTACTCGATCGTCGATGCGGACGGCAACGCCGTCGCCAACACCTATACCCTCAACTTCTCCTACGGGCTCGGCCTGGTGGCGGAGGGCACCGGCATCCTGCTCAACAACGAGCTCGACGATTTTGCCGCCAAGCCGGGCGTGCCCAACGCCTATGGGCTGGTGGGTGGCGACGCCAATGCGCCCGGCCCGCGCAAGCGCCCGCTGTCGTCGATGAGCCCCGACGATCGTGCTCAAGGACGGCCGCGTGTTCCTGGTCACCGGCACGCCCGGCGGCAGCCGCATCATCACGACCGTGCTGCAGGTGATGTCGAACGTGATCGACCACCGCATGAACGTCGCGGAAGCGACGATCGAGCCGCGCATCCATCACCAATGGCTGCCCGACCAAGTCGTGGCCGAGCGCGGATTCTCGCCCGATACGATCCGGCTGTTGGCCTCGCTCGGCCACAGCGTAGCCGTCGGCAATACCTCCGGTTCGGCGCACTCGATCATGCGCACGCCGGAAGGATGGGCCGGCGCCGCCGACACCCGCCAGCGCGGGACCTTGGCGGCTGGCCATTGACGGCAATGAAGTTCCACGAGCTCGAACGCGAACTGCGCGCCTACGGATTTGAGTTAAAAAGGATCTCCGGAAGCCATCGGATCTATGTGCATCCCAGGGTGCCTCGCCCTTTAAGCGTGCAGCCTGCGGGCAATGAAGCAAAGCGGTACCAAGTGCGTCAGTTCAGAGCTATGATACAGGAGTTTGGATTGACTTGTGGAAAATAAGCCGTGAACCGGTACGCGATTGTGGTGTTCTGGTCCGACGAGGATGCGGCTTGGATCGCCGACGTTCCGGACTTGAAGTCATGCTCGGCATTCGGTGCAACGCCACAGGAGGCCGTTGCGCAGGTGACCGTGGCGATGGAAGCTTGGCTAGCTACCGCCCGCGAAGTAGGACATTCGCTTCCGCCGGTTCAGTTTCAGCCTCAGCATGAGGCCGCCGAGTAGTTCCACGGGCATCACCGACGTTGCGTTTGCCGTATCCGCTACCCCCGAGCCACAGCGCGGCGACCAGCCCGAGATTGGCGCGCCGCAGCGCTACTACTTGCTGCGGCGCGTGCGGGACACGGCACGAATTCCCGGCAGATGCGCCGCCTCACCGGTTACCAGCGAGGCCGGCCCGTTTGATGGCCTCGGCGCTGCGCACGGAATCGGCGTCGAACATGCGGCGGAACTCCTCGCCCGGCAGGTAGCGCGGCTCGGCGTTGAGCCGCTCGACGATCGCCTTGTACTCCGGTGCCGCAGTCGCCTGTGCGCACGCCTTCTCGAGCGCGGCGACGACGTCCGGCGGGGTGCCGGCGGGCGCGATCAAGCCGCCGGCGGTGAAAGCTTCCGCCGGGTAGCCGAGCTCCTTCATCGTCGGCACATCGGGCAGCGCGGCGATGCGCTCGTCGGTCAGCGCCGCCAAAACCGTGAGGTTGCTCGCCTTCGCGATCGCGGGCGTCTCGGCGATCGCCATCACGGTGCCGGCAAGCAACGCATGCGACATCGGTCCGGCACCCTGGAACGGCACGCCAAGCCCATCGGCGCCGATCGCCTTGAGCACCGCCAGCATGCCGAGATGCGGCTGGCTCGCCGGACCGGGGTGACCGTACTCGAGGTTCTGCGGCTTCGCCTTCGCGAACGCGACGAATTCCTGGAAGGTCTTGAACGGCGCCTGCGGCCCCGCGATCAGGACATAGGGCGCGTAATAGGTGAGGCAGACGTAGCGGAAGCTGTCCATGCCGTACGGCAGCTTCTGCATGTGCGGCTGCGCGGTCAGCGGATTGTTGGGCGAAAGCGCCAGCGTGTAACCGTCGCGCTCGGCCTTGATCAGCTCGATGATGCCGATGGTGCCGGCCGCGCCGCCCTTGTTGACCACGATGACCGAGCCGCCGAGCGCCTTCGACAGCTCGTTCTGCAGCGCCCGCGCCATGATGTCGGTGTTGCCGCCGGCTGGGAACGGCACGATCATCTGCACCGGCCGGCTGGGATAGCGTTGCGCCGCTGCGACGGTCGCTCCCAGCACCAAGGCACTTGCGAGCACGAGCATCTTGCAGCGCATGGGCCATCCTCCTTGGCGATCTCCGGTACGTACGCACCGTTGGGTGTCGCCTTCGCATCATGGCATCGCCGGTTCGCCGCCAGCAAGGCGCGTCGGGAACCCGACACTGGGGCAAGCGTTGGGTTGGGTGGACCGGGCGCACGAGGTGCGACATGGACCCCCAACTTGCGGAAGACGAAATATCGGGCCGCCTGACGGTCGTATGGACGTACGTACTCGGCGTTGCGGTCGGCACCATTTTGGCGATCGCGCTCTGAACGAAGCCGGCAGCCACATGGGCGGGCAATGCCCCATTACTGGGAAGCTGAACGCCCTGACATGGAACCTGGCGCGCGTTTGACCACTGTAGAGTCCCGGCCTGTTCCCGGTGCCCAAGGTGCGGTGACAACCGTCCTGATCGGTGTCGTGGTCATCGCTGCCCTGTATTTCGGGCGCGAGGTGCTCGTCCCGGTCGCCCTCGCCATCCTGATGAGTTTTGTGCTGGCGCCGATCGTGCGCCTTTTCCAGCGGCTTCGAGTCCCCCGGTTCGTTGCCGTTCTCGGCGTCGTCATCGTCGCGTTTGTGGGGGTTCTGGCCCTCGGCGGCCTGATTGTCTCGCAAATCAATGAGCTTGCGGCCGAGCTCCCGCGCTATCAGTCAACGTTGCGGGAGAAGGTCCAGGGCGTGCGCGGAATCGCCGGCGGCGGCACGCTCGATCGTGCCGCCGACGTGCTGCAAGATCTTGGCCGCGAGATCGACAAGCCGACATCCGGCGCCTCCTCGCGGACCGTGACCGGCGAGCCCACCGACAGGCCCATTCCGGTAGAGGTCCGTCAGCCGGATCCCGGCGCCCTGAGGGCCATCGCTTCGCTTATCGCTCCCCTTGTTGCACCGCTGGCAACCAGCGGTATCGTCCTCATCTTTGTCGTTTTCATTCTGCTCCGGCGCGAAGACCTCAGGAACAGGTTTATCCGGCTCGCTGGCGGGCGCGACCTTCAGCGCACGACCGTGGCCCTCGATGACGCCGGCCAGCGCCTCAGCCGCCTGTTCCTCACCCAGCTCGGAGTGAACGCAGGTTTTGGGTTTGTGGTCGGAGCGGGCCTGTGGATCATCGGCGTTCCAAGCGCGCCTCTCTGGGGCGTGCTCGCGATGGTTCTCCGGTTCGTGCCCTATGTGGGTGCGGTGATCGCCGCCGTCTTTCCGCTGCTGCTCGCGGCCGCTGTCGGGCCCGATTGGACCATGGTCCTTTGGACCGCTCTCCTGTTCATCGTGGTCGAGCCGATCGTGGGACATGTCATCGAGCCGCTTCTCTACGGTCATAGCAGCGGACTCTCGCCGGTTGCGGTCGTTGCGGCCGCAACGTTTTGGACTTGGCTGTGGGGGCCGATCGGCCTCGTGCTGGCGACGCCTTTGACCATTTGCCTGGTGGTGCTCGGCCGGCACGTGGATCGGCTGAAATTTCTCGATGTGATGCTGGGCGATGAGCCCGCGCTCGCGCCGGCGGAGCTCGCCTATCAACGCATGCTGGCGGGCGATGCCGTGGAACCGATCGAGCAGGCGCGCAGCTACCTGAAGCAGCGGCCGCTTCTCGCCTATTATGAAGAGGTCCTGATGCCCGCCTTGCGGCTTGCCCAGCGCGATGCCGAGCGGGGCGAACTGCAACGCGACCGCCAGATCCGCATCAGGGATACGGTCGCCGAGCTCGTCGACGACTTGAGCACGCATGAGGATTTGCGTGAGCCGGCGGGCGAGCCCGATGAGGCACCCAAGGGTCCGCTGGCGGCGCTCACGGAAGCGGAGGAGGCCTCCGACCGGGAGCTCGAGTCCCCGGTGCCGGATCGCTGGAGAAACGGCAAGCCGGTGCTGTGTCTTCCCGGTGGCGGCCTGCTCGACGAAGCGGTGGCGCTCGTTCTCGCCCGACTGCTGGGCAGGGCCGGGATCGGAGCGGTCGCGGAGCAGGCCGACGCGCTTTCGATCAACCGAATCTTCGCGCTCCCGACCGAGGGCATCGAGATCGTGTGCGTCTGCTACATCGAGAGCGCGACCCCCGCGATGATCCGCTATGCGCTGCGCCGTCTTGGTCGGATTTTTCCGTCGGCGCCGATCCTTGTCAGCACACTCGGGGACGCAACCTCGGCCGAAGCGATCGACGCGGCATTGCTGCCCGAGCCTGAGTTC
This sequence comes from uncultured Alphaproteobacteria bacterium, assembly GCA_963788095.1. GTDB lineage: Bacteria > Pseudomonadota > Alphaproteobacteria > Rhizobiales > Xanthobacteraceae > CAVTXS01. Next base: position 342,217 of record CAWBFP010000026.1, on the reverse strand, counting down.
GCCACGCGATCTCTCGCCGAAACGGTTGAAATGGTTTTATCCGCCGCACGCAAAGCGTCCCGACAGGAACAACCGACCGCGCCCCGCGTAATTCATAAGGCAACGCTAAGCGCGGCGTAGACGAGAACGTGACGCCTGCGTCCTGACGCCTTGGCGCCTATGGCTTGAGGCGGGCAACATCGCCGCTTGGACGCAGCAATCGCGTTGACGCCTCAAGCAATTGCTGCCGGGTGAAGGGTTTGGCGAGGATGGCCACTTTGCCAAAGGCCGGCGGCAGGCTTTCGCGGCCGTAGCCGCTGACGAAAATAAAGGGTGTGTTGCGGCGCGTCAGGGCGGCCGCAATCTCGTCGACGGACCGGCCGTGCAGGTTTGCGTCAAGCAGGGCCCCATCCAAGGGCGTGCCGTCGATGATCTGCAGCGCCTCCTTGGGCGTCCCGGCAGGTCCCACCACCTCGGCATCGGCTTCCTCCAAACCGGCGATGATATCGAGGGCGACCAGAGGCTCGTCCTCGATTACCAGGATGCGCCTGCCCGCGAGTTTCGCCGCCGCCCCGTCGAGCGCAAGTGCTTCCGGCGGCACACCGCCAGCTAAACCGGCAGCCGCTGGCGTGCGCCGCAGCGCATCGGAAGCGGCCGGTCGGGGCAGCGGCAGCCTGATCTCCCAGACGACGCCATCTGCTTCGACCGACATGCGCGCCTCGCCGCCCTCGCTCTTGGCGCTCTGCTCGATCAGCGACATGCCAAAGCCGCGTGTGGTCGGCGCAGCGGCCAACGGGCCACCACGCTCCAGCCAACGCAGGTTGAGAACCCCGCCATCCACGGTCCAGCTGATGGTCACATGGCCCGTGGCTCCCGACAACGCGCCGTATTTGATCGCGTTGGTACCGAGCTCGTGCATCATCAGGGCCAGATGCAGCGTGGTTTGCGACTCCAGCTGAACCGCGGGCCCCCATGCGGTGAGGCGGGTCTCATCGACGGCTCCGAGCAAGAGCTGGTCGCGGATCAATTCGCGCAGATCCGCGCCGCGCCAGGTCGTGTTGCTCAACAGCGAATGCACACGGGACAGCGATTGGATGCGGCCGGCAAAATTGGCCTCGAACTCGGCCGGGTCTTTGCTTCGGCGCAGGGTGTGCTGCACCATTGCCTGTACGCTCGCAAGCATGTTCTTGACGCGATGGTTGAGTTCGCCGACCAGGAGCTGTTGCGTTTGTTCCGCGAGCTTGCGCTCGGTGATGTCGAACACCGATCCGATGTAGCCGAGGAATTTGCCGGACTGGCCAAGACGCGGCGCGGCGGCGTCGATGACCCAGCGATACTCCCCGTCACTGCGGCGCAACCGGTACTCCGACCGGAACGTCTCCCGCTTGGCGTTAACAGCCGCGAAGGCGGCACACACCGCAGGCCGGTCGTCGGGGTGCATGGCGTCCAGCCGGCCGAAGCCGAGACCGTTCTGCGGCGTCTGCCCGGTGAAGGCGTACCACGATCGGCTGAGGTAACTGGCAGAGGTGTCCGGCTCGGTGACCCAGACCATGACCGGCGCGGCATCGGCCATGTTGCGGAAGCGCTCTTCGCTCTCACGCAAGTCTTGCTGCGATTGTTCCCGCAGCCTTTTGAGGTTGAGATTGGCTTCGATGTAAGCCAAGAGCTCACGCGCCGAGAACGGCTTGATCAAATAATCGTCCGCGCCGGCCGCCAAGCCTTCGACCTTGGCTTCCTCGCCGGCGCGCGCCGACAGCAGGATGATGGGGAGCGTGCCCGTGCGCGCATCGGCACGCAGGCGCGCCAGCAGCCCGAAGCCGTCCAATCGCGGCATCATGATGTCGGCGAGCACAAGGTCGGGCATCCGCTGCTCGATCGCCGAGAGTGCCGCTTCCCCGTTCGCCACCGCCTCGACCTCATAGCGGCGGCTCAGCAGCCTGCGGACATAATCGCGCATGTCGGCATTGTCGTCAGCAAGCAGGATGCGTGGCCGCGCACCATCGAGGGTTTGGCCTTGCACCGGCATCGCCACGTCCTGAATGACGGACTCGTTCTCGGAACCGGCATCGGGCAGCCAGCGCAGCGCCTCCTCGACGAACGGCCGCGCGCCGAGCGCGGTCGATGCTTGCGTGCGCGCCGAGCCGACCTGCGTTTGCGGCAAATGACTGTGGCCGGCCGGGATCGACACACGGAATACGCTTCCGGCGCCGTGAATGCTTGTCGCCGTCACTGAACCGCCATGCAGCCGCGCCAGCTCCTGCACCAGCGCCAGCCCGATTCCCGAGCCCTCGTGCGTGCGGCCACGGGCGCCGGCCACGCGATGGAACCTTTCGAAAAGCTTCGGCATCTCGTCCGGCGGAATGCCGGTGCCGGTGTCGCGCACGGTGAGCTCGATGTGCGTGCCAATGGCGCGTAAGCTGACCTCGATCTCGCCTTCGAAAGTGAACTTGAACGCATTCGAGACGAGATTGAGAACGATCTTCTCCCACATGTCGCGGTCGACAAAGGCCGACTGCGACAACGGCGGACAGTCGATGGTGAGCTTCAGCCCGGCCTTCTCGATTGCCGCGCGAAACACGCTCGCAAGCTCGGCCGTGTATTCCGCAAGGTCGGTCGGCTGGTAGCTCGCCTGAATGCGGCCCGCCTCGATGCGGGAGAAATCGAGCAGCGTGTTGACGAGCTTCAGCAGCCGCAGGCCGTTGCGGTGGATGAGCTCGACCTGCCCGCAATGGGACGCGCTCAGCGCGGCTCCCGCCCCGAGCTCGCGCTTGAGGTCGTCGAGAGGCCCCAGCATCAACGTCAGCGGCGTGCGAAATTCGTGGCTGACATTGGAGAAGAAGGCGGTTTTTGCGCGATCGATCGCGGCCAGCATCTCGGCCCGCTTGCGCTCCTCCTCGTAGGCGCGTGCGCTGGCGATGGCGATGGCGATACGGCTCGCCATCAGCTCGTAGAAATCGCGATAAAGCTCATCGAGGGTCAGCCGCGCGCTGACCCCCGCCACCAGCAGACCAGCGAGCTCGCCGGCCTTGTTGGAGCGAATTGGCACCACTACGGCGCTGTGCGGCTGATCTACCCGCGGGCCGGCCCGTACATCGAACCGGGAACGCAGGTCCGTCACGGTTACCATCGCCTGACTGCGGACCGCGGCAGCGAACGGCCAAGCCTGGGGCTCCGCCGCCGGGTCGAGCGACACCAGCAGCGGGCTTGCCCCTAGACCCGCTTCGATTCCGGCCGCGCCCGCGAGCCGCGCGTACCGGCCATCGAGATCAAGCAGGTATAGCAAAGCGAAGGGCACGTCCTTGCCGTGGCGGGCAAGCGTTTCAGCCGCCACCCGGCACGTCTCCTCGGCGCTCGACGCGGCGGCCTGCAGGCCGAGATCGCGCAGGACGAGCACGCGGCGTTCGGCGACGACCTTCTGGGTTATCTCGTGCACAGTCGCCAGTACGCCACCGATGCCGCGCGGGGCCGTGTCGTCGGGTACCGGGCTATAGGCGACGGTGAAATGGCCCTCCTCGGTAAAGCCCGAGCGCTGGAGTTGAAGTTCGAAATCCTCGATCCAGGTCGAGGCCCCGCCTTTGAACGGCGTATCGATCAACGGTTTGAGGATGTCCCAAATCTCCGACCAGCATTCCCGAACCGGCTGACCCAAGGCCTTTGGGTGTTTGCGACCCAGTATCGGCGCATAGGCGTCGTTGTAGATGGAAACGTATTCGGGTCCCCACCAGAGCAGCAGCGGAAACCGATTGGCCAAGAGGAGGCCAAGCGTGGTGCGGAGGGCGGGCGACCATGTCGCGCGCGGACCGAGCGGCGTCGCCGACCAATCGAAGGCGCGAATCCGCTCTCCCATCTCGCCCCCGCCGGCGAGAAGGGATTGAGCCTGCTCACGTGTCATGGCTGCGGTCCCCAATACGCCACACCCGCGACTTGAAATCGGGGCGAGACCAATCTCGCTAATGCCCAGACCCAGGAGTTGGTTCCGCCCCCCGCTGCCGCCGGAAGGACGATCGGCGGCAATCCGTTCTGGCAGCGGCTGTCGGGAAGATGTCGCCGAAGCTTGCTGCGCCTATGGCGCTGAACCATAGTCACGCCGCGCGGAGCCCTCGGGCAGGACCGTCAGGCGCTCCACTGGCTGCTGTCAAAGTATGCATCCGCACCGTGCGCTCTGCGCGTAGGCGCGCAGCTCCGGCCGTGCTCGGGGACGCAGGCGCAAGAACTCGTCGATCAGTCTCTCGACCTGTTGGGGGAAGGCGCAGTGCCAGTGCCCGAGGCCATGAAGCGCACTCTCCTGGCACGCATCGGAGTTGAACGTGAGGATCGCGGCCATCGTCTCGAGGGCCGCGAGCTGCAGCGCATTGCGGGCCTCCGGCACCGGACCGCCATAGACCGGCATGTTGTCCCACCACATGTAGCAGACCGCGTTGAGCGGCGACCGGCCGGGCTCATCGCGGTGAGACAGGCGGGACGAGCAGCGCGGCAGCAGCAGCTTGCGAAACAGCAACTCGCAAGATCGCACGCAGCGCAGGCGCACCGGCAACGGGACGGTCGGATCGTCGAGACACAGCATGTGCTCGCCGAGGCCCGGCGTGATGATGTAGTTGAGGCCCATATTGAGCTCGGCGTCGGTGTAGCCTTCCAGCGCCGGCACCGGGTCCTCGAACAGCCGCGTGACGTATTCGGCGGTGAGCGCCGCGGGGGCATTCCAGAACGGCGCCCCATCGCCCCAGTACCATTCGGGGCCTTCGGCCGGGTGGTCGAAAACGAAAACCACCCAGTCCTCAAAGCTCAGGTCGGTAATGGCGTGGGACATCGCCTCAACTCTCGGGGCGGCCGCCCGTTCACCAACCGCGGATTTGCCGTTTTCGCCGCTTCCTATCGTAAAGACGGCCGTTTGTAGCCACCGCAATCGTCTGACCCGCGCATGCTCCCCTCATGGAACCAATGAGCGGTTGCCGGCAACCGTGATACGCTCTTGCGTACGCCCACCGGAATCAGAGGCACCGTTCGATGGCAAAGCTTCGCCGGATTATCGATCAGCTTCGCGGCAGAGCAACGGGATTTTCCCGTCTCGGACAGGTGCTGCCCGTGCTCGTCGGGTTGGCAGCGGAGCCGGCGCTTGCTCAAACGGCCGCGCCCGCGCCGCCGACCGTGCGGGCCTCGCCGGAGCTGCAAGCCCGGATCGCCGAATTCGAAGCCCGCATCGTCGACCTGGCGCGCGCCCTGGCCGATGAACCGCGCCTGCGCGGTCTCCCGCCGCAACGGCGGCAAAAGCAGGTCGAATTCGTCGTCGGCAACATCGTCTTTGTAGCCACCCACGAGTTGGGGCATGCGGTCATCTCGGAGCTGGATTTGCCGGTCTTGGGACGCGAGGAGGACACTGCCGATGTATTCGCGATCCTTACCGCGCTCAGGGTGGTGGGGAGCGAATTCTCGCAACGCATTCTGGTCGGCGCGACCGCGGCCTGGTTTCTAAGTGCGCGGCGCGACCAACGAGAGGGCGAGACGCTGACCTACTACCAGCGCCACGGCCTCGACGAGCAGCGTGCCTATCACGTCGTTTGCCTGATGGTCGGCTCCGACCCAAACAAATTCAAAGTGCTCGCCGACGAAAAGAAGCTTCCCGAGGACCGCCGACGCAGCTGCGGCTGGGACTACGACACCGCGGCGCGCTCGTGGGAGAGGGTAATGGCGCTGCATCTGCGCGCTTCGCATCAGCCGAAGACCCAGATCGACGTCGCCTACGGCGACGCCAAAGGTCCGCTGGCGGTGGTTGCAAAGTCATTCCGCGAGCTTCGTTTTCTCGAGCAGCTTGCCGACTATGCGGCCGAACGCTACCTCTGGCCCCATCTGATCAAGATGGAGATGCGAACCTGCGGAAGCCCGAACGCACGATGGACGATTCCGACGCGCACGCTGCATATCTGCTACGAGATGGTGGACGAATTCGTGGAGCTGTACGGCGAGTACGAACGCTATCTTCGGACCAGGAAGCGCACGTCCAGGCGTTAGCCTTCGAGTTCGCACAATCCGCTCGGCTACGAGAATGCGGGCAGCGCGAAATTCCGGCCGGTTGAGCACGAATTGCGCTTCGGGCGAGCCGTCGTCGTTGAAGCTCAGGTCGTTGAAGAGCAGGTGCGCCCAGCAGTCGTTGCGCTTGCGCCAGATGACCGCGCCGGCACGATCTGATCGGTATCGATATTCGGCACCGGCAGGGGCGCCCGCGACGGCGCGAAGCGGCACGAACGGCTCCGCCTCACCGCCCCGTCATCAATTGCCGCACGTCGATGAGCTTGCCGGTCGCGGCCGCCGCCACCGCGATGCGCGCCTACTGCGGCCGCTGCATCGCACTCGCAGTCTTCGCTGCGCGCACGAGTTGCACGAACTCGGTCCGGTATCCGTACGGATCTTCGCCGCGTGCCGCCGATGCGACCCTGAGCACGTCGTCATAGCCGAACCGGCCGGTGTGCCGCCCGCCTCGCAGGATCTCGCCAAAAGCTGCAACGCCGGTCGCAAAACGGGCATCGGCGGGCGCGTCCTCGAACCGCGCGTGCTCGGACGCGGTGCCGACCGCCAAGCTGATCAGCTCGCTCGCGTCCGACTTCGGCAACTTGTACCGGATCTTCACGAAGGCGTACTCGCTTGCCTGCTGGCTCGAACCGCCCCGCTGATCGATGCCGGCGGGCGCGCCATAGCGGAGCGCCTCGACCGCGGATGCGCCGCCGACCGGAACGAGCTCATAGAGCGCCGTCACGGTTTGTCCGGAGCCGACGTCGCCGGCATCCACCTTGTCGTTGTTGAAGTCGTCGCGGTTGAGCAGCCGCGTTTCGTAGCCGACGAGCCGATATTCGGCGACGGTCGCCGGATTGAACTCCACCTGGATCTTCACATCGTTGGCGATCGGGAACAGCGTCGAGGTCGCTTCCTCGACCAAGACCTTGCGCGCCTCGTTGATGGTGTCGATGTAGGCCGCGACGCCGTTGCCATTTTGCGCAAGCGCCTGCATCAGCGCATCGTTGTAGTTGCCCATGCCGAAGCCCAGCACGGACAGGAAGATTCCCTTCCCGCGCTGCCGCTCAACGAACCCCTTCAGCTCATCCCGGTTGGTGATCCCGACGTTGAAATCACCGTCGGTCGCCAGGATGACGCGGTTGACGCCATTGGGATCGAAATTCTGCTCAGCGAGCGCATAGGCCTGCCGGATGCCTTCGGCTCCCGCCGTGCTGCCCCTGGCCTCCAGGTGCTCGATCGCGCCGGCGATCTTGGCCTTCTCGGAAACCGGGGTCGGCTCCAGCGCGGTACCCGCGTTGCCGGCGTAGGTGACGATCGCCACGCGGTCGGTCGGCTGCAGCTGCGAGAGCAACATTGACAGCGACTGCTTGACCAGCGGCAACCGGTTGGGCGCATTCATGGAGCCCGACGTATCGATGAGCAGGACCAGATTGGCGCGCGGGCGGCTCGCGGACTGGATCTCGTAGCCCTTGATGCCGATCCGCATGAGCTTGCGGCCTTCCGACCATGGGTTTGGGAACACCGAGACCGCCACGCGGAACGGCTCGGCGGCGCTCGCCGGCACCTCGTAGGCATAGGGAAAATAGTTGACGAGTTCCTCGGTGCGAACCGCCGCCGGCTGCGGCAGCATGTTGCGGTTCAACGCGGCGCGCACGAACGAATAGGAGGCGGTATCGACGTCGATCGAGAACGTCGACACCGGCGCTTCGCGCACGACCTTGAATCCGCTCTCGGCGGCGCCCGCGAACTGGTCGCGGCTGATCGGCTCCGCCGGCGCTCCCGGCTCGATGCCGGAGGCCACTCGCGGACGCGTTTCGTCTCCCCGCTGCGCCAACGACTGCGGCCGCGCGTTTTGATGCATCTCGCGGCGCGGCATCCGATCGAGCGACGCCGCCTTCCCCGCCGCTGATGGCTCGTAACGCGGCGACGCGGAAAGCTGCCTGAAGTCTCCATCTGCTCGCTTGGCAAGGGGGGGAGGCGCCGCAATCGGCTTTCCGATTTTCGCATCCAGAGACGGCGCGATCGACGGCCTGGTGCTCACATCCGAAAGCGGCGCGATCGGCGGCTCCTGAGCGGCGTACCAGGCGATCGGACCCGCGATCAGAATCAAGCAAGCTGCAGCGACGAGGTGGCGCATGCGCGGCATGGCGGAGCTCTTGCGCGGCGGCGCGGAATTGGCCGTCTGCTGCATAAGACGCGTGATGCGGCGCAGTCCTTGGGCGCGCGGACGATATTTTCCCTCAAAGCCGTCGAGCGCTTTGCCGATCGCGGCCTCTCGGCTGTGCGCGGAAGGCGCGGGCGCCTCCGGCAGGTGCGTTAGAACGTTGGGTTCAGAGGTCACCTGGAACCTCCTTCAAGGCTCGGGCGGACACCGCCGCTTTGCTTCGTGCATCCGCCAGGAGACCGTCGACTCGGCGACGCCGAGCGCGTTCGCAGCCTCGCCGTGGCTCATGTCCTCGCCGATGACGAGGACGACGGTCTCGCGCAGGAGAGGGTCCAGCCGCGACAGCTCGCATGCCATCCAGCTCTGCCGATAGAGATCGCGACCATCGGGTCCCGACGCCAAGTTGGCAAGCACCGCCAGGCCGGCGCGGAACCGTTTCAGCGTGCGGCTTCGCCGATGGTGGTCGCGAGAGGCATTCACCACGACCCCGAACAGCCAGGTGGTGAATTTCGCTTCGCCCTTGAAGCTCCCGAGCTTTTCGACCAGGACGCAACAGACGTCCTGGGCAATGTCCTCGGCGTCGGACGCCGAGCCCGTCAGCCGCCATGCGATGCGGTGGATGCTGCCGTAATGTCGCCGCAGCAGCGCCTCGAAGGCGCCGCGCTCGCCGGCGGACGCGCGCGCGACCAGTTCCCGGTCGGAGACGGAATCGAACGTCAGCGGCGAACGCGGCGGGCCGTCAGGCGCCACCAGTTGCAGCTCGATGTCAGGCCGCGACAACACGATCATTGGGCCCGCTGATGGCTCCCACGGCAATCGCCTGCTCCCTTGGACGCGCCGGCCAAGCGGATCCTTGGGCGACAACGAAGTTTTTTTGCGGTTCTCTGCCCTGACCTGCCGACGCAAGGCATCGGAGGCCGGGCAACCGGGCCGACTCGGTGTTCGGCAGCATCGCAGGATCCCTGGGGAAATGGGGTTAGTAGTCAGGACCCCCGCGCCCCGGCTTGGTAAGGCATCACCTTGGCGGTCGCGCTCTGAAGCGAGCGCTCAGACTGCGTCATCCGTTCAGCCCCGGCCGCCTGCGCTCCCAAGCTGCACCGATCGCCGCAGCCTGGCGGGCCGCACAGCCCCGCCATCTCGCCATTGCGATCCGCGATCCAGACTGCGTTCAGAGCCACGAAATCCTGCGTTCGTACGCCTTTTCGAATGCCTCGATTTCGTGGCGCAGCCCGAGCGTGAACCCCACCTCGTCAGTGCCGGCAAGCAGGCATTGCTTGCGGAACGGATCGATCTCGAACGCGTAGAGGCTGCCGTCGGGGCCGGCGACCTGCTGCTCGACGAGGCTCACGCCCATGGGGCTGCCGGGCGTCGCGTCGAGCGCGGCGCGCAGGGTCTCGACCGCCGTCGCCGGGAGGACGATCGGCAGCAATCCGTTCTGGAAGCTGTTGTTGACGAAGATGTCGCCGAAGCTCGGTGCGATGACGGCCCTGAATGCCGTAGTCATAGAGCGACCACACGGCATGCTCGCGCGAAGAGCCGCAGCCGAAGTTGCGCTCGGCTACAAGGATGCGGGCGGCCCGAAATTCCGGCCGGTTGAGGACGAATTGCGGTTTGGGCGAGCCGTCGTCATTGAAGCGCAGGTCGTGGAACAGCAGGTGCCCCCAGCCGTCGTCGCGCTTGCGCCAGATGAACCGCGCCGGAATGATCTGATCGGTATCGATATTGGGCATTGCCAGCGGCGCCGCGACGGCGTGGAGGGGCGCGAACGGCTCCATGTCAGCGCCCCACCATCAACTGCCGCACGTCGGTGAGCTTGCCGGTAACGGCCGCGGCGACCGCCATCACCGGGCTGACGAGGTGGGTGCGCGCGCCTTTGCCCTGGCGGCCGACGAAATTGCGGTTGGAGGTCGACGCGCAGCGCTCCCCCGACGCCACCAAGTCGCCGTTGACGCCGACGCACATGGAGCAGCCCGGCTCGCGCCATTCGAAACCCGGCGCGCGTGAAGATCACGTCCAGCCCCTCCGCCTCGGCCTGAGCCTTCACGAGGCCCGAGCCCGGCACCACCATGGTCGGAACGACCGCGCGACGGCCATCGGCGATCTTCGCCGCCTCGCGCAGATCCTCGATACGGCTGTTGGTGCAGGAGCCGATGAACACCCGATCGACGGCGATCTCCGAAAGCGGGGTGCCGGGCGTGAGCCCCATGTAGTCGAGCGAGCGCTGCATGGCATCGCGGCCGGCGGGATCGCGCGCCGTCGCCGGATCGGGAACCTTGCCGGTGATCGGCGCCGCGGCCTCGGGACTGGTTCCCCAGGTCACCATGGGCGCGATTTCGGCCGCATCGAGATGCGCCTCGCAATCGAAACTGGCTTCCGGATCGGACGGCAGTGTGCGCCAGCTCGCCAATGCCTTGTCCCAATCGGCGCCTTTCGGCGCATAGGGACGGCCATGCAGGTACGCGATAGGTCGCGTCGTCGGGCGCCACCAGGCCGGCGCGCGCGCCGGCCTCGATCGACATGTTGCACACCGTCAAGCGCGCCTTCGATGCTCAGAGCCGCGGATGGTCGAGCCCGCATACTCGATCACGTGACCGGTGCCGCCGGCCGCACCGATCTTCGCGATGATGGCCAGGATGACGTCCTTGGCATGCACGCCGGGCGCCAGCGTGCCGTCCACGGTTACCCGCATATTCTTCGGCTTGCGCTGCCACAGTGCCTGCGTTGCCAGCACGTGGGTGACCTGAGAGGCGCCGACGCCGAAGGCGAGCGCGCCCACCGCGCCATGCGTCGACGTGTGGCTGTCGCCGCACACGATGATCATTCCGGGCTGGCTCAAGCCCTGCTCGGGCCCGACGACATGCACGATGCCCTGCCGGCGATCGTCGAGGCCGAACAGCGTCACCCCGCTCGAGCGCGTGTGCACCTCCAGGTCCTCGACCATCGACCGGCGGTGCGGCTCGCTGATCGCCGCGAGGCCTCGACCCGATGTCGCCACGTAGTGGTCGGGTGTGGCGAACGTGCGATCGGGGCGGCGCACCGGCAGGTTTCGCTGTGCCAGCATGCGGAAGGCATTGCTCGAGCCGTCATGAACGAGATGGCGGTCGATGTGCAGCAGCGTTGCGCCGTCCGGGCGCGCTCCTGGACCGCATGCGAGGACCAGATCTTGTCGAAAAGCGTCTGCGGGTCCGCGCATCGCCTTGGTCCGTTTCGCTATTCGGCGGCCTCGGACTGCGGTGCGGCAGGCGCGGCGGCGCGAAACTGCCCACTCACCGCGTCCCATTCGTCGGCGCCGACGCGGCGAAAAGCTTCGCGCACCGTCATCGCGGTATCCAGCCGCGGATGCCGACGTTGCGATTTCAATTCTTTCAGCACCCCGTCGCAGGCGCCGATGACGGCCTTGAACAGCATGCCCGGCACGATGGCGAGCTTGTAGCCGGCGCGCTGCGCATCATCGAAGGCGATGTCAGGCGTCTTGCCGCCCCACACGACGTTGAGCAGGCACGGGCCGTCGACGAGCCGCGGCACCGCCACGATCTCGTCCATCGTTTGCGGGGCCTCGACGAAGGCAACGTCAGCCCCGGCATCGAGGGCGGTGTTGGCGCGCCGGATCGCCTCCTCGAAGCCCAAGACCGCGCGCGAGTCCGTACGGGCGATGATGACAAAGTCCGGATTCCGGCGGGCCGCGACGGCAGCTCGAATCTTGGCCAGATACTCCCCGAGCGGGATGATCACCTTGTTGTCGAGGTGTCCGCATTTCTTCGGGAAGCCTTGATCCTCGAGGTGCAGGCCGGCGACGCCGCGGCGTTCGTATTCACGCACGGTGCGCGTGGTGTTGAGCTCGTTGCCGTAGCCGGTGTCGGCGTCGGCGATCACCGGTACGTCGACGGCCGCTGCCAGCCGACCGGCGTTGTCCGCCATCTCCGACATCGTGACGAGCCCGTAGTCGGGATAGCCCAGGGTCGCGGCCGTGCCCGCGCCCGTCATGTAGACGGCGTCGAAGCCGGCGTGGGCGATGGTCTTGGCGGTGATGCAGTCGTACGCCCCGGGCGCGACCAGCATCCCGTCGGCGGACAGCAGCTCGCGAAGCCTTGCCGGTGCATGCATGACGGAACTCCTTGGCATTTGCGGCGCCATGATAGGAGAGGCGGTGGATTGTTGCAAAACGATTGCCCCCGCTTGCTCCGCTTTCGCGACCGCCATTGGCGCGATATGGGCATGGGCCGCGCCCATTGTGGCGCTTCTGGCAAGGCTGTAGCTTCGTCGGAAACCGAATTGCCGAGCCTGCACCAGGTCGGCTGCCATGTTGCAAGGGAGAGCGCCATGACACAGACGAAAGTGCGCCGGCACACGGCTACGCGGCGCCGCTTCATCGCGGGCAGCTTGGCAGCAAGCACGTTGGGCTTTCCCGGCGTCCTGCGCGCGCAATCTAAGGTGGTCAAGGTTGGTCTCATCCATCCGGTCACGGGTTTCGTCGCCTATAGCGGCCAGCAGTCGCGGATCGGCGCCGCGATGGCCCTCGACGATGTCAACAAGGCCGGCGGCATCAAGAGCATGGACGGCGCCAGGCTGGAGGCGGTTCTCGGCGACAGCCAGTCGAAGGTCGAGGTCGGCGTAAGCGAAGTCGAAAAGATGAACGACGCGGGCGTTGCGGCTTATATCGGCTGCTTTCAGAGTCCCGTCGGGATCGCCGCCAGCCAGGCCGCGGCCAAGTACAATACGCCCTTCATCATCGACGTCGGGGCGTCCGACCTGATCGTCAATCGCGGGCTCAAGAACGTCTTCCGCCTGAAGCCCGGCTTCGGCCGGTGCGTCGACGACGCCATCGTCGCGCTCGGCGAGATCAACAAGAAGGCCGGCGCGCCGGCCAAGAGTGCGCTGCTCGTGCACGAGAGCGGCGAGTTCGGCACCGGCACCGCCAAGCTCCTCGCCGGCAAGCTGCCGAGCATCGGCATCGAGGTCAAAGAGCTGATCCCGCACGACAACCCGACGCGCAGCATGGACAACATCGCGCTGCGCGTCCGGGCGGCGCAGCCCGATATCCTGATCATGTCCAACTACGTGAACGAGTACACGCTCTTGGCGCGCACGCTGCACCAGCAGAAGATCAACCTGGCCGGCATGTTCTCGGTGCTTGGCGGCGGCTTCAACTACAAGCTCGTCAAGGATCTGCCCGACGTGGCCGAGAACATGATGGACTATAATCACTGGTTCAATCCCCGCAGCAGCAAGGCGCAGGACCTGAAGAAGCGCGTGGAAGCCGGCGGCGTGCTGTTCACCTTCGAGGTATACCTGACCTACAACTCCGTGATGCTGCTCGCCGATGCGCTGGAGCGCGCCAAGACCGCCGACAAGGACAAGCTGATCGAGGCGCTCACCACCTCCACATGGTCGACCGACATCGTGCCCTATGGGCCGACCAGGTTCGTCAACGGTCAGAACGAGGGCGGCAGGGCGGCGGGCCTGCAGGTGCAGAAGGGCGACATCCAGGTCGTCCACCCGGCGGAATTCGCCTCGGCCTCGGCGGTGTTCCCGAAGCCGAAGTACAATTGAGCGAATGGCGAATGGCGAGTAGCGAATAGCGAATAGCGAATAGCGAATAGATGCTGGATCACTGCTGCCGAAACCGCGCGGTTCCAGCTCACCCGCAATTCGCCATTCGCCACTCACTATTCGCCATTCGCCTTTCGCTACTCACTATTCGCTATTCGCTACTCGCTATTCGCTATCCAGGGTGCCGCATCCTTGCATGCTGACCCCTGAGATCCTTTTTGCCGGATTGATCAACGGCCTGATGGCGGGCGGCATCTACGTGCTTGTCGCCTTGGGGCTGACATTGATCTACGGCGTCCTGCACATCATCAATTTCGCGCACGGCAGCCTGCTGATGCTGGCGATGTATGCCGTGTTCTTCCTGTGGCGCAAGCCGCTCGGGCTCGATCCATACATCGCGCTCCCGGTCGTCACGGCGGGCGCTTTTGCGGCCGGATACCTGCTGTATCGCGCGCTGATCGGGCATTTCAGCCACGGCAAGGACGAGAACACCCTGCTGATCACGCTCGGCTTGTCGATCATCATCGATAACGCGGCGTTGTTTTTCTTTACCGGCGATACGCAGACGATCGACGTCCCCTATGCGGGGCAAATGATCTCGCTCGGGCCGGCGTTCGTGGCGCTGCCGAAGGTCGTCTCGTTCGCGGCAGCCCTGATCCTCTGCCTTCTGCTCGGCCTGTTCATGACGCGGAGCGACACCGGCAAGGCCATCCGCGCCGTCGCCAGGGAGCGGCAGGGCTCGCGCCTGGTCGGCATCGACGTCGAGCAGGTGATGGCGATCTCGTACGGCATCGGCATTGCGTGCCTCGGTGCCGCTGCCTGCCTGCTGATGCCGACGTTCTACGTATCGCCGACCTCCGGCCACGCCTTTGTACTCATCGCCTTCACGATCGTTGTCCTGGGCGGCATGGGCAGCTTCAAGGGCGCGCTGTTTGGCGGGCTGATCATCGGCGTGGTGGAATCGATTTGCGGGCTGTGGCTCGGCGAGCAGCTGGGGCAGATCGGCATCCCGCTCGTGTTCATCCTGATCCTGCTGCTGCGTCCAACCGGCTTGTTCGGAGCCGCGCGATGAAGCGCGTCGGCCTGCTCGTTGCCGGCGCGGGCGCAATCGTCCTTGTCGCCTATCCGTGGGTGTTCAGATCGAACTACGCGATCAATGTCGGCTTCCTCGTTCTGTTTGCCGCCTATCTCGGCCAGACCTGGAACATCGCCGGCGGATTTGCCGGCCAGACCTCGTTCGGTCATGTCGTGTTCTTCGGAACAGGCGCCTATGTGTCGGCGATCCTGCATGCGACCTATGGGGTCAATCCCTGGCTCGCCTGGCCGTCTGCGGCGCTTGCGGGAGCGGTCGTGGGCTGGCTCGTCGGCGTGCTGAGCTATCGCGCCGGCCTCAGAGGCTCGTACTTCGCGCTGATCACGCTCGCCTTCGCCGAAACCGGACGCATCCTCGCCAACTCGCTGCCGATCACCCGCGGCGGACTCGGCATCCTGGTGCAGGCGGACCATCGCGCCGCCAACTTCCAGTTCAGGGATCCGATCTGGTTCTACTATGTGGCGCTGGCGCTCTGCGCGCTGGCGACGTTCGTCGCCTGGCGGCTGACGCGTACGCGTTTCGGCGCTCGCCTCGCCGCGATCCGCGAGAACGAGGATGCGGCGCAGGCACTCGGCATCGACACCTTCCGGGAGAAGGTGAAGTGCCTCACGCTTTCCGGCGCCCTGTGCGGCGCCGGCGGCACGGTCTACGTGCAGAAGTATCTCTACATCGATCCCTGGATCGCGTTCGGCGTCGACAAATCGGTGGAGATGCTGCTCGTCGGCTTGATCGGCGGCGCCGGCACCGTGTTGGGGCCGCTGATCGGAGCAAGCGTGCTGCACCTGGTGGGAGAGGTGACCCGCGATCTCGGCAACATGCTGCCGGGGGTCGCCAATGCCCAGCCGCTGAGCATCATCGTCTATGGCGCGGTTCTGATCGCCATCGTCGCCTGGCTCCCCGACGGGTTGATGGGCCTGTTCGGGAAGCGCGGCAGCGGAGGGCGCGGTGCTTGAGGTCCGCAACTTGTCGAAATCCTTCGGCGGCCTTGCGGCCGTCGATCGGGCGTCGCTCGACGTTGCGGTCGATGAGATTGTTGCGCTGATCGGACCGAACGGGGCCGGCAAGACGACGCTATTTGCCTGCATCGCCGGGTTTGCCAAGCCGGATGACGGCAGCGTGCGGTTTCTTGGACAAGATTTGACCGGATGGCCGCCGCATCGCATTTGCGCGCAGGGAATCGCCCGCACCTTCCAGGTCACGCAGCCGTTCGGGCGCTTGAGCGTGCTCGAGAACGTGATGGTCGGCGCCTACCACACCACCCCGCATCGGCGCGAAGCCGCTGCCCGGGCGGAGGATGTGGCGCGCCGGCTTGGCTTGGGCCGGCAGCTCGATTTGCGCGCCGACGCCCTCACGCTTGCCGGATCGAAGCGCCTCGAGCTTGCGCGCGCGCTCGCCACGCGACCAAAATTGTTGCTGCTCGACGAAGTCATGGCCGGGCTCAACCCGGTCGAGGTCGAAGAGATCGTCGGCATGGTGCGCGCGATCCACGCCAGCGGCGTGGCGATCTTGCTGATCGAGCACGTGATGCAGGCGGTCGTCAGTCTCGCCCGCCGCGTATACGTGCTCAACAACGGCCGCATCATCGCCGAGGGTTCGCCAGCCGCGACCGCGGCCGATCCCGCCGTGATCGAAGCCTATCTCGGCCACGGCGCCGCCGCCCGCCTCAAGCACGGAAGCGCGCATGCTTGAGGTGCGCAACGTGTGCGCCGGCTACGGCGCCATTCAGATCCTCCGCGGCGTCGATCTCGACGTGGCGGCGGGCGAGATCGTGGCATTGCTCGGCAGCAACGGCGCCGGCAAGTCGACCCTCAACAACGTGCTCTCGGGGATCATCCCGCCGACTGCCGGCAGCGTGCGGTTCGACGGCGAGGAGATCGCCGCCGCAAGCCCTGTGCGTGTGGTCGAGCTCGGCCTTATCCAGGTGCCGGAGGGTCGACGCATCTTTCCCAACCTGACGGTGCGGGAAAATCTGGAGCTCGGCGGCGTTCGGCGCGGCCGCGAGCGGCGCGCCGTCAATCTTGGGCGCGTGACCGAAATCTTTCCGCGCCTGGGCGAGCGCTCGGCGCAACTCGCCGGCTCGCTTTCAGGCGGCGAGCAACAAATGCTCGCGATCGGCCGCGGCCTGATGTCGGAGCCGAAGCTGCTCATCCTCGACGAGCCTTCGCTCGGGCTGTCGCCGCTCTTGGTCGAGACCATGTTCTCGCTGATCGAGCGCATCAGCCGTGACGGCCTGGCGATCCTCCTGGTGGAGCAGAACGTCGTGCAATCGCTGGCGATCGCGCAACGCGCCTATGTGCTCGAGCACGGCGTGATCGCGCTCGCCGGCACGGCGGCCGAGCTTGCCGACAATCCCGCCCTCAAGCGCTCGTATCTTGGCGTCTGAGCTGGGATGCCGTCATCATCCGCGAATCTCGGTCGTCATCATCCGCGAAGGCGGATGACCCAGTAAACACAGGCCTGCGGCCTAGGCACTGCCGCCCAACACCATTGCTCGATGATTACTGGATCCCCGCTTTCGCGTCGCTTTCGCGGGGATGACGTCCGAATGGCGGCGTGCGTGGGCGAACTTGGGGTTCGGGGCGATGCCTCTACTGCTGCGCCTTCCAGGCCGCCAGGATCTCGAGCCCGGTCGCGGACCACACGCCGCCGCGGCGGAGCATGGCGTCGAGCACCTGTTCGACTGCCGCAATGCGGTGCGGCACGCCGCTGATCCACGGCCGCAGCGACAGCGCGACGATGCGCCCGCCATGCGCGGCCGCCTCGCGGTAGAGCAGCTCGAAATGATCCATCACCTGCTCGACGAACTGCGCCGGCTTGTACTTGTAGAAATGGAAGAGCTGCAGGTCGCTGATCTCGTAGGCATGCGGCATGGCGTGGATGGGGCCGGCTTTGGTCTCCAGCCGATACGGCATGTCGTCATTGACCCAGTCGCAGACGTAATAGCACCCTTCCGTCGCGACCAGGTCGAGCGTGGCATGACTTTCCGAGTAGGCGGGCGAGTACCACCCTTTGACCTCCTGTCCCGATAGCCGGCGCAGCGTCTGGAGCGACTGGCGCACCCAGTCCCGCTCGGTCTCCGGCGCGACGGCGCTCGTGTGGATATGCTGCATGTCGATGCCGTGGCCGACGATCTCGAAATCGAGGCGGTTGGCCTCCTGCAGCAAATGCGAATAACGCTCGGCGAGGCGCGAGGACATGGCGACGGAGGCCTTGAGACCCCGCGCTTCGAGCGCGCGGAAGATGCGGGCGGCGCCGACCCGGTTGCCGTAGTCGCGCAACGTGTAGTTCCAATAGTCCGGGTAGGGACGGTCGAGGCCGCCCGGCGGCTTCACGCCCTTGGGTGCCATGTCGAGCGGAAAGAACTCGAGCGTGGGGACGATCCAGAGCGCAACGCGCGCGCCATCGGGCCACCGCACCGGCTTGCGCTCGAACAGGTTCGAGTAGGCATAGCGCGCGTGGTCCATGCCCGGGCGCCGAAACGGATACTCGAAGTAGGTCGATGGCAGGGACATGGCTTCAGGCCCTCTTGTGGGCGGCGATCGCGGCGACGAACGCGTCGTAGCAATGCGTCAGGTAGTGGGTGGCGATCTCGCGCCCGGTGGCGAGCCAGACGCCATCGTGCGAGGTGATGTAGTCGAGCGCCTCCTCGAATTGCTTGATGCGGTGCGGCTGCCCGACCAGGAACGGGTGCAGGGGCAGGCACATCACCCGGCCGCCCTCGGCGCCTTCCATGTACAGCCGGTCGAACTGGGCCTTGATCGTATCGGTGTAGTCGCGCGGCGTGCAGTTGCCCTGAAACAGCGTGGTGAAGTCGTTGATCTCCAGCGAGTAGGGCACGCTGATCAGGCGTCCCTTGCGGACGTTCACGGGCAGCGGCTGGTCGTCGTGGAAGAGGTCGAGGGTGTAGGTCACGCCGGCCTCGGCGAGCAGATCCATGGTGCGCTCGGTCAGCGTGAGCGCCGGTGCCAGCCACCCCGAAAGCTGTTGGCCGGACCACTTGAAGATCGACGCTTTCACATCCTCGATGAAGGCGCGCTCCTGCTCCTCGCTCATATTGTAGGTGTAACGGGTGTTGTAGACCCCGTGCGAGAAGAACTCCCAGCCGCGCTCGCTGCAGGCGCGGGCGATGTCGGGGAAATGATCGCAGACCGCGACGTTGAGCGAGATGCTGCCACGCACGCCGTAGCGATCCATCGCCGCCATCATGCGCCAGATGCCGGCGCGATTACCGTAGTCGCGCCAGGCATAGTGCAGCACATCGGGCACCGGGCGCGGCCACGGCGTGCGCGACGGGTTGGGCGGCGGGTCGAGCTCGTAGTGCTCGATGTTCGGCGCACACCAGAACGCCAGCCGCGCGCCGCTCGGCCACTCGATCTTGGGCCTGTCGAAGTACGGCAGGTAGTCGTAGAGCCCGGGATCTTCTGCAGACATGTCGTCGTTTCCTGTCAGGCCAGCGCCACCGCGCGAACATCCTTCGAGACGCCGCGCGTTCCGCGCGGCTCCTTCAGGGTGAGGGCCGAGATTATTGCGACCTCACCCTGAGGAGCGAGGGCACCGATCTCGCGGGCTTGCCCGAGATTGGTGGCCGAGGGCGAGGTCGCAAACCGGCCCATACTCAAGAATAACCATCCCGCCCCGGAAAGCGCAGCGTCATGGTAGACTGCCCTTTTCGATCCGGCGACGAGGTGACGGGGTCATGGAGCTCTGCAACAAGACGGCGCGGCAGCTGTTCGCCGAGATCAAGGAAAAGCCGACGCGCGCGCGCTTCGGCTTTGGGCGCAAGCCGGCGCTCGTCAACATCGACCTGCAGAAGGCCTACACGGCAGCCGGCGAGTTCGCGACCGCTTACGAGACCGACCCTCAGCAACTTGCCTATGTCAATCAGCTGGCCGAGCTGGCGCGGGCCAAGGGCCTACCGGTGGTATGGACCTATGTCGCCTACATGGATTCCGGCGAAGACTGCGGCGTCTGGGGAACGCGCTCCAACACGCCGGATTCGCTGCAGAACATCAAGGTCGGCTCCCGGCGCGCGGAGTTCGACGATCGGCTGGTCATCGATCAAAAGCGCGACATCATCATCAACAAGCGCATGGCCTCCGCCTTCCATGAGACCAACCTCGTCTCGCTCTTGACCTTCCATCGCTGCGACACCTTGATCGTCACCGGCGGGTCCACATCCGGCTGCGTGCGCGCCACCGTCGTCGACAGCCTCTCGCACAGCTATCGCACGGTGGTTCCCGAGGAATGCGTCGCCGACAAGCACGAGAGCCCGCACTTCGCCAATCTCTACGATATGGCCATCAAGTACGCCGACGTCGTGCCGGTCGCCGAGGTGATCGCGCATCTGCGCGATTTCGAGGCACCGAACTGACCGGCACACGAGAATAGCGCTCACCGAAGACCGGCGCCCAAAAGGCGCCGCCGGACGGGCACGGCGCGCCGATGGCCGCAATCTCAAGCAAATCTCAAGGACATATTGAGGCCCCCCGCAAGCTTCTCGCCGCGGTTCACGGCATATGGGAGGCGGCGCGGACCGCGCCGTATCGGCAGCGTCGGTGGCTGCTGGCGCGGACGCGTTTCCGGAGAGGGCCGCATTCGAGCGGTGATCCAAGGGAGGGGAGACATGGCGCTACCACCACCATTCGGACCCACGCAGCGCATGATCTACGCGGTCGACAAGGCCGCCATGAATACCAAGCTGGCAGAGCTGCAGCGCGATCCGCGCTTCGCGCCGATGAGTGTCGTACTCGTCGACATGACCGGGCCCGTGGATGTTTTCGGCGGCTGGAACGTCCACAAGACGCGCTATTCGGCGAGCTGTGTGAAGATCGCCGCGATGTATGCGGCCTTTCGTTTGCGCGAGAACCTCAACGAAGCCGCCAAGGGGCTGCAAGCCAACGACCCGGATGATCTGATCAAGAAGATCACTGACGAATGGAAGCCGATCGTCGAAAAATCCATAACCGGACCGAAAGATTTCCCGCAGCTGAAGACGGTATTCAAAATCTCCGGATCCGGCTCAGGCTGGACCTTCGCGTTCACCAAGGCCTATCAAAAAGCCCTGGAGGACATGATCGGTCCGTCGGACAATTATGCTGCGTCGACCTGCATTCTCGGTCTCGGCTATCAGTACATCAACGGCGCGCTGGCGGCCGAGGGGCTTTACAGCGATACGCTTGGCGGGTTGTGGCTGGCGGGCGACTACTCGTCGGGCCGCGATGCGCCGGCTGAGAAGACCAGCAAGAGCCACCAGGCAGCGAGTGCAGGCGCCATTGCGCGATTCCTGATCCTTCTGGACGCCAAGACGCTGGTCAGCGAAACGGCGAGCAACGAAATGCGCGCCATGATGAACAACAGCTATTTGAAACGAATACTGGATCACCTGTCCAAATCGCAGACCTACCACTTCGGCAAACTCGGCATCGGCGATGGCGACGGAAGCTATCATGACCTGGCGGTGGTCGAGCGCCCGATCGAGAAGGGAAGCATCCGCTATGCCTGCGTGATGCTGGGTTCCCAAGGCTATCAGAAACGCATTCCCCATTTGGCTTGGGAGCTCGACAGCCTCGTCGAAAGCCTGCACTGACGGGTAGCGCCAGCGCACCGCGCATGAAAACTCAGCATGAAGTCATCCCACTTTAGAGTGCGGGCGGCCATCCTTCGAGACGCGTCGCTGGCGCGACACTCCTCAGGATGAGGGCTTGAGTAAGCCGCGCCCGCTGACCTGATCCTTGAGGAGCCCGCCGAAGGCGGGATCGCTGCTAATTTAATTTAGACTCAACAGCCGGCCCGCATTTGAGGTCGTGCAGGCGGCCATCGGTCAGGCGATAGATCCAGCCGTGGACCTCGAGCTCTTGCCCGTGCTCCCACGCGTTGCTCACGATCGGCGAATGGCACACCGACTGCACCTGCGCGCGCACATTGAGCTCGCAGACGCGATCCGCGCGCGCCTCATCGCTGGGCAACCGGGAGAGCTCCTCGTGATGCGTCCGGTAGAGATCGCGGACCGGGGCTAGCCAGTGCTCCACCAGCCCATGCTGGGTGCCATCGAGTACCGCCCGGATGCCGCCGCAACCGTAATGTCCGCACACGATGACGTGTTTGACCCGCAGGGTCTCGATCGCGTACTGCAGGACGGTCATGCAGTTGAGGTCCGCCGGATAGACCAGGTTGGCGATGTTCCGATGTACGAAAACCTCGCCGGGCTCCAGTCCGGCGATGACATTGGCCGGCACGCGGCTGTCGGAGCAACCGATCCAAAGATATTCGGGGGCCTGCAAGGCAACCAGGCGGTTGAAGTAGCCGGCATCGACCGCGACCCGTTCCTGCGACCATCGGGCGTTGGCCTGCAACAGGTCGTCCGGGGTCTTGCTCGGCATCCAGATGTCCGTACCGATTGCGGGATCCGCGTCCGCCGCGCCTGCATCTTAGGATGCCACCCCGAGCGGCGGGTAACAGATGTTGCCGAAATGCTAGCACTGCCCGCCTGCAATTGATGTTGCCTGAAGGCAACGGGTAGGCTGAAAAATCTCATCTCAGTCTTCAGTTCTCGTTGTCGCACATTGACGGCCGGAACAATGCAGCCTGAACCAGCCGCTCGAATTTCTGCGGTCGTTAAGTCACGGATTTGAGCGCGGCACGCCGCAGAAGGTCACGGGTCGAGCCCATGCCATATTTGTCTATGTCGCTGGATAGTTCTGCGACCTCCGCCATGATGGGGTCAGTCATTACGCCTGCCGATCTCGCTCTTTCACAAATCGCCTGCAGCGTAACGATTGCGTCGCGGGTGTCCCGTTCCTGATCTTTCATGGAAAACAGGATGAGATGTGCGCGGAAGGACTCGTCTGTGACCGGCTGGCCTGGAAGCGTTGCCGCCCATGAAAAGCTTGGATGCTCATCAAAAAGATCGCGAATGGCCAGGCGCATTTCGGCGTCACCGGTCGCATAGGACTTGATAAATTCTGAAGTGAGTTGTTCTGCCTGCGCGTTCACTTGCGCCTCTTCCAATGGGTGGGAAGCACCGGGCCATATGAAGGAAAGCACGTTGCCTAATGTTGCGCGACGACTGACAATCGGTCGAAGCGCGGCATCGAGCCGCGCGATTTGTTCCTTCCAGGAGGCGACCTTACCAGCCATGGAGAATTCCCTCTCTCCCCTACCATACCTACCATACGGCTGACGGCCGATTTTCGCACAGGCGCCCTGACCGCGTGGAGCGTGGGACGCCGCGGTTCCATTCTTGATCAACGCCATCCCGCGCGCGGTGGGCTGCTTGTGCCGAGACACATAAAGGGGCGCGCCAGCCTTCGCTGACCAGGATTGCGCCAACGTCACGGCCATGCAGCGTCAGCCGGGCGCACAGCCTCCCGTAGTTGCAGGCCCTCGTGCCCTCGGTGCTCGATGGGCAGGTGCACGGCACGCGCGTCAGGACATGGCCGCCACCGCTCGCGGACGTCCCGATCATAGCGGCCCAGCGTCTTGCGAGGGGCGTTCTCTATCTTCCGATAGATTGAAATGCGCGCCAGCCCTCGGCTTATTTGCCATCCGCGTTGGGACCGTCCATCCAGGCGCCTCGTGACCCCGGGGGCTCGGACTTCCGCACAGCAGCAGCCATCGGGTTCCGGCCCGCTGCTTGTGGCACATCCTGGCCTTCAGCACTGGCGGCCCTGTCGCCGCGTCGCCCCTGCCACGATGACCCCGCTGGCGGGGGCGCTTTTTCTGCGCACAGGCGCCGCCGGCGGGGCGACTGCGCCGGGCGCTCAATCTCGTTCAGGGCGCGCTTGGCCTCGACGGAGCCGTCTCCGCACGCTTGCGGAGCACGAAGACCCTCTGCAGGATGCCTATAGAGAATCGCACGAGTTTCCCGCCCCTTGGGACAGCGGCCAAGGCCGCGGACTCACTCTGAGTCATCGCTGAGTCATGAACTCGATTCGCCGCCGAGGGCGGGGCCGAATCAGAACTCCGAGCAACAACGTGTCAACGCCGACCGCCGAACAGTCGCAGAAGCAGCATGAACAGATTGATAAAATCTAGATAGAGCGACAGCGCGCCCATGACCGCCTTGCGGCCGGCGACCGTGCCGTCGTCCGTTGGGTCGTACATCTCCTTGATCTTCTGGGTATCCCACGCCGTCAGGCCCGCGAACACGATGACGCCGATAACCGAGATGATCCAGTCGAGTCCGCTCGACTTGAGAAAGATGTTTACCAAGCTCGCGATGATCACGCCGATCAGCCCCATCAACAGGAACGAGCCGAGGCCGGAGAGGCTGCGCCGGGTGGTGTAGCCCCAGATGCTGAGAGCCCCGAAGGCCGCTGCCGCGACGAAGAATACACGCGTGATCGAAGTATCGGTGTAAACAAAGAATATGGTCGCCAACGACAAGCCAAGGGAGGCCGCATAAACGAAGAACAGCGTCAGCGCGGTGCCGGCTGACAAGCTGTTGATGCGGAAACTGATGAAGAAGACGAGCGCCAGTGGAGCAAAGATGAACACCCATATCAGGGGGCTGTTCAGTAGCGCCGGTCCGACTATCTGCGCCGTGAGCCAGGCGACCAGGCCGGTCAGCGCCACTCCAACGGCCATGTAGTTGTAGACGCGGATCATGTGGGCTCTCAGGCCCACGTCGATCGCCGTGCGGTCGGCCGCGACATCGGCGGTGGCCGGATAACCGCGATTGAGATCTGCCATTGCTGCCTCCCGACATTGAACGCAAGCAACCAGCGCGGGCCAGAGCAACGGCACCGGCGCCCGCCATGCTTCCGTAAGCGTTGGCAAACTACCGGCAACGCGTCTCAAAGAAAAGCGGCATCTCTAGCGGGAACGCACCCACGCGAACGTGGAGCCGGAAGACGGCGGAGGACTTTGCTCGCACCGGCAGGCGTTCACTGCCCCGTCGCCTACACACAGGATGAAATCGCTCGGGGCGAGAATTGAGACGGACGTGACCGTCACCCAAGAGGAAGTTGGCGCCACCGCGAAGTAACCATACAGCGAGGGCGGGTGCGCTTCGCGACGAACGTAAAGATAGCCCTACGCGATGACATGGGCGGCGACAACAGGTCGCCGCTCATGCCTTGGGGCAACCGACTTACTTCTTCTTGCTCTTCTTCTTCGCCTTCTTCGCCTTCTTGAAGTCGCCGCCACGGGCCTCACTGGCCGCGCGGGTCGCGTTCATCTGAGCGAGCTGCATGTAGGCGGGCTTGGCGGCGCGGACGTCGGTGCTGTCCGTGGTCACCGGAGCTGCGGCCGCCGGCAGGGCCATCGCGATCATGCCGAGGCCGGCGAGCAGAGCAATGCGACTGATTTTCATGGGTCTACCTTTCCGTGTTTGCGCCCGAAGCGCGCTAGTGGGGAAACCGACGCGGACGCCCCGCCCGGTCGTTGTGCCCAAGCGTATCGCACGGTCCCAATGAATGCTGCATGAACCGTTCGTTCACTTCGTCTACCTTGGTCGAGATGGCACGCGCGAGCAAATCTTTGGCAGAGGCGGACAACTTGTCGGCCAATCAAGCTATCCGCCTGATGGCTCAGGCCCGCCCTCGACAACCTGTTCGGTCCGAGTTCCGTTAACCCCATGTCTCCGGAATAAACCGTAACCCATGTGTCCGGGCTGGACACGTGTGCGGCCTGAGACATAGGTGACATTCCGTACCGGACACATGGGTAACACTTCTTGCCTGGATTCGCAGGCGGGAGGTGCGGATGCCGTGGAAAGCGAGTTCGGTGATGGAAGAACGCCTTCGCTTTGTCGCCCGTCTGCTGGACGGGGAGACGATGACGGACGTGTGCCGACAGTTCGGCATATCTCGCAAGACCGGTTACAAGATTTTCGATCGCTACAGGGACCACGGCCTTGAGGCCCTGACCGATCGCTCGCGCCGGCCGGTGCGCTACGCCAACCAGCTGCCGCCGCCGATCGAGAGCCTGATCGTTCGCCTCAAGGACGAGAAGCCGCATTGGGGCGCCCGCAAAATCCGCGAGTTGCTGGTCCGTCGGCTTGCCGGCGATGTCCGGATCCCGGCCAGGAGCACCATCCATGCGGTGCTCGATCGCCACGGCCTGGTCAGGCGCAGCGGCGGGCCGCGCCATCGTGCCCGCGGCACCCCGCTGTCCGAGGGCGCCGCGCCCAATGATCTGTGGTGCGCGGACTTCAAAGGCGAGTTCAAGCTCGGCAACGGCCGCTACTGCTATCCGCTCACCGTCACCGATCAGGCCTCGCGCTTCCTGCTGCTATGCGAAGCGCTGGAATCAACCCGCGAAGACCTGGCCGTTACGGCCTTCGAACGGCTGTTCGCTGAGCGCGGCCTCCCGATCGCCATTCGCTCCGACAACGGCGTTCCCTTCGCCAGCCCCAATGCCTTGTTCAATCTCTCCAAACTATCCGTCTGGTGGCTGCGCCTCGGCATCACCATCGAACGCATCAAGCCCGGCCGCCCGCAGCAGAATGGCCGCCACGAGCGCATGCACCTCACCCTGAAGAAGGAAGCAACCAGGCCACCTGCCTCGAACAGCCTGCAGCAGCAGGGCCGCTTCGACGCCTTCATGCACGAGTTCAATGCCGAGCGCCCACACGAAGCGCTCGCCATGAAGTGTCCTGCCGAACTCTATGCTGCCTCACCGCGCCGCTATGATGGGCTGCCTGAACTGACCTATCCGTTCCACGACCGCGACATCCTGGTCACCGCCTGCGGCCGCATCTGCCTGCATCGCAAGAAAATCAACATCTCGACCGTCCTCGCAGGCCAAAGGCTCGGCATCAGGGAAGTCGATGACGGCATCTGGCTCGTCAGCTTCAGCAGCTACGATCTCGGATACTTCGATCTCGAACAAAGGACCTTGCAGCCCCTCGACAACCCGTTCGGCCCGAGGTTGTCACCCATGTCTTAGGTACGTTCTGTCACCCATGTGTCCGGGCTGGACAACGTCGTTATTGGAGCGGGCGATGGGATTCGAACCCACGACCCCAACCTTGGCAAGGTTGTGCTCTACCCCTGAGCTACACCCGCATCCTAAACGCTACGCGGCTTGAGCCGCGAACCGTCCCTATGCCAAAACGCGGCTCCTATTGCAACACACGCGGCCATGACGGAATTGGCCATCTGCCCCTATGGTTGCCGCGCATCGGACAGAGACAACCCATCCTTAAATCGAATGCCTGCCACGCCGGAAGACCTGTTCGCCTTCCTCGACCAGTTGGGCATCGCCCACCGCACCGTCAACCATCCGCCGTTGTTCACGGTCGAGCAATCGCGTGAGCTGCGCGGCCATATCGCCGGCGGACATACCAAGAACCTGTTCCTCAAGGACAAGCGTGACGCAGTCTTCCTGGTGGCCGCACTGGAAGACGCCGCGATCGACCTCAAGAACCTGCACCGACGCCTCGATGCCGGCCGTTTTTCCTTCGGATCGGCGGATCTCCTGCGCGAGGTCTGGGGCGTGGAGCCCGGCGCGGTCACCCCGTTCGGCGCCATCAACGACACCGAACGTCGGGTGCATGTCGTGCTCGATGAGACCATGATGCGCCAGGACACGCTCAACTATCACCCGCTGGTCAACACCATGACGACCGCGATCAGCCGCGACGGGCTGGTCACGTTCCTGCGCGCGACCGGCCACGAGCCACGCATCGTTGCGGTGGCGGACAAATCCTTCCCCTGAAACGGGGAAACGGGCGGATTTTGATTTTGCCAAAGCCCCACCCGGGGGACGCATTTCTGCGCCCACCACCCGCCCACGCTCCGCGTGGGGAGGATTGGGAGGCGACGTTGCATTCGTGCCGCGGCTGGCCCATCTAACAGGGCGAGAACCGTAAGGATTGGAAGCCTATGAGCTTGTTGCAGAACGGCGGCCCGGCGCCGGCGGCGGCCAACGACCTGATCCAGGACACGACGACCCAAAACTTCGTCAAGGACGTGATCGAGGCCTCGAAGAAGCAGCCGGTGCTGGTCGACTTCTGGGCGCCCTGGTGTGGGCCCTGCAAGCAGCTCACCCCGGTGCTGGAAAAGGTGGTCAAGGCCGCCAAGGGCAAGGCCAAGCTCGTCAAGATGAACATCGACGAGCATCCGGCGATTCCGGGGCAGATGGGCATCCAGTCGATCCCGGCCGTGATCGCCTTCGTCAATGGCCAGCCGCTCGACGGTTTCATGGGCGCGCTGCCGGAAAACCAGGTGACGGCCTTTCTGGAACGGCTGATCAAGGACCGCATCGGGGGCGAGGAGAAGGATCTGATCAAGGCCGCCGATGCGGCGCTTGCCGAAGGCGATGCCGCCGAGGCCGCCGACATGTACGCGCAGCTGCTGGCGCAGGATCCGACCCACGTCCAGGCGCTGGCCGGGCTCGCGCGCGCTTATCTCAAGACCGGCGCGCTCGAGCAGGCCAAGCAGACGCTGGCGCTCATTCCCGAAAGCAAGCGCAATGACGCGGCGGTCGCGGCCGCCCGCGCGGGGATCGAGCTTGCCGAGCAGGCGACGTCGGTCGGGCCGGTCGCGGAGTTGGAGCAGAAAATCGCCGCCAACCCGCTCGACCATGAGGCCCGGCTTGACCTCGCCCTGGCGCTCGCCGCAAAGGGCAGGCGCAAGGAGGCGATCGATCACCTGCTCGAGATCGTCCGTCGCGACCGCAAATGGAACGACGACGCGGCGCGCAAGCAACTGGTTCAGCTGTTCGAGGCCTGGGGTCCGACCGACGAGGCCACGGTCGAGGGCCGGCGCCGGCTGTCGTCCATCCTGTTCGCGTAGGGTTTCCGCTTGTTCCGGCGGCGCCGGACTGGAGCGCGGCCATGCCAATGAACGCGGTCTACCGCGGACCTGGCGACCTTCCGCCGGCCATTCCGGTGTTTCCGCTTGCGGGCGCGCTCCTGCTGCCGCGCGGCCAGATGCCGCTCAACATCTTCGAGCCGCGCTATCTGGAGATGGTCGACGACACGATGGCCGACCGCCATCGGATGATCGGGATGATCCAGCCGGACACGTCGCATCCCGGGCCCGAGGCCAAGCCGAATTTGTTCAAGATCGGATGCGTCGGGCGCATCACCCAGATCGCGGAGACCGGCGACGGGCGCTACCTGATCCAGCTCACCGGCATTGCGCGCTTCCGCGTCGAGCAAGAGCTCACGGTCGCAACCGCCTATCGCCAATGCCGTGTCGACTACAGCCCCTTCGCCGACGATTTCATCGCCCGCAAGGGCGAGGAGCATGTCGACCGCGACGCGGTCCTAGGCGCGCTCAATGCCTTTCTCGACGCCAACAATCTCAAGGCCGACTGGGAAGGCATCGAGAACGCACCGAACGAAGCGCTGGTCAACGCGCTCGCAATGATGTCGCCCTACGGTCCGGCCGAGAAGCAGGCGATGCTGGAGGCAGCCGACCTCAAGACCCGCGCCGAGATACTCGTCGCCGTCACCGAGATCGAGCTGGCAAAGCGGCGGATACCGGGCGAGACGCCACTGCAATGACGTCATTTCGAGTTGCGTAGGCGCCGGTCGCTTCGCTTGTCTGCGCTACGCACTCACGCGCATCTGTGCCGGGTCGTAGTAGAAGCGCTCTCGCACGATCTTGTCGCCGCGCCAGAGCTGGTAGGCCAGCTCATCCATGCGCGATGTCCGGCCGTCGTGGCCGACAAATTCGAACACCCAGTTGATGACGACACGGTCGCCGTCCACCAGGAATTCCTCGACCGGACGCGTGCGCACCACGCTGAAGGCGGCAAGCACGCCGCGCTCGTGGGTGACCAGATTGGCCAAGCCGACGCGCGGCGGCGCGGTGTTCTCCTGCATGCTGGCGTCGGCGGCATAGAATTCCTGCAGGGCTTCGACAAACTTGCCTCGCTCGACCAGGGCGATCAGCTGCTTGACCCGCTCGCGCGTAGGCATGGCGACTCCTGTCATGGGAGAAACGCCGAAGGGCAATCCACATCCGGCAGGCACATTCTGGCTTGCTTCGCCTTCGGCTCGCCATGACGATCCATTATGCTATAGGTCGGTCACGCTTGTATGACCGGAGTCCGCATGACCACATCTGACCGTCCCGCCGGCAGCGTCGATCCCAAACTGCTCGAGATCCTCGTGTGCCCGCTCACCAAGAGCACGCTCGAGTACGACGCCGAAAAGCAGGAATTGATTTCCCGCGCCGCCAAGCTCGCCTATCCGATCCGCGACGGCATACCGATCATGCTGCCGGAGGAGGCCCGCCGCCTGGATTGACCATGGCGAATGGTGGATAGCGAGTGGCGAATGGAATTGGCAAACACGGCCCGCCATTCACCACTCGCTATTCGCCACTCGCTGTTCGCCACCCACGATTCGCCTCCACGAGGAAGGACCAATGCTGAAGATCTGGGGACGGAACAATTCCTCCAACGTGCAGAAGGCGATGTGGGCGGTCGGCGAGCTTGGCCTGCCGCATGAGCGCATCGACGTCGGCGGCGCGTTCGGAAAGACCAAGGAGGAACCCTACATCTCGATGAACCCCAACAGCCTCGTCCCGACGCTGGAGGAGGACGGTTTCATCCTGTGGGAATCGAATTCGATCATCCGCTACCTGGCAGGCAAGCACGGCGGCACGCTCGCGCCCGCCGACCCCAAAGCGCGCGCCCTCGCCAGCCAGTGGATGGACTGGCAGCTGTCGGTGCTCGCCCCGGCCATCACGCCGGCCTTCTGGGGGCTGATCCGTACGCCGCCCGAGAAGCGCGACCAGGCCGCAATTTCGGCGTCGCAGGCCAAGACCACGGAGGCGGCAAAGATCCTCGATCGCGCGCTCGGCAAGAGCGCCTACGTGGCGGGGGACGCGTTCTCGATGGGGGATATTCCGGTCGGCGTGATGACCTACCGGTTCAGGAAGCTGGTACCGGAACGGCCGGCGCTGCCCAACCTCGAGCGCTGGTACAAGGCAATCGAGGGGCGCAAGGCGTTCCAGGATCACGTCGCAAGCATTCCGCTGACCTGAGGTTATTTCGAGCCCGCATCGGTGGAACCGCCGGTTGATAGCGTCGTTCGAATAGCGTTACGCTTCAACAAGCGGGCCCCGCCCGGGCCCCGACATAACCCGGGAGTTTGCCATGCACCGTAGGACAGTGATTGGCGGCGAACTCGCGGCGGCCGCAATGCTGACGTTCAGGCCATCGGCCTTCGCCCAGAATTATCCCACCAAGCCGATCAAGCTCGTGGTGCCGTTCGCGCCCGGCGGCACCACCGACATCATCGCGCGCGTGGTGGCGAGCAAGATCTCACCGCATATCAACAATCAGGTGCTGGTGGTGGAGAACAAGGGCGGCGCCGCCGGCGCCATCGGTGCCGCCGAGACCGCACGCGCCGCCCCCGATGGCTACTCGCTCGGCGTCGCGACCGTATCGACGGTGGCGGCGCTCCCGGCCATCCAGCCCAAAACGCCATACAACCCGCTGACCGATTTCACCCCCATCACCAACATGGCGGCGACACCGAACGTGATCGCGGTGCATCCGTCGTTCCCGGCCAAGGATTTCCAAGGCTTCCTGGAAGAGATCAAGAAGAATCCAGGCAAGTACACCTATGCGAGTTCGGGCACCGGCAGCATCCTCCATCTGCTGATGGAGCTGTTCAAGGTCCAGACCAAGACGGATGTAACCCACGTCCCGTACCGCGGCTCCGGGCCCGCGCTCAACGACGCCGTCGGCGGACAGGTGTCGATGGTCATCGACAACCTTCCGTCGGCGCTGCCGCACATCAAGAACAATCGGCTGGTGCCGATCGTGGTGGCGGCTCCCGAACGTGTCCCCGCGCTCCCCAACGTCCCCACGCTCAAGGAGGTGGGCCTGGAGCCGGTGAACCGGATGGCCTTCTACGGGATTTATGGTCCGAAGAATTTGCCCAAGCCGATCGTCGACAAGATCAACGGCGCCGTGAAGGCGGCGCTGCAGGATGCGACCGTGCGCGCGCGCATCGAGGATACCGGTTCGCTCATCATCGCCAACACGCCGGAGGAGTTCGCCCAACAGATCAAGGCGGAGTTCGAGGTCTACAAAAAGGTGGTGGACGAGCAGAAACTGCAGCCGGAGTGATGCATCGCCCCGTGTCCCACACCCGCGCCGGGTCTGCGGCGCACCACTGCGCTGCCTTGTGCTGCCCGCGCCCGACCGACATCACAGCGCCTCGCCTCTCAACAGCTTCGGCACGTCGCCGGTGAGGCCGGCCGCCTCGCGGATGAACACATCCTTGAGCGCCGGCAGCCGGTCGACGAGGCCGAGGCCGAGGTCGCGGACGAACTTCAGGATATCCGAGTGGTTCGAGAACAGCCGGTTCAAACCGTCGGTGGCGACCCCCATCGCCATGGTGTCGAACCGCCGCCAGGACTGGTAGCGCTCGAGCACCTCGGCGCTGCCGGGATCGAGCCCCAGCCGCGCCGCGTCGACGATCGCCTCTGCCAGCGCCGCAACGTCGCGTAGGCCCATGTTCAGGCCCTGTCCTGCGATCGGATGGATCACGTGCGCGGCATCGCCGACGAGCGCGACGCGCTTGCCCACGAACGCCCGCGCGACCGAGAAGCCGAGCGGATAGGCCCGCCGCGGCCCGGCCACCACGATATCTCCCAGCTCGAGGCCGAAGCGCCGCTCGAGCTCGGCGTGGAAGTCGGCATCCGGCAGCGCCACGATGCGGTCGGCTTCGGCATGGGTCTCGGTCCATACGATCGAAGAGCGGCGTCCGGTGAGCGGCAGGATCGCGAACGGCCCGGCGGCGAGGAAATGCTCCTGCGCGCGGCCGCCGTGATCGCGCTCATGCGCGACCGTCGTGACTATCGCCGACTGCCCGTAGCTCCAGCCGACCGTCGCGATGCCGGTAAGGTCGCGCACCCGCGAGCGCGCCCCATCGGCCGCGACCACCAACCGCGCCGTCCAGGTCGAGCCGTCGCCGAGGGTTGCCGCAAGGCGCGGACCCGCACTCTCCAGATCCGCCACCGCAGCCGGCAACAGCAGCACGTTCTCGGCCCGCGCCCGGGCGCTGAGCGCCGCGATCAGCTGCGCGTTCTCCACCATGTGGGCGAACGGCTCGCCCGGCGCGATCTCGCCCGCGAAGGTGAGAAAGACCGGGCGCACTACGTCGGTGACTCGGCTGTCGGTCACTGCCATGTCCTGGATCGGCTGCGCGGCGACGGCGACGGCGTCCCACGCGCCGATGACTTGCAACAGATGCCGCGCTGCCGCCGCGATCGCGGTGGCGCGCGGATCGTCGATACTGTCACGCGCCAACGCCGGGTCGGCGATCGCAACGCGGAACGCCGCACCGAGCGTCTGCTTAAGCGCGATCGCGAGCGCGAGGCCTGGAAAACCGCCGCCCGCGATCAGAATGTCGACGCGTTCGCTCGTCATCCGCGATACTCAGCATCGTATCCCGGGCGCGGCGCAGCGCGTAGCGATGCGCTGCAGAACCAGGGTCCCGGTTCCTCTGGCCTGAAAAGCAACCGGAGGCTCGGATCCGCGCCGCGCGGCGCACGGCTGGTCCGGGACACGATTACACCAAAGACCTACTCGATCTGCGCGCCGCTGGCCTTGATCGGCTCCGCCCATTTGGCGATTTCGCTGCGCACGAACTGCGCCATGTATTCGGGCGAACGCCGCTCAGGCGACGCGACGGTCACGCCCATGCCTTCCAGCCGCTCTTTCACCGCCGGCGTCTCGAGCGCCTGCACCACCGCCTCGTTGAGCTTCTTGACCACCTCGTCGGGCGCGCCTTTTGGCAGAAACACCGCGCTCCAGGTGTAGGCTTCAAGGCCCGGCACCCCCTGCTCGGCCGCGGTCGGCAAGTTCGGCAGCACCGGCGAGCGCTCCTTGGTCATGATGGCGAGCGCCTTGATCGCGCCCGACTCGATATGCGGCTTCGCGGTGTTGATGATCTCGCACAGGAAATCGATGCGGCCGCCGTGCAGGTCCTGCATCGCCGGGCCGGTGCCGCGGTAAGGCACGTGCGTGATGTTGGTCTTCAGCGCCATGTTCAGCACCACGCAGCCGAGATGCGTCGCCGAGCCGGCGCCAGCCGAGCCGAACGACAACTTCCCTTCGTTCGTCTTGGCGTAGGCGATGAACTCCTGCAGGTTGTTCACCGGCAGGTCCTTGCGCACGGTAAGCGCGATCGGCGTCTCGCCGACAAAGGCGACGGCGGTGAAGTCCTCGGCTGCATTGTAGGGCGGCCGCTTGTACAGCGTCTGGCTCTGCGCATGGGTACCGACGCTCGCCCACACGAAGGTGTAGCCGTCGGGTGCCGCGTTCTTGACGCGCACGGAACCGGTGGTGCCGCCGGCCCCGCCGACGTTCTCGATCACCACCTGCTGGCCGAGGATCTCGCTCATGCGCTGCGCCACGATGCGGCCGATCGTGTCCTGCGGCCCTCCGGCCGCGAACGGAATGATCATGGTGATCGGACGCGACGGATACGGCTCTGCATTCGCCGTTCCTGCCCACGCCATGAGGGCGCCGAGGGCGACGATCAGCAATCGCTTGGCCATGTGCTCCTCCTGTAACCGAAATGCCGCCCAATCTGGGGCTCTGTCTCACGGGTGAAGCCACTTCCGCAACGGCCGGATTGGCGACAACGGCAATGCCCCGTCCGTCCTTGCTGACGAGCGTAGCGACGAGGCAATCCAGACGGTCCGGCCCAGGTTCCGGATTGCTTTGCCTTCGGCCCGCATGACGGTGGAGGCCGCAGGGCTCCTGCTTGACTTTCCTGAGCCGCGCGGGTCACTCCGGCATTTCGCTAACGAGCTCGTCCCTATGACCACCTTCGCCGTGCAGGCCCTGCTCGATATCCTCGACCTCGAGCCGCTCGAGGTGAACTTGTTTCGCGGGCGCTCGCCGCAGACCGGCTGGCAGCGGGTGTTCGGTGGCCAGGTGATCGGGCAGGCGTTGGTGGCGGCGGTGCGCACCGTCGAGGGCCGGCGGCCGCACTCGATGCATGCCTACTTTCTGCTGCCGGGCGACCCCAAGGTGCCGATCATCTACCAGGTCGACCGCATCCGCGACGGCAAAAGCTTCACCACCCGGCGCGTAGTCGCGATCCAGCACGGGCATGCGATCTTCGCGATGTCCGCCTCGTTCCACAATGACGAGGAGGGCCTCGAGCATCAGGCCAAGATGCCGGACGTGCCGAGGCCCGACAGCCTGCCGAGTGAGATCGAGGTGCGCCAGGGCATCCTGCCGACCCTGCCGGAGCCGGTACGGCGCTACTACGAGCGGGAGCGACCGATCGAGATCCGGCCGGTCGAGACCGACCGCTACTTCGGCAGGAAGTACGAAGACGGCCGCTTCCATCTGTGGATCCGGACCACCGGCCGGCTGCCGGACGATCCCGCGATCCACCAGTGCGCGCTTGCCTATGCGTCGGATTATACTTTGCTGGACGCCGCCCTGGTGCCGCATGGACGTACGCTGTTCGAGCCGGAGTTCATGGCGGCGAGCCTCGATCATGCGCTGTGGATCCACCGGCCGTTCCGGGCCGACGAATGGCTGCTCTACGCCCAGGACTCGCCCAACCTGTCGGGTGGCCGCGGGTTCTCGCGCGGGCTGATCTTCAAGCAAGACGGGACCCTGGTCGCCTCGGTGGCGCAGGAAGGCCTGGTGCGGATCCGGCGGCCGAGGAAGTGACTGCGCAGCGGGCACGGCGTGGCTACAAACTCGCCATTTTGATGAAAGAACCGGCATCCGGTGACCTCGGCTGGCCCCCGGGAAGCCGGCTGAAAGGTCTCCTCCGCAGGGTTTTGGCGGTTTGGCGGTGGACGCAGCGGCTGGCACGCGGTTTGATTAAGACGCGTGCAGGGTCGGGCTGGCCGGGAGCCGACCTGCACCTCCCCGCAGGAGGGTGAAGGCGCGTGCCCGGCGTACGAGCGCGGTCAGCAAGTGCGGCCGCCGGTCTTGCGTTCGAGCGTGCCCGCGACTTGGGGCGCGCGGCCCGACTGACCGGGGCTTCGCTCGCAGCTGATTGCGCCCCAGCCGGGGAACCGCGTCCATGAAGCTCGTCATCGCCATCATCAAGCCGTTCAAGCTCGAGGAGGTGCGCGACGCCCTCACCAACATCGGGGTTGCCGGCCTTACCGTCAGCGAAGTCAAAGGCTACGGCCGCCAGAAAGGCCATACCGAGATCTATCGCGGCGCCGAATACGCCATCAGCTTCCTGCCCAAGATCAAGATCGAGGTGGCGATCCCGAGCGACCGGGTCGACCGGGTGATCGAGGCGATCACCTCGTCCGCCAAGACCGGGCAGATCGGCGACGGCAAGATTTTCGTCACCAGTATCGAGCGTGCAGTGCGTATCCGGACCGGCGAGACCGACACCGACGCGCTCTGACCGGTCGTGGCCGGCCTGGTGCCGGGCCTCCACACCTGCTGCAAGCAAAACGTGGATGGCTCGGAAGCCGGACATGACGAGACCGAGACAACCGGGACATCGTTCAAGGGGCTCAAGATGACAACACCGCTGCTACGGCATCGCATCGCGTCGGCGCTGCTCGCTTCCGTCGCCATGGTCCTGGCCGCGCCAGCGTTCGCGCAGGCACCCGCCGCGCCCAAGATCGACGGCGGCGACACCGCCTGGATGATCGCTGCGACCGCGCTCGTGCTGTTGATGACGATCCCGGGGCTGGCGCTGTTCTACTCGGGGATGGTGCGCAAGAAGCACGTTCTCAACACCATGGCGATGAGCCTCGCCTGCGTGATGATCGTCTCGCTGCTGTGGGCCGCGCTCGGCTACACGCTCGCCTTTACCGGCGAGGGCCCGATCCTCGGCACGTTGGATCGGCTGTTCCTGCGCGGGATGGGGATGGACGCGGTGAACTCCGCCGCCAAGACCATCCCCGAGAGCCTGTTCATGATCTACCAGATGACGTTCGCGATCATCACGGTCGCGCTCGTCTCCGGCGCAATCGTCGACCGGATGCGGTTCTCGGCCTTCCTCATGTTCTCGATCGCGTGGCTGTTCCTCGTCTATGTGCCGCTGGCGCACTGGGTATGGGGCGGCGGATTCCTGATGACGTTCGGGCTCCTGGATTTCGCCGGCGGCACCGTCGTGCACATCAATGCCGGCATTGCCGGGCTGGTCGCCGCGCTGGTGGTCGGCAAGCGCCGCGGCTACGGCGCCGAGAACCTCGCGCCGTACGATCTCTCAATGGCGGTGATCGGCACCGGCCTGCTGTGGGTCGGCTGGTTCGGCTTCAACGGCGGCTCGGCGCTCGGCGCCGGCTCTCGCGCCACGATGGCGATCGTCGCCACCCACCTCGCCGCCTGCACCGGCGCGCTGTTGTGGATGCTCATGGAGTGGCAGACCCGCGGCAAGCCGTCCGTCCTCGGCATGATCTCCGGCGCCATCGCGGGGCTCGGCACCATCACGCCGGCCTCCGGTTTCGTGCTGCCGTGGCACGCGGTGATCATCGGCGGCCTCGCCGGCGTCGTCTGCTTCTGGGCCTGTACCAGCCTGAAGCAGCGGCTGGGCTACGACGATTCACTCGACGTGTTCGGCGTGCACGGCGTCGGCGGCACGCTCGGCACCATCCTTACCGGCATCTTCGCCGCCGGAGCGGTGTCGATGTCGGCCGACCTGCCGGGCGGATCGCCAGGGTTGCTCGACGGCAATCCGGGCCAGCTCTGGATCCAGATCGTCGGCGCCGCCGTCACCATCGGATGGTCCGGCCTGCTCACGTTCGTGATCCTCAAGCTGGTCGGTCTTATGGTGCCGCTGCGCGTGAGCGACGAGGATGAGCGCGTCGGCCTCGACATCCGCCAGCACGGCGAGTCGATCCACGCCTGAGGCTGTATGTGTCCCGAGCGCAGCGCAGCACCCGGGGCACCCCGTCGCGCTTGGCGCGATGGGGACCCCAGCAGTGGTGCGCGCTGCAGACCCGGGATCTTCATAGACACTTCGTCTTTGAAGCAGCCGCGCTCCGCGCTGCAGCGCGTGCGGGACACTGTTTGACGCTGCCCATTCGTTGAGCATGCGCGGGCGCATCTTTATGCGCCGCGGACCCGACCGTCGGCGCGGGTTGCGGCCGAAGTCTAAAGAAAAACCCCATTCGATTCATCCGGTTAAGCCCGACGGCGAGATCTGGCACAGGGCTTGATTAGGGCTTGCCGCAGAGCCGCGCGGAAGAAAGAGCATCCGTCCGGCCGCTCAAACGCAAGATTCGCGAGCGGATCAGCGTGAACCGGGGTGCCGCGTGATGAAAATCGTCATGGCCGTGATCAAGCCGTTCAAGCTCGACGAGGTGCGTGACGCGCTCACTGCCATCGGCGTGCACGGCATGACGGTCTCGGAAGTGAAAGGCTACGGGCGCCAGCGCGGGCACACCGAAATCTATCGGGGCGCCGAGTACGCGGTCAGCTTCCTGCCCAAGGTCAAGATCGAGCTCGCGGTCGCGACCGATCAGGTCGACAGGGTGATCGAAGCCATCATCGGCGCGGCCAAGACCGGCCAGATCGGCGACGGCAAGATCTTCGTCATCCCGATCGAGCACGCGCTGCGCATCCGCACCGGCGAGACCGACGCCTCCGCCCTCTAGTCCCCGCGCCACAACTTCAGGAGCTCACCGAAATGACGTTCACGACTTTGCGGCGCGCGGGGAATGTTGCTTCCGTGCTCACAGCGGCGCTGGTTCTGCTCGCCGTTGCGGGCGATCCCGCGCTGGCACAAACGTCTGCGCCGGCCGAGCCGACCATCAGCAAGGGCGACACCGCCTGGATGCTCACCGCGACCTTCCTGGTGCTGGCGATGACGATCCCCGGCCTGGCGCTGTTCTACGGCGGGCTGGTGCGCGAAAAGAACGCGCTGTCGGTGCTGATGCACGTGTTCTACAGCGTCTGCATCGTGGTCGTGATCTGGATGCTGTACGGCTACAGCCTGGCCTTCACGGGCGGCTCGGCCTTCATCGGCGGCTTCAGCAAGGCCTTCCTGATCGGCGTGACGCCGGACTCGAAAGCGGCGACTTTCAGCATCGGCGTCGCCATTCCCGAATACGTCTACATCGCCTTTCAGATGACGTTTGCGGCGATCACGCCGGCGCTGATCGTCGGCGCGTTTGCGGAACGCATAAAGTTCTCGGCAGTCGCGCTGTTCATCCCGCTGTGGGTGACGTTCGTGTATTTCCCGATCGCCCACATGGTCTGGTACTGGGCCGGTCCCGACGCCATCGACGCCGCCGCCAAGGCGCTGGCCGCTGCGACCGACGCCACCGCCAAGGCGGCCGCCCAGGCGAAGCTCGACGAGGTCAACGCCGATGCCGGCTTGATCTTCCAGATGGGGGCGATCGATTTTGCCGGCGGCACGGTGGTCCACATCAACGCCGGCATCGCTGGCCTCGTCGGCGCGCTGCTGATCGGCAAGCGTATCGGCTATGGCAAGGAGCTGATGCCGCCGCACTCGCTGGCCTTGTCGATGGTCGGCGCCTCGTTGCTGTGGTTCGGCTGGTTCGGCTTCAACGCGGGCTCGAACCTCGAAGCCTCCGGCGGCGCGCTGATCGCGACGCTCAATACCTTCGTGGCGACGGCGGCGGCCGCCCTCGCCTGGCTGTTCGTGGAATGGGGGTCCAAGGGCAAGGCCTCGCTGCTCGGCGCACTTTCGGGCGCGATCGCCGGCTTGGTCGCTGTCACCCCGGCCTCCGGCTATGCCGGGCCGATGGGCGCGCTCGTGCTCGGCCTGATCGCGGGCGTGGTCTGCTTCGTTTTCTGCACCACGGTGAAGAATGCCGCCGGCTACGACGACTCCCTCGACGTGTTCGGCGTGCACTGTATCGGCGGCATCATCGGCGCCATTCTGACCGGCATCCTGGTCAACCCGAAGCTCGGCGGCACCGGCATCGTGGATTACGCCGACGGCGGCAAGATCGCGGAATACGCCTTGGCGACGCAACTGTGGGCGCAGATCAAGGCGGTGGTCATCACGCTGGTCTGGTCCGGCGTCGGCTCCGCCATCCTGTTCAAGATCGTCGACCTGCTGGTGGGCCTGCGCGTCCCGCTCGAGCAGGAGCGCGAGGGACTCGATCTCACCGCTCACGGCGAGCGCGCCTATACCGGCTGACGAGACTGCGGCGGGGGCGGAACCCGGCACCCACCCCTGTCGTCGGGAGGCCTCGGGCGCGAGCCCGAGGCCTCTCTCGTTTTGGGCGCCGCGCCACCGAACCTGAGGGCCCGGCCGCGCGACGAACATGCAGACGCTCGCTCTGGTGTGAAGAGCGTCACAGCAATGCGTACAGCTTGGGTGCACGATGACCCCAAGCGACCGGAGCATGCTTCGGCTGCGACGACCGGCGCAACCGTCGGATCGCCGGGATGGCGGCGCAACGGAAGGGAGCTGCGTGATGTCCTTGCGGACCGGAACCGTACTGGTGGGCGGGTTGCTGTTGTGGGCGTCAAGCCCCGCGTCGGCGTTTTTCGAGCTCTCCGGCGTCTTCATCCCCGACGAACGCTGCCAGGCTTTCGACAGCATCCGTCGGCGGACCAATCCTGGCAACGTGCTCACGGTGCCCGGCCAGTCCTACAACGTTCGCGGGCTCAACAAGGAGGACGGCGACTTCGTCCAGGTGGATGTGCCTGGTGCCGTTCCGGGGGCGCGGTGGGTCGACATCATCTGCGGCGATCTGTTCCGCCGCGACGAACCGGTGGACCCGGAGCCGCCCGGGCCCGGGCCTGCGCCCGCCTTCATGCCTTTCTTCGACACCAGCGATCAGCCGAACGATCCCAGCCCGCCCCCGCCGACGCTGTCGCCATTCGACCGCGCGATGCTGCAGGTCTGCGGCGATTGGGGCAGCCGGCCGGCTCAAGGCGCGTTCCGCGCGGTGCTCGACGATCCGTCGTTGGCCGCCGACGTGAGCCGCATTCATGACGCATTGGGCGGCAGCATCCTCGGCCCTCAGGGCGGCCTCAAGCAGTTCAAGGATGAGCTTGCGTCGGTGTGGTTCGAGCAGGACGGCTTCCGCCACGTCTTCTGCGGCGAGCCCTCGGAGCGCACCATCGGCGGGCTGCATTTCGTCGGGCGCTATCTGGAAATGCAGGAAAAGGGCTGGGGCGGGCTGGCGCCGCAATGCAACGACACCGAGGTCGCGCCCCCGGTCTACACGTTCGGCGTCAGCTTTCGCACCCCCGGCGGGAGAGTGCGCACGGCCTGCCCGAAGGGCTACGGGTTGAACCTGGACGCCGTCGCGCTGCTCGTCGAGGCGACCAAGGCTTTCAAGCTGATGCTGCCGCGAACGTCCGGCAAAGGCCATGTGTCTGCACGGCGTGGCGGACCAAAACGCCATGCTGTACTCTGGCGGTGTTCGTGATCAAGAGCTCCGCCGTCCGCACCTTCTATCCCGATGCGTCTCCGACCTGCGACCGCAACCGGCCGGCCGAAAACTGCCTGTGCGGGCCGTAGCGCGCCTACGCTCCCTGCCGGCGCCCTTCGAACGGCGCCGGAGCAATGTGTGCGTCGAAGGGACCGGAGCTACTGCTGCTTCAGTGCGCTCGGTTGAAACCGCCGCCGCGACCCGATAGCATTGGGCCAGCGCTGGGCTGCCCGTCTCCAGAAACGTGCACTACCAGCCGACGGCTTTCGACCAGAGAGACAGCGACGATCCTGTCGCTTACGGGAGGTATCCACATGAAATGGTCGCGCGCGTTCGGTGCGCTTCTCTTCGCCTCGGGCATGGTCCTCGCCGCGCCCGCACAGGCGCAGGACACGATCAAGATCGCCTACGTCGACCCGCTGTCCGGTGGCGGCGCCAGCATTGGCGAAGTCGGCCTCAAGACGTTCCAGTACCTGGCTGATGAAATCAACGCCAAGGGCGGTGTGCTGGGCAAGAAGGTCGAGATCGTCGGCTACGACAACAAGCTCAACCCGCAGGAAAGCATCGTTCAGATCCAGAAGGCGATCGACGCCGGGATCCGGATCGTGACGCAGGGCAACGGCTCCTCGGTCGCCGCCGCGATCACCGACTTCGCCGCCAAATTCAACGAGCGCAATCCCGGCAAGGCGTTCCTGTACCTGAATTACGCCGCCGTCGACCCAGTGCTCACCAACGACAAGTGCAACTACTGGCACTTCCGCTGGGACGCCAACTCCGACATCAAGATGGAAGCGCTCACCAACTACATGAAGGAGCGCCAGAACATCAAGAAGATCTACCTGATCAACCAGGACTACTCGTTCGGGCACGCGGTGCGCAATGAGGCCAAGAAGATGCTGGCGGCCAAGCGCCCAGATATGCAGATCGTCGGCGACGAGCTGCATCCGCTGCTCAAGATCACCGACTTCGCCCCCTACGTCGCCAAGATCAAGGCGTCAGGTGCCGACAGCGTGATCACCGGCAACTGGGGCCAGGATTTCGCGCTGCTGCTCAAAGCCGCCGCCGATGCCGGCCTGCAGGTCGATTGGTACACCTATTACGCCGGCGGCACCGGCGGGCCCACCGCGATCAAGCAGAGCGGGCGTGAACCATCGCGTGTTCCAGATCACCGAAGGTTTTGCGAACCTGCCGCACAAGCGCGTCGCAGGATTGGGAGCGGGCACTGCGTGCCAAGTTTGGACCGATTTCACGCTGTTTTATCCACGCGCCGTGAACCAGATGCGAATGCTGGTCGCCGCGATCAATGAGGCGAAGTCGCTCGAGGCGGGCAAGATCGCCCCCAAGCTCGAGGGCATGAAGTTCGAGGTGTTCAGTGGCGGTGAGGGCTTCATGCGCAAGGAGGATCACCAGTTCTTCCAGCCGATGTACATCGCCTCGTTCGGCGACCGGTCCGACAAGGAACCGTTCGAAGAGGAGAGCACCGGCTGGGGCTGGCGGCTTGTCGCGAAAATCGACACCGCCAACACCAACGTTCCGACCACGTGCAAGATGGATCGCCCGAGCTGATTGTTACTTCTCCCGCAAACTGGAGGAGCGGAGCGCGCTAACGCGGTGAGGAGGATCGACGCGGTCGTTGGTCGACATTCCCCTCACCGGCTCGCCGCACGGCGCCGAACCCGTGCGGGTGGGTTTTCCGCCTTATCTTCTCCCCGCGTGGGGCGCGAAAGGAGATGACGCTTGGCCGAGCTCATTATCATCTCCACCCTCAACGGCGTGCTGTTCGGCATGCTGTTGTTCCTGATGGCGAGCGGGCTCACGCTCATCTTCAGCATGATGGGCGTGCTCAACTTCGCGCACGCCAGCTTCTACATGCTGGGCGCCTTCTTCGGTTTCCAGATCAGCCGATACGTCGGGTTCTGGCCCGGGCTTATCGTCGCGCCGGTGCTCGTGGGCGCGATCGGCGCGCTGGTCGAGCGCTATGGGCTGCGCAACGTGCACCGCCACGGCCACGTGGCCGAGCTCCTGTTCACCTTCGGGCTGGCGTTCGTGATCGAGGAGCTCGTGCAGATTTTCTGGGGCAAGGCCCCGGTCAACTACCGCATTCCGGCGGCTCTCGACTTCACCGCCTTCACGGTGTTCTCGACCAACTACCCCGCCTACAAGCTGTTCATGCTGCTGATCTCGATCGGCATCTTCGTCGCGCTGCTCGCGATCCTGACGCGCACCCGCGTCGGCCTCATCATCCAGGCCGCGCTCACCCATCCCAACATGGTGGCGATGCTCGGCCACAACGTGCCGCGGGTGTTCATGCTGGTGTTCGGTTTCGGCTGCGCGCTGGCGGCGGTCGCGGGCGTGATCGCCGGCCCGGCGCTGGTGACTCAGGCCAACATGGCGGCGCTGCTCGGGCCGATCCTGTTCGTCGTGGTGGTGGTCGGCGGCCTCGGCTCGCTCCCCGGCGCGTTCGTCGCCTCGCTGCTGATCGGGCTCGTTCAGACCTTCGCGGTGTCGGTCAACGCGTCGCTGGCGGACCTGTTCGGCGCCTTCGGCATCGCGGCTCCCCCCTTCCTCGTCGTTGTCGGACTTGTGGGAAGTGACCGTCGCGCAGATCGCGCCGATCATTCCCTACCTGCTGCTCGTGCTCATCCTCGTCTTCCGGCCGACCGGCCTGTTCGGGACGCGTGAGACATGAGCGAGGCGGCGGAAACCGCGCGATTGGCGCTGCCGACGGCCGCACGGCCGAGCCTGCTGCGGCGGTACGGCATCTGGCTGGCGACGGCGCTGGCGTTTGCCGCGCTACCGCTCGTGTTCCGCTCCGATTTGGCGCTGACCATGATGAGCCTGATGGGCATCATGATCATCTTCGCGCTCTCCTACAACATGCTGCTCGGCCAGACCGGCATGCTGTCGTTCGGTCACGCGGTCTACTACGGGCTCGGTGCGTTCTTCGTCGTGCACGCGATGAACGCCATCATCCGCGCCAAGTACCCGATTCCGCTTCCGCTCATGCCGCTGGTAGGTGGCGCCGCCGGGCTGGTGTTCGGCATCATCTTCGGCTCGGTGTCGACGCGGCGGGGCGGCACGGCATTCGCGATGATTTCGCTCGGCCTCGCCGAGCTGGTGGCCTCGAGCTCGCTGATCCTGCGCGGCTTCTTTGGCGGCGAGGAGGGCATCACCACCAACCGCACGCGCATGTTCCGCGTCTTCGACCTGAGCTTCGGCCCGCAGCTTCAGGTCTACTACCTGATCGCGGCGTGGTGCCTGATCTGCATGATCCTCATGTACGCGCTCACGCGCACCCCGTTCGGCCGCATGTGCAATGCGGTGCGCGAGAATCCCGAGCGCGCCGAGTTCGTCGGGTACTCGCCGACGATGGTGCGCTTCATCGCGTTCTGTCTGGCCGGCCTGTTCGCCGGCATCGCCGGCAGCCTTGCGGCAATCAATTTCGAGATCGTCAACGCGACCTATGTCGGATTGCAGCAATCCGGCGTGGTGCTGCTCGCCGCCTTCATCGGCGGCATCGGCCACTTCG
Organism: uncultured Alphaproteobacteria bacterium; assembly: GCA_963788095.1. Classification (GTDB taxonomy): domain Bacteria; phylum Pseudomonadota; class Alphaproteobacteria; order Rhizobiales; family Xanthobacteraceae; genus CAVTXS01. Next base: position 297,623 of record CAWBFP010000026.1, on the reverse strand, counting down.
TCGGCCCCGTGCTCGGCGCCATTCTGGTGACCTATCTGCAGATCATGCTGAGCGACGTCACCGAGATCTGGCAGCTCTACTTCGGCTTGATGTTCATAGCGGTGGTGATGTTCGCTCCTGGCGGCATCGCCGGCCTGTTGCTGATGCACGCCCCGCTCGTGCACGCGCGTGCGCTGCACCGGCTGATCGTGCCGTACATCCTGCTGCTTGCCGCCGCGTTGGCCGTCGGGATCGGCGCCGTGCTGCTGATCGAGACCGCCTACCATGTCATGGCCAAGGGCTCGGACGGCGGAGGGATGCGGATGTTCGGTGTCGCGTTCGATGCCACTACCGCCTGGCCCTGGTTGGTCGCCGTCGCGCTGATCGCGATCGGCGCGTTCCTCACCCGGCTGGTCTGGCCGATGGTCGTGAGCGCCTGGAACGAAGGCCTCGCGGCTGCGCCGCACGGGGGCCCGGCATGAGCACCCCCGCGCTCGAGCTCGCCGGCATCCGCAAGGATTTCGGCCGCACGCAGATCATCCGCGGGGTCGACCTCGCGGTGCCGCGCGGCGAGCGGCACGCCGTCATCGGCCCGAACGGCGCCGGCAAGTCGACCCTGTTCAACTTGATCAGCGGCCGGCTGGTCCCGACCGCCGGCACGATCCGCCTCAAGGGCGAGGACGTCACCGGCCTGCGCCCGCAGGAGATCAACCGGCGCGGCCTGTCCCGCAGTTTCCAGATCACCAACATCTTTCCGCGTCTCTCGGTGTGGGAGAACATCCGCTGCGGGGTGCTGTGGTCGATGGGATACAAATATTCGTTCTGGCACGGGATCGACGCGCTGGCCGACGTGCGCGACCGTGCCGAGCACATCCTGCACGAGATCAACCTCGTCAGCCGCCGGCAGATCCCCGCCGGCGTGCTCACCTACGCGGAGCAGCGCGCGCTCGAGATCGGCATCACCATCGCGGGCGGCGCCGAGATCATCCTGCTCGACGAGCCGACCGCCGGCATGAGCCACGCCGAGGCCGAGCACGCCGTCGCGCTCATCCGCAAGATCAGCGAGGGACGCACGCTGATCATCATCGAGCACGACATGAGCGTGGTGTTCGATCTTGCCGATCGCATTTCGGTGCTGGTTTACGGCCAGATCATCGCCAGCGACGAGCCGCCCAAGATCCGGGCAAACCCGGCGGTGCGCGAGGCCTATCTCGGAACCGAGGCGGCGTGATGCTCGAGGTTCGCGATCTGCACGCCTACTATGGCAAGAGCCACATCCTGCAAGGCGTCGATCTCGCCGTGCGCGATCGCGAGATCGTCTCGATCCTGGGGCGCAACGGCGTCGGCCGCTCGACCACGCTCAAGGCGATCATGGGCGACGTGCCGCCGCAGGGTGCGATCGTGTTCAAGGGCGAGCCGATCGCCGGCCTGAAATCCTACGAGATCGCCAAGCGCGGGATCGGCTACGTGCCGGAGAACCGCGATATCTTTGGAACGCTGACGGTCGAGCAGAACCTCGTGCTCGGCGTCAAGGCCGGCCGCAAGTCGACGCGCTGGAGCATGGAGGATACCTACCAGCTGTTCCCGGTGCTGCGCGAGCGCCGCGACACGCCGGCCGGCGTGCTCTCGGGCGGCGAGCAGCAGATGCTGACGATGTGCCGCACGCTGATGGGCGATCCCGATCTGATCATGATCGACGAGCCGACCGAGGGCGTCGCGCCGCAGGTCATCGAGCGCATCGCCGACCTGCTGCAGCGCATCGCCGAACGCGGCATCTCGATCCTGCTGGTGGAGCAGAAGCTGACCATCGCGATGCGGATCTCTCACCGCCTCTACGTCATGGGCCACGGCCGCATGGTGTTCGAGGGCAGTCCGGCCGACCTGCGCGCCCAGGAAGGCGTGCGGCGCGAGTGGCTGGAGGTGTGAGCTCGCCTCCCCCCGCGTGCGCGCGTGCGAGACTGGAAACGAGGAGCGATTGCGATGCAGTCCACGCGGCGTCTCTTTGGCTGGATGATCGCAAGCTTGGCGGCTTCGTCACTCATCCCGACGCCGACGCACGCGCAGGAATTCCCCTCGCGCATCATCCGGCTGGTAGTCGCTTTTCCGGCCGGCGGGCCGACCGATTTCGTCGCCCGGCTGCTGGCCGACAAGCTTAAAGGTTCGCTCGGCCAGAGTGTGATTATCGAGAACAAGCCAGGCGCCAACGGCGCGATCGGTGCCGAATACGTGGCGCGGGCCGAGCCCGACGGGCACACCTTGTTCCTCACTACGGTCGGAGCGGTCGCGATCACGCCGCATCTCAATCCCAAGGTCCCGTACGATTCGCTGCGCGATTTCGCCCCGATCAACCGCCTGGTTCGCAACACCACCATCCTGGTGGTGCGGCCCGACATGCCGGTGAATTCCGCCAAGGAGCTGGCCGCGCTTGCGAAGGAGAGGCCGGGCGCCGTTCCGTTCGCGTCGACCGGCCTCGGCTCAATGCCGCACCTTGCGCTCGAACTGTTCCAAGCGGCCGCCGGCGTGAAGTTCTTGCATGTCCCTTATCGAGGCGCCGCGCCGGCGCTCACCGACCTCCTTGGCGGCCAAGTGCAGGCGATGTTCGCCGACGCGCCGGTGCTGATGCCGCACATCGCGGCGGGCAAGCTCAAGCCGCTGGGCGCGGCGTCCGTCGACCGCAACACGATGCTGCCGAACGTCGCGACGCTGGCGGAGCAAAACTTTGCCGACACCACCGCCGACAACTGGTACGGCCTGCTGGCGCCGGCCAAAACCCCGGCGCCGGTGATCGCCAAGATCCGGGACGCGACCGCGGCCGCGCTCGCCGATCCGGAGGTCGCCGGCAAGCTCACGCAGTCGGGCGCGATCCCGGCCGCGACCTCGAGCGCGGAGTTCGGCCAACTGCTCGCCGACGAGCTTGCGCGCTGGGGCCGCGTCATCCGCGACAAGGGAATCAGGCGGAGCCTTAGTTAGCCAAGGCCGCGGCAAGACCACCGTCTGCGCCGCCGGTCTGGATTGCTTCGCGTTCCGCTCGCAATGACGGCGAGGTTAACCGCGCAGGCCATGCAGGCCGCGCGCCAGCGCACTCTGCAGCAGCGTGACGTCGGTGCCGTAGGCGAGGATGCGAAAACCCTTGGCACGGTAGCTCGCCGCCGCCGCGTCGTCGCCGGCCAGGAAGCCGGCCGTCTTGCCGTGGCGGCGGCAGGCGGCCACCAGCGCGTCGACCGCGGCGTGAAAGCGCGGGTCGTCGAACGCACCGGGAATGCCCATCGAGCTCGTCAGGTCGAAGTGTCCGAGCCAGACGATGTCGACGCCGTCAACCGCCGCGATGGCATCGACGTTCTCGATACCTTTGACGGTTTCGACCAGGCAGATCGTGAGCGTGCGCGCATGCGCAGCGGCCATTTTCTCTGCCGGCGTACCGGGGCCATAGTCGTCGTGCGGCACGACATTGAAGGCCGCGCCGCGACGCCCGGCGGGCGGATAGCGCGTGCAGGCCACGATCGCGCGCGCCGCTTCCGCCGTCTCCACCATCGGCAGCATCACCCCCATGGCACCGATGTCGAGGGCGCGCGCGATGAAGTGGTAGTCGTCCGCCGGCACGCGCGCGAGCGGCACGACGCCGGCGCCGTGACAGAGCGCGAACTGCGCCTTCATGGTCTCGAAGCCGGCGCCTGAATGCTCCAAGTCGTAGAGGACGAATTCGGCGCCGGCGGCGGCGCAGATCGCCGGATAGCTGGAGGTGAAGAACTCGAACGCCATAGTGCCGAAGGCGATGCCGCCGGCCGCCAGGCGAGGCTTCAACGGGTTTTCGCGCAAGTCGGATCCTCCTTGCCCTCGATTACTGGCTGCCCGCCTGCGCGGGCATGACAAGTCAGCGGCTATGGCGCCGCGCGTAGGCGGCAAGCTTGGCCGTAAAAGCCGGATTATCGACCACCGCCGGATCAACCAACGTCTGCGGCACGCGACCTTGGCGCACCGCCGTTGCCGCGGCGATGCACGCCGCCCCGATGCCGGCGAAGCACTGGTCGGTGTGACAGAGCGCATGCGGCGCCAAAATCACGTTGTCGAGCGTGAGCAGCGGGTCGTCCGGCGCAGGCGGCTCCGGGTCGAACACGTCGAGGCCGGCGCCCGCGATGCGCCGCTCGCGCAGCGCGGCGGTGAGCGCCGGCTGATCGACCACCGGTCCGCGCGCGGTGTTGATCAGGTAGGCGCCCGACTTCATCAACCCGAGCCGGCGCGCATCGACCAGGTGCCGGGTGTCGGAGTTGAGCGGGCAGTGCAGCGAGATGAAGTCGGCGATGCGGAACAGCTCGTCGAGCTCCACCAGGCGGATGCCGAGCTCGCGGGCGACCGCAGGGTCGGCGAAGGGATCGTGCGCCACGATCGTCATGCCGAAGGGTTTTGCCAGGCGCATAACCTCCGCGCCGATATTGCCGATCCCGACCAGCCCGAAAATCCGACCGACGAGGCCGGTCCCCATATAGGCGCTTCGCTTGGCAAAGCCGTCGGGACCAAGGCGCGTGAGCCGATCCTTGTCGAGCATCCGACCGGTGAGCGCGAGCAGGAGCGCGAGCACCGAGACCGCAACCGGCCGGCGGACGCCGTCCGGCGTGATCGTGACCGCGATGGCGTTCGCGGTGCAGGCTTGAACGTCGACGGTGTCGTAGCCGACGCCGAAACGGGCGACGAGCGCCAGGCGGTTGCCAGCATCGATGCTGTCGCGCCTGAAATTTTCGCCCAGCAGGATCAGCGCGTCGAGGTCGGCGACATCGCGCGGTGCAATGTCGGCTCCGTTCTTGAGCTTGGCGAGTTCGACGCCGGGCTCGCGCGTGACCGGCGCCAGGTCGAAATCCGGATAGGCCGGGCTGCCGTCGGCCTTGAGGAAGCCGGCGCTCAGGCCGACGCGGAAGTGGATCATTGGGAGGTCCGCAGAGAGGGAGGCGGCCGCAGCGTAGTCGAATGACCCCGATGCCGGCTAGTCTATCGAAAGCAGTTGAAAGAACGGAACCGAGGTCCCGCATCTACGGTGCACCGCGGAGCCCGTCCTCGGGCCGCGCGGCGCGCGGACCCGAGGACGCTGCACCGCGTGCGGGACACCCGTGAGGCACCCCGTGTCCGGGCGCAGCGCAACGAAGTGGTGCGCTGCAAACTCAAAACCTATCGCGGATTTCGTTTCGCCCCGTGCGCGCGGCCGTCCTGCGGTTCCGCAGGGCTGCCGGATCTCGATTTCTGACCGTCAACGTCGGTCATCTCAACCAGCCGCTTCGCATATTTTTCCGCGGCGAGACTTATGCCAATAGTAGCAAGAAGAACCGCAGTTCCGTCCATCTGCTCGGTGGAAAGTGTCAAGCCGAAGACCGCAAATGAAACAGCTTTCGCCTTTACCAACTGGAGAAAGACATAAGCTACCGCGACCGTTAGAATAAATTCACAACGGGAGCGTTCAGGATGCTTCCGTATTGGTGGTAGTTATCAAATTCAATTCTCAAATTTCTAATGGTCAAGATCAGTGCGCTACCGAGAATAGCTCCATATAGGACGTACCGAAAAGGCATGTAATAGAGAAAATGCCCGACGAGCGGACCCGTAACGTCCACCCATTTTTCTGCCTTGTAGAGACGATGCAAGAGCATGTCAGGGCCGAGCAACAGGTGAACCAATATCATTGCGGCCAGTGCCACCACCCAAACCCAGACTATCTTTCTCTTTTTTGCCGGATAGATCAGCGTCGCTGCAAATTCGCGCTCTAGTACATCGAAATCGTCGCGGGCTTTTTGGAGACTTCCTGGATCACGATTCTCAATGAAGGATTCGATCGCAGACACGCGTTGCTCAAGATTGGTGCGCAAAGCCGATGACTTCGAGCTAAGGGCAAGGTTGACGACCGATCGGAAATTTCCGGCGCGCCTTCTTAACGCAAAATAGTCGATCTCTGCGGCCGCTTTCGACTGTCCCGCCATGGTGCCTCTCGGGTCCATACCGGCCGAGATTCCTTCTTATCATAACCTCTCGTTGAGACCAGTGCGGCAAGAGGTTCTCAAGGCTCAGAGGGCGCAAGGCAATGACGATAGAAGATGATCCTGGCTGAAATGAAGAAGTCCCCGATCGAGGACCGTTGCCAACCCCCGCCGGCCGATGGTTAATCACGTCTTAACCCCAGCCCCCGTAAGCTCCCGCCATGCGGCGAGCCCTCAAGCAGTATCGACAGTTCATGAGCCCCGCCGACCCTATGCCGTTCCCCAAAACTGCGCGCACGCCTGACCAGCGTTCGCCGTTCGTCCGCCTTGCCGAGCTGCTGGAGGGCGTCGAGCCGGGTCAGCCGCCGATCAGCCTCGCGGTCGGCGAGCCCCAGCATCCGATTCCATCGTTCGTCGGGCCGGTGCTGCAGGCCAACCTCGCCGAGTTCGGCCGTTATCCACCCAACAAGGGCCTTCCTCGCTTCTGCGAGGCGGCAGCGGCGTGGCTCAACCGCCGCTACGACCTTCCCCGCCCGGTCGACCCGGCACGCGAGGTCACGATCGTGGCCGGCACCCGCGAGGGACTGTTCCTCGCCGCCATCGCGGCGCGCCGCTTCGTCAAGAACCGCACCGGACGGCCCGCGATCCTGGTGCCCAATCCGTTCTACGCCGTCTATGCGGCGGGCGCGCTCGCCGCCGACTGCGAGCCGGTCTACCTCGCCGCCAGCGCCGAGACCGGCTTCCTTCCCGACCTCGATGCGCTGAGCGACGAGCTGCTCGGCCGCACGGTCGCGCTTTATCTCGCGTCGCCCTCGAATCCGCAGGGAGCGGTGGCGAGTACCGAGTACCTCGCCCGCGTGGTGACGCTGGCGCGCCGCTTCGACTTCCTGGTGTTCGCCGACGAGTGTTACTCGGAAATCTATTCGCATGATGCACCCGCCGGCATGCTGGAAGCCGCCAGCGCCGATTTCGCCAACGTGATCGTGTTCCATTCGCTGTCGAAGCGCTCGAGCCTGCCCGGCTTGCGTGTCGGCTTCGCGGCCGGCGACGCGCGTTTCATCGCGCCGTATCTCGAACTGCGCACCGTGTCAGCGCCGCAGATCTCGGTGCCGGCACAGGAGGTCGCGATCGCGGCCTACAACGACGAAGCCCATGTCGACGAGAATCGCGCGCTCTACCGCGCGAAGTTCGACCTTGCCGACCAGATCCTCGGCGGCCGCTACGGATACCGCCGACCAGCCGGCGGCTTCTTCCTGTGGCTCGACGTCAGGGCGCATGGCGGCGACGAGGCCGCGACGCTCAGGCTCTGGCGCGAGGCCGGCGTTCGCGTGCTGCCGGGCAGTTACGCGGCGCGCGTCGGACCCGATGGCAGGAATCCGGGCGACGGCTACCTGCGCGTCGCCATGGTGCAGGATGCCAAGACCACCGCCGAGGCGCTGCACCGCCTGTTGGCAACGCTCGGCTGACAGTCGGAGCGCATGCGATGTCGATGACTTGGCGCAGCTTCGAGCCCTCCTCGATGATCCCCGACGAGCTGCGCACTGCCGCGCGTCGGCGCGTCGGCGAGATCGGCGGCATCGCCCTGCTGGCGCTCGCGGTGCTGCTGGCGCTCGCGCTCGCGACCTGGTCGATCCACGATCCGAGCTTCACCCACGCCACCAAGGCGCCCGCACGCAATCTACTCGGCCTGCCGGGTGCGATTGCGTCCGATCTGCTGATGCAGCTCGTCGGCTTGGCCTCGGTCGCGCTACTGATTCCGCTTGCGGTGTGGGGCTGGCGCCTGCTGCGCCATCGGCCGGTCAATCGCGAGCGCCTGCGGGTCGCGCTGTGGGTGCTGGGCACGTTGTTGGCGGCGGCGTTCGCTTCCGGCTTGACGCCGACCGCAAGGTGGCCGCTGCCGACCGGCCTCGGCGGGGTCGTCGGCGACGCGCTGATGCGCATTCCTGCCTCTTTCGCAGGCGGGCCCCTCTCCGAGGTCGCCCGCAGCGCGGTTGCGTTTCTAGCCGGAGGCCTGGCGCTGCTCGCATTGTTTGTCGCCTGCGGCTTCGGCTGGCAGCGGCGCAAAGCCGGCCGATACGATGACGAGCGCCGCGATTTCGAGTCCGAGAGCGAAGGGGGCGGCCTGCTGGTCGGCCGCCTCACGCATGCATTTCTGAGCGCGAGAGCCCGGATCGTGCGTGCCGCCGCCTATCTGCGTTCAGGGCTTGCGCGGCAAAACGAATATCCAAGCGCGCCCGTGCGCGACCAGGGAGCGAATTGAGCCGCGCTGGCGAGACGCGCCGCCCGTTGAGCTGCCACGCGAGCCGGACCTCGAAGATGAGGAAGATGCTGCTCCGCGCGAGCGCAAGCGCACGCCGCGTGCGGGCGCGGCGCGCGCATCGAGGCGCGCAAGCGGCTACGAGCTGCCGTCGCTTGTTTTGCTTTCAGCGCCCAAGGCGATCGAGCGGGCCACCGTCAGCCCGGAGCTGATTCAGGAGAACGCGACCGCGCTCGAAGGCGTGCTCGGCGATTTCGGCGTGCGCGGCGAAATCATCAACGCGCGCCCGGGCCCGGTGGTGACGCTCTACGAGCTCGAGCCCGCTCCGGGGATCAAGTCTTCGCGCGTGATCGGGCTCGCCGACGACATCGCGCGTTCGATGAGCGCGGTCTCGGCGCGCGTCGCGGTCGTGCCCGGCCGCAACGCCATCGGCATCGAGCTGCCCAATCCGCGCCGCGAAAAGGTGTTCCTGCGCGAGCTGCTGTCGGCCGACGATTACACCGAAACGGTCGCTAAGCTCCCCCTCTGCCTCGGCAAGACCATCGGCGGCGAAGCGGTGATCGTCGATCTTGCGCGCATGCCGCATCTGCTGATCGCCGGTACCACCGGCTCCGGGAAGTCGGTCGCCATCAACACCATGATTCTGAGCGTCGTCTATCGACTCAAGCCCGATCAGTGCCGGCTGATCATGGTCGACCCGAAGATGCTCGAACTTTCGGTCTACGACGGCATCCCGCACCTGCTCACCCCGGTCGTCACCGATCCCAAGAAGGCGGTGGTCGCGCTCAAGTGGGCGGTGCGCGAGATGGAGGACCGCTATCGCAAAATGTCGAAGCTCGGCGTGCGCAACCTCGATGGCTACAACGCGCGCGTCGCCGAAGCCCGCGCGAAAGACGAAACACTCACGCGCACCGTGCATACCGGCTATGACAAGGAGACCGGGGACGCCATCTACGAGGAGGAGACGCTCGATCTCGAGCCGTTGCCGTTCCTGGTCGTCATCGTCGACGAGATGGCCGACCTGATGATGGTGGCCGGCAAGGACATCGAGGGCGCCATCCAGCGGCTCGCCCAGATGGCGCGCGCGGCCGGCATCCATGTCATCCTGGCGACCCAGCGCCCGTCGGTCGACGTCATCACCGGCACCATCAAGGCGAACTTCCCGACACGCATTTCCTTCCAGGTCACGTCCAAGATCGACAGCCGCACGATTCTCGGCGAGCAGGGCGCCGAACAGCTGCTCGGCCAGGGCGACATGCTATACATGGCGGGCGGCGGCCGAATCAGCCGCGTCCACGGCCCCTTCGTCTCCGACGAGGAGGTCGAGAAAGTGGTGCGCCACCTGAAGAGCCAGGGCGCGCCGCAATATCTCGAAGCCGTCACGGCGGGCGGCGACGAGGACGACGAAGACGGCGCCGTATTCGACTCAACCGCGATGGGCGGGGAGGCGACCGGCGATCTCTACGCGCAGGCCGTGCAGGTGGTGCTGCGCGACCGCAAGGCGTCCACAAGCTATATTCAGCGCCGATTGCAGATCGGCTACAATCGCGCCGCATCGCTGATGGAACGCATGGAAAAGGAAGGCGTCGTGGGGGCCGCCAACCATGCCGGCAAGCGCGAAATTCTGGTTGGCGGCGAGGACGATGACCGCTAGAAAGCATTAAGCACGCCGCCGCTGGACGTAAGGGGGCCGTGAATTCGCCATACCTGCCGATTAGGGCTTGGACCGGCCCGCCGGCATTTCTCCTGGAACGCAATGGAGCGCACTTGCGGGGCGCGGAGGGACAGATGCATAAAGCGTTGGCCGCACTGTTGATGGGCGCCGTGGCTTGGTCCGCCGGCGTGGTCGAGATTCGTGCGGAAACCGTTCCGCTGCCGCAAGCCGCACCGAAGGCGCAAGCTCGGCCAGGCGCGCCCGGAAACGTGCGGGGCGCAGCGACGGCCCAGAACCAGTTGCCGATTCCGATCAACCCGTCGTCGCGCGCGGCGGCCACAACGCCCCCAGCCCGGCCTGGCGCGTTCGACGCCAAGCAGCGCACGCTGATCGAGCGCATCAACGGATATCTCAGCGGCGTGCAGACCCTGGTCGGTGACTTCGTCCAGGTCGGGCCTGACGGCCGGCGCACCGACGGCCAGTTCTATCTGCAAAAGCCCGGGCGGCTGCGCTTCGAGTACAATGCACCCTCGCCGCTCGAGCTCATTGCCGACGGCAAGTCGGTCGCGATCCGCGACCGGCGGCTCGCCACCCAGGACCTGTTGCTGCTGTCGCAGACGCCGCTGCGCTTCCTGTTGTCCGACCGCATCGATCTGTTCAAGGAAGGCAATTTGATCAACGTGCATGCCGACGACACCTTCGTCACGGTTACGCTGGAGGAGAAGCAGACGTTCGGCGGCACGCATCGTCTCATGCTGATGTTCGCGGCGAACGACCTGCAGCTCAAGCAGTGGACCGTCACCGATCCGCAGGGCTACGACACGACCGTTGCGCTCTACAACCTCGACGCCGGCAAGAAGCCCGATCCCGGCATGTTCCGGATCAATTACGACCGCGTGCGCGAGTAAGTGGCGAATAGTGAGCAGCGAATAGCGAATAGAAGCCGCACTCAACCACTTCCGCGCCACTACTCATGTCACTATTCACTATTCGCTACTCACTATTCGCTATTCGCCACCATGGCCGACAAGCTGACGTTCTTCTATTCGCCCGGTTCCTGCGCGCTCGCCTCCCATATCGCACTGGAGGAGGCCGAGGCGGAATTCGGGCCGTTGCCGGCATAACGAATAGTGAATAGCGGTTGGCGGGACCGACCCTATATTCCGGTTCGTGGTGGCTTCTCACCATTCGCCATCACCTATTCGCCCGCATCGATGCAGCTCAAAGTCACCACCTGGAACATCAACTCGGTGCGCCTGCGCATCAACCTGGTCGCGCGCCATATCAAGGCCGTGCGTCCTGACGTGCTTTGCCTGCAGGAGACCAAGTGTCCCGACGATTCGTTTCCGTTGAAGCGGCTGAAACGGCTCGGCTACGAGCACGTCGCGCTCAACGGACAGAAAGGCTACCACGGTGTAGTCGTCGCCTCGCGGCTGCCGTTCGAATCCTTCACCGTGCAGGAATTCTGCGGCAAGCGCGACTGCCGGCACGTCGCGGTCGTGCTCGGCGAGCGCGCCGGCCTCAAGGACCCGATCACGCTGCATAATCTGTACGTGCCGGCGGGCGGCGACACGCCCGATCCGGACCTCAATCCGAAGTTCGCGCACAAGCTATCCTTCCTCGACGAGATGCGGGTGAACACGACGCTTAAGCCCGCGCCGGGCGAACGCGCGATCCTGCTCGGGGATCTCAACGTGGCGCCGCTCGAGCATGACGTCTGGAGCCACAGGCAGATGCTCCGAATCGTGTCGCATACCCCGATCGAGTGCGAGAAGCTGACCGGCGCCTGCAGCGCCGGCGGGTGGGTCGACATGATGCGGGTGCTCACCCCGGAGCCGACCAAGCTCTACACCTGGTGGAGCTATCGCTCGCCAGACTGGGCGAGCGCCGACAAGGGGCGCCGCCTCGATCATATCTGGGTCAGCCCGGCACTCGCCGACCGCGTCGCCGCGATCAAGATCGCCAAGGAGGCGCGCGGCTGGGCACGTCCCTCCGACCACGTGCCGGTGACCGCGACGATCGAGGTGTGATCGGAATCCGTGACGGCTAGCTAGAGTGCGGAAAGGCGCGCAAGCGCGCCGTGCGCACGCGCCGCTGCGCAGCGCTTTGCGCACCTTACGACCCCCTACTCGCCCTCGTGCTGCAGCGATCGGCGCACCGATCCGAGTTCGTCGGCGATTTCGATCGCGCGCGCGGCCATCGCCTCGCGCAGCCGGTAGGCAAGATCCGGATAGCCGTCGAGCATCTTCAGGAACAGCGCGCGCGGAATCCGGATGACCGAAGATGGCTCTTGTGCGGTTGCGGTGAGCGGGCGTCGCGTCTCGGTAATCAGGGCCAGCTCGCCAAGCAGGGTGCCGGGGCCGACGACGATGGCGCGTACTGCGTTCCCGGTCCGCTCCGATGCGAGCAGGAACGACCCTTCCTGCACCAAGTAGCCGGCGTCGGCGAGGTCGCCCTCGCGAAACAGCACCTCGCCGTCACGCACGATGCGACTCTCCGCCCCGATCGCCAGGATGCGCAGCGGCTCGCGGCCGAGCTGGGCCAAGGTCGGGACGCCATGCAGAAGCGCGATGTCATCCTCGATCGTCATCGGCGCTCGCGCTCTCTCATCCTGTCATGCCCGCGCTTGTCGCGCTTGTCCCGGACATCCACGACTGGCTTTCAGGGTCAAGCGCAGGGAAGGCGTGAAGGACCGGAACAAGCCCGGCCGTGACGGCAAGCGACGATCAAGCGCAATCATGCTCACGGCATCAGCTTGTAGCCGCCTGCTTCCGTGACCAGGATCGACGGGGTTGCGGCGTCGCGCTCCACCTTTTGCCGTAGCCGGTAGATGTGCGTCTCGAGCGTGTGGGTGGTGACTCCGGAATTGTATCCCCATACCTCCTGCAGCAGAATCTCGCGCGAGACCGGCCGCTGGCCGGCGCGATAGAGGTAGCGCAGGATCGCGGTCTCCTTTTCGGTCAGCCGCACCTTGCTGCCCTTGGGACTGACCAGCAGCTTGGAGGCCGGTCGGAACGTGTAGGGCCCGATCGTGAAGACCGCATCCTCGCTCGCCTCGTGCTGACGCAGCTGCGAGCGGATGCGCGCCAGCAGCACGGCGAACCGGAACGGCTTCGTCACGTAGTCGTTGGCGCCGGATTCGAGACCCAGAATGGTGTCGGAATCGGTGTCGTGGCCAGTGAGCATGATGATCGGCGCTTTGAAGCCGCTCTTGCGCAGCATGCGCACGGCTTCGCGCCCATCGATATCGGGCAGCCCCACATCCATGATGACGAGGTCGACCTGTCCGTTCTTGGCGGTCTCGACGCCCTTGGTGCCGCTCTCGACCGCCTCGGCTTCGAACTCGTCGTGCAGCGCGAGTTGCTCGACCAGCGTGCCGCGCATGTCGGCATCGTCGTCAACAATCAGGATCTTTCGGGTATTGGGCATCGAATCGCAGCCGCAGAATTTCGTCGTTCGCCCGAGTCTATGCGAAGTTCGGGGCGAAAGGGAGGAATCGTGCGCAGCTACCTATGCCCTGGGCGGACCCGCGGCACCTGCCCAAAATCATGGCAAAGACCTTGAAATCGTTACGGATACGTGCCCGAGCCGGCCACCGGGCACGAGCCGTGGCGGTCGCCGGGCCGTTGGCGCTGCCAGCCACGCTTGGCCGATCCGGCATCCGCGCCAATAAGCGCGAGGGAGACGGCGCAACCCCGCGCGGCGTCTTCCGGCTGGTCCGCCTGTGGTGGCGGGCGGACCGCGGGTGGCGTCCGCCGACCCGCCTTCCGGTCCGCCGCATCACACCGATCGACGCGTGGTGCGAAGACCCGGCGGATCGACGCTACAACCGTCCGATCAAGCTCCGGCCAGGCCAGAGCGGCGACCGCTTGGCGCGGAGCGACCACGTCTACGACCTGTTGATCGAGCTCGATCACAATACCCGCCCGCGCGTCGCCGGGCGCGGCAGCGCAGTGTTCATCCACGTGGCGCGGCCGGGCTTTGCACCGACCGCCGGCTGCGTGGCGTTCGCGCGGTCGGCGTTGCGCCGTCTGCTCGCCCGATTGGGGCCGCGTACCCGCATCGAGATTTGCTGACGCAACCGGCCTTGCGGCTTGAAAACCTGGCCGCCACATGTCGCGGTGACACACCATTCGTTGGCCGGGGGCAGCGGAGCGACGCATGGGCGCATGGATTCTGATCGCGGTCATGCTGGCGATCCTGGCGGGCGCCGGCTACGTCGCGTACGAAGGTTGGACCTCGGTCGAGGGGCCTGAGATGCCGACCTCGCTGCACGTCGCGATGTGGCTCGGCATCATATTCTCGATCCTGGTTGGATCGGGGCTGATGGCGCTCCTGTTCTACAGCCACCGCAAGGGCTTTGACGCCCGCGCCGCCGGCGAACGCGAGCCTGAGGAGCCTGGGCAGCGCTAAGCGGCCCTATTTCGCGAGCCTGGTCCCGAGTGCTATTGCGCAGGCGATCGCTCGCCGAAGATTGCACTGCCGATGCGGACGTGGGTGGCGCCGAACTGGATCGCAGTTGCGAAATCGGCACTCATGCCCATCGAGAGCCATTCGAGCCCGTTGCGCGCCGCGAGCTTGGCAAGCAGCGCGAAGTGCGGCGCTGGCGCCTCCTCGAATGGCGGGATGCACATCAGCCCACGGATTGTGAGGCCGTAGGTTTCTCGGCACGTGCGGACGAATGCGTCCGTGTCCTCCGGCAGGACGCCCGCCTTCTGCGGCTCCGCCCCGGTATTGACCTCGACCAGGAGGTCCGGCTGCCGCCCCTGCCGTTCGATCTCCTTGGCGAGCGCGGCGCACAGGCTCGGCCGGTCGACTGTATGGATCGCGCCGAACAGCGCCACGGCGTCGCGCGCCTTGTTGGACTGCAGCGGGCCGATGAGGTGAATCTCGATTTCAGGATATTTCTCGCGCAAGCCGGGCCACTTGCCCTTGGCTTCCTGTACGCGGTTCTCCCCGAACACGTGCTGCCCAGCGGTGATCGCGGGCGTGATCGCTTGGGGACCGAACGTTTTCGTCACCGCCACCAGGGTGACGCTCGCGGGATCCCTCCCGGCATCCTGGCAGGCGGCGACGATTTCGCGTCGCACGGCGTTGAGCCGGTCCGCAATTACAAGCGAAGACATTGGAGCTGCATCGTGGTTCTACGCGGCAATAACCGACCCTTATTGATTGCCACGGCCCGCCGTCAAACCCTGGTCCCCAAAATTGTTCGGCCGTCGGCTCAACCGCATTTCAGCGTTCGTCCCGTAAGGTCGCGGCGGGAGCTCAAGAACAGCCCGTGGCGTCGCGTCGGCGCGTCGACGTTCTGCCCGCTGGACGGATTGCACCAAACGTGCGTCCAGCAGCCGCTCGAGCATCGTCCTGCTAGCCACTATCGCGGTCGCGCCGCTGCTTGTCGACCGTGTGGGGCGGATGGAGTCAATCGCGCCGGCAACCCGCGTCGCGAGCTGACCCGCCGTTACCATCGCGTCGGCGCCGCCCCGCTGCGACTAGCTGCGACTGCCTTCGATTGCACAAATTGATCAATCGACCTATAGTATGGCAAGCAAAGGGAGCACGAAATGGATCGCTATTTCGTCGTGGTTTTTGCGCGCGACCCGGATGCGATGAGGGGTTTGCAAAGGTTCGACTTCGACCTGTTCGCACCAACCGCCAAACGGAGCGGTCGCGACAAGGAATATCCCTTCTCCATCGACGGCCTCCTGTCGACCGAGGAAATCGAGACGCTTAGGCAGGCGGGTTACCGCGTTCAAGTCCAGGACCCGGCCGAAAAGCGCGCGCGCGGGGCGCAAGCCCCTGCCGAGTTCTCGCAATGGATGCGGGGTGTGCAGGCAACCATCACGCGCGAGCGCGCCGCCGCGGCCCGCGCCCGGGCATCCGCCGCCAGGAAGGCCACGCGCAAGAAGCCTGTCCGCAAGAAGGGCGCTGCCGCCAAGAAACCGAGAGGAAGAACCACCAGACGCAAATAGGTCGCCCATCACCTTTATGCCGAGCCAAGGGGGTTATGCGCCATGCCGTACATGTCCGTCAGCGCAATTTCCGACGCCATCGATCACATCGCGACCACCTACCCCGCCATCACTCAGGTCTTTGCCCTTCCGGAAGCCTCGGTCGAAGGACGATCGATCCGGGCATTCAAGATCGCAAACGGCACCGGCTCCAATCGCACCGGCGTACTGTTCCTGGGCGGAACGCACGCGCGCGAGCTGATCAATCCGGAAACCGTGATGAGTTTTGCGTTGCGGCTGTGCGATGCCTACACCAACGACACCGGTCTCACCTTCGGCGCGAAGAGCTACACGGCTCAATCGGTCCAAACGGTGGTGAATGCCCTCGACATATTCATGCTGCCACTGGTCAATCCGGACGGCCGCGCGTTTTGCATGACGCCCGGCAACGAAATGTGGCGCAAGAACCGTGCGCCCAATCCCGGGCTCCCCTGTCGTGGCGTCGACATCAACCGCAACTACGATTTCCTCTGGTCGAGCGGCATCGGCACCAGCACCAATTCCTGCACCGATGTCTACAAAGGGCCGGGCGCGTTCTCCGAGCCGGAGACGCGCAACGTGCGCTTCATGCTCGACAATTTCTTGAACATCGCGTGCATGGTCGACGTTCACTCCTATAGCGAGCTGGTGCTCTATCCGTGGGGCGACGACCAGAACCAGACCACCGATCCCAATCAGAACTTCCAGAACCCGGCATTCGACGGCCAGCGCGGGATCGTCGGCAGCGGCTACAAGGAGTACATTCCGCCCGAGGACCTCGAGGCATTCGTGGCGCTGGCGGAACGCATCCGCGACGGCATCGCCGCCGTCCGTGGCCGCGTCTATGTCGCGCAGGAAAGCACCTCGCTTTATCCCACCAGCGGAACGGCGCATGACTATGCCTATGCGCGCCATTTCGTCGACACCGGCAAACGGCGCGTGCTGGGCCTGACGCTCGAGACCGCGCGCGAGTTTCAGCCCGCCGATGCCGAGAAGAACAACGTGGTCACCGAGGTCTCGGCCGGGCTGATGGAGTGCCTGCAGGAAACCCTCTGCCCGGCCGACATCGTGCAAGATCTGGTCGATGCGATTTTCCCCTTGCGCGCCATGCGCGCATTCCGCGACCGTGAGCTGCGCCGGACTGCAGCTGGCGCGCGCTATGAGAGGCTGTTGCGCACGCATTCGCTCGAGCTGGTGACGCTCGCAATGGGCGACCGGCAGATGCGCGAAACCGGCGCGATGCTGATGCGCGTCGCCGCCAGCTTCTTCACGGACCAAGGCGAGCTGGCCGCGCGCGAGATCAATGAGCAGGACATAGCCCAAGTTACCCGCGCGCTGACGCTGGTGCGAAGACAGGCGAGCCGGCGGCTCCAGACCGCCATCGACACCGCGCTCCGGGATATCAGAAGGGTGCGGGGCCAGTCGCTGACAGGCGCCTTCCGAGTGCTGAGCCGCCCGCCTCCGCGCCCGACCCGGGCAGCGTCGCGCAAGAAACCAGCCGCGGGTGCGCGCGCCAAACGGACCACCCGGCGCAAGACGGCCCGGAAAACCCGGCGCTCGAAGTAGCGCGCACCGCGAAATCTCACGGCCGGCGCGGGATCTCGAGTCCGCGCTGCACCGCCGGCCGCGCCAGGCCGCGCTCGAGCCAGGCCGCGACGTTCGCGAAGGTATCGAACGCGACGAGGTCGCGCGCCCCGTAGTAGCCGATCAGGTTGCGCACCCAGCCGAGCATCGCGACGTCGGCGATCGTGTACTCGTCCATGAACCATTCGCGGCCATCGAGGCGCTTGTCCATGACGCCGAGAATGCGCTTCGACTCCTCGACGTAGCGGTCGCGCGGCCGCTTGTCCTCAAAATCCTTGCCGGCGAACTTATGAAAGAATCCGACCTGGCCGAACATCGGCCCGACGAACGCCATCTGGAAGTGCACCCACTGGATCGTCTGGTAGCGGCGCGCCGGATCGGCCGGCAGCAGCTTTCCGGTCTTCTCGCCGAGGTATTGCAGGATCGCCCCGGACTCGAACAGGCCGAGCGGTTTGCCGCCGGGGCCCTGCGGATCGATGATCGCCGGAATCTTGCCGTTCGGATTTAGCGACAGGAACTCCGACGTCTTCTGCTCTTGTCTGTCGAAGTCGACGCGATGCGGCTCGTAGGAGAGCCCGATCTCCTCCAGCATGATCGAGACCTTCACGCCGTTCGGCGTCGGCAGGGAATAGAGCTGCAGCCGCTCGGGGTGCGCGGCCGGCCAGCGCTTGGTGATTGGGAAGTCGGAGAGGGATGACATTTCAGGGCTCCAGCACGGTCGCCAAAGACGCAGGGGGTATTGCCTACATAGTACCGGCGGCATGGCTGTCGAGGCCGCCTCAAATCGTTGACCTGACTTCCCTTTCGTGGCCTAAGTCCGGCCCTGACGAGCAGCCGCAAGACGAAATCGCATGACTTCCGACCGCTACAACGCCGCCGAGGCGGAGCCGCGCTGGCAGAAGGCGTGGGCCGATCGCGGGACCTTTGCGACCCGCAACGATGACCCGCGCCCGAAATACTACGTGCTGGAGATGTTCCCCTACCCGTCGGGGCGCATCCACATGGGCCACGTGCGCAACTACACGATGGGCGACGTGCTGGCACGCTACATGCGCGCCCGGGGTTACAACGTGCTGCACCCGATGGGTTGGGACGCGTTCGGGCTGCCGGCCGAGAATGCCGCCATGGAGCGCAAGGTCCATCCCAAGGCGTGGACCTACGACAACATCGCCGCGATGAAGCAGCAGCTCCAGACCATGGGGCTGTCGCTCGACTGGTCGCGCGAGTTCGCGACCTGCGACCCGTCCTACTACAAGCATCAGCAGAAGATGTTTCTCGACTTCCTGCGCGCCGGGCTGGTCGAGCGCGAGAAGCGCAAGCTCAACTGGGACCCGGTCGACATGACCGTGCTCGCCAACGAGCAGGTGATCGACGGCCGCGGCTGGCGCTCCGGCGCTGTGGTCGAGCAGCGCGAGATGAACCAGTGGGTGTTCAAGATCACCAAGTATTCGCAGGAACTGCTGGACGCGCTCGACACCCTCGATCGTTGGCCGGACAAAGTGCGCCTGATGCAGCGCAACTGGATCGGGCGCTCCGAAGGCCTGCTGATCCGCTTCGCGCTCGATCCTGCCACCGCGCCCAACCAGGAGACCGAGCTCCAGATCTTCACGACGCGCCACGACACCTTGTTCGGCGCCGAGTTCATGGCGATCGCGCCGGGTCATCCGCTGGCGACAGCCGCGGCGGCGAAGAATTCGGAGCTGGCGGAGTTCATCGCCGAGACCAAGCGGCACGGCACCGCTCAGGAGATCATCGACACCCAGGAGAAACTCGGCTTCGACACCGGCATCAAGGCGATCCACCCGTTCGACCCGGAATGGAAGCTGCCGGTCTACGTGGCGAACTTTATCGTGATGGACTACGGCACCGGCGCGATCTTCGGCTGCCCGGCGCACGATCAGCGCGACCTCGACTTCGTCAACAAGTACGGCCTCGGCGCGACCCCGGTGGTGTGCCCACCGGACCAGAACCCGGCGAGCTTCGTGGTCACCGAGGAAGCCTATGTGGGCGATGGCCGCATGATCAATTCGCGCTTCCTTGACGGCATGACGGTCGAGGAAGCCAAGGAGGAGGTGGCGCGGCGGCTCGAGCGCGAGACGCGCGGCAACGCGCCGGTCGGCGAGCGGCAGGTGAATTTCCGCCTGCGCGACTGGGGCATCTCGCGTCAGCGCTACTGGGGCTGCCCGATCCCGGTGATCCACTGCCCGAACTGCGACGTGGTGCCGGTGCCGGACGAGGACCTGCCGGTCGCGCTGCCCGACGACGTCACCTTCGACAGGCCCGGCAACGCGCTCGACCATCATCCGACTTGGAAGCACATCCGCTGCCCGCGTTGTGGGGCAGAGGCGCAGCGCGAGACCGATACGATGGACGTTTTCGTCGATTCGGCCTGGTATTTCGCCCGCTTCACCGACCCGTGGAACGAGCGTGCGCCGACCACGAGCGCAGTCGCCGACCGCATGCTGCCGGTCGACCAGTATATCGGCGGAGTCGAGCACGCGATCCTGCACCTGCTCTATTCGCGCTTCTTCACCCGCGCCATGAAACTGACCGGCCACATCGGCCTGGAAGAGCCGTTCGCTGGCATGTTCACCCAAGGCATGGTGGTGCACGAGACCTACCAGAAAGCCGACGGCAGCTACGTCACGCCGATCGAAGTCGAGATCGAGACCGCGGGCGACGCCCGCCGCGCGCGCCTCAAGGCGACCGGCGAAGATGTGAACATCGGTTCAATCGAAAAGATGTCGAAGTCGAAGCGCAATACGGTCGATCCCGACGACATCATGGGCACCTATGGGGCGGACGTGGCGCGCTGGTTCATGCTGTCGGATTCCCCGCCCGACCGTGACGTGGTCTGGACCGAAGAGGGCGTGAAGGGCGCCTGGCGTTTCGTTCAGCGGCTGTGGCGCCTTGTCGGCGAGGCAGCCGCGCTCGCGGCACCGGCCGGCATGCCCCGGCCGCCGGAGTTCGGCGAAGCCGCACTCGGCATCCGCAAGGCCGCCCACCGGGCGCTCGCCAACGTCTCGGAGGACATCGAGCGGCTGCGCTTCAACCGTGCGATCGCGCACATCTACGAGTTTGCCAACACCCTGCAGGAGGCCTTCCGGACCGTCGCCACCAACGGCGGAGGCGGCGCGGCGGCGGACCTCGCCTGGGCCACACGCGAGGCTGCCGACATCCTGGTGCAGCTGTTTCACCCGATGATGCCGCACCTGGCGGAGGAGTGCTGGGCGGCGCTCGGCCACCAAACCCTGGTGGCAGAGGCCTCCTGGCCCAAGGTCGAGCGCGAGCTCCTGCTCGAGGACACTGTGGTATTGCCGGTACAGGTCAATGGCAAAAAGCGCGCGGACGTCGCGGTCCGCCGAGACGCCGATGCCCCCGAGATCGAGGCTTTGGTACTATCGCTGGAAGCGGTCAAACGGGCGCTGTCAGGAAAGCCGCCGAAAAAAGTCATAGTTGTCCCGCAGAGGATCGTGAATGTGGTGGCCTAGCCGGACGACCGAGGACGGACGACCGAGGACGGAGGGCCTTGGCCTATCTGTCCTCTGTCGTCTGTTGTCCGTCGTCTGTCTGGCGGCTCTCGCCGCCGGCTGCTTCCAGCCGCTCTATGGCGAACGCACGATCACCGGCGAGCCCGCCCTGCGCGCTGCGTTCAGGGGTATCGACGTGGCGCAGATCGATGCCCCCGGTGGCAGCGCGCTGGCGCGCATCGCAGTCGAAGTACGCAACGCCCTCCTGTTCGACCTGACCGGCGGCGACAGCCAGACGCCTCCCACTCACCGGCTCGTGATCGTTCTCCAGACCAGCACCAGCTCGATCATCGTCGATCCGACGACGGCTCGGCCGGAGTTCGAGATCACCGCCCTCAACGCCAACTACCGCCTGATCGACGTCGCCACCAACAAGCTGGTCATGGACGGGGCCGCGAGCGCGCGCGTCTCCTACGACATTCCCGGGCAGCAGCAGCGCTTCGCGATGCTGCGCGGCCAGCGCGACGCGCAAAGCCGCGCCGCCAAGGTGATCGCCGAGCAGATCCGCAACCGCTTGGCCTCGTTCCTCGTCGCCGGGACGTAGGTGCAAAAGATCAGCATCGTGTCGCGGACGAGCCACGCGTAGGCTGGCACCGAACCGGGACCCGGTTGCTTTGGCTCGCCTGGGAATGCAAGAAGCCGGGTCTACGGGTCCTCGGCGCACCACTACGCGCCACGCCCGGGACCCGAGGCTCACATGACCGCCCTCAAACCAGCCGAAGCCGAGCGTTTCGTCGCCAAGCCCGATCCGGCGCGCCCGATCGTGCTGTTGTTCGGCCCCGACATCGGCCTGGTCAGCGAGCGCGCCGAGGCCATCATCCGCGCTAGCGTCGACGATCCGTCCGATCCGTTCGCGCTCACGCGGCTCGAAGGCGAGGAGCTCGCGGTCGATCCGGCGCGCCTTGTTGACGAAGTCCGTACCGTGCCGCTGTTCGGCGGCCGGCGCGCCGTATGGGTGCGCGCCGGAACGCGCAATATCGTGGCCGCGGTCGAGCCGCTGCTGGCCGACGCGGCCATCGACTGTCGGGTCGTGATCGAAGCCGGCGATCTCAAGCGCAACGCGCCGCTGCGGACCTTATGCGAGCGCGCGCCGTCGGTGGCGGTGCTGCCCTGCTACGCCGACACCGACCGCGATCTCGCGCGGCTGATCGACGAGGAAATGCGCCAGGCGGGTGTTGCGATCTCGCCGGAAGCGCGCAGCGCGCTCGTTCCGCTGCTCGGCGGCGACCGCCGCGCCTCCCGCAACGAATTGCGCAAGCTCGCAACCTACGCGCAAGGCGCGGAACGCGTGGACATTGCCGACGTGATCGCCGTAGTCGCCGATGCCTCGGCGTTGGCGCTCGATGAGGTGATCGACGCCGCTCTGGCGGGGCAGGCAAAACCGCTCGACCTGCAGCTTGGCAAGGCGCTCGCCGCCGGCACCTCTCCCGGCAGCATAATCTTTGCGGCGCAGCGGCAGCTCGCGAGCTTGCACAGGGCAAGGCTGGCGGTCGAAGCCGGCACCAGCGTGCCGGAGCAGGTCGACGCCATGCGCCCGCACTTCAGCCGCAAGCCGGCGGTGGAAGCCGCGCTCAGGGCCTGGACCTCCGCCAAACTTGCGGTCGCCATGCAGGAGGTCGCCGAGGCGCAACTGGAAACGCGCCTGAAACCCGCGCTTGCCGATGCCATCACGCGCCGCGCGCTGCAGCAATTGGCAATGACGGCACGGCGCAAGGACTGACCGCGTTTGACGTCCCCGGCGCGGGCGCATTTGCCGGCAACCGGCCAAAACTTACGAGCAAGGGTGAGCATGCTCGAGCGCATTTCGATGCTGGTAGCCCCGCCAGTGTAGTGGAGACCTGTGGCCGCGCCCCTCTGATCCTACTCACTTTTTTGTCCCAGTTGGTAAAGTTGGGCTAGGGTGGCGGACCCACGCCGGAGGAACGCAAGGCTGAGTTCCGTCGAGCCTAAGGCACGCCTGATCGCGCTGACGGGCGCGACCGGCTTCATCGGTCAGCATCTGCTGCGCGAGCTTCCGCGGCGCGGCTATCGGCTTCGGGTCCTGCTGCGCCGCCCGAGCGTCGCGCCGCTCGACTGTGCCAGCGCCGTTGTCGGCGATTTGGCGCGGCCGATGAACATGGCCGCCGCGCTCGCCGACGTCGATGCGGTAATCCACTCCGCCGGGCTTGCGCCCACGATGAGCGGCACGCCGGCGGACGACTATCGGGCCCTCAACACCGAAGCGACGATCGGGCTCGCGCGCGCCGCGCAGCGCGCGGGTGCCCGCCGGTTCGTGTTCCTGTCGTCGGTGCGGGCGCAGAGCGGCCCGACCGCACCGCACGCACTCACCGAGGATCTGCCGCCGCGACCCAGCGAAGCCTACGGCGCCTCCAAGCTCGCCGCCGAGCAGGGCTTGGCCGCGCTCGAGCTCGATTGGGTCGCACTTCGCCTGGCGACCGTCTACGGGCCCGGAATGAGGGGCAACATGGCCGAGCTTGTTCGGCTGGCGCGCGCACCTTATCCGCTCCCGGTGGGGGGCCTGACAGCACGCCGTTCGCTGCTCGCCCTCGACAATCTCACCGAGGCCATCGTGACGGTGCTGTCCTCGCCCGAGCCGTTGCGGCGGCCGCTGCTCGCCGCCGAGCCCGACCCATTGACCATTGCCGAAATGATCGCCGCGTTGCGCCACGGTCTCGGCCGCCGTCCCGGCCTGATCAGGGTGCCCGAGTCGCTCCTGCGCGCATTCGTTGGCATGGCCGGACGGTCAGAGATGTACGAGCGGCTCGGCGGCGCCCTTGTGGCCGATGCGTCGGCCCTCACCGCGCTTGGCTGGCAGCCCCGCGTTGAGACGCGTGCCGCGCTGGCGGCGCTGATGCGCGCGTCTTAACCGGTTACCGCTTGTTCAGTTTCGCCACGTAAACTTGCACCCGCGCGATCGATGGGAGGAGGCGGGAATGAGGCTCGGTCTGCTGCGCGGCCTGGTCTGCGCATGGGCCCTTGGTTGTGCCGGAGTTGAGGCGGCGCGCGCCGACCCGACCGGCATCTGGTTGGACAAGGATGGCGGCACGGTGCGCATCCGCACCTGCGGCGGAGGCGCGCTCTGCGGCACGATCGCGAGCGTCAAGCCTCGCCTCGACCCTGAAACCAGCCGGCCGTGGACCGACAAGAAGAATGCGGACCCGCGCCTGCGCGCCCGCCCTCTCGTCGGCGTCCAGGTCTTGATCGCGATGCAGCCGAACGGCCCGCGCAAATGGTCCGGACGGCTCTACAATCCCCGCGACGGCAAGAGCTATTCCGGCAATCTCCTCGAGGCCGGTCCAGCAGCGATCCGGGTCGAGGGATGCTGGCTCGGCGTGTGCGGGGGCGAAAACCTGCGCCGCGTCGGCACCCTGGCGGCGCGTTGATCGTCCGGCGCGAACCTCAGTGGCGCGCACGAGCGGCGCGACAGCGAAGCCCGGGCCGGCCTTCCCGCACGCGCTCCATGCGAGTTATGGCGCGGCGCTTCGCCCGCGGGCTCGCCCGGGAAGCTCACTCCACCTTGATGTTCGCCGCTGCGGCGATGCGTCCGAATTTCTCCGCCTCGGTGCGCACGAAGTCACGCAGCTCGGCAAGATTGATCGGGCGCGCCACGATGCCCTGCAGGTCGAGCTTGGCCGCCGCGCCTTGTCGGCGAGCGCTGCCGAAACCACCTCGTGCAGCCGCGCCAAAATCGGCTCCGGCGTCGCGGCCGGCGCGAACAGCGCGAACCAGTTGAGCAGCTCGTAGCCGGCGAGGCCTGCGGCGCCCTCGGCGAGCGGAGCGACCTCGGGCAGTTGCGGCATACGGCCGCGCGATGTCACCGCGACCGCGCGCAGCTTGCCGTCCTGCAACAACGGCAGCGCCGCCGCAAGGCTGGTGAAGCTCATGGTGACGGCGCCGACCGCGACGTCGGTGACCGCCGGCGCCGCCCCGCGATAGGGCACGTGCAGCACGTCGGTGCCGGCCATGCGGTTCATCAGCTCGCCGGCCAGATGCTGCGGGTTGCCGATGCCGGACGAGGAGAACGACAGCTTGCCCGGGTTGGCCTTGGCATGAGCGACGAGCTCGGCCGGTGTCCGCACCGGGGAATCGCTCCTGACCACCACCACGCAGGGCACGATACCGATGAGCGCGACCGGCGTGAGCTCGCGTGCGGGGTCGTAGGTCATGCGTTCGCGGTAGACGTGGTGATTGATCGCGACCTCGCCGGAGGCGGCCATCAACAGCGTCTGGCCGTCGGGCGCGGCCTTCGCAACCGCATGCGCCGCGATCATCGCGGCAGCACCGGCGCGGTTCTCCACGATCACCGGCTGACCAAGCGCGGCCTTCATCGGATCGCCGATCAGTCGCGCCACCAGATCGATGCCGCCGCCGGCCGGGTAACCGGCAATGATGCGGATCGGCCGGTCCGGATAGTTCGCCTGCGCCTGCGCGTCTCGCACCGCGGCGGCGATCAGCGCGCCCGTCGTTCCGGCGATAAATCTCCGTCGTGTCGGCATGACCTCCCCCGGCAGTCCTTTGCTCAAGCTTTGCCTGACTGTCGTAGCGTAGCGTATTGCGCCGATCATTGCAGAATGGCGGAATACGCCTCGCCGCCCGCCCAACGATCCATCGCCGGAGCCGCGAATGCCCGCCTTCATCTGCACCGCCTGCGGCACCCAGTACCCGCCCGCCGACACCCCGCCGGCGCTTTGCGCGATCTGCGAGGAGGAACGCCAGTACGTGCCGCCCTCCGGCCAGAGCTGGGCCACCCAGGACAAGCTCGCCGTCACCCATTTCAACGCCTGGCGCGAGCACGAGCCCGGCCTGATCGGCGTCGGCACGCAGCCTACGTTTGCGATCGGTCAGCGCGCCCTCGTCGTCTGCACGCCCGATGGCAACGTCCTGTGGGACTGCATCTCGCTGCTCGATGCCGCGACGGTGACGCTGATCAAGGGGCTCGGCGGTCTCAAGGCAATCGCGATCTCGCACCCGCATTTCTACACCAGCATGGTGGAATGGAGCGGCGCTTTTGGCGACATCCCGATCCATGTGCACGCCGCCGACCGCGAGTGGATCATGCGGCCCGACCCGGCGATCCGGCTGTGGGAGGGCGACACGCTGCCGCTGTTGCCGGACCTCACGCTGATCCGCGGCGGCGGCCATTTTCCCGGCGGCACGATGCTGCATTGGGCCAAGGGCGCGCAAGGCCGCGGCGTGCTGTGCGCGGCAGACATCGCGACTGTCACCACCGACCGCAAGTTCCTGAGCTTCATGCGCAGCTACCCGAACCTGATTCCGCTCTCCGCCCGCGAGGTCGAGGGCATCGCGGCCGCGCTCGAACCGTTCCGGTTCGACACGATCTACGGCCACTTCTTCGACCGCGTGATCCCGACCGGCGGCAAGCCAATCCTGCAGGCTTCGGTGGCGCGCTATCTCAACGCGATCAAGGGATGACTGCCGGTGCCGCTATCGCTGCGGCGTGGGACGTTGCATAATCGGCCGCGATCGAACCAACACGAAATGGGATCGCCGCCGACCACGGAGCCACGCCATGAAGCCGCGCCATCCGCTAGGTGCGCTCGCCCTCGTTGCCGCATCGCTTCTCTTTGGGGCCGCAACGGCGCGCGCAGACTCCTTGTCCGCACACCAACAGCTTGCTCGCGACATCTACAAGGAGCTCGTCGAGATCAACACCGTCACGGCGACCGGCGATACGGCGCGGGCTGCCGAGGCGATGGCGGCGCGGCTGCGGGCCGCAGGCTTCGACGGCGTGGATCTGCAGGTGCTCTCGCCGCGGGAGCGCAAGGGCAACTTGGTCGCGCGCCTGCGCGGGACCGGCGTACGCAAGCCGATCATGTTGCTCGCGCACATCGACGTGGTCGAAGCCAAGCGCGAGGACTGGTCGGTCGATCCGTTCAAGCTCACCGAGCAGGACGGCTACTTCTACGGCCGCGGTACGATCGACGACAAGTTCATGGCGGCGGCGTTCGTGGCCAACTTGGTCCGGTATCGGCAGGAAGGCTACCGACCGGATCGCGACATCATCCTGGTGCTGGAGACCGACGAGGAGATCCTCGACCACAATGTCATGGGCATCCGCTGGCTGCTGCAGAAGCACCGAGATCTGATCGACGCCGAATTCGCGCTCAACGAAGGCGCGGGTGTCGGCATGAAGGGCGGACAAGTTCTGGTCAACGGCGTGCAGACCAGCGAGAAGATTTCGACCAGCTTCCGACTCGAGGTGACCGATCCGGGCGGCCACAGCTCAGTGCCGCGCAAGGACAATCCGATCTACCGGCTGGCCGACGGGCTGGCGCGGCTTGCCAAGTTCGACTTCCCGTTCAAGCTCAACGACACCACGCGCACCTATTTCGAGCGCGCCGCGCAGCTGGAGGACCAGCAGACCGCCGCCGACATGCGCTCGGTCGCTTCCGAACGTCCCGATCCGGCCGCCATGTCGTTCGTGCGGCTGGCGGCAAATCCGGTCTACAACGCGCAACTGCGCACCACCTGCGTCGCCACCATGCTGGAAGGTGGGCATGCGGTGAACGCGTTGCCGCAGCTTGCCCGCGCCACCGTCAACTGCCGGATGCTCCCGGGCGAGTCGGTGGACGAGGTGCAAGCGACCCTCATGCGTGTCCTGGCCGACGACAAGATCACGGTCACCCGGCCGGCGGAGCCGTTTCTTGCCCCGGCGTCCGCGCTCAACGAGGAGATCATGGGGGCGATCGAGAAGCTCAGCAACGAGTTCTGGCCGGGCGTTCCCGTCATCCCCACGATGAGCACCGGAGGGACCTCCGGCACGCACCTGCGCAACGCCGGCATCCCAACTTACGGCCATTCGGGGCTGGCGAACGAGATCAGCGAGCGTCGCGCCCATGGCCGCGACGAGCGCGTGCCGGTGAAATCATTCTTCGAGGGGCAGGAATATCTCTACCATCTGGTCAAGATGCTGGCCGGCGGGCAGTAGCACGTGCTTACAGGCGCGCAACGCGCCCACATAGTCTCATGCTGCGCGCGCTTCGCTTTGCGCACTCCAAAGGACTCCCAACACAAGGACGATCCATGCCGCTGCTCGCAAGCGATGCCTTGAACAAAATCCGCCGCGGCGAGCTCGCGCTCGGCATGGGCGTCCACCACCTGCGTGGCGCCGCCGTGCCGATGCTCGCCAAGGCGGCCGGGTTCGACTGGCTGTTCATCGATTCCGAGCACGGCGTGATCGACACGCACGACATCTCGCAGATCTGCCTTGCCGCGCTCACGGCCGGTATCGCGCCGGTAGTGCGGGTATGCACGGGCGCACTCGATGAGGGCACCCGCGCGCTCGACAATGGCGCCCTCGGCGTCGTGGTGCCGCACGTCGACACCGCCGCCCAGGCACAGGAGCTGGTGCGCGCGTTCCGCTATCCGCCGCTCGGCCATCGCAGCGCCGGCGGCCCGCCGGCCGCGTTCGGCTATCGTCCTCCGCCGCAAGTCGAGGCGCAGGCCACGCTGAACGCGCAGCTCCTGGTCATCGCCATGATCGAGACGCCGCTCGCGGTCGAGAATGCCGACGCGATCGCCGCCATACCCGGCATCGACGTGCTGCTGATCGGCACCAACGACCTGTCGAACGAGATGGGCTTGACCGCCCAACCGGGCCACGAAAGGGTGCAGGCCGCCTATGCGACCGTCGTTGCCGCCTGCCGGCGGCACGACAAGATCCTGGGGATGGGCGGCGTCTACGACCAGCAATGGGCGAGCCACTACATCGGCGTCGGCGCCCGTTTCGTGCTGGCGGCGAGCGACCACATGCTGCTCGTCAACGCCGGCGCCCAGCGCACCGAGTTCCTGCGCGGGCTGGCGCGGTGAAACTGCTTGTCCAATTGCCTACGTGATCGAGCTCCTGCGCCACCGTGGGCCGGCCGAACGCGAGCTCCGTATCGAGCGCGGCGAGCTACTACCTCATCGCGGTGCGCAATCCCGAAGCTCCGCGTACGCCGAACACCCGCTTCAAGCCGGATCGCAAGAGCGAGCGCACCGCCGACGCGCCCAAGGATCTGAAGCTTCCCCGCGAGGTCGTCCGGCAATCGCCGTTCGAAAGGCGAGTGGGCGTAAGAGTGCGTGCGGCGCTACGTTCTCGCCAACGCACGACGCGCTTACTCTATAAGCTCTCTCCGTGCGCCCCTCACGCCGCCTCACCCGCGCGGGCACGCGCAGGGCCGGCCGCCAGCTTCTCGGCCACCGCATCGAGCTGCTCGAGCGTGCGATAAGCGACGCTCAGCGTCCCGCTGCCGTCGGCGCGGTGCTCGATCTTGACGGTCAAGCCGAGCACGTCGGTCAGCCGCTTGGCGAGCGCATCGGCATCCGGGTCGGCGCCGGAGCGCTTGCGCGCGCGCGCCGGCGCATCGCCGGCACGCTTGGCCCAGGCCTCGACCTGGCGCACGTTGAGCCCCTTGCGCACGATCGTCTCGGCGAAGTCGAGCGCGTCCGGCTGCCCGATCAGCATGCGGGCGTGACCGGCGGTGATACGGCCGTCGCGCAAATAGGCTTGCACGGATTCCGGCAACAGCAGCAGCCGCATCGTGTTGGCAACGTGCGGCCGGCTTTTGCCGACGAACTTGGCGATGTCCTCGGCGTCGTAGTCGAACTCCTCGGACAGCCGCTTGTAGCCGGCCGCTTCCTCGAGCGGATTGAGATCGGCGCGCTGCACGTTCTCGATGATGGCGAATTCGAGCGACTCGCGGTCGCTCGCCTCGATCAGGACGATCGGCACGTCGTGCAAGCCGGCGCGCTGGGCGGCGCGCCAGCGCCGCTCGCCGGCGATGATCTCATAGAGGTCCGGCGTGCCCTGCACGCCGCGCACCAGGATCGGCTGGATCACGCCGCGCTCGCGGATCGACGACGCCAGCGCCTCGAGCTCCTCTTCGGCAAAATCCTTGCGCGGGTTGCGCGGATTCGGCCGCAGGAACTCGATCGGCACGCGGCGCTGCGCGCGCACGCGCTCGACCAGCGCCGCCTCGTCGCCGACGTCGCCCATCAGCGCCGCAAGGCCGCGCCCGAGCCGCGATTTCGCTTCCTCCGCCATCGACCCCTCCATCGGTCCTTCGTCAGCGCGCCGCGGCGCCCCTGCTCATCACTCACGCGGCCGCGCGCAACTGCTTCTCGCGCTGGATGATCTCCGACGCGAGCTGCAGGTACGCCTGGCTGCCGACGCATTTGAGATCATAGAGCAGCACCGGCTTGCCGTAGGACGGCGCCTCCGAGACGCGCACGTTGCGCGGGATGACGGTTTGATAGACCTTGTCGCCCATGAAGCTGCGCACGTCGGTGACGACCTGGCCGGCGAGCTTGTTGCGGCGATCGTACATGGTCAGCACCACGCCGTGGATGCTCAACCTCGGATTGAGTGTGGCCCTGACCTGCTCGACCGTCTTGAGCAGCTGCGACAGCCCTTCGAGAGCGAAGAACTCGCACTGCAGCGGCACCAGGACGGCGTCGGCGGCCGCCATGGCGTTGACGGTGACGACGTTGAGCGAGGGCGGGCAGTCGATCAGCACGTAGCCGTAGTGGTGCGCGCGGTCGACGGCGGCATTCAGGGCGGCCAAGGCGTGCCGCAATCGGAAGGCGCGATCACGCTCATTTGCTACTTCGAGCTCGAAGCCCGAGAGGTCCATGGTGGATGGCGCGATGTGCAGCCGCGGCACCGCGGTTTCGCGGATCGCCTCGCGTAGCGCAGCCGTGCCGGTGAGGACGTCATAGGTCGAGCGAGCCCGGTCCTTGTAACCGATGCCGAGCCCGGTCGAGGCATTGCCCTGCGGGTCGAGGTCGACGATCAGCACGCGCTCGCCGATTGCCGCCAGCGCGGTGCCGAGATTGATGGCTGTCGTGGTCTTGCCCACGCCGCCCTTCTGATTGGCAAGCACAAGGACGCGGGGAGATACCGACGAGGCTGGGGCGGAGGACGGTGCCGGCTCGGAGGACGGCGCTGGCGCTGGCTCAGGCGAAGGCGGCGCTGTAAACACCGCAACTTCCACCACGACGGGCCGTTGCGGCGCCGGCAATGCGAGCGTGGTCGGGAGGGGGATTGGGGATGCCAGCCAGGCCGTCGGGCCGGAGATCGCGGTGCTTTCGGCTTCCGAGAATCGTTCCGCGTCCGAATCGATTTCGTTCATGTTCGGTTCCCACGCCGCTCCGCGCGCCGCACCACGACAATCCGGCCCTTCGGGTCGGTGAGGCTGGGCACCAGCTCGGTCATGATGTTCCAAGATTTTGCGGCTTCCGCCAATTCAGCCTCTACATCTTGTCCCTTCGGGAACAGCCCTTGTGCACCCTTTTCGAGTACCGGCGCTGCGTAATCGAGGAGTTGCGGCAGCGGCGCCAGTGCGCGCGCGGTCACGACCTCGGCGGTCTCACTCCAGCGCAGGACAAAATCCTTGATTCGCGCGCAATGCACAACAGTCGGCAGGCACAAAATTCGCGCGGCCTCCCGCAGAAACGCCGCCTTGCGCGCGTTGCTCTCGACCAAGTCCACGCGGCATCCCGGGGTGTCGGCCAGCGCGCAGGCAATAGCCAACCCTGGAAAGCCTCCGCCGCTGCCCAGGTCGAGCCAGGTTCTGGCCTCCGAAGCGAGGCGCAAGAGCTGCAGCGAGTCGGAAATGTGCCGCGTCCAAATCGTCGGCACCGTCGACGCGGCCACGAGATTGATCCTGCGTTGCCACGTCAGCAGCAGCGCCACGAAGCGGTCGAGCCGCGCGGCTGTTTCACGTGAAACAGGGGTGAGGGCGAGGGCGGCCCGGCGGTCGGCGCTCAGATCCGGACTGGCGTCCGATTCACCACGGGCCATCGGCTCGCAGCATGACGGCTCAGGCAGCGCCTGCCGCCCTGGGGGGCGGCTTTCGAATGCGGGCGGCCAATAATGTCAGACCAGCAGGCGTAATCCCATCGAGGCGGGCGGCTTGCCCGATGGTACGTGGTCGCGCAGCCTTGAGCTTCTGCCGCACCTCCGTCGACAGGCCCTGAATTTGCTCATAGTCGAAGTCGTCCGGTACTTGCAGCGCGTCGTCCCGGCGATAAGCCGCAACGTCCGCCGCCTGGCGCTCCAGGTAGACCGCATAACGAGCGTCGGTCTCGATTTGGCGCGCGACCGACGGCGGCAGCTTACCGAGCTGCGGCCAGATCGCGCGCAACCGCGCGATATCGATACCGGGGTATGACAATAGCTCGAAGGCCGAGCGCCGCTGGCCATCCTTGTTCAGCGCGAGGCCGTGTCTCTCGGCCTCGTTCGGCGTGATGGCGAGAGAGCGCGCGAGCGCACGGGCGTCATCCAAGTCCTGGAGCTTGGCAGCGAAATGGTTCGCGCGGGCAGTCCCCACGCAGCCGATTGCGATGCCCTTCTGGGTAAGCCGTTGATCGGCATTGTCGGCGCGCAGCGACAGGCGGTACTCGGCGCGCGAGGTGAACATGCGGTATGGCTCGGTGACGCCGCGGCTCGCCAAATCGTCGATCATCACCCCGAGATACCCCTCGGCGCGGTCGAAAATGATGGCTTCGCCGTTGCCCGCCCGCCGGGCGGCGTTCAGGCCTGCGACAAGCCCTTGCGCAGCCGCCTCCTCGTAGCCGGTGGTGCCGTTGATCTGCCCGGCCAGGAACAATCCGGGCAGCCGCCTCACCTCGAGCGCCAACGTGAGCTCGCGAGGGTCGACGTGGTCGTACTCGATCGCGTAGCCGGGCCGGAGCACGCGGGCGCGCTCCAGCCCCGGAATGCTGGCGACGACTGCGTTCTGCACATCCTCAGGCAAAGAGGTAGAGATGCCATTTGGATAGACGGTATCGTCGTCAAGCCCTTCCGGCTCCAGAAAGATCTGGTGCCCGTCACGTTCGCCGAAGCGCACGATCTTGTCCTCGATCGACGGACAATAGCGCGGCCCGCGGCTGTGGATCTGCCCGGAATACATCGGCGAACGATGGACGTTGGCGCGCACGATTGCGTGAGTCGCCTCGGTCGTGCGGCTTATGCCGCACTGAATCTGCGGATTGCGGGATGTCCTTTGTCAGTGTGGAGAACGGCTCTGGCGGCTCGTCGCCAGGCTGCATCTCGAGCCCTGCCCAATCGATGGTGCGGCCATCGAGCCGGGGCGGCGTCCCGGTCTTGAGCCGGCCCATCGACAAGCCCAGGCGCTCCAAGGTGAGCGCGAGACCGACCGACGGAGCCTCGCCCACGCGGCCGGCGGGAGTTTGCCGCTCACCGACGTGAATGAGGCCGCGCAGGAACGTCCCGGTGGTCAGCACGACTGCGCCGCAGGTAACGGCGCGGCCATCCCGCAGCTTCACGCCGGCAGCACGATTGCCGGCGAGGATCAAATCTTCGGCCTCCCCTTCCAGTACGCTGAGATTCGACGTCGCGCGAATTGCCGCCTGCATCGCCTGGGCGTAGAGCTTGCGGTCGGCCTGTGCGCGCGGCCCCCGCACCGCCGCCCCCTTGCGGCGATTGAGCACTCGGAACTGAATGCCGCCCTGGTCGGCGGCACGGCCCATGAGGCCGTCGAGCGCATCGATCTCCCGCACCAGATGACCCTTGCCGAGACCACCGATGGCCGGATTGCACGACATCGCCCCGATCGTCGCAAACCGGTGCGTGATGAGCACGGTGGCCGCACCCATGCGGGCGGCCGCTGCCGCAGCCTCACAGCCAGCATGCCCGCCGCCAATCACAACGACATCGAACGCGCTCCGCATGAAGAGATGTCCTAGTGATTTTCCCCAGTGTGGTCAAAGCCGGGCTTATGGCACAGCGGGACTGCCCCGCTCTGTTTCACGTGAAACGAACAAAACCGGCGAATCACAGGTCCCTACTTGCCGATGCAAAAATCGCGAAAGATGGCATCCAGAACGTCCTCGACATCGACGCGACCCAACAGGCGGCCAAGCGCGACGGACGCTGCACGCAGTTCCTCCGCAAACAAGTCCTCATTTGCTGCCAAGCCAGGGACCAATGCCCGGCTCAGGGCTGCGTGCGCCTGCTCAAGGGCGTACCGATGCCGCAGCCGAGTGATCAGGGCCAACTCGTTGCCGCCGAAGGCAGCCGCGGCATGGCGCGCCATGCCATCAAGCAGATCTTGAATGCCCTCGGCGGTTTTGGCTGACGTCCAAAACACCTGGGAAAACCGCGCCCTGAAGGCTGGGCTGCCGACTCGATCCGGATGAGAATCGAGCAGGTCGATCTTGTTCAGGACCAGCCAGCCTGATTCGGCGCGCTCTCCTTTCAAGGTGCTCGCGTCGGGCAACTGCTCGGAGGCATCGATAATCCACAGCACCAGGTCTGCCGCGGCGGCGCGGGCGCGGGCGCGTTCCACCCCCTCCTGCTCCACCGGGTCAGCAGCCTGACGAATGCCAGCCGTGTCCAGGACCGTTACGGGATACCCGTCGAGATCCAGGTGCAGCTCCAACACGTCGCGCGTGGTCCCCGGATGGGGCGAGACAATGGCTGCGTCCCGGCGCGCCAAACGGTTATACAGGCTCGACTTTCCGGCATTGGGCGGCCCCGCTATGGCGACGGTCAAACCGTCACGTAAGCGCTCGCTACGGCCAGCGCCTGCAAGCGCAGCGGCGATCTCGTCGCGCAGTTCCGCGGCGGTCTCGAGCGCCGGCGCTACCAGGTCCTCCGGCACGTCCCCTTCGTCGGAAAAGTCGATCCCCGCTTCCACCAGCGCCAAGACCTCGATCAGCCGGCGCCGCCACGTCTCGGCGCGGTCCCCCAAGCCACCGGTGAGCTGCCGAAACGCCTGCCGGCGCTGAGCCTCGGTCTCGGCGCCGATGAGGTCGGCCAAGCCTTCCACCTGGGTCAGATCGAGGCGGCCATTATGGAAAGCCCGGCGGGTGAATTCGCCGGGCTCCGCCGGCCGCAATCCCGGCAGGCGGCCAAGAGCCCTCAGGGTCGCCGCGACCACCGCCCGACCGCCATGCAATTGCAGCTCCGCCATGTCTTCCCCAGTCTCGCTGTGAGGTCCGGGGAACCAGAGCGCCAAAGCTTGGTCGAGGGGATGATTCGTTTCGGGATCCGATATGGTGCAAAGTGCCGCCCGACGGGGTTCTGGAACCCGCCCGATCATTGTTTCGAGTCCGAAACGAGCACTTGGCCCGCACAATCGTACCACCGCGACGGCAGCGGGTGGTGGCCCAGATGAAAGGGCAAAGATCGTATCGCCCGTAGACATGAACAATAATCAAAGATGATATCTTATGATTCTTGGAACAAATTCAGGTGCAGAGGCTTCCGGGCCGCCAACAGCGCAACTCACCGTTCGGTAAACGCGAGCTTCGCCCCGAGTGCCGCAAACGCGCCCGCGAAGGCCCGGCGCATCCAGACCATCACCTGCGGCCGGGATATGACGTGGTCGCGGACCGCCGCGGCGGCAAGTCCGTAAAGCACGAACACCGCAAAAGTCATCAGCATGAACACCGCGCTGAGCGCCAGCATGCGGGCGAGCGGGCTCTCCTCCCCAGCGCTGACGAACTGCGGCAGGAACGCCAGGAAGAACAGTGAAAGCTTGGGATTGAGGATGTTGATGAGGATGCCGGTGACAACGATCTGCCTGGCCGAGCGCGCCCCCACCTGCGGCTCGACCCGGAGCGCTCCGCGCTCGCTCAACGCCTCCCAGGCCATGAACAGCAGGTAGGCGACGCCCGCGTACTTGAGCAGTTGGAACGCGAGCGCGCTGGTGTGCAACAACGCGGCCAAGCCGAGCACCGCCGCCGCGATGTGCGGCACGATGCCGAGTGTGCACGCGAACGCGGCGATCACGCTGGCGCGTGGCCCGCGGCCGAGCCCGGTCGCCACCGTGTAGACGACGCCGATGCCGGGGCTGACCACCACGATCAACGAGGTGAGGAGGAAATCGAGGCTCATCATTTCGGCGACGTTACACCGTAAGGCACCCGATCTCCAGCCGAGCCGCCGCGGGTTGCCCAAAAAGCCACGCCGGATTGGGTTACATGTAATCGGAACCCTGCCATGCCATCAAAGACCCGCTCGGCCCGAGCGTCGCGCCGCAAGTTCCGCCCGCTGACCTCACGCGAAAAGGTGCGCGCCCACCGGGCCCGTTTGCGCGCGCAAGGCCTACGGCCGATCACGATCTGGGTGCCTGATACCCGCACAAAGGCATTCGCCGCGCAGGCGCATCGTGAATCCTTGCTGGCCGCCAAGAGCCGCACCGACAGGGAGGATCAGGCCTTCATCGAGTCGATCACGGATTGGAACTGGCATTGATCCGAGGCAGCTCCTGGTTTCCGGAACGTTCGAGCCACAGCCCGGCCTGGGTCCGGAGACCTATCGTCGCTACGTCGAGAGCGAAGTCGCGCGCTGGGCCCCGATCGTGCGCACCATGGGCCTGAAGCTCGATTGAGCAGGAAAGACGCCCGGGCGGGGCGGGGCGGCGCGTGGCGGGCGCGTCAGATTTCACCATGCTGGCGTCTTTGCGCCAGACGGAACATCAGGTTGGCGCCAGCGGTCGCGGCGAACAGCGCGGCCGCGAAGTAGATCGGCCAGCGCGCGTCACCGCTGAGGTCATAGAGCCAACCGGCGACGATCGGCGCCGGCGTCGTGATCAGAAAGTACCAGCTGAAGAAAATGCCCATGCCGAAAGCGCGATTCGCCGGCTTCAGCGCCTCTCCCGGCAGTGCCATGATGATGCCTGCAGGGGCTCCGCTGAGAAACCCGAAAGCGAGACAGATCGCCGCCGCCAAAGCGCCGTAGGGCAACAGCAACAGAGCGACGATCCCACACAGGAGACAGGCGTACAGCACCATGTCCGGGCGTCCGCTGCGGTCGGCGATTTGCCCCGCGAGCGGGATCGAGACGAGCATGGCCCAGCTCGCCAGGCTCGCCACCGCGGCGGCTTCGAGCGCACCCAGGCCGATCTGCTGCAGCACCGGAGGCGCAAAGCTCAGATAGACGATGTAGGCGGCGTTGAGGGCAGCCCACACTATCGAGGCGATCGAGACCAGAACGAATTCGCGGCCGCTCAGTTGGCTCCGCTGCTCGGCCGATGCCGCCGGCGCATCGGACGGCGCGCGATAGAACAGCAGCACCAGCAACAGACCGACAAAGCAGAACGCCGACGCTGCATAGAAAGCCATTTGCCAGGAGAAGGTTTTTACCAGCCATCCGTATCCGACCTGGCCGATCGCAATGCCTAGCGGCCAGCTCATCACCAGGATGCCCATCGCGGTGGCGATCTCCTTGCCGCCGAACCAGTCGACGATCATCTTGGTGAAGAAGACGGTGCTGAAAACGAATCCGGCGCCGCACATCAATCGGCCCGCTGCCGCTGTGGCGAAGCCGGTCCCCACGGCAACCAGAACGCCGCCAAGCGCCAGGCATCCCAAGCCGAAACACGCCACCGTCCGGTCGCTCGCAAACCGGCCCACATATCCGGTCGGCAACGACAGGATCAGACCCGGCAACATGAACAGACCGATCAGGGTGCCGACCTCCGTGAAGTTGAGGCCGAGGTCCGTTGCGATCTCCTCGGATACGGAACCGACGGTCTGGAACTGAAGCCCGAGGCCCGTCCTCGCCACGAACAGCACCGCCAGAATGGCCCACCGATTCATGGTCCAAATACTACGGCGCTTGAACGGATCGTGTCGCCGGGCATTATTCCGGCATGGGCTCCACCGCCGGTGTCGCTGGGGAAAACCGCCTCGCGCGCGAGACTTCGCCGTACCTGCTGCAGCACAAGGACAATCCGGTCGACTGGCGGCCCTGGGGGCCGGAGGCGCTCGACGAGGCCCGGCGGGCCAACAAGCCGATCCTGCTCTCGGTCGGCTACGCGGCCTGCCACTGGTGCCACGTCATGGCGCACGAAAGCTTCGAGGACGCCGCCACCGCCGCGGTGATGAACGAGCTGTTCGTCAGCATCAAGGTGGACCGCGAGGAACGCCCCGACATCGACCAGATCTACATGGCGGCGCTGCATCATCTCGGCGAGCACGGCGGCTGGCCGCTCACCATGTTCCTGACGCCGAACGGCGAGCCGGTGTGGGGCGGCACCTACTTCCCCAAGACGTCGCGCTACGGCAAGCCGGCGTTCGTCGACGTGCTGCGCGAGGTCGCGCGGCTGTTCCGCGAGGAGCCGGACAAGATCGCGCAGAACCGCGATGCGCTGATGGAGCGGCTCGCGGCGCGCGCGCGGCCAGCCGGCAAGGTGGTGATCGGGACGCGCGAGCTTGACCAGCTGGCGGCACAGATCGGCAGCGCCATGGACCCGCTGCATGGGGGCTTGCGCGGCGCGCCGAAGTTTCCGCAGGCTGCGCTGTTCGAGCTGTTATGGCGGGCGGGCTTGCGCACCGGCGAGGAGCGCTACTTCCGCATCGTCGACCTGACGCTCGAGCGCATTTGCGAGGGCGGCATCTACGATCATCTTGGCGGCGGCTTTGCGCGCTACTCGGTCGACGAGCGCTGGCTGGTGCCGCATTTCGAGAAGATGCTGTACGACAATGCGCAGCTGCTCGAGTTGCTGGCGCTCGCCTGGCAACGCACGCGCAAGCCGCTGTTGCGCGAGCGAGCGCGCGAGACCGTCGGCTGGCTCAAGCGCGAGATGACCACCGTTGAGGGCGCGTTCGCATCCTCGCTCGACGCCGATTCGGAAGGCGAGGAGGGCAAGTTCTACGTCTGGTCGCTCGCCGAAATCGAGAGCGTTCTGAACAAACAGGATGCGGGATTCTTTGCCGCGCATTATGACGTGACGCCCGGCGGAAATTTCGAGGGCCACAACATCCTCAATCGCCTGCGCGCGCTGCCGCGCTCCGCGCCCCCGACGCGGCGGACGAGGCGCGACTTGCCGGGTTACGAGCGAAGCTTTTCGCCGCCCGCGCCCCGCGCGTGCGGCCCGGCCTCGATGACAAGGTCCTGGCGGATTGGAACGGGCTGATGATCGCGGCGCTTGCACGCGGCGCACCGCTGTTCGGCGAGCTCGTCTGGCTCGACATGGCGGAGCTCGCCTTCCACTTCGTGCGCGAGAACATGACCCGCGGCGACCGGCTCGGGCACTCGTGGCGCGACGGGCGGCTGCTGTTCCCCGGCCTCGCCTCCGACCATGCCAACATGATCCGTGGCGCGCTCGCGCTCGCCGAGGCGACCGGCGATGCCCATTACCTCGATCAGGCCTTGGTGTGGCAGCGCGCGCTCGATCGCCACTACCGCAATCCCGATAACGGCGGCTATTTCCTCACTGCCGATGACGCCGAAGGTCTGGTGGTGCGGCCGAGCGCAACCACCGACGATGCGACGCCGAACCCGAACGCGGTCGCGGCCGACAACCTGGTGCGGCTCGCGGTGCTCGCTGGCGACCAGCAATGGCGAGCGGCCGCAGACGGCTTGTTCGACGGTGTGCTGCCGTTTGCCGCGCCGAACCTGTTCGCCCACGCCGCGCTGCTCAACGCGCTCGACACCCGCCTGCGACTGGCCGAGATCGTGGTCACCGGCACCGGCCGGCGGGCCGAGGCGCTCGCCGCGGCGGCGTTGAAGCTGCCTTTCCTCGATCGTGTGGTGCTGCGCGCGCCCTCCGCCGAGGCCCTGCCCGCCGCTCACCCGGCGCGCGACAAGATCGCCGCGGCAGCGGACCCGGCCGCCTTCGTATGCGTCGGCGAGACCTGCTCGCTGCCGGTGACGGAGCCTGCGGCGATTGCGGAGGCCATTGAGAGGATGCAGCGGCCCCCGCAGGTCGGGTGACGCCGTGGCTGGCTGTCAAGCGTAAGTGGCATTCGCATATTGACTAATTTCCCTCTAAGATATACATTCTGTATGGATATCTTAGAGTAGATCATGCAAGTTTCGAAATGGGGCAACAGCCTCGCGGTTCGGTTGCCGAAGAAACTCGTCGATGAGCTCGGCTTGAAGGCAGGCGACGAGATCGACATCGTGTCGACGGCAAACCGACGCATCGAAATCGAGAAAAACGATCGCCGCGAACGGGCGTTACGAGCCATCGCCGCCCTGCGCTGGCCCTTGCCTGAAGCTTATCGGTTCGATCGTGACGAGGCGAACGAGCGGTGAGGACGTTCCTCGATACCAATGTCCTCGTCTATGCGACGTCCAATGATCCCCGCTGCGAGCGCGCACAAGCTTTGATCGCGGCAGGCGGCACCATCAGCGTGCAGGTGCTCAACGAACTCGTCAACGTTCTGCGGAAAAAGCTCAAACGAGATTGGGGCGCGATCGAAAAGGCTGTCAGCGATTTCCGTAATGTGCTCGATCCGGTACTGCCCCTCACTCCCGAAACCCACGATGCCGCCATCGCACTCGCGCGAGAGCATTCCTTGAGCTTCTACGATGCGCTGATCGTGGCTTCCGCCTTGGAGGCAAACTGTGAAGTGCTCTTCACAGAGGACATGCAACACGGTCGTACAATCGGTACTTTGACGGTGCGGAATCCGTTCATCGGATCCTGAGTTAAAGCATGCGCCCGATGAGCGGCTTCAGGTGTTCATCAACTCGAAGAACTCGCCGTTGTTCTTGGTGTTGCGCAGCTTGTCGAGCAGGAAGTCGATCGCATCCATGGTGCCCATCGGGTTGAGGATGCGGCGCAGCACGTACATCTTCTTGAGCACAGCCGGGTCGGTGAGCAGCTCCTCCTTGCGGGTGCCGGAGCGGGTGATGTCCATGGCCGGGAAGGTGCGCTTGTCGGCGACCTTGCGGTCGAGGATAAGCTCGGAGTTGCCGGTGCCCTTGAACTCCTCGAAGATCACCTCGTCCATGCGGCTGCCGGTATCGATCAGCGCGGTCGCGATGATGGTGAGCGAGCCGCCTTCCTCGATGTTGCGGGCGGCGCCGAAGAAGCGCTTCGGGCGCTGCAGCGCGTTGGCGTCGACGCCGCCGGTCAACACCTTGCCGGAGGACGGCACCACGGTGTTGTAGGCGCGGCCCAGCCGGGTGATCGAATCGAGCAGGATCACCACGTCGCGGCCGTGTTCGACCAGGCGCTTGGCCTTCTCGATCACCATTTCGGCGACCTGCAACGTGGCGCGAGGCCGGCTCGTCGAAGGTCGAGGACACGACCTCGCCCTTCACCGAGCGTTGCATGTCGGTGACTTCCTCCGGGCGCTCGTCGATCAGGAGCACGATCAGGAAGCATTCGGGATGGTTGGCGGTGATCGAGTGCGCGATGTTCTGCAGGAGTACGGTCTTGCCGGTACGCGGCGGCGACACGATCAGGGCGCGCTGGCCCTTGCCGATCGGCGCCACGATGTCGATGACGCGCGCGGAGAGATCCTTCTTGGTCGGCGTCCTCGTGCTCCATCCGCAGTCGCTCGTCGGGATAGAGCGGGGTGAGGTTGTCGAAGTTGATCTTGTGGCGCGCCTTCTCGGGGTCCTCGAAATTGATGGTATTGACCTTAAGCAGGGCGAAGTAGCGTTCGCCCTCCTTGGGGCTGACGGATATGCCCCTCGATGGTATCGCCGGTGCGCAGGCCGAAGCGGCGGATCTGCGAGGGCGACACATAGATGTCGTCCGGGCCGGGCAGGTAGTTCGCCTCCGGCGAGCGGAGGAAGCCGAAGCCGTCGGAGAGCACTTCGACGACGCCCTCGCCGACGATGTCGATCTCGCGGCCGGCGAGCTGTTTGAGGATCGCGAACATCAGCTCCTGCTTGCGCATGGTGCTGGCGTTCTCGATCTCCTGTTCCTCGGCGAAGCTCAAAAGCTCGACCGGGGTTTTGACTTTGAGGTCCTGGAGTTTCATTTCCCGCATGGGGAGTCCTGTGGAAGGCCCGCGCCGTTCTGTAAAATGTGCCTGGGGCGCGGACGCGAAGAGAGAAACTGATCGCAGGTCTTGGGAAGGCGAGCCTAGATGGGCCTCGGGACCCGATGCGTCGGCCGGTCTAGCAGGCAACCGGACTCGATGAGGCATCCGCCTGCGTTCGGGGGGATGGCGGCTAACATAGGGAAAGACCGGCGTTCGCGCAAGAGGCCGTACGCCGCTTCCTGGCGTGTCAGAATGGTTTCACGATCACCAGGATCACGATTCCGATCATCAGCACGGTCGGTGCCTCGTTCATGATCCTGCCAGTATTTCGCGCCGACCGGGTATTCCGGTCTTCGGCGAACGCCCTGACGGCAGCTGAGAAATGCCCATGCAGGCCTGACATGGCGAGCACCAGCACCAGCTTTGCATGCAACCACCCTTGCCGGAACAGCCCGGCGTCCCAGGCGAGCCACAGCCCCAGGACCCAGGCTGCCATCATGGCCGGGTTGATGATCGCCTTGAGCAGCCGCCGTTCCATGACCTTGAACGTCGTTGACTGGGGCGATCCGGGCGGCACCTGACTGTGATAGACGAACAGCCGCGGCAGATAGAGCATGCCGGCCATCCAGGCGATGATGGCGATCACGTGCGCGGCTTTGAGCCAGAGGTAGAGGCTGGTCATTGCCGGCGAACCCTCGAAGCATTTGCTTCACATGGGCAATCGGTGTTTCCGGAAGAATGCCATGACCGAGATTGAAGATCAGCGGCCGGTCGGCGAATGCCGCCAGCACGGCGTCGACACCACGATCGAGAGCATCGCCGCCGGCGAGCAGCGCCAAGGGATCGAGATTGCCCTGTACCGGAAGGCTCGGCGCCAGATGTTCTCGCACGAAGGTCCGGATCGATCATCCAGTCCAGCCCCACCGCATCCAGCGGAATTCGGGCCGCGTAGTCGGCCAGTAATGCTGCCGGCGCCGCGTGGAAATCCGATGATCTTGGGCATCCGGCACTTGGCTCCTTACCTCGGCCACCAACCTGCTGCACCGGCTCCACGCACCACCGGGTAAACTCGCTCGGCGATAGCACCCCTGCCCAGGTGTCGAAAATCTGCACGGCGTCGACACCGGCCTCGAACTGGCGCACGAGATAAGCGGTCGATGCCTCGACCAAAAGATTGATCAATCTGCCGAAATCATCCGGATACGCATAGGCGAACAGGCGGGCCGGTGCCTGATCGGGCGTGCCCCGACCCGCAATCATGTAGGTCGCCACCGTCCACGGCGCTCCGCAGAAACCCAGCAAAGCAGCAACGGGCGGCTGCGCCCGCGTGACAAGGCGAATAGTCTCGTAAACGGGTGCAAGAACGGCCTGGTCGACCTCGGGCCGCAGCAAATCCAACGCCTCAGGCCCGGAAATGGGCTCAAGGCGCGGCCCTTCACCGACCTCGAACGTGACGGTTCGTCCGAGCGCATGCGGAATGACTAGAA
Organism: uncultured Alphaproteobacteria bacterium; assembly: GCA_963788095.1. GTDB lineage: Bacteria > Pseudomonadota > Alphaproteobacteria > Rhizobiales > Xanthobacteraceae > CAVTXS01. Next base: position 254,485 of record CAWBFP010000026.1, on the reverse strand, counting down.
TATCGGAGAACAGGATTGCGGCGTCGAATCCGAACCGTCGGACCGGCTGCAGCGTTACCTCAGCAGCTAGCCTCGGCGTGAATACGAGATCGAGGAAGCTGCCCGCTCTGCGCACGAAGCTCACGGTACTCCGGCAGATAACGACCGGCCTGCCGCATTAGCCAGACCGGCGGAATTGATTGCCGCCGACCGCGCAGCACCTCGCATAGTGGATTGACGCTCGCGGTTCGGCTCACACTCCATTTCTCCAAAACATAACTAAAAAATTCTTAAGAGTTTGAGACTTTTGGGCATTGGAGTGCGATCACGCGGATCTGTTGTCCCATCGGTCCACAGCCCGTTGTTCTCCCCATATTCCCCACAGGACATTCCAAGCAACCGAACGCCTGGATTCAGCAGCAGCAACTATGGCCTTGCGGCGCAGGGTCGGATTGTTCCGCCACTGGGATATCCCATGGTTTTTCCGGACGCCCGGAATCATGTCATACGCCGTCCCGCTTGTGCTGGTGTGCATCGATTCGAGCCGTCGAACGGCTGCAAGGCTTGCCTCCTGGATCGAGACGTGTCCTCTTCCCCATCCGCCCACAGGCTATCCCGACCCAGCGATGGCTGACCGCAACAGCTTCTTCCATCTACATCTGGTTTCCGATGCAACCGGCGAAACCTTGATTACGGTTGCTCGGGCGGCAACAGCTCAATACGAGAGCGTCTCGGCGGTCGAGCATCGTCTTTCCGCTGGTGCGGACGCAGAAACAACTTGAGCGAGTACTGGTCGAAATCGAGGCCTCGCCTGGGATCGTCCTCTACACTTTGCTTGATCCGCTGCTGACCGACCGGTTGGAAGCGAAGTGCCGCGATCTCGGCGTACCTTGCCTGTCGATTCTCGGGCCAGTTCTGCAGCTGTTGCAGTCCTACCTCGGCACCGAATCGACCCATCGGATCGGCGCCCAGCACCTGCTGAATGCGGACTACTTCAAGCGTATCGACGCGCTCAACTACACTATGCTCCACGATGACGGTCAGCATCTCGACGATTTGGAGGATGCCGACATCGTTTTGATCGGTGTCTCCCGGACTTCGAAGACGCCGACGTCCATCTACCTCGCCAACCGTGGCGTAAAAACCGCCAATGTTCCGCTGGTAGCCGGTATGCCGGTGCCGGCCCAGCTCGAACGGCTGCGTCGCCCGCTTGGTGGTCGGACTTTACGCGAGTCCGGAACGGATCGTTCAGATACGCCAGAACCGCCTGCTCAGCCTTCGAACCAGCCAGAGCGACGATGCCTATGTCGACCGGCAAGCGGTGGCTGAGGAAGTCGCATTCTCGCGCCGCCTGTGTGCTCGCCACAGTTGGGCGACCCTCGACGTGACGCGCCGCTCGATCGAGGAGACGGCAGCGGCCGTCATGGCGTTGCTGGCGGAACGGCGCCGGCGCGCGGCATCCTGATTATGGCCTTGTGGCTCGAGGGCGAACCGTTGGTGCTCGCCTCCAAGAGCGAAATCCGTCGCCAAATACTCACGGCGTCAGGAATTCCGGTTGATGTTCGACCGGCGGCGATCGACGAACGGTCAATTGAGTGCGAGGTCGGACCTGCGTCTGCTGCTGCCGTGGCACGCCTGCTGGCCGCCGCCAAGGCCAAGGCAGTGAGCGGCACTATGCCCGGCCGCGTGGTGCTGGGCGCCGATCAGACTTTGGGGATCGACGGCCGCACCTTTGCCAAACCCGCCGATCGGACCACTGCCCGGGCGCAGCTGGACCTGCTTCGCGGGCGCACGCATGAGCTCCATTCGGCGGTTGCGGTGGTCCAGGACGGCAACGTGGTGTTCGAGTTCGTTGGCTCGGCGCGGCTGACCGTGCGGCCGTTCTCGGAAGCCTTTCTCGATCGCTACCTCGACACGGTCGGGACGGCCGCGATGCAAAGCGTGGGCTGTTACCAGCTCGAAGGTTTGGGGATCCACCTGTTCGAGCGCATCGATGGCGATCACTTCACCATTCTTGGACTTCCGCTATTGCCTCTGCTCGGGTTCCTGCGATCGCGAGGGTGGCTCGATGCGTGACGCGGAACAGGTCCTAAACGCTGCGGCCCTTGCTTTCTCCCCCCCGGCGCGAAGTCAACGACGGAGGGAGCGACGCCCCATCGCGTCCGAGCGATGGGGACCCCGGGTCGGGGGTCGGAGCCAGCAGGCCGACACTGCTCAGTGCCCTCCACTCCGGCGCGCATCGCCGACGCGATGTTTGCCGACCCTTCCCATCGCTCTGCGGAGGCAGGGGTGGCGCCCGTCTCGGCACTGTGTGCGGAGGATCGAGCTCCGATGCTGATCCTTGGCCTGACCGGCTCGATCGGGATGGGCAAGACCGTGACTGCGCGCGCATTTGCCGAAGCCGGTGTGCCCGTGCACGAGGCCGACGTGACGGTGCACCGGCTCTACGAAGGCGAAGCGGTCTCGGCGATCGAGCAAGCGTTTCCGGACACGATCGTCGACGGCAAGGTCGATCGCGTGCGACTGTCGAAAAGGGTGATCGGGGATCCGGTGGCGTTTGCCCGGCTGGAGACCATCGTCCATCCCCTGGTGCGCGCCTCGACCGAACGGTTTCTCGCCGAGGCCGCGGCGCGCGGGGCGCGCGTGGTGGTTCTCGATATCCCGCTGCTGCTCGAGACGGGGGGCGAGGAGCGCGTCGATGCGATCGTTCTGGTCTCGGCCCCACCCGATGTGCAGCGGGTCCGCGTGCTCGCCCGTGCGGACATGACGTCCGAAAAACTCGATGCCATTTTGGCCAAGCAGATGCCTGATTCGGAAAAGCGCCGCCGCGCGCATTTCATCGTGGATACATCGCGCAGCCTGGATTCCGCTAAGGTCCAGGTTCGTGGCATCTTGCGGGCCGTGGCGGCGATTCCCGGAGGACAGTCTCTTCCCCGGGACGGTCGCCAGCCCTGATGCACGCAGGGTAGAGGCGAGACGCGGAGCGGATGCGCGAGATTGTTCTCGATACCGAGACCACGGGACTCGACCCGTTTCAGGGGCATCGGGTAGTCGAGATCGGGTGCGTGGAGTTGGTCAACCGGTTTCCCACCGGCAAGACCTATCACTGCTATCTTAATCCCGAACGCGACATGCCGTCGGACGCCGAAGCCGTGCACGGCCTGACGCTCGATTTCCTTAGAGACAAGCCGCTGTTTGCGGACGTGGTCGAGGATTTTCTGGCATTCGTCGGCGATGCCCCGCTGGTGATCCACAACGCCGCCTTCGATCTCGCGTTCCTCAATGCCGAGCTCGAGCGGCTCGCGCGACCGGCGATCGGCCGCGACCGATTGCTCGACACGCTACTGCTTGCCCGCCGCAGGCATCCAGCGGGGCCCAATCGGCTGGATGACCTTTGTGTGCGCTACAGCATCGACAATTCACGGCGCACCAAGCATGGTGCGCTGCTCGACGCCGAGATCCTGGCCGAGGTCTATCTGGAGTTGATCGGCGCCCGCCAGGCCACCCTCGGCCTCGGCGACACGGCGACCGACGCCGCCGGCGTGATCCGGCTGGTCACGGTCCGCGCCCGCCCGGTGCCGCTCGGGCCACGTGTGAGCGCGGCCGAGCGCGCCGCCCATGGCGCGTTTGTGGCCACGCTCGGCACGCAGGCGATCTGGCGCGACTATAGATCCCGGGATGAAACCGCCACGGCGGAAATGCCAGCCGCCTGAGCTTCAGCTCACCGGCGCGGATGGCGTCTGCTGCTGCGCCTGCAACTGCTCCAGTCGCTGCCGGTAGAGACCGACGAAATCGACCGGATCGATCAGGAGCGGCGGGAAACCGCCGTTGCGGACCAGCGTCGCGATCACCTCGCGGGCGAACGGAAACAACAGCCGCGGGCACTCGATCATCATGACTGGCTGGATCGTCTCTTGCGGGACGTTCTGGATGCGGAACATGCCCGCATATAGCACCTCGAAATGGAACAGCACGTTTCCGGCGGTCTCCGCCTTGCCGTCAAGCTTCAGTTCCACCTCGTAGTCATTGCCGGCAATCGGCTTGGCGTTGACGTTGATCTGGATGTTGATCGTGGGCTGCTGCTGCCCCGGCTGTAGCGATTTGGGAGCGTTCGGGTTCTCGAACGAGACATCCTTGATGTATTGCGCCAGGACGTTGAGCTGCGGGGGCTTCTCCTGCGCCGGTCCGCCGTTGGTTGAATTCGCCATCGGATGTCCTTTTTGGCCCCGCCCCGGGGCACGGATGCATGCGAAAGTGCGGGTGTGGCTAACACAGCGCGCAACCTGCCACAAGCAACCTTGGTGCCGCCAAAACGTTGCTGGACGACGGAACGCGAGGCGGTCGACGCCATGTTGGCGTTTGTCCGCAGGATCGTTTAAGGTGGCGGCGAGTTCTACCCCTGAGCTGGCCTCAATGGCGCGGGTGCCCTTGGACCGGCCGGGCCAGGTACCTAAATTAATGACAGCGGCGGACGACTCCCGCCGATTTGGCGCCTTGGCCGCGCGTAGACGACCGCCGAAAGCATTCGAGCCGTGTTCGACATCTACACCATCATTTTTCTTGCCTTGGCAGTGTTCATTTTCCTGCGCCTGCGCAGCGTGCTCGGCCAGCGTACCGGCCGCGAGCGGCCGCCCTACGATCCGTTCTCTACTCGCGATGCGGTACGCACGTCAGCGAACGAGAAGGTGGTGCAGCTGCCGACGCGCAAAACGGACGGCGCCGCCAAGCCGGTCGAAGCCGGAGAAGAGCCGGCGGACCGCTGGCAGGGCATTGCCGAGCCGGGCTCACCGGTTGCGGCCGGCCTCGACGCAGTTGCGGCCGCGGATCCGAGCCTTGACGCCCAGGCCTTCGTGGCCGGCGCCCGCGCCGCCTACGAGATGGTGGTTACTGCTTTCGCGGAGGGCGACCGACGCACGCTGAAGAACTTGCTGTCCAAAGAGGTTTACGAGGGGTTCGAGGCCGCCATCCGCGAACGCGAGTCGCGCGGGGAAACCGCCGAAAGCCGCTTCGTGTCCATCGACAAGACCGAAATCACGCATGCCGAGCTGCGCGGCAAGACCGCTCAGGTCACCGTGCGGTTCGTCTCGCAGCTGATCTCGGTCACGCGCGACCGTTCCGGTACCGTGATCGATGGGTCGCCCGAGAAGGTGACCGAGGTCACCGACGTGTGGACATTCGCCCGCGACGTGTCGTCGCGCGATCCCAACTGGAAGCTGGTCGCCACCGAAGCCGGCCACTGACCCAGCCGAAGCGCAATGATTGCGGACCGCCGCTTCGTTCTCCGCATGATGGCGGCAGTGCTGGTTGGCGGCGGTCCGGGCTCTGCGCCGACTTCCGCCGCCGCCACGACCGATGCCTTCGAGTCCGGCATCGCATCGGCCGCCATCCCGGATGCACAATTCGAGCCGCTCCGCTGGAGTGAGCTGCGCGGCTGGAGTGACGACGATCACGCCGTGTCCTTCGACGCGTTTCGGGCGAGCTGCGGCGCGATTGCGGCCCGCAAGAAACCGACGCGCGAGAGACGCGCCGTCGAAGTCACGCTCGCCGGCGTCTGTCGAGAAGCGCTGGCGCTCGGGCCGGCGAAAGGCACGGAGGCCCGGGAATTCTTCGAGACCCGGTTCCGCCCCTTTCATCTCGCGCGCCTCGGCGAAACCGAGGGTTTTCTGACCGGCTACTACGAGCCGATCGTCGAAGGGTCGCGATTTCCCACCCAGGAGTTCAAGGTGCCTATGTACCGGCGGCCCGACGATATGATCGTCCCGGGCCGGCATCGGCCGGGCGCAAGCCGGATCTTGTCCAACCGCGGCCCGGTGTGGCGGCGCGCCGGCAAGCAGCGCGTACCCTATTATAACCGCGCGGAGATCGAGAACGGCGCGCTCGATGGGAAAGGTCTCGAAATCTGCTGGCTGAAGGATCCGATCGATGCCTTCTTCATCCAGATTCAAGGCTCGGCGCGAGTTCGCCTCGGGGACGGCGCGATGTTGCGCCTCAACTATGCGGCCCATAACGGTCAGCCCTACACGCCGGTCGGTGTCATCCTGATCCAGGATGGCGAGATCGAGCGCGCCGATATGTCGATGGATCGCATCCGGCAATGGATGCAGGCCAATCCCGACAAGGCCACGGAGCTGCGGCAGAAGAACCGGTCGTTCATCTTTTTCCGGGTCGCCGAGCTCGCCGACCACCAGGAGGCCGTCGGCGCCCAGGGGATTCCGCTCACGGCCGAGCGCTCGATCGCGGTCGACCGCAGGCTGCATGCCTATGGCACGCCGCTGTGGATCGATGCCGAGCTGCCGCTGCGGGATGAGCGCAGCGGCGAGGCTTTCCGCCGGCTGATGATTGCGCAGGACACCGGCTCCGCCATTGTCGGTCCGGCGCGCGGCGATCTCTACTTCGGCGCCGGCGACGAGGCTGGCCGTGTCGCCGGTCGCATCAAGCATCCGGCGCGCGTTGTGATGCTGGTGCCGCGCGGCTTCGATCTCGCCGGCATCGGCGGCCCGGTGCCGATGCCGCCGCCGAGGCCGAAACCGTGAGCACGGAATCGGATCGTCCGCCGGCGGGCCGGCGGCGGCAGCTCACGGCGGACGAACGCGCCTTGTGGACGTCGGCGACCCGTTCGGTCGCGCGGCTCCGATCGATCAAGAGCGCGGAACCGAATGCGCAGGATCAAGGGGTTCCGGTGGGCGCGCCGCCACCCGCGCCCTCTGTTTCGCCGCGCTCGAAAGCGCCGTCGCGCCGCGTGCAGTCCACGCAAGCCCCGCTGGCACCGCTCGGGCGGCGCCTACTGCAGCGCGTTGCCCGCGGCAACGAACCCCTCGACGCGCGCATCGATCTCCACGGCCTCACCCAAGAGGCCGCGCACCACGCGCTACGCCGGTTCCTGCGCGCGGCGCAGGCCGACGGGGCGAAGCTGGTCCTGGTCATCACCGGTAAGGGCGTGCGCGCTCAAACGTTCGGCGAGGATCGCGGTGTGCTCAGGCGGCTGGTGCCGCAGTGGCTGCGGTTGCCGGAGTTCCGCTCGGTTGTCGTCGGCTTCGAGCTGGCGCATGCCAGCCATGGCGGGGAGGGCGCGCTCTACGTTCGGATTCGGCGGGCGCGCAACATGGCATAGTCTGCTGTTCCGTGCAGCCGCAGCCTTGACGCGGCGGCGATGCGGTACAACATTGTTATAACATTCCAAAAGTGAACCGCACTATGAAATCCGCAATCCGGAAAATGGGAAACTCTCACGGCGTCATCATTCCGAAGCCGCTGTTGGCGGAAATCGGCGCCAAAGCGGGAGATCGCGTAGAGGTGAAAGTAGAGAAGGGCAAAGTGGTTATTGCCCCGATCAAGAGCCATCCACGCGCGGGTTGGGCCGACGATAGCAAAGCCATCCACGCGGCTGGTGACGACAAGCTTGTATGGCCAGAGTTCGCGAACAAAGCCGACAAGGATTGGGAGTGGTAGGGCGGGGAGAAATTTGGCTGGCAAAGCTGGATCCGACCGAGGGTCGGGTGATTCGCAAGACGAGGCCGTGTCTCGTCGTGTCGCCGCCCGAAATTCACGACCACTTGGACATCGTCATTGTTGTCCCGATGACAACGCGTAGCTACCCGGCGCGTTACCGGATCGAGGCAAGACTGAAAGGTAAGAACGGACGTTTTCTGCTTGAGCAAATTCGGTCAGTTGACAAATCACGCTTGCTCCGGCGTCTCGGTGAAGTGGAGCCGAAGAACTTGTCTCTGACTCTAGATACGCTTCGCGCAATGTTCGTCGAATGAGGATTACCCTCGACGCACCGCTGCGTGATGGTTCGCCCGTCACAAGATAAACCGGCTCAGGTCCGCGTTCTTGGCGAGGTCGCCGATATGCACGCGCACATAGGCCGCGTCGATGGTAAGCGTTTCGCCGGCACGGTCGGGCGCCGCGAACGATATTTCATCCAGCACCCGCTCCATCACGGTCTGCAGCCGGCGGGCACCGATATTCTCCACGTTGCCGTTGACCTCGACGGCAACGTCCGCGATGGCCTCGATCGCGTCGGGTGAGAACGTCAGCGTGATGCCTTCCGTCGCCATCAGGGCGATCGTCTGCTTGATCAGCGAGACCTCGGTCTCGTTCAGGATGCGGATGAAGTCGCCGCGCGTGAGCGGCTTGAGCTCAACCCGGATCGGCAACCGCCCCTGCAGCTCCGGCAGCAGATCCGAGGGCTTCGAGACATGGAAGGCGCCCGAGGCGATGAACAGGATGTGATCGGTCTTGACCGGCCCGTGCTTGGTCGAGACGGTCGTGCCTTCGATCAGCGGCAACAGGTCGCGCTGCACGCCTTCGCGCGAGACATCGGCACCGATGCGGCCTTCGCGCGCGCAGATCTTGTCGATCTCGTCGAGGAACACGATGCCGTTGTTCTCGACCGCGTGGATCGCTTCCTGCACCAGCTGATCCTGGTCGAGCAGCCGGTCGGATTCCTCGTTGATCAGGAGATCGTGCGATTCCCGCACGGTGAGGCGGCGCGGCTTGGTGCGCTGGCCGAGCGCTTTGCCGAAGATGTCGCCGATCGAGATCGCGCCCATCTGGGCGCCCGGCATGCCGGGAATCTCGAACATCGGCAGCGATGCGCCCGATGACTGCACCTCGATCTCGATCTCCTTGTCGTCGAGCTCGCCGGCGCGCAGCTTGCGGCGAAACGAATCCTTGGTAGCGGCGCTGGCGTTTTCGCCGACCAGGGCGGCGAGCACGCGTTCCTCGGCCGCCAGGTGGGCGCGTGCCTGCACGTCCTTGCGCTTGCGCTCGCGCGTGAGCCCGATCGCGGCCTCCACCAGGTCGCGCACGATCTGCTCGACATCGCGCCCGACGTAGCCGACCTCGGTGAACTTCGTCGCCTCGACCTTGATGAACGGCGCGCCGGCGAGCTTGGCCAGCCGCCGCGAAATCTCGGTCTTGCCCACTCCGGTCGGGCCGATCATCAGGATGTTCTTGGGCAGCACTTCCTCGCGCAGCTTGTCGTCGAGCTGCAGCCGACGCCAGCGGTTGCGCAGTGCGATCGCCACCGCGCGCTTGGCGTCCGACTGCCCGACGATGAAACGGTCGAGCTCGGAGACGATCTCACGTGGCGAGAACGAGCTCATGGCGGATCGGTTCGGGGGTTTGTTCAAGGTCGCCTTGCGCTCCGGTTCATGCGCTGTCGCTTAAGGCCGCGCAGATGGGCATGCCGCCGCCATATAATCACGGCGGCCCGCCTTGCCACAGCCGGATGGCATCGAGCGGGTGGATCAGCATGATGATGTTGAGGGTCAGATTGTCACGGATCAGATAGGCGAGACCGATTTCCAGGCCGAGAGCGAGCGCGGCCGACACGCCCGCCGGCAGGCGGCGCGCGAGCAGGAAGCCTGCAATCATCGCCAGCGTGTCGCTCAGCGAGTTGACGATGCTGTCACCCTCGTAGCCGAGCGAGATCGTCCCCGCGCGGTACCGGCCGATGACCGCATCGGTGTTCTCGACAATCTCCCAGGCCACTTCCGCCGCGACCGCGGTCGCGAGCCGAATGCCGGGCGCCGTGCGCGGCAGCAGCAGCCAGGTGAGGAAGTAGAACGCAAAGCCATGGACGACGTGCGTGAAGGTGTACCAGTCGGCGATGTGCTGCGACGTCTCCGAGCTTTGCACCACGCCGTGCCATAGCTTCACATAGCCGCAGGTGCATATCGGCGTGCGGCCCATTGCGAGCAGGATGGCCGCCTGCGCAAGCATGAGCGCTACGACGACGATCGTTGCCGAGACCAGTGAAGGCCGGGACGCTGGCGTCACGCCGTTGCCTGGCCGAAGTCGCGGACCATCAGCAAAACTTCGCCCCAAGGGGTCATTCGCCGATCGAGCGGCCGGAATCCGGCCTTTGCATACGCGCGTACGGCACGGGCATTGGCCGGGTCTGGATCGGTCAGCACCCGCTGCGCGCCGGCGGCAAACAGCCGCTCGACGAAGGCGCGCACGAACGCGCTGCCATGCCCGCGACCCAGCATGTCTGCTTCGCCGATGAACTGATCGATCCCCCGCGTCCCGCGCGGCTGATCCGCGAACGGATGTCCGTCCCCGTCATGCGGATCATAGCTCTGCTGGTATCCGATTGGTCGGCTATCGCACAGCACGATGAAAGTATCGACGCGCGGATCGCCGACCGCCTCCACGATCTCGGCCAGTTCGCTCGCGGGATCGCCCCACCAGGCGGCAACATGCGGCGCGGCGAGCCAGCGCATCAGCAGAGGCAGGTCGGCGGTCTCCGCGGGCCGGAACTGGTAGCTCGCCATCGATCAGCTCGCCGGCAACGTCTCGATCGTGACGTTGCGATTGGTATAGACGCAGATATCGGCGGCGATCGTCATCGCTTTGCGTACGATCGCCTCGGCATCGAGGTCGCCGTCGATCAATGCGCGTGCGGCGGCCAGGGCGTAATTGCCGCCCGAGCCGATTCCCATCACTCCGGCCTCAGGCTCGAGCACGTCGCCGGTGCCGGTCAGCACCAGCGACACCGATGCGTCGGCGACGATCATCATGGCTTCGAGCCGCCGCAGGTAACGGTCGGTGCGCCAGTCCTTGGCGAGCTCCACCGCGGCACGCATCAGCTGACCTGGATATTGCTCCAGCTTGCTCTCCAACCGCTCGAACAGCGTAAACGCGTCGGCCGTGGCGCCCGCGAACCCGCCGATCACCTCGCCCTTGCCGAGTCGGCGAACTTTCCTGGCATTGGCTTTGACCACGGTCTGGCCGATCGAGACCTGCCCGTCGCCGCCGATCGCAACGATGCCGCCCTTGCGCACGGTCAGGACCGTGGTGCCGTGCCAGTGATCGTGTTGAGGAGATTGCATGGCGATCTTGCGGACGTTCGTGGACCTACGATCTATGCATGGGCAAACGGCAATGCAAAGTCGCCATGGCACCCCTCGGGCACAGAAAGAGGGCGCGGCGACATACCCCAGAGACACCCCGGGCTTGCTTGACTTGGCCTTGGGTCGAAGGCCAGTGTCCGACGCTCGCGGCTGCCGCCGTCTTTTCATCCCAAATGACGGGTTTTCTTGAGCCTGATGCGCAGCTATCTCGATTTCGAAAAGCCGGTGGCCGAGCTCGAAGCCAAGATCGAAGAGCTGCGCGCCATGCAGGCCGGCGGCAATGCGGTGGCGATCGGCGACGAGCTCGCGCGCCTGGAGGCCAGGGCTGGGCAGGCGCTCAGGGACCTCTACGCCAACCTGACGCCCTGGCAGAAAACCCAGGTCGCGCGCCATCCCGAGCGTCCGCACTGTCTCGACTATGTGGCCGGCTTGCTGACCGAGTTCACGCCGTTTGCTGGCGACCGCAAGTTCGGCGAGGACGCGGCCGTCATCGGCGGCTTCGGCCGCTTTCGCGGCGAGGCGGTGTGCGTGATCGGCCACGAGAAGGGGTCGACCACCGAAGGCCGCCTCAAGCACAATTTCGGCATGGCCCGGCCGGAGGGCTACCGCAAGGCCGCGCGGCTGATGGGCATGGCCGACCGGTTCGGCCTCCCGGTGATTTCGCTGGTGGATACACCCGGCGCGTATCCGGGCGTGGACGCCGAGGCGCGCGGCCAGGCGGAGGCGATCGCGCGCTCGACCCAGGCGTGCCTTGAGCTCGGCGTCCCCAATGTGGCGGTCATTGTCGGTGAAGGGAGTTCCGGCGGCGCCATCGCGATCGCCACCGCCAACCGGGTGCTGATGCTGGAGCACGCGATCTACACGGTGATCTCTCCGGAGGGGGCGGCCTCGATCCTGTGGCACGACACCAGCAAGGCGCAGGACGCTGCCACCAGCATGAAGATCACCGCGCAGGACATGGCGCGCTTCGGCGTGATCGATGCCATTGTGAGCGAGCCGACCGGCGGCGCACACCGCGATATCGAGGCCGCCATCGCCGCCACCGGCGAGGCGATCGCGGGCGCGCTCGTCAGTCTCGGCAACCTCGATCGCGACGAGATCCGCCGGCACCGCCGCGACAAATTCCTGGCGCTCGGACGGGCACTGAGCTGAGTTGTCCCGGCTCCTACGGCGGCGTTGTGCTTGCGCCTGTTCTCGCGTAGAAGCGCCTTCGCCGCGGGTTCGAAGCGCAATGCGCCACGGCGAAATTCTTTCGGAGAGTAAACGATGGGTTACAAGGTCGCCGTCGTCGGTGCTACGGGTGTGGTGGGCCACGAGATGCTGAACATCCTCGCCGAGCGGGACTTTCCCGCCGACGAGGTCACCGCCCTTGCTTCGCGCCGCAGCCAGGGCGTCGAGGTCTCGTATGGCGACGCGACGCTGAAGGTCAAAGCGCTTGAGAGCTACGACTTCTCCGACACCGACATCTGCCTGATGTCGGCGGGTGGCACCGTTTCTAAGGAATGGTCGCCGAAGATCGCCGCCGCCGGCGCGGTAGTGATCGATAATTCGTCGGCCTGGCGCTACGACGCCGATGTCCCGCTGGTGGTCCCAGAGGTCAATCCCGACGCGGTCGCCGGCTTCCGCCGCAAGGGCATCATCGCCAACCCTAATTGCTCGACCGCGCAGCTGGTCGTCGCCCTCAAGCCGCTGCACGACCGTGCCACGATCAAGCGCGTGGTGGTGGCGACCTATCAGTCGGTGTCCGGCGCCGGCAAGGCCGCGATGGCCGAGCTCGACCGCCAGACCAAGGCGATCTACTCGCTGCAGGACGTGGAGACCAAGGCGTTCCCCAAGCGCATGGCTTTCAACCTGATCCCGCAGATCGCCGAGTTCATGGAGGACGGCTACACCAAGGAAGAATGGAAGATGGTGGCCGAGACCAAGAAGATTCTCGACCCCAAGATCAAGCTTGTCGCCACCTGCGTGCGCGTGCCGGTGTTCATCGGCCATTCGGAGGCGGTCAATATCGAGTTCGAGCAGCCGCTCTCGGCCGACGAGGCGCGCGAGATCCTGCGCAAGGCTCCGGGCTGCCTGGTCATCGACCGGCGGGAGCCGGGCGGCTACGCCACGCCGTTCGAGTCGGCGGGCGAGGACGCGACCTATATTTCGCGCGTGCGCGAGGACCCGACTGTCGAGAATGGACTGGTGCTGTGGTGCGTGTCCGACAACCTGCGCAAGGGGGCGGCGCTCAACGCCATCCAGATCGCCGAGGTTTTGGTCGAGCGCAAGCTGATCGAGGCCAAGCGCAAGGCGGCGTAGTCGCCAGCGTGGCTTAACGGGCGTCGGCTGGGTACGCCGGACGGCTTCCGTTGGATCACAGGCATACGACCATTGGCGTCGCCTTGATGAGCGTCGCCGCGCTGACTCTCCCTGTGGTCGACGGGGCCGCAAAGTACCTTAGCTCGGCCCACTCGCCGCTTTACATCGCCTGGGCACGGTATGCGTTCGCGTGCGCGTTCGTTGTTCCGGCAGCGATGGCGCGCTACCGGACCGCGATCCTTCCGCGCGAGCAGGTGGGCGCGCACCTGCTGCGCACGGTTTTCCTCGTCGCAGCGATGAGCTGCTACTTTCTGGCGATCGCGCGCATCCCGCTCGCGACCGCGATCAGCGCGTTCTTCGTGGCTCCCATCGTCGCCATGATGCTCGCGGTCGTTTTCCTCGGCGAGGCACTGACGGCGCTCAAGATCGCGAGCCTCGCGCTCGGATTCGGCGGAGTGCTGGCAATCCTGAGGCCGGCCGGCTCCACCGATCCGAGCCTGCTGCTGGCGCTCGGCGCCGGCGGATGCTTCGCGCTTTATATGATCGCGACGCGTCAGGCTTCGCGCCGGAGCGACCCCCTCAAGACGCTGGTTTTCCAGTGCCTTCTCGGCACCATTCTGCTCACGCCGCAGGCGGTCTGGACTTGGTCGACGCCGTCGTCGGGTGAGTTGTGGCTGTTTGTTGCGATGGGGCTCGTATCCGCGTGCGGCCATATGCTGTCGATCATGGCGTTTCGCTACGCGCAGGCCTCGACCCTGGCGCCGCTCGTGTATCTCGAGCTGCTGGGCTCGGTCGCGATCGGCTATCTGATATTCGGTGATGTGCCCGATGCCTACGTCTGGCTCGGCGCGCTCGCGATCGTTCTCGCCGGCTTGATCTTGCTGCGGCGAGCACCTTCCGCAACAGCTTGATCAACCCGCCGGGTCGCGGCATCGCTGCAGGTAAGCTTCGGCATCAGCGCGCGGCAGCAGGCGGCCGATGGTCATCCGCTTGCCCGGGATGTGCGCGAACACGCCTGTGATGAAATCGGTCACCGCCGTCACCACGGCGGCATCGAGAGCGACAGTTTCGCCGGCGACTGCCGCCAACACTTTGTGATCGATTTCGCCGTCCTCGATCTGCTCCAAGAGGCCGAGCGGCTCGCACGCGACGACCGCGCCGGATCGCAGAGTTGCCGTCGTCAGCACGAAGCAATCGACCGCATCGCCGTCTCCGCCGCGGGTGCCGAGCACGAAGCCGTATGGATACGGGTACGCGCGCGACACACGCGCGCGGTGCAAGAACTGGAGCGTACGCTCGTCAAACGTGTTCTTGTCGCTCGAACCCGCCTCGTTCTCGATCAAGACCTGCACCAAGGACGTCTCCCTCGTCTGTCCGTCTCGCAGGAAATGTACAGCAGAACAGCATCCTTCCTCGCTTCGCGCGGGCACGCCGGATCAGTCCGGGTCAGGCTCGCAGAATGACGGCGTATGGGTGAGCGGACCTTCTGTCGCGTCATGCTGAGGTGCGAGCCCGACGAGGTCGGGCGAGCCTCGAAGCACGGCAAAGGATGACGGCTATTCGACAATGCCGCTAGTATCGGCCGGCCGGGAGGCGAGGGGACGTGGCGGATAGGCTCGATCGCGAGACCATCGTGGTGCGGCTTCGCGCCGAGCGGGCGGCCGGGCGCGCCATCTACGACGCGCTGTGCGGCTCCGGTATTACCGCCAAGATGGCGGCGCGCGGCGGCGCCAATATCGTGACCACCCATTGCCTCGCCTATTTCCGCATGCAGGGCTTGAGCTCGATGGCGGGCTACTTGCCGATCTGCGACGCCAATGCCCTCACGCTCGAGCTCGGCGAGCGCGCGCTGGTCAACGTGGTCAATGACTGCGCACTAGTCGCGGGCCTGCTTTGCGTCGATCCGACGCGCGACATGGCCCGCTTTCTGCAGAAGGTCGCCGCGGCCGGATATCACGGCGTGATGAACTGCCCGACTGTCGCGCTGATCGACGGCCAGTTCCGCATTGCCCTGGAAGAAACCGGGATGAGCTTTGCGCGCGAGGTCGAGGTGCTGGCCAGCGCCGCGCGCATGGGTCTATTCACCAAGGCGTTCTGTACTTCGGTGCCGGAGGCGCTGGCGATGGCGGAAGCGGGCGTCGATAATATCATTGTGCATTTCGGCAACAGCTCGGGTGGGACCACCGGCTCGACCACCGTGCTCGCTCACCAGGCCGCTGTCGCCCGCGCCGCCGCGATCCTCGATGCGCTGTCTGCACGATTTTCCGATCGCATCGTCACCTGTCACGGTGGCGGGATCGAGACGCCGCAAGATTTCGAGCGCTTCCTCGCCGCCGAGCCGCGGCTCGACGGTTACGTCGGTGGCTCCTCCGCGGAACGCTTTCCGATCGAGGCGTCGGTCAGCGAGGCGGCTCGACGGTTCCGCGGCGTCAAGCTCCCGAGGGCGCGCTAGCGTCACCGTGCTCATCACGATGAGACGACCAGGAGGATTCTCAGATCCACCACGCTGACGTCACCGTGTGCGTTCTCGCCACGCTCGACAGCAAGCACGCCGCGGCGCGCTTCCTCTGCGATGCGCTGGTGCAGGCAGGCGTCAGGCCCTGGCTGGTCGATCTGTCGCTGCGGCCGCACGCGCATGACGGCGCGAGCGTCCTCGGCAAGGCGGTGGCGGAGGCATCCGCAACCGAATGGGCCGCGCTCGGCCGGCTCTCGCGGGCGGCGGCGGCACAAGTGATGATTGCGGGCGGCACCGACATTGTCCGCGCCAAGCTGGCGGCCGGCGAGATCGCCGGCGTACTCGGCCTCGGCGGCGCCAATGGCTCCACCATGGCCTGCGCCATCATGCGGGCGCTGCCGGTGGCGCTGCCCAAGGTCATGGTCACTCCGGTCGCCGCCACTGCGGCCGTGCAGTGGTACGTGGCCGAGAGCGATATCGCCATGGTCCCGACCATCGGCGATATCTGGCTCAACCGCATTACGCGCGCGGCACTGGCCAATGCGGCTGCGGCTATGGCCGGCATGGCCGTGGCTTGGCAGCAGCGTCGAGCCGTCGATGCGCCACCGGCGCTGATCGGCGTCTCCTCGTTCGGCAACCTGCAGCCGGCGGTCGACCGCATCACGCTCGGGCTCGAACGCGCAGGCTTCGAGGTGATCCATTTGCATGCTTCCGGCCCGGGAGGGCGGGCGCTCGAACAGCTGGCCGCCAGCGGCGAGCTCGCCGGCGTGATCGACCTGACCACCTCGGAACTCGCCGACCTGCTCACCGGCGGCGTCTACAGCGCCGGCGACCGACGCCTGACCGCTGCCGGCGCGGCAGGCCTGCCGCAGGTGATAGTGCCGGGGTGCCTGGACTTCACCAACTGGTGGGTGGGTGCCGTGCCGGATCGCTACCGGCACCGTGCGTTCCATCAGTACAATGTCGAGATCCTGCTGATGCGGACCGATGCCGATGAATTCGCTGCGTTGGCGCGTTTGATCGGAGAGCGGGTGGCGGCCGCCAAAGGTCCCGTGCGGGTGCTCGTTCCGCTCCGCGGCTTCAGCGGCCTCACCGGCCGCCCCGTGCACGATCTTGCCGGAAACGAGGTCGGCTCCTGGGCCCAGCCGGAAACCGACCGGGTATTCGTGGACACCCTGCGCTCGCACGCCCCGGCTGGCACCGTGACGGAGCTGCTGCTCCACATCAACGACCCGCAGTTCGCCGATGCCTGCGTCGATGCGCTGCTGGCATCGTTCCGACGTTAACCCTGCTCCGTGATACGATCTCCCGAAACGCAAGGGCCGTGCTAGTAGCTTGCTCGACTGGGAACGGGCCGGCGCGATGTTCAGGAGGCGCCGGTGCGAAGCTAGAGTTTCGCGAGCATGATCCACGAGTTTCCGGCGCAGGTGCCGGCATCCGATCACGACCAGAAGCGTCTGGCGGTCGGCTATGTGAAAGAGGCGTGGGCCGATGCGACGCTGGAAGGCGTCGACGGCGACTGCTTGGCGCAGGCGTGCCTGTTCGCCGCCTTCGCCGAATTGGTGTCGACCTACGGCGAGGACGCGGTCGCGCGCTTTTCCGAAGGCCTCGCAACCCGCATTCGCAACGGCGAGTTCTCCGTCAGCCTCTCACGGCAATAGCCGGTCACGTGACCGCGTGCGCCGCAGGTTGCACGCGGCACCGCGCTCGGCATTGGCGTGACATCACGGCATCGGCCTTGAGGTCGGCGGTCGCGGCCCTTACGTTGCGGCGGCGAGAACTCAGGGATACGCGATGCGAGCTGCACTGCTGCCGGAACGGGGCGTCGTCAAGGTGGCGGGCGAGACTGCGCGCGCGTTCCTCAATGGGCTCGTCACTGCCGACATGGCCAAAGTCTCTCCCGCCGCGCCGGGCTTTGCGGCCCTTCTGACCCCGCAAGGCAAGATCATCGTCGACTTCATCATCGTGGAGGCTTCGCCCGAGGATGGCGGCGGTTTCTTTCTGGACTGCCCGCGGGCGCTCGCCTCCACGCTCGCCGAGCGCCTCGACTTCTACAAGCTGCGCGCCAAGATCACGGTGGAGAACCCGTCCGACGCCCTTGGCGTCGCGGCGATTTGGGATGGAACGGGCACCAGCGAATACGCCTTGGTCTATCCGGATCCACGGTCGCCCGCGCTTGGGCAGCGCATGATCCTGCCGCCGCAGGTGTTCGGCGAGGCCGCCGACGACATGGGAGCCGCAGCAGTCGATGCGTCAGAGTACGACGCGCACCGGATCGCGCTCGCGGTCCCCCGCGGCGGCCAGGACTTCATCTACAATGATGCGTTTCCGCATGAGGCCGACATGGATCAGCTCGGCGGCGTCGATTTCGAGAAGGGCTGTTTCGTCGGTCAGGAGGTAGTCTCGCGCATGGAGCATCGTGGCAACGTACGCACCCGCGTGGTCGCGGTGACCTACGACGACTTCGCACCCGAATGCGGGGCGCCGGTGCTGGCCGGCGACAAGCCGGCCGGGATGATGGGATCGTCCGCGGCCGGGCGCGGCATCGCGATCGTGCGACTCGACCGCGTGGCCGACGCCATTGCGGCCGGGCTGCCGGTCACCGCCGGGGGGATAGCCATCCACCCGCAGAAACCGACATGGGCGCGTTTTGCCTGGCCGGGCGAGGGCAGGGCGGCGGAGTAGTGCGCCGCCTTCGATTTCGGGCCGGCATGCGATATCATTGCGACATGAAACGAGACGACGCGATCGGAATTCTGCAGAAGCACGCGAACGACCTGCGCGCGCGGGGCGTCCGGCATGCGGCTTTGTTCGGGTCTGTTGTCAGGGGCGAGGCCGAGCCCGGCAGCGACATTGACATCATGATCGAGCTCGACCCCGAGCTGCCGTTGGATGTCTATGAGTACGTCGGCCTCAAGGAGTATATCTCGGGTCTGTTCGACGGTCGTGTCGACGTGGTGAATCGCGAGGGTCTTAAGCCGCATATAAGAGGGCCCGCGACCGCCGACGCCGTCTATGCGTTCTAAGTCGCCGCAGGGTGCCCTTGCGGACATTCTGCGCAATATTGAGCTCGCGCGCGGTTTCGTAGCGGACATGTCGTTTGAAGCTTTCCGATCCGACCAACGTACGTTCTATGCCGTGATCCGCTGCCTGGAAATTATTTCAGAAGCGTCGCGCAAACTTCCTGACGATCTCAAGGCCCGGCACGCCAATATTCCTTGGGCCGAAATGGCCGCCGCAGGAAACTTCTATCGGCACGACTACGACGGTGTGTTGGAACATTTGGTCTGGCGCACCGTCGAGCGCAGTTTGGAGCCATTGCGGGCCGCCGTGGCGCAAGAGCTAAGCAAATTGCAAAATCCGAAGTAAAGGAACATATGGCGGCCATGCCCAAGATCGAGCACGCCGACGGCCAAGCTCGCTGCACCTGGTGCGGCGTCGACCCGCTCTACGTCGCCTACCACGACGAGGAGTGGGGCGTGCCGGAATTCGATGACCGCGCGCTCTACGAGAAGCTGGTGCTCGACGGCTTCCAGGCCGGGCTGTCGTGGATCACGATCCTGCGCAAGCGCGACAGCTTCCATCGCGCCTTCGACGGCTTCGACCCGGAGGCGATCGCCGGCTACGGCGCCCGCAAGGTCAATGCATTGATGCGCGACACCGAAATCGTGCGCAACCGCGCCAAGATCGCCGGCGCAGTCGCCTCCGCGCGCGCGTACCTCGACGTGATGGAGAAGGGACCGGGCTTCTCGCGGCTGCTGTGGGACTTCGTCGACGGCAAGCCGAAGGTCAACCGGTTCCGCCGCACCGGGCAGATTCCGGCCGAGACCGCGCTGTCGCGCGCCATCTCCAAGGAATTGGCGGCGCGCGGGTTCAAGTTTTGCGGCCCCACCATCGTCTACGCCTTCATGCAGGCGACCGGCATGGTGAATGATCATCTCGTGAGCTGCCACCGGCATGAGGTTTGCGCGCGGTTGACGGCGCGACCGGTCGGTTGACTGACGCGACGCGCGCCGACGGCATGTCGCCCGCACCGCCCCGGCTGGCCCGTCGGAAAACCTTGCGGCGCGACCGGACGGCATTGGCCGAGCCGCGCGCGTGGCAACGCATGCTGTCGGGGCGGCGCCTCGACCTGCTCGATCCTTCCCCGCTCGACATCGAGATCGAAGATATCGCGCACGGGCTCGCGCGTGTGGCGCGCTGGAACGGTCAGACCCGTGGCGCGCACATCTTCTCGGTGGCGCAGCATTCGCTCCTGGTCGATGCCATCGCGCGGACGCGGACGCCCCGGCTCGACCGTGGCTTCCGGCTCGCGATCCTGTTGCACGACGGGCCCGAATACGTCATCGGCGACATGATCTCGCCGTTCAAGGCGGTGATCGGCGATGCCTACAAGGCGATCGAGGTACGGCTCCTGTGCGCCATCCATCTGCGCTTCGGATTGCCGCCCGAGCGGCCGAGCGAGTTGATGCGCCTGCTCAAGGCCGCCGATCAGGCGGCGGCCTACCTCGAGGCGACGCGGCTTGCCGGGTTTTCGGCGGCCGAGGCGCGCCGTTTCTTCGGACAGCCGCCGGCCTTCGCGGTCCCGACCGAGCGCGAGTACCTGACCCCGTGGCCGGCCGAAAGAGCCGAGGCGCGCTACCTCAAGCGGTTTGCAGAGCTGATTGGTACCGGAGAGTGACATTAGCACGTTCGTGCGGCTTGCTGCCCGCCGAGGTTTGCGCCAAGGTCGCGGCATCGAGCCGGCTTGATCGGCGGCTCGCGGGCCAACGCGCGCATGCTTCCTCGTTGCCTTGGCGTCCTCGCAGCGCTGCTGGCGCTTCTGATCGGAGCGCCCGCGAGCAAGCAAATCGACGCGCCGACGCGCGCGATCGTACACACCGCCACGGCGCCCGCTGCGATCAGCGCCGGGGCGCTGCCGCACCGCGAGTTTTCGCACGCCGGCTTGTGCCAACGCATCGACGGCGACGATACGCCTGACCCGCCGGTCCCCGCCGGCGCGCCGGTCCATCGGTCCGAGCCGGTGGCGCATCGCGCCGCCGTACCTCCGGTCGATCCGGTCCGTGCGCCCGCCGTTCGTGCGGCATCCGCCCGCGGTCCTCCCACTGTCTGACTGAACGGCCTGCCGGCTCGCCTGAGCCGTGCTGCCCGCCGCCGCAGCGCCGATCCCTCCGACATCGGCAACTACGGCAGCGAACGCGTTCGCCGCCGCCGCGCGCCCGATGGACCGTTCCGCTCAGACAAGAGTGCTCCCCATGCACGCCACGATACTGATTGGTCTTTACCTTCTCGTCGTCGCCATCGCCCAGGTGGCCGGATACTTCGTCGGCATTTTCATCGAGCGGTCGGCTCCCGCCATCGGCCTGCCGGCCTATCTGGTGGTCTCCCTTGGGATGTTGATCCTCGCTTGGCCGATCGCGGTTTGGTTGACCGACCACCTCTTGGGCCCCGAGCCGCCGCGGGCCTAGCTTCGGGTGGTGTACCTGGGTGCGGCCAAACGCGAGGGATACGACTTGAACAGCCGCGCGGGCGTCGGCCGGCCAACGGCCGCCGATGGCCGAAGGGGCTTGTTAGCGGTCGCGTCGCCCGGATAGAACAGCCGCATGATTCACGTCTGCTCGCTGGCGCGCCTGCATGCGACGGTCGAGGAGACCGGCGCGCGCCACATCGTCACCCTGATGAATGACGAGACCGTGGTGCTGCGACCCGACTGCGTCGCCGTCGAGGACCATCTGTTTCTCGGCATGCACGACATCACGTTCGAGATCGACGGCTATCGGGCGCCGGCCGAAGAGCATGTCCGCCAGTTGATCGAATTCGTAACGCGCTGGCATCGGCGCACCCCGTTGGTGGTGCACTGCTACGCCGGCATAAGCCGGTCGACTGCGGGAGCCTATATCGCGGCGTGCGCGCTCAACCCGCGACGCGACGAGAATATGATCGCACGCGCAATCCGCGGTGCGTCGCCGACCGCCTTTCCCAACATTCGGCTGGTGTCGCTCGCCGACAGGATCCTTGGTCGCGACGGCCGCATGATCTCCGCGATCGAAGCGATCGGCCGCGGGGTCGAATCGCTCGAAGGCCATCCGTTTCGATTGGATCTGGAATGAGGGCGGCGCCCATTCGGCATGAATGAACCGGTCCATCCGCCGATCGAGATCGGGCTTACCGCCGCCATCGTGGCGGTCGAGAGCGAGGAGCCGGGGATCCTGATCGCCGGCGACCCCGGGCGCGGCGAGCCGCGGTCGGGCCTGCCGTTCGGTCCGTTCGATCCTTTGGCGCACCGGACGTTCGAAATCGGCTTGCGCGCCTGGGTGCAGGCGCAAACCGGCCTGCGCGTCGGCTATGTCGAGCAGCTCTACACCTTCGGCGATCGTGGTCGGCACGCCCGCCTGGGCGATACCGGTCCGCACGTCGTCTCGGTCGGCTATCTCGCGCTGACCCGGATGCCGGAGGAGGTGACGGCGATGAAAGACGCCGGCGCGGCCTTCGACCGCTGGTACCGGTACTTTCCCTGGGAGGACTGGCGCGGCAAGCCCCCGCGCCTCCTCGACGAGACGATCTTGCCGCTGCTCGGGCAATGGGCAAGCGCAGCCGCGCGCCCCGAACCCGGCCGTGCCATCGGCCGGCGCGAACGGCTGCGGCTTTGCTTTGCGGTCGGCGGCAGCCCGTGGGACGAGGAGAAGGTGCTCGACCGCTATGAGCTGCTGTACGAGGCGGGCATGGTCGAAGAGGCACGTCGCGACGGCCGCGAGGCTGCGCTAGTGCGCAGCAACCTGCCGTTCCTGGGTGAACCGATGCGGTTCGATCACCGTCGCGTATTGGCGACCGCCATCGCGCGTCTGCGCGCCAAGCTGAAATACCGACCGGTCGTGTTCGAGCTGATGCCGGCCGAGTTCACGCTGACCGAGTTGCAGCGCACCGTCGAGGCGATCTCCGGACGGCGCCTGCACAAGCAGAACTTCCGCCGCTTGGTCGACGCCGCGGCTTTGGTGGAGCCCACCGGCTTAAGCTCGGCCTTGACGGGCGGCCGTCCGGCGGCGCTGTTCCGCTTCCGCCGTGAAGTGGTGCAGGAGCGCCCCGCCCCAGGCTTGCGGGTGGGCGGCCGGGGCTGACTCGAAGCGGACCTGCTTGCCCGCTGCAGTGCACGGGCAGCGCGACTGTGCAAGTGCGGCCTCCGGTTCCCGGAACCCTCCCGGAAAGCGTCGCTGCGATCACGCACAGGTGGGTTGACGGCGCGCGTGCCGTGCGGGATCACGTGACGGAACCTGCGCGAGGTAAATCCCATGCGGCACCTTCCGACCCGCCGCCGTGCCGTGGCCTTGCTGGCTGCGCTTCCGGCGCTCGCATATTCGGCGCGCGCTGGTGCGACCGCGTTGCCGAAGATCGTCGTTGCCAAGGATCCGAACTGTGGCTGCTGCGCCGGCTGGGTCGATCACCTGCGGGCGGCGGGCTTCACCGCGGAGGTGAACGACACGCCGCGCGTCAACGCCGTCAAGGCGCGGTTAGGTGTGCCGCCGGAGCTCGCGTCCTGCCACACGGCAGAAGTCGGCGGCTACGTGATCGAGGGCCACGTTCCGGCAAGCGCAATTCTGCGGTTGCTCAAGGAGAAACCCGAGGCCAAGGGCTTGGCAGTGCCCGGGATGCCTACCGGCTCGCCTGGCATGGAAGCCGAGGGGACGCCGCCCGACACTTACGAGGTGATCCTGTTCGCAGCGTCCGGACAGCGGACCTTCGCCCGGTTCAAGGGCGCGACGGAGCTGCCGCTGTAACGGGCGCCTTGTGCTTGGGTGCGGCGCCGCGTGCGGGGCCGCGGCTTGAGCGTCAATCGAAATCGAGGTGCAAGCGCACGCCCCGGCCGCGGTCGTAATCTCGGTAACGCCAGCGATCGTCGTCGCGGTAGCGCTCGCGATAGGTCCGCCGCTCGGTGTAGCCCTCATTATGGTCGGCGCGGTTGAAGCACCTGCGACGGCAGACATCGCCGCTGCATACCTCGCGGCACACCCGGGCGACGCGTGCGGCGGGGTTTGCCCGCTCGATTGCGGAGCCCAGGGCCGCAGGGCTGATCGCTAGCGCGCTCGTCGACGTCAGCGCGCCAACGCCCACTACGGCCGCCGCGGCGAGAAATCTGCGCATTGCGACCTCCTCCAATGTGGTTGCAATGGAAACGGCTCGCAGGCCGCCAGGTTCCGCGTCGGCGGGCCGCGCCCAGAGTCGCAGCAATCGCGACGTGCTAGTTTTGGGCTACCGACGCCGTCTGCAACGAGCCGGAGGTGAGACCATGCAGGTCTTCGATCTGAGCAGGGAGCAGGAGTTCAATCCGCAGCGGCACGTGGAGAAGATCCTCGGAACCATCGGCGGCGGCGACGTCACCGTGGCGTGCTGGGAGCCGGGCCAGATCTCGCCGTACCATTGCCACCCGCACGCGACCGAGATCTATTTCTGTCTGACCGGCGGCGGCAAGATGCGCACGCCCGAGCGGGTCGTCGAGGTCACCCCCGGCGCGTGCGTGGTGCATCCGGCGGGCGAGCTGCACGAATACGAGAACGGGCCGGAGCGCACGCTGCTGTTCCGCGTGCGCTATGGCGACGACATGCTCTCGCGTCACGTCGAGTGGCGCGGCAACCCGGACTTCAAGCAGCGCGCCGAGGACGCCGAGTATTTCCGCCGGCACCCGCCCCGCTAGCTTAGCAGCTAGCGCGCAATGATCGAACGCGAAACGACGGAGGCGGGCGTGAGCGACACGACTGTTTGGCCGGACCTGCCGCTAACCGCCTGGAGCGACACGTGCGAGACGTTGCACCGGTGGACCCAGATTGTCGGCAAGGTGCGCTTGGCATTGACCCCGCTGGTCAATCATTGGTGGAACGTGACGCTCTACGTCACATCACGCGGCCTCACCACGTCCTCGATACCGCACGATGGGCGAGCGTTCGATATCGTGTTCGATTTCATTGACCACCGGCTTCGCATCGAAACCAGCAACGGCCACGTCGAAACGCTTCCGCTGAGGCCGATGTCGGTGCAGGAGTTCTATTTCGAGGTCATGAGCCGATTGCGTGGGCTCGGCATTGATGTGCGTATCTGGACCATGCCGAGCGAGATCGACAACGCGGTGCCGTTCGAGCAGGATCAAGCTCATGCTCAGTACGATCCGGTGTATGCGGAGCGCTTCTGGCGAGCCCTGCTGCAGGCCGATCGGGTCATGAAAGCATTTCGGGCACGTTTCATCGGCAAGGTCAGCCCGGTGCATTTCTTCTGGGGCAGCTTCGACCTTGCGGTGACGCGTTTTTCCGGACGCGCCGCGCCGCCGCTCACCGGAACGACCCCCAATGTCGCCCTATGGGTGATGCAGGAAGCCTATTCGCACGAGGTCAGCAGCTGCGGCTTCTGGCCGGGCAATGGCGGCTACGGGCGAGCGGCCTTCTACATCTACGCCTACCCGCAACCGCCGGGTTATGGCGATGCTCGCCTGCGCACGGCCGAAGCCTTTTATGATCGTGATCTGGGCCAGTTTATCCTTCCTTACGACGCCGTTCGCGAGTCACGTGATCCCGACGCGCTGCTGCTGGGGTTTCTGCAGGAGACCTACGAGAGTGCTGCCGACATGGCGCACTGGGACCGGAGGGCGCTGGAACGCGCCCGGTGATCATTCGACTGCCGGTCACAAGATTGTCGGAGAGCAAGATGACTTCAAAGGTGCAAACCTCAACTCCGCCAAATACGCCGACGCCCATCGGACCCTATAGTCATGTCGCAAAGGTGGGCGAGCACATCACCATCGGCGGCACAGCAGGTTTCAATCCCGCAACCGGCGAGCTCGCCGGGCCGGACGTCCAGGCACAGACCCGACAGATCCTGCAATCGTTCAAGTTCATGCTCGCATCGGTCGGCTCCGATCTCGATCACGTCGTTCACATCAACATCTTCCGCAAGGACATGTGGGATTTTGAGCCCATGAATGCGGCGTACGTCGAGGCGATGGGCGGGCACCGGCCGGCCCGCACGGTCATCGGTGCGCGGGAGCTTCCTAAGCCCGGCATCCTGCTCACCATGAATCTGACGGCTGTCACCAGGGAATAGCTCGCCATGTATCAGCCCGATCATTTTCGCGTCGACGACCTGCCGCAGATGCATGCGCTGATGCGGCAGCGGCCGTTTGCGGCGCTCATCTCCGGTGGGGAGATGGGACTTTACGCCACCCACTTGCCGACCGTGCTCAAGGACGAGGGATCATTCGGACTGATCGAGTGCCATCTGGCGCGCGCCAACCCGCACTGGAAGGAGCTCGCCAAGGGCGAGGAGGCGCTGATGATCTTTCAGGGGCCTGAAGGCTACATCACACCGAACTGGTACGCCTCGAAAGCCGAGCACGGCAAGGTGGTGCCGACCTGGAACTATGCGGTCGTGCACGCATATGGCCGGCCCGAGGTGGTGTCGGACAAGGACTGGCTCCGGCGGCACGTCGCTGAGCTCACGGCGCAGCAGGAAACGCACGAGGCGCGGCCCTGGACGCTATCGGACGCGCCGGAGAGCTACGTCGAGGTGATGCTGCGCGGGATCGTCGGCTTCCGATTTCCCGTCACACGGCTCGAGGGCAAGTGGAAGATGAGCCAGAACCGCGAGAGCAAGGACCGCGCCGGCGTGGTGCAGGGGCTCGGCGACCGTGATCGCGGTGACGACTTGGAGCTTGCCGCGCTGGTTGCGGGCCGATCGGGCGATTGACGGATCGCGCCATCCACTTCCCAGGAGGCAAGGTCAGGCTGGTGCCAAGAAGCAAGGCGCGAGCGCGGGTGAAGCCGGCGCGCTGTGCCCGCGAGCAATATCGGCAACGGCAGTGACGCGTGCCGTGCTTGGCTCTGGACATGGCGCAGGGGTCGTCCGATCGACCTTCGGCAGGGGACGGTGCCAGCGCCCGCCATCTAGGTTACTGTAGCCACGGGGGATTCACCCGATAAGGAGCAGCGCGCCATGTCCACCACTGCCTGGATCGTCATCGGGATCATTGTCGCGGTCATCGCCTGGGTCATCTTCATTTACAACGGCCTGGTCGCGATGCGGCAGCGCGTCGGCCAGGCGTTTGCCGATATCGACGTGCAGCTCAAACAGCGCCATGACCTGGTGCCCAACCTGGTGGAGACCGTAAAGGGCTATGCGGCTCACGAGCGTGGCACGCTCGAGGCGGTGATCCAGGCGCGCAATGCCGCCATGACCGCGCAGGGCCCGGCGCAGATGGCGGCGGCCGAGAACCAGCTCACCGGCGCGTTGCGCCAGCTGTTCGCACTGTCGGAGGCCTATCCGGACCTCAAGGCCAATCAGAATTTCCAACAGCTGCAGATGGAGCTGTCGGATCTCGAGAACAAGATCGCGGCGGCGCGGCGCTTCTTCAACAACGCCGTCCAGGAATACAACACCGGGATCGAGCAATTCCCGGCTGTGATGCTCGCCGGTCCGTTCGGGTTCTCCAAGCGCGAATTCTTCGAGCTTGGCGACGAGCGCGCCGTCGTGCAGCAGGCGCCGCAAGTGAAGTTTTGATCGTGCGATGAACGAGCCGCACATCGGACAGCTCGGCCGGCGCGAACTGCTCGCGGCGTTCGCCGCGGGTGCGGGCGCCGCAGTGGGCGCTGATCCGGTTTCGGCCCAGGCGCCGGCGCCAGGCGCCGCCACGGCTCTTCGCGTCGTCGATTTCCACAGTCACTTCGTCGGGACGGGCTTCGTCCTGACTTCGGGAGCCGGCGCGACTGCGGCGCAGCGCGCGTATTGGCAGGAGGTCAACCGCAATCTTGTGGATTCCGCCGCCCTGTTGGCCTCGATCGAGGCGGCAGCCATCGCGGCCCGCGTGATCAATACGCCCACAGCGTTCATCCAGGATGCCGACGGGGAGGTCGCGACCGGCACCGTCGAGCGGATCAATGACCAGATAGCGGAACTGGTGTCGCGACATCCCGGCCGTCTCTATGGGTTGGCGACCGTGGATGCCTACAGCGGCGAGGCGGGCGCGCGCGAGCTCAACCGCGCTGTGCGCGGGCTCGGCCTGCGCGGCGCGTTCGTGGAGAGCGCCAAGAAGGATCTGCTGCTGGACGCGCCGGCGGCGCGACCCACCCTCGCAGCCGCTGCCGAGCTCGGCATTCCGGTGTTCGTGCATCCGATAAACGACCTGGCCCTGCACCGCAGGCTGGCCCGCTACGGCCGGCTGGGCGTGCAGCTCGCGCGCGGCACCGTCAATGCCGCCGCGTTGATTGCGCTGCTCGAGGGCGGCACGTTCGATGAGCTCCCGAACCTGCGCGTGGTGGTGACGACGCTTGCGCTCGGAGGCGTGCTGCTTGCGGGTGGGTTTGGCGACGGTCGCCTGCGCTCCGATGCGCCCGCATTGACACGCCGGCACGTCTACATCGACACCATGCGGCTTGACCCGGTCATGATCCGGGCCGCGGTCGATCTGCTCGGCGCCGATCACGTGCTCGCTGGCACCGATTGGCCCATTTTCGTCGAGGCGTCGGTGCCGTCGCGGCTGCAGGCGGCGCTTGCGGCTTGCAACCTCGATGCCGCCCAGCAGCAAATGGTCGCCGCTGGCAACACTCTGCGGCTACTCGGCGTGACGGGGTAGGGCGGACGCACTGGAGCCGACCATCCATGCCGCAAGCCTACGGCCTCTATACCCACATTCGCGCCAACCGCTGGCGCTCTGCGCTGCTGCTCGCCGGGCTGTTCTTCCTGGTTTACCTCATGGTGTTCGCCGGCGCGCTTGCCGGTCGCGCGCTGACCGAGGATGCCTCGCTCGAGTGGCTGTTGCGTGCGGCCTGGCGCGACCTGATTTGGGCGCTGCCGTTCGCTACGATCGGCGCCGCCATCTGGGTGCTCATCGCCTATTGGTTCCACCAGGCCCTCATCGATGCGGTCACCGGCGGGCGCGAGGTGACGCGGCAGGAGGAGCCGCGGCTCTACAATCTGCTCGAGAACCTGTGCATCTCGCGTGGCATCACCATCCCGCGGCTCAAGGTGATGGAGGATCGGGCCCTCAACGCATTCGCGTCCGGGCTCAACCAGCGGCAATACGCCGTCACGGTCACGCGCGGTCTCGTCGACCGGCTCGACGACGCCGAGACCGAGGCCGTCTTGGGCCATGAATTGACCCACATCCGCAACGGCGACGTGCGCATGCTGGTGATCGCGGTGGTCATCGCGGGCGTGATCGGGTTCTTTGCCGAGCTCATCTTCCGGATGATGTTCCATGCCGGCGGCTCGGCGCGGCCGAGCACCTGGTCGAGCCGCCGGTCGCGCGAGGACGGCAAGGGCTCCGGCGGCGCCGCGGCGGCCATCGTCATCGCGGTGGTGCTGATCGGGCTCGCCTGGCTCCTGTCGGTGTTGATCCGGTTCGCGCTGTCGCGCTCGCGCGAGTTTCTGGCCGACGCCGGCGCGGTCGAGCTGACCAAGAACCCGGACGCCATGATCACGGCGCTGCGCAAGATCCAGGGCCGCGGCGAGCTTGAGGACGTGCCCTCGGCCGTCATGGAAATGTGCGTCGACAACCCGCGCTCTGGTTTCGTCGACCTGTTCGCCACCCACCCGCCGGTCGATGCCCGCATCGACGCGCTGGTGCGCTACGCCGGCGGCCGCGATCCCGGGCCGCTCGCGCTCCCGGACGAGCCGGATGCGCCGCCGGAGATCGCTGAGGATAGCGGAGGTGATGAAGCCGAGGCTGAGACCTCTCGCGACACGCCGTTCCTGCCGAGCGAGCCGCCGTTGTCGCCGGGGGGTGCCTCGGGACCATGGGGTCCGCGCCGCGGCGGGTAGACGACGACGAACACTTGCGAAGGTCGCGGATCGTCGGCGCACCGCTTCGCGCTGCGGCCCGATCCGGGACACGCGGCGGCTACTTCTTCTCCAGCATCAGCTGTCCCTGCCGCCGGATCAGCGCCTGCGCGTTGCGGGCGAGCTTTGCGAGCATCCAGGGCAGGTCGAGCTCGATGCGCACCGAAATCATCGGCGACGTCGATCGCCCCGCTCGCGGTCTGGCCGAGCGCCCGCGCCCCGAACTTCAGGCGATCGCCCGACCAGGCCTGCTTCGTCAGCGTGAACACACCGCCGAAGTTCTGATCGACGCGCGCAAGGCCGGACTTGAGCCGTCGCACGGCCTCCTCCTTGCCAAGCCGGTGCGGGATGGTGACGACGAGCGGTTCCGACATGAATCCTTCGCAGTTCGAGAACGAGCCGTGTGCGCGAGGAGAACGGCCGGGACGGCTGCGGGGTTCCGCGGCGCTTACGTTTCGTTAACCATCCGGATGAACCATGGCCCGAATCGTCCCATCCGCGGAGCGGAGGTGTCATGGGCAATCTGATCTTCGTCTGCCCGCAGACCGGCCGGCCGATCGAAACCGGCATCGAGACCGATCCGGACACGCTGGCGCAGGTTAAGACCGTGAGCCTGCGCGTCACCTGCGCGCATTGCGGCGAGCAGCACGTGTTCCGCGTCGCCGACGGCTATCTTGACGAGGCCGCGTAGCGAACCACCCTGTGCCGCACGCGCTGCAGCGCGATGGGGTGCCCCCGCAGCGCTGCCGCGCCGATGCGGGACTCAGATTTTCTTTTGAGAACATAACAACAGGGATACCGCGATACCCGGAGCGACGGTCGCTAGATGTGGATCGCGCGCTTGCCGACCGCCAGCGCCGCTTCCTTCACGGCTTCGCTCAGCGTCGGATGGGCATGGCACGTGCGGGCGATGTCCTCGGCCGAGGCGCCGAACTCGATCGCCACCGACGCCTCCGCGATCATGTTGCCGGCATCGGCGCCGACGATGTGCACGCCCAGCACCCGGTCGGTCTTGGCGTCGGCCAGGATCTTCACGAAGCCTTCGGGCGTGAGGTTCACCTTGGCGCGCGCGTTGGCGGTGAACGGAAACTTGCCGACCGTGTAGGCAACGCCCGCCTCCTTGAGCTCCTCCTCGGTCCTGCCGACCGAGGCGATCTCCGGAAAGGTGTAGACGACGTTCGGGATCGCATCATAGTTCACATGGCCGGCCTGTTCGGCCAAAATCTCCGCCACCGCAACGCCCTCGTCTTCCGCTTTGTGCGCCAGCATCGGCCCGGCGATCACGTCGCCGATCGCATAGATTCCCGGCACGCTGGTCTGGAAGTGACGGTCGACCGTGATCCGGCCGCGGTTGTCGGTGGCAACCCCGAGCGCTTCGAGCCCGAGCCCCTCGGTGTATGGGACGCGCCCGATCGCGACCAAGACGACGTCGGCTTCGATCGTCTCGCTCGCGCCACCGGCCGCCGGCTCGACGGTTGCTTTCAAAGGCGTTGAGCCGTCGACCGCGGTCACCTTGGACGACAGCCTGAAGGCGATGCCTTGGCGCTGCAGCATGCGCTGGAACTGCTTGGCGACCTCGCCGTCCATGCCCGGCAGGATGCGGTCGAGGAACTCGACCGCCGTCACCTTGGCGCCGAGGCGGCGCCACACCGAGCCGAGCTCCAGCCCGATCACGCCGGCGCCTATGACCAGCAGATGCTCTGGGACTTTTTCCAGCGTGAGCGCGCCGGTCGACGACACTACGCGCTTTTCGTCGATCTCGATGCCGCGCAGCTGCGCGACGTCGGATCCGGTCGCGATCACGATCGCCTTGGTGTCGATCGTCTGGGCCTGGCCGGCGACATCGGTCACCTCGACCTTGCCGGCGCCGGCGATGCGCGCGGCGGAGTGAAAGGCATCGATCTTGTTCTTCTTGAACAGGAACTCGACCCCCTTGACGTTGCCCTCGACGCCCGCGTCCTTGAACGTCATCATCGCCGCAAGGTCGAGCTTCGGCTTGTCGACCCCGATGCCCATGCGGGCGAGCGTATGGCCGACCTCCTCGTAGCGCTCGGAGGCGTGCAGCAGCGCCTTCGACGGGATGCAGCCGACGTTGAGGCAGGTGCCGCCGTGGGTCGCGCGCTTCTCCACCACCGCGACCTTGAGCCCGAGCTGGGCGGCACGAATCGCGCACACGTAGCCGCCGGGGCCGGTGCCGATGACGACGAGGTCGTAGCTGGGCATCGACGCATTCACTCGCGCTTAGCTCGCGATCAGCTTGTGAAGCTCAGCCTGTTTTTCAGCGTCACGCCTGAGCCCGTCTGCGCCGAGATCGATTTCCTGACCTTTGTTGTCGATCCAGAAGACGTGATGCCCGTACTCTTCGAGCCGCACCTTTTGAAAGTTCTTCGGCTTCTGCAGCCATGTAAAAATGCGGCCCCGCGCAATAATCGGCCTCAGGTCGACGACACCCTCATACCCGTCGGTGAAAACGAGCTTGAGGACGCCATGAATCACCGGCTCAGCCGTCTTGATCCGGGGGAGCTTTTTCACGCGATCCTCCCCGCCGGCAGGTGAGCTTGGGTAAGATTCCAAGCCTGCAGCAACTTCGCCTTCCTCGGCGCCGCCCATTTCAGGACGGCCCGTAGTTTCGGCCTGGGTAGTTGGCCTCGTGTGACAACAAGGGTCTCAATGTCGATAACTGCCCGATGCTCTGCAAAAAGAGCGTGAAAGTGCGGCGGTGGATGGTCGTTGGCATACATCAACAGCTTCACCCCTTCAACGGCCGCTATCGGCATTACAGATCCAGCACTAGCCGCTCCGGGTCCTCCAGCAGCTCCTTCACCCGCACCAGGAACGTCACCGCCTCGCGGCCGTCGACGATGCGGTGGTCGTAGGACAGCGCGAGATACATCATCGGCCGGATCTCGATCTTGCCGGCCACCACCACCGGGCGCTCCTGGATCTTGTGCATGCCGAGGATGCCGGACTGCGGCGCGTTGAGGATCGGGGTCGACATCAGCGACCCATAGACCCCGCCGTTGGAGATCGTGAACGTCCCGCCCTGCATATCCTCGATCTTGAGCTCGCCCTCGCGCGCGCGGCGGCCGAACTCGGCGATCTCTTTCTCGATCTGCGCCAGCGACTTCTGGTCGGCATCGCGGATCACCGGCACCACCAAGCCCTTGTCGGTGCCGACCGCGACGCCGATGTGGCAGTAGTTCTTGTAGATGATGTCGGTGCCGTCGATCTCCGCGTTGACCGCCGGGATATCCTTGAGCGCCTGCACGCAGGCGCGGACGAAGAAGCTCATGAAGCCGAGCTTCACGCCGTGCTTCTTCTCGAACAGTTCCTTGTGCCGGTTGCGCAGCCCCATGATCGCGCCCATGTCGACCTCGTTGAAGGTCGTGAGCATGGCGGCGGTGTTCTGCGCCTCCTTGAGGCGGCGCGCGATGGTCTGGCGCAGCCGCGTCATCTTCACCCGCTCCTCGCGCGCGGCGTCATCGGCCGGCGAGGGCGCGCGCACCTGGATCGCGGCCGCGGGTTGGGCAACCGGCGTTGGTGCCGCGGCAGCGCGCTCGATCGCGGCCAACATGTCGCCCTTGGTGACGCGGCCGTCCTTGCCGGAACCGGGAACGGTGGTGGGATCGACGCCGCCCTCGGCGGCGAGCTTGCGCACCGACGGCGGCAGCGGCAGCTCGTCGGACACGACCTTCGTGGCCGGCGGCGGGGTCGCTTTGGCCGACACGGCCGCCGAAGGCGCCTTCTCGACCGGAGCAGGGGCTTTCTCGGCCGTCGCTTGCGCTTTGGCGGCTGCAGGCTTGGCCGCCGGCGCCCCGCCTTCCTGGATCTGGCCGAGCAGCGCGCCCGGCGCGACCGTCTCGCCGTCCTTGGCGGCGATCTCGGAGAGCACGCCGGCGGCCGGCGCCGGCACCTCGATCGTCACCTTGTCGGTTTCCAGCTCCACCAACGGCTCATCGACCGCGACCGGCTCGCCCGGTTTTTTGAACCAGCGGCCGATGGTCGCCTCGGTCACCGATTCGCCGAGGGTCGGAACGCGGATTTCAGCCATGGGCCTCCCGGAGGACAGAGGACGGACAACGGATGACAGATAGTCGTTTCATCTTGTCCGCTGTCCTCTGTCCACTGTTATCTCCTACCCCAGCGCTTCGTCCAGGAACGTCTTGAGCTGCGCCTGGTGCTTCGACATCAAGCCCACCGCAGTCGAAGCCGAGGCCGGCCGTCCGGCATAGCGCATCGCGCGATGCTCGGCCTGGATGGTGTTGAGCACCCATTCCAGGAACGGATCGATGAAGAACCAAGCGCCCATGTTGCGCGGTTCTTCCTGGCACCACACCATCTCGGCGTGCTTGAACCGCGACAGCTCGGTCACCAGCGCCTTGGTCGGGAACGGGAACAGCTGCTCGACGCGCAGCAGATAGATATCGTCGATCTCGCGCTTTTCGCGCTCCTCGTAGAGGTCGAAATAGACCTTGCCCGAGCACATCACCACTCGCCGGATCTTGTCGTCGGGGACGAGTTTGATCTTCTCTTCGGGAAGCAGCTGCGCATCGTCCCAGAGCAGCCGGTGGAACGAGGTGTTCGCCCCCATCTCGTCGAGCCGCGAGACCGCGCGCTTGTGGCGCAGCAGCGATTTCGGCGTCATCAGGATGAGCGGCTTGCGGA
The DNA here is from genome assembly GCA_963788095.1 of uncultured Alphaproteobacteria bacterium. Classification (GTDB taxonomy): domain Bacteria; phylum Pseudomonadota; class Alphaproteobacteria; order Rhizobiales; family Xanthobacteraceae; genus CAVTXS01. The sequence continues at coordinate 220,411 of CAWBFP010000026.1, read as the reverse complement.
TCTCGCGCTTGAGCTGGCGGCGCAGGATGTGGAAGTAGTTCGCCGGCGTGGTGCAGTTCGCGATCTGCATGTTGTCCTCGGCGCACATCTGCAGGAAACGCTCGAGGCGGGCGGAGGAGTGCTCCGGGCCTTGGCCTTCGTATCCGTGCGGCAACAGGCACACCAGGCCCGACATGCGCAGCCATTTGCGCTCGCCGGAGGAGACGAACTGGTCGAACACGACTTGCGCCCCGTTGGCGAAATCGCCGAATTGCGCCTCCCACAGCACCAGCGCGTTCGGCTCCGCCAGCGAGTAGCCGTACTCGAAGCCGAGCACCGCCTCTTCCGACAGCATCGAGTTGATGACCTCGAAGCGTGCCTGCTGGCCGCCGAGATTGTTGAGCGGCGTGTAGCGCGCCTCGCTCTCCTGATCGATCAGCACCGCATGGCGCTGCGAGAAAGTGCCACGCTCGCTGTCCTGGCCCGAGAGCCGAACGCGATGGCCGTCGCGCAACAGCGTCGCGAAGGCGAGCGCCTCGGCGGTCGCCCAGTCAATCCCTGAGCCGCTCTCGATCGCCTTGCGGCGGTTCTCCAGGAAACGCGCGATGGTGCGGTGCACGTGGAAGCCCGGCCGCACCGTCGTGATCCGCTCCCCGATCTCGCGCAAGGTCGCGAGCTCGACCCCGGTGTGGCCGCGGCGCGGGTCATCGAACTGGTCTGCCACTTTGACGTCGGCCCAGCGTCCGTCGAGCCAGTCGGCCTTGTTGGCGCGGTAGTCCTGCGCGGCCTCGAACTCCATGTCGAGATGCGCGCGCCATTCCGCCTTCATCTTCTCGACCTCGGCCGCGGCCAGCACGCCTTCGTCGATGAGCTTCTGCGTGTAGATTTCCAGCGTCGTCGGGTGCGAGCGGATCTTGCGGTACATCAGTGGCTGGGTGAACGCCGGCTCGTCGCCTTCGTTGTGACCGAAGCGCCGGTAGCAGAACATGTCGATGACGACCGGCTTCTGGAAGATCTGCCGGAACTCGGTCGCGATCTTGGCCGCGAAGGTCACAGCTTCCGGATCGTCGCCGTTGACGTGGAAGATCGGCGCCTCGATCATCTTGGCGACATCGGACGGATAGGGCGACGAACGGCTGTAAAGCGGGTAGGTGGTGAAGCCGATCTGGTTGTTGACGATGAAATGCACGGACCCGCCGGTGCGGTGTCCCTTGAGGCCGGACAGGCCGAAGCACTCCGCCACCACGCCCTGGCCGGCGAACGCGGCGTCGCCGTGAATGAGCAGCGGCATCACCATGATGCGATCGTCGGTAGTCGCGTCGAGCTGGTCCTGCTTGGCGCGCGCTTTGCCCAGGACCACCGGATCGACGATCTCGAGATGCGACGGATTGGCGGTGAGCGAGAGATGGACGCGGTTGTTGTCGAACTCACGGTCCGATGACGCGCCGAGATGGTACTTCACGTCGCCCGACCCCTCGATCTCGTCGGGCGAGGCCGAGCCGCCGCGAAACTCGTGGAAGATTGCGCGGTGCGGTTTGCCCAGCACCTGCGCGAGCACGTTGAGGCGGCCGCGATGCGGCATGCCGAGGATGATGTCTTTGACGCCGAGCGCGCCGCCGCGCTTGATGATCTGTTCGAGCGCCGGGATCATCGCCTCGGCGCCGTCGAGGCCGAAGCGCTTGGTGCCGGTAAATTTGAGATCGCAGAACTTCTCAAAACCCTCGGCCTCGATCAGCTTGTTGAGGATTGCGCGCTTGCCCTCGTGCGTGAAGCTGATCTCCTTGTGCGGGCCCTCGATGCGCTCCTGGATCCAGCCTTTCTGCGCCGGATCGGAGATGTGCATGAACTCGACGCCCAGCGTCTGGCAGTAGGTGCGCTGCAGAATGGCGACGATCTCGCGCAGCGTGGCGAACTCCAGCCCGAGCACGTGATCGATGAAGATCTTGCGGTCGAAGTCGTTGTCGTTGAACCCGTAGGAGCGGGGATCGAGCTCCTCCTCGTCTATGCGCCGCGCCAGCCCAAGCGGATCGAGGTTGGCGTGCAGGTGGCCGCGCGCGCGGTAGGCGCGGATCAGCATGATCGCCCGCACCGAATCGCGCGTCGCCTGCTGCACGATCGCGGCCGATACCTCCGCGCCGAGCTCCTGCGAGCGGCGCCGCACCCGGTCGCCGACCCCCTTCTCGACGCCCGTCCAGTCGCTGTCGAGCGCGGCGGTGAGCTCGTCGCGCGGCCGGTATGGCCAGTCCGGCCGTTGCCACGACGGCCCCTCGGCCAGCTCGCGGGCGCCGCCGTCGTCCTTGAGGCTCTGGAAGAAATCCCGCCACTCGGCGTCGACCACTTGCGGGTCGCCGGCGTGGCGAGCCGCCAGATCCTCGAGATAGCGGGCATTGCCGCCGTAGAGGAAAGACGTCTGCGCGAATGCGGCGTTCGCGTCCTGGCGAGACATGACGTTCTCCGCTGATTGTGCGCGCCCGGCCCCGCGCGCCCGCCTCGCAAGAACGTAAGCGTTACGCCAGGCTTTGAAAAGCCGGCCGAGCTGATCAGTTTTTCAGCACCCCCACCAGGGTCTTGCCGATCCGCGCGGGCGACGGCGACACCGTGATGCCGGCGGCCTCCATGGCGGCGATCTTGGACTCGGCCCCGCCTTTGCCGCCCGAGATGATGGCGCCGGCGTGGCCCATGCGGCGGCCGGGGGGTGCGCTGCGGCCGGCTATGAAGCCGACCATGGGCTTTTTGCGGCCGCGCCTGGCTTCGTCGGTGATGAACTGCGCGGCGTCTTCCTCGGCGCCGCCGCCGATCTCGCCGATCATCACGATCGCCTCGGTGGCCGCATCGGCCAGAAACATCTCCAGCACGTCGATGAACTCGGTGCCCTTGACCGGGTCGCCGCCGATGCCGACCGCGGTGGTCTGGCCGAGCCCTTCGCGCGTGGTCTGGAACACCGCCTCGTAGGTGAGGGTGCCCGAGCGCGACACGATCCCGACCTTGCCGGGCTTGAAGATGTTGCCCGGCATGATGCCGATCTTGCACTCCCCGGCCGTCATCACGCCCGGGCAGTTGGGGCCGATCAGGCGCGATCGCGATCCGTCGAGTGCGCGCTTGACCTTCACCATGTCGAGCACCGGTATGCCCTCGGTGATGCAGACGATCAGCGGCACCTCGGCGTCGATCGCCTCGCAGATCGCGTCCGCCGCGCCTGCCGGCGGCACGTAGATGACGCTGGCGTCGCAGTCGGTCTCGACGCGCGCCTGCGCCACGGTGTCGAACACCGGCAGGCCGAGATGCATGGTGCCGCCCTTGCCGGGCGAGGTGCCGCCGACCAGCTTGGTGCCGTAGGCGATCGCCTGCTCGGAATGGAACGTGCCGTTGCGGCCGGTGAAGCCCTGGCAGATGACCTTGGTGTTGGCGTCGACGAGGATGGGCATCAGCCCTGGCCCTTTCTCAGCAGGTCCCGGATGTCTTTCAAAACCGCGAGGACTTCCTTCTGGTCCTGGGTCGATTCCTCCGCCCGCGCTTCCGATCTCTTCAATGTCCCCGCGTTCATGAACTGCGCCGCAAAAACAAGCAGGCAAAGGATCACGAACAACGGCAGCCATCCGAGCACGCTGACGAGGATGTCTTGTATCATGCGGCCCCTCTCATGACGCTCACAACCGGCCTACGCGCCCTTCCATGATCAGCGGCAGCCATGCGCTGGTAAAGAACGACGCGATCAAGGCCGCAAGGCCCGCCAACGTGAGGTATACGGCCGTGCGCATCCGCGACGTCAGCGCACCACGGACGATCGTCGTCGCCGCCGTGCCGCCCGCGGCGACGAGATGCTGGGAGACGATACGCCGAACCATCGGATTGGTGATCTTCATCGCGGCGGCTTCGACCTGGTCCCTTCCGTATTGCGCGACCTCGGTCTTGAGCGACCGGTCGAACCCCATCAGCGCGAGCCGGAACACAGTGTAGTAGCCGAGGCCGATGGCGGCGGCGACAAGCCCGATCAGGCCCAGGATGATTGCGACCGCCAGCGTCATCCCCTGTTCATCGCATCATCCGTCGGATTCAACAAAGCCTGAACTTGGCCCATTCGGCCCACTTGCCGGTGTTTGGAAGATGCAGATCGAGAAAACCCAGCGTCGTTTCGGTTTGCGGAGCGTAGCTTTCCAGCGCGATGACTCTCTCGCAGGGCATTTCTGCCATTGCTCCGCCTGGCGACAGACGCCAATTGCGGTTGGCGCTAGATTTCGGTCCGATTGCGACAACCGAGTATCCGAACAAACGCTCGACCTCCAGTGCGACCGCCTCGAGGACGTTGCCGGGCATCAAGAACCCACAAATGCTGTAACGCATTTCTGGGTACTCTGGCCCCGCGATCGAGACGAACGCCTTCATTTCGATTCCCTGCGGGAGGGAAAACTCCCAAATCTTGTTGATGAAAAACGGCTCTCCGCTGGAATTTGTGAATTTCCAGACGGCAAAGGGCGATCGCCCTGACCGTGCTTGGTCAAGCCTCCCGCTGTGCGACGAGGCAAGTTGGTCGCCCGCTGCCATCATGGCCGTCGGCGTATCGGGGACAGTGCAGGTTTCCTTGAACAGATCCACAATGCTTCGCTGCCAGGTCTCGGCGGAAGCGCTCGATATTGAAACCAGCGCCAGAACCAGTACGGCCAGAAAGCGCATGCGATTCTGAGTTTCTCTTCACCGCCTTGACGATCTTCTGTGCGGCATCGTCGAGGTCCTCGGCCGACACGACGTTGAGGTTCGACTTGGCGATGATGTCCTTGCCCTGCTCGACATTGGTGCCTTCGAGCCGCACCACCAGCGGCACCCGCAGGCCGACCTCCTTCACGGCGCCGACCACGCCGTCGGCGATCACGTCGCACTTCATGATGCCGCCGAAGATGTTGATCAGAATGCCCTTCACCTTCGGGTCGGCGGTGATGATCTTGAACGCCGCCGCGACCTTGTCCTTGGAGGCGCCGCCGCCGACGTCGAGGAAGTTCGCGGGCTCGGCGCCGTAGAGCTTGATGATGTCCATCGTCGCCATCGCGAGCCCGGCGCCATTGACCATGCAGCCGATGGTGCCGTCGAGCGCGACGTAGCTGAGGTCGTATTTCGAGGCCTCGATCTCCTTCTCGTCCTCCTCGTTGAGGTCGCGCAGGGAGGCGAGATCGGTGTGGCGGTAGAGTGCGTTGTCGTCGAACGCGATCTTGGCGTCGAGGCAGACCAGCTGGCCGGCCTTGGTAATGACCAGCGGATTGACCTCGAGCAGGCTCATGTCCTTGCCGACGAACGCAGCGTAGAGCTTGGCGGTCAGCGTCTCCGCCTGCTTGGCCAGATCGTTGGTGAGGTTGAGCGCTTGCGCCACGCGGCGCCCATGGTGCGGCATCACGCCGGTCGCCGGATCGATCGTGAGCGTGACGATCTTCTCCGGCTGCGTGCGCGCCACCTCCTCGATGTCCATGCCACCCTCGGTCGAGACCACGAATGCGACGCAGCCGCTGGCGCGATCGACCAGCGCCGAAAGATAGAACTCGCGCTCGATCGCCGAGCCTTCCTCGACGTAGATCCGGCGCACCTGGCGGCCGGCAGGTCCGGTCTGATGCGTGATGAGCGTGGCGCCGAGCAGCCGCTTGGCTTCCTTCTGGACGTCGTCGATCGACTTCACCACTTTGACGCCGCCGGCCTTGCCGCGGCCGCCGGCGTGGATCTGCGCCTTCACCACCCACACCGGTCCGCCCAGCTGGCTCGCGCCTCTGACCGCCTCCTCGAATGTGAGCCCCGCGAAGCCGCGCGGGGTCGGGATGCCGAATTCGCGCAGCACCGCTTTGGCTTGGTACTCGTGGATGTTCATTGAGCCTCCCGGCGGGGCCGGACGCGTGTCGGTCCATAGGGTTCGCAAAGGCGCGCGCTGGGCGCGCCGTGCGCACGCGCCGTGGCGCGGCGCTTTGCGCACCCTACACGCTGCGCCATGCGCGTGCCACGGCCTCGCGATGCCATGCACAAAACCGCTACTTGTCCAGGTCGGGGGCGATCTTCTTGCAGGCGTCGATCAGCCCCTGGACGGACGCGATCGACTTGTCGAGCATCGCCTTTTCGGCCTTGCCGAGGTCGATCTGCACGATGCGTTCGACGCCTTTCGCCCCGATCACCACCGGCACGCCGATATACATGTCGCGCACGCCGTACTCGCCGTTGAGATAGGCCGCGCACGGCAGCACGCGCTTCTTGTCCTTGAGGTAGCTCTCCGCCATCGCGATCGCGGAGGCGGCGGGCGCGTAGAACGCCGAGCCGGTCTTGAGCAGGTTGACGATCTCGCCGCCGCCCTTGCGCGTGCGCTCCACGACCGCATCGAGCTTGGCCTGCGTGGTCCAGCCCATCGCGACCAGGTCCGGCAGCGGAATGCCGGCGACGGTCGAGTAGCGCACCAGCGGAACCATGTCGTCGCCGTGACCGCCGAGCACGAAAGCGCTCACGTCCTCGACCGAGACCTTGAACTCGTCGGCCAGAAAGTACCGGAAACGCGCCGAATCGAGCACGCCCGCCATGCCGACGACCATGTGCTTGGCGAGCCCCGACGTCTTCTGCAGCGCCCACACCATGGCGTCGAGCGGATTGGTGATGCAGATGACGAAGGCGTTCGGCGCATATTTGCGGATGCCGGCGCCGACCTGCTCCATGACCTTGAGGTTGATGCCGAGCAGGTCGTCGCGGCTCATCCCCGGCTTGCGCGGCACCCCGGCGGTGACGATGCACACGTCCGCGCTTTGGATGGCGTCGTAAGAATTGGTGCCAACGTACCGCGCGTCGAAGCCGCTGATCGGCGAGGATTCGGCGATATCGAGCGCCTTGCCATGCGGTACGCCTTCGACCACGTCGAACAGCACGACGTCGCCGAGCTCCTTCAATCCGACGAGATGCGCCAGCGTGCCGCCGATCTGGCCGGCGCCGATCAATGCAATCTTGTGATGCGCCATGATCGTCGCCCCCCTCATTCACTCCAGCCGCCGCTCGGCCGGCGCGTGGTTATCCGGTTCCGGAAGGTCGTTCAAGCAAGCGGTTAGTCGAAGCATAATACATTATACCACGGCCCCCGGAAGGGGGACCCTTGGAGTCAGCGGAGAACTGCACCGCGAAGAGCCTAGCCGAAGGAGGCCCGGCTTTTCAGGGCTTTCTGGACCTCATCGTGCTGGGAGCCACCGCACATTTTTCTGAGGATGACGGGATTAGTGTGCGGCCAGGCGCTCAGGTTTCGATGATGTCCGCCTGGTCAGCGGCGGCGCGACGGCCATGGGCCAGCGCCAGATAGCTTTCCGAGCGCATCTCGATCAAGCGCGATGCGGTGCGCCGGAATTCCTGCACCTCGACACCGTCGGTCGCCAGGTAGAGCCCGTCCGGTTCGGCCGCCGCGGACGCAACCAGCTTGACCGCATTGTCATACAACGTGTCGATCAGCGTAATGAAGCGCTTGGCGGCGTTGCGGTTCGCAAAGGTCATGACCGGAACGTGATCGATCACTAGCGTGTGGAATTCCTGCGCGATCCTGAGGTAGTCCGCGGCGCCGAGCGGCTGCTCGCACAGCTGCGCGAACGTGAAGCGCGCCACTCCCATCGCCGCTTCCGGGACGCGGATGCTGCGCCCCTTCAACGAGATCTCCTGCGGCTCGCCCGAGAAGACGCCGGTCAGCCGCTGCCATGCCATGTCGAGGGCAACGTCGGCGTCCTCGTCCAACGGCGCATACCATACCGGCACGCCGGCAAGCTTCTCCAGTCGGAAGTCGGTGCGCGCTTTCAGCTCCACTACCTCCATGCGCGACTTGAGCTGCTCCACGAACGGCAGGAACAGAGCGCGGTTCAAGCCGTCCTTGTAGAGGTCGTCGGGATGGACGTTGGACGTGGCGATTATCACGACGCCGTGCTCGAACAGGTGCGAGAACAGCCGGCCAAGGATCATGGCGTCGGCGATGTCGGTGACATGGAACTCGTCGAAGCACAGCAGCCACGCCTGCGCGGCCAAGTCCTCGGCCGTGAGCTTGATCGGATCGGCCTCCGCGATCTCGCCGCGCTTGAGTTTGCCGCGATAGCGGTGCACGCGTTCATGCACATCCTGCATGAACTCATGGAAGTGGGCGCGGCGCCTGCGTGCCACCGGACTTGCCGCGAAGAACAAATCCATCAGCATGGTTTTGCCGCGGCCAACATCGCCGAACAGGTACAGACCTTTGATCGGCTCGGTTTCGCGGCGGCCGAACAGCCAGCCCAGCGCCGAAGACTTGCGCGCGAGCGCGTGCTCGGCCAAGCGGGCCTGCAAGCGGTCGAGCCTAGCGACGACTTGCTGCTGCGCGGCGTCGTGCTCGATCTCTCCGGCGGCGACCAGGGCGGCGTAACGGGAGCCTGCTGTGGAAGACATCAACGAAATGTGAGCGGGATCGGGCGCGCCTAGCCATAGCCGTGTTGGCGCGCAGTTTGCAAATCGAGGTTTTTCAAGCTTCCGGATAGTGCCGTCGCGCTCGGCACGGGAGGCAGCATGGTAGGGATCGAACGAGCCGCATAGCCTCCCCGGCGGGAACCAGCGCTCGGGTGAGCCGTTGCCTCGGTATGCGCTTGCGCATGCGCGAGCCGATTGGACGCGCAAGCAACAGGAGGCAGAGATGTTGATTAGAACTGGGGCTGCGCTGGCAGCCGCACTTGTCATCGGGATGACGGCGCCATCGATGGCAGGCGAAGGCTCCTCGGGCATCACCGATTGGTGGAACCATGATCGTGGCGGCGCCCCCTATGCCTATGGCTGGTCCGGCTGGCGTGGGCCCGGCTTCGTCTATCGTGGCCCCGGCTACGCGTACGGTTCGCCCTACGTCTATAGGTCGCCGGGGTTCGGCTACGGACCGCGAGTTGTGATCGAGACCGACATCAACACCGGCTACGCACCCCGTGGCTACTACGATCCCGCTTGGGACTAAACCGTCGTTGCGATAGCAACTCTTGAAGAGCGGCCGGCACTCTGCCGGCCGCTCGCTTTTTTGCGCAATGTTTCTCGAATGTTCCTTCACGAGAACATCACACGCGCGGTGTCGGCCGCCTCTTGCGTGGGCTTGTGCAAACGGCGCGGCGTCGCCACATCAGTCGGGCACCGCGCCGCGGGTCGTCAACCGCTGATCGCCAACAGTGGCAGACTTTCGGAAATCATCGGTGCGACTGCCGGGTCGCTCGCGCGAGGGCGCGAGGGAGGAAGCGCGAAGGAAGGTCAGACGCAATAGCCTGAAGGAGGCTCTTGATGTCCGATCTTTGTCTCGCCGGCGGGGTGATCCGCAAACTGTGGAGCGGCGACCGCAACCTCTATCGCGATCATCTGCTGCGGCTCGATCCGGCCAGCCGGCGCAGCCGATTCGGTGGCGGCGTGTCCGACGACTTCGTTCGCAACTACGTCGAGCTCTCGCACAATCTCGGCAGCGTGCTGCACGGGTTTTTCGCCGACGGTGGCTTGCGCGGCGTAGGCGAGCTGCGGCCGCTATCGGAGCGCCACGAAGCGGAGGCGGCGTTGAGCATCGAGCGCCCCTGGCAGAATAATGGCGTCGGCTCAGCGCTGCTCGAACGCACCTTGCTCTCCGCCCGCAACCGCGGCGTCAAGCGGCTGCACATGGCATGCCTTGCCGACAACAAGCCGATGCAGTATCTGGCGCGCAAATTCGGCGCCGAGCTTTCGTTCGACTTCGGCAGCGTCGACGGCGAGCTCGTAGCTCCGCATCCGACTCCGCTGTCGGTGCTGCGCGAATCCTATGCCGACACGATCGGCTTCGCCACCGCGGCGCTCGGGACCTGCAGCAGCGATTGCTCAGTCCGGCATGACTGGCCGGCGCCAATGCTCCGTTACCCCGGGGCGCGACACACGGCTTCGATGTTGTGGCCGTCGGGATCGAGCACGAACGCGCCGTAGTAATTCGCATGGTAGTGCGGCCGCAAGCCGGGCGCGCCGTTGTCCCGTCCGCCGGCCGCCAGCGCCATGCGATGGAAGGCATCGACGGTTGCACGGTCGTCTGCCATGAGCGCAATGTGGACGGCGCCTTTGAGCGCGCCTTCACCGCCGATCCAGAAGTCCGGCTTGCCGCCCTTGCCGAAACCGGCGGCGGGCGCGCCGCTCGCGGTCTGTTCGGCGGTGACCTCCATGATCAGCGTATAGCCGAGCGGCACCAGCGCATGCTCATAGAACGCCTTCGAGCGTGCGTAGTCGGAGACCGGGAAGCCGACATGGTCGATCATGGGGACACTCCTGGGCGAATGGCGAATGGAAAGCGCTGACGTCAGCCCTGACTCACTATCCACTACTCACTACTCACTATTCGCCATTCGCCATTCGCTATTCGCTATTCGCTATTCGCTACTCACACCTGCCGCTCGACCATCTTGGCCTTGATCTCGGCGATCGCCTGTGCCGGATTGAGGCCCTTCGGGCATGCCTTCGAGCAGTTCAGGATGGTGTGGCAGCGGTAGAGCCGGAACGGGTCCTCGAGGAAATCCAGCCGCTCGCCGGTCGCCTCGTCGCGGCTGTCGTTGATCCAGCGCTTGGCCTGCAGCAGCGCCGCGGGCCCGAGGTAGCGATCGCCGTTCCACCAGTAGCTCGGGCACGACGTGGTGCAGCAGGCGCACAGGATGCATTCGTAGAGCCCGTCGAGCTTTGAGCGCTCGGCTTCCGACTGGCGCCATTCCTTCTGCGGCTGCGGCGTCACCGTCTGCAGCCACGGCTGGATCGAGGCGTATTGCGCGTAGAAGGCTGAGAGGTCGGGCACCAGGTCCTTCACCACCGGCATGTGCGGCAGTGGGTAGATGCGGACCGGATGCTTGACATCGTCCATGCCGCGCGTGCAGGCGAGCGTGTTGGTGCCGTCGATGTTCATCGAGCAGGAGCCGCAGATGCCCTCGCGGCAGGAGCGGCGGAACGTCAGCGTCGGATCGATGTTCGACTTGATCCAGATCAGCGCGTCCAGCACCATCGGCCCGCAGCCGTCGCGGTCGACGTAGTAGGTGTCGATGCGCGGATTTTGGCCGTCGTCCGGGCTCCAGCGGTAGATGCGCAACTCGGTGACGCGTACGGCGTTCGGCCGCGCCCAGGTCTTGCCTTCGGTGACCTTGGAGTTCTTCGGCAGCGTGAGCTGGACCATCAGTATACCCGGGTCTTAGGCTCGATGTAGGCGACATCGTTCGACAGCGTGAAGGTATGCACCGGACGATAGTCGATCGTGACCTTGCCGCCCTCGTCCATCCACGCCAGCGTATGTTTCATCCAGTTCTGGTCGTCGCGCTCGGGATAATCCTCGCGCGCGTGCGCGCCGCGACTTTCGGTGCGGTTGAGCGCGCAGTCCATGGTGACGACCGCCTGCGCGATCAGATTGTCGAATTCCAGGGTCTCGACCAGGTCCGAGTTCCAGATCAGCGAGCGGTCGGTGACCGCGATGTCGGCGCCGCCGGCGAAGACGTCGTGAATCAGCCGGTGGCCCTCCTCCAGCACCTCGCCGCTGCGAAATACCGAGCAATTCGTCTGCATCACCTTCTGCATCTTCAGCCGCAGCTCGGCCGTAGGGGTGCCGCCCGCCGCATGGCGAAAGCGGTCGAGCCGCGTCAACGCGCGCTCAGCCGAGTCGCGCGGCAGCTCGCCCTGGCTCTCGCCCGGCCGCACCGTATCGGCGCAGCGCAGGGCCGCCGCGCGCCCGAACACGACGAGATCGATCAGCGAGTTCGAGCCGAGCCGATTGGCGCCGTGTACCGACACGCACGCCGCCTCGCCGAGCGCCATCAGGCCCGGCACCACGGCGTCGGGGTCGCCGTTCTTCTTGGTCAGGACCTCGCCGTGATAATTGGTCGGGATGCCGCCCATGTTGTAGTGCACGGTCGGCAGCACCGGGATCGGCTCGCGCGCCACGTCGACCCCGGCAAAGATGCGCGCCGATTCCGAAATGCCCGGCAGCCGCTCGTGCAGCGTTTCCGGTTCGAGATGGTCGAGGTGGAGATGGATGTGGTCGCTTTCCTTGCCAACGCCGCGGCCCTCGCGGATCTCGATCGTCATCGCGCGCGACACCACGTCGCGCGACGCCAGGTCCTTGGCGGAAGGCGCGTAGCGCTCCATGAAGCGCTCGCCCTCGGAATTGACCAGGTAGCCGCCTTCCCCGCGTGAGCCCTCCGTGATCAGGCAGCCGGCCCCGTAGATGCCGGTCGGATGGAACTGCACGAATTCCATGTCCTCGAGCGGCAGGCCGGCGCGCAGCACCATGGCGTTGCCGTCGCCGGTGCAGGTGTGCGCCGAGGTGGCGGTGAGATACGCCCGCCCATAGCCGCCGGTCGCCATGATCGTCATCTGCGCGCTGAAGCGGTGGATCGAGCCGTCGTCGAGGCAAAGCGCGACCACGCCGCGGCAGCGGCCGTTGTCGTCCGTGATCAGGTCGAGCGCGAAGTATTCGATGAAGAATCGCGCCGAATGCCGCAGCGATTGCCCGTACATCGTGTGCAGCATCGCGTGGCCGGTGCGGTCGGCCGCCGCGCAGGTGCGCTGCGCCGTGCCCTTGCCGTAGTGCGTGGTCATGCCGCCGAACGGGCGCTGATAGATGCGGCCATCCTCGGTGCGCGAGAACGGCAGGCCCCAATGCTCGAGCTCGTAGACGGCCTCGGGCGCGTTGCGACAGAGATATTCGATGGCGTCCTGGTCCCCGAGCCAGTCCGCGCCCTTGACGGTGTCGTACATGTGCCAGCGCCAATCGTCCTCGCCCATGTTGCCGAGCGCCGCCGCAATGCCGCCCTGCGCTGCTACCGTGTGCGAACGGGTCGGGAACACCTTGGTGATGCAGGCGGTGCGCAAGCCCGCCTCGGCGCAGCCGACGACCGCGCGCAGGCCGGCGCCGCCGGCCCCCACCACCACCACGTCGAAGGCGTGGTCCTGAATCGGGTAGGCGCGACCTTTGATCGCGAACGCGCCCCCGCCGTTCGATCCGCCGTTGCTGGCCATGGATCAGAACTCCGAAACTCAGCTTGAGCAGCGCATAGCTGCAGGCAAGGCCGACGACGATCGAGAAGAAGGTGTTGAGCATCAGCAACGCCAGCTTGCTGAGCTCGTGATGCACGTAGTCCTCGATGATCACCTGCATGCCGAGCCACATGTGATAGGTCGTGTTGAACACGAACAGCAGCAGCAGCAGCGCGACCACCGGCGAGCCCAGGATCTGCACCACGGCGGCGTGATTGCGGCCCATCACCGACATCACGATGACGATGAAGGCGATGGTCAGGCCAATGCCGGCGACCGAGGTCAGCCGCTGATGCCAGAAGTGCGTCGTTCCCGAGCGCGCGGAGCCAAGTCCGCGGACGCGGCCGAGCGGCGTGCGCGTGTCGCGAAGCGAGGCGCTCATGCCAGCCCCATCACGAAATAGCCGAATGCCCACAACAGCACGGTGAGCACCAGCGCGCCGATCAGCGTCGCGCGCGTCAGCCATTCGCGCTCCGACGGGCCGAAGCCGTAGCCGATGTCCCAGATCAGGTGGCGGATGCCGCCCAACAGGTGGTGCATCAGCGCCCAGGTGCAGGCGAACAGCACCAGTCGGCCGATCCATGAACCCATGAACCACTGCACCCGCGCATAGGGGTTGGGTCCGGCGGCGGCCGCCATCAGCCACCACACCATGAGCAGCATGGCGAAATAGAGCCCGGCGCCGGTGATGCGATGCGCGATCGACATCATCATCGTCAGCATCGGCTTGTAGATCTGCAGGTGCGGCGAGAGCGGACGCTGGTCCCGAATCTGCGACGTTTCTGCCTCGGCCATGATCGCTCTCCGGCGGCATCGCCGCTCGAAATCTTTAGGTAACCGATGCCCGTTCCTGCCGCAATCCGCGCGGCCACGGCAATATGGGCAGCCCGCGCGAACCCCCGGCGTGATCGGCTGGCGGCCTCCGACCGGGAACGTCGGCTTCGCCTTCAACGAAGCTTGGCCTCCAAAAGAGTCGCTTGCAATGCCTATTTGGCGTAGCCTGCCTTCGCCAAACAGGAAGGCACGGGCATGCGCTTCGATCTCGTCGATCTCAGCCTGTTCCGCCACGTGGTCGAGGCCGGCAGCATCACCCATGGCGCCGAGCGCGCGCATCTCGCGCTCGCCGCCGCCTCCACGCGGATCCGCAACATGGAGGAGGCGCTCGGCGCGCCGCTGTTGGTACGCGGTCGCCAGGGCGTGATGCCGACGCAGGCGGGCCGCACCCTGCTGCAGCATGCCCGCACCATCCTGACGCAGACGGAGCGCCTGCGCGAGGATCTCGGCGCCTACGCGGGCGGCGTTGCCGGCCAGGTCCGGGTACTCTCCAACACCAATGCGCTGACCGAATTCCTGCCCGATACCCTGAGCTCGTTCCTGACCACCCACCCGCATGTCAGCATCGACCTGGAGGAACGGCTCAGCGACGAGATCGTCGGGTTGATCGCCGAGGGCGTGGGCGACATCGGCATCGTGGCCGCAACCGTCGATACCAGCAAGGTGACCACCTACCCGTTCCGCAGCGACCGCTTCGTGCTGGTGGTCGCGCGCGACCATGCGCTGGCGCGCCGCGCCAAGATCGGCTTTGCGGACGTGCTCGACCACGACTTCGTCGGGCTCGATCGGGCGAGCGCCCTGCAGCGCTTTCTCGCCGGCAAGGCGGCCGCCGCCGGGCGCCCGCTCAAGCTGCGCGTGCAGCTGCGCAGCTTCGACGCCGTCTGCCGCCTGGTGGAGCGCAACGTCGGCATCGGCGTGGTCCCTGAGACGACCGTGCGGTGGGCCGCCAAGACCATGGCGATCAAGGCCGTCGCCCTCGCCGACGCCTGGGCGCTGCGCGAGCTGACCATCTGCGTGCGCGACTACGATGCGCTGCCGCCCTATGCGCGCCAGCTGGTGGATCACATGCGCGTCAACGCCAGGGGATGCTGACGTGTCGATCCCGCGCTGGTCGCTCGCCGCCTTGTTCTGGTGGTTGGCGGCCGCCTTCGGGCACGGCGCCGCGGCGAGCGAGATCGTCAAGCTCACGCATCAGGGCGTGGAGCGCACGGCCGTGCTGCATCGGCCGGCACCGGCATCGGCGGGTGCGCGTCCGCTGGTCATCGTGCTGCACGGCCAGGGCGGAACCGGCGCCGATCTCCGTCGTTGGGCGGGGTTCGATGCGCTCGCCGATCGCGAGGGCTTCGTCGCGGTCTATCCCGACGCGATCGACGGGCAGTGGAGCTACGGCCGCCCGATCATCCTGCCGATGCCTTCGGTTAAGGGCGAAACCGTCGACGATGTGGGCTTCCTGCGCCGCCTGATCGCGCACCTGGTCGAGCGCGACATCGCCGACGCCACCCGGGTATACGTTTTCGGTGTATCGCGCGGCGGCCTCCTGGCGTTCACCCTGGCCTGCGTGCTCGACGACGTCATTGCGGCGGCGGCCCCGGTCGTCACCGGCATGACCGACCACCAGCGCGACGACTGCAAGCCGCAGCGGCCGGTGCCGATCGTCGTCATCGCCGGCACCCACGATACGACGCAATGGTACGATGGCTGGATCTATCAGACCGGCCGGCTGCTGTCGGTGCCGGAAAGCCTGGAGTTCTGGCGTGCCCGGCATGGCTGCACCGGCCAGCAGGCACGGCTGCTGCCGCATCGCCGGGCGGACGATCGCACGCGCGTTGCGCTGATCGAGTGGACCGGCTGCGCCGGCGCGGCGCCGCTTCGGCTCTATCGGGTGCAGGGCGGTGGCCACCAGCTGCCGTCCAGGGCCGGACGCCGCGCGCCGTTGTCCGATGCGCGCCTGGGTGCGCGCAATACGGACATCGAGACCGCGGAGGAAGTCTGGGCGTTCTTCAAGCGCTACACACGTTGAGAAACGGGAGGGCGACATGACTCGGCGTCTGATCTCCAGCGGCTCGCCATTCGAAGCGGTTGCCGGCTACAGCCGCGCGGTCGTCGACGGCGAGTTCGCGTTCGTGGCCGGCACCACCGGCTACGACTACACGACCATGACCATGCCGGACGGCGTCGAGCAGCAGGCGCGCAACTGCCTCGCCACCATCGCGCGTGTCCTCGAGGAGGCCGGGTTCGCGCTCGCCGACGTGGTGCGGGCAACGTACTACGTCACCGACATCGCCGACGCCGACCGCTTGCTGCCGATCTTCGGCGAGGCCTTCGGCGCCATCCGTCCGGCCGCCACCCTGGTCGCGGTCGCGGCGCTCGTCCGCCCGGAGATGAAGATCGAGATCGAGGTCACCGCCAAGCGGCGGAGTTAGCTCCGCGCAACCAAGCGACTACGGCGCCGCCGGCGGCGCGGCGGAACACACAGAGCGCCTCTCGCCGCGTCACTCAGCAGCAGGTCTTTCAGGGTAGGTTTGCCAGCGCCGGCAACTCGCCCCATTGATCCGCTGACACCATCACAGCGGTCTCGACGCCGCGCCGAGTCACGAGTTGCGGACCGTCCCGCAGGCAAGCATCCAGCAGTTCGCTGAACCGCGCCTTGGCCTCCTGCACTGGCCATGCCTTCATTGCTGCATCCTGACTATGTCAGATGACCAGTATTGGCGTCGCTTTCCTCAGCTCCGGCCATAGGTTGGCCGCTGCGCCTGCGTGGTGCTCACGTCAGCTGGAAGCGCCTACTTCGCCTCCTCCACCCGGGTCGAGATTCCGGGACCATCGCCGACAATGAGGACCCAGGCCTCCTCGTCCTTGGCGCCATCCCAGTGCACCTCGTTCGCGAAATGGGTGACGAACGAGCCGGCCGGCATGGGCACGGTCTCGGTCGCCGGGTCGAATTTGTTGCCGGTCGCGACCCACCAGGTACCCTTTACCACGGTGATGAAGCGGTCCTTGGGATGGAAGTGCGGCCGGCTGAAATTGCCCGGCTTGAAGCGGTTGAGCACCACATAGAGTCCGGGCTTGCTCGGATCGCCCTGCAGGATGGCTTGGTTGACGCCGGCGGCGCCGGTCGGATCGCGCCATTGCAGCTGGTCCGGCAGCTTGTAGGCGAGCGCCGCCGGATTGAGCTCGGCGCTATCCGCAACCGCCGCCGCAAGCGTCAGATTGAATGCCAACAAAGAGGTAAGCCAGCGTGAGGTCATGGGG
The DNA here is from genome assembly GCA_963788095.1 of uncultured Alphaproteobacteria bacterium. Classification (GTDB taxonomy): domain Bacteria; phylum Pseudomonadota; class Alphaproteobacteria; order Rhizobiales; family Xanthobacteraceae; genus CAVTXS01. The sequence continues at coordinate 203,347 of CAWBFP010000026.1, read as the reverse complement.
CCGCTCCGATCCTGTTCCGGTCCCGGCATTGAACCAGAGGTGACCTGTCCGGTCGAACTCGTTATCAAACTCCCCGAGTACCCGCGAAAGAATGCAAGGCTTCTCCATGCCCACCCACCACCTCCTCCTGCTTCCCGGCGACGGCATCGGCCCCGAGGTCATGGCCGAGGTCAAGCGGCTGATCGCCTGGATGAACGCCAATGGAATGGGCCGGTTCGAAGCCGAGGAGGATCTGGTCGGCGGCGCAGCCTTCGACGCGCACGGCGTGCCGGTCACCGACACAACCGTTGCCAAGGCGCACGCTGCGGACGCGGTGCTGTTCGGCTCGGTCGGCGGACCGAAGTGGGACCGCGTGCCATACGAGCACCGGCCGGAGGCGGGCCTGCTGCGCCTGCGCAAGGACCTTGCGCTCTACGCCAACCTTCGCCCGGCCGTCACCTATCCGGCGCTTGCCGACGCCTCCTCGCTCAAGCGCGAGCTGGTCGAGGGGCTCGACATCATGATCCTGCGCGAGCTCACCGGCGGGGTCTATTTCGGCGAGCCCAAGACCATCACCGATCTCGGCAACGGTCAGAAGCGTGCCGTCGACACCCAGGTCTACGACACCTACGAGATCGAGCGCATCGGCCGCGTCGCCTTCGAGCTCGCCCGCAAGCGCCGCAACAAAGTCACCTCGATGGAGAAGCGCAACGTCATGAAGACCGGTGTCTTGTGGAACGAGGTGATGACCGCGCTGCACCAGCGCGAGTTCACGGACGTCACGCTCGAGCACGTGCTCGCCGACGCCGGTGGCATGCAGCTCGTGCGCAATCCGAAGCAGTTCGATGTGATCGTCACCGACAACCTGTTCGGCGACATGCTCTCCGACGTCGCCGCCATGCTCACCGGCTCGCTCGGGATGCTGGCATCCGCTTCGCTCGGCGAGGCCGACCCGAAAACCCGCAAGCGCAAGGCTCTGTACGAGCCGGTGCATGGCTCGGCGCCCGACATTGCCGGCGAGGGCGTCGCCAACCCGATCGCGATGCTGGCCTCGTTTGCGATGGCCCTGCGTTACTCCTTTGCGATGCAAAGGGAGGCCGACCTGATCGAGCAGGCGATCGCCGCGGCGCTCGCAAAGGGCTATCGCACCGCCGACATCGCCTCTGCCGGCACCACCACGGTCGGCACCGTCGCGATGGGGGAGGCAGTGGTAGCAGAGGTCGCGCGGCTCGCCCGCTGACGCCTGCTCGCGCGCCCGCCACTTTACGTCAATGACGGCGGCGAGCTATGGGCGCTGCCTCCGGGGACTGCGGGTTTGACTGCGTCCCACCCTCCGTTGCGGGTCGGCCGCGTGGAGGAGGCTGCGATAACCATTCGCGGACCAGTTCGGAGATTGACCTTCCGCCCGGCGATAGCCTAGGCCAATGGGGTTGCAGAAACGGGTCACCGGGAGGGGAACAATGGAGGAGAACAATGCCGGGACGCATCGAGCGCACGATTGAGGAGCTTTACCGCGACGATCCGGAACGTGCCGACGCGGTGGTTTTCGGCCGCAGGGTTGATGCCAGCCGGCGCGGCTTCTTGGAAGCGGCGGGACTTGTCGCCATGGGCGCAGCGCTCGGGGGCGGTATCCCGTTTGCCGCCAACATGCCGGGCGGGATGATCCCGGCGGCGTTCGCGCAAGCGCAGCCGGCCGGGACGCCGGCCGCCCCTGCCGGCAGCGGCCCCGGCGCAGGCCCGGCTCCGAAAGGCCCGCAACCGCTGAAATTTCCCAGCAAAGACGAGGGCCTGGTCGTGCTCGGCGACCGGCCGTTGGTCGCCGAGACGCCGGAGCATCTGCTTGACGACGAAGTCACGCCCACGACCAAGTTCTTCATCCGCAACAACGGCCAGATGCCCGAAGCTACCAAGGAACCGGACAAGTGGAAGCTGACGGTGGACGGCGAGGTCAGCGACAAGCTTGAGCTTTCGCTCGGCGAGCTCAAGCAGAAATTCAAGCCGGTGACGCGGCGGCTGGTGCTCGAATGCGGCGGCAACGGCCGCTCGTTCTTCGCCCCGCAGGCGCGCGGCAACCAGTGGACCAACGGCGGCGTCGGCTGCGCGGAATGGACCGGCATCAAGCTCGCTGAGGTGCTCAAGGCCGCCGGCCTCAAACCCTCGGCTTTATTCACCGGGCACTATGGTGCTGACCCGCACCTCTCGGGCGATCCCAACCGGCAGGCGCTGTCGCGCGGCGTGCCGATCAAGAAGGCGATGGACGAGAACAATTTGATCGTGTGGGCGATGAACGGCCAAGAGCTTCCGGCGGTGCACGGTTTCCCGTTGCGACTGCTGATCGCCGGCTGGCCCGGCTCGCTGTCGGAGAAATGGCTGACGCGGATCTGGGTGCGCGACAAGGTGCATGACGGTCAAGGCATGGGCGGCACGTCCTACCGGGTCCCTGTCAGCCCGATCGTGCCCGGCGCCAACGACGACGGGAAGAGCTTCAGGGAACTGGAGTCGATGCCGGTTCGCTCGATCATCACCAGCCCGGCGAACGGCACCAAGCTTGGTGCGGGCGCCAGGGAGTTGAAACTGCGCGGCGTCGCCTGGGCCGGGGACCAGGCCGTCAAGGAGGTCGCGGTCTCGACCGATTACGGCGCAAGCTGGCAAAAGGCCAAGCTCGACAAGCCGAAGAACAAGTACGACTGGCAGCGTTGGAGCGCGACCGTGAAACTGCCGAGCGACGGCTACTACGAGATCTGGTCGCGCGGAACCGACGGGCGCGGCGTGATGCAGCCGCATGTCGCTGGCAACTGGAATCCGCAAGGGTACGGAGCCAACCCGATGCACCGCATCGCGGTGCTGCTGGGGTGAGCGCCAAGGCATGGTGCGCAGGTGTTCCCCATTCGTGTCGCGGGCGCTGCCCCGCCTGCGGGGCAAGGGGCTCTTGTTTCTAGTGCTCGCCGTTGTTGCAGCGACATCGGCCGAGCGCGGGTTCGCACAGGCCCCCGCGTTCACCCCAAGCGACGAGCGCCCCGAAGACTTTCCGCCTGGGCCGGGGCGCGAGGACGCCTTTTACGCCTGCGTCGCCTGTCACAACTTCAAGCTCGTGGCGGCCCAAGGAATGACGCGCGCCCGCTGGGACGAATCGCTCACTTTCATGACCCAGCGGCACAACATGCCGCCGCTCGAAGGCGACGAGCGCCGGATCGTGCTCGACTACCTGGAAACAACTTATCCCCCTCGCGCCCCAGCGCGTGAGCGCGGTTGGCAGAGTCCGTTCGCGCCGCGCTGAGGGGACGCAGATCGAGCGCCGGCCCCTACCAGCCGTACAGATTGCGGAAACTGCCGGCTTCCATCGGCCCCGGCAGCGGCCAATGCGGGTTTTGCCAACCGGCCGGCGCCGACGGGCCCGAGACCACTCCCATGGGGCTATAGTTTGGAGGAACCGCGTAGTCGGTATAGCTCCGGCTCATCGGCAGCACCTCGGTGCCGGGGTCGAGGTAGGAGCGTGCGCGTCGCACCGTGATGCGCGTTGGCGGCCGCTTGACTTGGTAGCTTTCAACGTCCTGACGCACGCGTCTGCGCGTCTGCGCGTCGGCGGGCCAGGACGCGATCAGGAACGCGGTCGCGGCAGCGACAGCGGTCACGGTCAGTATAGTCCAGCGCATGCGGGCCTCCGCGGAACATGTCCTTCAGACGGCGGGTCGTCACTCTAGCCCACTCCGGCGCGGCAACAAGGCTCAAGTCGAGCAAGGGCGCGCGGCGATAGCGATAGCCGGCGACCTGTGTTCCGAATGCCATAGCTGAGCGGCTTTACGGAGCATTAACCATGCCGGAGACAGGGAAGCAGTCTTCGTCTCGCTTGTGCCGCATTTCGATTGGAGGCTTCGGTCCGAGCAAGGCGGGAGGGCGACGCCGAATTTCCTTCACCAACGGTTGTCCATGCAGCCGTTGTGCGCGGGAAATCGGCTTTTTGTCCCTTCCATAGCGGGTTCTTAACGATACGGATCACCTAATGCCGTGCCCCTCCTTCGTCCGGAGATCTTCCCTTTGAATCTGCAGGTGATTCTGCGCAGGCGCGCGATCCGCCTGCTGTCCGGTTGCACCGCGCTGGCGGCCGCTGGCGCTCTGGCCGGCTGCAACATGGAAGACATCCAGATCAGCGAGAAGCATCTACAGCCGATTCCGGCTGAGACGGTCGCGCTGATGGAACGGCGCAGCATGACCAAGGAAGCGCCGATCCTGATCCGAGTGTTCAAGGAAGAATCCGAACTCGAGCTGTGGAAGCAGGACAATACCGGGAAGTTCGCGCTGCTGAAGACCTATCCGATCTGCCGCTGGTCGGGTGAGCTCGGCCCCAAGATCAAGCAGGGCGATCGGCAGGCGCCGGAGGGCTTCTATACCATTCTTCCCGCGCAGATGAATCCGAATTCACAATATTACCTGTCGTTCAATATGGGCTACCCGAACGCCTACGACCGCGCCCACGGCCGTACCGGCGCCCACCTGATGGTGCATGGCAACTGCTCGTCTTCCGGCTGCTATTCGATGACCGACGAGCAGATCGGGGAGATTTTCGCGATCGGCCGCGACTCCTTCTTCGGCGGCCAGAAATCGTTCCAGGTGCAGGCCTATCCGTTCCGGATGACGGCCCTCAACATGGCCAAGCACCGCGACAGTCCGCATTTCGCATTCTGGAAGATGCTCAAGCGGGGCAACGATCATTTCGAAGTCGCGCGCCAACAGCCAAAAGTCGACGTGTGCGATAAACGCTATGTGTTCAATGCCGGCGAGCCGGCGAACATGTCGAGCTCGCTGTCGTTCGATCCCGTCGGCCGCTGTCCGGCCTATGAGGTGTCGAACGAGATCGAGATCGCGGTGGCCCAGAAAGAGAAGGCCGACGAGGCGGAATTCGCCCGCCTGGTCAAGCGCGGAACGCCGACCGTGCCGGTCGTCATGGGGCAGGACGGCGGCATGCATCCGAGCTTCGTCGCCAAGCTCAATCCGCAGCATGTGCGTGATGCCAAGGGCAACGTGCGCTGGCTGGTCGACAACCCGCCGATCGGGACCGCCAAGACGATCGTCCATCCGATACGCGAGACCGACGCCGCACCGGCGATGGTTGCGGCGGCGCCGAGTTCGCCGGTTGAGTCCCCCGTGGCGGCGTCCGGGGCCGATGTCCCGATGCCGCGCGCCAATCCGCGCCGCGCCACCGAGGTCGCGAGCAGCCAGCCGGCGAGTTCCGGCAGCACGTTCAGCGGGCTGTTTGCGAGCAGCACCGTCACCTCGTCGTTCAGCAGTGCCACATCGACGGTGGTGCGGGCGCTCGGGTTCGGCAAGGAAGAGCCGAAGCCGGAAGCGACGGCGCGCGCTGCCGTGCGGCCGGCCCCGAAGCCGGCAGCGGGCGCCAATGCTGCGACGCCGGCGGCGGTCGCCGCCACCGAGCGTGCGCGCGATGCGCCGAAGCCGGATGCGCCGCGGCGGACAGCGGATGCAACACCACCGGCAAAAACCGCGGACGCAAGCCCGCAGGCAACCGCCGCGGAGGAGATCCCGCCGGCGAAGCCCGCGGCTGCGGCGAACTTGATGACAGGCGCCCAGCCGACGCTGCCGGCAGGTAGCTTCGAGAGCCGTTTCAACGCCTTCCGCTGAGCGATACCAACTTGCAGTTCGATGCGCGCGAGCGAGGAGGCGGATCCGTGCGGGGAAGCCGGCGGCACTGCTACGCCTTCGCCTCGCAAGGCCCGCACGCGGCAGCGCCGCATGCATCCAAGGCTCTGATTTGATCTAAAGCCGCGGCGGCGGGGTAGCTCGGCACCCCAGCACCGTGATGCGGCCGCGGCCGATGCGGCGCATGAGATCGGTTTCGCAGTCGCGGATCTCGTCCCGATGTCCGCCGAGCGTCTCGTAGGCTCGCTTCGAGATCAGCAGCCCTTGATCGGGGTCCGGTGGGCGCAAGATCGGTGCGACCAGTCGCCGTACCCGCTGTTGCGCCGTCGACCGCGACGATTCCCGATCGGTGGGTCGACCGAAGCTCGCGGCCGGCCAATCGACGTCAGCCCTGACGGCTTCGAGGAATTGCCCGACGGCGAGAATCCAGTTCGGCTCCGGTAGGAAGCCGGGCCGCAGGAACATCAGCCAACGTGCGCGCGCCGCGGTTGCCGCTGCCCGCAAGCCGGTTGCGCGCGACGCTGCCGGCACGACCACGCAGCCGGCCGCTTCGGCAAGCGCAAGCGTGTCGTCGGTGGAGCCGGTATCGACGGCGATGACCTCGCTGACGATCCCCTCTACGGCTCCCGGGACGAGGGAAGCCAATGTTGGGCCGAGCCTCCGCGCGCAATTATGCGTCGCGATCACGATGCTGAGCATAGGGAACTCATGACGTCACGTTAGATTGATACAACATGGTGTATTAAATCAGGCCATTGGACACTACATCATGAAGAGCAACAATTCGCGCGTTCAATGCAGCAATCCCGACCGTGCATTTGTTCTTGTTATGTTCTGCAGACTCAGCTAGAGAAGTAGCCATGCCCCGTTCCGCTGCAGCCCTCCGACGCCCGCCGGCGCCGACGCCCTCCGCGCCGGCGGGCAACTTTCTCGGGTCAGGCGTGGATCGCGAGCGCCGCCGCGGACGGGGCACACTCTCCAACGCTTCGGGCCGATACGAGCCGATCGCCCGCGTCGCGTTTGACGACGGCTGGCGCTCGATCGAGGAGCTGCCACCGTTCGAGACCACCGTGACGATCGACGCGACGCGCAAGATCATCACGCGCAACGAATCGCCCGACATCTCCTTCGATCGCTCGATCAATCCTTATCGCGGCTGCGAGCATGGTTGCGTGTACTGTTTTGCGCGCCCGACGCACGCCTATCTCGGTCTCTCGCACGGCCTCGACTTCGAATCGAAGCTGTTCGCGAAGCCCGACGCGCCGGCCTTGCTCGAGCGCGAGCTGTCGGCCAAGGGCTACGAGCCGCGCACAATCGCGATCGGCACCAACACCGATCCGTATCAGCCGATCGAGCGGCGGCATGAGATCATGCGCGGCATTCTGCAGGTGCTGGAGCGCGCCGGCCATCCGGTCGGCATCGTGACCAAGTCGGCGCTGGTGACGCGCGACATCGACGTCTTGGCGCGAATGGCGAAGCGCAACCTGGTCAAGGTCGCACTTTCGGTGACCACGCTTGACCCCAACCTCGCGCGTACCATGGAGCCGCGGGCCGCGAGTCCGCCTCGACGGCTGGAGGCGCTGCGGCAATTGGCGCGCGCCGGCGTGCCCACTTCTGTGATGGTGGCGCCGATCATCCCGGCAATCAATGATGCCGAGATCGAGCGCATCCTCGACGCGGCCGCGCTCGCCGGCGTCAAGCAGGCCGGCTACGTGCTGCTGCGTCTGCCGCTCGAAGTGCGCGACCTGTTCAAGGAATGGTTGGAGGCCAACTATCCCGACCGCGCCAAGCACGTGTTCAAGCTGATCCGCGACATGCGCGGCGGCAAGGACTACAACTCGACCTGGGGCAAGCGGATGACCGGCTCGGGGCCGTATGCCTGGATGATCGGCCGTCGCTTCGAGGCGGCCTGCGCGCGGCTCGGTCTCAACGAGGAGACGACGAGCCTCACCACCGAGCACTTCCAGCCGCCGATGCGCGGCGCCGAGCAGCTGTGTCTGTTCGATTGAGGCCCTATTGGAGATCATCGGTTGCAATATTGCAGCCCCTGATCGCCTCGAGGTTGAGGACCACAAAACGAACTCCCCCTGCTCCGACGAGACTAGAGACGAGGACCTGTTGCACGGGGGCCACAAATCGCAAATGAACTCTGCCGCGCGGGAGCGCCGACATTGCGCATGTGCCCGTCCGCCACGGCATCATTGGCCATGAAGCGGACGGGCAGTGCATAGGTGTCGAGCCGTTGTTGCGTGCTCGTCCCGGCGGGCGTGCCTCCGTCGAGTACCGGCTGACGGCTCAAACTCGTCTCCCTGCCGGAACTTCGCCCGGTTGAGGCGGGAGCATGTCATACCGAGGTATCGGACGGGAGCTTGCCGGGCGAAAACCTTCGAGACCCTCCTCTCGGCTCTCCTCAGCGCGTCGCGGGGTAGGGTTGCCACTGCTCACCCCGCGTCCTAAAGGGGCGGCGTGTCCGAACCATCCTCGCTGCTCGATCAATCGGCCCTCACCACGCTCGCCGAGCGTCTGGTGGAGGCCGCGCGCCGTGCCGGCGCCGAGGCCGCCGACGCGGTCGCGGTGCGCTCGATGGCCCTGTCGATCGGTGTCCGCGACGGCGCCGTCGAGGAGAGCGAGCGATCGGAAAGCGACGATTTCGGCCTGCGGGTGCTGGTCGGTCGCCGGCAAGCGGTGGTGTCCAGCAACGATCTTGCAGACAATACCGTCGACGCGCTGGCGGAGCGCGCGGTGGCGATGGCGCGGGCGGCGCCTGAGGATCAGTACGCCGGGCTCGCGGACCCGGAACTGCTGGCGCATGAGGTGCCCGATCTCGACCTGGTCGACCCGGTGTTGCCGTCGGTGGCGCGGCTCGAGCAGTTGGCGCAGGCAGCCGAGACCGCTGGGCTCGAGGTCGCCGGCGTCACCAAGTCCGCCGGCGCTTCGGCATCGGCGGGCATTGGGGGCATGGTGCTGGTCACGAGCCACGGCTTCCGCGGCGCCTACCTCAGATCGAGCCATTCCTTGAGCATGGTGGCGATCGCCGGTGCGGGTACCGCCATGGAGCGCGACTATGAGTTCACGGCTGCGCCGCACGCCAATGATCTGGACGATCCCGGGCGCGTCGGCCGCACCGCCGGCGAACGCGCCGTCAAGCGGCTCAATCCGCGCAAGGTCGATACCCATCAGGTTCCGGTGGTGTTCGACGCCCGGGTTGCCGGCTCGCTGGTGGGGCACCTCGCATCGGCAATCAGCGGGACGGCGGTCGCCCGACGGACCAGCTTCCTGAAGGACAAGCTCGGCGAATCGCTGTTCGCAGCCGACGTGCGCATCGTCGATGATCCACTCCGACGGCGCGGATTGCGCTCGCGTCCGTTCGATGCCGAAGGCGTCGCCGGCGGCGAGCTCGCGCTGATCGAGGATGGCGTGCTCCGATCCTGGATTCTGGACTCCGCGACCGGCCGCGAGCTGGGCTTCAAGAGCACCGGTCATGCCCAACGCGGCGTTTCGTCGACGCCGTCGCCGAGCGCGAGCAACCTCTATCTCGTGGCGGGCAAACGCTCGCCCGAGGCGCTGATCGCCGATGTCGCGGATGGCTTCTATGTGGTCGACCTCATCGGGATGGGGGTTAATCCGGTTACCGGCGACTACAGCCGCGGCGCCGCCGGCTTCTGGATCGAGGACGGTTCGCTGACCTACCCGGTCAGCGAGGTGACGATCGCGGGTCACCTCACCGAGATGTACCGCAGGCTCGAGCCGGCGGACGACCTCACGTTCCGGTATGGAACGAACGCGCCGACCGTTCGGCTGGAGGGCATGACCGTTGCCGGCCGTTGAACAGTCCGTCGACGCGGCGACGATCGGTGACGAGCTCGCCGTAGCGGTGCGCGATGCCGGCGCTTTCGCGCTGAAAAAATTCCGCTCGACGATCAAGAGCTGGACCAAGGGTGCCGGCAGTTCGCCGGTCAGCGAGGTCGACATCGCGGTCGACGAAATGCTGCATGCGCGGCTGACCGCCATCGATCCGGCGATCGCGTGGCTCTCCGAGGAGAGCGTCGATGATCCGGCCCGCCTGCGCGCGTCATGCGTGTGGGTGGTCGATCCGATCGACGGCACGCGCGCGTTCCTGGGCGGGCGCAACGATTGGGCGGTTGCCGCCGCACTGGTGTGCCGCGGGCGTCCACTGGTGGCCGCGATCTTTGCGCCGGTCGACGACATCTTGTTTATGGCGACGGCTGGCAACGGCACGACCGTCAACGGGCGCGCGGTGTGCGCGAACGATGGCGACAGCCTGGAAGGCGTGCGCGCCGCCGGACCGAAACGCTATCTCGACGCGCTCGTTGCAGCGCAACCGCGTCTCGATGCGATGCCGAAGGTGCATTCGCTCGCGCTGCGGCTGGCCCGCGTGGGCGATGGCACGCTCGACGTGGCATTTGCCGGCCCGAACGGCCATGACTGGGACCTCGCGGCGGCCGATCTGGTGGTGCATGAGGCCGGCGGCGTCTTGACAACCATCGATGGCCTCCAGCTAACGTACAATTGCCCCGACCCGGTGCACGGTGCGCTCGTCGCTGCCGGCCGCGTGCGCCACCCGATCGTGTTGCAGCTCATGCGTGGCCGGCAGGCGGCATTTGCGTGACGTTGCCGGCGGTAGCAGTCCAGCACGGGAGCGCGGCATGTCCGAATCGGCTACTCCGAAGCAATTGCTGCATCTGGTCTTCGGCGGCGAGCTGACCGATCTCGACGACGTCGAGTTTCGCGATCTGTCCAAGCTGGACATCGTCGGAATCTTTCCGAACTACGCCAGCGCCCACGCCGCCTGGCGTGCCAAGGCGCAGCAGAGCGTCGACAATGCTCACATGCGATACTTCATCGTTCATTTGCATCGGCTGCTCGATCCAGACGACACCGCGCCCGCGCGCGCCGGATCGAAACCATGAGCCGGCCTGATGCTGAAGCGGGTGAGGGATGCACACTGGTTTCGCCGGGCGGCCGGCCACGCGATGTCGAACTATCTGCGCGTGGTGTGGCGGACCAGCCGGTTCGTCATCGAGCCTGCCGATCTTTACGAACGGCTGCGGCCCGATCTGCCGGTGATCATCACGCTGTGGCACGGCCAGCATCTTTTGGGGCCGTTCATGCGGTTGCCCGAGCATCGCGCCAAAGCCTTGATCTCGTGGCACCGTGATGCGGACATCAATGCCATTGCGGCGGAGGAGCTGGGCATGGCAACGATCCGCGGGTCCGGCGATCATGGCGGGCGATTCGACCGCAAGGGCGGGGTGCGCGCCTTTATTGCCATGCGCGACGCGCTCGAACAGGGATGGAACATGGTGGTGACTGCGGACGTGCCGAAGGTCGCGCGCGTCGCCGGACGCGGTATCGTACTGTTGGCGCGCAGCTCCGGCCGTCCGATCTATCCGGTCGGCATCGCGACCAGTCGGCGCATCTCGCTCAACAATTGGGACCGCTCGACCATCAATCTCCCGTTCAGCCGCGGCGCGATCGTGCTCGGTGCGCCGGTGCGGGTACCGGATGCGGCTGACGATGATGTGATCGAATCTTGCAGGCGCGAAGTCGAACTCTCTCTCAATGCCGCCATGTCCCGCGCCTATGCGCTGGTCGATCCGCCGACGGAGGGTGGCGTTGGTGCCTGAACGGTTGCCGCTCGCGCTCCGCGCCTATCGGCGGCTCGCGGCTGCGGCGATGCCGCTTGCGCCATTGCTCGCCTCCGGTCGGATGCGGCGCGGCAAGGAGCTGCCCGAACGCGTCAACGAACGCCGCGGCCAGGCCGAGCTGCCGCGTCCCGACGGCCCGCTGGTCTGGTTCCATGCGGCGAGCGTCGGCGAAATGCTCGCGGTGGTGCCGATCGTCGAGCACGTCTGCGCGCGCGGCGTTGCGGTGCTGGTCACCTCGGGCACGGTGACCTCGGCCCAACTCGCGGAATGGCGCCTGCCGGAGGGCGCGGTGCACCAGTTCTCGCCCTATGATGCGCCGCGCTTCGTGACCCGTTTCCTCGACCACTGGCGGCCCAATCTGGCGCTGTTTGCCGAGTCCGATTTGTGGCCGAACCTCATCGTCACGGCCGCCGAACGCGGCATTCCCCTGATCCTGGTGAACGGACGCCTGTCCGAACGCTCGTTCGCGCGCTGGCGGCGCTTGCCGCGCACCATCCGCGCGCTGCTCGGGCACTTCGACCTCTGCCTTGCGCAGTCGGTCTCCGACGCGGCCCGCTATGGCGAGCTCGGCGCTCCCCGCATCGCCACCACCGGCAACCTCAAGCTCGACGTGCCGGCGCCGCCCGCTGATGCTGAAGCCCTCGCTTCGCTCGGGGCCGCGATCAATGGTCGGCCTGTCGTCGCTGCGGCCTCGACCCATCCGGGCGAAGAGAAGATCGTCGTCGACGTGCATCGCCGCCTGCGCGAGAGCTTCCCCGGCTTGATCACGCTGGTGGCGCCGCGGCATCCCGAACGCGGACCCGGCGTGCTCGAAATCGCGAGCGCAGCCGGGCTCAACGCGGTCGCGCGGTCGGATGGAGAGCTGCCCGACGACGGCACCGACATTTACGTCGCCGACACGATCGGAGAGCTTGGGATCATCTACCGGGTGGCGCCGGTCGTCTTCATGGGAGGATCGCTGGTTCGCCATGGCGGGCAGAACCCGATCGAGGCCGCCAAGCTCGGGAGCGCAATCCTGCACGGACCGCACGTGTGGAACTTCAAGGACCTTTATGCCGCGCTCGACCTCTCCGAAGGTGCCGCCGAGGTAAGCGATGCCGGCAAGCTTACGGCTCGGATCGGCGCGTGGCTCAAGGACGGGGCGGCGCGTCAGGCGGCGGCCGATGCCGCGCTGCGCACCGTGGAGGCGCTGAGCGGCGCCCGCAGTCGCACGCTCGCAGCGCTTGAGCCCTACTTGATGCAGCTTCGCCTCGAGCAGCGGTGAAACGCGCACATGTCCCGGCGAGGGGGACACCGGTTCGCCGCCCGGAACGTGATTCACATTGAACGCGGCAGGCCTTGATGCGCGCTCCATCATTCTGGTGGCAGGAGCCGGGACTCGAGGCGGCGCTGCTGACACCGCTAGCCGCCCTCTACGGGATGGTCGCGGCGCGGCGCTTGCAGCGCCGCGGCGAACGCGCCGAAATCCCGGTCGTGTGCGTCGGTAACGCGACACTGGGCGGCGCCGGCAAGACCCCGATGGCGCTCACCACTGCACGTTTGCTCGCCGCGCGCGGCGAGCGGCCGATCTTCCTGACCCGCGGTTATGGCGGCCGGCTGCCCGGCCCGGTCCAGGTCGAGTTGGCCGCCCATCGCGCCGCGGATGTCGGCGACGAGCCGCTGCTGCTGGCCCGTGCCCATCCGGCAATCGTCGCGCGCGACCGCGTGGCCGGCGCGCGCGCTGCCCAGGCCGCGGGCGCGAGCGTCGTCGTGATGGACGACGGCTTCCAGAACCCATCGCTGACCAAGGACGTGGCCATGCTCATGGTTGACGGTCGGCGCGCGATCGGCAACGGCCGCGTCTGTCCGGCCGGCCCTTTGCGCGCGCCCTTGGCGGCCCAGCTCGCGCGCGCCCATGCGGTCGTCGTAGTCGGCGATGCCGGCGGCGCGAGCGGAGTCGCGAACGCCGCCGCGGCTGCTGGTATTGCGGTCTACCATGGCCGGCTGCGGCCTGACGATCGGACAATCGCCGCCCTGGCGGGCAGGCGGGTGTTGGCCTTCGCTGGCGTTGCCGACCCCGACAAGTTCTTCCGCACGCTCGCGGAGGCGGGTATCGAGGCGCCGCTTTGCCGCGGCTTCCCGGACCATCACCGCTATACCGAGGCCGAGGCGTCGCGGCTGCTCGCCGAGGCGGATCTGCGGGGGCTTACGCCGGTGACGACCGAGAAAGATATGGTCCGGCTGGATGGCGGCGGGGCGCTTGGCGAATTGCGCGCGCGCGCCTTGAGCCTTCCCGTAATCCTCGCGCTCGACGATCAGGAAAACTTCGCCACGTTCCTGCTTGGTCGGGTCAGGGGGCGCGCCTGACCGGCTCGGACGCTTTCGACTTCTCGCGCTCGGGGAAGTGTCGACGCAGCACCGCTTCCGGGCTGGCATAGGCCTCTTGCAAATCGACGCTCCAGTATTTCAGCTCTTCCAGCGGTATCGGGACGGCGGTGACGGCGCAGCGCACGAACGCGCCCGGCCGGATGACGCGGAAATCGCCATCAAGAAATTTCACTTCCGCTTCGCCCGCCATGGGCGAGGGACGATCATAGCGGTTCAGCACGCTTGCCCTCCGATGGGTGACGCAAACGACCGCGAACAGCCTGCACGGCGCAACATAGTCGTTCGTACGCGGACTTGAAACCACCGCCCGGCGATTGTGCTAGCGTGACCGCCGGACGGAGGCAAATGCATGGTCGCGACCCTGATCGCGGGCGAACGTAGGCTGAACGGGGACGCTGTGCTGGCGCGGGCGATGCGCGGCGTCGGCGGCCTGGAGGCGCTCGGCGTGCGTGAGGGGGAAGTCGTCGCCGCCATGCTGCGCAACGACATCGCGTTCCTGGAGACGATGCTGATCGCGCGCACCGCCGGCTGCTATTTTTGCCCCATCAACTGGCACTTCAAGGCGGACGAGGCCGGTCACATCTTGCGCGACAGTGGGGCGGCGGTGCTGATCGTGCATGCCGACCTGTTGCCGCAGATCGAGGGCGCCGTTCCGGCGGGCGTACCGGTGATCGCGGTCGAGCCTTCGGCACAGTTGCAGGCGGCATTTCGTCTCGATGCCGGGCAATGCCGTGCCCCGGCCGGTGTGTCGGAATGGGAAAGCTGGCTCGCCGATGCGCCTGTCCATGCCGGGCCGCCGCGCCAGTCGCGCGGATCGCTCTTTTACTCGTCCGGCACGACCGGGCGGCCGAAGGGCATCAAGCGCGCGCCGCTCGGCCCCGAGGACGTGGCCCGCCTGGCCGAGAGCGCCCGCATCGCATTCGGGATCGAGCCCGGCTTGCGCACCGTCCTGGTGGCGCCGCTTTATCACAGCGCGCCGGCATCCTACGGATTGTTCAGCCTGCTCATGGGCGAGCTTGCCGTCATTCGGCCGCGGCTCGTCGCCGAGCAGCTGCTGGCCGACATCGAACACCATCGCGCGAGCCATCTCTACCTGGTGCCGACGCATTTCGTGCGCTTGTTGCGGCTGCCCGAAGAGGTCAAGCGGCGTTACGACCTGAGTTCGGTCAAGTTCGTGGCCTGCACCGGCTCGCCCTGTCCGCCCGAAGTGAAGCGCGCCATGATCGAGTGGTGGGGGCCGGTCATCCACGAGGGCTACGCCAGCAGCGAGGCCGGGTTTATCACCATGTGCACGTCGCAGGAAGCGCTGGCGCGCCCGGGAACGGTCGGGCGCGTGCTGCCGTCCGCCGAGGCGCGCATTCTCGACGACGACGGCCGCGAGCTGCCGCCGTTCCAGCCTGGCACGATCTACTGCCGCAACGGCAACTACACCGAATTCACCTACGTCAACAATGCGGCGGCGCGCCGCGCGATCGAGCGCGACGGTCTGATCACTGTCGGCGACGTCGGCTATTTCGACGCCGATGGGTATCTCTACATCTGCGACCGCAAGGCCGACATGGTGATTTCGGGCGGCGTCAACATCTATCCGGCCGAGATCGAGGCCGCGCTGGTGACGCTGGCCGGCGTCGCCGATTGCGCGGTCTTCGGCATACCCGACGCGGAGTTCGGCGAGGCGCTGGCGGCGCACGTGCAGCTGCAGCCGGCGGTCTCGATCGACCGCGAGGCGATCCGCGCGCATCTGCGCGCGCGCCTTGCCGACTACAAGGTCCCGCGGGTGATCGAGTTTGCCGACGAGCTGCCGCGCGAGGAGAGCGGCAAGATCTTCAAGCGCAAGCTGCGCGAGCCGTACTGGCGCGAAGCGGGACGGCGGATCTGATCAGTCCGGTGCAAAGTTTCTCATGTCCCGGGCGCAGTGCAGCGCGTAGCGGTGCCCTGCCTGACCCCGGTTGCTCGTCGCGCTGGGCGCAATCAAAGAAAGGAAATCGGGGTTTCACATCTGCGTAGCAGCGCTGCGGGCTGCAGCGCGTGCGGGACGCCCCTCACGTCCCGAACAGGTTGCCCTGATCGGGATTGCTGGCGATGCGCCGGCGGCGCGGTCGCGCCACCCGCATAGTTGCTACCGACGTGCCCGCTGCCGTCGCCAGCGCCGGCACCCGCCCGTCGGCGAACTCGATGTCGAGCCGCAGCCCCGGGCTGACCGCGGCGGCTGTCCGCAACGGCCGTCCGCCATCGTCGCGCACCAGCACAAATCCGCGCGCCAGCACGCCGTGATAGGAGAGCGCGGCGAGCAGGTCGGTGACGCGTTCCAGCGCGTTCCAGCGGCGGTCGAGTCCGGCTTCCGTGGCGCGCCGCCCCCGCTCGAAGGCGCTGGCGACGCGGTCGCGATCCCGCACCAGCCTAGCGACATGCGCGCTGCGATTTGCGCGCAGGGCCGCCGCCAGGCGCCCGGCGGTGGCCTCGAAGCGATCGCGCCGGCGGTGCAGCAGCGACTGGATCGCAAGCCGTGTCCGCCCGGCGCAGGCCGCGGCTTTTTCGGCCAAACGGGCGACCCGCGCGCGCGGCGCCTGCGCCGCCAGTTGCTCGGTGGCGCGGACATATTCGGCATGATGGATGCGTGCATTGGCAATCAGCGCGCGCGGCAACCGTGCACCCACGGCATCGACCCGCTGGCGCCGCTCGCCGAGCAGCCGGTCGGCGGTCGGCAACGCGCGCGCGGCCGAGCGCAGTTCCCTGCGCCGGCCATCGAATGTTCGCGTCCAGCAGGCGAGATTGCGCCGCGCCAGCCCGTCGAGCTGTGTCATCAGCTCACTGCGCACCGGTACCGCCATCTCGGCCGCCGCCGTCGGGGTCGGCGCGCGCCGGTCGGCGACAAAATCGAGCAAGGTGACATCGGTTTCGTGGCCGACCGCGGAGATCAGCGGAATGCGGCTTGCCGCCGCCGCGCGCACGACGATCTCCTCGTTGAACGACCACAGGTCCTCGAGCGAACCGCCGCCGCGCGCCACGATGATCACGTCCGGGCGCGGAAGCGTGCGGCCGGCGAGCGCGTTGAGGCCGGTGATCGCCCCCGCCACCTGCTCGGCCGACCCCTCTCCCTGCACGCGCACCGGCCAGACCAGCACGCGCCGCGGGAACCGATCGGCGAGCCGATGCAGGATGTCGCGGATCACGGCGCCGGTCGGCGAGGTGATCACGCCGACGACGCGCGGCAGGAACGGCAACAGCTGCTTGCGCGCCTGGTCGAACAGCCCTTCGGCGGCGAGCTTGCGCTTGCGCTCCTCGAGCAGCGCCATCAGCGCGCCGACGCCGGCAGGCGCCAGGGTCTCGACGACGATCTGGTATTTGGACTGACCCGGGTAGGTGGTGATGCGGCCGGTGACCACCACTTCGAGGCCCGGCTCGAGCTTGAGCCTGATGCGGGCCGCGGTGGTCCGCCAGATCACGCCCGCGATGCAGGCGCGGTCGTCCTTCAGGTCGAGATAGACGTGTCCGCTCGAGTGATATTTGACGTTGCCGAGCTCGCCGCGCACGCGCACGTAACCGTAGGCGTCCTCCAGCGTCCGCTTGAGCTGGGCGGACAGCTCCGAGACGGTGAGCTCGAGCAGGTTTGTGCGGGGTCCGGCGACGGCGGCATCGGTCATCCCCTCAATGTAACGCTTGTTTGGCATGCCGTCATGGCCGATCCTTGCCGGCACAAGTTGAGGATTTGCGCCCGCCGACCGCTTTCGGGCGGTCGACGGCGTGCTACATCGGCCTCGACTCGCCGTCGCGACAGGGAACGACATGAAAATCCTCCTCCTCGGCGCGGGTGGACGCGAGCACGCGCTCGCCTGGAAGATCGCCGGCAGCCCGTTGTGCGATCGGCTGTGGTGCGCACCCGGCAATGCCGGCATCGCGCGCGATGCCGAGTGCGTGGCGCTCGACATCGCCGACCACGGCACGGTGGTGGATTTTTGCAAGGCGAACGCGGTCGACTTCGTCGTGGTCGGGCCCGACAATCCGCTGGTCGCCGGAATCGTCGATGACATCGAGGCCGCGGGGTTCAAGACTTTCGGGCCGACCAAGGCGGCCGCACGACTGGAAGGCTCGAAAGGCTTCACCAAGGATCTCTGCCGCGCCCACGGTATTCCGACCGCCGTCTATGAGCGCTTCGCGGACGCCGCGTCCGCCAAGGCCTACGTGCGGCGGTGCGGCGCCCCGATCGTCGTCAAGGCGGACGGCCTTGCGCTCGGCAAGGGCGTGGTGGTGGCGCCGACGGTGGAGGCCGCCGAGGCCGCCATCGATCTGATGCTCGGCGGCGGAATGGGGGCGGCCGGCACCGAGGTCGTAATCGAGGAATTCCTCACCGGCGAAGAGGTCTCGTTCTTCGCGCTCTGCGACGGCATGACCGCCATCCCGCTCGCCTGCGCGCAGGATCACAAGACGGCGTTCGACGGCGACCAGGGGCCGAACACCGGCGGCATGGGCGCCTACTCGCCGGTGCCGCCCTTCACCGACGCGCTCGCCCACCGCGCGATGCATGAATTCGTGTTGCCAACCTTGCGCGCCATGCAGCGGATGGGGACGCCATTCAGGGGAGTGCTCTATCTCGGGCTGATGTTGACCGCGCAGGGCCCCAAGCTGATCGAGTACAATGTCCGCTTCGGCGATCCCGAATGCCAAGTATTGATGCTGCGGCTGAAATCGGACCTTGTGCCGGCGCTGCTGGCGGCGCGCGATGGCATGCTGAAGAATTTTGACCTGCGCTGGTCGCCTGCGGCCGCGCTCACGGTGGTGATGGCGACGCAGGGCTATCCCGGCTCGTACGCCAAGGGTTCGGCGATCGAGGGTCTCGACGCGGCGGCGGCGGGTGACGGCGTCGAGATCTTTCACGCCGGAACCGCTCTGGTCGACGGGCGGCTCGTCGCCAATGGTGGGCGCGTGCTCAACGTCTCGGCGCTTGGACGCGACGTCGCGGAGGCGCGCGCCCGCGCCTACGCGGCGGTCGATCGCATCCGCTGGCCGGAGGGGTTCTGCCGGCGCGACATCGGCTGGCGGGCTCTGCGGCGAGAGCGCGCCTCGGCCTGATCCCCCACCCGGCTCGCTGCGCTCGCCACCCTCCCCCGCTGCGCGCGCGTTGCGCGGGGAGGGATCTGGCGCCACGACGCTGCCGCAAACCGGGCGCCCCATCTGGGCAGCTCGGCACATGTAGTCTCCAACCAAGGAGGAAGCCATGCTCCGTGTCGCCTTCGCCGCCCTTGTGGCCGGCCTGGTCGTGGCGCCACTGGTCGCCTTTGCGCAGACCCCGCCCCCCGACAGCGAGAACGGCCGCTATTCGTTCAACCAGGTTCCCGAGGGCCTGCTGCGGCTCGACGGCCGCACCGGCCAGGTATCGCTGTGCGACAAGCGGGCCGCTGGCTGGTCCTGCCAGGTGGTGCCGGATGAGCGCAACGCGCTCGAAGCTGAGATCAACCGGCTGCAAAGCGAGACCGCCAAGCTGAAGAAGGAGCTGATCGCGCGCAACATTCCGCTGCCGTCCGGCACCAGTTCCGAGCCGCTCATCGGAAAGAAGGGCGACGACCTCGTGCTCAAGCTGCCGAGCGACGCCGACCTCGACCGCGTCATGACGTTCTTCGAGAAGATGTGGCGCCGGCTGGTCGAGATGGTGCAGGGCATGCAGCGGGAGATGGACAAGAAGAGCTGATGCGGCGCTTGGCGGCGGCGGTGCCGCGGTTATCGGCCGTCCATACGGCGGCGCCCGGCCTTGTCGCCAGCGCGATGCTCGCTGTCGAGACGACGGGCGAGGGCTTCATCGAGATTACCCGCGACGCGCAGGATTTCATTGCGCGGGCCGAGGCCGGCGACGGGCTGTTGTTCGCGTTCGTCCGCCACACCTCCGCATCATTGACCGTCCAGGAAAATGCCGATCCGGACGTGCGTGTCGATCTCGTAACCGCATTGCGGCGCCTGGCGCCGGCGGACGCCGGGTGGGTGCATGACACCGAAGGTCCTGACGACATGCCGGCTCACGTCAAGGCGATGCTGACCGGCGTCTCGCTGCAGCTGCCCGTGGTGCGCGGCGAGCTCGCGCTCGGCACCTGGCAAGGGCTGTATCTGATCGAGCATCGCGCGCGTCCACACCGGCGCGAGGTCGTGCTGCAGTTCGTAGGCAGCGGAGTTGCGTCTCGGGCGTAAGCCGCAGTCCAAGCGAAGCGCAATAACGCGCGGCAGCGGGATTACGGTACCCGTGTGCCCAATCTACTGGAACAGCAGGAAGCCGCCGGCGCCGACGACGATCAGGCCGAGGCTGACGAGCTTGGTCGCGCGCAGCGAACGCATGAGTCTCGAGAGCTCCAACTGATAACCGGCCTGCTCGGCGCGCGGCCCAAATCCATGCCCGATCACCTGCCGGGCATGGTCGGCCTGCTCTTCCATCTGGGCCATGATGGCGCCGGTGCCGATTATGATGCCGATGATCGCCACCCCCAGGAAACCGGTAAGCGGCAGCAGGAAGACCAGCGGCCACAGGCCCAAGATCACCACTGGCACCAGGAGCGGCAGGATCGCCGCGTCAGGGCTTGAGAAACGCATCGGAGTGCCTCCGAATGACCACTGGAACATATGATACTTGGTGGGGTCGGACGCCAGGCTTGGTTCACCCGGCCCATGCATAGCTGGCCACCACGGTGTGCGGGTCACGGCTCGCGCGCCCAACGCCACTTGCGCCGGTCGCCCGGTTGGCCCGACAATGCCCGCCGGGCGAAAATGACTGCCGGGGCTACGACTTGAACGATTCGCCTAATCGACTGGTCATTGCCGACGACCACCCGTTGTTCCGCGGCGCGTTGCGCGAGGCGGTCTCCGGTCTGTTTTCGACCGCGGAGATCGCGGAAGCGGGCTCGTTCGACGAGGTCGTCAAGCTGCTCGATCGGATCTCGGACGTCGATCTCGTGCTGCTCGACCTCACCATGCCGGGCGTGCGGGGCTTTTCCGGCCTGATGTACCTGCGCGCGCAGTATCCGGCGGTGCCGGTCGTCATCGTTTCGGCCAACGAGGATCCGGCGGTCATCCGCCGCTGCATGGAATTCGGTGCCTCCGGCTTCATTCCGAAGACGCTCGGCATCGACGCCATGCGCACCGCCATTGCCAACGTGCTCGCCGGCGGTGTCTGGACGCCGCCCGATGTCGATCTCGGGCGCGGCGCCGACGCCGAAACGGCGGCGCTGGTGGCCCGGCTCGCGACGCTTACGCCGCAGCAGGTGCGGGTGCTGATGATGCTGTCCGAGGGGCTGTTGAATAAGCAGATCGCCTACGAGCTCTCGGTCTCCGAAGCGACCGTCAAGGCGCACGTCTCCGCCATCCTGCAGAAGCTCGGGGTGGAAAGCCGCACCCAGGCGGTGATCGCGGCCTCCAAGATCGAAAGCGGCCAGTGGCCGCACGCGGCCGCCGGCGGCGCGTAGCCCATAAGCTCCAACGGCGGCGCTTGGCGCCGCCATCAAGAGCGAAAACTCGTATATGATCAGAGAAGGCGCGGCCACGGAGGTACCTCGCTGTGCAGCGGTCTCCGCGGGGTCAGATTGAAAGGTGAGGCATTAATCATGGTTAGCGCTAGGCCTTCGGAGGACTTCGCATCCGTCGGAGTTTCGCCGGCAGAGGATAGAGCGATCCGCAACCTCGTCAAAAAATTTCCGCTGCCAAGCGGCGTTCGTTCCTTTGAGATCAAATATGGCAAGGACTCCACAGGCAATCCGGCGCTTTGGGTCCGCTTTATAATCGATGAGGGATTGGCTCAGAGAGCGCACAGCATTCCCGAATGGAACTCGCTCAGACGAAACGTCCAAGGCGAATTGCTGAGATCAAACCTAAAATTCTGGCCGTACGTTGAGTTCCGCGCAAGTGCATGAGTTTACCTGTCGACCTTGTGGCGCTTGCCGAGCATCTTGCGAAGCGAGAGCCTAAGAAGCCGCGGCAAGCAAGTCTGCGGCGCGCTGTATCATCGGCATACTACGCTCTATTTCATCGACTAGTTGAGGAGGGCACGCTTCGCTTGGTTCCCAACAAACCGGCGAAGCTGCGACTGCAGGCGGGCAGGGCGTTTGCACACGGCGAAATGAAGAATGTTTGCCAGCTCTTCGCAAAGGCGAACGGGCCGGACAATCTGAGCCACCTACTAAATACCCCACTCGAGAACGAACTAAACTCGGTAGCAGCGGCGTCTGTGGACCTTCAAGAATTGCGGCATAGAGCAGACCACAATCTCATGGAGCCTTTCACCAAACTTGAAGCCTTAGAAGCAGTTAGTCTGGCGAGAGCCGCTATGCAAGATTGGAAGGCGGTGAGAAAAGGTGCGAATGCTGCAGTGTTCTTGGCGGCTCTACTGCTTAGCACCAAATGGCACAGGAGCGGCTGAGTTTCGATCTCCCGTCCCGTCTGGACACCAAGCCGGTTTATTCCGCCGCCGCCACCCGCTGCACCCGCCACTGCGCCAGCAGCGCCCGCAAGGCTGCAGGCTTCACCGGCTTGTTGAGCACAGGGATTTCGCGCGCGTGCGCGGCCGCGCGTACCGGCGGGCTGCGGTCGGCGGTGATCAGGATCGCCGGCAGGTCGCCGCCGAGCCGCCGCCGCAGCTCGGTGATCGCCTCGATCCCGTTGCCCTCGTCGAGGTGATAGTCGACCAGCAGGCCCGACGGCGCCCAGCTGGTCTGCTTCAATGCGGCCAATGCGGCGCCCAGGTTCGCGGCGGTCAGCACCTTGCAGCCCCAGCCGCTGAGCAGCGTTTCCATGCCTTCCAGAATTTTGGGCTCATTGTCGATGCAGAGCACGACCATGCCGGCGAGGTGGCCGGTCTCGACGCGCGGCGGCTGAGCTGGCGAGACGGGGCTCGCAACCTGCGCCGATATCGGCACCTCGACCCAGAAGTGCGATCCTAGGCCCACGGCGGACTTGAGGTCGATCTCGTGCTCGAGCACGCGCGCGATCCGCTCCACGATCGACAGGCCTAGGCCCAGCCCGCGCGCGACCTTCGCGCCCTGATCGAGGCGATGAAACTCCTTGAAGATCGCGCGCTTCTTGGAGGCGGGAATCCCCAGACCGGTGTCGTAGACGTCGATGCGCAGGTGCCGGCCGTGGCGCCGGCAGCCGACCAGGACACGGCCCCTGGGCGTGTACTTCACCGCGTTGGAGACGAGATTCTGCAACAGCCGGCGCAGCAGCCGGCGGTCGGAGTGCACCGCCGGCGAGGACGGCATGAACGTCAGCGTCAGTCCCTTGGCGCGCGCCAGCGGCGCGAACTCCACCTCGAGCTGGCGCAAGATCTCATTGATCGGGAATGACGCCAATTCCGGCTTCATGGCGCCGGCATCGAGACGGGAAATGTCCAACAGGACGCTGAGAATTTCCTCGACCGCCTCCAACGACGCGTCGATGTTGGACACCAGCCGGTCGTCGTCGGTGTTCACTTTGCGCTCGACCAGGCTGGTGACGTAGAGCCGCGCGGCGTTGAGCGGCTGCAGAATGTCGTGGCTGGCGGCCGCCAGAAACCGCGTCTTGGAGATGTTGGCTTCGTCCGCCTGCGCCTTGGCGCGGGCGAGTTCGGTGTTGAGCCGCATCAGCTCCTCGGTGCGCTCGCGCACCCGGCGCTCGAGCGATTCGTTCGCTCGTTCCAGCGCCTCCGCCGCCTCCACGCTCGGCGTGATGTCGGTGAAGGTCGTCACGATGCCGCCGTCCGGCATGCGGTTGGCGCGCACTTCGACCACCAGGCCGCGTTCGGCGAAGCGCTCGAGGAACGGCTCGCTGCCTGACAGGTAGCGCGCGGTACGGTCGCGCGCCAGCGCGTCGATTTCGGCGCCATTGCGCGTTCCGTCGTCCGCATAGGCGCGCAGCATCTCGTCGAGGCTGGCGCCGACCCGCACCAGTTGCGGCGGCAGGTCCAATATCTCGCCGAACTGGCGGCTCCAGCACATCAGCTGCAGGTCCTTGTCGAACACCGCGATGCCTTGGCGGACGTGGTCGAGCGCGGTCTGCAGGATCTCGCGGTTGTAGTGGATGGCGGCGCTCGCGTCGTCGAGCAATTTCAGTGCCGCCTTGGTCGACACCGTTCGCTTGCGCAGCAGCAGCGACAGCACCAGCCGCGAGGAGGCGCCGCCGATGGCCGAGGCCAACAGATGCTCGGCGTAGCGCAACAAGTGGATGTCGGCCTCGTGCTGCGGATCGAGGCTGATGCGGCGGGTGTGGGCGAAGCTCTCGAACGAGGTGCGGGTGCGCTCCTCGCCGAGGTAGCGGGCGACCGTGCTCGCCAGCTCTTCCACGGTGACGGCCGAGCGCCACAGCCGGAAGCTCGGCGTCATCGGCGCTAGATCGGCCGGCACGAAGAAATTCGCCTGCAGCCGCTCGATCGAGGTCGGCTCGCGCGCGAGCGAGAAACCGATATAGGCGAGCACGTTGAGCGTCAGGCTCCACACCACACCATGCACCAGCGGCGGCAGGTCGAGGCCGAGCAGCGCCTGCGGCCGCAGCAGCGCAAGCCCCAGCGGCCCATGCGCGATCAGGTCGCGGCTGACCAATCCGGCATCGGCGAAGCTCGGCAGCAGCAGCGTATAGGCCCATGCCAGGATGCCGGCGGTCATGCCGCGAGCGCCCCGCGCGCGGTTCCCCGCCGCCAGAACAGGCCGCCGAAGAACGCCGGCGCGAATTGCGCAATGGCCGCGAAGGCGAGCAGACCGATCGAGGCCAGCTGGGCGTCGCCGGCAAGCCGGTAGTACGTGTAGGCGAGGATCAGAATGGCGAAGATCGCGAGCCGCCGGATTCGCAGCAGCAGCGCTCCGACGTTCTCGGTGCCGCTGATCAGCGCTTCGCGCCGCTTGAGCACCAACGGCATCACGATGTCGTTGGACACCATGATGGCGAGCGCGACCGACTCCACGATCACCATGGCGGTCGCGGCCGACAGGCCGCCGACGAACGCCAGCAGCGTGAGCAGCTCGGACTTCGCGGCCAGCGGCAGCGACAGCACGAACATGTCGCTGTCGACGTTGCCGGTCGGGAAGGTGAGCATGCCGGCGAGTGCGATCGGCACCACGAACAGATTGATCAGCACGAGGTAGAGCGGAAACAGCCAGGCGGCGCGGCGGATCTCGGCGTCGCCGTTGTTCTCGACCACGGTCACGTGGAATTGTCGCGGCAGCAGGATGATGGCGACGAACGACAACGCCGTCATCGTCACCAGCAGGCTGAACTGCGGATCGCGCGTCAGCACGGCCGCGGTGTCGGGACGCGCCATGGCCTGGTTGAACAGCGCCACCGGCCCGTCGAACATGTAGAACGTCACGAACACGCCGACCGCCAGGAACGCGAACAGCTTGACGATCGATTCGGTGGCGATCGCCAGCATCAAGCCGTGCTGGTGCTCGGTCGCGTCGGCGTGGCGGGTGCCGAACAGCACCGCGAACGCCGCCATCGCCAGCGCGACGAACAGCGAGATGTCCTCGAGCACGGATTGCGCGCCGCCCGCTGTCACCTGCATGTGGCCGAGGATCGTGGACAGCGAGCTCGACACCGCCTTGAGCTGCAGGGCGATGTACGGAATGGTCCCGATGATGGCGATCAGCGCCACCGTCGCGGCGACCGCCTGGCCTTTGCCGTAACGCGCCGCGATGAAGTCGGCGATCGAGGTGATGTTCTGCGCCTTGGCGAGCCGGACGATGCGCAGCACCAGCGGCGAGCACAGGCCGATCAGGATGATCGGGCCGATATAGATGGTGAGGAAGTCCGAGCCGGTGCGCGAGGCAAGCCCGACCGATCCAAAGAACGTCCAGGACGTGCAATAGATCGCGAGCGACAGCGGGTAGATCAGCATGCGCCAGCGCCGCTCGCGCACCCGCGCGCTGCGGTCGCCGTAGCTTGCCACCAGGAACAGCAAGCCGATGTAGATGAGCGCGACCGCGATGACGATCCAGCCCTGCAGCATCACGGTTTCTTCCACCTCAAGCGATGCGCTCCCTGCGGCCGGCGTGCAGCCAAGCTGGCGCTGGCATTGCGGTTCTCAGGACGATATCACCTAATCCCGGCGTCGCCAATTCGTCCTTAGGCGTATGCCGGTCGGCGGAGCCGACCCTTGCGCCTTCGGTATCGCGAGCGCGTTCCGCCCGGCGACCTCGTGCAGATGCTGCGCCAATAAATTGGCCGCGCCGGTCGCCGACGCGCGGGGCGTTATGTAGCGTTGTAGCCTCGCCGCCGCCGCGAGAGGCGCGAGTCCTCGAGCTTTCGTACCGATCACTGCTCCCGGTAGAGCCACAGCGTAACGGGCGGGAGCAGCGCAGTCAGGACCGCCGGGCCGGCGAGCGCCAGCATGATGCCGTGAAAAGTCGCGGTGCCGCCCATGAGGCCGCGAATGGCAGTCGTCATCAGCGATATCGGGTTCACCTCGACGAACGCCCGCAGCCAGTCCGGCATCGTTGCCGGATCGACCATGGTGTTCGATGCGAAAACCAGGGGAAATTGCAACGTGAACCCGAACGTCATCACGGTCGTCGGCGTCCTGATCAGGAGCCCGAGGACGATGAAGATCCAGCCGAAGCCGAAGCCGATCACGATGAGCAGCGTGAACGCGGCGACGACTCCCACGACCCCCCCTTCGGGGCGATAGCCGAGGATCAGGCCGATCGCCAGAATGATGGTTGCGGCGATCAGATGGCGCAGCACGTCGCCGACCATCAGCCCGGCGAAGGGCGCGAGCGACCAGATCGGCAGCGAACGGAAGCGGTCGAACAAGCCTTTGCCGAGATCAGCCGACAAACCCATGCCGGAATAGACCGCATTGAACGAGACGGTCTGCACCAGAATGCCGGGCAGGAAGAACTGGAGGTAGCTTCCGGGGGAACCGGCGAGCGCGCCGCCGAACACGAAGGTGAAGAGCAGCGTGAACATGATCGGCGTCATCACTGGGTCGAACAGCTGCTCGGGCAGGTGCTTGAACTTGAGGATCGCGCGCCACCCGAACACGAGCGCGTTGGAGAACGCCGAGGGCGCGGGCGGCCGCGTAACCGCGACGAGCCGAATTGGCAGTGCCGCTGGGGCGGTGTCGTTCATTCCGCTTCTTCCTCGATCGTTTCGCGTTCGCGGTGCGCGCTCGTCAGCGCAAAGAACACCTCCTCGAGGCTGGGCGAGCCCATCGAGAAGCCGGCAAGCTCGATATCCGCGGCGATGAGCGCCGCGAGGGCCTCGTTCACGGCCTTCGGGGTCCTGGCCATGATCGACAGCTCCGCGCCTTCGGCGCCGCGCTGAACAGGGCCGGAAAGAAGAGCCTCCATGAGCCTCGCCGCTTCGGCGAGCCGCGCCGGATCGGCGAGCACGACATGGAAAAAGCCCGATCCGGTCGCCGTCTTGAGCTCGCGGCTCGTGCCCTCCGCGATTTTCCTGCCCTTGTCGATGACGACGATGCGGGCGGCGAGCTGATCGGCCTCGTCGAGATATTGCGTGGTGAGCAGAATCGTGACGCCGGCGTCCGCGAGCGCACGGATCATGCGCCACACCCCGTGCCGTGCATTGGGATCGAGTCCGGTCGTCGGTTCGTCGAGGAAGAGCACACCCGGCGTGACCACGAGCGACGCGCCGATGTCGAGCCTGCGCCGCATGCCGCCCGAATAGGTCTTCACCTGCCGGTGCGCTGCATCGGAAAGGTCGAAGGCGGCGAGCAGGTCGTCGGCGCGCGCTGCCGCTGCGCGGCCGCGGAAGCCCCAGAGGCGGGCAAGCAGCAGCAGGTTCTCCCGGCCGGTGAGGTCCTCGTCGAGAGAGGCGAACTGGCCGGTCATGGCAATGTTGGCGCGCACCTCCTGCGGAGCGGTGACCAGATCGTGACCCATGACGGTCGCGGATCCCGCCTCGGGCGAACAGAGAGTCGCCAGCATCCGCATCAGCGTCGTCTTGCCGGCGCCGTTCGGACCCAGGATGGCGAAGATCATCCCGCGTGGAACGTCGAGATCGATTCCATCGACGGCGCGGACCTCGCCAAAGCACTTGACGAGGCCGCGCGCGGAGACGGCGAGCGCCGCGCTCTGCTCGACCGCCGGCAGGACGGCCGCGTGTGATACATCGTTCATGGCGCGCTTCAACATTGCCTTGGAATGCCGATGCAGATCGTGATCCGCATCGGGGGCCACGGTCCGACAGCAACAACGTGGCAATTTTCCAACCGATTCGAGGCAGGGCCCTCAGCTTACCGTCAGCCAGGCGATGACGAACCGGGGTCGCGGCGCCGCGGTACCGCTCGGCAGTTCTATGGGGCGATGTCCGGTCCCTTAGACATTCACCAGATGCGAGCCGCTAGGATTGTGGCTCGCAAGCCGATATCACTTGATCCTCCGTCTCCGACTTATGCCTTAGGCGAATGCCGATCTGCGAAGCCGATCCCTGGCGCCTCCAGTATTTCGACGCCGTGCTGTGCCCGGAGCACGTCAATATCCCCACCGAGGACAGCGACGCCTGGGCATGGAACCCGCGCCACCGCTGGATCTACGACAAGCTTGCGGTCGCCCACAGCCAGGGCCTGGAGGCCGGCCCGCACGGCACTGCGCCGCCGCGGTTCCCGGTGTTCTCCAAGCCGATCATCAACCTCCGAGGCATGGGCATCGACAGCCGGGTGCTCGGCTCGGCGCAGGATTACGCCCGCCATTACGCGGCCGGGCACCTGTGGATGGCCTTGCTCGAGGGGCGGCATGTCTCTTCCGACGTGGCGGTGGTCGACGGCGTGCCGCACTGGTGGCGCCACGTGACCGGCAAGCCGGCCGGCGAGGGAACGTTCGACTACTGGACGGTTCACGCCGCGCCCGAGCCCGAAATCGAGCAGCGCTGCGGCCGTTGGATCAGGCAGCATCTCACCGGCTATACCGGCATGCTCAACCTCGAGACCATCGGCGGCACCATCATCGAAGTCCATCTGCGCTTTTCCGACCAATGGCCCGACCTCTACGGCGCCAGCTGGGTCGAGGCGGTGATCGGGCTCTACCACCGCGGCCTCTGGGAATTCGCCGACGTCGACCGGCGCGAAGGCTTCAGCGTCGTTCTGTTCGGTCCGCATGGTGGCTACCGCCATCCCGCTTCCGAGGAGGTTGCCGACATTCTGGCGCTGGCGCAGGTCTCAAGCGTGCAGATCACCTTCCACGAGGATTGGTCGCCGGAGCGCCATGCCATGCCGCCCGGAGGCTTTCGGCTGGCGATCGTGAACTGCTGGGATCTCGCCACAGGTTTCGCCGCCCGCGAGCGGTTGCGGGCATGCTTCCTGCCGGCTTCGAACGCCGCAACCGCGGCGTTGCCTGGCACGCTTGGCTACGGCGAGGAGATCGAGGATGCCGGACGCGGACCATAGAGGCTCGGCGTGGCGCGTGCCGCCCTCGGCCTACCTCGCGCGGCGGCCGCCTGCGTTCGCAATCCCTTCGCCCCCACGCTCGCTCTATGTCGCCATGGCCGACGGCTGCCGGCTCGCGGTCGACGTCTACCTGCCGACGACGTCGGGATCGGCCTCTGCCGTGCCGCGCTGGCCGACCATCTGCGTCTTCACGCCCTACTACCGGCGCTTCAAGCTCAAAGCCGCCGCAGTCGGGAGCGAGCCCAGCCCCAACATCTTCAAGTATCGCGACATGTTCGTCCCGCGCGGCTATGCGCTGGTGGTGGTCGACGTGCGCGGAACCGGCGCCAGTTTCGGCACCCGCGACAGCTTTCGCTCCCCGCGCGAGCGCGAGGACTTTCGTCAGATCGCCGACTGGATCGTCGCGCAGCCGTGGTCCGACGGCCGCATCGGCGCGACCGGTATCTCGTACCTTGGCGCCGCTTGCGATTTCCTCGCCAGCACCGGGCACCCGGCCGTCAAGGCGATCGCGCCGCTGTTCTCGGTATGGGACACCTACGCCGACCACTACTATCCGGGCGGCATCCTGCTCAACCGGCTGGCCGCGACCTACGACCAGCTGATGGTCGCGCTCGACCACGACCAGCGCGAGCTTCTGCGCACGTTCGCCTACTACGTCGACCCCAATCTCGATGGCCCCCATCCGGTGGATGAGGATGCGGACGGCGAGCTCGGCCGCGCCGCCGTCGCCGAGCATATCGGCAACTTCCACATGCCGGATTTCATCACCGAGTTTCGCTTCAAGGAGCAGCCGCTGCCCTATGACGCGCATTTTTCCTCAGCCTCGTTCAGTCCCTATTACTACGCCGCCGGCATCCCGGCCGATGTCGCGATCTATTCCGTATCAGGCTGGATGGACGGCGCCGGTTACGCCAACGGTGCGATTTCCCGGCATCTCACGCTACCGAACCCGCACCGCTACCTGCTGCTCGGCCCGTGGGACCATGGCGCGCGCGTCAACGTCTCGCCCTGGCGCAACCATGCCGATCCGGAGTTCGGCGTGCTGGCCGAGGTGCTGCGGTTCTTCGACGAGCACCTCGCGGGCCTCGATACCGGGCTGCGCGCCGAATCGCCGATCCATTACTTCACGCTGCGCGAGGAAGCATGGCATGCCAGCGCCACCTGGCCGCCAGCCGTCGATGCGGTGACGCATCTCTACCTGGCGGCGGATCACACGCTCGGCCGCCGCAGCGGCGCGGCAGGCCGTGACAGCTACCGGGTCGATTTCGGCTTCGGCACCGGCGCACACACCCGCTACGAGCGGCTCGCCGCCATCGACAACCGCGACTACTACAGCGACTGGTCGGGGCGCGACCGGGCGCTGCTGCGCTACACGTCCGCGCCGCTCGAGGCGGACGCCACGCTCTCCGGCCATGCCGTCGCCGAGTTGTGGATCGCCGCCAGCGAGACCGACGCGGCGCTGCATCTCTATCTGAGCGAGGTCGACGAGAGCGGCGAGTACTACATCACCGAAGGCGTGCTACGCGCGCTCCACCGCAAGGAGGCCGCCGACACGCCCCAGCATCGCACCGCATGGCCGACGCACAGTTTTGCCCGCGACGATGCCGCGCCGCTGGTGCCCGGCAGGGCCGAGCGCATCCGCATCGCGTTCCTGCCGGTTTCATGGCGCTTGCGTAGGGGAAGCCGGATCCGCTTCGCGATCGCCGGCGCCGACGTCGACCACTATGCCCAGGTTCCCCATGGCCGTCCGCCCACGCTGATGCTGCACCATGGCGGCGAGATGCCGTCCCGGCTGGCCTTGCCGCTGGCCTGACGCGGTTGGCGACGCGCTCGCGATGGCCGCACGCTAAAGAAAGACGCCCGGCTGCTCCGGCTGCGGCGAAAGCTGCATGAGATCCTCGCCGAGAACGATGGTGCCATCATAGACGCGCGCCATCTCGGCGATCAGTTTTTCCCGCACGCCGGGGATGTCGAACTGGCTGTAGATATGGGTCATCACCAGGCGTCGCGCTCCTGCCGCCGCGGCGGTGCGGGCGGCCTCGATATGCCCGCTGGTGCCGATGCGCGTTGCGTGATCGTCGACCGAGCCGCTGATATGCGAGCACATGTGGATGAGGATGTCGCAATCCTTTGCGAACGCTTCCAGCGCCGTACTCGGCCCGGTATCGCCGCTGTAGACGATCGATCCGGCCTCCGCGTCCAACCGAAAAGCCAGACAGGTCAGGTAGGGCTGGGCGTGCGGAACCTCGAGCGCACGAACGCGCCATTGCTTGGTCTCGACCACATCGTTGTCGCCGATCTCACGCACCTCGGGTGTCGGCGGTAGCCGCGGTTCCCGGCGCCCGCGCGCGCGATAGACATGCAGGCTCGCGTCCCATTTCATGCGCGCCTCGATGTCCGGGCCGAAAACGCCCTGCGGACCGATCAGCTTGTCGATCGCATTTCTGATCGGTCGGGGCCCGAACACCTTGAGCTCCGGCGTGCCGGCGGTGGCGTGATCCCACCGGGTCAGCAGCAGGCGCGGAAAATCCATGAAATGGTCGTAGTGAAGATGCGAGAAGAACGCGTGCGTGACGTCGATGGCTTTGGTCCCGGTCTCGAGCAGACGGTGATGGCTGCCGGGTCCATGATCGAAAACGATCAGGTCGCTTCCGACCGAGACCAGGTAGCCGGACCCCATGCGCTTCAATGATGGTGCCGGATTGCCGGTGCCCAGCAACGTGATCTTCATCTGGTGCTATCCGATGATCGGAAGCTTGGCGGCGGCGACGGCGCGGTTGAGGGCAGGCAAGAGCTGCTCATGGGCTTTGCGCCATCGCGCCAGCAACGCGCTCAATTGACGTGAGAGCACGTCGAACACCTCGCGCGTCTGCCGTGCCGGCGCAAAATCGGCGCTGTCGACGGTGTCGAACAGCGCGTTGAATTTTTCATGCAGGCCGCTGCCCCAGAGCTGCGCCTGGCTGTAGTTGACGTCGATCAGCGCGCGGCGGATCGCCAGCAGTTCGCTGCCCAGCGACTGCGATGCCTTGCGAAGCGCGGCCGGCCGTGCGCCCTTCCCTATGCGGCGATCGAGATGCGGCAGCCCTTCAAGCAGGGCGTCGATCTCGTTGATCGTCGTGTTGACGATGACGATCTTTTGCAGGATGGCCTCGAGAAACACGAACTGCTCCGCAAGCTCGCCGGCGCCCGTTTTGACACGCGGATCCGGCAGGATGTCGAATGGCTGCGTTTGGCTGCGCCCATCGGTGGTGAGCCGTACGGCGTATCGGCCCGGCACCACCATCGGACCGTCGTTGCGCGGGAACGGCTCCAAATCCGGGGCAAGAACATGCGGCGCGCCGGCGAGGCGCCGGCTCCACAAAAACCGATTGATGCCGGCCTTTGCCGGCAGCCGATCGCGCGCCTTGTTGAAACTACGGAGCTCGCGTCCCTCGGCGTCGAGGATCGTCAAGCTGACGTCGTCCGGCGGCGGCGCCGGGAGATGATAGTGCAGGACCACGCCGTAGGGCGGGTTCCGCCCGGAATCGAGATAGAGCGTCTCGTCCGCGCCGTCCGGCTTGCGCACCGGCAACACGCGCACGATGCCGGTCCCGGTGCGGCCGTAGCTGATCATTCCGGGCCAGGCGGGGCCGCGCGAGGCGTTGGCCTGCGCGGCCACGCCGGGATATCCGCCGGTGATCCGCAGACGGACGCTGGCGCGCGGCCGGAACAACAGCGGCGCAGAAGCGCCGCCGCGATTTGCGCGCTTGCCGCGCAGCATATCGTAAACCTGATGCAACGGGGTGAGATCGTCGAGGATCCAGATCGAACGCCCGTGTGTCGCCACCACCATTTCCACGTCCTTGATGACGAGGTCGTAGATCGGCGCCACCGGCAGGTTGCCGCCGAGCCGGTGCCATGCTTCGCCGTCGTCGAACGACACGTAGATGCCGGTCTCGGTGCCGCAATACAGCAGTCCCCTGCGGCTCGGATCTTCGCGGATCGTGCGCGTGAACTCGTGTGCCGGTATGCCGCCCGTTATCTTGCGCCAGGTCTTGCCGCGATCCGCGCTCTTGTAGAGATAGGGGCGCGTGTCGTCGTGCTTGTAGCGAGTGGCGGCGATGTAGATCGCATCCTCCTCGTGCGGGGATGCCTCGACGATGCTGATCAGCGCCCATTCGGGCAGTGCGTCGCGGCGGGAGCCGGCGACCTTCGCGCGCTTGCCGTCGGGAGTGATGTTCGTCCACGTGCGCCCGCCGTCCTCGGAGCGGTGGACGAGCCCGTCGTCGGTGCCGCACCACAGTAGATGGCGCCGCTGCGGCGACTCGGCGAGCGCGAATATGGTGCAGTAGACCTCGGCCCCGGTGTTGTCGCGGGTGATCGGCCCGCCGGAGGGGCCGAGCTTCGAGCGGTCGTTGCGCGTGAGGTCCTTGCTCAAGACCTCCCAGCTTGCACCCTTGTCGGTCGAGCGGTGCAGGTACTGCGAGCCCACCCACAGTATGTCCGGATCGTGGCGGCTGAAGTGAATCGGGAACGTCCAGTTGAAACGGTACTTGAGCGCCTCGGCGCCGACGCCCCAGCCGTGCAGCTCCGGCCAAACGGTATTCTGCCAATCCTGCAAGGTCTTGCGGTCATGCAGCAGCATGACGTCGTTGGTGACGCGTCGGCCGACCGGGCCGGAGGCGACGACATAGTCAGGGTCGTCAGGCTTGATGGCGATATAGCCGCTTTCGCCGCCGCCGGGCTTGATCCAATCGCGCTCGGTGATCGCGCCGAGCGGCGAACAGCTGGGGACGCTGATCGCCGTGTTGTCCTGTTGCGAGGCATACACCCGATACGGAAAGGCGTTGTCGGTGGTGACGTGATAGAGCTGCGCCGTCGGCTGGTTGTAGATCGAGGACCACGACTGGCCGCCGTTGAACGAGACACAGGCCCCGCCATCGTTGCCTTCGATCATCCGTCTCGGGTTGTTCGGGTCGACCCACAGCGCATGGTCGTCGCCGTGCGGCGTCGGCACCTGCAGGAACGTTCGGCCGGCGTCGATCGATTTCCACAGCCGATAGTTCTGCACATAGACGGTGTCGGGATCGCACGGATCTGCCGTCACGTGCATGTAGTACCAGGGGCGCGTGCGCAGCCCGGAGAATTCCGATGCCCGTTCCCACGTCGCGCCGCCGTCGTCCGAGCGGAACAGGGCGCCGTCGTCAGCCTCGATCAAGGCCCAGACGCGGCCCCAGCCGCGGCCGCCGATCGGCTCGGGTGATACCGCGACGCCGATCTTGCCCAGCATGCCTTTTGGCAGGCCGGGACTACGGCTGATGTCGGTCCAGGTATCGCCGCCGTCGATCGAGCGCCACAGGCCGCATTGGTCGCCGCCGCTGATCAAGGCATGCGGGTAGCGCTGCGCCTGCCAGATCGGCGCGTAGAGGATGCTGGCGTTCAAGGGGTCGATGGCGATGTCGTGCGAGCCGGCCCGGTCGCTCTTGAACAGCACATGCTGCCAGTTGCGACCGCCGTCCCGCGATCGGAAAATGCCGCGTTGCTTGTTCGGGCCCCAGGCGTGCCCGAAGGCCGCGACATAGACCAGATCGGCGTCTCTGGGATGCACGACGATGCGCCCGATATGGCGCGAGTCGTTCAGCCCGACGTTCACCCAGGTCTTGCCGGCGTCGGACGACCGGTAGACGCCGTCGCCGTGCGAGACGTCATTGCGGATGCAAGCTTCGCCGGTGCCCGCATAGAGGATGTTGGGGTCGGACGGGGCGACCGCGATCGCGCCCACCGCCGCGGTGGTGAACTGGTGGTCGGTGACGCACAGCCAGGTGAGGCCGCCGTCGGTCGTCTTCCACACGCCGCCCGCGCAGGCGCCATGGTAAAAGGTCATCGGGTCGGCCGGGCAGCCCGCCACGGCGACGACGCGCCCGCCCCGGTGCGGTCCAATGCACCGCCATTCGAGCGAGCCCAGAAGGTCCTGCTGCAACCGCTGAACTGCACTTGCCACCGCTGCCATTCCCCCCGTTGGCTTGTTGGATTTTGAGCGCGACGCATTTGGCATAGCGTGCCGGCCGCGCGTCAGTTGCGGTAGCGTCGCTGCACCATCAGATTGGCGGCGGCCGTCAGAATCAGCGTTGCGGCCATCAGGACGAAGGACACCGCCGCGCCGAACGGCCAGTTGCTCTTGGCGGCGAACTGCACGTAGACGAGCGGCCCCATCATCACGAATTCAGGGCCGCCCAGCAGCACCGGCGTCGCATAGGCATTCATCGTCAGCGTGAAGCAGAAGATCGCGCCGGCGGCGAAACCGGGCAGCGCGAGCGGCAACAGCACGCGCCGCGTCATGGCGAGTGGCCCGGCGCCCAGGCTGAAGGCTGCCTCTTCGACCGCCGGATCGATGCCTTCGATCACGCTCTGCAGAGTGAGCACGACGTACGGAAGATTGACCGCCAGGATTCCGACGATGACGGCGAACTCGGTATACATGAAGCGGATCGGTTCCGTGGTGATGCCGATCCATTGCAAAGTGACGTTGAGGAAACCCCTGTTGCCGAACAGCGTCATCCAGCCGGCGGCGCGCACGGCATTGCCGACGAACAGCGGCAGCACCACCAGCATTATCAGCAGGTTCTTGTAGCGGCTTTGGGTGCGTGCCAGCGCGTAGGCGAGCGGAAACGCCAGCAGGAGGCAGATCGCCGTCACGATCGCCGCCACCCGCAAGGTGCGATAGAGCGCCGCGGTGTAATAGGGGTCGGTGAAGAACAGGACGTAGTTTTGCAGGGTCAGCGCGTCGACCATCAGCTTCCCGGGAACGAACTGGTTGAGGCTGTAGCGGAACAGGATCACGATCGGGATCAGCAGGCTCACCGTCACGAAGACGGTGGCCGGCCCGATCAGCACCGCGGCCGTCGATAGGCGCCCGCCGCGCCGTTCGCGCGCGGCGAGCGAGACGAGGCCGTCGGCCGGTATCGAAACGGCCATTGCCGCCGGCAGCCGGGCCCTAGCCGCCCTTGAACTCCTTATCCCAGAAGTCCTTGAGCTCCGCCTGCCGCTTGGCTAGGAATTCAAGGTCCGGATTGACGAGCAACTCCGCCTCTTCCGCCGTAAAGCCGATGCGCTTCTTGAGGTCGGGCGCCACATTGGCATTGCCGACCACCGGGTTGTAGCCCATGTCGACCGCGAAGCCTTCCTGTGCCGAAGCCTCGAGCGCCGCATCGAGAAACGCATAGGCGCCGTCGCGGTTGGGCGCGTTCTTCGGGATGGTGAATCCCGAAACGTAGGCGATGAGGCCTTCCTTCGGCGCCACCGTCACAATGTTGGCGCCGGCGTTCTGCCATTGCACCGCGCGCGCCTTCCACATGATGCAGAGGCCCACTTCCTCGGTCTGCAGCGCCTGCGCCAGCGCCTCGTTGCTCGGATAGATGCGCGGCTTGAGCTTCTTGAGCTCGAGCAGCGCTTTCTTGGCCTTGTCGAAATCGCCGGTCTTGCCGCCGGCCACCAGCGCCGCCGCCATCGTGGTGTAGACATGCTGGATGTCGACGATGCCGACCTTGCCCTGGTTCTTCGGGTCCCAGAGCGAGTCGATGCCTTTGGGGGCGTCCTTGATCAGCTTGGGATTATAGAGCACGACCTTGCCGCTGTAGATGTGCGGCGAGAAGTAGGGCGAGTCGGCGATGCTGAACGTCTTGATGACGTTCTTGGCATTCTTGAGCCTGGAGAGATCGAGCTTCTCCAGCACGCCCACCTCGCTCATCTCCGCGACATCGGTCGCGGTGAACGCCTGGACGTCGGAGGTGCCCTTGGGCAACCGCTGCTCGGCCACGGTCTTGGCCCTGCGCTGCGTGACCTGCGCCTCGTCGTTCACCACCTGCCAGCCCTGCGGAGCCAACAGCGGCGTCGAGATGTGCTTGGTCAAGAGCTTGGAATAGTCGCCGCCCCAGGTGGAGAGCACGATCCTCTTGCTGCCCTGACCCCAGGCCGGAAACGCGCCGAGCGCGCCGGCGCCGGCGGCGACGGCCGCCGCTCCCTTGAGGGCGCTGCGGCGGCTGATATGCGCATGCATGAGTCTCGACATTGCCATTCCTCCCTTGTCGCGTTTGCTTGCTGGTTCCTGCGCGTCATTCCTTGGGCGCCCTAGTCAGACAACACCACAGCCGCGCCCGACATCCAACCCACATCGATGGTGTCGCCTTCCTTCGGTTGCGCGCTATCGGCGCGGTTGGG
This sequence comes from uncultured Alphaproteobacteria bacterium, assembly GCA_963788095.1. Classification (GTDB taxonomy): domain Bacteria; phylum Pseudomonadota; class Alphaproteobacteria; order Rhizobiales; family Xanthobacteraceae; genus CAVTXS01. The sequence goes on along the minus strand of CAWBFP010000026.1, from coordinate 166,138 downwards.
CTGGCTGACCACCACGCGGTCGGCGGCCGAAACGCGCACGTGCACGTCGATCGAAGCGCCCAGATAGGACACAAGCTCGACCGTGCCGCTGAGCCGGTTGTCGAGCTCGGCGGCCGCCGACCCCAGCATCAGGCGCTCGGGGCGAAGCGCGATCACGCCCGGACCAAGCGCGCCGTCCGTGCACGCGATTGCGACGCCGCCCTCGGTCTGGAACTGCCGGGGCCCGACCATGCGGCCCGGCAGCAGGTTGCTGCGGCCGACGAATCCGGCCACGAACCGGTCGGCCGGGCGCTCGTAGAGGTCGCGTTGCGTGCCGACCTGGCGCACCGATCCCTCCGACATCACCACCAGCCGATCGGCCATGATCAGCGCCTCCTCCTGGTCGTGCGTCACCATCACCGTGGTGGTGCCGAGCTGGCGTTGCAGCTCGCGGATCTCCACCCGCACCGTTTCGCGCAGCTTGGCGTCCAGGTTCGACAACGGCTCGTCCAACAGCAGAACGTCGGGACGGATCACCAGCGCGCGCGCCAGCGCCACGCGCTGCTGCTGTCCGCCGGAAAGCTGGCGTGGCAGGCGGTCGGCGAGGCCGCCGAGGCGCACCAGCGTCAGCGCCTCGGCGACGCGCCCGGGGATCGCCGGTTTCGGCAGCTTGCGCATTTGCAGCCCGAACGCGACGTTCTCGGCCACGGTCAGATGCGGGAACAACGCATAGCTCTGGAACACCATGCCGGCGTTGCGTTTCCATGGCGGCAGCATGGTGACATCCTTGCCGCCGACGCGCACCTTGCCGCCGGTCGGCGCGAGGAAGCCTGCGATCATGCGCAGGGTCGTGGTCTTGCCGCAGCCGCTCGGCCCCAGCAGCACCACGAACTCGCCGTCGCGGACGTCGAGGGAGACCTCGCGCACCGCCACCGTCGGGCCGAAATGCTTGGACAGGCGCTCGAGCTCGAGCCGCGCCATGCCTCACACCACCCGCGCCAGGCTCACGAAACGGTCCGTGATCACCATCGCGGTGCCGATCAGAAGAATCTGCAGCACCGACACGGCGGCGATGGTCGGATCGATGCGATATTCGAGGTATTGCAGGATCGTGATCGGCAACGTGGTGCGGCCGGCGCCGACCAGGAACATCGACATTTCGAGATTGCCGAACGACACCACGAAGCCGAACAGTGCCGCCGCCACGATGCCGGGCCTTATGGTCGGCAGCGTGATGCGGAAGAACGTCGTCAGCGGGGTGGCGCCGAGGCTTTGCGCGGCTTCCTCGATGCTGCGGTCGAATCCGGCGAGGCTCGCGCTCACCAGACGCACGCTCCACGGGATGACGAGCAGGATGTGTCCGGCGATCAGGCCCGCGATCGAGCCGAGGATCGGAAGATCGGTCAGGATCGTGAGCTCGACGTGGAACACGTAGAGCGCGGTGCCGAGCACGATTCCCGGGACCACGAGCGGCAGCAGCAGGAGATTGCCGACCGGCTCGCGTCCCCGGAAACGGTAGCGCGCAAGGCACAGTGCCGCCGGCACGCCGATCGCGAGGCCGACCAGCATCGCCACCACGGCGACCTGCAGGCTGAGCCAGAACCCGTCGACGAATTTCGGGTTGTCGGCGATCGCCAGGAACCACTTGATGCTGTAGCCCTGGGGCGGGAACGACGGGATCGCCTGCAGGAAGAACGCGAGCCAGGTGACGAAGACAAGCGGCAGCAGGATGAAGCCGAACGCTACGCCGGCGGCCGCGTTCAGCGCCCAGCGGCCGAGCATGCGTTTGTCGACGGCGATCACCGCCGCCGTGCCCGGAAGGTAGCGGCGCGCAGCGACCGCCTCATGGCCAGCCCCTGGTTGATGACTTCCTGACCGACGAAACCCTAGTCAGCTCACCGACCTTACACAATATCCGGCAGCCCCTCGGCAAGCCGTTTACGCGATGCCGCTTTGTCCGAACGCCCCATCAATGCCACCTGCGGCGAGCCTGAGGGCCATCAGTCTAATTAGCGGGTCGGCTGGTCGAGCCGGAACACCATCTGGGTCGGGCGCACGAAGCGCAGCGCGACGAGAAGGATGACGAGCACGGTCGTCATGTATATGAGCGCCATCGCGTCGACCGAATAGACCGGCCGGACGCCGCCGGCGAACACGTTGTAGAACAGCGCGACGACCAGCGTCTGCGAGCCCGACCCGGACACCAGGAACGTCAGCTCGAAGTTGGAGACGGTGTTGACGAGGACCAGCACCCCCGCCGTCAGCAGGCCCGGCACCGTCAGCGGCAGGAGGATGCGGCGGAAGACCTGAAAGCGGCTGGCGCCGAGCGTCTGCGCGCCCCATTCCAGGTTGAGGCTGATCTGCTCGAAGAACGGGATCAGCACGAACACCGCGAGCGGCACCATCGGCACCAGGTTGGCGAGAACCACCGCCCCGATCGTCCCGCCGATCGGCCAGCCATACAGCGTGGTGGCGAGCGAAATCCCGTAGGTCATCTGCGGAATAATTAGCGGCAGAAAGTACAGCAGCAATAGCAGCCCTTTGCCGCGGAAATTGCGCCGCGCCAGAATGTAGGCCGCCGGATAGGCGATCGCGAGCGCCAGCACGACGACCGAGAGCGCGACGGTCACGGTCACGATCAGCACACGGTCGAGATCGAAATTCTTCCAGGCGTAGACGAACCAGTCGGTGGTGAACTGAGGCGGCAGCGGGGTCCCGAACCAGCGTTTGGCGAAGGCGCTGACGGTGACGTGGGTCACGATTCCGACGAGGTTGAGGATGAACCCCAGAACGAACAGGTAGAGGGCGAGGCTCCACAGTCTGCCGCGCATGGGGCTCAGCGCTTTCCGACGCCCATGGTGGGCGCCATCACCATGCGCTGCCGCAGCAGCACGATCAGGACAAGGCCCGCGAGTTGGCACAGCCCCATGATGACCGCGATCGCCGATGCATAGGACATATCGGAGTGCTCGAAAGCCTGATGGTAGGCCGCAATCGCGATGGTGCGGGTCGAACCCGCCGGTTGTCCGAGCAGGATGGCCGAGGGAAAAACCGCAAAGCTCATCACGAAGACCAGCGCGAACGCGATCGCGAGCCCAGGGGCAATCAGCGGAAGCATTACGCGCCAGAATACGGTCAAGGGCCCGGCGCCCAGCGTGCGGGCGGACTTTTCCAGCGTCGGATCGATGCCTGAAATGTAGCCGAGCAGCATGAGGAAGCAGAACGGGAACTGCTGCATGAACAACGACAGCATGACGCCGATGTGGTTGTTGGTCAGCCGCAGCGGCTCGCCCAGCAGGCCCGAGCCCACGAGGATCTGATTGAACCAGCCCCGGGTTCCGTAGAAACCCTGGATGCCGATCGAGAGCAGGATCACCCCGAGCGATACCGGCAGCACCAGGATGGTGGTGATCGTTCGCTCCATCCGAATGCCGCGACGCATGCCATAGGCCAGAAACAACGCGGTCAAGACCACGACGATGGTGGTCGGGACCGCGATCGAGAACGTGATCCAGATGGTGCCGTACTGCCACTCGTCCCCGAAGAAGGCGAGGTAGTTGGCAAGGCTCAGGTGAGGCTGCTTGGCGGGGCGGAAGCTCAGGTAGATGCCGTGCAGAAACGGATAGACGAACATCGCCAGCACGTAGAGCACCGACGGCGCCAGACACAGCATTGCCGTGAGGTCGAGCTCGCGCCCTTCGCTTCGCCGAAACATCGTCATCGCACCGGCGCGTCGGGGCCGCCCGGAAGGAAGATCACCTTGTCGGGCGGAAATGTGATCGGCACCGTCTCGCCGGGTGTCAGCCGCGCCGGCGTGCGCACCCAGAGCGAGGAGGTATCCTCCATGGTCAGCACGGCCTCGTTGTCGCGGCCGAGGTATTCGACGATCTCGACCCGGCCGCGGAAACGGTTTGCGCCGGCCGCGTCGGTGCCGATCTGGACGTCTTCGGGACGAATGGCGGCGGTCGCTGGGCTGCCAGCCGCAAGAGCGTGGCGCCCGCGACCCTTGATGCGCAACGGTCCGCTCGTGTACTGCCCGAGCTCCTTGAGGAAGGCCCAGGTCTTGTCCCAGCCATTCTCCGGGTCCTTGGGATCCTTGTCGCCGAGGATGTAGGGCAGTCCCACCAGCACCGACATGCCGGGACCGCTGTTCGACGGTCTTGCATAAAAGAACTTGCCCGGATTGGCCTTCGCCCAGGCGAGCAGCTCCTGCGCGTCCTTCGGCGGGGTCGGCACCTTCTTGGGATTGAAGATGAACACCGGACCGCCGTTGCTCACGACCGAGGGGATGACGTAGCCTTCGCCCTCCTTGAGGTGGGCGGTGGCCGCATCGGTGAAGTCGGCGAGCGGGAACAGCTTCTCGTAGTCCGGCAAGAGACGGACCAGCTGGCCGTTGGCGATCAGTGCGGAGGCCGCGGCCTGCCCGGTCATGATCAGGTTGATGTCGAGGCGGCCGGCGTCCTGCTGCGCCTTGATCTTGGCCGGCAGCTCCGGCTGCGGCGCGCGCTGGATGCGGATTTCCTTGATCTTGCTGGGATTGGCCTTGCGGTAGTTCTCGACGATCGGCTGCACCGAGCTGAGATCGCCTCCGACGTCGATGATCGACAGCGTGATCGGCTGGGCCGAAGCCGGCGCCGCTGCACCATTCGCAAACGCTATCGCTCCCGCGGCCGCGACCAGCCGCAGCGTCGTTGATACTCGCGCTAGCATGAATTCCTCCCTCAGAGACGTCGATGCACGATCGCGCCAGGCTCGGTCTCGGCCGAGCTTATGGCGACGTTAGCCATCAGGTTTGGCCCGCGCAAGACAGTCCGGTCGCGTATCAGTTCCAAATCGACTTGAGCTCGGAAACGGCGCGGCGCCCGAAGAACCGGCGGATCTCTTCGAAGCTCAACGATGGTCGGATAGTGCGCGCCTCGGCCAAGCCGCGCGGCGCTGCCGTTATGGTATGGTCTCGAGCGCCGTTTCTCGGAGGAGCCTGCAATGAGGTTGCGCGACGCAGCATCGCTTGTGGCGTGCGCGCAGTCCGTGTGGTAGTGCACGGCACGGCCGAGCTGACCTACAGCGCCAGTAGCCTGGGCAGCCATGCAACGGACGATCACGCGCCGAGCGGTCTTGCAACTCATGGCCGGCATGCCGCTCGTGGGTGGCGTCGATGCCGTGGCGTTCGCTCGCGAACGGTCTTTGATTGGCGACCTGATCGCGGAGGCAAGGACCCTGCCGCTCGCCGCGGAGCGGATCAGCTTCATCTCCCGCTCGTTGCTGGGCGTGCGCTACCAAGCCAACACGTTGATCGGCGGGCCCCGGCACCGGGAGGTGTTCGTCGTTCGCGATGACGCGTTCGACTGCGTGACGTTCTGCGAGGTCGTGCTCGCTGCGGCGCTCGCGCGCGACTTCGCCGAATTCGAGACGTCCCTGCGCCGCATTCGCTATCGGCACGGCGACGTCAAGTGGGCGGAGCGAAATCACTACTTCGCCGATTGGACGAGGCGTGCCGTCGACAACAACGTCTGCCGGCCGGTGGTGATCGAGCCTTCGGTGGCAATCCAAAAGCGCGTCAGGTGGCGCAACCTCGGCAAGCGTGACGTGTCGCTGACCGTCATTCCGCGCGCGACGTTGATGGCGAACAAGCCTCTTCTGCTCGACGGCGACCTGATCGGCTTCGTGTCCAGGCGGCCCAACTTGGATTTCTTTCACGCCGGCCTGATCGCATTCGGCAGCGGTCGCGAGCTCATGCTCCGTCACGCCTCGCGGCGCCGTGGCCGGGTCGTGGACGAGCGCATGGATACATTTGTCGCCTTGAGCGGCGTTCGATACGTCACGGTGCTGCGTGCCGCCGAGCCCGCGGCGACGGCGGACGACGGCTGAAGTTCACTGCTGCAAGCCTTGTCTGCGGCGGACAGGACTAGCTTAGCTATAGCTAAGCTAGACTTGGTAACGTAGCTGCAACCCTTGTGGTTGCTCTTCGTTGCAACGAATAGGGGCGCCCACAAGGGGCGCCCCTACGGTCATTCGCCCGGAACAACGGAAGGTCGGCTTTAGCTGCCGATCTCGCCGCTCAGGATCGGGCCGAACGTCTCCCACTTGGTGCCGTCGAACTTCATCATCTGGTTCTGCTCGATCGGGTAGAAGTCGGTCGGGCTGGTGTTGATGGTGATGCCCGGCAGCAGCATGTCGAGCTTGAGGTCCTTGAGGCTGGCGGCCTGTTTCATCACGTTCTCGCGCGTGAGGTTGTCGCCGCACTGCTTGAGCGCCTGCACCAGCGTTTGCGCCACCGAGTAGCCGTAGCCGGTGAAGCTCGAGGTCTTGTCGCCCTCCGGATAGTACTTGTCCATGAAGGCGATGAAGGCCTTGAAGCCGGCGTCGTCCTTCCACTGCGGATCGGTCTGATCCTTGAGGTAGCCGGTGGTCAGGATGCCGACCGAATTCTCGACGCCGGCCGGCTTCAAGACCGCGCCGACCGAGCTCGACACCTGATTGAGGATGTGCACCGGCTTCCAGCCGATGTCGGCCGCTTTTTTGATCGCCTGCGCGGCGAACTTCGGTGTGGTGATGTTGAAGAAGATGTCGGCGCCCGAGGCCTTCAGGTTGACGATCTGCGAGTCGACGGTCGGGTCCGTGGTCTCGTAGGGCAGCTCGGAGACGATCATGGTCTTGGCCTTGTCGCCGAGGCCGTCCTTGAACCCCTTGAGGTAGTCCTTACCGTAGTCGTCGTTCTGGTAGAGGATGCCGATCTTGCCGGTCGGGTGCTTCTCGAGGATGTACTTGGCGTAGATCCGGCTTTCACTCTGGTAGTTGGGCTGCCAGCCGATGGTCCACGGATAGTTCTTGGGGTCGCCCCACTTGGTGGCGCCGGTCGCGACGAACAGCTGCGGCACCTTCTTGGCGTTCATGTATTTCTGGATCGCCGTGTTCGACGGCGTGCCGAGCGGCTGGAACACCGCCAGCACCTCGTCGCTCTCGACCAGCTTGCGTATCTGTTCGACGGTCTTCGGCGGTGAGTAGCCGTCGTCGTAGGAGATGAAGGTGATCTTGCGGCCGTTGACCCCGCCCTCGGCGTTCACCTTCTTGAAATAGGCATCGATGGTCTTGCCGATCGTCCCGTAGGCAGACGCCGGGCCGCTGTACGGATTGGTGTTGCCGATCTTGATCTCGGTATCGCTCGCGCCGGTGTCGTACTTCTTCTGCGCGGCGGCCGGCGCCGCCGCCAAAGCAACGGCAAGCGCCGCCGATGCCACCGTCCAATATGCATGCTTCATTGCTTCCTCTCCTTTGTGGTTGCGGCCGATCAGCGACCGATGCGTCCGAGCCGGCCGACAAGGAGCCGCAGCAGCCCTGCCATTCCGGACGGCATGACGTAAATGACCAAGAGCAGGATGATGCCATAAACGGCACCCGCAAGCCCCTTCGAGATGTGCTCGGCGATATTCGGCACGAACAGCACGAACAGTCCGCCGAACAGCGCCCCCGGGATCCAGCCGACCCCGCCGACCACCAGACCGACGAACAGGCCGACCGCGAGCACGAAGGTGAAGCTGTCGGGGGCGACGAACTGGATCACGATGGCGCTCAGCGCGCCGGCGATACCCGTATAGGCGGCGCTCGCGCCGAAGGCGAGCGTCTTGTAGAGCGATAGATCAATGCCCATCGAGCGCGCCGCGATCGGGTTGTCGCGGATGGCGATCAGGGCGCGCCCGGTGCGGCTGTTCACCAGGTTGACGGCGCAGGCCGTGAGCGCGATGCCGATCGCCAAGGTGAGGTAGTAGAACCATCGGTCGGCGTTGATCGGCAGCCCGAACGGCGCATCCGGCTTGATCAGCACGATGCCCTGCACGCCGCCGGTCCAGTGCTCGATCAGCGAGAGCTTGAGGATCTGCGGCATGGCGATGGCGAGCGCGAAGGTCGCGAGCGCCAGATAGATCGCCTCGAGTCGCAGCGCCGGCAGTCCGAACAGGAAGCCGAACACGAAGCAGACGAGGCCGGCGGCCGGCAGCGTCGAGTAGAACGACACCCCCATGTGCTCCATCATGACTGCGGTCGTATACGCTCCGAGGCCGAAAAAGGCGCTGTGGCCGAGCGAGAACTGGCCGTTGATCCCGGTCAGCAGGTTGAGCCCCAGGATCGCGATCCCATAGATCATCGCCATCGTGATCTGGAACACGTAGAAGTTCTTGACGAAGAACGGCAACGCCAGCGCGACGAGGAGGGTTACGGCCAACAGCGCGGTCCGCCAGGTCTTCAGCGGCAGGCCGGCGATCACCGGCTCGGGAGCCGCGCGCTGCGCCGCTGCGATCGTCTGATGCATGGCGCTACACCCGGCTGACCACGCGACGGCCGAACAAGCCGCTCGGCTTCACGGTCAGCACCGCCACGATCAGAGCGAGCGCGATCGTGAGCTTGAGCTCGCGGCCGACGACCGGAATGAACGTGCCGGCCAGGTTCTCGATCACGCCGACCGCGAATCCGCCGACCACCGCGCCGCCCGGGCTGGTCAATCCACCCAGCACCGCGCCCGCGAAGCCGTACAGCAGGATCGTCAGCATCATGTTCGGCTCGAGAAACACGACCGGCGCGATCAGCATCCCGGCGACCGCGCCGATGGCGGCGGCCAGGCCCCAGCCGAGCGCGACCATCCACCCGACGCGGATGCCGACCAGCCGCGCCGAATCCGGGTTGGCGGCCGCCGCGCGCATGGCGAGCCCGAGGCGCGAATGCCGGAAGAACAGGTAGAGCAGCACCAGCAGCACCAGCGTCACTGCGATCATGCCGGTGTCATGGGCGTTGATCATGGTCCCGAACGGCGACTTGGCGCCGAACGGGGTGGGGAAGCTCTTGATCGTGAACTCCCAGATGAAGCCCGCCAGGCTGTTGATGATGGCGAACAGGGCGATGAACCCGACGACGTGGCTGAGCACCGGCGCGCCGTCGAGCGGCTTGAACACGATCCGCTCGATCAGAACGCCGGCCACGAACGAGATCGCGATAGTTGCGAAGAACGCCCCCCAATAGGGAAATCCCCACTGCATCAGCTGCCAGGAGATGAAGGTCGAGAACATCGCCATCTCGCCCTGGGCGAAGTTGAGGTGATCGATCGCCTGGTAGATCATCACGATGGCGAGCGCCATGCAGGCATAGATGCCGCCGGTGGCGAGCCCCGCCAGCACCTGGTGGATGAAGAGCTCCATGCGTTCCGACCCTTAGTGCGTGATGGTCTCATCCAGAATCGTCATGCGCGGGCTAGACCCTCGCATCCATCTGCTTTGCAAGGCTCCTGCGAAGATGATGGATTGCCGGGTCAAGCCCGGCAATGACGACGACGTGTCGCGGCCGGAAATCATCACGCGTTAATATCCCAGGTAGGCGCGGCGGACGTTCTCGTCGCTGCCGATCTCGTGCGCGGAGCCGCTGAGCACCATGCGGCCGGTTTCCAACAGGTAGGCGTGATCGGCGAGCTCGAGCGCAAGCGCGGCGTTCTGCTCGACCAGGAGCATGCTGACGGCCTCATTCTCGTTGAGCGCGCGCAGGATCCCGAACAGCTCCTCGACGATCAGCGGCGCCAGGCCGAACGACGGCTCGTCGAGCAGCATCAGCTTCGGACGCAGCATCAAGGCGCGCCCGATCGCCAGCATCTGCTGCTCGCCGCCGCTCAAGGTGCCGGCCTGCTGGCTCTGGCGCTCCTTGAGGCGCGGGAAATAGCCGTAGACCCGCGCGATGTCGTCGGCGATGGCCGCGCGGCCGCTGCGCGTCATCGCACCGAGCTGCAGGTTCTCCTCGACCGTCATGCGGCTGAACGTGCCGCGGCCCTCGGGCACATGCGCGATTCCTAGGCGCACGATGTCCTCGGTCGCCCGCCCGGTGATCGGCCGGCCGGCGAACGAAATGTCGCCGGTCGCCCGGATCATGCCGCACAGCGCGCGCAGGGTCGTGGTCTTGCCGGCGCCGTTGGCTCCGAGCAGGCAGGTCACGCCGCCTTCCGCCAGGCTGAAGTCGAGCCCATGCAGCGCCTGGATGGCGCCGTAGTAGGCGCACAGCCCGCGCACCTCCAGCAATGCGGCCGTCATCGCTTGCCGCCCCCGAGATAGGCGCGGATCACCTCGGGGTCGTTTTGCACCTCCGCCGGCGAGCCCTCGGCAATCTTGCGGCCGAAGTCCAGCGCCACCACCCGGTCGGAGATCGACATCACGAGGTTCATGTGATGCTCCACGAGCAGGATCGTGATGTGATGCTCGTCGCGGATGCGCCGGATCAGCGTGCCGAGTTCCGCCACCTCGTAATGGTTGATGCCGGCGGCCGGCTCGTCCAGCAGCAACAGTTTCGGGCTCGCCGCCAGCGCGCGCGCGACCTCGACCCGCTTCTGCGTTCCGGTCGGCAGATCGGTGACCAGCCGGTACGCCGCATCCTGCAGGCCGAGCGACTCGATCAAACCCCAGGTTTCGGCATCGAGCGCGCGCTCCTGCCGGCGCACCCAGGGCAGGTGCAGGGCGTCGCTTAAGAAGTCGCTGCGGCTGCGCGCGTGCCGACCGACCCGGATGTTGTCGAGCACCGACATGCGATGGAACAGCGCAAGATTCTGGAACGTGCGGGCAATGCCGAGCGCGGTGATCTCATGGGCCGACTTGCCGAGGATGCTTTCGTCCTCGAAGCGGATGTCGCCGCTCCCGGGCGTGTAGAGCCGGGTCAGGCAATTGAACAGTGTGGTCTTGCCGGCACCGTTCGGTCCGATCAAACCGAGGATCTGACCCTTCGCGAGGTCGAACGACACGCTGTCGAGCGCGACGATGCCGCCGAAGCGGATGCCGACCTCGCGCACCACCAGCAGCGGTTCGCGCGCCGCGGCCTGCGCCGCGATCGGCGCGACCTTCGGCACCGTGACTGCGGCCTCGACCATCGCTAGTCGCGCAGCGCGGATCGTTGAATGGGCAGCTCAATGCGGCCGGCGTGTCGCCGGTTCATGCCCGCGATCAATTCGTCTCCCTCCGTTCCCCCACCCGGCGTTTCCGGCCTCTTACGAGCCGTTCAGGGCAGCCTCCACGTTCCGCACCATGTTGACAAGCCGCGGCCCGACATCGTTTTCCAGGCGTTCGCGGGTGATCTGGAAAGCCGGCGCGCCGCAGTTGAACGCGAACAGGCCCGAGCGGTCGGCCGGCACAATCGGCACCCCGACCGCGCTGACGTCGGGGTGCCATTCGCCGATCGAGAGCGTGAACCCGCGCGTCGAAAGGTCGCTCACCGCCCGTTCGATGCCGGCCCGCATTTTCGGCCACTGCGCGCCCTCGCGGCGAGCGAGATGCTGCATCAGCCAGTCGCGCTCGTGGTCGGGAAGGACCGCGATCAGGGCGCGCCCGATGGCCGTTGTCGCCAGCGGGATGCGGGAACCGAGGTCGAGCCGCAACAGCACGCTCGCCGGGCTGCGGCAATGCTCCACGTAGATGACGTTCAGCCGGTCGCGCGTGCCGAGCGCGACCGATGCGCCGGCATAGTTGGCAAGCTCCTGCATGTAGGGGCGCGCCACCTGGCGGATGCGCATATTGGCGAGGGTCGAGTACCCGATGGCCAGCGCGCCGGGGGCGAGCTGATATTTGCCGATCTGGCTGACGTAAGTGAGATAGCCGAGCTTGGTGAGCGTGTAGGTCAGGCGCGAGACCGTCGGTTTCGGCAGCCCGGTGCGTTGCGCAATGTCGCGGTTGCCGAGCACGCCTTCGCTCGGCGTAAAGGCGCGCAGCACTTCGAGGCCGCGCGCCAGCGCGGACACGAACTTGCGATCCTTGGCGGCGGCCCGATCGTCCCGGCCCGAGGCCTTGGCGTTCCAAGTCTCGTAGCCGGCTTCCAGGCTCATGGGGTATCCGCGGTTTGCACGGGCGAGGCCGCGCGCATGAATCCCTGGGGCAGGGCGAAAGTCAACGCTGCAAAACTCGATTTCGCATTGCGGAACCGATAGGGTTAATTCGGTATGCGCGGACCCTTTTGCATTGCCGCCGTGATCCCCGCGCAAGTGGGACCAAAGTACCTACCGGATACCGCAAAAAGGCGGTGCCTACGGGGTCTTCCGCCCGCGCGGGCTTCGCGGGGGATGAGGCTGATGGTAATGGGTCCAGTCGCGGGTGTGACGCGGCCGTAACAGCGAGGATGCCGTGAAGCAGATGGAAGTGGCAGTGATCGGCACCGGCTGGTGCGGCGGCATCCGGTCGGAGACGCTTTCGCGCTCGGCGCTGGTCGACAAGCTGCACATCTGCGAGCTCCGCCCGGACCGGCTGGCCGAGGTCAAGGCGCTGACCAACCCCGCAACCGCGACGCTCGACTACCAGGACATCATCCGGAACGACGCCATCCGGGTCGTCTACATCTCCACCACGCCGGAGAGCACGCATTACCCGATTGCGCGCGACTGTTTGCGCGCCGGCAAGCACGTCCTCTTGGAGAAGCCGATCGCCATGGAGTTCTGGGAGGCGGACGAGCTGATCACGCTCGCGCGGCGCGGCAACCTGAAATTCACCATCGGTTACTCGCAGCGCTTCAACACCAAGATCGCCTACGCCAGGAAGAAGATCGAGGACGGCACGCTCGGGCGCGTGGTGAGCGTGCTGGTGAGCCGCCACCTCTCCCGCAGCCTCGGCAAGAAGATCGCGTCGCGCGTGCGGCTCTCGCCGGCGGCGATGGAATCGACCCACGACCTCGATTTCGTGTTCTGGCTGCTCGAGCCCGCGAAGCCGGTGCGCGTCTACTCGCAAGGCGCCTATGGCACCATGCAGCCGGTGAACGGTTCCTACGACATCATGTTCACCACCGTGACTATGGACAACGGCGTTGCGGTGATGATCGGCGGCGGCTGGAACCTGCCGCCTGGTTATCCCAACTATTGCGGCACCTGGATCGAGATCACCGGCACCGAAGGCGCGCTGATCCTCGACGACACCCAGCGTGACAACTGGCTGAGCACGGTCGGCGAAGGCACGCGCTTTCCGATGTCGACCATGCCGGGCGAGCAGGTCGATCACGTGTTCGCCGGCCAGATGGGGCCGGAAACCATCCATTTCCTGGAGGCGTGCATCCTCGATCGCCCGGTGATGGTGACGCCCGAGCATGCCCGCATGGTGATGGCGGCCTACTGCGCCGCCGATCTGTCGGCCGAGATCAACGAGCCGGTCGATCTGCCGCTGTCCAATCAGGCGATTGCCGCGATCGCCGACCTCAAGGGAGGCAAGCTTGAAAAAGTCGGCTAAGGGGATCGGGCTTGCGATCGTCGGCGCCGGCCGCGTCGGGCTGTTCCGCGGCGAGGTGGCCGCCCGCCATCCCGCGGTCGAATGGATCGGGATCGCCGAGCGCAATCACAACCGCGGCCTCGATGTCGCCGGCCGGATCGGCGCCGACTTCGTCACGACCGACTATCGCGAGCTCCTGCGCCGGCCGGAGGTGACCGCGACCATCATCGCCACCGACGAGCACCTGCACGTCGATCCGGTGCTCGCCGCGGTCGAGCGCGGCACGCCGATGCTGATCGAGAAGCCGCTGGCGACCGATCTCGCCGAATCCGCGCGCGTGCTGCGCGCGATCGAGGCCGCAAACGTCGACGCCGTGGTCGGTTACACCCAGCGCTTCCGCCGCCGTTGGCTCGCCGCCAAGGAGAAGGTGCGCACCGGCGCGCTCGGCGACGTCACGCTCATCACCTCGCGCGCGTTCATGAACCGGCTGGTCGCAATCGACAATTACAAGCGCACCGACGATCCCGCGACCATCTCGCCGATGGTGATCTCCGGCACCCACGCGCTCGATCTCGTGATGTGGATGATGGAGACGAAGACGCCGGTCGAATGCTACGCGCGCTCGATCGACAAGGTGTTGGGCCCGATCTACCGGGGCATCGACGCCACCGCGGGCATGATCATGTTCAGTGACGGCAGCGTCTATCACCTCAACATCTCGTGGGCGCTGCCGGTCACCTGGCCGGGCGCGGTCTACAGCCTGGAAGTCGGCATCACCGGCACCGAGGGCGTGCTCACCATCGACGACACCCATCGCGACATCGTGCTTGCGGTGTCGGCGCCGCAGCAGGAGGGCTATGCGCCCGACAAGAGCCGGCTGGTCGATTTCATGGGCAGCTATCCGCCCGGCGACATGGCGCTCGGCGAGTTGCGCGGGCCGATGCGCGAGGAGACCGATTCCTGGCTCAACCGCGTGGCGCTCGGGCTTCCCACCCAGGCCGCGACCGCGGCCGAAGCGCACCGCAACCTGATGCTGACCAAGGCGCTCGACCTCTCGGCGCGGCTCAAGCGCCCGGTCACGCTGCCGCTCGCGCCCGAGCAGGAGCGCGCCGCGGCGTAAGCCGCGCGCGTCATTGCGAGCCGAAGGCGAAGCAATCCAGGCTTCTGCGACGCAACTGGATCGCTTCGTCGGCTTCGCCTCCTCGCAATCGCGGGCGGGGCCTTGAGGGCGCAGCGCAGTTCGACGATTATCGCGGGCGCATTCGCGATGGGGGCCGTCGTGAAGACGAAAGCCATGATCGGCATCGTGCGACACGCCGTACTCGCCGGCGCGCTGGCGAGCTTCGCCGCGCTGGCCGGCGCCGCCGAGGACCCGGCCAAATATCCGACGCAGCCGATCCGCATGATCGTGCCGTTCGCACCTGGCGGCGCGTCCGATTTCACCGCGCGACTGATCGAGCCCGGCATGTCGGCGTTTCTCGGCCGCCGCGTGATCATCGAGAACCGTCCGGGCGCCGCCGGAAATATCGGCATGGAGCTTGCCGCGGCCGCGTCGCCCAACGGCTATACCGTCTTGCTCGCCAATATCGGCGTCGCCGCCATCAACCCGGCGATGTTTCCGGATCTCAAAGTCAAGCCGGACAAGGATTTCATCGGCGTCACCCTGGTCGTCATCACGCCCGGCGTGTTGATCGCGCACCCGAGCTTCCCGCCGAACTCGGTCAAGGAATTGATCGACTACGTGCGGGCGCGTCCCGGCAAGGTCAACTTCGCTTCCCCCGGCAGCGGCTCGCTCTATCGCCTCGAGATGGAGCAACTCCGCCTCGAGGCCGGCCTCGACATGATGCACATCCCGTACAAGGGCGGCGCCGGGCCGGCGGTGACCGAGGTCGTCGCCGGCCATATCGAGATGATGATGGTGACGGTCTCCTCGGCGATCGGTCATATCCGCTCCGGCCGGCTCAAGGCGCTGGCGGTCTCGACCGCGGAGCGCCTGGCGGTGCTGCCCGAGGTGCCGACGCTTGCCGAGCAGGGGTTCCCGAAGAACGTCAGCAGCCAATGGCAGGCACTGATGGTGCCGGCAGCCACGCCGCGGCCGATCGTCGACAAGCTCCACGCCGCGATCTCGCACGCATTGAGCGACCAGAGCGTCCGCGACCGTATGACGGCGGCGGGCCAGATCCCGACCACCAGCGCATCGCCCGAGGAGTTCAAAGCCTTCCTCGCGGCCGAGACCGCCAAGTGGGCGGAAGTCGTCAAGGCGGTCGGCGCGCAGCCGGAGTGATTCGACGAACGCCGTCACACACTCGGCGTCATCCCCCGGCTCTCGCCAGCAGCCTCGCCGCCGCGCCGCCGAGGATCGTCGCCTTGTCGGCATCGGAGATCGCGAGCGCGCGCACGTGCCGCACGCAGTCGAGCATCGCCATGTCGTACGGGTAGTCGCTGCCGAGCAGCACGCGCCCTGGCCCGACCCAGCCGATCATCGATTCGAGCTGCGCGCCTGAATGCAGGATGGTGTCGAACCGCAGCCGGTCGATGGAGGGCTGCGGCGAGCCCTCGAGGTTGACCTTCGGCTCCGGCCGCACCTCGTATCCGTGCGCCCAGCGGCCCATCTGGTAGGGAACGAAGCCGCCGCCGTGCGCGAGCACGATGGTGAGGTCGGGATGGCGCTCGAGCACGCCGCCGAACACCAGGCAGGCGGCCGCGATCGTGGTGTCGAGCGGGTTGCCGATCAGGTTGCGCAGATAATAGGCCTTGAGCCGGTCCGCGCCTGCGACCCCGACCGGATGGATGAACATGAAGGCCTTAAGCTCCGCCGCCGCCGCCCACAGCGGTTCGAACGAGGGGTCGTCGAGGTTCTTGCCGCGGCAGTTCGATCCGATCATCGCGCCCTTGAGGCCGAGCTCGCGCACTGCGCGCCGCAGCTCCGCGGCGGCCCTTGCCGGCGCCTGCATCGGCAGCGTGGCGATGCCCATGAAGCGGTCCGGGCGGTCCTTCACGTGCCGGGCGATCTGCTCGTTCTGGATCGCGGCGAGCGCGACCGCGGCGGACGCATCCTGGTCCGAATAGTAGGTCTGCGGTGTTGCCGACAGCACGTGCACATCGACGCCGGCCGCGTCCATGTCCTTGAGCCGTCGCTCGATGTCCCAGCCGCCGCGCGGGAACGGCCGATACGGAACACCGGCCACTTCCAGCTCGCCGTTCTCCGCGTCGTACGCGGTGAGCCGTGGGGCGAGCTTCGGTGCTTCCTTGGCGAGGAGCCGCATGGTCTCGTCGGTGAGGATGTGCGTATGGGTGTCGATGGTGCGCGGCTGGTTCATCGGTTTCCTGGCGAGTGGCGAGTGGCGAATGGCGAATGGCGAATAGCGAATAGCGAATAGCGAATAGCGAATAGTGAATAGTGAATAGTGAATAGTGAGTAGCGGATATAGTCAGTAGTCGATAGAGTCTGTGTTCCCGGACCTTTTGCCATTCGCCACTCGCCATTCGCCAATGTCTTCCAATCCTCCACTGCGTGTCGGTGTCGCCGGACTCGGTGCCGTCGGGCTCGAAGTGGCGCGCCGGCTCGAGGCCGGGATCGCGGGCCTCGTGCTGGCCGCGGTGTCGGCGCGCGATGCCGAGAAGGCGCGGCGTAACGTGCCGCGGCTTTGCGGCGGGGTGGCGCTGGTATCGCCGGAGGCGCTCAGCGAGCAATGCGACGTCGTGGTCGAGGGCTTGCCGCCGGCAGCGTTTCGCACCGTGGCGGCGCCCGCGGTCGAGCGCGGACGCATCTTCATGCCGCTCAGTGTCGGGCAGCTGCTCGACCACTGGGACCTGGTCGAGCGCGCGCGCGCGACCGGTGCCCGCATCCTGGTGCCGACCGGCGCACTGATCGGCCTCGACGCCGTGCGCGCCGCTGCCGAAGGCGAGATCCGCTCGGTGACCATGATCACCCGCAAGCCGCCGGCCGGGCTCGACGGTGCGCCCTATCTGCGCGAGCACGGCATATCGCTTGCGGCACTCGGCGAACCGTTGAAGGTCTTCGACGGCTCGGCGCGCGAGGGCGCGCGCGGCTTTCCGGCCAACGTCAATGTCGCGGCGGCGCTCAGCCTCGCCGGCATCGGGCCCGACCGCACGCGGCTCCAGATCTGGGCCGATCCCGCCGTTGCGCGCAACACGCACCGGATCGAGGTCGATGCCGACACGGCGCGGTTCTCGATGGTGATCGAGAACGTGCCCTCGGTGGAAAACCCGCGCACCGGCCGCATCACGGCGCTCAGCGCGGTCGCGGCGTTGCGCGGCCTGGTGTCGGAGTTGAAGGTGGGGACTTGACCGCTTCGCCCGCAATGACGGCTTTCCCGCGCGCATCGACATTGCTGCCGCCCACGACTAGGCTCCGGGCCATCAACCGGACCTTCGCCCATGCCGCTCATTGCCGGCACGCTCGATGATGCGCTCAAGCCCGTAACCGACGGCTGCACGCTGCTGGTGCCGCGCGAGACCGCCGGCGTCGCCATGGCGGCGACGCGTGCGCTGATCCGGCGCGGCGTCAAGCACCTCGCCTTGCTCACGCTGCCGACCTCGAGCCTGCAGGCCGACCTGCTGATCGGCGCGGGTTGCGTCGATTCGATCGAAACTTCGGCGGTCAGCCTCGGCGAATTCGGCCCGGCGCCGCGCTTCGGCGCTGCCATCATCGGCGGCACCGTGCGGGTGGAGGACACGACCTGCCCGGCGATGTATGCCCGCCTGCAGGCGACCGAGAAGGGCGTGCCGTTCATTCCGCTGCGCGGCCTGATCGGTTCCGATCTGCTGGCGCACCGGCCCGACTGGCGGGTGATCGACAATCCGTTCGGCCAGGACGATCCGATCGTGCTGCTGCCGGCCTTGCGCGTCGACGTGGCGCTGTTCCATGCGCCCATGGCCGACCGCGCCGGCAACGTCTGGATCGGGCGCGAGCGCGAGCTCGTCCTGATGGCGCATGCGGCGGCGAAAACCGTCGTCACCGTGGAAAGAATTCACGACGGCAATATCTTGGAAGACCCGCTGCTGGCGCCCGGCGCGCTCGCGGGATTCTATGTCGAGGCGGTCGCGGTGGCGCCGCGCGGCGCCTGGCCGCTTCCGCTGCCCGACCACTATTCGGCGGACGATGACCACCTTGCCGAGTACACGCGGCTCGCCGCGACGCCGGACGGTTTTGCTGCCTATCTCGACCGCTACGTGCGCGACCGCCGCGCCGCGTGAGGGAGGGGCGCCGGCGTAGGATGCGCAAAGCGACGCGATGAGCGGCGCGTGCGCACGTGCTGCGATGAGACTGACGTGCGCACGGCGCACGTTCCGCGCGCCTTTGCGCACCCTACGACTTCTCGCAGGGACGGCTACCGCCGGATCGGCGCGAAGCTCGCCGGGATCATCAGCGAGTTGCGCTGCTGCACCAGATAGCCGGCTTCGCCGCTGCGTCGGAGGTACTCCTGCCAGGCCGGATCGGCCTGCATGGCGGCGCGCTTCTTGGCGCGCTCGGCCGCGTCCTCATAGGCCCACAGGTGCACGATCGTGTTGAGCTCGCCGGATTCCGCCGTCAGCCACGCGATCGGCTGGCCGAGATGGCGGGTCTGCGCCGCAAAGCCGTGCTCCTGGTAGATCGCGACATGGGGCGCAAGCTTGCCGGGCTTGAGGGTATAGGTTCGGACATCGACGAGCACGTTCGCTCTCCTTGGGTTCGTTGAGGAAGATCGGCATCTTCCGGTCGCGCAGGCGCAAGCGTCAAGCGCCGTCGGTGTCCCGCACGCGGTGCAGCACGCAGTGGTGCAGCGCAGATGCGGGGACCTTCAAGGACGCATGCGTTTGTGAAGTCCCGGTTCTGGGAGCCGCACCGCTTCGCGCTGCGGCTCCCGCCCGGGACACACCCGCCGAGCGTCAAGCCGGGATCGGCGCCTCGCTGGCACGTTGCTCGGCCGGCTTCTCGGTGCGGGTCAGGTTGGCGGCGGTGTTGACCAGTGCGATGTGGGAAAACGCCTGCGGGAAATTGCCCAGCAGCCGGTCGTTCGACGGATCGTACTCCTCGCTCAGAAGTCCAACGTCGTTGCAGCGCGCGACCAGCTGCTCGAACAGGCGCCAGGCGTCGTCGATGCGTCCGAGCAGCACGTAGGCATCAGCCAGCCAAAAGCTGCAGGCCAGGAAGGCGCCCTCGCCGGGCGGGAGGCCGTCTTCGGTGCGCGCGCTGCGATAACGCAGCACGTAGCCGTCGACCAAGAGGTGCCGCTCGATTGCCGCGACGGTGCCGCGTATGCGCGGATCGTGCGGCGGCAGGAAGCCGACCGCGCACAGCAGCAGCAGGCTCGCGTCCAGCTCTTTGCTGCCGTAGGACTGCACGAAGCTGCCGAGCTCGCGATCGAAGCCGTGCGCGATGACGTCGTCGCAGATCTCCTCGCGCACCGCCTTCCAGTGATCGACCGGACCCGCCAGGCCGAACGCCTCGGCGCTCTTGATCATCCGATCGAAGGCGACCCAGGCCATGACCTTCGAATAGGTGAAGTGACTCGGTGGACCGCGCACTTCCCAGATGCCCTGGTCCGGCTCGCGCCACACCTTTTCGAGATGCGCGAGCAGGGCCAGCTGCAGCGCCCACCCGGATTCGCTTGCCGCCAGCCCGCCGCGCCGACCCTGATGCAGCGCGTCCATGACCTCGCCGTAGACGTCAAGCTGCAGTTGGCCGTGGGCGGCGTTGCCGATACGCACCGGTCGCGAGTTCTCGTAGCCCGGCAGCCACGGCACCTCCCATTCGGTCAGCCGGCGCTCGCCGGCGATGCCGTACATGATCTGCGTCTGCTCGGGGCTGCCGGCGGCGGCGCGCATCAGCCAGTCGCGCCAAGCCTGCGCCTCCTCGTAGTAGCCGGCATTCATCAGCGCCAGCAGCGTCAGCGTGGCATCGCGCAGCCAGCAGAATCGATAGTCCCAGTTGCGCACGCCGCCGATCTGTTCCGGCAGCGATGTGGTCGGCGCCGCCACGATGCCGCCGGTCGGCGCGAAGGTCAGCGCCTTCAAGGTGATCAGCGAGCGCACGACCACATCGCGTGCCGGCCCGACGTGCCGGCACTTCGTGGCCCACTCGGTCCAGTACCGCTCGGTGCGCGCAAGCGTCTCCCATGGATCCACCGGTGTCGGCACCGGAAGATGCGACGGCGAATAGGTCATGACGACGGGGATCTTCTGCCCGGCCGTGATGGTCGCTTCCCCGACGGTCTTGAGGTCTTGGCCGCGCAGCTCGATCGGCGCGTGCACGACTAGCATGTCGGGCCCGGAGATCGCCCGCAGCGCGCGGTCTTCCGTGCGGCTGACCCACGGCACCACGGCGCCGTAGCCGAAGCGGATGACGAGCTCGCTGCGCATGCGCATCTCGCCGCGTTCGCCGACCACGATGCGCACCAGGTTGGAATACTCATCCCGCACCGGCATGAAATCGATCAGCGTCACGGCGCCGTCGTTGGTTTCGAACCGGGTCTCCAGGATCAGCGTGTCCTTGCGGTAGCGGCGCGTCACCTTCGCGTTCGGATCGGCGGGGGCGATCACCCAGCGGCCATGCTCGGGCGTTCCCAAGAGCGCCGCGAAGCAGGCATCGGAATCGAAGCGCGGCCAGCACAGCCAGTCGATCGAGCCGTCGCGGCCGACCAGCGCGGCCGTCTCGCAGTCGCCGATCAGGGCGTAGTCTTCGATCCGCAGCGGCATGGCGTTCATGAAGTAAGGGTGAAATCGATCACGACTTTGATGTCGTCGGGACGGTCATCGAGCGCCTCCATCCAGCGGTCGAGCGGCACGCGCCGCGAGATCAGGCCCGCGAGCCAGGAATGGTCGGCTCGCGCGAGCGTTTCGGCGGCAACCTCGTAGTGACGGCGATTGGCGTTGACGGTGCCGAACGCGACCTGGTTTTCGAGCACCATGGTGTGGTTGATACGTCCGATGTCAACACTCAGGGTCTTGTTCCCAGACAGCCCCGCGAGGCACACGATGCCGGCAGCGGCCGCGCCGCCGACGACCTCGGCCACGATCGCGGCCGCACCGGTGCACTCCACGATGATGTCGGGCTCGAGGTCGGCAACGACCGCCGCGATGTCGCCGATGTGGTAGGTCGCGCCGAGCCCGCGCGCGAGTTTCGGCTTCGGGCCCTCCGGCGAACGGTCGAACAGGTGGACCTCGAGGCCGCGCTGCTTGCCGATCAGGGCGGCGAGCAGCCCGATCGATCCGGCGCCGGTGACCAGGACGCTGTGTGGTCGCCATGACGGCGAGCGACGGCCGATGCGCTCGATCTGGTCCCAGGCCTTCGCGACGATGCTGGTCGGCTCGAGCAGGATCGCCAGTGGTCCCAGGCCAGCGTCCACCTTCACGGTGAAGCGCGGGTCGGTTCGGAAGCGCTCGCTGCCGAACCCGTCGCGCTCCTTGATGCCGTGCTCGACGTACTGCCCGTTGCGGCACATGTCCCATTCGCCGGCGGCGCACGCCGGGCATGGCACCGGATCCGGCAGCCGCACGATCGCGACCACATGGTCGCCGCGCTCAAACCCGCCGTCTTCCGGCCCCTCCTCGACGATGCCGAGCGACTCGTGTCCGAGGATCAGGCGCTGCCGGTCCGGCGGCGGCGCGCCGAGCTTGCCGGCAACGATCTCGCGATCGGTGCCGCAGACGCCGAGCGCGAGCGCCTTCACCAGCAGCGAACCTTGCGCCGGATCGGGCTCCGGCAACTCGTCGAGCCGCGCGGAACCCGTGACACCGGGCACAACCGTGATGGCACGCATCGGTGGGAAACGATGGCGTCAGGCCGCAGGTTCCACCGAAATGACCTGGAACGTGTGCATGTCGCCGTCCTCGTCGCGGATCGAGACGTATTCGCCCGGCACGAACGGATGCGCCGCAAAGCGGTAGCCGGCCTCGTCATCCTCCTCGGCGTCGTCGTCGTAATCGAACACCCAGCGGCTGTGCTCCTTGCCGCCGGGCTTGTGCACCAGGCGGCCGACCTGGTCCTCCTCGCCCTGCCAGAAGCGACGAACGCCGCAGTGCTCGCGATGGCGCCGCCACAGCTCGGGATCGATGTGTCCGGTCGCATCGAGCGGCGCCACGAACTCGTAGCCATGGCGCGACGAGCCGCCGGGGAATTCCTTCGAGCGCGCGAGATCGAGTCGGATGCGTTTGAACTCGTGCGGCAGCTGCGCCATGGTTTGCCTCCGCCGGGCTGTGATCCCGCAGCGTCGAGTGCGCGGAAGTCTGCCCGCATTTGACAGGCAGCCCGGTCCGAATTGCAAGTCACCAGCTGCGCGGCACCCGCGAACACGATTGCGCTCATCAGCATCGTCTCGGCGAGCGACAGCCCCTTCTGCGCGGCCAGCGTGCCGAATCCGGAGGCGAAGACGACGACACCGGGCAACATCGGCAGGGTCAGCCACGCGTTCCCGCGCAGACCGGCCAGCGAGCAGCGCGGAGCGTCGATGGGGGCCCGGCAAAGCGTTCATTGGCTCGACAATTGTGGGATTTCAAATGGAACGGAGGATGGGGCGGATGGGGTTAAGACACATAGCGGCAAACGGCGACCTGACAAGCGCGCCACGTTCGGGCATGGTCAGCGCGTATACCGAAGGGAGTCCAGCA
Source organism: uncultured Alphaproteobacteria bacterium (assembly GCA_963788095.1). GTDB lineage: Bacteria > Pseudomonadota > Alphaproteobacteria > Rhizobiales > Xanthobacteraceae > CAVTXS01. The sequence goes on along the minus strand of CAWBFP010000026.1, from coordinate 143,348 downwards.
GATGGACGAGACACTGACGACCCGGCAGCTCGAGTTCCTGCGCTCGATCGACACCCCGACCGTGTGCAACCTGATCGAGATCGTCGCCCCGCATCGGCGCGGGTTCGGCTATACGGTCAAGCATCTGCATTGCCCTTTTCCCGATTTGCCGCCGATCGTCGGCTTCGCCAAGACGGTCACGATCAAGTCCAAGGACGCGTTCGCCGCCGGCGACAAGTCGTATATCGACAAGCGGCTGGAGTATCTCGACTACGTCGCGGCGGAGCCGCGCCCCGGCATCAGCGTGATCGAGGATCTGGACGGCGAGCACGCCGGCTACGGCGCGTTTTGGGGCGAAGTGCAGTCGAATGTCCACAAGGCGCTGGGCGTGCTCGGCGTGGTCACCAACGGCTCGATCCGCGACATCCCGATGATCACCGAGGGCTTTCAGATGTTGGCCGGCTCGATCTCGCCGTCGCACGCTTACGTGCACATGGTCGAGTTCGGGGTGCCGGTAACGGTGCACGGCATGGCGGTCAAGAGCGGCGAGCTCGTGCATGCCGACCAGCACGGCGCCGTCGTCGTGCCATCCGACCAGATCGAAGCGATGATGAAGGCGATGGACGGATTGACAGCGCGTGAGGCCGAGATCATCGAGGCGGCGCGCGATCCCGAGATGACGGTCGAGAAACTCAAGGCGGCGATCAGGGGGTAGCGTGCGTGACGTCGAGGCCGGCCGCAGCTGCCATTACCAGGAGCGCGACGCTTCCCCCGCTGGGCGGGTTCGGGAGGTGAGCGCGTTCTGGCGGCATGGCGCTGTCGCCGCCGCCATCACGGTCGCGCTCGACCAGCTTACCAAGCTTTGGCTGATCTTCGGCTTCGACCTCGGCCGCCGGGGCCTGGTCCCGCTCGCCCCCATGCTCGACCTGGTGCTGACCTGGAACACCGGCATCAGCTACGGGCTGTTCCAGCAGGAAAGCGAGCTCGGCCGCTGGGTGCTGTTCGGGATCAAGCTGGCGGCGGTGCTTGTGCTCTCGCTGTGGCTTGCCCGCGCCGGCTCGCGGCTGACCGCCGTTGCGCTCGGCCTTATCATCGGGGGAGCGGTGGGCAATGCCGTCGACCGCCTCGCCTATGGGGCGGTGGCCGATTTCGTGCTCTTCCACATCACCACGGCCAGCTGGCAATTCCGTTGGTATGTCTTCAACTTGGCGGATGCCGCCATCGTCGCCGGGGTGGTCGGCCTGCTGTATGAGACGCTGTTTCCGGGGCGCGCCGCAAAAGCGCCCTGATGCCGGGACAGGGTAGCAGCGGGGGTTTCCCGATCGCCGCGTAGCAATGCACGCCACGGACCCGAGGGCTGGAGACCGATGCTGGCATCCCTGATGCGGATTTCCAAACGTAGCCTGGTTGGCGCCACCGGCGCCGGCGCGATCGCGCTGCTGACGCTGGCCGCGGCACCGGCGGCGCTTGCGGAGGACGACGACGAGGAGACCTTCGAGCAAAGCATCATCCGCAACCTGTTGGGCGGCGGGTCGAAGCCGGGCATCGAGTACCGCGAGCGATCGCCACTGGTCATTCCGCCCAGTCGCGATCTGCCGGCGCCCGACGGCGGCAAGACCGTCGAGGCGACCGCTTCCTGGCCGCGCGATCCCGACCAGCGCAAGCGTGCCGCCTCCGGCCGCGCCGCGCCGGCCATCGACGGCGCGCGATCGGAAGCACGCCATCTGCGGCCGGACGAGCTGCGGCGGGGGGCGGCCGCAAGCGCAAGTCGGGACAACCGGCCCCATGCGACGCAGAGCGACAACGATCAGGGTCGACCGCTGCGGCCGGCCGAGTACGGCGAAACCCGCTCGCTGCTCAATTTCTTCGCCAGCAAGCCGCCCGAAGCCGAGACCTTCAAGGGCGAGCCTGAACGCGCCCGCATGACCGATCCGCCGGCGGGCTATCGGTCGCCGGCGCCTGGCCAGCCTTACCAGGCGCCCAAAGAAACACCCGGATCGTGGTTCAAGCCCTTCAACATCTTCGATCGCGGCACCCAGTAACTGACGGACATCGCAGCCCTCGCCCCCACTAGCGCGAGGGTTTCCATGGCGGCTGCGCGCTTTTGTGAGCGCAGCCGCCTCGCTTTAGCCAATATCTGCCTGACAGAGGGTCCGACTGACAATGTCTGACTGACAGGACAGCGATGTGTCGCAACTGATCCGCATAGCGGTTGTCTTTGTGCTGGCCCTGGCCCTGCCCGGACCGGCGTCGGCGCGCCAGGCGGCGAGCCACTTCAAGCTCGCCAACGGGCTCGAGCTCGTTGTGGTGCCGGACCGGCGTACGCCGGTCGTGACCCATATGATCTGGTACAAGGTCGGGGCCGCCGACGAGACCTCGGGCAAGTCCGGGCTCGCGCACTTTCTCGAGCACCTGATGTTCAAGGGCACGGCCAAGAACCCGGCGGGGCTGTTTTCGCAGGTCGTCGCCCGCATCGGCGGCCAGGAGAATGCCTTCACGGCTTCCGACTATACCGGCTACTTCCAGCGCACCTCGCGTGAGCACCTGCAGCGAATCATGACGCTGGAAGCCGATCGCATGACCGGGCTGGTGCTGACCGACGATCTGGTCCTGCCGGAGTTGCAGGTCGTGCTCGAGGAATGGAACCAGCGCGTCGCCAATGAGCCGTCCGCACGCCTTGGCGAGCAGGTGATGGCGGCGCTCTATCTCAACCATCCATATGGACGGCCGGTCATCGGCTGGCGTCACGAGATCGAGAACCTCACCCGCGCGGACGCGCTCGAGTTCTACCGGCGTTTCTATTCGCCCAACAACGCCATCGTGGTGGTGGCGGGAGACGTGACGCCCGAAGAGGTGAGGGCGCTCGCCGAGGAGACCTACGGCAAGGTGGAGCCGCGCGGCGAGATCGCTGCGCGGGCGCGCCCGCAGGAGCCGGAGCACGTCGCCGCGCGCCATGTCACGTTCTCCGACCCGCGCGTCGGCCAGCCGAGTCTGCAGCGCAGCTACCTGGTGCCGTCAGCCTCGACCGCCGCGCCGGGCGAATCGGAGGCCCTCGATGTCCTGACCCACATCCTGACCCACGGCTCGGTGAGCCGGCTGTACAAGAAGCTGGTGGTCGAGCAGGGGATCGCGTCGAACGTCGGCGGCTGGTACCAGGGCACGTCGCTCGATCCCTCGCGGCTCGCGATCTATGCCACGCCCAGCCCCGGGGTGGAGCTGCCGCGGCTCGAAGGCGCGCTCGACGAGGTGCTCGCCGATGTGGTGGCGAACGGCGTGACCGTCGAGGAGATTGCGCGCGCCAAATCGCGTCTGGTCGCCGACATGGTGTATGCGCAGGACAGCCAGTCGACGCTCGCCCGCATGTACGGCGCCGCGCTCGCGACCGGGTCCAGCGTCGAGCAGGTCGAGACCTGGACGGACCGCATCCGCGCGGTACCCTCCGAGGCCATCCACGCCGCCGCCAAGCGCTGGCTCGACAAGAAGCGTTCGGCCACCGGTTATTTGTTGCGCGCGCCCGGCGCCAAGCAGGAAGGAAGCCGCTCGTGAGCCAGGTCTGGCGCGTGCTGTCGACAGGTAACGGCCGGCTCGCACCCACGCTCGCGCTGCTGCTTGCCTTAGTGACATGGGTCGCGCCCGCGCTGGCGGCGGCCAAGATCGAGCGCGTGGTGAGCCCCGGCGGCATCGAGGCATGGCTGGTGCGCGATGCCACGGTCCCGCTGGTCGCGGTCGAGTTCGCCTTCCAGGGAGGCTCCAGTCAGGATCCCGAGCGACAAGCCAGGCGTCGCCAACATGATCACGGCGCTGCTCGACGAGGGCGCCGGTGAGTTTGATGCCGCTGCGTTCCAGGAGAGGATGGAGCAGAGCGCCCTCGAGTTGCGATTCAATGACGACCGCGATCACTTTCGCGGGTCGCTGCGTACCCTCAGCGAGCGCCGCGACGAAGCATTCGAACTGCTGCGGCTCGCGCTTAGCGCCCCGCGCTTCGACGCCGATGCGGTCGAACGCATCCGCGCGCAGATACTCGCCGAGCTGCGGCGCTCCGCCACCAATCCCAACGATATCGCCAGCAAGGCCTGGTGGGCGACGGCATTTCCGGGCCATCCTTACGGGCGCCCGGACAAGGGCACGCTCGAATCGGTCGCCCAGATCAAGCCCGACGATCTTCGCACCTACGCGCGCAACGTGTTCGCGCGCGAGCATCTCAAGGTGGCGGTGGTCGGCGACATCGACGCGGCGGCGGTCGGCGCCATGCTCGACCACGTGTTCGGTGGTCTACCGACGCAGGCGCAACTGTCGCCGGTGCCCTACGCGCTGCCGACCGGCCTTGGCCATCGAACGGTGATCGAGCTCGACGTACCGCAGGCGGTGGTCAGCTTCGGCGGCGTCGGGCTGCCGCGCAAGCATCCGGATTTCATCACCGCCTATGTGGTCAACCACATCCTCGGCGGCGGCTCGTTCACCTCGCGGCTCTATCAGGAGGTGCGCGAGAAGCGCGGACTGGCCTACGGCGTCTCGACCTACCTTTATCCGTTGGAGCGCTCCGCCTTGCTCTCGGGTTGGACCGCGGTGCGGGCGGACCGCACCGGCGAGGCCGTCGAGCTGATCGAGGCTGAATTCCGCCAGATGGCGGAAAACGGCCCGACCGAGGAGGAGCTCGCGAAAGCCAAGGACTATCTCAAGGGCTCCTACGCGCTGCGCTTCGACACCTCGACCAAGATCGCCGCCCAGCTGGTGCAGATCCAGGTGGATGATCTCGGCATCGACTACATCGAGCGGCGCAACCGGCTCATCGACGGCGTCACCCTCGACGACGCCAAGCGCGTGGCCAAGAGCCTGTTGAGCACCGGCCAGCTGGTCATCGTCGTCGGCAAGCCCAAGGGGATGACCTCGACCGCCCCGCGCGGCTAGCACGGCTCTGGCGCGAACGAAGGCGATCTCGCTGGCGCTGGGCGAGCAGGCGCCGGCGCTCCGGTGCCCGATCCTAGACGAGCCTGCGCGAGCATGAATGCGAGGGCGAATGCCGTAAGGCCGGCGCCGATTGCCAACAAATCAGCGCCTCTCTCATCCGCCTCGGTTCGAGTGCCGAACGCGAGGGTCGGCTGGATCGTCGCAGACTGTCACGGCCTGCCCAGGAGGATAGGCGGCAACAATGCGCTGATGCCTTGCCAACAGCCCATCCGCCACACCGCCGGCCCATTCGAGGCGTCCACCCCGATACGTGCGTCCGCCGACACGATATTCGTAGCTCAGATGGGCCTGGTACGTGCTGCCATCGCCATCCCTGCTCTCGTCGATCTGTGCAGCGACGACCGTGCCGGGTACCGTCGGCCAGCTCGCGCTTTTGCGGCGCAGGATGAGGGCGCGGCCGCTCACGGGCGAGCAACGCAAGACCGATCGAAGAAAGATCAGGATCGATGATGACAACATCCTCACCCACGCACACGTCCAGGCCCGGCCTTCTACAAGGTATGGCCGGAATGCTATGATGCGTCGTAGGGGCGCTCTTGTGGGCGCCCCCCGCAACGCGATCTGAACGGGGCGACCACTGCGCAAGCGCCGCGGCGAACATGATCCGAATAACCGACGCCATCGCCATCGACGAGGACGAGATCGCGGAGACCTTCATCCGCGCCTCCGGCCCGGGCGGGCAGAACGTCAACAAGCTCGCGACCGCGGTGCAGCTGCGCTTCGACGCGCGCCACTCGCCCTCGCTCCCGAACGACGTCAGCGTACGGCTGCAGCGGGTCGCCGGCCGGCGGCTGACCCGCGACGGCGTATTGGTGATCACGGCGCAGCGCTATCGCACGCAGGAGCGCAACCGCGCCGATGCCCTCGATCGCCTGGTCGAGCTGATTCGGCAAGCCGCGATCCCGCCGAAGCTCCGGCGCCCGACCACGCCCAGTCAGGCAGGGCGCGCGCGGCGGCTGCAATCGAAGAAGCGCCGCTCCGAGATCAAGAGCCTGCGGCAAGGCAAACCGCCGATGGACTGAGCCGATACGATTTCGGGCTAGCCAGGGCGAGGCGTTTCCGCGACCGCGAGGCGGCCGGCCTGCCACCAATAGGCAAAGCCGGCGGCCGCACCACTCGGCACCATAGCCAAGGCAAAGCTGAAAACCTCAGCAAGGAACGGAGGTTCGGGCGGCGCGTCCCAAAACATCCTCGGGCGCGTGAGTGCGATGGCGATGCTCAGGATCAAGCCAGTTGCGGCACCTGAAACCGCATAGAACCAAGCGCTTCTGAGGCCAAATCGCCGCGCGATGAACTCGACGATGAGGACCGGAATCAGGCCTACAAAGAATGCGCAGAAGCTGACGATGAGGAACGCCCCTAGCGATAGTAGTGCCCACTGGTAGAGACGCGTCGTCAATGGATGTACGGACGACAGGGCGCCGCTAAAAAATCCAACGACATCTATGATGCCGACATAGGCCAGCGCCGCAACGACAACGGCGCAAGCATAGCCGACGACAAAATGGCTTCCTCGGGATTCCATATGCCGTCCCCGTTTCGTATACAGTCTATCCTGTTTCAGCAGTCTCTGGGCAGCAACCATCCTGTCCGATGCTGCGCCGGGAATCTTCGGACCTTAAGTTCCTTGGCGTCGAATCAAGAGCCCCGCATGCCCGTTCGCCAGCTCACCGAGGCCGTCGTCAACCGCATCGCCGCCGGCGAGGTGGTCGAGCGCCCGGCGAGCGTGGTCAAGGAGCTGGTCGAGAACGCGCTCGACGCCGGCGCGCGCCGCATCGAGATCCTGACCGACGGCGGCGGCCGCCGGCTGATTCGGGTCGGCGACGACGGCGAAGGCATGACGCGCGCCGACCTTGCGCTCGCGGTCGAGCGCCACGCCACCTCGAAGCTCCCCGAGGACGATCTGCTTGCGATTCGGTCGCTCGGCTTCCGCGGCGAGGCGCTGCCGTCGATCGGCGCGGTCGCGCGCCTGGCGATCGCAAGCCGCCATGCATCCGAGCCGCATGCCTGGGCGATCGCGGTCGAGGGCGGCGCCAAGGCCGAGGTGCGGCCGGCCGCGCTCGCCGAGGGCACCCGCGTCGAGGTGCGCGACCTGTTCTACGCCACCCCGGCGCGGCTGAAGTTCCTCAAGAGCGATCGCGCCGAAGGCGAGGCCGTGCGCGAGGTCGTGCGCCGGCTCGCCATGAGCCGCCCCGACGTCGCCTTCACGCTTGCGGGCGAGGAGCGCGCGCCGGTCGCGTGGGCGGCCGCGCTGCCGGGCCCGCCGGGGCGGCTGGCACGGCTTGCCGACATCCTCGGCTCAGCGTTCCAGGGCAACGCGATCGCGATCGGCGCCGCCCGCGACGGCGTCGCGATCGACGGCTATGCGGCGCTGCCGACGCTGTCGCGTGCCAACGCGCTCGGCCAGTACCTGTTCGTGAACGGCCGCCCGGTACGCGACAAGCTGTTGCTGGGCGCCGTCCGGGGCGCCTATGCGGATCACCTGTCGCGCGATCGGCATCCGATCGTCGCCCTGTTCATTGCGCTGGATCCGCGCGAGGTCGACGTCAACGTGCATCCGGCCAAGACCGAGGTGCGCTTCCGCGATTCCGGCCTCGTGCGCGCGTTGATCGTGCGCGCGCTGCAGGAGGGGCTGGTGCGCGACGCCCGCCGCGCGGCCAGCACCGGCGGCAGCGCCACCATTTCGGCATTCCGGCCGGCAGCCGCGCCGCTCGCGCGGCCGTGGAACTGGCGAGCCTCGCCCGCGCGGCCGTTTGCGGCCCCCTCTGGCGGGGCGCCCGCCGCCGAGGTCGTCGGCTTTGCGCAAGGCCCACAGGCCGCCTTCGACGTCGGCGCGGCCGGCGCGAGCGCGCGGGTCGAGATTGCGGCGCCCGAGGCCGACCTCATCGACCGGCCGCTCGGCGCCGCCCGCGCGCAAGTGCACGAGAGCTACATCGTAGCGCAGACGCGCGACGGCGTCGTCATCGTCGATCAGCACGCCGCTCACGAACGGCTCACCTACGAGCGCATGAAGGCGGCGCTGGCCGCAAGCGGCGTCGCGCGCCAGCTGCTGCTGATCCCCGAAATCGTCGAGCTCGACGAGGCCGACGTCGACCGGCTGGCGGGACGCGCCGAGGAGTTGGCGCGCTACGGCCTGGTGATCGAGCCGTTCGGGCCTGGCGCGGTGGCGGTGCGTGAGACGCCGGCGCTCCTGGGCGAGATCGATGCCGGTGCACTGGTGCGCGACCTCGCCGAGCACATCGCGGAGTGGGACGACGGACTTCCGCTCGAACGCAAGCTGATGCATGTCGCCGCGACCATGGCGTGCCACGGCTCGGTGCGCGCCGGTCGCAGGCTCAAGTCCGAGGAGATGAACGCGTTGTTGCGGGAGATGGAGACGACTCCGAACTCCGGCCAATGCAACCACGGCCGCCCCACCTATGTGGAGCTCAAGCTCGCCGACATCGAGCGGCTGTTCGGGCGGCGGTAGCCTTACTTCTCCCCGCTTTTGTCGAGAGAGGGAAGAGATGCGCGCTTCGTGCTTCGGGTCAGGAACCCCTCCCGCGTGATTTCGTAGAGCAGAAGCTTCTCGGCTCGTGCGCGGTGAAGCCCGAGTTTCTCGGCGACGCGCTGCGAGCGGACGTGCTCCGGATGGATTTCCGCGATGATGCGGTCGAGACCCGCCGTCTCGAACCCATGGCGCACGATCGGTGCCGCCGCCTCGGACGCGTAACCATGCCCCCACGCGGTCTGCACCAAGCGCCAGCCGATCTCGATCTCGAGACCGACGGCGTCACGCGGGATCAGCAGCAACCAGCCCAGAAAGCGATCCGGCCCCGTGTGGGGCGCGATGCACCAGTAGCCGAGCCCGTCCGGGTAGCGCCGGGTGATGCGATCGCGCACGAACGCCTCGTGCGCGGCCCGGTCCGCCCATGGTCCCGGGATGTAGCGCACCACGTCAGGATCGCGGTCCATCGCCAGGCAGGCGTCGTAGTCGGCGATCGTACGCGGCCTCAGGATCACTTGATCGGTCCGGAAAGTCGGCAAGGTCACAACGCAAGGCTCCGATCACGGGGCGCCCTCGCTCGCGGGCCTTGGGCAGCAAGATGCGCGTCACGCAACATAGTGGCGAGCGCAAAATTCCGCTCATCCTGGCGGCCGGCGTCGGCCATCGCCTGGCGGAAATTGAGAACTTGTCGACCGACGCAACATTGGTTAGCATCGGTGTTGCGCTCGATCACATGTGCGCCGCGAAGGCAAGCAGTAGGGCTCGCCGTCCGTCGCCGCCGTGAGGAGCGGCCACTACCCGTCAAAGGGGAGTAGCCTCGCCGGACGGTCGTCAACACGAGAGCTTAAGTCTCCGGCCGTACGGGCAACGCTAGCCGAGCGTTGCGGCAAGACCTTTGCCAGGAACTGAGAGTTGGAAGCTCTGCCGGGCCGCCGTTCGCGGCGGGCCGGTAGAGCGCGACGGCTTGGTCCATGGACTGAGGTCGCCATGCCTGAGGCAATGGTGCCGTTGAACGATACGCGGAGCGCTCCCTGCGCGGTCGTGCCCGGCGGTTCCCGGCCGCCCACGTCCGCTCCTGGTTCGACGCCGCGGCTTGTCGCAGGCGCCGAGAGCGCCATGCAAGCGACACCTGCAGCCGAGAGCTCGGCGGTCGAAAAGCAACAACAGAAAACAACACCCCGACACGCCCTGAAAACTCCTGCCGCAGAGGATCAACCGTGCTGCAAACCCTAGCTCCCACGCGCCGGGACAATGACGGCGTTCGAACCGCTTCGGCGCCGATCGAGCCGGTCGGCAGCGGGCCGCCGCCGGCCCATTGCCTGCCGGCCGAGGCGGTGGTTTCGGCGCTCGGCTCGGACATTGCGCGCGGGTTGAACCGGGCCGAAGTGGAACGGCGCCAGGACGCATATGGGCCGAACCGCCTGAAGAGCGCGCCCGAAACCCCCTGGTGGCGCCGGTTGCTGGAGCAGTTCCAGAATTTTCTCGTGATCATCCTGCTGGTGGCCACGGTCATTTCGATGATCGAGTGGCTGTTGCAGGATCCGCGAGAAAGCGCGTTGCCCTACGAGGCGATCGTCATCCTGGCGATCGTCATTCTCAACGCGCTGCTGGGTTTCTTCCAGGAGTCGCGGGCCGAGCGCTCGGTGCGGGCGTTGATGGATCTCGCCGCCCCGGAATCGACAGTGGTCCGCGCGGGCGAGCGCCAGCGTATCGCGGCCCACGAGATCGTTCCCGGCGACATCGTGCTGATCGAGGCCGGCGACAAGATCCCGGCGGATGCCCGCCTGGTCGAGGTCGCCAATCTGCAGACCGACGAGGCGCCGCTGACCGGCGAGAGCCTGCCGGTGACCAAGGATATTCGGCCGGTCGAGACCGACGTGGCACTCGGCGATCGCCGCAACATGCTGTTCTCCGGGACGGTCGCGACCTACGGCCGCGGCCGTGGCGTCGTGGTCGCGACCGCGATGGCGACCGAGGTGGGCCGCATCGCGGGCCTGCTCGAGACCGCCGAGAAGGAGCCGACCCCGCTGCAGCAGGAGCTCGATCGCACCGGCAAGCGCCTCAGCGTCATCATGCTCGGGATCTGCGCGATCGTGTTCGCGACCGGGCTGCTCTCGAGCCCGGTCATCACGGTCAATTCTATCTTGGCGCTTTTCCTCTTTGCGGTGGCGCTTGCGGTGGCCGCGATCCCCGAGGCATTGCCGGCGATCGTGACCGTCGGCCTGAGCCTTGGGGTGCGGCGCATGGCGGCGGCCAACGCGATCGTGCGCAAGCTGCCGGCGGTCGAGACGCTCGGCTGCGCTACCGTGATTTGCTCCGACAAGACCGGCACGCTGACGCGAAACGAGATGACCGTCCGCGCCCTCGTCACCGGCGGCGTACGCGTTGAAGTCGGCGGCAGCGGTTACATTCCGGAAGGTGAGTTCACCGTCCAGGGCGCGGCGCTTGCTCCGCGGGGTCGCGATGCCGTCGAGCAGGCGCTGCAGGCGGCCGCGCTCGCCAATGACGCGACGCTGGTGAATACTGAGGGGCGCTGGCACGTTCAGGGCGATCCGACCGAAGGCGCGCTGGTGGTTGCGGCACGCAAGTTCGGCATCAGCGATTCTCGGCTCGCGCGCCTCCCGCGGATTGCCGAAATCCCGTTCACGTCCGAACGCAAGCGTCAGACCACCGTCCATTTCGATCGCGAGAACGCCGACGAGTTGCGCGTCTTCGTCAAGGGCGCACCCGAGGTCGTGCTCGCGAGCTGCCGATATGTCTACGACGACGGTGAGACCGTCGCGCTCGGTGACGAGCGCCGCGCCGAGCTGTTGCGGCAAAACGATGCGCTCGCCGGCGAGGCGCTGCGCGTGCTTGCCATCGCGTCGCGCGCCGTGCCTGCCGCCTCGCTCGGCGTCGATGCGGAGGACTTGGCACATCGTTCGGTCCAGATCGAGCTGCCGGAAAGTATCGAGCAGGATCTCGTCCTGCTCGGTTTGGCGGGTATGATCGACCCGCCGCGGCCGGAGGCAAAGGACGCAGTCGCCATCGCCAGGCGCGCGCACATCCGTTCGGTGATGATCACCGGCGATCACCCGGCGACCGCCGAGGCGATCGCCCGCGAGCTGGCGATCTTCGAGCCGGGCTCGCGCACCGTGACCGGCACCGAGCTGCGCGGCATGACCGAAGAGGCGCTCGACGCGATCGTCGAGCACGTTCGCGTCTTTGCGCGCGTCGATCCCGAACACAAGCTGCGGATTGTCGGCGCGCTTCAGCGCAAGGGCCACATCGTCGCGATGACCGGCGACGGCATCAACGACGCTCCCGCGCTCAAGACCGCAAATATCGGCGTCGCGATGGGAATCACCGGCACCGACGTATCCAAGGAAGCCGCCGACATGGTGCTGACCGATGACAATTTCGCCAGCATCGTCAAGGCGATCGAGGAAGGCCGGGGGATTTACGACAATATCCGCAAGTACCTGATCTATCTCCTGTCATCCAACGCCGGCGAACTGCTCACGATGTTCGCCGGGGTCATGTTCGCAGGCCTGCTCGGCCTCGCTTCCGCCGACTTCGGCCTGTTCCTACCGCTGCTGGCGGCGCAGCTGCTGTGGATCAACCTGGTGACCGACGGGCCGCCTGCGCTCGCGCTCGGGGTCGACCCCAAGGACCCCGACGTCATGCAACGCGAGCCGCGCGCGCGCGGCACCGGCGTGCTCACGACCGCGGACTGGCTGCGCCTTGCCGGCATCGGCAGCGTGATGATGCTCGGAACTTTGGCCGTGCTGGATGCCTACTATCCCGGCGGGCTGTTTACGCTGTTCGCAAGTGGCACGACGCCAAACGCCAGCGACGAGGCCTACGCACGCACCATGGCCTTCACCACGCTGATGATGTTCCAGCTCTTCAACGTCTACAACTGCCGCTCGTCTTGGCGCAGCGCGGCCAGCGGATTCTTCGACAACAAGTGGCTGCTCGGCGCCGTCGCCCTGTCGCTCTTCACGCACGCACTCGTGATCTACGCACCGTTCCTGCAGAACGCGTTCCACACGGTGCCGCTGTCGGCGCGCGATTGGCTGATCACGGCCGGCGTGGCGGCAACGCTGCTGCTGGTTATGGAGCTCGTCAAGCTGGTGCTGCGCGTAAGAGGTGGGGGCGCTCCCGCATGAGATCCGCGGCCGAAAATCAAATATGCACGTCGCCGAAGTCATAGGAGGACAAGATGCCGGTCATTGCAATGACGCGAGAAATGGGTTCCGGAGGCCGCGACGTCGCGCACCGGATCGCCGACAAATTGGGGCTCAAGGTGATCCTCCACGAGATGGTGGAGCATGATCTCGCCGAGCACATGCACGTCAAGGAGAGCGCCGTCCATCATGTGTTGGAAGGCGGCGCGACGCTGCGCGAACGCCTGCAGGTCAGCAGCAAGCGCCTGGCGCGCTACACGATCGAAGAGGTCTTCGAACTCGCCCGGCAAGGCAACGTCCTGATCCGCGGCTGGGGCGCGTGCACCATCCTGCACGACGTACCGCACGTGCCGCGGATCCGCGTCTGCGCGCCCATGGCGGCGCGAGTGCGCACGATGGTGGGCCGGCCTGGGTTTGAGGACGCGAGCGCAGCGAAACGCGAGATCGAGCGCAACGACGCCGCCCACAGGCACACCCTGAAGGCCGCCTACGGCGTCGATCGCGAGGACCCTCTGAGCTACGACCTTGTGCTCAACACCGAGCGCACTTCGATCGACACCTGCGTCAAGCTCGTGTGCGATCTCGCCGCCAGCCCGGAGTTCCAGGAAACCGAAGCCTCGCGTGCGATCCTCGTCGACAAGGCCCTGGAGGCGCACGTTCGCGTCAAGCTGCGCGAGCGCTTCACGGTCGGAATGGGGGTCAGCGGCGCGGACGTTGCCGCCGATGGCGGCAAGATCGTGCTTACCGGCACGGCGATCCACCGCGCGCTGGTGGAAGATGCCGGTCGGATCGCCGGTGAGGTTGCGGGTGTCAAGGAAGTCGTGAACCGGATGGTCGTCGCGCACGGGCCGCGCGGCCTCCGTTGAACACGGGCGAACGAACCGCGCGCGACGTCGATCGAGCGCAGGCGAACCGCGCAGGGTTGAGCTACTCGAGCGGCGCCACGATCGAGGGATGGCGGAACTGGCCGGCGTCGACCTTCTTGGCGATCAGGCCGGTGTCGGCATAGACGTCGAGCATCGCCTGGATGCCCTGGAAGTTCGGTGCCGCGCCCGGCTCGCGGGCAAAATCGTTGCCTTTGAGCAGATAGCTGTCGAGCACCTCGATCGGCGCCTTGGTGATTTCCGACACGACCTTCATGGTCTCGGCGCGGTTGGCGAGCGCCTTCTTCAGGGCCGCCGTGATGTCCTTGACGTAGGCGCGCACCAGGTCGGGGTTCTTGTCGACGAAATCCTTGCGGCAGGCTTCGACGATATGGACGATGTTCGGTAGCGCCTCCGAGAGGGCGAACAGCTTGCGCAGGCCGCCCTTTGCCTCCGAGCGCGCCGCGAACGGCTGGTTCATGTTGACGGCGTCGACGCGGCCGGCGCGCACGGCGTCCTCGGAAAGCGAGAAGCTCACTTCCACCAGCTTGATATCCTTGTCGGGATCGACGCCGTTCCGGCGCAGCATCAGGTTGAATGGGCCGTGGGTGCCGCCGCCGATGATGCTGATGCCGACGGTCTTGCCTTTGAGGTCGGCCACGGTCTTGATCGGGCTATCGTCCTTGACGGCCCAATAGACCGAGAAGCTGCCCGGTCGCTCGCCGACATGCTGGGCGATGACATAGACCGCGAGCGTGCCGTTGGCGGCGCCCTGGCCGATTGGAAGCACGCCCTGGGTGGCGCAATCGATCGCGCCGGCGGCGAGCGCCTGCGCCATCACCGAGGTGCCCTGGAATTGCGACCACTCGACCTTGTAGGTCTTGCCGAGGCTCGGAAATTCCTGCGGCCGGCGCATCATCCAGTACTTCGATTCCTCGGCCGGAATGGTCCAGCCGACCCGGATGGTGCCGAGATCCTGCGCGCTCGCAGGCGACACCCAGAAGCCGGCTGCCAGTGCCAGCATCGCAACAACGCGACTCATCGAGTTTCCTTTCGCGACAGGACCAAGCGCGCGGCGCGCTTCCGCCGGTCACGGCCGGCGTGGCCGCGCCTCCGCCGCTATGGAACGACGGCTTGCGCCAAATCGCAAGCGGCGAGGCCGCGTCAGCGGCCGATCCTGCAAGCTATCATTGCAAGCGCGCAGCGACGAGGCAATCCAGCGCCGTCATGATGCCGGGCCCCGCCTTCGGCTCGCAATGACGGTGTCACGCTTGCTATAAGGACGCGAACGGCGCCGCTCGCCCAGAGGAACCCCGTAAGCATGTTGGATCGTGCCCAGCGTTCGGTCGAAGCGGGGCTCCGCATGATCGACATCGTGGGGGTATCGAAGGTCTATGAAACCGCCCAGCGCGGGCGCCATCTGGCCCTCGCCGATATCTCGATCGGCATCGGCGAGGGGCAGTTTGTCTCGATCCTCGGGCCGTCCGGTTGCGGAAAGTCGACGCTGCTTTACATGGTCGGCGGCTTCATCGCCGCCACCACCGGGACCATTTGCGTGAACGGCAAGCCGGTTGCCGGGCCTGGTCCCGACCGTGGCCCGGTGTTTCAGGAGTTCGCGCTGTTTCCGTGGAAGACGGTGCTCGGCAACGTCATGTACGGCCCGCGCCAGCAAGGGCTCAGCGTTGCCGAGGCGCAAGAGCGCGCGCGCGAGCTGATCGCCCTCGTCAATCTCACGGGCTATGAGGATTTCTATCCGAAGGAGCTGTCCGGTGGCATGAAGCAGCGCGTCGCGCTCGCGCGCACGCTGGCCTATCGGCCGAGCATCCTGCTGATGGACGAGCCGTTTGGCTCGCTCGATGCGCATACCCGCACGCGGCTGCAGAAGGAGCTGCTCGACATCTGGGAGCGCGACCGCCGGACCGTCATGTTCGTCACCCACAGCGTCGACGAGGCGGTGTTCCTGTCCGACCGCGTTGTCGTGATGACCCGATCGCCGGGGCGCATCAAATCGAACGTGGACATCGAGCTGCCGCGCCCGCGCAACCGCGCCGAACTGCTGCTCGATCGCCGCTACCAGGAGCACGTTCTCGACATCGAGCGGCTCATGGACGAGCCGGCCGAGGGGCGGGCGTGATGCCGCGCTTGAGCGCCGTCCCCGGCTTGCCGCCGCTGATCGCCTGTTTGGCGCTGCTCGCCGCGTGGGAGCTGGCGGCACGCGCCTTCGGCATCAACGGCCTGCCGCCGCCATGGACCGCGTTGCGCGAGCTGCCGGCGATCTTCGCCGACGGCGATACGCTGCCCAACATTTTCGCTTCGCTTCGGCGCATGGTGATCGGTTTCGCGCTCGCCGCGACGCTTGCGATCCCGCTCGGGCTGATGATGGGACGCAGCGCCCTCGTCGCCAAGTTCTTCAATCCGCTGCTGATGGTGATCTATCCGGTGCCGAAAGCGGCCTTGATGCCGATCATCATGCTGTGGCTCGGGGTAGGCGACGTT
Source organism: uncultured Alphaproteobacteria bacterium (assembly GCA_963788095.1). Taxonomy (GTDB): domain Bacteria; phylum Pseudomonadota; class Alphaproteobacteria; order Rhizobiales; family Xanthobacteraceae; genus CAVTXS01. Next base: position 127,386 of record CAWBFP010000026.1, on the reverse strand, counting down.
TCGAAGACCCTGGTGATCTTCCTCGGCGTGTCGCTGCCGATCATCTTTCACAGCTACCAAGGGGCGCGCGCGGTCGACGACAAGATGCTGTGGTCGGCGGCCGCAATGGGATTGCGAGCCCCGGCACGGCTGGTCCGCGTGGTGTTTCCGGCGGCGCTGCCGGAGATCATGGTGGGGTGCCGCACCGGGCTGGTGCTGGCGCTGATCACGATGGTGACGAGCGAGATGATCGCGCGGCAGACGGGCGTCGGCAACATTTTGTTCAACGCCCTCGACATGGCGCAATACGAAGCCGTCTACGCCATGATCGTGGTGATCGGCGTCCTCGGCTTTGCGCTCGACTGGGGTTTCGAGGCGGTGCGCCGCACCCTCATGGCGTGGGCCGAGCCTTCGCATCAGATCGCGGTCGGCTCGGCATGACCGCGCGCCGCAGCATCGCCGAGCTCGCGGTCGGCGCGCTGCCGATCCTCATCATCCTCGCGCTTTGGCATTTCATCGCGGCCTCGCGCTTGGCGCCGCCGACGGTGCTGCCGGACCCCGCGACCGTGTTCCTGCGCCTCATCTCGATGCTCGGCAATCCGCAGTTCCTCGAGCATTGCGGCATCACGCTGTTCCGGCTGTTCACTGGATTCGGCATCGCAGTCGTCACCGGCGTGACGCTCGGGATTCTGGCGGCCGGCAGCAAGCCGTTTGCCGCGCTGCTGCAGCCGCTCATCCGGGTGCTCGCGCCAGTGCCGAAGATCGCGCTCTATCCGGCTTTCGTGCTCACGCTCGGGTTCGACCATTCCTCGAAGGTCGCGCTGGTCGTGGCCGACGCGCTGTTTCCGATCCTGCTCGCGACCTATCAGGGCGCGGCCGCGGTCGACCCGAAGCTCGTCTGGTCGGCGCGCGCCGCCGGCGCGTCGCAGCGCCGCTGCCTGTTCACGGTCGTGCTCACCGCCGCGCTGCCGTCGATCCTGACCGGCTGCCGCATCAGCCTGATCATCTCCTGCATCGTCGTATTCCTGTCCGAGATGATCACCTCGACCGACGGCCTCGGGCAGCTCCTGGTGCGGGCCGCGCGCAACTTTCAGACCGTCGACATGTACGTGCCCATCATCATGATATCGATGCTGGGCCTGGTCTTGAACGCGAGCTTCAATGCGCTGAGTGCGCGGTTGCTGGTGGGCTTCCCCGAGCGTCCCGGATAGGAAACAAGATGCTGAGCGATCGCATCGAGGGCAAATGGATCGACGCGTTCGGCGAGCTGTTCGAGAAGTGCGCCGTCAAGGCCGGCGACACTGCGGCGATCCTATCGGAAACGCAGTCGCGCGCCTTGAACGTGCAGCTCGCGGAGCTCGCGTTGCTGCGGCTCGGTGCGCGGCCGTTTCACATCGTCGTTCCGACCGCGCGCAATGCGCACCCGGTGCCGGTGCGTTCGACCGGCGCGAGCCTGGCCATCGGGCGTCTGGCGCCGGTCGTGTCCGCGCTGGCGCAAGCAGGCTTCGTGGTCGACTGCACCGTCGAAGGCCTGATGCATGCGGCCGAGACGCCGGAGATCCTCAAGGGCGGCGCGCGCATCCAGGTGATCTGCAACGAGCATCCCGAGGCGCTCGAGCGCATGCGGCCAGATGTCGCGCTCGAGCGGCGGGTGCGCGCCGCCGCCAAGATGCTCCGTGGCGCCGCGCGCATGCGCGTTACCTCCGCGGTGGGCACCGACCTCGACGTCGACATGGCGGGCGCCTCGACCGTCGGTGTCTGGGGCTGGACCGACCGGCCCGGCACGCTCGCTCATTGGCCGGGCGGGCTGGTGGTGAGCTTTCCGCGGGCCGGGACCGTCAACGGCACGCTGGTGCTCGCCCGCGGCGACGTCAACCTCACGTTCAAGCGCTATCTGCAGGAGCCAGTCCGGCTGACGCTGGCGCACGACTTCGTCACCCGCATCGACGGCGACGGGGCCGATGCCGAGATGATGCGCACGTATCTCGCCGCCTGGGGCGAGCGCGAGGCGTACGCGGTCTCGCACGTCGGCTTCGGGATGAACCCCAGCGCCCGCTACGAGGCGCTGGCCATGTACGACCAGCGCGACACCAACGGCACCGAGCTGCGCGCGGTCGCGGGCAATTTCCTGTTCTCGACCGGCGCCAACGAATTCGCCGGCCGCCACACCGCCGGGCACTTCGACCTGCCGGTGATGCGCACCACCATCACGGTCGACAACACCGTGGTGGTGCGCGACGGTGTGCTGCAGGACGTGTTCGGATAGCGCCGGCCGCGAACGCGCGCCGGGACCGATCGTCGCACGCGCGATGCAGCTCGACCCTTTTCATCGGGACGCAGGGCAGTTAGTGTTTGGTCGGGCTGCCCCGGACGCGGCATGGACGAGATTCCTGCCGCGCAAAAGACGTCAAAATACCGTGGGCAGGCACTGCATTGGACCCCGGCGCGTTTGCGCCGTCTGTACGCAAAGCGATCGCATGCCCAGCGAGCCGCCGCCGTGGCGCGGATCGACGTGCGCGTCGGCTCGATTGGCCGCAGAGGAGAGGACCATGTTCAGGACATCGTTGGCCGTTGCGGGCGCACTGGCCGTTGGCATCACGCTCGCGCCGCCGGCATTGGCGCAAACGAATGCAAAGCAGCTCGGCAAGGTCAAGTTCGAGACCTCGTGCAATGCCAAGGCGCAGAAGCTGTTCGACCAGGGGATGCTGTACCAGCACTCGTTCTGGTACCGCGCCTCCAGGCAAACCTTCGAGGAGGCGCTCAAGGCGGACCCCACCTGCGGCATCGCCTACTGGGGTATTTCGCTCGCCTCGCTGGAGAACCCCCACGTCGCGCCGGCGGCGAAGAATCTCGCCGAGGGATCCGAGGCGATTCAGAAGGGCAAGGCGCTGGGAGCGAAAACGCAGCGTGAAAGTGACTATATCGAGGCGCTGGCGGTGTTCTTCGTCGACCACGATAAGGTCGACCATCGCACGCGCGTGCAGAATTATCTCAAGGCGATGGAGTCCCTGGCGCAGCGCTATCCGAAGGACGACGAGGCGCAGATCGCTTATGCGATCGTCCTCAACGTGGCGGCCTCGCCGGCCGACAAGACCTACGCCAACCAGCTCAAGGGCGCGGCGCTGCTTGACCCGATCTTCAAGCGCAAGCCGGAGCATCCCGGGGTCGCGCACTACATGATCCACCTCTACGACTATCCGCCGATCGCCGAGAAGGGCCTCCCGGCGGCAAAGCGCTATGCCAAGATCGCGGCAGCGGCACCGCACGCGCAGCACATGCCGTCCCACATCTACACGCGCGTGGGCTATTGGAAGGAATCGATCACGTCCAACAGCACCTCCGCGCGTATTGCCAAGGAGAACAAGGAAGGCCACGACCAGCTGCATGCGATGGACTATCTCGTGTACGCGCACCTGCAGCTCGCGCAGGACAAGAAGGCGCAAGCGGTGATCGATGAGATGATGACGGTCACGGGCTTCTCCGAGACGTTCTTTGTCGGGCCGTATGCGCTGGCCGCAAGCCCCGCGCGGTACGCGATCGAGCGCGGCTATTGGAAAGCCGCCGCGGCGCTTCAGGTGCGGCCGAGCCCGCTCGCGCACGTGCAGGCGGTGACGCATTTCGCCCGCGCGCTCGGCGCGGCCCGCACCGGCCAGGTCGATGCGGCGAAGGCCGACATCGCCAAGCTGGCAGAGATGCGCGACAAGCGGCGGGAGGCGCGTGACGCCTACTGGCCCGACATCATCGACATCCAGCGGCAGATCGCCACCGCTTGGGTGCTGCAGGCCGAAGGCAAGCATGATGATGCGCTCAAGGCGCTCGCCGACGCCGCGGACGCGGAAGACAAGACCGAGAAGCACCCGGTGACCCCCGGGCCGCTTGCGCCGGCGCGCGAACTCTACGGCATCATGCTGCTCGAACGCGGCATGGCGAAAGAGGCGCTCGCGGCATTCGAAGCGACGCTCAAGAAGGAGCCGAACCGGCTCGGCACCTATGTCGGCGCCGCCAAAGCCGCCAGCAAGGCCGGCGACGGCGCGAAGGCGAAGCAGTACACCGCCAAGGTCAACGCGCTCGCCAAGAATGCCGACACCAGCCGGCCCGAAGTGCAGGAGCTCAAGACGCTGACGACGGCGGCGGCGGCTCCCGTTCGCTAGTCCGGAGCCGTGCTCGGCAAGGGGCCGATCACCCCCGCGCTGAGAAAAAGGGCGATTGCGCGCGCAAGCGCGCAATCCAGGTGACCCGGGTCAGCGCCGGCCGCGAACGCTCAAGCCTATGAGCGGGATGCGCTTTGCAACCCGCTCGCAGCTACTTGAGCCAGATCAGCAGCGGGACATCGCGTCGATCCGGGCAGCTCATCACACCCTTGAAGGCGTCCGACTTGCGTGCGCTGTAGGAGCACGCGACGCCGTCGATCAGCAGCGTCGCCTGGATGCGGGACGAAGCGCGGGAGAGCTGAAAGCGCAGCTCGCCGGCCTTCTCCTCGGGGCCGTCCTGTGTGCACAGGCCGGTATGTTTGAGCACCAATGGCCCGACGAACTCCGACTTTCCACTGGCCGTTGTTTCGGTGACCTTGGCGCTCAGCTCCCACTCGCCGAGGACACCGGCCTGTCCGGTGACCTGCAGCGACTGTGCGTGGGCAGGCGGCGCCAGAGCAACCGCAAGCAGCAACAGGGCACTGCGCCGCGCGAGAGACGCTGGCATGCGTCGGGTCCTTCCCAATCCGGCCAGGGGCGCATCAGAATGCCATCGGCGGCCGGTCCGCAAGCGGATTCTTGGCACGCCGGCCGATTGCTTGGCTTTGAGGGCACGCGCGAATCGCGCCGGCCAGCGCCGCGGCGTGACGTCGAGGCTGGCGCTCCAATAGTTGCGGCAGCATAGACGTTCGTCCACTGGTTCAGCGCAGCGCGCGGCGGGCGCGTTCGGCGCGCCAGCACTGCGCCATTTGTCGCGGCTCGGGCGACGGTCCGACGCGTGGCGGCAATTGACGCGCATCGAATTCATACGATGATACGTCGCCCCTTCGATCTCCCCGCAGCTCGGATATGCAGGCTCCGTCATACGTCTGGCATTTCGGCGTGATCTGGGACTACCGCGCGGTGTTCGTGCGCGGCGCCACGGTCACCGCGCAGCTGACATTCTGGTCGCTGGTGATTGGGCTTGCGCTCGGGCTCTTGTTGGGCACCCTGCGCTCTTCCACCCGCTGGTTTCTGCGCGCGCTGGCCGCCCTCTACATCGAGTTCTTCCGGTCCACACCGGTGCTGGTGCAGCTCGTCTGGATCTACTACTCGCTGCCGATCCTGACCGGGTTGCAGATGGGCAACGTCGCGTCGGTGTCGGTCGGGCTCGGGCTGCACGCGGCCGCCTACTTCGCCGAGATCTTCCGCGCCGGCATCGCCTCCATCGACCGCGGCCAGACCGACGCGGCGAAATCGCTCGGCATGAGCTATTTCCAGATGATGCGCCGGATCGTGATGCCGCAGGCCGTGCGCCGGATGATTCCGCCGTTCATCAACGAGCTCGCCACCTTGATCAAGCTGACCACGCTCGGATCGGTGCTCGCCGTGTACGAGCTGCTGCACGAGGCCAACAACCTCATCAACAACACCTACCGGCCGCTGGAGATCTATACGGCGCTCGCGGTCGCGTTCGCGATCATCATCTATCCGTTCATCTGGCTGTCGCAGCGCCTGGAGCAATACTGGAAGGTGCGCTCGTGAACCCGGTCCTGCGCATCCGCAACCTGCACAAGCGGTTCGGCGATCTCGAGGTGCTGCGCGGCATCGATCTCGAGATTGCGCAGGGCGAGGTGCTGGTGGTCATCGGCCCGAGCGGATCCGGGAAGAGCACGCTGTTGCGTTGCATGAATTTCCTCGAGGAGTACGAGCAGGGCGAGGTCCATTTCTTCGACCAGCTGGTCGGGTATCGCCGCGGTGCGAGCGGGAGGCTGGTGCGCGACAATCCGCGCCACCTCAACAAGGTGCGCGCCCAGATGGGGATGGTATTCCAGAGCTTCAATCTGTTCCCGCACATGTCGGTGCTCGAGAACGTCATCGAGGGGCCGGTTATCGTGCTGAAGGAGAAGAAGCGGCCGCGATCGGCCGGCCATCAAGCTGATCGAGCGTGTCGGCCTGATCGACAAGCTCAACGTCTATCCGAGCAAGCTGTCCGGCGGCCAGCAGCAGCGCGCGGCGATCGCCCGCGCGCTGGCGATGCGCCCGAAGGCCATGCTGTTCGACGAGCCGACCTCCGCGCTCGACCCGGAGCTCGTGGGCGAGGTCTTGGAGGTGATGAAATCGCTCGCCGCCGACGGCATGACCATGGTGATCGTCACGCACGAGATGGGCTTCGCGCGCGAGGTCGCCGATCGCGTGGTCATGATCGACGAGGGCCGGATCGTCGAAATCGGCCCGCCGACACAATCTTCAACACACCGACCCATCCGCGCACGATCGATTTCCTGCGCCGGGTGCTACATTGACCCGCCTATCCACAACAGGGGAGATCACGATGGTGACCTGTCTGAAACCTGCGTTTCGCAGCCTGTTCGCGCTGCTGCTCGCACTGCCGATCTTCGCCGCCGCAACCGACGACGCTGCCGCGCAGGTGATGGATCGGATCCTGAGAGAGAAGAAGATCAAGGTCGGCTACATCCCGTCGCCGCCCGGCACCATCAAGGACCCGGCCTCGGGCGACATCACCGGCTACTACGTCGAGGGCCTGCGCTACATCTTCAAGACCATCAACGTCGAGCCTGAGTTCATCGAAACCACCTGGGCGAACTTCGCCGCCGGCCTGCAGTCCGGCCAGTTCGACCTCTCGATGGCGGGCACATTCGCGACCATTCAGCGCGCCGCGGCGGTCGAGTTCACGCGCCCGATCCACTACCTTGGCTACAGCGCGGTGGTGCGCAAGGGCGACACCCGTTTCAAGGAGCTTGCCGACTTCAACAAGGAAGGCGTCAAGATCGCCGTTCTGCAGGGCGGCGCCGGCTTGGAGTTTGCGCGCGAGAACTGGCCCAAGGCGACCTTCGTCACGCTTGCGACCGGCAACCTCACCGCGCCCTTCATCGAGGTGGCGGCCGGCCGCGCCGACATGGGCACCGAGGATGCCTTCCAGGCACGCCGCTTCGCCGCGCAACAGCCCGGGGTCGACGTCCTGTTCTCGGAGCAGCCCTACAACGTGCTGCCGATCTGCTGGTCGGTCAGGCGCGGCAACGGCGACCTGCTCAACTTCATGAACGTGGCGATCGATTTCATGCTCGGCACCGGCCGCTGGGAGCGGATCGCCGAGAAGTATGGCTCGACCGGCCGCTTTATGGCGGTGCCGACGCTCAAGCTGTTCGGGCCGAGCGCCACCGCGGAAGAGAAGAAGTAGTAGCAGGACGCGTTGACTCACCTCTCCCCGCTGGGGAGAGGTGAAGAGGCGGCGCCGCCTGCGCAAATCAGGCCTAACCGACCCACGTGCGCGGTACGTGCGCGCGACTTAAGCGCGCGACAGGTAGTCGTAGGCGGACAGCACGTGGCACTTCACCACGTGGAAGAACTCCTCGACCGGAACGTACTCGTTGGTGCTCCCCATGCCGTTCGGCGTCGGGCCATAGACGATCGCGGGAATGTTCTTGTAGCGCCAAAGCCGCGCGTCGGTGCCGCCGAGGCTGATCACCGGCGCCGGATCGACCTTGCCGATCGCCATGGCATTCTCGCGCACGTAGCCGATCATCTCGGCGTCGGGCGCGGTCCATGCCGGCGGATTGTAGATGATCTGTCGATACGTCGCCTCCGGGTAGCGCGCCAGGATCTTGTCGACCTCGGCAAGCAGCGCCGGGGCTTCCAGGCCGTTGGGCAATCTGAAGTCGACCTCGAACTGGCATTCGGCCGCGATCATGTTGACCTTGATGCCGCCGCGCATCAGGCCGGGGTTGACCGTCACCTTCTGGATGATCTCCGAGGCGCCTGCCCCGAAGGCCTTGTTGATCGCGTCGGCGGCGGCGTCGAGCAGGCCCGAGAGGTTGCCGATCCGGGGCACCGGCATCGCGGTGAGCTTCTGCAGTTCACCGATCACCTCGATGCCGATGGCGTTCGCGCTCTTGCTGGCGTGCGTGTAGGCCCCGTGGGCGCCCTTGGTCTTGACCGTGAATTCGAGCCACAGCGGACCTTTCTCGCCGAAGCGCACGGTGTGCGGACTGCTCGGCTCGCCATTGAGGCAGCAGTCGCCGTACACTTCCGGGTGGTGCTCGAACAGATAGCGGGCGCCATACGGGCCGAACGTCTCCTCGTCGGAGACCGCGGTCAGGGTCAGCCGGCCGTTGAGCTGGTCGCGGATGCGATGGAGATAAAGGTAGGTGAAGATCGAGGCGGTGGTGCCGCACTTCATGTCAGACGAGCCGCGACCGTACACGCAACCATCGACGAGATCGCCGCCCCATGGATCGTTCGACCATCCCTCGTTGCTCTCGACCGGAAATACGTCCATGTGGCCGTTGAGCACGAGATGCCGACCCGGTTGCCCGCACTCGAACGTGGCCACGATGTTCGGCATGATCGCATTCGGCGCGATTACCCGGTATTCGATCCCGTTCTCGTCCAGGAGCTTTCGCACATGTGCCGCCGCCTGCAGCGTGTCGCCCGGCGGATTGGGGCTCTTGCAGCGGACGAACTGACGGAAGAACTCGAGCAGCCGTTCGCGGTCGCTCTCGATCCATGCCAGCAGAGTTTGCTTCGCGCTACCATTTGTTGCGTTCATCGTTGCCCCGGCCATTGCGAACCGGCGCGATACTGCCGTCATTGAGTCACGACGGCAAGATTGCGTTCGTGTGGCACCTTTCGGCTCGGGCGTTTGTTCGGCAGCGCCTAGTCGGTTATTGCGTCGCCGGCCATGGCGGCGGCTGCTGAAGGAACGAACCGATGACGACAATGAATGCGCCGGGCACTGCAGCGCCGACCGCGCAAATCCCCGGCATCTACCGCCGGCGCATCGGCGACATCGTGGTGACCGCGATCAGCGACGGCTACCTCGATGCGTCCTACGAGTTCATGCGCAATATCGAGCCGCGGGAGGCCGAGCGCCTGCTCAAGGAGGTCTATCGCCCAACCCCGCCGCGCATCTCGGTCAACGTCTTCGTGATCCATTCCGGCGGCCGCGCCGCGCTCGTGGATACCGGCTCGGCCGACAGCATGGGCCCGACGCTCGGGCATATGCCGAAGCATCTTGCCGCCGCCGGCGTCGAGCCCGGGTCGATCGACACGATCCTGCTGACCCACATGCATCCCGATCACTCAAATGGCCTGACCGGTCCGGACGGCGTCGCGCGGTTTCCTCATGTCGAGCTGGTCGTGTCCGAGCGCGATGTCGCCCATTGGCATGACGATGCCGCCATGGCGGCCGCGACCGAGCGCCAGAAGCTGCGCTTCTTTGAGTGGGCGCGCGAGCAGATCAAGCCCTACCTCACCCACAGCCGCGACGCGCACGGCGAGGTGTTTCCCGGCGTGACCGCACTGCCGCTGCCAGGTCACACGCCCGGACACACCGGCTACCTGGTGGCCTCGAACGGCGAACAGCTCCTGATCTGGGGCGACATCGTGCACGTGCCCGACGTGCAGACGCGCCGGCCGGACGTGTTCATGGAGCCCGACACCGATCCGCAGGCGGCGATCGCGACGCGCCGGCGCGCCTTCGACATGGTGGCGAGCGACCGGCTGCTGGCCGCCGGCATGCACATGCACTTTCCGGGATTCCTCAACCTCAACCGCCGCGCCGGCGGCGGCTACGACTTGATTCCGGAGCTGTGGGACCAGACGTTTTAAGTAGCCCGGATTGAGCGGCAGCGAAATCCGGGTCAGCCTGGCGGCGAGACAATCCCGCTTTGCCTCCGTTCAACCGTCGCTGCCTTCCGCCGCCTGCCGCAGCGCCTCGGGATCCGCAATTCCGTAATCCCGTTGCGCTGCCGCGGTGCTGACGTAGCCGTCGAGCAGGTCGCACCCGATCGCCGCCGGGTCGCGCTCTGCCGCCGGTCCAAAGCCGCCCGAACCGGGCGTCACCATGTCGATCACGGAACCCGCCAGTAGGTCGAACGCACCCTTGCTCGGCAGGCGACGGGTTGCGCCGTCGGGCGAGGTGAGCTCGACCACGGCGGCCGCGCCCGGCTTTCCGCCGTACAAGCCGAACGGCGGCGATGTCACTCGTTCCATGCACAGCGCGCCAGTCGCGTCCGCGCCGTCGAGCAGGCGCCAGACGCGCCGCGGCACGGCGTCCCTGCAAGGTGCTCAGGGCGGGGTGGCCGGCGACTGAGCGCATGCGCCGGGAGTATGGACATCACATCACGGACCTGAAGTTGCGGCGCGTGTGCGGCGCGTGCGCGTGAATGGCGGAGGCGACCCATACGATGCCACGCTGGACAAATCTCCAGCGTTGGGCCCGGCCTGGCTGAGCCGCGATGCAATGCTAAGCCGACAGAGCTTGTTCGCGACGGAGTTCAATTTGCTGACCAAATCTCTCTGAATAGCAGCGCAGCCTCCCATGGTCGCATACTCGCAACTTCCCGCATCAGGGCGACACTAACCCGACAAAATTCCGAATGCCTTGATTTTTCAAGATTTCTCCTCTGAAGAAGCTCAATCCCGCTTAAGCCATGGCCCTTTGCGGCCAGCTGCTTTCGCACCTTATCCCAGAGAGGCGCAGTCATTTGCTCCGTGACCCGGGGACGTTCGGCAGCAGTCCTGATAACTCGCTCGTTCAGCATTAATTCCCGCGTTAACAGGTCCGAGGGAACAAGAGATGCGCCGCTGCTTCCCGCTACGCCCGAGGCGTAATGGTAGCAGGCAGTGGGATCAACAGCGCCAACGGCCTCGTATTGGTCAGCATACAAGCGCCCGAGATCGATAAGCACGTCGTCGTCGGCAAGCGCCCTCTGCGCCGCCAGGATCGGGATGAACTTGCTTCTGGCCGCCGCGATCATCTGGTTTTCGGTTTGCCCTGCTAGATAGCTCGTATGATATGCTTCTACCAATAAGGCAAACTGCGACGGCATCTTCACTCTGAGTGTTTGAAATAGGGGAAACCTTTCTGCGAGCGCCGAGCCCAAAGCCTCTTGGGTCACGTCAACACCGAAGCCGGAGGCCGCGAAGTCGTTTCCATCGGAAATCGCAGTTACTACCTGGGCACGCGAGAGCTCCTCGATTGAGGGCGTCCACATATCCTTGTTAGGCGTCGACAAAGCGCGATCCACGAAGCCGCGGTCGAAGCCAGCCAACACGAACGCCTCCCTCTGCAACTGGGATGCTTCTCGAAGGTCGGCCTCCTTCATCCCGGGGAAAGTCGGGCTGTGAAAACCTAGTTTGCCTCGTCGGTGGATCCATCGCTCGCGGCCTGCTGCAAAGGCGAGAGTGCATGCCGATAGGCATCGGGACGAAGTGTATGTAATAAGTCTGTTGTCTCGGATAACTCCGTAAAGGCTCTGTGCTTCACCAATTCGTCCACCAGCACTGTTCAAGTGAACAACGCTGATCTGAGGCGACGCCCGCAGGATTTTTTTGAAGTCATCTGTCAAGCCAAACTTGAAGCCTCCGGCAACTTCCACCTCCTTCCCGTCTCGCATGATCCGGATGGCATAGTCGGGAATGTTGGGGTCTTCAAAAAAGCCATTCGCCAGGCCTCCGTAAGTTGAGGGAGGCCGGAATTTCCGAACTCTACAAGAAAGCTAAGGCAACCTAACACGACGGCAACCTTGGCCAAGCCAGCCCAAATAGAGAGTTTGCCGATGCGCTTGCGTTGCTCGATCCGACGACTGGCCGAGCGCCACACCCCGACCAACTGCCATATGGCGAGTGCCAGCACGCTTAACCAAATCGTCGTCATAGCTACGAAGATGTTGCGCGGCTGATACCCGGTATCAGATGACAAAATGGCACCGACGCCAGCGACTATTGCGCCGGCAAGCAGATTGGCGGCAAAGCCGAATACCCAATAGGTGATGCCAAGCGGGTATTCACCTCGCCAGCTTTTGGCGATAAAGTTATTGAAGCGGTGCTTTGTCGGCCCACGGCCTTGCGAGTCGATTCGTGGGAAAGCAAGTGGCTGATCCGCTCCCCCTGTCACTGACGGCGGAGGAGTTGCGTCGACTGGGGGTGGAGGCATCAAGGAGGAAAGCAGTTCGGGTATTTCGCCCGCCCGTTTCCATTCATCAAGCCCCGAGCGCCAAACAAAGATGCTTTGCGGGTTCCGATACGTCGATAGCGTCGCGATCAGGTCTTCTTTGCTGAGCGGTCCAACTTGCCCTCTTCCGTCATGGTAAAACCACACGTCCGACATGCGCCCCACCCAAGCGCTACGTTCTTGCCGGTCCTATATAGACGATGGCCGACGGGTTGTTTAGGGCGTGTATTGTAAAGCCGCGCCGCCTGCGCGCGATGGCGGCGGAGCACGCCGCGGATCAATTGTGACGTCAGGTTGCGGCGGCCGAGCAATATCAGCTTGTTATGAGCAAAAAGCCCGGATGTAGCGAGAGCGAAGCCGAGGCGATCTGGCAACAGCGCAATCCTGATTTCGCTCCGCTCAGTCCTGCACACTTTCCGCCGCCTGCCGCAGCGCCTCGGGATCCGCAATTCCGTAATCCCGCTGCGTCGCCGCGGTGCTGACGTAGCCGTCGAGCAGGTCGCACCCGATCGCCGCCGGGTCGCGCTCCGCCGCCGGTCCAAAGCCGCCCGAACCGGGCGTCACCATGTCGATCACGGAACCCGCCGGTAGCTCGAACGCACCCTTGCTCGGCAGGCGACGGGTTGCGCCGTCGGGCGTGGTGAGCTCGACCACGGCGGCCGCGCCCGGCTTCCCGCCGCACAAGCCGAACGGCGGCGACGTCATCCGTTCCATGCACAGCGCGCCGGTCGCGTCCGCGCCGTCGAGCAGGCGCCAGACGCGCCGCGCGCCGCAGCCGCCGCGATAGCGTCCGGCGCCGCCGGAATCGGGATTGATCTCGTAGCGCTCGATGCGCACCGGGAAGGTCATCTCCATGATCTCCACCGGCGTGTTCATCGTGTTGGAGATGCCGCTCGCGATGACGTTGATGCCGTCCTTGTTCGGCCGCGCCCCGAATCCGCCCTTCACCGTCTCGTACGAGACGTAGCGGCGCCGCGTGCGGGGATCGAGGCCGCCCAGCGTCAGGATGGCGGAGGTGCCCTGGCTGCACGCCATCACTTGCGCCGGCATGAAGTTCGCCAGGGCACCCATCACCATGTCGGCGACGCGATGCGAGATCTCGTGGTTCGCGTACACGACGGGTGCGGGAAACTGCGCATTCACGACCGAGCCTTTCTCGGCCCGGATCTCGATCGTGCGCCAGCACCCGGAATTGGGCGGAATCAGGTTGGTCGGGTCGACCGCGGTCTTGATGCCGCAGAATACGCCGGACGCGGTGACCGACAGCGGCGCATTCATCGGCCCCTTGACGGCTCGATCGGTGCCGGCAAAGTCGACGATCAGCCGGTCGCCGCGCTTGCTGATCGCCATCCGGATCATAAACCGCGCGTCTGCGCCGTCGTCGCCGTCCGCAATCCCGTCGCCGTCGCAGAAATCTTCGAATGAGCCGTCGCCGTCGGGCAGATCCTTGAGCAGCTCCCGCATGAGCCGTTCCGAATAGTCCATGACCTCGGCCATGATGCGGGTGAGCTCGGCGGCGCCGTAGCGCTGCGCCAGCGCGTTCAGGCGCTCGGTTGCGCGCAGCGTCGCAGCGAGCTGCGCCCCCAGGTCGCCCCTGCGCTCGTCGGGTGTACGAACGTTCGCCAGGATCAGCTTCTCCAGCTCGCGATTGAGCGCGCCGCGGCCGATCAGCCGCAGCGGCGGCAGGCGCAGGCCCTCGCCGAAGATCTCGCTGACGGCCCCGTAACTGCCCGGGGTAGCGGAGCCGACATCCGGCCAATGCGCGCGCAGGCAGGCGTAGCCGAGCAACCGTCCGTGATGGAACGCCGGCCGCACCACGTTTACGTCCGGCAGGTGGCTGCCACCGAAGTACGGATCGTTGTGGATGAAGACGTCGCCGTCGTGCACGTCGCCTGCGAACGCGTCGGCGACCGCGTGCACGGCGTCGGGCATGGAGCCGAGATGGATCGGCAGGTCAGGCCCCTGCGCCACCATCGCGCCCTGCGCGTCGAACACGCCGCAGGAATAGTCGCCGGCCGACTTCAGCAGCGGGGAGTAGGCGGTGCGCGCGAGCACCACCCGCATCTCCTCGGCGATCTTGTAGAGGCTGTTCTTGATGATCTCAAAGGTGGCGGGATCGACCGCGGCGGCACTTTTCATTGTCGGCTTCCTCCCGGTTGCGTGCCCGAAAGCCGCACGAAGCCGTCGTCATCCATGCGGGCCTGCCAGCCCGGCGGCACCAGGATCGTGGACTCGACCGACTCGATCACGGTCGGACCCGGGATCGCCATTCCGACGGCCATCCGCGCGCGATCAAGGATCGCGGCCTCGGTCACTCCAGTCGCATGAAACCAGACCTGGCGGCGGCCTTTGACCGCACCGGTTTCGCACGGCACCGGCGGGTCGCGGATCACCAGTGGAGCAATCGTGCCGATCGCCGCGACGCGCACGCTGACGAGCTGCACCGGCTCGCTGCGGTTGTCGTGGCCATAGGTCTGCCGATGACGATCATGGAAGGCCGCGGCGACTTCCGCGACCGCCGAGGCGTCGATGGTCGTGCGCGCAACCGGTACCGAAAGCTCGTGCGATTGCCGCTCATATCTGGCGTCGAACGAGCGCTCGAACCGCCGCCGTTCGGGTGCGATGCCGGCGCGGTCGAGCATGGCGGCGCCCTCGCGCTCGAGCGCCACGAACGCCGCCTCCAGGACCGCCGGATCGCAGGCCGCGGTCGTGGCATAGACGGTGCGGACATAGTCGCGCTTGAGGTCGGTACCCACCAGCCCGAGCGCCGAGAACGCGCCGGGGATCGGCGGACAGATGATCTCCGCGATGCCGAGCTCCTGCGCCAGGGCGGCGCAATGCAGCGGCCCGGCCCCGCCGAACGCGGCCAGCACGAAGTCGCCGGGATCGTGACCGCGCTGCACCGACACGATCTTGAGCACCTCGGCCATCGCATGGTTGACCACGTCGATGACGGCGGCCGCGGCGTCCCGCACCTCGATGCCCAGCGGTTTCGCGATGCGCGCCCGCACCGCCGCTTCGGCCGCGCCATAGTCGATCGGCAGATCGCCCGCGAGCAGCGATCCTCGGTCGAGGTAGCCAAGCAGCAGGTTGCAGTCGGTCACCGTCGGCTCGCTGCCGCCGCGGCCATAGCAGGCGGGGCCGGGCTCGGCACCCGCGCTGCGCGGACCGACGCGCAACGCGCCGGCGCGATCGACCCAAGCGATCGACCCGCCTCCTGCCGACACCTCGGCCAGGTCGATCACCGGCACCCGGATCGGATGACCGGTACCGTTCATCGTGCGGCTCATGCTGGAGCCGCCGCCGACTTCGTACTCCGGCGTGGTCTGGTATTGACCACCGCGGATCAGGCTGGCCTTGGCGGTCGTGCCGCCCATGTCGAACGACACCAGGTCGAGGCGCCCGGTCTGGCGTGCGACCAGGGCCGCCGCTACGACGCCGGCGGCCGGCCCTGACTTCGACCGCCATCGCCGGCATCGCGATCGCTTCCGCGGTTTCGAGGATGCCGCCGTTCGATCCCATCACATGCAGCTGCGGCAGCTTCTGTGCGGCCGCGGCCGCTTCCAGGCGCGCCAGATAGGAAGCGAGGAGCGGTCCCACATAGGCGCAGATCGCGGTCGTGCTCGAGCGCTCGAACTCCTTGATCTCCGGCAGAACTTCGGACGAGAGGTAGACCGGCAAGCCCGGTAGGCCTGCGCGCAGCCTCGCGGCGAGCCGCCGCTCATGCTCCGGGTTGAGGAAGCTGAACAGCAGCGAGACCGCGACCGCCTCGACGCGGAGCGCCTTGAGCGCGGCGATCAGCGGCTCGATCTCTTCCTCCGCAAGTGGCGTGACGACGGCGCCGTCGGCGCCGATCCGCTCGGTGATCTCGAACCGCCGGTGACGCGGAACGAGCGTGGCCGGCGGGTCCTGGAACAGGTCGTAGAGCTCCGCGCGCGCTGAGCGCCGCAGTTCCAGCAGGTCGCGGAACCCGCGGGTCGCGACGAACGCCGCGCGCGCGCCGCTCTCCTGCAGGATCGCGTTGGTGACGACCGTGGTCGCATGCGACAACAGCTCGACTTCCGCGGGTGCCACCGCGTAGCGGTTCATCGCGTTCTGCAGGGCGGAGAGCACGCCGGCGGCGAGGTCGTCGGGCGTCGTCGGCACCTTGGAGACGCCGATGCGTCCGCTGACGCCGTCGACCAGCGCAACGTCGGTGAACGTTCCTCCGATGTCGATCCCGATTCGCCAAGCCATGCCGCGGGTTCTCACCTTCTGTCATTGCGGGCAGCGCAGCCGTAGGGTGCGCAAAGCGCCGCGGACGCGGCGCGTGCGCACGTCAGCGTCGCGGATTATGTGCGTACGCACGGCGCGCTTACGCGCGCCTTTGCGCACCCTACGAATCTGGACTGCTTCGCCTATCGCCTGCAACGACGGGTTCACTGCAACATCGCAACCGACGAGGCGAAGGCCGACAGCGTGAGCTCGACGTCGTCCGCGGTATGCGCGAGCGAAATGTAATACTTGCTCTCGCCCTTGAGGACGCCGCGCTCGCGCAGCAGCGTGTTGAAGCGTTTCATTCTGGCAGCGTCTGCCGAGCGCGCGACGATAGTCCTCGACCTCGCGATCGGTGAAGACGACGTCGAACATCGGCGGCTCGCCGACCACGCGCGCCTCGATCCCCGCCGCTTCGAGCACGTCCCGATAGCCATCCATGAGCGCCCGGCCGGTGGCGAAGATCTGCTCGTAGGCGCCCGGCCGCTTGAGGATCTCGAGCGTCTTGAGCCCGGCGGCGGCGGCGATCGGATTGCCGGACAAGGTTCCGATCTGCAGCAGGAAGTCGTCTTCGCGCGACGGCGCCCCGGTCGAAGTGGGCCATGATGTCGGCGCGGCCGGCGATCGCCGCCAGCGGAAACCCGCCGCCGATCGCCTTTCCGAGCGTGCAGATGTCGGGCGTCACGCCGTAGTACGTCTTGCGCACCTCCATAGGCAAAGCGGAAGCCGGTGACGACCTCGTCGAATATCAGCAGCAGCCGTTTCGTCCGCGTGACGCTCGCAAGCCCTCGAGGAAGCCGGGCTTCGGCGGAATGAGCCGCTGGCACGGCTCCACGATGATCGCGGCCAGCTCCCCTTTGTGCTCGCGCACCAGGCTCGCGACCGTCTCGAGATCATTGAACGGCGCGACCAGCACCTCGTCGCCGATGCTCTTCGGGATGCCGGCCGAGTCGGGAATCGGCCGCGGGAAGTTGCCGGCGCGCTTGGGCGCGAGGCTCATCAGCCCGTAGTCGCTCATGCCGTGGTAGCCGCCCTCGAACTTCAGGATCTTGTCGCGCTTCTTGTAGGCGCGGGCGACGCGCATGGCATAGAGGTCGGCTTCCGAGCCTGAGCTGACGAACCGCACCTGCTCGGCGCAGGGCACCGCATCGACGATCTCGGCGGCCAGCCGGATCCCGGGCGCGATTGCTGGCGAAGAAGGTCGTGCCCTTGGCCACCTGCTGCCGCACGGCCTCGACCACCTCGGGATGCGCATGGCCGACGATCATCGGCCCCGAGCCGAGCAGGTAATCGACGTACTCGTTGCCGCCGACGTCCCAGACGCGGCCCGCGCGCCCCTCCGCAATGATGATGTCGTGCGAGACGTTACCGAACCCGCCGCCCGGAAGAACGCGCCGCGCGGTATCAGCTAGTTCGTTTTCGATGTCGCCGTGCTTCAGCTCAGGCATATGTCATCCGTGGGTTGAGGATCAGGGGCAGTGTCCAGGACGGGCGCGCGCACCAATCCCATGTGGGCGAGCATCGCGACCAGGGCTTTCAGCCGATCCGTCCGATACGCGTCGAGGTCGCGTCCGGCATAGTCGAGGAAGCCCGGCACCGGTCTTCAGTCCGATGCGGCCCTCGCGCATGTTGCGCTCGACGATCGCCGGCGCGGCGTAGCGCTCGTCGCCGAGCGCCGAGGTGAGATAGCGGCTCGCGTAGGCGAGGATGTCGCCGCCGCCCCAGTCGATGAATTCCAGCATGCCGAGCACCGCAAAGCGGAAGCCGAAGCCGTAGCGGATCGCCTTGTCGATCTCCTCGGCGCGTGGCGACGCCTTCCTCGACCATGCGCGCGGCCTCGTTCATCGCCAGCGCCTGGATGCGCGGCACGATGTAGCCCGGCCGCGGCGCGCACACGACCGGCACCTTGCCGATCGCTTCGAGCAGCGCCGTCAGCCGCGCCGTCACGGCGGGATCGGTAGGTCGCGCCGGGCGAGAGCTCGACCAGCGGCACCAGGTAGGCCGGATTGAGCCAATGCGCGTTGAGGAAGCGCTCGCGGCCGCACGACGGCGCCGGCGAGGTCGTCGACCAGGATCGTCGACGTGGTCGAGGCGAGGATCGGCTTGCGGCGCCGTCAAGCGCGGAGGCGCGCGCCAGCGCCTCGCGCTTGAGCGCGAGCACCTCCGGGACGCCCTCGAAGATGACCGCCGCCGCCGGCAACGCGTGCCGGCGCCGCTGCTTCCGGCACCACCGACGACGCGCGCGGCGATCGTCTCGACTGCGCCTCGTCGAACAGCCCGAACCGCGCCAGCTCTGCAGCGTTGCGCGGACCTCGTCGCGCGCCGCGCCGGCCAGACGCTGCGAAGTCCGCCGCATCGCGCGGCTTGAAGTCGACGACCGCGACCTCGTGGCCGGCATAGGCGAACACGACCGCGATGCCGCGCCCCATGCGGCCGGCGCCGAGGCAGGCGATGCGGTCGCGATGCGCTCACGCTCGAAACCGTCTGCCAATAATTGCTGCAGCCCGTGCCGATCCAGACCCGCCTAGGCCGATGCGCGGCCAGCGTGCGGCCGGTGCGCATGAAATCCTCGCCGCAGATCGCCGAGCCGATGGCGAGGAAGGCGCGCGCGAGCGGCATGTCGGATGCCGGCGAGGTCCGCCACCGACAAGCAGGAACGACAGGCCGATGCGCATATCCTCCAGCATGTAGCGGTGTTGCGTCGAGCACGATGCGTCTCGCGCCAGTCGCCGGATTCGGTGAGGCGGTCGTGCGAGCCGCGGCCGTACATCCACTCCTCGCCTTCCTTGGCATAGTGGTTGGCGAGCGGGAAATGCGGCGCGCCGTAGCCGAGCGCCTCGCGCAGCGCGATGCGCTCGGCGTCGAGCGCATCGGTGACGCGCCGGATCGCCGGCTGCGTGCCCTCCTTGTGAATGTCCCAGCGCTCGAAATGCTCGAGCGGGCCGGCATTCATGGTGATGAGCGGCGGATGGATGATCGGCCCGGCATTCATCAGCGCGCGCCGACAGCGCGTCGCCGCAGTCCTCGATCACGCCCGGGAAACGCCGTGCCGATCACGTCGAGAGCGTGCGCTCCCGGCGCGCCAGCGGGAACACGCCGGTCGGCAGCCGCTTGGCGCGCACCGTGATGGCGACTTCGAACGGCCCGTGCTTGCGCGTCAGCCAGGGCAGCGTGCCGGTCTCGGCGAACGCGACGTCGCGCGCGGTTGCCGGCATCGTGCGCCGCCTTGGCGAACAGCACCGAGCCGAAAGTGCCGGGCGGCAGGAACACGACCTGGCCGTCCGCTGAGGTGCGGCGCGAGCGCGCGGGCGATATCGGCCTGCGCGGTCGCCGGCGCCGGGCAGAGGATCAGCTCGGCGCCGCGCACCGCTTCGGCGATATCGGTCGGTGACGCAGCGCCGGCGCCGCCTCGTGCCGTCCGCGAAAGTCCTTGACGATGATCTTGCCGCCGGCCGCGCGATGCGCGGCGACGGCGTCGCGGTCGCGCCGCCACAGCCGGATCTCGTGGCCGGCGAGCGCGAAATCGCCCGCTGCCGCGAACGAGCCGTTGCCGCCGCCCAGTACCGCAATGCGCATCAGTGCGCAATCCTCATCCGGCGCGCTCGCGCATCTCGCTTGCAGCCGGAAATGCTGCACCTTGCCGAGCGCGTTGCGCGGCAGGTCGTCGACGAAGACGATCTCGCGCGGCACCTTGAAGCGCGCGAGCTGCTCGCCGACGTGATCGGCAGGATGTCGGCGGCCCGGCGACCGCGACGCCGGGCCGCCGCACCACGTAGGCGACCGGCACCTCCTGCCATCGCGGATCGGGCCGGCCGATCACGGCGGCCTCGGCGACCGCCGGATGCGCATTGAGCACGCGCTCGACCTCGGCCGGATAGATGTTCTCGCCGCCCGAGATGATCATGTTCTTCTTGCGGTCGTGGATGAAGAAATAGCCGTCGGCGTCGCGCGTCGCCGATGTCGCCGGTGTAGTACCAGCCGTCGCGCAAGGCCTCGCGCGTCGCCGCCTCGTTGCCCCAATACTCGAAGAACACGTTCGGCCCGCGCACCACGACTTCGCCGGCGGTGCCGTGCGGCACCTCGCGGCCGTCGTCGTCGACGACGCGCGCCTCGCAGATGAGCCCGGGCAGCCCGGTCGAGCCGGCGCGCGAGCTCGCCGCCGAGCCGAGTATAGACCGCGATCGGGCAGGTCTCGGTCGAGCCGTAGACCTGCAGCACCGGCACGCCGCGCGCCTCGAACGCATCGATCAGCGGCTGCGGCACCTGGGTCGAGCCGGTGGTCACGCGCGCGCAGGCTGGACAGGTCGGTCGTCGGCCCAGCGCGGGTGCTCGATCATCGCCTGCATGGTCGCCGGCACCAGCACCAGCAAGCGTCGGGCCGGTCCTGCGGCGAACGCCGCGAGCGTGGCGTCGGGCGCAAAGCGCGCGTGCATGCGTGACGGTCGCGCCGGCCTGCAGCGCCGGCGTGGTCTGGATGTTGAGCCCGCCGACATGGAACATCGGCAGCACGGTGAGCACATGATCGTCGGCGGTGAGGTCATGCATGTGCTGGCTCATCACGGCGTTCCAGAGCAGCGCCTCCTGCCGCAGCACCGCGCCCTTCGGCCGGCCGGTGGTGCCCGAGGTGTAGACGAGGAGCAGCGGGCACGACATATCGACATGCGGGTTGCGGCCGTCGCCGCTGCCGCGGTCGAGCAGACGCTGTCGAACGACGTGCCGGCGCCGGCGCATGAGTCGAGGCCGACCACCGCGACGTCGGGCAGCGCCTGCGCTGCAGCGGCGGGATCACGGCGGCGAACGCCTCTTCTCGACCACCAGCGCCTTCACCGAGGCGTCGGACAGGATGAACACCTGCTCGGGCACCGCGAGCCGCCAGTTCAGCGGCACCAGCATGCGCGCCGAGCCGCGCGCAGGCATAGAGCAGCACCAGATAGTCGGGATGATTGGCCGCGAGGATCGCGACGCGGTCGCCGCGCCCGACGCCGAGCTGCGATTTCAGCGCGCGCGCGGTCGCCGCGATGCGCTCGGCGAAGCGCCGCATAGGTCAGCGTCGCGGTCGCCGAAGCGGAGCGCCGCCTTGTCCGGCGTGAACGCCGCGTTGCGCTCGATGAGATCGGAGAGGTCCATCGCGGCGCTCACCTCGCTCCGCTTGGCAGGCCAGGCGTCGCCGCATCGCCTCGATCACTCATCCTTCTCGCCCGGCTCGTACAGCGTCTCGCGGCCGAGGCGGTCGAGGCAGATCTCGGCGGTCCAGGGCAGCATCAGCGAGCCGCAGCGGCTGTCGCGATAGATGCGCTCGAGCGCGCAGGCTCTTGAGCATCGCCTGGCCGCCGCAGGTGCGGATCGCCTTGGTGGCGATGGCGTTGGCGTTCTCCATCACGGTGTGCTGCGCCGCATAGGCGCGCAGCACCTGCTCCTTGCTGGGATTGGCGCGCGCCTCGCTGATCGCCTGGAACCACAGCGCCTTGGTCTGCTCCAGCATGACGCGCATCTCGGCGACCGCGATCTGCTTGGTCGGATACATGCGCCGCTTGACCGGCGGCGTGCCCGGCATCTCGCCGCGCAGATAGGCGACGGTGAAGTCGTAGGCCGCCTGCGCGAGGCCCATGTAGGTCGGCGACAGCGTCAGGAACATGTGCGGCCAGCGCGTCGCGGCCTGGAAATAGACGCCGTGCGGCATCAGCATCTCGTCCTCCGGCACGAACACGTCCTTGAGCAGCAGCGTGCGCGACACCGTGCCGCGCATGCCGAGCGGATCCCAGTCGCCGACCACCGAGACGCCTCGCGCGTTCGCCGGAACCGCCAGATAAAGCGTGTTGCGCCGGCTCGCCGCTCGCGCCCTCGGCGCGCTCGGTGCAAAGTACGCCGTAGTAGTCGGCGGCGCCGGAGAGCGAAGCGAAGATCTTCTTGCCGTTGACGATGAAGCCGCCGTCGACCGGCCGCGCCTCGGTGCCGAACGCGACCGTGCCGGCCGCGGCCGCGCCGCCTTCGGAGAACGGCTGCGCATAGATCGCGCCGCGGTCGAGGATCCGCCGGTAATGCATGCCGGCGGCGCGCGCGATGCGCGGCGCGGTCGGCCGGGCTCATGTCGAGATCGTCGGCGAGCGCGCCCGACCACAGGGTCGAGCAGACATGCATGTTCCACGACAGCGCAGTCGCGCCGCAATAGCGGCCGAGCTCGGCGGCGGCGAGGCAATAGGTCTGGAAATCGGCGCCCAGGCCGCCGTCCTCCTTCGGGATGCAGATCGCCAGCAGCCCCTCGGGGTGCATGTCGCGAAAATTCTCGATCGGAAAGGTGGCCTCGCGGTCGTGCTGGGCGGCGCGCGGCGCCAGCACCGCGCCGGCCGAAGCGCCGCGCCTTGTCGATCAGATCCGCCTGCGCGTCGGTCAGCCGGAACGCGTCGGCGGCGAAGATCGGCGCGTCGGCATCGCGTGCCGCATGGTCGGGGCGTGCATCGCCCAAGTCTACTACATGGGCCAGGAAATTAAGCTGCGTTCCCGCTCCGCGCGCTGCGCCGGATGCAGAGCTCAGCGCTCGCGCGCGCCAATCGAGCCAGAAGTCCAGCACGGCCGCGTCGAACGCCCGCGGCGCTTCCAGGTTCGGCATGTGGCCGATGCCGGGCAGGCAGACGTAGCGCGCGCCGGGGATCTTCGCCGCCATCCGCTCCATCATGGCAGCGGGTGCGTTGCGGTCGTGCTCGCCGGCAAGACAAAGCACCGGCACGCCGATGCGCGCCAGGTTTGCCCGTTCGTCGAAAGTCACGAGGCAGCGCACGGCCGCCCGGTAGGTGCGCTCCGGAGTCAGCCGCCATGGTGGCCACGAACAGCGCCCGGCCGGCTGCGTCGGCGCCCGGTCCCATCACTTGGCCGGCGATCGCGGGCGCGAGCTCCGCCATGGTCTTGCCGGCGTCGAGCGGGCCGAGCCGGTCGGCGACGAACTTGCGTCTGGAACTCGCCGTCCGGATTGCCGAAGGCCGGGCTCGTGCACGACAGCACGGCGGCGCGATAGCCGTCCGGGCCGACGGCGCAGCATGGTCTGCGCGATCATCCCGCCGAGCGAATGGCCGACGAGCACCGGCCGGTCGAGGCCGCGCCGTGCGATCGAGGCTTCGACGTCGGCGGCGAGCGCTCGCGAAGTCCATCGTGTCGACCGGCGGGCCGGCCGCCGTACCCGGGCAGATCGAGCGCCACCGGATCGAAATCCGGCCGCCGCAAAGCTGCGCACCTGTGGATCCCACAGTCGTGCGGCTCCACCGATCCCTTGCAGGAAGACGATGGGGATTGCTGCGGTTCCCGGTCGAGTGGTCGTCACGGGATCATCCGGCAACGGGCGCGGCGGCGCGAGCGCGCATCACGGCGTCAGCACGCCGCAATGCCGCCGCGCCTCGATTGTACCGGCCCGCAGCAGGCGGCGCGTGGGTCGGACGGGACAAACCTGGGCGCACGTTACAGCGGCTTGATCGCCACCTTGCGGAACTTGATCACGCCGGCGCCATGCTGGAGCGTGAACGGCCCCTGCTCGAACAAGCCGTTGTGCAGCTCGACCGTCTTCGTGCCGTTGAGCAGCACCGTGATCTGGCGTCCCTTGGCGGTGATTTCGAAGGTGTTCCACTTGCCGCCGGCCTTCGGCATCGGATTGACCTCGGCGAAATGCACGATGCCGCCGGTGCCGTAGGTCGGATCCTTGCGTTGGTCGAAGATGTTGACCTCGTAACAGGAGCGGTCGGTAATCTTCTTGGGGTCGGCGCACCGGATGAAAATCCCGCTGTTGGCATCGTCGCTCGCCCAGAACTCCACGTGGATCACGAAATCCTTGTACGAGTCCTTGCTGACAAGGTGAGCTGTTGTCTCGCCAGTTCTCTTGTCGGCCACGACCGCGCCGTCCTCGAGCCGCCAGTTGGATTTCGCCGACGCGGTCCCAGTCGCCCATGTTCTTGTCGTCGAGCAACGTAGTCCAGCCGGGACCGCTCTGCGCTGCCGCCGGCGATCTGCCGTGGAAGGCTGTCGAAGCCGCGATGGCGAGCCCCATTGCGAGCGCGAATGTGCCGGTCCTCATGCGTTGCATATCAACTCCTCCTTGCAGGGCGCGCTGCTGTCGCCGCCCATCGCGTCAGTCTCGCACATCCGGTCGTGCCGGCGAAACTGCTACCCGCCCAGGGTCGCGCGCAGGAAGGTGCGCACGTCCTCGACGGCGCGGTCGGCGACCGCTGCGTCGTATTCGACCCAGTGCCAGAGGAACCGCCGTCCGGCCCGGAACGCCGGGTTGTCGAACGCGTGGTGGGCGCCGGGATAAACCACCAAGCTTAAGGGTGGTGGTGTGTCCCCCCTCGACGGCGCTGCTGTCTGTGGCGCTGTTGCGCCGCAGCAGCTCGCGGCAGTCGCCCGCGCGCGCCCACTGGTCCCGCTCCCCTACCAGGATCAAGGTCGGCACCGTCATCCGTCCGGTGACCGAGAAGCACTGCGGATAGAGCGCGATCGCGGCACGGAACTTCTCGCCGAACTGGCGTTCGACGAAGCCGCGCTCGACGCTCCAGAGAGTCCGGGTGCCTCCGGTCGAAACTCCCATCACGGCAATGCGGTCGGCATGGACGAACGGGCTCGAGCGCAGGAACATCAGCGCGCTGTAGGCGTCGAACAGGTCGGGCGGGATCAGCTCGTTGTTGCAGGCGCCGGCGATACCGCGCGACCCGTAGCTGTCGACGGTCAGCGCCGCGTAGCCCCACGAGGCCAAAAGCTTGCCCCAGCGCTCGTCGATGCCGCGCCGGTCGCCGACGCAATCGTGCAGCAGCACGACCGCGGGGTATCTGCCCGCGGCGGCGGGCCGCCGGAGATACCCGCGCAGCGGATGCGGATTGGGCTTCGCCCAGGCGATGTCGAATTGCACCGGCTCCGCCGGACGGCCCTCGTCGGCAGCCGATGCGGTGCGTGCGCTCGGTGTCAACAGCGCCGCTGCGACGACGGTGAGGCGAAACGATTTTGTGGCGAGACGCGCCAGCATGTTTTTACCATGTTCCAGGCTCGACGCCGCCCGAGCGTAAGCCCCGCGCGCGGGCTCGTCCAACGGGCAGTGAGGCCAAATGGATTTTCTGCCGGTCGAGCCTGCGCCGTCATGCCTGTCCGTAACGGCGCTTCACCATCTCAGCCATGCCTGCAGCACCAACCCCGCGAACAGGATCAGGCCGGCGTCGCGATTGGACTTGAACAGCATCAGGCAGAGCGCGGGATCGTTCACGTCCAGGCGGTTCACCTGCCAGGCAAGGTGGGCGCCGAACAGCGCCAGCCCGACGAACGCCGCTACTCCAGCGCCCGCGCCCGCAAGCGCCAGCGCGATCAGCACGAGCGCGAGCGCGTAGAAGGCGGCCAGCGCGGGCGGGTGCGGTCGCCGAACAGCCTCGCCGTCGACTTGATGCCGATCAGGGCGTCGTCCTCGCGATCCTGGTGCGCGTAGATCGTGTCGTAGCCGACCACCCAGGCGATCGCCCCGGCGTAGAGCATGAGCGCCGGCGGATCGAGCCGGCCGAAGGCCGCGGCCCAGCCCATCAGCGCGCCCCAGGAGAACGCCAACCCGAGCGTGATCTGCGGCCACCACGTGATCCGCTTCATGAACGGATAGACCGCGACGATCGCGAGCGACGCGACCCCGACCACGATGGCGAAGCCGTTGAAGCAGATCAGCACCGCGAGCCCGACCAGGGCCTGCAGCACCAGGAAGGCTGCTGCCGCGGTGACGCTCACTTGCCCGGAGGGGATCGGCCGCGAACGGGTGCGCTCGACGCGCGCGTCGAGCTCGCGGTCGATGAGGTCGTTCCAGGTGCAGCCGGCGCCGCGCATGGCAACCGCACCGAGCGCGAACAACGCAAGATGCGCCGGATTGGGTACCCGGTCGCCCGCCGCGATGGCGGCGAGCCCGGCCGACCACCAGCACGGCAGCAGCAGCAGCCACGATCCAATCGGTCGGTCGGCGCGCGCCAGCCGCAGATACGGCCGCATCCACCCCGGGGCCAGGCTGTCGACCCAATTCCCGATGGAATCGGCGACCTGCCCGGTGCTCGGGGTCATTGCTGGGCAGCGGGACCGGACAAGGTATCGAAGGTACCGGTGCCGGACTTGATTTTGCCGGTCGGGGCCCGGGTGGTGCCGAGGGCTTCGCTCAGGCCCGGCCCTGCCGGGATGGCGGGACCCGCCGCGCCCGCCGCGCAGGCTTGGCCACGCAGCTTGATGGCATGAGCTTGATTCTTCTTCAGCTGAGGCATCACCTCGGGCGGAACGCCGCACCAGGCGCCGTGCTCTTCCATGTACTTGACGAACTTTGCCTCGGTGGCGGTGAATCGCTTGAGAGCGTTGCAGATCTCGGCGCGATCTTTCTTCTCGATGGCGGCCTTGACGGCGGCGCCGTCCTTCTCGACCTGCTGACGCAACGGCATGATGTCGTTGGCGCAGGGCGGCATCTGCTGTGCCAGCACCGTGCCGGCGGGGGCCGCCAGCGCCAGTGCAAGCGTTGCCGCGACGCGAATTGAGTAAAGCTGCAACATCGGCAGGATTCCCCTTGCGGCGACCGCCGCTCCCTTTTGGTGCCACATCATCCCTGCAAATCCGGCGATAAGGCGGCAGCGGCGCCCACCGTCCGGCCGAGCGCCACCGCCTCGGGCGAATCGGGGCTACTCGCCATCCATTGGAGAATCGCATGAGCTGCGCCGAAAAGCCTGCAACTTTTTGGCGTCTTCCTCTATGCAGGGCCGATCGCCATGCCGGCCTACGATTTCCGTGCCCCCCGTCTTTACCTCGATGCGCCGCTTGCGGCCGGCGCCGCTGTGCGGCTCGACCCGAAGCAGCAGCATTACCTGCGGACCGTACTGCGGCTCGGGCCCGGCGACACCGTGCTGGTGTTCAATGGCCGCGCCGGCGAGTGGCTCGCCCGCATCGACGAGGCCGGCCGCAAGGCGACGGCGCTCATGCCGCTGCATCAGACCCGGGCGCAGCCGCCGCCGTCCGATCTGCACTACCTGTTTGCGCCGATCAAGCACGCGCGCCTCGACTACCTGGTGCAGAAAGCCGTGGAAATGGGGGCGTCGCGCCTGCAGCCGGTGATCACGCGCTACACCCAGGTCGCCCGCGTCAACCACGACCGCATGCGCCAGAACGTGATCGAGGCGGCCGAGCAGTGCGGCATCCTCGCGCTGCCGGACATCGCGCCGGCAGTGCCGCTGCACGCGCTCGTGTCCGGCTTCGTGCGCGAGCGCCTGCTCGTGTTCTGCGACGAGGAGGCCGAGGTGAAGGACCCGGTGGCGGCGCTCGAGGCGGCGCGCCAGCGCGACGGCTCTCCGCTTCCGCTCGCGGTGCTGATCGGGCCGGAAGGGGGCTTTGCGCCGGAGGAGCGTGACGCCCTCTTGAGCCTGCAGAGGGTGGTGCAGCTGGCGCTCGGGCCACGCATCCTGCGCGCCGACACCGCCGCGGTGGCGGCGCTGGCACTCACCCAGGCGGTGCTCGGGGACTGGCACTGACGGTTATCCCTTCACCCTGAGCGGGGGAGGGGTGGTTCGGCCTAACGCCGAGCCAGGTGGGGGGTCTTCGCTCGCGCCGAGGATCCGACCCCACCTGGGTCCGCGCTGCGCGCTGCGCAGAAAGCTACACCACGTTCGACGGCCACGGGTCGGCCAGCACCCGGCGGTCGATGTCCTTGATGCGGGAGACGCCGGTGAGCGCCATCGAGACGTCGAGCTCCTTGCGGATGACCTCGATCGCGGTGGTGACGCCGGCCTCGCCGCCGGCGCCGAGCCCATAGAGGAACGCGCGGCCGATCAGGCAGCCCTTGGCGCCGAGCGCGAGCGCGCGCAGGACGTCTTGGCCGGAGCGCACGCCGCCGTCGAACAGAATCTCGAGCTCCGAGCCGACCGCGTCGGCGATGCGCGGCAGCATCGAGATCGACGACGGCGCGCCGTCGAGCTGGCGCCCGCCGTGATTCGACACCACGATCGCCTGTGCGCCGGTCTTGGTGGCGAGCCGCGCGTCGTCGAGATCGAGGATGCCCTTGATGATCAGCTTGCCGGGCCACTGGTCGCGGATCCACTCGAGATCCTTCCAGTTGAGCGTCGGGTCGAACTGGCCGGCGGTCCACTGCGCCAGCGACTTGATGCCGCTCATATTGGGGATGCGGCCTTCGAGGTTGCCGAAGCTCTTGCGCTTGCCCATCAAGACTTTGATCGCCCAGGCCGGCTTGGTGGCGATGTCGATGACGTTGGCGAGCTTGAGCTGTGGCGGCACCGTCATGCCGTTCTTGATATCGCGATGGCGCTGGCCTTGCACTTGCAGGTCGGCGGTGAGCATCAGCGCGCTGCATTTGGCAGCGGCGGCGCGCTCGATCAGCGAACGCGCAAAACCGCGGTCGCGCATGACGTAGAGCTGGAACCAGAACGGCTTGTCGGTCGCCGCCGCCACGTCCTCGATCGAGCAGATCGACATGGTCGAAAGCGTGAACTGCACGCCGGCAGCGTGCGCGGCCTTGCAGGCGAGGATCTCGCCGTCGGCGTGTTGCATGCCGGTCAGTCCGGTCGGCGCCAGCGCCATCGGGAACGCCACCGGCTCGCCCACCATGGTACTCGCGAGGTCGCGCTTGTCGACGTCGACCAGAACGCGCTGGCGCAGCTTGATCTTGGCGAGATCGTCGCGGTTCGCGCGCATCGTCTCCTCGGCGTAGGAGCCGCAATCGGCGTACTCGAAGAACGCGCGCGGCACCCGGCGTTTGGCCATCAGCCGCAAGTCTTCGATCGACGTGACGTTGCGCATGCTCATCGGCGTTCGTTCCCTCGTGCCCGCGTGCAGCCATAGCATGCCGCGTCCATGCGGCGGGAGACGCTGGGCGACCGCACGGGTTCGGCATTCGTTCCGTGGATGACGGCCTGGAACGAATGACGCCTCCCATTCGTTTTCATGCGGCAGGTATTCGGCTAAGGAGCGCTATCCATGGATCAGGCACGCAACGCGCGAAGAGACGAACAGGGGGGACAGGGGGGCGTCGGTCATCCGCCCGAGAAGCCCAAGAAGCAGCTGGACAAGGATCTCGACGAGGCGCTTGAGGACTCGTTTCCCGCCTCCGACCCGCCCGCACCTTCGCAGCCGACCGGTACCGAGCCCGCCGGTGATCCGAAGGTCAAGCCTTAGGTCTTCCCGTGTCCCGCACGCGCCGCAGCAGGCAGTGCTGCGGCGCTGATGCGGGACCTTCATCCATGCTGACGTCGTGAAGGTCGGGGGTTCCGCACTGCACTGCTGCGGGGGTCCTCACCGCGCCGAGCGCGATGGGGCGCCCGCGCGATGCGTTGCGCCTCGGACACGCATCATTCAGGCCCGCGCGCGGGTCCACCAGCAGCGCTGGCCGGGGTAGAGTACCAAACCACCCCATTGCGGAATCCAGCGCTCCTCGAACACCGCCACGCATTCCCGTCGCAACGGGCCGGGCAGCGGCGTGACGCGGATGCGCGGGCGCTCGACCCGCCCCTGCGAGGACAACTCGATTGCCGATGCCGAAACAGCGTCGCGCTGCAGACGGCCGGTCGCCTCCGTCGATGAGGCCGGCCCGCACGGGCAGGCGCCGGCTATCAGGCTTGCGACGATGACGCCCAGGCTGCGCTCGAACATTGAGCCCCTCATCTGCTGGCGGGCGCGATTCTAGGGCAGGACGTCAACGAGAACAAACCCGCCCGCGCTTGCACCCAAGGGGCGCCGCATTGGCACGGTCCGACGACGCCCCTATTGTTCCGCCATGGCCGAGCCACGCAGCAGACACGAAGAGGACGAGGCGCGCCGGCGCGAAGCCGCGCAAATTCTCGAGGACCTCAAGCGCCACGGCCCGAGCCTCGCCGGCTCCTCGATGGCGGATGCGGCGCGCCGCGCCGTCGATCATTTCAGCGGCAAGGACGCGGTCGGCGCCGCCGAGGGCGGCGGCACCGATCCGATCGAGCTGTGGGGCCGGCGCATCGGCCGGGTGTTGAGCCTGATCGTGTTCATCGGGCTCGCGATCTACCTGTTCGCGACCTACGTGGTGCGCTGACGCGATGGAGGGCCGCGCGCGCCGCGATATGCTCCCCTGGCGCCATTACAAGGCGCCCACGCTCGCCGAGTTCGAGGCGCTCGCGACCGAGGAGTTCAACCGCTTGCCGGCGGAGTTCCGGCAGATGTGCGGCCATCTCGTCATCCGAGTCGAGGACTTCGCCACCGACGAGGTGCTCGACCGCATGGGCATCCACGACCCGTTCGAGCTGAGCGGACTGTTCGAAGGGGTCGGGCTGCCGTTCCAGTCGACCAGCGATTCCGGCCGCATGCCCAACATGGTGTGGCTATTCCGTCGACCGATCCTGGACGAATGGGCGGAGCGCGACGAGACCTTGGGGGCGATGGTGATGCATGTGCTGGTACACGAGATCGGGCACCACTTCGGGCTCTCCGACGCGGATATCGAGGCGATCGAGGCGAGAGCCGAGTAGCGAACGGCGAATGGCTTCGCCGCGCCCCCTCGGCCGCGTCCCGCGGCCGAGCGCCTAACAAGAAACGAGGGGGGTTCAGTGCCGACGACAGCCCACTCTGCCATAGTTTCATGCGCAGCGGGTCGTCATCGGCTGGTGGTAAACTCAGGATGACGGGATTGTTTTCGGCCAGACTGCCAGGCGGGAGAGGTGGGCGCCGCCCGTTTGACAAGCGCGTGCTCAGCGGGGCGCCTGCGTCTAACGCACCAGCCGGATATTGGCGGCCTCCAGCACTTGGCTCGAGCGACGGCGGCGGTTCCTGCAGCTCGGCGCGCTGCGCTTTCCGGCGTTCGTCGAGCCAGTTCGGGAACCACATGGCGATCGACGGGAAGACCAGCACGAGCACCACGCAGATGCACTGGATCACCATGAAGTCCGCCATGCCGCGGTAGATCAGCTTCAGGTTCCACTCCTTGACCACCTGCTTGAGGTAGTAGGCCGACATCGCGACCGGCGGCGACAGGAACGCGGTCTGCAGCACCACGGCGACGATGCAGCCGAACCACACCATGTCGTAGCCCAGCCCCTTGGCCACGGGCGCGAGCAGCGGCAGGAAGACGAGCACGATCGCCGGCCATTCGAACGGCCAGCCGAGCAGGAAGATGACGCTGAGCAGCACCGTCATCGTGCCCCAGGCCGGCAACGGCGCCGCCAGCAGCATGTCGGTGATCCAATTGGCGGTGCCGAGCCAGGCGAACACGGCGCCGAACACGTTGGAGGCGACGGCGAGGAACAGCACCATGCTGGTGGTCGCCAGCGTCTTGTAGCAGGCGTGCAGCAGCCCCTCCCAGGTGAACTCGCCGTAGGCGATGACCAGCAGGATGGCGCCGAGCGCGCCGAGCGCGGCGGCTTCCGACGCGGTCGTCAGGCCGGCGAGGATCACGCCGAACGTCATGATGGTCAGCACGGTGACCGGCACGAGCCCGACGAGGCATTCCCACAGCACGACCTTCGTCGAGGCCGGACGCTCCTCCATCGGCACCGGCGGCCCGAGCTTCGGATTGAGGTAGCTGCGGCCGAGCGTGTAGGCGATGTACATGCCCGACAGCAGGAACCCGGGACCGAACGCGGCCGCGTACAAATCGATGATCGAGATGTCGAGCACCGGCGCCATCACCACCAGCATCACCGACGGCGGGATGAGGATGCCGAGCGTGCCGCCGGCCGCGATCGAGCCCGCCGACATGCGGGCGTCGTAGCCGGCCCTGATCATCATCGGGCCGGCCATGATGCCGAGCAGCGCCACCGTGGCGCCGACCGTGCCGGCCGCGATCCCGAACAGCGTCGCGGTGACGATCACCACCACGTAGAGCGCGCCGCGCAC
The DNA here is from genome assembly GCA_963788095.1 of uncultured Alphaproteobacteria bacterium. Classification (GTDB taxonomy): domain Bacteria; phylum Pseudomonadota; class Alphaproteobacteria; order Rhizobiales; family Xanthobacteraceae; genus CAVTXS01. The sequence continues at coordinate 95,166 of CAWBFP010000026.1, read as the reverse complement.
CGGCGCGAACAGGTCGCGGAACGCCTTGAACAGCCGTTCCATCAGTCCCGCCTGGTCGCACACGTAGCCCATCAGGATGAACATGGGCACCGCGACGAACTCGTCCTGCTTCATCAGGCCGAAGGTCTGCAGATAGGCGAGATTGAAGACGCGCACGCCGAGGCCGAAGTAGCCGAAGATCAGCGCGAGAAAGAGCAGCGTGAAGCTGATCGGGAGGCCGATGAAGATCGCCGCCAGCATCACCAGCAGCATCGCCATTCCGAGGAATTCGAGACCGGTCATACTTCGAGTTTCTCCCGATGCTCGAACTCACGGCCGAAGCGGATCTGGTACGACGCACTTGAGCGTTTCGGAGATGCCCTGGATCATGAACAGAAACGCCGAGACCGGAATGACGGCGCGGAACGGCCACATGATCGCGCGCCACAGGCTCTCCTGCGAACGCTCGCCGGTCACGTAGGAGTGCATGGCGTCATCGATGCTGATCAGCCATCATGGTGATCATCGCCGGGAAGAACAGCACCAGGTACGAGACCAGGTCGATGATGCCTTTGGTCCGTTCGGAGTAATTGTCCCAGAAAATATCGGTGCGCACATGCGCGCCCTTGTACAGCGCGTAAGCGCAGCCGAGCATGAAGGCCGAGCCGTTCGCCATGGTGCTCGACTCGAAGACCCAGACGGTCGGGGAACGGAAGAAGTAGCGCGCGACCACCTCGTAGGTGATCGATCCCGACGAGAAACAGCATTGTGAGCGCGATCAGCCTTCCGGTGATGTTGGAAAAGCCGTCGATCACGCGAATGATCGCATAGTAGATCGGTGGGAAGTCGCGGCCTGTCTGCTCGCAGACGACGCGCCGGCATCGACAGACATCGATGCTCCCCTATGCCGATGTCACCTGAGCTCACAGGAGCCCGCTGCCTCTGCTCTTCGATCCGGACGGGCGCCCGAGCTGATCGGGCGCCCGCACCAGGCAGGCGAGATTGGCGGACCGGCGCTATTTGCCGAGGTAGACCTTGTCCTTCCAGTAGAAGTTGCCGGCCAAGTCGTAAGGCGGGAACCACGACAGACGGAACGGCACCACCTTGCCAGCATACGCCTTCTGGCTATCGATCACCTTTTGGTAGAAGGGGCTTTTCGCGGCGTACTCGGCCTGGATCTTCTCCCATTCGGTGAGGAAGTTGATCAGGACGTCGTCCGGCATGCGCTTCATCTGCACGCCCTCCTTGAGCAGTTCCTGACAGGCGTCCGCGGTTTCGCGGTTGAAAGCCTGATTGCGCATCGTCGTGGCGTAAACCGACGCGACCTTGACCATTTCCTGCAGGTCGGGCGGGAGCTTCGCCCAGACGTCCTTGTTGAACTTCAGCTGTCCGCCGGTGACCGGCTCGTGCATGCCCGGCGTGTAGTAGTACTTGGCGGTCTTGTGCAGGCCGAGCTTCTTGTCTTCGAGGCAGTTGATCCATTCGGCGCCCTCGATCACGCCGCGCTCCATGGCGGGTACGATTTCCTGGCCCGGAATGGTCACCACCGAGACGCCGAGCCGGCCGTAGGTCTCCGCGCCGATGCCGTAGATGCGATACTTCAAGCCCTTGAGGTCGGCGAGGCTCTTGATCTCTTTCTTGAACCAGCCCATCCCTTGCGGGTAGTCGGTCGGGATCGGGAAGCCGACGATATTGAGCTTGAGGTGATCTTGATAGAATTCCTCGAGCAGCGCCATGCCGCCGCCGTCATAGTACCAGGCGTAGTAGTCGTTGCCGTCCATCCCGAACAGCGGGCCGTGCGACATCGGGATGGTCGCTGTGTTGCGCCCTTGGATGTAGCCGAAGGGCGACATGCCGACGTCGAGCACGCCCTTGGACGTCGCGTCGAACACTTCGAACGGCGGAACGATCGCGCCGCCCGGCAGGGTTTCGATCTTCAGCCGCCCGGCCGACATCTTCTCCACCGTCTCGGCCCAGAGCTTGAAGATCAGGTGGAAGTTGGATGTAGCCGGATGGGACGATTGTCCCTTCAGGACGATGGGCTTGGGGGCTTGCTGCGAGACCGCCGGCCCGGACGAAGCAAAGAGGCAACCTGCCGCCGCCAAGGCGAGCAGGGTCGAAAGCCGTTTACGCATTGTTGGTCGCTCCCTCAGTGCGCCTTTTCGGGATGGCGCGGTGCACTCTGCAGCGGCAAGCGTAGGGGAGGCCGTTTCGGGCTGTCAAACATAATATGATCTGACCTCGTACAACCCGACCCGACCAGGCCGACGTTGCGAGCCGGCCACACGTATGCGAAGCCTGAGCGCGTAGGCGGGTTGCTTCCCCGCTCGGGCCTCGCGCCGACGTGAAGGATGGCGCTTGACGGGCTCGCCGGCCCGCGGCATGGAACCGTACTGCGGAGGTTGGCGATGGAAAAGTTCACCGTGCTGGAGGGCGTCGCGGCGCCGCTCAAGATGATCAACGTCGACACCGACGCGATCATCCCGAAGCAGTATTTGAAGACGATCAAGCGCACCGGCCTCGGCAAGGGCCTGTTCGCCGAGAAACGCTATCGCGACGACGGCTCCGAGAACCCGGATTTCGTTCTCAATAAGCCGGCCTATCGCAGCGCCAGGATCCTGGTCGCCGACGACAACTTCGGCTGCGGCTCCTCGCGCGAGCACGCGCCATGGGCGCTGCTCGACTTCGGTATCCGCTGCGTGATCTCGACCTCGTTCGGCGACATTTTCTACAACAACTGCTTGAAGAACGGCGTGCTGCCGATCCGCGTCTCGCCCGAGGATCTCGACAAGCTGTTCGATGACGCCGAGCGCGGCGCCAACGCCACACTGACGATCGATCTTCCGAACCAGGAGATTCGCGGCCCCGACGGCGGCGTGGTCAAGTTCGAGATCGACCCTTTCCGCAAGCACTGCCTGTTGAACGGCCTCGACGACATCGGGCTGACAATGGAGAAGGCGGGCAAGATCGCCGGCTACGAGGCGCAGGCGCAGGCCGCGCGCCCGTGGGCGTGACGCCGGCGTGTAACGTGGGCGAAGGCTGGGCGCTTGCGCGCCATGCCAATCGGCTCGTCGTCGTCGTCAAGCGAGCTTCGCCGCGCTCGCCTCGAGCAAGCGCATGATATCGCCGGGCGCGATCTCGATCTCGAGCCCGCGGCGGCCGCCATTGACCATCACGGTCGTGAATGCGAGCGCGCCCTCGTCGACGAACACGCGCACGCGCCGGCGTTGGCCGAACGGCGAGATGCCGCCGACCCGGTAGCCGGTGATGCGTTCGGCTTCGGCCACCGGCAGCATGGCGGCGTCCTTGGCGCCGGCGGCCACCGCCAGCCGCTTGAGGCTGATGTCGCGTCCGGACGACGCCAGCACGCACACCACTTCGCCGCCCGCTTTCGCCATCAGGGTCTTGAGCAGCCGCGCCGGCTCGATGCCCATCGCCTCTGCGGCCTGCACGCCGACGCCTTCGGCGCCCGGATCGTAGTCGTATTCGTGCAACGCGAAGGCGACACCGGCGTTGCGCAGCGCCATCGTCGCGGGCGTGCCTCTTGCCATCGTTCAGTAAGCGTACTCGGTGAACACCGGCTCGACCGACCGCTGCCAGGGCCCGTGGTATTTTTCCAACAGCTCCTCGGCCGGCGTAATGCCGCGCGCGACGAACCGGTCGAGCGGGTCGAGGTACTGGGTCTCGTCGTCGCCCTCGCGGTCGAGCCGCGCGCGTCGGGCAAGGCCGGCGCGCGCCATGGCCAGCGATTCCTTGGCGAGATCGAGTGCCGTGCTGCCACCGATCCGCGCCTTGAAGCCGAGGTTGGGGACATCGTCGCGCAGCTTCTGTCGCTCCTCCGCGGTCCAGTTCTTGACCAGGTGCCAAGCGGCATCGAGCGCGGCGTCGTCGTACAGCAGGCCGACCCACAGCGCCGGCAGCGCCGGCAGCCGGTGCCACGGCCCGCTGTCGGCACCGCGCATCTCGAGAAACCGCTTGAGCCGCACCTCGGGGAAAATGGTCGTCAGGTGGTTGGCCCAGTCGGACATCGTCGCGCGTTCGCCCTGCAGGCCGGGGAGCTTGCCGGCCAACAGGTCGCGGAACGACTGGCCGGCGACATCGATGTATTCGTCGCCGCGCTTGACGAAGTACATCGGCACGTCGAGCGCATAGTCGGCATAGCGCTCGAACCCCATGCCGGGCTCGAACGCCCAGGGCAGCATGCCGGCGCGATCGTTGTCGGTGTCGCGCCAGATTTCCGAGCGCATCGACAGAAAGCCGTTCGGCTTGCCCTCGGTGAACGGCGAGTTGGCGAACAGCGCGGTCGCGATCGGCTGCAGCGCCAGCGAGACCCGCAGCTTCTTGACCATGTCGTCTTCCGAGGAGAAGTCGAGGTTCGTCTGCACCGTGCAGGTGCGATACATCATGTCGAGGCCGCGGCTGCCGACCTTGGGCATATAGGCGGTCATGATGCGGTAGCGCCGCTTGGGCATCACCGGGACTTCCGCGCGCGTCCATTTCGGCGCCATGCCGAGGCCGAGGAAGCCGATGCCGAGCGGGCCGGCGACTTCGCGCACCTGCGCGAGATGCGCCTGCAGTTCGGTACAGGTCTGATGCACGGTGGCGACGGGCGCGCCGGAGAGCTCGAACTGGCCGCCGGGCTCGAGCGAGATCGCGCCGCCGCCGGTCACGTCGAACAGGCCGATGATGTTGCCGTCGTCGAGGATCGGCTCCCAGCCGAGCAGCATCTGCATGCCTTCGAGCAGCGCCTTGATGCCGCGCGAACCCGCGTAAGGCACCGGCTCGTGACGTCCCGCCGCGAAGGCGAATTTCTCGTGCTCGGTGCCGATGCGGAACGCGCTCTTGGGTTTGCAGCCGGCTTCGAACCACGCAACCAGCTCGTCGCGCGTTTCGATCGGCGTCATGTCGACTTGGTCGCGAGCCATCGGCGGTCCGTGGGCGGCGGGGCGGCGACCTTACACACGCCGATCAAAAGGGCAACGATGGCCTTGCCTTGCAAAGGTCCAGGATCAACCTCGCAGTTCGCGCGCGATCGCGCGCCGCGCGGCATCGCGATGCTCGGGCCGCAGGTTGGCCGCAACCATGCGGATGGCGGTCGCCAGCACCGCCGCATCGTCGGCGAAGCCGAGCAGCGGCAACACGTCCGGCATCATGTCGATCGGCAGGACGAAATAGGCAAGCGCAGCCAGCAAGGCCGCCTTCACTTGCAGCGGGGTCTCACGATCGAAGGCGCAGTAATAGGCGGCAAGCAGGTCCTCGGCGAACGGCAGGCCGGCCGCCACCCGCCGCAACTTGCTCCAGAATCCGCGGCGCACGGTCGCCTCGTCGCGTCGCGCCCGGTCGGCAGCGCGTGGGTCGAGCCCGGCGTCTTGCCAGGATGCGGTGCGGAAACGCGCCATGTGGACCTCCCGAAGACAGGTTAGCAGTACATGGGGACGCGCCTTCCGAAGGCAATGCTGGTCAGCGCCATCGGGTTCCCTGCCTCAGGCGCCGCCGGCGATCCGGTCCATGGCGGCAGCGAGCTTGGTGTCGCGCTCGGTCAGGCCACCTGCATCGTGGGTCGAGAGCGTCACCTCCACGGTCTTGTACACATTTCGCCATTCCGGATGGTGGTCCATCTTCTCGGCCACCAGCGCCACCCGCGCCATGAAGCCGAAGGCGGCGTTGAAATCTCTGAACACGAAGGTCTTGGCGATGGCGTCGCGTCCCTGCACCTCGCTCCAGCCGTCGAGCTTGGCGAGCGCCGCGGCGCGCGCATCCCCGGTCAGTTTCTCTGCCATGGGTGTCACTCCCGAACCGCGGCCGCGGTCGCGCCCGCTGGCGAGGCGGGTTTGAGCGGATACGCAGCCTCCACAATGTAGGGCCCGCCCCCGGTCGACGAGCGCGACGAGTACAGCACGAATCGCGCAACCTGGAACGGGGCCGAGCGAAATGGTCCGCGCTCGGCCAAGTACTCGGCGACCTGTCGGCTGGTGGAATCGCGCAGGCGTGCGAGCGTCACATGGGGCGTGAACTTGCGGCCCTCGGGTAGGAGCCCCACCCGCTGCAGCAACCGCTCGTGCTCGGCCTGCAGTTCGATGAGCGGAGCGACCGGCGGCACGGCGGCAATCACCGCGCGCGGCTTGCGCCCGCCGAAGGAGGAGAGCCCGTCGAAGCGCAGCTCGAACCCGCGGCGCTTCACCTGGTCGAGCAGGTAGGCGATCTCGCGCGCGAGCGCGTCGTCAACGTCGCCGATGAAGCGCAGCGTCATGTGGTAGTTCTCCGGGTCGACCCAACGCGCACCGGGAAGGCCGCCCCGCAATGTTGCGAGCGCAAGACCGATGTCGGCCGGCACTTCCAGGGCGGTGAACAGGCGTGGCATTCCGCTACTCAAGAACGCGAATCACGAACACACGGCGCCCGGGTAGAATGGGGGCATTGTCGAACCCGAGCAACCGTCCGTGGGTAGCCGGCAACTCAGCCAGGACGGTTGCGCGCCTCCATTGCCCTGCGCACGAGGTCCTCGGCCTGGGGCAGCAGGCCGCGCACGATCACGTCGATGCCGGCGGCCGTCGGGTGAATCCCGTCGCCCTGGTTGAGCGCCGCAACCGCGGCGACGCTCTCGAGGAAGAACGGATAGAGCATGACCTCGTGCCCGCTGGCGAGATCCGGATAGATGGCGTCGAAACGGCGCACGTAGTCCGGCCCCATATTGGGGGGTGCCCGCATCCCGGCCAGCAGCACCAGGATCCCGCGCGCCTTGAGCCGACGCAGGATCTCATCGAGCGCGCGCCGCGTCACTTCCGGATCGACGCCGCGCAACGCATCGTTGGCCCCGAGCTCAACGATCACTGCTTCGGTCCCTGCCGGCACAGCCCAGTCGAGGCGCGCGAGCCCCCCGGCGGCGGTATCGCCGGAAACGCCGGCATTGACCACCTCGACCGCATGTCCCTTCGCCCTCAAGGCGCGCTCGAGCTTGACCGGGAAGGCGTCGGCGGCAGCGATCCGGTAGCCTGCGGTCAGCGAATCGCCCAACGCCACGATCTTGACCGGGCCCTCGGCCGCGGGCGCCCCCGGCGCCGCCAACGCCATCGCGGCCGCGATGGTCGCCATCCAGAATGTCGCGACCGCCTGGCCGGCAACACTGTGCCGCGTTCCTCCTCCCACGGTCGGATTTGGCAACCGCGTCGAGGCCGCGACAACGTTTGGCTGGACCCGCGGCCCGTCATCCCCATATGACGAGGATTGCGCGCGCCGCCACAACGTCCACCAAACACCCTGCATGAACGACACCTCGACAACCCCCGCCCCGCAACCAGCGATCGCGCTCCGCGGGGTCGATCTTTCGCTCGGCCGCGGCCCGGCTCGCGTTCATATCCTGAAGGATATCGACCTGCATATAGGTCAAGGTGAGGCGGTCGGGCTGGTCGGTCCATCCGGCTCCGGCAAGTCGACCTTGCTGATGGTGATGGCCGGGCTCGAGCGACCGGACGCAGGAACCGTCGAGGTCGCGGGAGCCGACCTCGGTCGATTGAGCGAGGACGGCCTTGCAAGCTTCCGCGGCCGCAACATCGGCATCGTGTTCCAGTCGTTCCATCTGATTCCGACGATGAGCGCGCTGGAGAACGTCGCCGTGCCGCTCGAGCTCGCCGGCGTCGACGACGCCTTTGCGCGCGCCGCGCACGAGCTGTCGCTGGTCGGCCTGGCGGAGCGGCTCAACCACTATCCGGCGCAGCTGTCCGGTGGCGAGCAGCAGCGGGTCGCGATCGCCCGCGCGCTCGCGCCCGGCCCGGCGATTGTCGTAGCCGATGAGCCGACCGGCAATCTCGACGAAGCCACCGGTCGCCAGATCATCGAGCTGTTGTTCACCGAGCATGCGGCCCGGCGGACAACGCTGGTCCTCGTCACCCACGACGCCGCGCTGGCGTCGCGCTGCGACCGGGTCGTGCGGCTGCGCTCGGGCCGCGTCGAGGCGGAACCCCGGAAGGCCGCGGTGCCATGAGCACAGCCGTCGCGCCCGTCCCCAACCGCCACAGCCGCAGCGGCACGTTGCCGTTGCGGCTCGCGCTGCGCGAGCTGCGCGGGGGCGTGCGCGGCTTTCTGGTGTTCATCGCCTGTATCGCGCTCGGCGTCATGGCGATCGCCGGCGTCGGCTCGTTTGCCCGCAGCCTGATCGATGGGCTCGCGCGCGAGGGGCGCGTGATCCTCGGCGGCGACATTGCATTCTCGCTCATCCACCGCGAGGCCAGCGCGGCCGAGCGGGCGTTCCTCGAGAGCAAAGGCAAGGTCTCCTCGGTTGCCACCATGCGGGCCATGGCGCGCGTTCCCGACGAGCGCTCTGCGCTGGTGGAGCTCAAAGCCGTCGACCGCTTCTATCCGCTCTACGGCACGCTTGCGCTCGAGCCGGGGCGCGATCTTGCCGGGACGCTGGCCGAACGGGACGGAGTGTTCGGCGCCGCCGCCGACCCCATCCTGCTGGCGCGCCTCGATCTCCCGCTCGGAGCGCGCGTTTCGGTTGGTACCGCCACGATCGAGATCCGAGCAGTGGTCAACATGGAGCCCGACAAGCTCGCTGGCGGCGTCGGCTTCGGGCCACGGCTTTTCGTCAACGAGGAGGTACTGCGGGCGAGCGGCCTGCTGCAGCCGGGCAGTCTGGTGCGCTGGCACTATCGGCTGCAGCTGCCGCGCGGCAACGCCGACGACCGCGCCGCGGACGCCGTCGCGGCCGAGGCGCAGGCGAAATTTCCCGAGGCCGGCTGGGAGGTACGCACCCGCGCCAAAGCCTCGCCGCAGCTCGAGCGCAACATCGAGCGCTTCACGCAGTTCCTGACGCTGGTCGGACTGTCAGCCCTGCTGGTCGGCGGCGTTGGCGTCGCCAACGCGGTCAAAAGCTATCTCGAGCGCAAGCGCGAGGTCATTGCCACCATGAAGGCGCTCGGCGCAACCGGCGGCCGCGTGTTCTCGATCTACCTCCTGCAGACCCTGCTGCTGGCGGCAGTCGGCACGAGCGTCGGCCTTGCCGCCGGCCTCGCGCTGCCATTTCTCATCGCCGCCACCTTCGGTACGGTCATCCCGTTGCCGATCGCGCCGTCGGTGCATGTCGGCGAGCTCGTCCTTGCCACCAGCTACGGACTGTTCACCGCGCTCGCCTTTGCGCTGTGGCCGCTTGGCCGCGCGCATGACGTGCCGGTGTCGGCGCTCTATCGCGACGCGGTGGCGCCGGAACGGCGCTGGCCGCGTGGTCGCTATGTCGCGCTCACCGTCGGCGTCATCGTCGGGCTTGCAGGCCTTGCGGTGATGTTCGCCTACGAACGTCGGATCGCGTTGATCTTCGTGGCGTCGGCGGCCGGCACGTTCGTCGCGCTGCGCTTGATCGCGGCTCTGGTGATGGCGGTCGCGAGCCGCCTGCCGCGGTCGCGCTCGATGATCGTGCGGCTCGCCGTCGCCAATATTCACCGACCCGGTGCGCTGACGCCGACGGTCGTGTTGTCGCTGGGGCTGGGTCTGGCGCTGCTGGTGACGATCACGCTGATCGACGGCAATCTGCGCCGGCAACTCAACGCCGCGCTGCCGGAGCGCGCACCTTCGCTTTACTTCCTGGATATTCAGCAAGGCGATGGCGTACGCTTCGATGCACTGGTCGAGCAGCATGCGCCTGGCGCGAAGCTCGACCGTGTTCCAATGCTGCGCGGCCGCATCGCCAGCGTGAACGGCACTCGCGCCGAGGACATGAGGGTGCCGCCGCAGGCCGCTTGGGCGCTGCAAGGCGACCGTGGTATCACCTATGCGCCCGCGATACCTGAGGGCTCGCGGGTCGTCGCCGGCGAGTGGTGGCCGGCAACCTATGCCGGTCCGCCGCTGGTATCGCTCGAGAAGCGTATCGCCGACGGCCTGGGACTTCGCGTCGGCGAGCGGCTGACCGTCAACGTGCTGGGACGAAACATCGATGCGACCGTCGCCAACCTGCGCGCGGTCGACTGGCAGTCGCTCGGAATCAACTTCGTGCTGGTGTTTTCGCCCGGCAGCTTTGCGGGCGCGCCGCACACCTCGATCGCAACTCTCACGCATCCGAACGGCGGAAGCGCCACCGAGGACGTCGCCCTGATCAAAGCGGCGTCGGCTGCCCTGCCGGGGGTCACGGTGGTGCGCGTCAAGGATGCGCTGGAGGCGGTCGGCGGGTTGATCGCGAACCTGGTATCGGCCGTGCGGGGCGCCAGCGTGCTGTGCATCCTGTCGGCGATCCTGGTGCTCGGCGGCGCGCTGGCGGCGAGCCATCGCAATCGGGTCTACGAGGCAGTGATCCTCAAGACCCTGGGCGCTACCCGAAGGCGGCTGCTCGCTGCCTATGCGCTTGAATACCTGACGCTGGGGTCCGCGACCGCCGTGTTCGGTGTCGCGGCCGGGTCGATCGCCGCCTGGTTCGTGGTTGCCGACGTCATGAACCTCGGCTTCGTATGGCTACCGGCGCCCGCACTCGCGGCTGCCGCCGCCGCCCTGCTCTTGACCGTGGCCTTTGGCCTGGCCGGGACCTTGACGGCGCTCGGCCACAAACCGGCGCCGGTACTGCGAAACCTTTGAGGCGCGCTTTGCAAGAGCGGTCACCATTTTGCGCCCGGACGCGCGCCAATCTCGAAGGATGCGCGCTTTCCGGGTGGCCGCTCGGCGCTGCGCCGCCCAGGGGGCTCCGAGATTTGCGACAATCCGCCGCGAGAGATTTGCGACAATCCGCCGCGTTCCGTGCCATAACCGGGACGCGATGCCGCGGATTATGGTCTTGAGCGGGAAAGCCCGCTCACCCATATTGGTGGCGCCTGTCAGGACGCGGTGCGCCCCGTTGGAAGCACGTCCGTCCTAAGCCAAGGGCAACAAGAAGGGGTTTCGACGATGTCGGACTATGATCGCAATGTCGCCGCCGCGAAGTGGGGCCGCCCGCTTACGCGCGCCGAGACCACCGTCATCGACGCTGGTCTGCGCGCCTACATGCTGCGGATCTACAATTACATGGTGCTCGGCCTTGCCATCACCGGCTTCGCCGCGCTCGGGGTCTACATGCTCTCGGTTACCGGTGACGCGGCGAGCGCCGCCCGCACGGCGACCGGCGGCGCATTGGCGTTGCGTAGCGGCGTCTACCTGACGCCGATCGGATATGCGCTGTTCGTGAGCCCGCTGAAGTGGGCGATCATCCTGGCGCCGCTCGCGCTGGTGTTCTTCCTCGGCTTCCGTGCGCAGAGCATGCGGCCAGCGACGGCGCAGATCACCTTCTGGGTGTTCGCCGCGCTGATCGGCCTGTCGCTCGGCTCGATCTTCCTGGTCTACACGCACACCTCGATCGTGCGGGTGTTCTTCATCACGGCCGCATCGTTCGGGGCGCTCAGCCTCTATGGCTATACGACGCAGCGCGACCTCTCCGGCTGGGGCTCGTTCCTGCTGATGGGCCTGATCGGCATCATCATCGCCTCGCTGGTGAACCTGTTCATCCAGAGCACGATGCTGCAGTGGATCGTCTCGGTCATCGGCGTGCTGGTGTTCGCCGGCCTGACCGCCTGGGACACCCAGCGGCTGAAGAGCGAGTACCTCTACGGCGCGATGGAAGGCGACGTGATGGAGAAGTCGGCGATCATGGGCGCGCTCTCGCTGTACCTCAACTTCATCAACATGTTCACCATGTTGCTGCAGCTGTTCGGCAATCGCGAATAAGCGCACGCGCGACCGACGCGCTCAGTCAAGGCCCCGGCGGTTGCCGGGGCCTTTTCGTAGTGTGCGCCTGCTGGCTAAGAAGCCCTCGCCGGATCCGCAAGCAGGGCAACCGCCATGAGCAATCCTTCGATTCGCGCCGCCGGCGCGGCCGATATTTTGGCGATCAGCCGCATCTATGCGCATGCCGTCCGCCATGGCACGGCGTCGTTCGAGCTCGAGCCACCGGACGAGGCCGAGATGGCGCGTCGGCAACGCGCACTGCTCGAGGGCGGCTTTCCCTATCTGGTCGCCGAGCTCGACGGCGCGGTCGCTGGTTACGCCTATGCCGGCCCCTATCGGGCGCGCCCGGCCTACCGTTTCAGCGTCGAGGATTCGATCTATGTCGCGGCCGAGGCGCATCGTCGCGGCGTCGGCCGCGCCCTGCTCGACCGGCTGATCGTCGAGTCGGAAGCCCGCGGCTTCCGCCAGATGATCGCGGTAATCGGCAATTCGGCGCAGCTGTCCTCGATCGAGTTGCACCGGGCGGCGGGTTTCCGGCTGATCGGCGCGATCGAGTCGGTGGGATTCAAGTTCGGCCGCTGGCTCAATTCCGTGCTGATGCAGCGTCCGCTCGGGCCGGGCGCGTCGACGGTGCCGATGTAGGGCGCGCAGGCCACAGCCCGGTGGCAGGTCGGCACGTGCGCGCAGCCACGCTCGGCCGGCGCGCCTTTGCGCACCGCCGATCGCTCAACCGGGGATCAAGCTCAGCGAGCGGTCGAGTACGCGCAGCACGCGGTCGAGCTCATGGCCGCGCTTGAGGATCAGTCCGGTCACAGACACGACGCTGTAGACGCCTTGTCGGCGCGCCAGCCGCGGATTCTTTTCGATACGGTAGATCGGCATTTCCGAGGAGCGGCGGAACACCGAGAACACGGCGCGATCCTTGAGAAAGTCGATCGCATAGTCGCGCCATTCGCCGGCAGCGACCTTGCGGCCGTAGAGATCGAGGATGCGATCCAGCTCGCGCCGTTCGAAGGTCACCTGATTGCGGGGGGCGGCGGGTGGAGCACCCGGGGGCACGCCCCCCTTACCCTCGCTGGGGTCGGAATCGCCAAAATCCAAGATCATGCGGCGCCTCCGTTGGGCCTCCATGATTGCCTTGGTGCCGCTCGCCCGCAAGAGGTGTTGTCCGCGCCGGATCCGCACGAAAGCAGAGCAGCGCGCACGCACTGGAATACCTTGTGGCAATGAGCTGCGCGCGAGCACTCACGGATTCGTTTATGAAATCATAATGCTGCCAGATTTGCGCCCCGTACCCGCCGCGCTGCCTTGCGATAGCTGGACCTTCAGGGCCCGGTCTGGAGGGTTCCGGATTCCTCAGCCCCCCAAGCCCCCCGGGGCTCATTCGGATCGGGCCCGCAGTTAAGCTTGAAAGTTCAATCCTCAACGTCTTTTGGCCGGCATGCTTGCCGGCCTTTTTTCGTGACGTGCGGCTTGATCGCCGCGAGTCGCTGCCGCGCAAACGGCGCGGCTCCGGTCCCGACCTCCGCTTGTTCCGGAGTTCCGCGTTATGCGTCTGGCGACGACAGCCGCGCCATTACGGCGTCGGTGATGCGTGCGCACCGCGCGCCGGCGAACGGAAAGGTGTCCTTCAGCGCGGAAGCGAGCTTCTCATCCAGACGCCCTCGCAGCAGCCTGCGGGCGCGGTGCAGACGCGTCCTCACCGTTTCGGGCCGGATGCCGAGCTGCGCCGCCGTCTCCTCGGCGCTCATCTCGTCGATGTCCCGCATGATGAAAACGAGCCGGAACGGATCCGGCAACTCGTCGACGGCGCGTTCCAGCAAACGGCGAAGCTCGGTCCGCGCCACTGCGGCTTCCGGATTGTCCACGGCGCTTACCCCCGGGAATATCACCACACGGGAATTCTGTGGAATCTTGTCCAGCACTTCCGGATCTTCGGTCGGGTGTCGGCGCCGCAGTCGTCCCCTGGACTCGTTGAGCACGATCTGCGTGAGCCAGGTGGCGAGCGCGCATTCGCCGCGGAATTCTCCCAGCGCCGCGTAGGCGCGCACATAGCCCTCCTGCACCACGTCCTCGGCCTCGGCGTCGTCACGCAACACGCCACGGGCGACCCGGTAAAGGCGCCGATTGTGGCGCTGCATGATGTTCCGGAACGCCTCGCGCTGTCCGCGCCGCACCAGTGCGACCAATTCTTCGTCCGGGCATTGCGAGTAATCCGGCCGCGTCGTCTTGACGGTCTGCATTTCGCTTCTCGTTTGCTCGATCCGATCAGGCTTCGGCTCGGGCCAGCGCGGCCAAAAACTCCTGGCGGGCCGCCGGGTCGTCCCGAAACGCCCCCAGCATCCGGCTCGTGACCATCGAGACCCCGTGCTTACGCACGCCGCGGCTTGCCATGCAGCCGTGCGTCGCCTTGACGATCACGCCGACGCCGCGCGGATTGAGAGCCTTTTGTATAGTAGCCGCGATCTGGGCTGTCATCCTCTCCTGCACTTGCAGCCGATGCGCGAAGGCGTCGACTACCCGCGACAGCTTGGAAATGCCGACCACCCGGTCGCGCGGCAGATAGCCGATGTCGACAGTGCCGCGGATCGTCGCCATGTGGTGCTCGCACCACGATTCGAAAGGGATAGCGCGCAGCGCCACGACGTCGTCGTATCCGCCTACCTCCTCGAACGTCCGTTGCAGGATCTCTGCCGGATCCTGATCGTAGCCGGCGAACCACTCCGCATAGGCACGCGCCACCCGGGCCGGCGTGTCGACGAGACCTTCCCGTGCCGGATCGTCCCCGGCCCAGCGGATCAGCGTGCGCACCGCCTCTTCGGCGTTGTCGCGGCTTGGCCGCTGCGCGGCTTCCGCCTCGGTGTGAAGCGCCAGTCTGGTCTCGATATGAAAATTCGGTAGTGTGCCGTGCATCCCGCTCTCCAGCCGCCTCGCTGTTTTCGCATTCTCCCGTTGGACGGACTTCGGGGCAAAACGTTCCCGGTATCGGGAAGATTGAAGGTGCGAGCGGTGCGGCAGGCCGGCAGCCCGGAAACAAGGAAGCGGCCAGGCCCGGCCCGGCCGCTTCCGGTGATCGCAGGCGTCGGCAGGCTAACCGTCGTAGGCACGGCTTGCGCGCTGCAACCACGCTTTTTCGGCATCGAACGTGGGGACCGTCGCGCCCTGGATCGATGTGCGCGCGAGCACCGGCGCGACGGTTCGGCTGCCGTAGTGCTCGGCCTTCGAGGGCAGCGCGGGACGGAGCCATTCTTCGGAACGCCGGCGCGCATTCACGAGAGGCGACGACCGCAGGCTGCGCGCCAAACGGCGCTGCAGCATCCTCGGTATGTGGCGGCGGCGGCGGGCGGCGCCGTGGCAATTCAGCGCAGCGCCGCAGTCGCCGCGCCGAGCATCGCCCCCGGACTCTCGACCGTGCCGGCTTGGATCAGCACCGCAACAGCGTCCACGCCTTCGCTGCCGAGCTCGCCCTTCGCTACCGTCCACGTCTGCGTGGTGCCGGCCCACGGGCCGAGCCTGACCCATTTGCGCACGACATTGTGATAGGTGACGGTGCGCCCGCGGTTCTCGCCGCGGCCGATCGCGACCGGCACCGACCGGCTCAATGCACACAGCCAGACTTCGCTGCTTGCCACCGGCTGATCGGAGGCCGGCACGGCGACGTTGACGCGATCGCCACTGACCGACACCTTGACTGGAACCGACAGCGTGCCGGGCTGCTGTTGCGTCTTCCTGATCGCGGCTTCGATGGCGTTGCGGTCGCTGCCCAGCACGTGCACGCTGCCGTTCACCACAGTCTGTGGCGTGTAGACCTGCCGATCGCCGCGCATCGCCGCGTAGCCGCGCTGACGCGCGGTGTGCGGCGCGCGCGCGAGCGTGTCTTTCCAGCCGAGATAGTCCCAGTAGTCGATCGGCAGGCTCAAGGCCAGGATCGACTGATCGTTTGCCAGCTCGCCGAGCAGCTGGTCGGCCGGCGGGCAGGACGAGCAGCCCTGGCTGGTGAACAGTTCCACGACCGCGCGCGGCTGGGCCGACGCGATCCCGACGGACGCGCCCGCGGCGCTGAGAGCGCCGAGCAAGGCCGCAAGCGCGAAGCCGGGAAGTCTCATGCCGCAAATCTCCGCCCGACCCGCATGCTCGCAAGCCGGTCAGCTTCCAGATTCATAGGCGCGCGATCAATCACCTGCCACTCAATTCGTGGTGAGAGAGGCTTGATACGGTGAACTACGGATGCGCGCCAGCGTACATGCCCGGCCCATCCACGGCTTTCTCAGGCGGCGAGCTGGCGCAGCACGTAGTGCAGGATGCCGCCGTTCTTGAAGTAGTCGAGCTCGTCCAGGGTGTCGATGCGGCAGATCAGCGGCAGGTATTTCAATCCGCCGTCGGAGGCGACGATTTCCGCGATCATTCGCTGCCGCGGCTTAAGGTCGTTGGCGAGACCGCGGATCGTGATCGTCTCGTCGCCCTTGAGGCCGACGTCTGCCAGGACGAGCCCTCTTCGAACACCAGCGGCACGACGCCCATGCCGATCAGGTTGGAGCGGTGGATGCGCTCGAACGATTGCGCGATCACCGCGCGCACGCCGAGCAGCGCGGTGCCCTTGGCGGCCCAGTCGCGCGACGAACCGGTGCCGTACTCCTTGCCGGCGAACACCACGAGCGGCACCTTCTCGGCCTTGTAGCGCATTGCGGCGTCGTAGATCGGCATGCGCTCGCGCGACGGATAGTGCACCGTGAAGCCGCCCTCCACCCCCGGCACCATCTGGTTCTTGATGCGGATATTGGCGAACGTGCCGCGCATCATCACCTCGTGGTTGCCGCGGCGCGTGCCGTATTGGTTGAAATCGACCGGTCGGACCTGATGATCGCGCAGGTATTCGCCCGCCGGGCTCGACTCCTTGATCGAGCCGGCGGGCGAGATGTGATCGGTCGTGATCGAGTCGAGGAACAGGCCGAGCACGCGCCCATCGACGATGTCGGTGATCGGCGCCGGCGTTCGGCTCATGCCCACGAAGTACGGCGGGTTCTGAACGTAGGTCGAGCGCCGATCCCACTTGAAGGTCGCGGCGCCTTCAACCTTGATCTTGCGCCAATGCGCATCGCCCTTGAACAGGTCGGCATACTTGCGCGTGAACATCGCCTTCGACAGCGTCTTGCGCACCAGCGCGGCGATGTCGCCGTTGGAGGGCCAGATATCCTTCAGGAACACCGGCTTGCCGTCCTTGCCGGTCCCCAGCGGCTCGCGCGTGAGATCGACGTTGAGCGACCCGGCGAGCGCGTAGGCAACGACGAGCGGTGGCGACGCCAAGTAGTTTGCGCGTACGTCCGGGTTGACGCGGCCTTCGAAATTGCGGTTGCCCGAGAGCACCGCGGCGACCACCAAGTCGTCCTTGTTGACGGCTTCGGAGATTTCCTCCGGGAGCGGGCCGGAATTGCCGATGCAGGTGGTGCAGCCGAACCCGACCAGGTTGAAGCCGAGCGCATCGAGATCCTTCTGCAAGCCCGATTTCTCGAAGTAGTCGGCGGCCACCTGCGAGCCCGGCGCCAACGACGTCTTCACCCAGGGTTTCGCCTTCAGCCCCTTGGCGACGGCGTTGCGCGCCAGCAACCCGGCGCCCAGCATCAGCGACGGGTTCGACGTATTGGTGCATGAGGTGATGGCCGCAATCACCACGTCGCCGTGGCCGAGATCGTGCTTGCGGTTCGCCACCGGCGTTCGCTTGCGCAGTTCCCCAGCCTTGTTGAACTCCTTCTCCATGGCGGCCGCGAAACCCGACTTGACGTCCTTCAGGAGCACGCGGTCCTGCGGCCGCTTGGGTCCCGCGACCGACGGCTCGACGCTGCCGAGATCGAGGTGCAGCGTTTCGGTGAACACCGGATCGGGCGTCGACTTGGCGCGGAACAGCCCCTGCGCCTTGGCGTATTTGTCGACCAGGCTGACGCGCGCGGTCGAGCGGCCGGTGGCGTCGAGGTAGCGCAGCGTCTCGTCGTCGATCGGAAAGAATCCGCAGGTCGCGCCGTATTCCGGCGCCATGTTGCCGATGGTCGCGCGGTCCTCGAGCGCGAGGTTGTCGAGACCGGCTCCGTAGAACTCGACGAATTTGCCGACCACCCCCTTGGCGCGCAGCATCTGCGTGACAGTGAGCACCAGATCGGTGGCGGTGACGCCCTCCTTCAGTTTGCCGGTGAGCTTGAAGCCGATCACTTCCGGCAGCAGCATCGAGATCGGCTGGCCCAGCATCGCGGCTTCGGCCTCGATGCCGCCCACCCCCCAGCCCAGCACCGCGAGGCCGTTCACCATCGTGGTGTGCGAATCGGTGCCGACCAGCGTGTCGGGATACGCCACCTCGACCGCCACGGTCTTGCCGTCGACCTTGGCCTTCTCCTTGCCGACGAAGACCACCTGCGCGAGATATTCGAGATTGATCTGATGGCAGATGCCGGTGTCCGGCGGCACCACCCGGAAATTGTCGAACGCCGTTTGCGCCCACTTGAGAAACTTGTAGCGCTCCTCGTTCTGCTTGTACTCCTCCTCGATGTTTTTCTTGAATGCGCTGTTCGAGCCGAAGAAATTCACGATCACCGAATGATCGATGACAAGGTCGACCGGCACCAGGGGATTGATCTTGGTGGTGTCGCCGCCGAGATTGCGCATGGCGTCACGCATGGCGGCAAGATCGACGACGGCGGGCACGCCGGTGAAATCCTGCATCAGCACGCGCGCGACCCGGAAGGCGATTTCGAGATTGGAGCTCCGGGTCTTCAGCCACGCCGCCGCCGCCTTGATGTCATCCTTGGTGACGGTGCGACCGTCTTCATGGCGCAGCAGGTTCTCCATGAGCACCTTCATGGAAAACGGCAGCTTGGAAATTCCGCGCAAGCCGTTCGCTTCGGCGGCAGTGAGACTGTAATAGACGTAGCTCTTCGCACCCACCTTGAGCGTCTTGCGGCACTTGAAACTGTCGAGCGAGGTCATGGGCCTAATTCTTTCCATGTCTGGGTCGGAGCCATGGTGCGAAGTTCGCGCCCACGTTCCAAGTCCCCGACTCATGGCAGCCGGTTGGCGTGACGGACAATGCACTGGCTTATAAGGGCTTTTCTTTCGGTCTGCTATACGTCTGAAGGCTGGCGGGATGAGATCAGCAAGTATAACAAGCAGTGAATTCCGGTTCGCGACTTGCCGGGGCGGCGGGAAGCGCCTGGACCACCGCCGATGCGGCTGATCGGCGCCGAGCTGCGCTGCGTACGGGGGGGGCGGGAGATCTTCGCTGGGCTCGATTTCGAGCTTCGGGCTGGAGAAGGCTTGCTGGTCACGGGTCCGAATGGGGCGGGCAAATCTTCCCTGCTGCGGTTGGTGGCGGGCCTGCTGCGCCCAGCCAGCGGGCGCGTTGCGTTGGAGGGGGCGGAGCCCGACCGCACCCTCCCGGAGCTCGCCCATTATCTCGGGCATCTCGATCCGCTCAAGCCTTCCCTGACGGTCGCGGAGAACCTGGGTTTCTGGACCGCCTTTTTGGGAGACGGAACCGGTAGGGCCGCCTACGCCCTTGCCACGGCGGGCTTGGCCGAGCTTGCGGCATTGCCGGCCGCCTACCTATCCGCCGGGCAACGGCGGCGCCTGTCGATCGCGCGCCTGCTCGCGGTCAAGCGTCCCCTCTGGCTGCTGGATGAGCCGACCTCGACACTCGACATCGCCGGGCAGGCGAGCTTCGCGGCGTTGATGCGCGCGCATCAGGCCGACGGCGGCCTGATCCTGGCCGCTACCCACGTGCCGCTGGGCCTTGATAGCGCGCGCGAATTGCGCCTCGGCCCGCCTTCGGCGCCGCTCGAAGACCTCGGTCGCGGGTAATCTCGATGGCTGCCATCTCGGCCCTGCTCGTCCGCGACCTGCGCGTCGCCGTGCGGCTGGGCGGCGGTGCGCTGACCGGGGTGCTCTTCTTCCTGATCGTGGTGACGCTGATGCCGTTCGCGGTCGGCCCGGACCTTGCGCTGCTGCGGCGGATCGGGCCGGCGATTCTCTGGCTCGGCGCGCTGCTGGCAAGCTTGTTGGCGCTCGACCGTCTGCTGGCGGCCGACTACGAGGACGGCTCGCTCGACCTGATCCTGATGGGACGCGCGCCGCTCGAGCTGATCGTTCTCGTCAAGGCGGTAGCGCACTGGCTGACCACCGGGCTGCCGCTGGTGCTGGCGGCGCCGCTGCTGGGTCTGCTGTTGGATCTCGATGCCGCAACGGGCGGCATCGTCGCCCTGACCTTGCTGGCCGGCACGCCGGCGCTCACCTTCCTGGGTTTGATCGGCGCGGCCCTGGCGGTGACCTTGCGCCGCGGCGGGCTCTTGCTCGCAGTCCTGGTGCTGCCGCTGACCGTGCCGGTGCTGATCTTTGGGGTGGCGGCGTCCAACGCCGCCATCATCGGGCCGGCGCCGTTCGGCTCGCCCTTCAGCTTGCTTTGCGCCTTGACCCTGATGAGCCTCGTGCTCGGTCCGTTCGCGGCCGCTGCCGCGCTGCGCCACGGCGCGGAGTAGCGCGGCTGCCGGCGATTGCGCCGCGCTTTGCACGTCAATATGACAGTCGCATGGCCCTGATCGACCTCGCCAACCCCTCGCGCTTTCTCGCCTTCGCGGCGCGTGCCCTGCCGTGGCTCGCCGCTGCCGCGGCGGTCGCGTTTGCGATCGGTCTCTACCAGGCCTTTTTCGTGGTGCCGGACGACTACCAGCAGGGCGCGACCGTGAAGATCATGTTCCTGCACGTGCCGGCGGCTTGGCTGGCGCTTGGATGCTGGACGCTGATGAGCATCGCAGCGCTCGGCACCTTGGTGTGGCGTCACCCGCTGGCCGATGTCGCGGCCAAGAGCGCGGCGCCGCTCGGCGCCGCCTTCACACTTCTGTGCTTGCTGACCGGCTCCTTGTGGGGGCGGCCGATGTGGGGGACCTATTGGGTGTGGGATGCGCGCCTGACCTCGGTGCTGGTGCTGTTCGTGATGTATCTCAGCCTGCTGGCGCTCTGGCGGGCAGTCGAGGATCCGGCGCGCGCCGGGCGCGCGGCCGCCGTGCTCACGCTGGTCGGCGCCATCAACCTGCCGGTGATCAAGTTCTCGGTTGATTTCTGGAATACGCTGCATCAGCCCGCCTCGGTGCTGCGGCTGGGCGGCCCGACCATCCACCCCTCGATCCTGGTGCCGCTCTTGATCATGGCGCTCGCCTTCATGCTGCTGTTCGCGACGCTGCTGCTCGCCGCCATGCGCAACGAGATCCTGCGACGGCGAGTGCGCAGCATGCGGCTGTTGCGGGCGCAGGCAGCGCTTGGAGCTTGACGTGGAGCTCGGACCGCATGCCGCATTCATCGTCGCCGCCTACGCGGCCGGCGTGCTCGTGGTCTTGCTCCTGATCGGCTGGGTGGTCGCTGACTATCGCGCGCAGCTGCGGACCCTCGCCGAGCTCGAGCAGCAGGGCGTGACGCGGCGCTCTACTGCGCCCGAACGGAACGCCGCATGAGCATCACCGCGCCGGACCATGCGCCGCGTCGTCGCTGGCTCGTGCTGGTGCCGCTCGCGCTGTTCCTGGCGTTGGCGGCTCTGTTCGTATTGCGGCTCGGCGCCGGCGATCCATCGCGGCTCCCATCGGCGCTGATCGGAAGGCCGGCGCCGGCGACCGTGCTGCCGCCGGTCGAAGGACTTACCCAAGCTGGCACTCCGCTGCCGGGAATCGACCCTGCGACCTTCAAGGGCGCGGTGACGTTGCTGAACGTGTGGGCGTCGTGGTGCGTGCCCTGCCATGACGAGGCGCCGCTCTTGACCCAGCTGGCGCAGGACGCGCGCATCCGCCTGGTCGGCATCAACTACAAGGACCAGCCGGACAACGCCCGGCGCTTCCTCGGCCGCTACGGCAACCCGTTCGCCGCCGTCGGCGCCGACCAGAACGGCCGCGCCTCGATCGAATGGGGCGTCTACGGCGTGCCGGAGACGTTCGTGCTCGACCGCGAGGGCCGCATCGCCTTCAAGCTGGTCGGCCCGATCACCCCCGACAATCTGGAACGTGCCCTCAAGCCGGCGATCGAGAGGGCGCTCGCCGGCGCCTCGTGAGGTTCGACGCCGATGTCTGATCTGATTGCGCTTCCTGCCGGCATCCGTTCCCGCCTGGTGCGCGGGATCAACGGTCTGAGCATGCATGTGCTGGAGGCAGGCTTCGAGGACGCCGGCCGCCGTCAATGCGTCCTGCTCCTGCACGGCTTTCCAGAGCTGGCATATAGCTGGCGCAAGGTGATGCTGCCGCTGGCCGCGGCGGGGTTTCACGTGGTCGCGCCCGACCAGCGCGGCTATGGTCGCACGACCGGTTGGGCCGGCGATTACGACGGCGACCTTGCGCCGTTCCGCATCCTCAACCTGGTGCGCGATATGTTGGGGCTGGTGGCGGCACTCGGCCGTCGCTCGGTCGCCGCCGTGATCGGACACGATTTCGGCTCGCCGGTTGCGGCTTATTGCGCGCTGGCGCGACCCGACGTGTTTCGCGCCGTCGGGCTGATGAGCGCCCCGTTCGGCGGCCCACCGCCACGCCCGTTCGACCCGAGCGCCAGCGCCCCAGGCGACTCCACCGACATCCATGCCGATCTGACGGCGCTCGATCCGCCGCGCAAGCACTATCACTGGTACTATTCGACGCGCGCCGCCGATACCGACATGCGCGACTGCCCGCAGGGCATCCACGATTTCCTGCGCGCCTACTACCACCACAAAAGCGCGGACTGGAAACGCAACAAGCCATTCAGGCTCGCCGGCTGGACCGCGGATGAGCTCGCGAAAATGCCGACCTACTACATCATGGAGCGCAGTCGCGGCATGGCCGAGACCGTCGCGGTCGAAATGCCGTCGCCGGCCGAGATCGCGGCCTGCCGGTGGCTGCCCGACGCCGAGCTGCGGGTCTACGGCGCGGAGTTCGGCCGCACGGGATTTCAAGGCGGGCTCAACTGGTATCGTTGCCGGACGTCCGGCACCCACAACGCCGACCTTGAGATTTTCTCCGCCCGCACGATCGACGTGCCGTCCTGTTTCATTGCCGGGGCCAGCGACTGGGGCGTCTACCAGAAGCCGGGCGACTTCGAAGCCATGCAGGAACGCGCCTGCACGCGCATGATCGGTTGCCATCTGGTCGAGGGTGCCGGGCATTGGGTGCAACAGGAGCAGTCTGAGGCGGTGAGCAGACTGCTTGTCCGTTTCTTGGGCGAGTAGGCGGCGGGATAGGCTTCACGCCGTCGATGCCGGTTCCACCGTCCGCAGCCCGATCTCATCGATCAGCTCGCCGCGTAACGCTTCGGCGGAGCGCATGGCCGCGGCGGTCTGCTGCAGCGTACGCTTGTTGGAGCCGAGGCCCACGATGCCTCCGATCACCGCCGCGATCGCGACGATCAGGATCGTCGGGTCGAGCCGGATCGGAGCAAGCACGACCGCCAGCATCAGCAGCCCGCCGACCGCAATGGCTGCCTTCGAGAACAGTATGATCTTCCGGCACCGTTCCGCGGATTCGGCCAGCGCCTCGATCTGCGCTTCGAGGCGAGCGATCTCTTCGCGCGGATCAGCGTCGCTCACGGGATCGATGTCGGCTACGGCTGACGTGGCCACGCGAACCGCGCCGGCTATGCGTGCTTGTCGAAAACCATCACCTTCGAGACGAAGGCGTTGACGTCGCGTCGGTGGATGAGGCCGCCGCCGCGCCCGATCGCGGCAAAATCCTCGTCCAGATAGCCCGCATAGTAGGGCTCGTGAAAACTCTGCGGAAAAAGCTCCAGCATGCCGTCGTAGTCCGGCTCGTCGCCGCGCTGGAGCGAGTCGACAAGCACCAGACGTCCGCCGGGCTTGAGCACGCGGGCAAATTCATCGAAGACGGCGCGCCGCACCTTGGGCGGCAGCTCGTGCAGCAGGAAGATGCTGGTGACCGCGTCCAAGCTGCCGTCTGCGAGCGGGATCGCCTCGCCGTTGGCGACCATGAGGTTGAGGCGCGACCACCGTCGGAGATGATGCCGTGCTTCCGCGACATAGGCGTCCGAGAGATCGAGACCGAGCGCCGGCAACCGGGGCCAGGCCTGCTTGACGAAATCCAGGAACCGCCCGGTGCCGCAGCCGACGTCCAATAGCCGCAGCCGGCGCTGATCGCGGCCTGCGAACGCCTCGGAGAGCGGCGGCAGCGCCTGCCGCCGGATCGCGTTCGCGGTTCCGTTGAACAGAACCTCGACCTGGGTGTCGTAGCGTTTGGCGGAGTCGTCGGTCATCCAGCCGCCGGACTGGAAGTGGAAGTTCTGCAGATAGTAACGCGGGCGTTTACCGCGGGTTTTTTCGTTCAGGACTTCGTCGGTCGCGCCGCTTTCTCGCCGCCGATGAACATCGGGAAGATCCGCGAAGAAGCGCCGCGAACGGTCGATGAGGGTGGCGAGCGAGCCGTCATGATCGGCCGGCAGCGGATAGATGCCGGCCTCGACATTTGCCAGGTCGCGTGCCAGCAGGGTGACCATGTCGGAATAGAGACGACGGCGATCCGGTGTCGGCGCATCGGTACGGGCGCGCGGCCGCGCACTCCCTCCATCCCGCTCGGTCGCGGTTTGGCGCAAGCGCCGCATCGCGACGCCGTGCAGCACATACCAGGCGACGCGCGGCAGCTGGCTTGCACCATAGGCGGCGCGGGTGGCGAGACGGGAGAGGGGATCGCTCACGGTTTTATTGCGCTCAAGCGGCTGTTCTCGACCATCATACATCCATACATCTGGTGCGGCACGCATTGGAAACAATGCCGGCAGCCGCCGGCGCCGTCTTCCGCCGATTTCAGGCGCTCGGCTCCCGCGGCTCCGCCTTGCTGGCATGCCGAGCCAGCAGCGGATACTGCAAGGCCGCGAAGGCCAGCGTGAGCGGCAAGATCGCGAAGACCTTGAAGCTGACCCAGAAATCCGTGGATTGCGTGCGCCACACGATCTCGTTCAGCGCCGCCAGCGCGAAAAAGAACAGCGCCCACCGCAGCGTCAACTTGCGCCAGCCTTCGTCGTCGAGGTCGAACACCGCGTCGAATACCAGCGCGAGCAGCGACTTGCCCAGCATCAGCCCGCCGATCAGCAGGGTGCCGAACAGCACATAGATGATCGTCGGCTTGAGCTTGATGAAGGTCTCGTCCTGCAGCAGCAGCGTCAGGGCACCGAACACCGAAACCACCACGCCCGAGACGATCGCCATCAACGGCAGGTGCCGAGTCAGCGCATAGGAGACCGCAAGGGAGATCAGCACCGCCGCCATGAACAGCGCCGTGCCCGCGAAAATGCCCCAGCGCGTATTGGCGATGAAGAACAGAACGAGCGGCCCAAGGTCGAGCGCAAGCTTGAGACCGGGACTGAGAGGTGTCTTGTCGCTCATGCGCGCTCTCTAGCGTGACGGCCGGACGCTGTCACCGTCTCGCGACTGGGCCTTTGCCGTGCTATACGGAGCCGCCATGACCGCGCCGCTCAAGACCATCGATGGTTTGCTCGACATTGCCGCCAGCATGCGCGGCATCGGAACGCGCGCACGCCGGGCCGCGCGCGCGTTGGCGCTCGCCTCGGCGGCGCAGAAGGACGCCGCCTTGACGGAGATGGCGCAGGCCGTTCGTGACGCCCGCGCCGGCATCCTCGCCGCCAACGGCGACGACGTTGCCGAGGTTAAGGGCGGCGGCGCGACGGCGGCCTTCGTCGATCGGCTGGCGCTCGACCCAAGACGCGTCGACGCGATGGCGGACGGCATCGAGGTGGTGCGCGCGCTACCCGATCCCATCGGCGCCGTCATGGAAGCGTGGACGCGACCGAACGGTATGACCATCGAGCGCGTCCGGGTGCCGCTCGGGGTCGTGGGCGTCGTCTACGAAAGCCGGCCGAACGTTACGGCCGATGCCGGCGCGCTCTGTCTCAAGGCCGGCAACGCCGTGATTCTGCGCGGCGGCTCGGAAAGCTTTCGCTCGGCGCGGGCGATTCATGCCGCGCTGGCGCTTGGATTGCGCCGCGGCGGCCTGCCCGAGGACGCCATCCAGCTGGTACCGACACGCGACCGCGAGGCGGTGGGGCTGATGCTGGCCGGCCTCGACGGGGCGATCGACGTGATCGTGCCGCGCGGCGGCAAAGGCTTGGTCGCGCGCGTTCAGGCGGAGGCGCGCGTGCCGGTGTTCGCGCATCTCGAAGGTATCTGCCACGTCTATGTCGACAAGGCCGCCGATCTGGCAATGGCCAAGGAAATCGTGCTCAACGCGAAAATGCGCCGCACCGGGGTCTGCGGCGCCGCCGAGACGCTGTTGGTCGATCGGGCGGTTGCCGCCACACACCTGGGGCCGCTGGTGTCGATGCTGATCGACGCCGGGTGCGACGTGCGCGGCGATGCCGCGACGCGCCGAGCCGATGCACGTGTCCAGGCCGCGACCGAGGAGGATTGGTCGACCGAGTACCTGGACTCCGTCATTTCGGCCAAGCTGGTCGAAGGCGTCGAGGGCGCGATCGACCACATCGAGCGGTATGGCTCCCACCACACCGACGCGATCGTCACCGCGGACCAGGGCGCAGCCGACAAATTCATGGCCGAAGTGGACTCGGCGATCGTGCTGCACAATGCGTCGACGCAATTCGCCGACGGCGGAGAGTTCGGGTTCGGCGCGGAGATCGGCATCTCCACCGGACGCATGCACGCCCGTGGGCCGGTCGGAGTCGAGCAGCTGACCACCTTCAAGTATCGGGTTCGGGGAACCGGACAGACGAGGCCGTGAGCATCGAAGGTGCCGCAACTACCCCCGACGGGAGAGGGTGAGCGGCGGCTCGCGCCCCGTCTGAGGCTGCCGCCACACGCGCCCGGCATGCGCATCGGCCTGTTCGGCGGCTCGTTCAACCCCCCGCACGAAGCGCATCGCGCCGCCAGCCTGTTCGCAATGAAACGGCTCGGCCTCGACCGCGTGTGGTGGCTGGTGTCGCCCGGAAACCCGCTCAAGGACACCCGCGAATTGCCGTCGCTTGGCAAGCGCATGGCGGCGGCGCGGGCGCGCGCGCGGCATCCGCACATCGACGTAACCGACATCGAGGCGCAACTCGGCACCCGCTATTCGGTCGATACGATCCGCAGCCTTAGCCGATGCTGTCCGAGCGTGCATTTCGTCTGGGTCATGGGCGTCGACAATTTCGTCGATTTTCACCGCTGGCGCGCCTGGCGCGACATCTTCGCGCTGCTCCCGATCGGTGTGGTCGACCGGGGCGGCGTCGGCCTCGGCGCTCTTGGGCGTCCGGCCGCCGAGGCTTTTCGACGTCACCGGTTGCCGGAGTCCGCGGCCCGCCGCCTGGCGACAAGCGAGCCCCCCGCCTGGGTGCTGCTGCACGGCATGAAGTCGGCTGTGTCCTCGACGACACTCCGGCAAAAGATCAGGCGCCAGGGAGGTTGAAAGCGCGGCGATCGCGTGCCTATCTAAGGGGTGCTCGTGCGAGAATCGCGCGAGCCCTGCGTCCGAACGAAAGGAAACGACCCCCTGCCCACAATGGTGCCTGCTCGGGCTACCAAATCCCGGCCCCGGCCTGAACCCGTCTCCCTGGTGCGCCCTGACGCCACCGAGACCCTCGAACTGGTCCTTGCGCAGCTTGACGACGCCAAAGCCGAGGACACGATCACAATCGATCTCACCGGCAAGACCACGATCGGCGACTTCATGGTGGTGACCTCCGGCAGGTCCAACCGCCAGGTAGGGGCGATCGCTGACCGCTTGCTCAAAAGCGCTCGCGGAGGCGGGCGTCCCGGGCGTGCGGGTCGAGGGCATGCCGCACTGCGACTGGGTGCTGATCGACGCCGGAGACGTGATTGTTCACGTCTTCCGGCCCGAGGTCCGCGCCTTCTACAATCTCGAGAAGATGTGGTCGGCGACCCTGTCGCGGGAGCGGCGCGCAAGCTAGACTTTCCTCCGACGCGCGATCAGACGGCGCGTCAGCGGGTCGCGCGCCCGGTCGCGCGCAAGGCCAAGTTCAGCGCGTGGTCGGCCGCACAAGCGGTGTCCGGCCCGGTCGAGCGCATTTGGGGGGTGCCATGCGGCTCGTGGTCGCCGCAGTCGGGCGGCTCAAACGCGGGCCGGAGCAGCAGATGGCTGAGCGCTACCGCGAGCGCGCCCGCAAGGTCGGCCGCAACATCGGTCTGCGCGACGTCGAGGTTGTGGAAATTGCCGAAAGCCGCGCCCGCGATGCGACCCGGCGCAAGAACGAGGAATCGATCGCGCTCGCGAACCTCTTGCCGGAGCGCGCTGCCCTGGTGGTACTGGACGAACAAGGGGAGAGCCTCGGGACCGCGGCGTTCGCCGATCTTCTGCGCCGCTGGCGCGACGACGGCCGCGCCGCATGCGTGTTCTTCATCGGCGGATCCGACGGCATTGCGACCGGCCTGCGCGAGAAGGCTGACATCCACCTCGCTTTCGGGGCGCTGACCTGGCCGCACCAGCTGGTGCGCATCATGCTGCTGGAGCAACTCTACCGTGCCGCCACGCGGCTCGCCGGCCATCCGTATCACCGCGAGTGAGGGCGCGTCGGAACAGGGGGGCGAAACTCAGCGGTCGGCCAGCCCGCGGCGCACCTGACAATCCGCAATGTGTGGGAGCCCTGCGCACGCGACCGTGAACGCTTTCGCCCCGAATACGCCGCAACGGGTGGTTAACAATGCCTTAACCATCTCCATGACTAGCTGCGTGCGCATGGATTTTCGCCAGCCGCCTCGGACCGCACGGTGGAGCCGCGGGCTTGCGGGCCTGTTCGGCTGCGCCGCCGGTCTCGTCGTGATGGCGGGGGCTCAGGCGCAGCAGCAGCCTCTGCGCATCACGCCGCCGGCGGTCGGCGTCGACGAAAAAGCCAGCCGCGAGGAGGAACTTGAACGGGTTCGGGCCGAGCAGAAGAGGGCGGCCGAGAGCGCGGCAAAGCTTGCGGCCGAGATCGAAGCCATCGGGCAGGATCGGCGCAAGCTGGCACGGGCGCTGATCGAAACCGCCACTCGATTGCGCGACGTGGAAGGGCGAGCCGCCGCGGCCGAGGCGCGGCTGAAGACCTTGGGCGACAACGAACGCGGGATTCGCTCCGCCCTCGACGGGAGGCGCGTCGCCATTGCCGAATTGCTGGCCGCCCTGCAGCGGATCGGGCGGCGGCCTCCGCCGGCCCTGATGGTCAGACCCGAGGACGCGCTCGATTCTGTGCGCACCGCGATCATGCTGGGTGCGGTGGTTCCGGAAATGCGGGTCGAGATCGAGACGCTTGCGGCCGACCTGACCGAGCTCGTGCGGGTGCGCCGTGACATCGCTGAGGAGCGCACGGGCCTGGAGCGCGATCTTGCCAGCCTCTCGTCCGAGCGCCAGCGCATGACGCTGCTGGTCGAAGAACGGCAAAAGCGCCAGACCGAAGCCGAGCGGGCGTTCGAACTCCGAACGGCAGCGCGCGGCCTCGTTGGCCCGGCAGGCCGACAATCTGAAGGATCTCATCGCCAAGCTCGAGCAGGATGGTGCGGCGGCAAGGCGGCCCCCGCCGGATGTGTCGGATTCGGGTGGCGCTGCCGGCCGCAATTCCGCCGCATTGCGCGACCCGCCGCGGCTTGCACCGGCCGTCGCTTTCGCATCAGCCAAGGGTGCGCTGCCGCTACCGGTCAACGGCGTTAAGATTAAGGACTATGGCGCCGTTGACAAATTCGGCGGCGTCGAGAAAGGGTTATCAATAGTCACGCGCGCCGCCGCCCAAGTGACCGCACCCTGCGACGGCTGGGTCGTCTACGCCGGTCCGTTTCGGTCCTATGGCCAACTCTTGATCCTCAACGCAGGCGGCGGGTATCATGTGTTGCTCGCCGGGATGGAACGCATGTCGGTCGACCTCGGACAGTTCGTGTTGACCGGAGAACCCGTAGCGGTGATGGGGGGCGGAACACAGGCGGCAGCGGCAATTGCTATCGGCTCCAGTCAACCGATCCTATATGTAGAGTTCAGAAAAGACGGAACACCCGTTGATCCCGGCCCGTGGTGGGCCGCAACCGACAGCGAGAAGGTTCGCGGATGATGCGCAAGACCTACCTGGTTCTCCTCGGCGCAGTAGCAGGTGCTGCGATCACGATGTACGCCACGCAGCCTCGAAGCGTGCTCGGCTCAAGCGCCAAGGCGGCCCCGTCGGATACCTACCGGCAGCTCAACCTGTTCGGCGACGTGTTCGAGCGGGTGCGTGCCGACTACGTCGAGAAGCCGGACGACGCCAAGCTGGTCGAGTACGCGATCAACGGCATGCTCAACGGGCTCGATCCGCACTCGAGCTACATGGATCCGAAGAGCTTCAAGGATATGCAGATCCAGACCCGCGGCGAGTTCGGCGGGCTTGGCATCGAGGTGACGATGGAGGACGGCCTGGTCAAGGTCGTGGCCCCGATCGACGACACCCCCGCCGCCAAGGCCGGAGTGATGGCGAACGACATCATCACCCACCTCGACGACGATCAGGTGCAGGGCCTCACCCTCAACCAGGCGGTCGAGAAGATGCGTGGGCCGGTCAACACCAAGATCCGGCTCAAGATCATGCGCAAGGGAGCCGACAAGCCGATCGAGGTCACCATCGTGCGCGACATCATCCGCGTGCGCTCGGTCCGGCAGCGGATCGAGGGCGACGACATCGGATTCATCCGCATCAGCCAGTTCAACGAGCAGACCAACGAGAACCTGAAGCGGGCGCTCGCCGACCTGGCGAACCAGGTTCCCGCCGATAAGCTCAAGGGCTACGTCCTCGACCTGCGCAACAATCCGGGCG
The DNA here is from genome assembly GCA_963788095.1 of uncultured Alphaproteobacteria bacterium. GTDB lineage: Bacteria > Pseudomonadota > Alphaproteobacteria > Rhizobiales > Xanthobacteraceae > CAVTXS01. Next base: position 64,740 of record CAWBFP010000026.1, on the reverse strand, counting down.
GCTTGCTCGATCAGGCGATCTCGGTGTCCGACGCCTTCCTGGAGAAGGGCGAGATCGTCTCCACCCGCGGCCGCAATGCCGAGGAGACTCAGCGCTTCAATGCCCGGCCCGGCGACATCAGCAAGGGCAAGCCGATTATCGTGATGATCAACGGCGGCTCGGCGTCGGCGTCCGAGATCGTGGCCGGCGCCTTGCAGGATCACAAGCGCGCCACCGTCATCGGCACGCGCTCATTCGGCAAGGGCTCGGTACAGACCATCATTCCGCTCGGGTCCGGCAATGGCGCGCTGCGGCTGACGACGGCGCGCTACTTCACGCCGGGCGGACGCTCGATCCAGGCCAAAGGCATCGTTCCCGATATCGAGGTCCTTCAGGAGGTGCCGGAGGAACTGAGGGCGCGGACCGAGACCAGGGGGGAAGCCTCCCTGCGCGGCCATCTGAAAGCCGAGGGCCAGGAAGAGACCGGCTCGCAGTCCTATATTCCGCCCGACCCGAAGAACGACAAGGCGCTCAACCTCGCGCTCGATCTGCTGCGCGGCATCAAGGTCAACTCGGCCTTTCCACCCAACCCGAAAGTGGTTCCGAATTGAACGCCGCATAGGCGTCAAACCGGCAAACGGGGCGGCCCGGACCGCCCCGTTCTCGATTGCGAGGCCCGGTGGAGCGCTGCGGCTCGGGCATGCGGTGCAGGACCTGACGGCGGACGACGGACGACACAGGACGGACGACAGACGAACCCTGCGCAGCTAAGCTGTGACTTGCGTCCGTCGTCACTCCTCCGTCCGCTGTCATCCGAACCCATGCCCCGCTTCGAAGACCTGCCCTACCGCCACTGTGTCGGCACCGCCGTGATCAATCGCGACGGCCGGGTCTTCATCGGCCGGCGCATCGATGGTCCCGAGCATGTCGATCTGACCCACGTCTGGCAGATGCCGCAGGGCGGCCTCGACGACGGCGAAGACACCGACGCATGCGCCTTGCGCGAGCTTTACGAAGAAACCAACATCAAGTCGGTGGAGCATCTGGCCACGATCGACGACTGGCTGATCTACGACATTCCGCGCGAGATCGTCGGCCAGGCCTGGAAAGGCAAGTATCGCGGTCAGATGCAAAAGTGGTTCGCGCTGCGCTTCACCGGCGACGAGCGCGAGATCGATATCGCTCACCCGGCCGGCGGCCACGAGCCAGAATTCGTCGAGTGGCGCTGGGAGCCGATGCAAAACCTTCCCGACTTGGTCGTGCCGTTCAAGCGCGCCGTGTATGCGCGCGTCGTCGATGCGTTCGCGCACCTCGCGCGATGATGACTGGGCGCCAGCTCCCCTATCGCCCCAATGTCGGCATCGCGCTGTTCAACGCTGCCGGCCGCGTGCTGATCGCCAAGCGGCTGCGCGACGATGGGCCCGAGGTCATCTATCCGGGCTACGAGTGGCAGATGCCGCAGGGCGGCATCGATGCGAACGAAGACCCGCGCCCGGCGGCGTTGCGCGAGCTCTACGAGGAAACCGGCGTGGTGAGCGTCAGCTATCTGGGCCAGACGCCCGATTGGACGGCGTACGACTACCCGCCTTACGACGGTCCGCCGCACCGGCTGGCCGCCTTTCGTGGCCAGCGCCAAAAATGGTTCGCGTTCCGCTTCACGGGCGAAGAGCGCGAGATCGACATCAGCGTCGAGCGTGCGGCCGACGGCGGCGATCCCGAATTCGGCGAATGGCGTTGGGAAGCGCTCGAGCGCGTGCCGGAGCTGGTGGTGCCGTTCCGGCGCCGGGTTTACGAGCAGGTCGCAAAGGCATTTGCAAAGTTCGTGCGGCCGCTAAACCACTGAGTCCGCCTGCGCCTGGCACGGGCGACCACGTCTCCTGCGGCCGCACCGGGATGCCAGCCGAGGCACCGGCGCCCGCGCTTTGATTGGTTCGCGGCGGGGCCCGCTCAATGCGCCGCCGTCGTGGCGCCGGTGACGGCGGCCTGCACGGCCCGCAGTTGCTCGAGCTTGCGACGGCACTTATCGCGCACGGTCTCGTCGTCGGTGTCGGCGAGGTCTTCCTCGGTATCCTTGATCTCCGCCGCGATCGTCGCGACGTCGAGATCCTCGACCGGGACCGCGTTGTCGGCCAGAACGGTGAGGCCTTGCGGCGACACTTCGGCGAAGCCGCCGAACACGACGACGCGCAATGCCTTGCCGGATTCGTAGATCGTCAGGATGCCCGGCTTCAGTGTCGACACGAACGGCGCATGATTGGCGAGCACGCCGAACTCGCCTTCGGAGCCCGGGACATCGACCTGATCGACTTCGCCGGAGAACAACAGCTTCTCGGGCGAGACGAGATCGAAATGGAAGGTAGCCATTTCAGCCAACAGAGGACAGACGACGGAGGACGGATGATCTCCTTAGGTGCTTCATGGTTTCTACCCTCGCCTTTCGTCCGTCCTCGGTCCTCTGTCGTCCGTCGTCCGTCTAGGCCGCTTCGGCCGCCAGCCGTTTGCCCTTCTCGACCGCCTCCTCGATGGTACCGACCATGTAGAAGGCGGCCTCCGGCAGGTGGTCGTACCTGCCTTCCACCAAGCCCTTGAAGCCCTTGATCGTGTCCTTGAGGTCGACGAGCTTGCCGGGCGAGCCGGTGAACACTTCGGCGACGAAGAACGGCTGCGACAGGAAGCGCTCTATTTTTCTGGCGCGCGCGACCGTGAGCTTGTCCTCTTCCGAAAGCTCGTCCATGCCCAGGATCGCGATGATGTCCTGCAACGCCTTGTAGCGCTGCAGCACCTGCTGGACCTGGCGCGCCACGTTGTAGTGCTCCTCGCCCACGATCATCGCGGAAAGCATACGCGAGGTCGAAATCGAGCGGATCGACGGCCGGATAGATGCCCTTCGAGGCGATGTCGCGCGACAGCACGGTGGTGGCGTCGAGGTGCGCGAACGAGGTCGCCGGCGCCGGATCGGTCAGGTCGTCGGCCGGCACGTAGATCGCCTGCACCGAGGTTACCGAGCCCTTGTGGGTGGTGGTGATGCGCTCCTGCAGCGCCCCCATGTCCGTGGCGAGCGTCGGCTGATAGCCGACCGCCGACGGGATGCGGCCGAGCAGCGCCGACACTTCCGAGCCTGCTTGCGTGAAACGAAAGATGTTGTCGACGAAGAACAGCACGTCTTGGCCCTGGTCGCGGAAGTACTCCGCGACGGTGAGGCCGGAAAGTCCGACACGCGCGCGCGCCCCCGGAGGCTCGTTCATCTGGCCATACACCAGGGCACATTTGGAGCCTTCGGCCGAGCCGTTGTTTTTTTTCGGGTCCTTGTTCACGCCCAACTCGATCATCTCGTGATAGAGGTCGTTGCCCTCGCGCGTGCGCTCGCCGACCCCGGCGAATACCGAATAGCCGCCGTGCGCCTTGGCGACGTTGTTGATCAGCTCCATGATCATCACCGTCTTGCCGACGCCGGCGCCGCCGAACAGGCCGATTTTGCCGCCGCGCGCGTAGGGCGCCAGCAGGTCGACGACCTTGATGCCGGTGACTAGGATCTGCGCTTCGGTCGACTGCTCGGTATAACTCGGCGTCGGCTGGTGGATAGCGCGCATCTCCTCGCCCTTGACCGGGCCCGCCTCATCCACCGGCTCGCCGATGACGTTGATGATGCGCCCGAGCGTACCGGGGCCCACCGGCACCGCGATCGGCTGGCCGGTGTCGGTCACCTCCTGGCCGCGAACCAGCCCCTCGGAGGAATCCATGGCGATGGTGCGCACCGTCAACTCCCCGAGGTGCTGCGCGACTTCGAGGACGAGCCGGTTGCCTTGGTTCTTGGTCTCGAGCGCGTTGAGGATCGCCGGCAGGGGTCCCTCGAACTGCACGTCGACGACGGCGCCGATGACCTGAGTGACGCGCCCGATCTGGTTGGTTGCGGTGGCCATTACGATCTCCTGGAAACGCTTAAGCGACGGTCAGCGTGACCGGCATGCTGCCGCGGGTCGCCTTCGAATAGGGGCAGACTTGGTGGGCTTCTTCGATCAGCGCCTTGACCTTGTCCTTGTCGGCGCCGGGGATCGCCACCTTCAAGTTGGCTGCGAGCGAAAAGCCGCCTTCGGTGTTGAGCGTGACCTCGCAGGTGACCTTGGCGGCCTGGCCGTCGAGACCATGTTTCTTCGCCAGCAGCAGGATCGCCTGCCCGAAGCAGGACGAGTAGCCGAGCGCGAACAGCTGCTCGGGATTGTGGCCGTCGCCGGCGCCGCCGATCTCCTTCGGCGCGGACATCGCGAGCGCGAGCCCGCCGTCGTCCAGCATCGCGCGGCCGTTGCGGCCGCCCTTGGTCGTCGCTTTCGTCACATAGGCCATGACGCCTCCTCATTCAAAGCTGCACAACGGAATTCACGTGCGGACCAGATCGAGGTGACGCTCGATACGATCCAGCCGCCCTTCGATGCGCGCAAACCGCTCATCAAGTCTGTCGATACGGCTAGTTTGACTGGCGATTTGCATCTGCAGGTGACCCATTTGCGCGAGAATATGGGACAACGTCGACTCGAATCCGGTCATTCGTGTCTTGAGGTCGGAAACATCCGTCTTGAGATCGGAAATGTCCGCACGCATCTCCTCCTGATTGCGCCGAATGATCTGCAATTGCTCGAGAATGAGGTCTGAGACGTTGTCCGTCATGTGCGCAATCTAGTCGAAACTCGCAACGGGTGCCACAATTCCTCACAGTGCCTCGGCGCCGGAGATGATCTCGATCAGCTCCTTGGTGATCATCGCCTGGCGGGTGCGGTTGTAGGTCAGCGTCTGCTTGCGGATCATCTCGCCGGCGTTGCGGGTGGCATTGTCCATCGCGCTCATGCGCGCGCCCTGCTCGGAGGCGGCGTTCTCCAACAGCGCACGGAAGACCTGGACCGCCAGGTTGCGCGGCAACAGCTCGGGAAGGATCTCATCCTCGTCGGGCTCGTATTCGTAGGATGCGGCCGCGCCATTGCCGTTCGCGGCCGCCTCGGGAAATACCGGCGGGATCACCTGCTGGGCGGTCGGAATCTGCGAGATCACCGACTTGAAGCGCGAGAAGAACAGCGTGCAGACGTCGAATTCGCCGGCATTGAAGCGCCGGATGATTTTCTCGGCGATCGCTTCCGCATTGGCAAAGCCGATCACGCGCACGGCGCGCAGCTCGACCACCTCGACGATCTGCTTCTCGAATAACCTCTTGAGCTGGTCGTAGCCCTTGCGCCCGACGCAAAAGAACTTGACGGTCTTGCCCTCGGCGGCAAGCGCTGCGGCGCGCTCGCGCGCCAGCCGTACGATCGAGGAGTTGAAGGCGCCGCACAGCCCGCGTTCTGCCGTGCACACTACCAGCAGGTGCACCTGATCGTTGCCGGTGCCGGCGAGCAGCTTCGGGGCCGTGGCCATACCGGTGACCGCGGCGGCGATATTGCCCAGGACCTTGTCCATGTGCTCCGCGTACGGCCGCGCCGCCATGGCGGCCGCCTGCGCGCGGCGCAGCTTCGAGGCTGCGACCATCTGCATGGCCTTAGTGATCTTCTGCGTCGCCTTGGTGGCGGCGATGCGGTTGCGCAGGTCCTTGAGGCTGGGCATGGTCGGATGACGGAGGACAGACGACCGAGGACAGATGAAGCCTGCCGGCTAGTCGTCAAATCATCCGTCCTCTGTCCTCCGTTCTCTGTCGCCTGGTCAGGCGAAAGTCTTGGCGTATTCGTCGACCGCGGTCTTGAGCTTGCCGGCGGTCGCGTCCGAAAGGTCGCCGGTCTTGCGGATGTCTTCCAAGATGTCGTTGTGCTTGGTGCGCAAGAGGCTCAGCAAGCCTTGCTCGAACGCCCGCACGCGCTCGACCGGCAGCGGATCGAGGTAGCCGTTGACGCCCGCATAGATGACGCAGACCTGCTCCTCCATCTTGAGCGGCGAGAACTGCGGCTGCTTCAACAGCTCGGTCAGCCGCGCGCCGCGGTTGAGCAGGCGCTGCGTCACCGCATCGAGGTCGGAGCCGAACTGCGCGAACGCCGCCATCTCGCGGTATTGCGCGAGCTCGCCCTTGATGCGGCCGGCGACCTTCTTCATCGCCTTGGTCTGCGCCGCCGAGCCCACCCGCGACACCGAGATGCCGACGTTGAGCGCCGGCCGGATGCCTTGGTAGAATAGATCCGTCTCCAGGAAGATCTGCCCGTCCGTGATCGAGATGACGTTGGTCGGGATGTAGGCGGAGACGTCGTTGGCCTGCGTTTCGATCACCGGCAGCGCGGTGAGCGAGCCGGCCTTGTTCTCGTCGTTCATCTTGGCGGCGCGCTCGAGCAGGCGCGAGTGCAGATAGAACACGTCGCCCGGATAGGCCTCGCGGCCGGGCGGCCGCCGCAGCAACAGCGACATCTGGCGGTAGGCGACAGCCTGCTTGGAGAGATCGTCATAGAAGATCACCGCGTGCATGCCGTTGTCGCGGAAATACTCGCCCATGGTGCAACCGGAAAACGGCGCCAGGAACTGCATCGGCGCCGGATCGGACGCGGTCGCGGCGATGATGATCGAGTAGTCGAGCGCGCCCTGCTCCTCCAGCACCTTGGCGAACTGCGCGACGGTCGAGCGCTTCTGCCCGACCGCGACGTACACGCAGTAGAGCTTGATCTTCTCGTCGTCCGACTGGTTGAGCGGCTTCTGATTGAGGATGGTGTCGAGCGCGATCGCGGTCTTGCCGGTCTGGCGGTCGCCGATGATCAGCTCGCGCTGGCCGCGGCCGATCGGGATCAGCGAATCGATCGCCTTGAGGCCGGTCGCCATCGGCTCATGCACCGACTTGCGCGGGATGATGCCGGGCGCCTTGACGTCGACGCGGCGGCGCTCCTTCGCCGTGATCGGGCCCTTGCCATCGATCGGGTTGCCGAGCGCGTCGACCACGCGGCCGAGCAGCTCCTTGCCGACCGGCACGTCCACGATCGCGCGCGTGCGCTTGACGGTCTGGCCTTCCTTGATCTCGCGGTCGTTGCCGAAGATCACGATGCCGACGTTGTCGATTTCGAGGTTGAGGGCCATGCCGCGAATGCCGTTCTCGAACTCGACCATCTCGCCGGCCTGCACGTTGTCGAGGCCGTAGACGCGGGCGATGCCGTCCCCGACCGAGAGCACTTGACCCACCTCGGTGACTTCGGCCTCCTGGCCGAAGTTTTGGATCTGCTGCTTGAGGATTGCCGAGATCTCGGCGGCACGGATGTCCATCAGCGGGCCTCTTTCATCGCGAATTTGATTGCATTGAGCTTGGTGCGCAGCGACGCGTCGACCATGCGGCTGCCGAGCTTGACCATGATCCCGCCGATGATCGCCGGGTCGACTTTGACGTCAAGCTCGACCTCCTTGCCGCCGGTGACCGACTTCAACGCCTCCTTGAGCGCGCCGAGATGCGACTCCGAAAGCTGTTCGGCAACCGTTACGTCGGCGCTCACCTCGCCGCGGTGGCGCGCCACCAGGTGCCGGAACGCCCTGATCATCTGCCCGATCGCGAACAGGCGACGGTTGCGCGCCACCAGCCGGATGAAGTTCGCCGCGATCCCGGAAATGCCGCCCTTGTCGAGCACGGCGGCGATGGCCCTGAGCTGCTCTTCCGACGAGAACACCGGGCTGCGCACCAGCCGTTGCAGGTCGGCGCTGCCGGCGAGCAGCGCATCGAAACGCGCGAGATCGGCCTTCACGGCATCGAGCGCCTTCTGTTCGAGCGCGAGCTCGAACAGCGCGGTCGCGTAGCGCCCGGCCATCCCGGCAACGATCGGGTCTTGCCCTGCCACGTCGCTTACTCGGCGCCCCTGTTCATGGCATGTCCAAGAGGCCCGGCAGGGTCGCGGAGACGCGCCCTAAGCCTTTGGAATTCGCTGGATTTCGGCCGGCGGGGCAGGACGGTGCCCGGCGCCATTCGAATATCGCAGGGTTGCTAACATACGCATGGGAGCGGTGCAACATTCGCGGCGCGACGGTCGAGGGTTTGGTACCACGAGCCGGTAGTGTCCTAATTTGAATTTTTCGGGCACAGTGGGCCACTGCGCATAAGCAAACACCCGCATTAGGCAGCAAATGCACCTTGGGTCAGTTTGAATGTCCGGTCATCCGGTTTGCCACTACCGCTAGGATCGCCGCCGCTAGAGCGTATTTCGCCGCTGCTCCAGCAATGTCCGCTATCGCGAACCCCGAACGTGAATATAGTACGGTGTTCGTTGCGCCGTACAATGCGCCGATTAGAATGAAGCGGCGCGTGCTCCAATTTTTAGGCGTCATTGCGCCGTCTCCAACTGTTTCCAGCACCGCGACTATATCACTATGAACGCCCGGCCCGGTTGCCGCCGCCGCCGACGCATAGTTCCATTCGGCGCAAACGGAGGTGTGCGGACCATGCGGATCGCGATCGTGGGGGCCGGCAATGTCGGCCAGGCGTTGGGCAAGGGGTGGCGCCAGGCCGGCCATCAGGTGAGCTATGCGCTGCGCGACGCGACCTCGAACAAGGTCAAAGCGCTCAGCGCCGACGGCGCACGGGTCCTGGCCATGGAGCAGGCGAGCGCGTCCGCCGAGGTGGTCTTGCTGGCGGTGCCGTGGCCAGCCGTCCAGGCCGCGCTCGCTGCGCTCGGTCCGCTCAACGGCAAGATTGTCGTCGACGCCACCAATCCGCTCACGGCCAAGCTGGAACTGGCGGTCGGTCTCGACGACTCCGCCGGCGAAACGGTGGCGCGGCTCGCGCCCGGCGCCCGCGTCGTCAAGGCCTTCAACACTACCGGGGCCGAGAACATGGCTAACGCCCGTGGCTTTGCGGTCAAGCCGATGATGCCGGTCGCGGGCGATGACGCGGCAGCCAAGGACGCGGTCCGCAAGCTCGCCGAGGAGCTCGGCTTCGAGGCGGTCGACGCCGGGCCGCTTTCGATGAGCCGCCAGCTCGAGCCGTTGGCGATGCTGTGGATCAAGCTCGCTTACGCGCAGGGACTTGGCCGCAGCTTCGCCTTCGCGCTGGCCCGGCGTTGAGGTCGGCCGTGCGCCGGAGGCGGCAACGAACACCTACGTCAGCCGATCGTCGCGGGACGCGACCGGCCCGGCCTCGGGGCGGCAATGCCGCAGAGCGGCGCGGCCGTTCATGCGCGCGACAAGTCACCCACCGCCCTCGATATGCTGGCGGACGACTTCCAGGAAGGCGTCGCCATAGCGCGCGAGCTTGGCCTGCCCCACCCCGTGTATCTGGCTCATCGCGGCAGCTGTCGTCGGCCGCTGCTGCGCCATTTCCATGAGGCTGCGGTCCGGAAAGATCACGTAGGCGGGGACACCCTGCTCCCGCGCCAAGCCGGTGCGCCGCTTCTTGAGTGCATCGAGCAGAATCGGATCGCCTTCGCCCGCCGAGGCGCTCGTGATCCGTGCCTGCCTCCTGCCTGCCGGCAGCAGTGCGTCTCGGCGCAGGTTCAGGCGCTCGGTGCCTTTGAGCACGGCGCGTCCCCTGTCGGTGACGGTCCATCGTCCGTAGCCGCCGATGTCCATCGCAATGATGCCGGCCGCATAAAGTTGGCGGAAGATCGAGCGCCATTGCGGCTTGGCGTGCTCGCGGCCGACGCCGAAGGTCGGCAGCCTCTGATGCCCGAACCGCAGAATCCCCTCGGTCTCCTCGCCGCACAGCAGGCTGACGAGGTGCTCGGTACCGAAGCGCTCGCCGGTGCGTAGGATTGCCGACATCGCCTTCTGCGCCTCGATAGTGGCGTCCATGACCGTGACGCCGTCAATGCACAGGTCGCAATTCCCGCAGCGGCTCGAGGCCTCGCCGAAATAGGCGAGCAGGGTCTGGCGCCGGCAGTGCGGCGATTCGCACAGTGCGACGAGCGCATTGAGCCGCTGGCGTTCGACGCGCTTCTGCTCGTCCGACGCATCGCTCTCTTCGATCTGCAGGCGGCGCAGCCTCACATCACCCATGCCGTAGAAGGTCATGGCGTCGGCCGGCATCCCGTCGCGACCGGCGCGCCCGATCTCTTGATAGTAGCTTTCGATGTTGCTCGGCAGGTCGGCGTGGCAAACGAAGCGCACATCCGGCTTGTCGATCCCCATCCCGAACGCGACGGTCGCCACGATCACGACGCCGTCCTCCTGCAGGAAGGCATCCTGGTTGCGCGAGCGCGTAGCCGGCTCCATACCGGCGTGGTACGACAGGGCGGTGATGCCGCTATTCTGGAACGTCGCGGCGAGCTCTTCGGTCTTGCGCCGCGAGCTGCAATATACGATGCCGCTTGCGCTGCGATGCGCTTTGAGGAAATCCATCAACGGCCGCTGGCTCCCGGATTTGGGACGCATCATCAGCCGCAAGTTCGGCCGGTCGAAGCCGTGCACGAACGTGTCCGGCGTGCGCATGAACAGCTTGGCGACGATATCGCCGCGGGTCGCCGCATCGGCGGTCGCGGTCAAGGCGATGATCTGCGCGCCGCCGAGCTCAGCCTGGACGGTCCCCAACGCCAGGTATTCGGGGCGGAAGTCGTGGCCCCATTGCGAGATGCAGTGCGCCTCGTCGACCGCGAGCAGGCTCACATTGGCGCGCTTGAGCAGGCCGAGCGTATCCGGCCTGATCAGGCGCTCCGGCGCAATGTACAGCAGCCGCAGGTCGGCACGCCCGATGCGGTCGAGGATCTCCCGGTTTTCGGCATGATCGTTCGCCGAGTTGAGGCTCGCGGCGGCAATTCCGTAGCCGCGCAACTGCGCCACTTGATTGCGCATCAGCGCAATCAGCGGCGATACCACTACGGTGAGGCCCTCGCGCAGGATCGCCGGCAACTGATAACACAGCGACTTGCCGCTGCCGGTCGGCATCACGGCCAGCACGTCGCGGCCGGCGAGGATGGCGCGAACAATCTCGTCCTGGCCCGGCCGGAACGACGAGAAGCCGAAGATATCGCGAAGCGCCGCCTCCGCTTCCCTCAGATCGGACATGGCCCTCCGCTATTTGGCCCCGCTCCCGCTCGCCAGCGCGATGCGGAAGCGGGGAAAGCATGATCGCTTCGGATCGAGGCGATCATGCCTTACATCTTTCGGTCTTGCGCATCATCTATCCGGAGCGTCTGCAACTCTTCCGGTCATGCGCAACCCGACCGCCTGCTACCGCACCGCGACCGGCGCCACCGTCGAGCCCGAGCCGCCCTGGACCTTGAGCGGCTGCATGATGAAGGCGAACTCGTAGACGTTCTTCGCCGCCAGCTCGTCGAGCTTCAAATTCTCCAGCAGGTGGATGCCGTTCACCACCAGCGCGATCTGATGCACCGGCAGCGACAGCTGCTTGTCGGGGTTGGGCGCGACCTCGACCGGCCAGTTGTCGGAGCCGAGCAGCATGGGATCCTTCGTCGCCAGCCACTCGGCCGCCTTCACCCCGATGCCGGGGCACGACTTGACGTAGCGGGCGTTGTCCTTGGCCCACAGCTTGCCCCAGCCGGTATGGATGATGACGGCGTCGCCGGGCTGCAGCGCGACGTTCTGCTTCTTGAGCGCGCCCTCGAGATCCTCGACCGTGATCTCGTAGTTGTCACCCAGCATCTCGACGCCCTTGAAGCCGGCCACGTCGATCAGCACGCCGCGCGTGAACAAGTTACCGGTGTTGTGGATGCCGAGCTTCTTGAATTGGCCGCGGTCGACGTTCTCGTCGACCTTGATGCAGTTGTACCAGCTGTTGAGATGGGTCTGGTGCGCAAACCCGTCGAATTGCGTCCCGACCTGGCCGATCTCCGTGATGACGATCTCCTCGTTCGAGCCGCGCATGTTGGAGAACTGGTTCATGAACGTGCGCTTGGTGTGCACGTCGAACCGGCGCGTGCCAAAGAACGGCATCGACGCGCTCAGAACGTGGCCGAGCTCGATCACCTCGCCGGTCTTGATCAGCTTGGCGGCGTTGAGCACGGCCGCGGGCTTCTGGTGGTTGGCCGATCCGCGCTCGTCGTCCTTGCCCCATTTCGACGGGCAGCGCTGGTTCTCGGCCGGCGGCGACCAGCTCGGCGCCTGGGCAAAGGCCGCGTTGGCAAACAGCGCCGTCGCCATGACAGCGCCCGCTCCGATCCATCTCATTGGCGTCTCCTCACGTGTACCCCCGGACGCGAGCCGGGTTGGGGCCCAAGCATGCGCCCCGGTTGGCGCGACGACAAGCTGCCGCTGCAAAAGGTCGCGCCGTCATTTTGGGCTTGACGCTGGGGATCGACGCTCCTCAGAACGTGCTCTCGATCGCCGAAGCTTGGTCGCGCACTGAGCGCGTGCGCGACAGGCGGAGCGCCGCTGCGGGCGGCCGCTGCCATCTCCCTCGTCAGGAACGGGCATGACCGCGCACAGCGAAGACGTCGTCCGCGCGAGGCTGATGCTCGCAACCCTGAGCCTGATCTGGGGCATCACCTGGCCTGCGATGCGGATCGCGCTCGACGAGGTTCCGCCGTTCAGCATGCGGGTTGCCACCACCTTCCTCGGCGCGCTCACCCTGTGCGCCATCGTGCGCCTCCAGCAACGCAGTTTCCGCATCGGCGGGGCCGCCGCCTGGCTGCACGTCACTATCGCGGCAATGCTCAACATCGTCGGTTTCACGCTGCTGACGGCGTTCGCGCAAATCCAGGCCGCCACGTCGCGCGTCGCCATCCTTACCTACACCATGCCGATCTGGGCGACCCTGCTGGCGCGCGCGATCGTCGGCGAGCGCATCAATGCGCTGCGCGCCACCGGTCTCGCGCTCTGCGCCGTCGGCGTGGCGATCCTGATCCATCCGCTGGTGAGTGCCGGCATCCCCGTCGGCCTCCTGCTTGCGCTCGCCGCGGGCGCGAGCTGGGGCGCCGGCACCGTCTATCTGAAATGGGCGCGCATCGAGGGCCATCCGCTGGCGATCGTTGCCTGGCAGGGAGTGGTCGCCTTCCTGGCCGTCGCGCTTTGTCAACCGATTGTCGAGGGTTCGCCGCCGGCCTTGCCGGAGAGCGGTACCGCGCTGCTTGCTGTCGCGTTCACCGGGGCGGTCGGCAGCGGACTTGCCTACATCATCTGGTTCGACAGCGTGCGCAGGCTGCCGGCGGCAACCGCGTCGCTCGGGATCCTTGCAGCGCCGGTGATCGGCGTGATCTCGTCAACCATCATCCTCGGCGAGCGCCCGACCGGCGCCGATCTCATTGGCTTCGCCTTCATTCTCGCCGCGGCGGCTTGTGTGCTGATGTTCCCGCAGCCGGTCCGCGTGCGGGCGCAGCGCTGATGTTAGCCGTCGAGCCCGAGCAGCCGCGCCGGATTCTTGCGCACCATGTCGATGTCGGCGTCGCTGATGCCTTCCTTCTGACCGCCTTCGCGCGCCATCACAAGAAGCTTTGCGGGTCGACGTCGACCTCAAGCTTGAGGCTCCCCTTGCGCTTGGGCGCGGCGACGAGCCAGTCGCGCAGGTAGGCCGAGAGGTCGAAGCCGCGCGCCGACTTCAGCAGCAGCCGGAAGCGATGCCGTCCGCGCACGATTGCGAGCGGCGCCTCGGCGGGCCCGAGCATGCGCACGCTCGCATCCGCCGGCGCCACCGCCGCCAGCCGCCGCGCAAAACCTTCGGTCTCGTGCCGGTCGGGACCCGACACCACCAGGCTTGCGAGCCGTCCGAACGGCGGGTAGCCGAGCCGCTCGCGCGCCTCGATCTCGCTCAAATAGAAGGCTTCGCGGTCCTGCGCGATCAGCGCCCGCATCACCGGATGCTCGGGCTGGTGCGTCTGTAGGAACCCGCGGCCGCGGCCGGCTTGCCGCCCGGCCCTGCCGGCAACCTGGTGCAGAAGCTGGAACGTGCGCTCGGCCGCGCGCGGATCGCCGTGGCCGAGGCCGAGATCCGCGTCGATGACGCCGACCAGATTGAGCATCGGGAAGTGGTGGCCTTTGGCGACGAGCTGCGTGCCGATGACGATTTCGACGCGGCCTGCGGCAATCTCCGCTAGCTCCTCGCGCATCCGCTCGACGGTCGCCACCAGGTCGCTCGACAGCACCAGGATGCGGGCGTCGGGAAAAAGCGCGGCCGCTTCCTCCTCCAGGCGCTCCACGCCGGGACCGCAGGCAACGAACGAACTCGGCCGCCTGACACTTCGGGCAGACGGGCGGACGCGGGGCAGCGAACCCACAGTGATGGCACACCAGCCGACGCCTGAAGCGATGCTCGACCAGCCAGGCGTCGCAGTTCGGGCATTGCAGCCGAAACCCGCATTGCCGGCACAAGGTAAGCGGCGCGTAGCCGCGGCGATTGAGGAACAGCAAGGTCTGCTCCTTGCGCTCGAGCGCGAGCGCGACCGCCTCCGCCAACCGCGGCGCGATGAAGCGGCCGCGCGGTGGGCCCTCGGCCCGCAGGTCGATCGCCTCGACTGCCGGCAGATGCTGGCCGCCGAAGCGTTCCGGGAGCGAAAGCTTGCGGTAGCGCCCGCGCCGCGCATTCACCTCGGTTTCAATCGAGGGGGTCGCGGAAGCCAGCACGATCGGGATGTCGGCTTCGCGCGCGCGCACCACCGCCAGGTCGCGGGCGTGGTAGCGCACGCCGTCTTCTTGCTTGTAGACGGGGTCGTGCTCCTCATCGACGACGATCAGGCCGAGATCCGCATAGGGCAGGAACAGCGCCGAGCGCGCGCCGACGATCACCGTGGCGGTGCCGTCCGCCACCGCCGACCAGGTACGCGCCCGCCGCCGCGGCGGCACCGCCGAATGCCATTCCGCCGGACGCACGCCGAAGCGCGCCGCGAAACGGTCGAGGAACGTCATGGTCAGTGCGATTTCGGGCAGCAGGATCAGGGTCTGGCGCCCGCGCCGGATGGTGGCGGCGACCGCTTCGAAATACACGTCGGTCTTGCCGGAGCCGGTCACCCCGTCGATCAGCGTGACCGAATAGCCGCCAGCGTCGATGGTGGCCCGCAAGGCATCCGCGGCCGCCAGCTGCGCGGCGGTGAGGTCGGGGCCTGGATGATCGGCATGCGGCGGTTCCGCTACCGGCTCCGGCGGCAGCACCAGGGTCTCCAGCGTGCCCTCGTCGATCAGGCCATCGACCACGCCGGGCGAGACGCCGGCCTCGCGGGCGGCCTCGCCCTTTGCCCGCGCCAGGCCGTCCGCCAACAGCGCGAGGACGCGCGCCCGCGCGGCCGTTAGGCGCGTCGGCGCAGGTCCGGCGAGCCGCACGCCCACCCGCTCGCGCTCCGGGCCGAGTTGCTCGCCCATGCGAAGCGCCATGCGCAGGACCATGCCGCGCGGGCTGAGCGTGTAGCTGGCGGCCCAGTCGATGAAGCGCCGCAGCTCCGGCCGCAACGGCGGGAGGTCGAGTGTCCCGGCGATGTCCTTAAGGCGGTTGTCGAGCCCGGGCCGGGCGCTGCCCTCGCCCCACACCACCCCGGCGTACTCACGCGGGCCGAGCGGAACGCAGACGAAATCGCCGGGGGCGACCTCGATGCCTTCCGGCACGCGATACGAATAGGTGCGGTCGAGCGCGACCGGCACCAAAACGTCGACCATGCGCTTTGCCATTGCGGGGGCCCGACCGAATCTGCGCAATTAAGGCGGAGTGAACCAGCGGGGTGGGATAAGGGCGCGAGTGTCAAGGCACCTGCGCATGGGCGCGAGGATACCGGCAAGCATACCCACCCCCGACGGACCGACATATGGGCGGCACGCCGAAAGCTAAGTTGCCGTTTGCGAATGCGGACGTCGTGGACGCGCTCTCGCGCTGGCTTGCGCAGCTCGGCGCCGAGCGCCGGTTGTCGCCCAGGACGGTCGAGGCCTATGAGCGCGACGCGCGGCAGTTCATGGCCTTCCTGGCCGAGCACCTCGGCAGACGAATCACCTTGGCGGCACTGGCAAAGCTCGAGCCGCGCGACGTCCGTGCGTTCATGGCCGCGCGCCGAAACATGGGAATCGGCAGCCGGTCGCTGATGCGCGCGCTCGCGGGCGCGCGGTCGTTGGCGCGGTTCCATCGAGCGCGACGGGCGAGGCGGGATTGCGGCGCTCGCCGCGGTGCGTCCGCCCAAGGTCGCCAAGACGCTGCCGAAACCGCTGACCGCCGCCGCCGCCAGGCAGCTGGCACAAGCCGAAACGCGCGCCGGCGAAGATCGCGCGCCCTGGATCCTGGCGCGCGACGCCGCCGTGCTGGCGCTGCTTTACGGCTCCGGTTTGCGCATCGCCGAAGCGCTGACGCTCAAGCGCAAGGACTTCCCGCGGCCGGGTGGGAACGACGCCATCGTGGTCCTCGGCAAGGGCGGCCGCACGCGCATGGTGCCTGTTCTTGCTCAGGTGTCGCAGCTGGTCGCCGACTACGCCGCATTATGTCCCTACGCGCTGCCGCCCGAGGGGCCGCTGTTCGTTGGCGCCAGGGGTGGCCCGCTGTCGCCGCGCGTCATTCAGCTCACGATGGCGCGGCTGCGCGGGGCTCTCGGCCTGCCCGATACCGCGACCCCGCACGCGCTGCGCCACTCCTTCGCCACCCACCTGCTGGCGCGCGGCGGCGACTTGCGCGCGATCCAGGAACTGCTGGGCCACGCCTCGCTTTCGACCACCCAGATCTACACCGAGGTCGACAGCGAGCGCCTGCTCGCGATTTATCGCAGCGCGCATCCGCGCGCCTGAACCCTGCGGCGCGTGCTGGAAAGCATCTTGCGCGTACGCGTCCGTCCGCTACATCGTCCGGCACCACAACGCGAGGAGGGCGCCATGAGCCACGGCGTGCATGCGGTCCAGCATGAGGCCGAGCACAAGATCAAGCACGAGGACGGCGGGCATGCCGCGCGGGGCCTCGACAGTCGGAACAAGAAGATCGCTCTGGTCATCGCCATTCTGGCGCTGTTCCTGGCGTTCTCGGAGACGCTGGGCAAGAGCGCGCAGACCAATGCCATCAGCTACAACGTGGAGGCCTCGAATCTGTGGGCGTTCTTCCAGGCCAAGACCATCCGCATCACCACGCTGCGCACCGCTGCCGACATGTTCAAGGTCAACGCGGAATCCGCCGGCGAGGCGCCGATTCGGGCCAGTCTCAACAAGCAGATCGACGGCTGGCTGCGGACCGCGGCGCGCTACGAGGACGAGGCGGATCCGCCGGAGGGGCGCAAGCAGTTGATGGCGCGCGCCAAGGAGGCGGAGAAGAAGCGCGATACCAACATGGCCAAGTACCACCACTTCGAGATCGCCTCGGCCGCGCTGCAGATCGGCATCGTGCTGGCATCGTCGGCCGTGATCACCGGCATCATGGCGCTCACGTGGCTGGCCTGCGGCCTCGGCCTCGTGGGTCTCGCGTTCATGGGCATCGGCCTGCTGGCGCCGCACGCCGTGCATTTGTTTTGAGAGCTCGTCGGCCTCCTGCGTCCGGATACGCATCGGCCAAAGAAAAACCCGGGTCGCGTGGGCATCCGCGACCCGGGCCTGGAGGTCGGGCGATGAAGAAACGCCCGATCGTAGAACTCAGTAGCTCAGCGGACGACGCGGGTGTCGTCGCGCACGACGGAGCAAGATGCGTCGGCGACCTTGCCGGTGCTGCAGACGGTGGCGCGGACCTTCTGAACGGCCATCTCGGTCCCGGTCGACTTGGTCTGGTTGGATGAGGCATGCGCCAGCGCGACGATGATCGCGAGCGCGATCACGGGCAGCGCAAAGAAACGGGGCGACATCAGGAACCGCGGGGACATGCTGAACATTTGAACGCTCCCGGATGCGGGTATTAATTCCGCGTTAAATCCTGTCTAGCCGCCCTCCGTTTCGGCCGAATGTCGTCGAATGTTTCCGGAATGTTTCTTGGGTCGCGGGGCGGTCGAGCCGAGCCGGCGCCGGCCCTCGACCCCTCCGGTCGGCAGGTCGTCGGAATAGGGCAGACGAGGGGGCGAAAGCGCAGGGCGTGCCGGCGGGCTCCTACTGCGGGTAGCCGATGATCAGTTCGGCGATCAGCGGGTTGGCAGCGCGCACGTCGGCATTGTCCGAAGTGAAGTCGCCGTCGCTCTCCACCTTGCTGCGGGCGGCGGGCGCCGCCTTCGGATCGAGCGCGAACCGCATGCCCAGGCGGCAGTCACCGGAGAGATTGTCGAGTGCGCCGCCCTGCCAATCGCGCGCGACCCCGCCGTACTCCCCGCCGAACCCGGCCAGCCTGAACGGCTTGCCATTGGTCTTCTCGACCATGGTGAGCGTATCGCCGATGCGGAAGCCCCGTGCGCGCCAAGCCGAGTCGGCATCGACCACGATCGAGGACGGCCGCTGGCGCGCACTCTCATCGTGCCACAGCACTTCGAGCCGTCGCTTGCGGTCGTTGGGGAACACCACCGTGGCGTTGAGCTTGCTGCCCTCGGGGCCGCCGACCGGTTGGAAAACGACGTTCTTGGCGCCGAACGCCTGTGCCAGCTTGGCATGGCTGGTGTCCTTGGCGAAAGGCCCATCGCAGCGGATATTCTGAGCTTCCGCAACCGATGGTTTGGTGCGTGTTGGGGCGGGGCCGCGGGTGCTGCGATCGTCTTCCATCGCCGGCTTCGGCGCCTGCGCCCGCGCTGCAGGGCGGGCAGGGCCTGTTCGGGCCGGTTGCCGCGCCGGCTGCCGCGCTGCCGGCGGCGGTGGCGCCTGCCGCTGCGCAGCGGGCGGGTCAGGCCAGACGATGGGCGGTTGCTGTTGGGCTTGGGCAACGCCGGGCAGCGCGAGCAACCCGAGCCCGATGACGAGGACGGTCCCCCACTGCATCGCTTTTCGTCTCCTCCCCGGTTGACCTCGACCGGAGGCTAGGCCGTTGGAGGGGAATTCGCAAACCTGTGAGCCGGCTCACACGCGCGCGAGCGCCCGCAACCTTACCATGCGCGTGTGGCCCGCCGCGGTGCCACGCGCGCTTCCGCCCCCGGCTCGCGCAAACCCGGTGTCTGAGCGACTGGTCGCGGAGCGTCTTTCCTCCCTGGGCTCCGCGACCTTTTTCGACTCCACCGGCCCGTCGTTACTTGACCTCGATCGTCCCCTTTATCGCCGGATGCAGGCCGCAGATATACGCAAAGGTGCCGGCATCGGCGATCGTCAGCGATGCGCTCTGACCCTTCAAGAGGATCGGGGTCCGCTGGGGTTTGGCTCCTGTGATCGACACTTGGTGCGGCGACGCGTCGGTGTTCACCCAGGTAATGGGGGCCCCGGCGGTGACTGAGATCGTCTGGGGTCCGAATTCGAATGCCGAGATGCTCACGATGCCTGGTCCGGGCCGTGGCGCTGCCATCTCGCCCGGCACAGTGCCCTTCAGGCCGGCGAGCGAAATGACGAAATCCTGCCCGGCATGCGGCTTGTGACACTGGAAGCAGGCGGTCAGGTTGGCCTTGTCGTTGACCTTCTTGTCGGCCCCGAAAGCTTGGTATTCCCACTCGCCGTTGCGGATGTCATCCTTGTACTCGGCACCCCAGCCGGTACGCTTCTCCATCACCGTGTAGGCGACGAGGTCGCCCTTGATGAAGCGGCCATTGGAGTCCTTGACCGGATTGCCCTGGGCGTCGACCTGCGCCTTGTATTGCACCAGAGTGAGCACGGTGCCGCTCGGGATCGGCTGACCGTTGCGTGCCGCCTCGACCGCCGCCGGCGTCGACCACAGCTCCCGGTACTGCTTGTTGTCGGGGCGATCGACGGTGCCGTACAACACCCCTTTGGCCCAATCTTCCGGAAATTTGACCAGGTCGCCGCCGGCCTGCACCTGCGCGGCGATCAGTAATCCGGTCAATCCGCCAAGGCCTGCGGCCACGGCGACGGTCGTGATTTTTCGACTTGGCATGTTAGCTCCCCCGTGTGTGCGCCGACCCGACGAAGTTGACCGGGCCCATGCTGAACCCCGTTTGCCCAACGGAAAACGACCGGGCTGCGGCCGCCATCGACCCCGCAATGCCGCGATGATCGCGCCCGCCAACTCGCGGCGTCAAGCAGCGACAGGCGGGGCGACATCACATCCTGGTGCGCATCATCGCCAGACGAAACGGTCGCCGAGAAGATACGGACGCCGAGGCGGAAGCGTTTCGCGCGACGCGCAACTTTTTTTGCACGATCCGGCCTTATCGGTCTCCGTCGGCTGCTTGCAACCGAGAAGCCGCGGATCGTCAGCGGCGGCTTTATGGGCCCTTCTTGCCGTACGGGTTGACCCCCGGCTGGCCGGGCGCGGTGGCGAATGGCGACACCGTCGCGCCGACTTTCTTCTTCTTGTTCTTGTCGGCCTTCGGCTTCTTCTTCTCCTTCGGCTTGCGTAGCTGACCCTTCGCCATTGACGTCCCTCCCGTCTGCTCGAGGCCTGGCGCGCGAACAGAAACCCGCGCGCGGGAGATTAATGCGCGAATGCGGGGCGGTTCTCAAGAGGGATGTATGCGCGGGACGCGCCGCGGCGCGCCGCGAACTGGCGCGTGGGGCCACCGTCTCGCGCGCGCTCGGCGGATGCGGCGCGCGCCTTGCGGACGACGAGGGGTCAGCCGCGCGCGCTGCGCGTCGCGCCGTTCGAATTCTTCCACTGCCCCATGCTGTCGGTGATGATCTTCACCGAGGCAAGCGCGGCCTGGGTCGCCTGTGCGTAGTTGGTCAGTTCGCGTTGCACCCGCTCGCCTTCCGCCAGCAGATAGCTGCGCACCGCCTGCAGCTCGGCGATCAGGTGGTCGATCTCTTTCACCGAAGTCCCGGCGACGCGCTCGATCAGCGCGTTGAAGTGGTCGGCGTTGACTTCGCCGCCATCTGTTCGGTTGCGGCGCATCGCGACCACGTCGCGCCTGACGAAATCGCGGATCTCACCCTCGACCGCGGTCGTGACCGCGACGGCATCCTCGTTCGACAGTTCAGGCGTCTTAGGGGTGCTGGTGTTCATAGGGTCCCCTCTGAAAACCGTGCGGGGGTCTGCCGCACATTCTGGATAACGCCCCTGAAATGCGACCGCCTGAGGACTATTCCGGGGCAATCCAAGGGCGAAATGGCCAGTCCGGCCGCCCACGGAAGCCTTTTCGGCCGCGAATCGTTTCCGCCCGATCAATGTCCTTGCTGCAATTTGCGGGACTTCTAGGCCTGGCGCCCTCGAACCAAGGGGTTGCCTTCCGCGTTGTCCGCCCGACACAACGGAAGGAACTTACATCCATGCGCACCCGCCTGGTTACCGCCGCGGTCGCGGCGGCGCTCGGCCTTGTCGCCACCCACGGCTTCGCCCAGACGCAGCCGCCGCAGACCAACCAGCCCGCCTTGTCTGACGAGAAGGCCAAGCCGCAGCAGAACTCGGCCGACGAATCGGCCCCGCGCGGCACCCTCGAGGCCGGCAAGGAGCCCACCGGCAGCAACGATCCGAAGGTGATCGAGTCGAACAAGAAGCTCGAGGAGGCGGCCGAGAAGGCGAAGAAGTAGGCCGACGCCTGCTGCTACCAAGCTTCGGGTGTGGGAAGACACGTTCTCCGCGTGGGGCGGAACTCGAAAGGAGGCGCCATGCGCCTTGTGCTCACAGGAGTAGCTTTAGGGGTCTCGCTCGTTGCGGGCGCAGCCGGCGGTGAGGCTTTCGCGGTCGACCGGTCGGGCTGGAGCCGCTTCCACGATCCCGAGCGCCGCATCAGCTTCCAGTTCCCGGCGCACATCTTCCAGCAAGATGCGAGCGACGAGGGCGAGCGCGGCACGGTATTCTCGACCGCGGATGGACGGGCGCGGCTCCGTCTGTTCGGCTTCGTCAACAACCGCAACCAGACGCCGCGCAGCCACCTCGCCGGCATCCCGGAATTCCGCGCCGAGAGGTTTCACTACGTGCGCACGACGCCGCACTTCTACGTGGCGTCGGCGGTGCGCGACGGCGTGATTCTCTACCGCCGCTGCAATTTTTCGCCGCGCCCCGATCACCGCGTCGGCTGCCTGCAGCTGGAATATCCGCAGAGCGAGAAGCGGGCTTGGGACCAGGTGGTGACCCGCATCAGCCTGTCGCTGCGCAATACTTAGATGCAGGTGGATCCGTCGAGCGCCAGCGACGATGAACTAGCGCGACGCTGGCGCGTTGATTCGGATCGAGGGGGGCGGGACCTAGGAGGCCCACCATGCGGCTCGCCCTTACGACCTTCGCTCTCGTCGTCTCGCTTGTCGCGGCGGTCGCGCAGGAGGTGCCACGCTTCGATGCGGCCCCCGGCTGTCGCGCTGGCGCCAGTACCGGCGTCACGCCGCGTTCGGATATCGATGCCTGCGTGCGCAGCGAGCATGAAGCTCGCGACGCTCTCTCCCGGCAGTGGGGCGAGTTTGCCGCCGCTGACAAGACGCGATGTGTCGAGAAGACCCACATGGGCGGCCCGCCGAGCTACATCGAAGTGCTCACCTGTCTGGAGCTGGCGCGTGACGCCCGCAAGCTGCCGAAGGACGACAACACCGGCCTTTCGATCGGCCTGCGGCGCTGAGAGAACTGAGAACCTCACCGCGTTTTCGCGCGAGGGCGTGGCCGGTCGGTCAACGCCAGTATTTCTTGCGTTGCCCGGGTGGCATACTGCCGCGGCCCCAACCGACTTTGCGGCCGCGGCTCCAGCCGTACGGACGGCCCTTGGCGTACTTCTTCACTGCCACGGTATCGTCGATGGTGGCGGCAGCACCCATGACCCCGCCTTGGGCGGGCACGAAAGCGGGCGCCGGGGTAGTGAAGGTGAGCATGAATGCGCCGGCCGCGAGGCAGATCGGAAATTTGCGCACGATATTCTCCTCAGCGATGAATGCGAGGACAAGTCGCGGCTGACGTCGTTGGTTCCTCAATACCAGCGGCAATTGTGATGACCTGTCCGATCGTCCTGTCCCCGGGCTAAACAACAAGCCCCGGCCATCCAGGTCTGCGACAAGCGCGGGCATGGCGAGGCAGCACTTGATGACGCTGGCACAATAGCAGCGCGCCAGGACGACGGTGTCGAGGAAACACAAGAGGCCGCCTCCCCGGCGGCCTCTGCCCTGAATTCCACGAGCGGGCGCGCGACTGTTAGCGCGTGATCGTGGTCGCGGTTCCGGTCGTGCCCGGGCTCTCGCAGACCTTGACGGTCTTCATGGCACTCTCGGCCTCGACCCGGGTCTTGAACATGCCGTCGCCGACGATAGTCGTCGTCGTCGAGGTCGGCCGCTGCTCGACGATCTGGCAGCGCTTCGTCGACGTGTCCTGCACGATGTAGAAGTCCTGCGCCAGCGCAGGGGTCGCGAACGCCGCCGTGAGAACCGCGGCCGTGAATAGCTTACGCATGCGAATGGCCTCCTCTTGTTGATCCGCCGGAGTGCCAACGCGAGCACGGGAGCCGAGTTCCGCTCGATTGGGTGGGCGAGCACGACGCGGTAACATGATGACGAAGGTGCCGCGAACGTGTCGCGAACCGCGCATAAACAGCTGTTCATATTGAGAAAAAAGTTCGCGAGCGGAAACCTCCGCGGCTGCACGCGAATTGTCTTCCGGGGAGTTTGTGACGTGATCCTTGGAGGACGCGATGAGAACACTTTTCGTGACACTGGCCTCGGCAGCGGCGCTCGGGTTCGCCGCGCCGGTCTCGGCCGGCCCGGCGCCGGAGCGCATTCAGCTTGCCCAGGCGCAAGGCTCCGGCGGAAGCATGCAGCAGGACTCTGGCTCCGGTGCGGCGCAGCGCGGCAGCACGCGTGAAGGCGGCGGCGCCGCGACCCGTTCGGAAGGCAGCGGCTCGGCGTCGACCCGTTCGGAAGGCAGTCGCTCGTCCGCGAGCAGCACGACTGAGAGCAGACGCACCGGCGACAGCTCCACGCGCGTCCGCGCCAACGTGCGCACCGGCGGCGGTCGCGACGTAGTTCGCACCCGCGTCGGTGATCGGCGCACCACCATCCGCACCCGCGTCGGCGTGCGCGATGACGTCGTTGTCAACCGTAGAAAGGCGCGCGGCTACGTCTATAGCGAGCCGTCGAGCGTCGTGGTGAAGAAGAAAAAGAAGGCCCGCAACTACGTCTACAGCGAGCCTTCCAGCGTCGTGGTCAGGAAAAAGAAGAAGCGATACTACGTTTCCCGCGATGAGCCCTCCTCCACGACGGTCATCCGCAAGCGGCGGCCAGGCGTAGCGGTGGGCGTCGGCGTGTCGACCCGCACCTCGGTGCGTGGCGGTTCGTCGGTCGGCGTCAGCGAGCGCTCGCGCACCTCGACCCGTTCGTCCACGACGACGCGGTCGTCGGGCGACACCAATGTGAGGAGCGGGACGCGCTCGTCGGGTGACGCCAACGTCGGGACCGGCACACGTTCGTCGGGTGACGCCAACGTCGGGACCCGGTCGCGCTCGTCGGGCGAGACTGGCGGCAGCGCCGGTGGTGGCGGCGCCTCGAGCGGCGGCGGCGCAAGCCAGTCGACCGGCACGCGTCAGTAAAGCAGTATCGCGACTTAAGCAACACAACGGCGTGCGAGGGGCCCACGGGGCCCCTCGCCGTTTGCAACCGGGGTCCTGCATTGCGCAGCAGCGCGACGTGCTGGAGCGCGTGTGCGCTACCGCCGCTTGCCGCGCCACGCCCGCGTGCCCGGGCGGCCGCCGGTCGAATGCGGCCGGTAGGGCGCCGAACTCCGTCCCAGGGCCCATCTCGTCGAGCGTGGGTTTGCGCGGGCGGCCCCTGACCTTCGAGGGACGATAAACCTGCCGTTCGTGATGGAGAGCGATCCCCATCTCGTCGAGATTGGGCCTGTGGACGCGTGATGGCCCGCCCCCTTTTCCCTCGATCCGCGGCAATGCCGGTCGTTTGGCCGTCGGGTCGTCCATCACCGCGAGCTCGGTCGAGCGCAGGCGCTTGACCTCGTCGCGCAGGCGCGCCGCCTCCTCGAAGTTGAGGTCGGCGGCCGCCTCGCGCATGCGGGTCTCGAGATCGGCGATCACCGCCTCGAAGTTGTGCCCGATCGTCGCGACGTCGTCGCCCCATTCGCCGACGCCGTCGCCGACGTCGATCAGCACGTGGTCGCGCTCGTACACGCTCGCCATGATGTCGGCGATCGACTTCTTGATCGACTCGGGCGTAATGCCGTTCTCGGCGTTGTACTGGTTCTGCTTCTCCCGCCGCCGGTTGGTCTCCTCGATCGCCCGCTGCATCGAGCCGGTGGTCGCATCGGCATAGAGGATGACGCGGCCGTCGACATTGCGCGCTGCCCGGCCAATGGTTTGGATCAGGCTCGTCTCCGACCGCAGGAAGCCCTCTTTGTCGGCGTCGAGGATCGCCACCAGCGCACATTCCGGAATGTCCAGGCCCTCGCGCAGAAGGTTGATGCCGACCAGCACGTCGAAGGTGCCGAGCCGCAGGTCGCGGATGATCTCGATGCGCTCCAGCGTGTCGATGTCGGAGTGCATGTAGCGCACGCGGATGCCCTGCTCGTGCAGATACTCGGTGAGGTCCTCGGCCATGCGCTTGGTCAGCACGGTGACCAGAGCGCGATAGCCGCGTGCCGCCACCTGGCGGATCTCGCCGACCAGGTCGTCGACCTGCGTGCGCGCCGGCCGCAGCTCGACCGGCGGGTCGATCAGCCCGGTCGGGCGGATTACCTGCTCGGCAAACACGCCGCCGGATTCGGTGAGCTCCCAGGCCCCCGGGGTGGCCGAGACCGCGAGCGTCGGCGGCCGCATCGCGTCCCATTCCTCGAACCGCAGCGGCCGATTGTCCATGCACGAGGGCAGGCGGAAGCCGTACTCGGCGAGGGTCGCCTTGCGGCGGAAGTCGCCGCGGTACATGCCGCCGAGTTGCGGGATGGTGACGTGGCTCTCGTCGACGAACACCAGGGCGTTGTCCGGCACATACTCGAACAATGTCGGCGGCGGCTCGCCCGGGCGGCGGCCGGTGAGATAGCGGGAATAGTTCTCGATTCCCGCGCAGGAGCCGGTCGCCTCCATCATCTCCAAATCGAACAGCGTGCGTTGCTCCAGCCGCTGCGCTTCCAACAGCCGGCCCGTGGCATTGAGCTGCGCCAGCCGCTCGCGCAGCTCGAGCTTGATGCCGGCGATCGCCTGGATCAGCGTCGGCCGCGGGGTGACATAGTGCGAGTTGGCGTAGACCTTGACGAATTTCAGCTCGTCGGTCTTGCGGCCGGTGAGCGGATCGAACTCCTCGATGCTCTCGACCTCGTCGCCGAACAGCTTCACCCGCCAGGCGCGGTCCTCGTAGTGCGCCGGGAAGATGTCGAGCGTGTCGCCGCGCACCCGGAAGGTCCCGCGGCTGAAATCGCCGACCGTACGCCGGTATTGCAGCGCGACCAGGTCGGCGATCAGCTGGCGCTGGTCGATGCGCTCGCTGCGCTTGAGCGAGAACGTCATCGCCGAATAGGTCTCGACCGAGCCGATACCGTAGATACAGGACACCGAGGCCACGATGATGACGTCGTCGCGCTCGAGCAGCGCGCGCGTCGCCGAATGCCGCATGCGATCGATCTGCTCGTTGATCGAGGATTCCTTCTCGATGTAGGTGTCGGTGCGCGGGACGTAGGCTTCCGGCTGGTAGTAGTCGTAGTACGACACGAAGTACTCGACCGCGTTGTCGGGAAAGAAGCTCTTGAACTCGCCGTAGAGCTGCGCCGCCAGCGTCTTGTTGGGCGCTAGGACGAGCGCTGGGCGCTGCGTCGCCTCGATCACCTTCGCCATCGTGTAGGTCTTGCCGGAGCCGGTGACGCCGAGCAGGACCTGGCTGCGGTCGTTCCGCCGCACGCCCTCGACCAGGTCGGCGATCGCTTGCGGCTGGTCGCCCCTGGGCACGAAATCGGATTTGATCGCGAGGCGCTGGCCGCCCTCGGATTTCTCCGGCCGCGGCGGCCGGTGCGGCACCCACGGTTTCTCGGAAAACTCTCGCCGGCCCTCGCGCAGCAGCGCGTCGAGCGCGCGCTGGCTGGCGATGCCGGCAATCGGTCCGCCGATGTCCTGGGTGCGCTTGCGCGGCCGCGTCGCTTCTTCGGCTCCCTCAGCTTGCGGGGAGAGATCGCCTGCGTCGCCCTCCCCGCCTTCGATCCCCCACTGGCGCGCAACATCGGGATCGAGCGGGCCGGGGGAAGCAGGCGCTGACAGCGGCCGCACCAAGGGGCCGAAGCCGCTGGTGCGCGAGTTGCGGAACGGCTCGCGCGCCACGTAGCCTTTCTGCGGCGCCTCGCGAAAGCCTTGCGGCGTGGACAGCCGTGCCTTGTGCGCCTCGGCGAAATCCGCGCGGCGGTCGAACGAGTTGTCGGCCGGCGGCTTGAGCCCGGTCTGCGACCCCGGCCCCGCCGTGCCCTTCTCGATCCCGGGATTGAGCAGCCGCTCGAGCGCCGGCGCGATCGGCGCCAGCGGCTCGCGCGCCGCTTTCGCGCGCGTCGGCTTCGCCGGATCCTTCGGCTTCTTCGGCTTGTCGGGAGGCTTGGGCATCGGAGCGAATATGGGCGCGCGCCGCTCCGTTGTCATCCGGGCAAACGCCAGGGCTTGTCATTGCGAGCGCAAGGGGGAAGCCAATCCAGAAAGCCGGCGTGGCTCTCGATTGTTTCGCCGCTACCGCTTCTCGCAACGATGCCTAGCGCCCCGGCCCGCGGAGTCCGGGCCGGATCTCCGGGCTGGTAGGATCGAAGCGATTGGCGACCAGCGAGAGATGGCCCATCGCCTGATTGCGCTTGACGAACGCACGGCCGACCGCGAGCTGATCCGGCTCCCAGGCGGCGAGCGCGGCCGGCACGTCGCCCCCGCGTGCGGCGAGCTTCTCGGCCAGCCGCCAGGCATCGACCGCCGCCTTGGTGGTTGCGGCACCGGCATGCGGACGCGTGGCGAACGCGGCGTCGCCGATCAGGCAGGCGCGGCCGGCGGCCATACGCTCGACCGTCACGTCATAGAGCGCCTGCAGGAACGGCTCGCGCGTCTTGCACACGACCTCGGCGGCGGCGGGCGGCAACAGCGCCTCGGCGTCAGCCTTGATCCGCGCCGCATGGCGCTCCTGCAGCATGCCGGCCGGCAACGAGATCGGCCGCAGCGCGCCGCCGCGGTCGGTCATCAGGTCGTCGAGCGTTTCGCCCTCGGCGACGTTGCGATACCAGACGAAATTGAAGAACGACGGTCCGCGCCCGATGCCGTTGGGGTCGGGGATCGGGTAGATCGCACCATGGCTGTGGTCGATCACCACATAGGTGACCGCGTCCGCGAACAGCTCGCGCGTTGCCGCGCTTAGGTCCGCCGCCGGCAGGTAGCCGCGCCAGGTCACATAGCCGGCATAGACCAAGCGAGCCTCGGGCGCGATCAGCCCGCGCCCGGTCGAGAGGATGCCGTCGGCGAACACCACCAGGTCGACCCGCTCGACGCGGCCGCTCGCGAACCTGACCGCAATGCAATCCGGCTGCGGGTCGACGCCGACGCAGGCTTCGCCGAGATGGTAGTGCGCGGCCTCGAATGCCGACGAGAGCGCGCGATGCAGCGCGCCCCAGGAGGTGAACTGTCCTTGGATCGGCAAATTGGCGACGATCCGATTGCCGTCGCCGATCTGCCGGAAGAACGGCGTGAAGGTGCTGGCGTCGCGCAGATTGATGCCGGCGCGGTCCTGCAGCAGCGAGGCCATTTCGGGAACGATGCGCAGCCCGGCGCCGAGCCCCTCCAGCCGCTGCGGGACGCGCTCGTAGACGTCTACCGCGCAGCCCGCGCCACGCAACGCGACGGCGGCCATCAGCCCGCCGAGCGAGCCGCCGATGATGGCCACCTTCGGTGAGGCGCGAAGGTCCGATGTCATGGCTTCGGTTTCTACCAGCCGTCTTTGCGAGGGGCGAAACGACGCAGCAATCCAGATTGACCCGCATTGTGGATTGCTTCGGCTTCGGCTCGCAATGTCGGGGGCTGGTCGTTCGTCATCCGCGGAGCTGCGCGCCGGCACCCTTGCGGCCTCGCCGGCTCCCGGCCAGTCTGAGCGGCATGCACGGTTCAATCCAGATCCGCATGGGCGGCTACGGTCCGGCCGCGACCTCGTTCAGCCGCGCGCTCAAGCGCATCGGCGAGAGCATCGCGGCCAAGTTCGGCGGCGCGGTCGACGTGAAGTACGTCTGGAACGTCATCGACTTCGGGTATCGGGCGGAGGATATCCTCTGGCTTACCGAAAGCGGCGTGCTCACGGTCGGTTACCAATCGTCGAGCTACCTCACCGACCGGGTGCCAGAGCTCGGCCTCGTCGATCTGCCGTTCCTGTTCGCCACCAATGCGCAGGCGCGCGCCGCCATGGACGGCGCGCTCGGCGCGGCGCTGGCAAACGCAATCGAGGCCCGCACCAACTTTCGCATCCTCGGCTGGTTCGAGAACGGCTTCCGCCACATCTCCAATCGCCTGCGGCCGATCCGCAGCCTCGCCGACTTCGCCGGGTTGCGCATTCGGGTGCTGCCGAGCGAGGTGCAGGCGCGCACGTTCGCGGCGCTCGGCGCGTTGCCGTGGAAGGGCGACCTCACCGACGCCCTGGCGATGCTCAAGGACGGCAGGCTCGACGCACAGGAGAACCCGCTCGCCAACACGGTGACCTACGGCGCGCACAAGCTGCACCGCTTCCACACCCTCACCGGCCACTTCTATGTGTCGCGGCCGGTGTTCGTGCCGCGCGCGCAATTCGACGCCTGGCCGGATGCGCTGCAGCGCGCGCTGCGCGCCGCGGTCGGCGCCGCGGTCGCCTGGCAGCGCGGCGAAACCGCGCGCGAGCACGACGCGGCGCGCGCAGCGCTCGAAGCCGAGGGTTGCGAAATCGAGGAGTTGCCGTCCGATACCCGCGCGGCGTTCATCGATGCGGTGCACCCGTTGCACCAGGAGGCGCGCCGCGCCCACGGGCCGGAGCTGTTCGGGCTGATCCCCCAAGTGTGAACGCGAGCGCTGTTGGCGTTGGCGCCGGGTTGCGGCACACTGGGCGTCATTGCGAGCGCAGCGAAGCATTCCAGCAAAGCGAGATCGGATGTGGATTGCTCTGATGTCCCGTTGTCAAGCTCCTGGGCAGGGTCGTTCGTTGTCCGCGCGATCGCCGCGTGGAGGCAAGCTGTTGTGGTCGTGCAAGGGTGGGAGCGAAGCCTTGAGACGTCGGTCAACATCCTCTGATCCGCGGGTTCTCGCATGTCCGAATGTCCGTCCGGGGCTGTCCCTGTCTTCGTACGGGCGTCGATCTTGCGATCGGCCTCAAAGCAATCCTCGGGAATTCCCCACCGCGGCTTGCGCTCCCGCCGTTGCACGAGATCGTATTGGCCGCACCGTTGCCCCGGCCTTGGGCTCCCTGATGGTGGTGATCCGCAATCTCTTCCCTCGATGGCCCACTTAGCTGACGGCAGCACGGGCCGTGGTGAGCTCGCGGTTGATCGCCCAGATGAAGGCGGCCAGCTCGCGTGCCACCGCGGTGACGGCGACGGTCTTGAGCTTGCCCCTCCGGATCAGCGAGCGATAGCGCGCGCACAGCCGGCCCTGCGCCTTCCAGGCGATCGCGCCGACCTCTGGTGGCGCCGCTGCAACCTTGACCTGCTTGTCTTTGCCGACCCGCGGGGGATGCTGGTAGCTCCAGGCGCACTCCACCAGAACCCGGCGGGCACGGCGGTTGCCGGCCTTGGTGATCGGGCCGCGCTTGATGGTGTCGCCGGTGGAGTCCTCCGATGGCACCAGGCCGAGATAGGCCATCAGCTGGCGTGGCGTTCGAAACCGCGACAGGTCGCCGACCTCGGCCAGAAACGCCGTTGCCGATATCAGATCGATGCCGCGCATCGCCATCAGCGCGGGGACGACCTCGCGCAATGACCAGTCCTCAACCGCCGCACGGATCGCCTGCTCGAGCCGCTCGATCCGCTCCCCGGCTTGCCGCACCGCCAACAGCATCTCCTCGAAAGCGATGCGTTGCTCCAGATGCGCAAGCTTGAGCCCTGCAAGCCAGCTCATGTGCGCTTTGGTCCAAGTCCGCTTGCCTCCATGGCGCAGCTCGTGCCGCAACAGAAACGCAGAGACCTGCTGGCGCTTCGAGCGCAGATCTACAACCGCCGCCTCGCGCGCCCGAGTCAATTCCCGCATCGCCTCATGGCGTTCGTCAGGAACCCACACCGCGGTGAGTTCCCCGGCGCGCAGCAGCTTCACCAGGCTCATCGCATCGCGCCGGTTGGTCTTCACCCGATCGCCCGGCCGCTTGGGAATGAGCGACGGCGCAACCACCAGGCAGTCTTGCCCAAGGCCCTTGATCTGCCGGTACAGCCCATAGCCTGTCGGCCCGGCCTCGTAACAGAACGTCAGGCGGGCGTACTTGCCGGCAAGCTTACGTACCAGCTTGGCGGTTGCCGCTGCACTGTTCTCAACCTCCCCAACAAAGCGAACCTCACCCGCCCGTCCGGCCTCCGCAACCGCCACCGCATTCCGCCACTTGGATGTATCAAATGCTACAAAAGCTTCGCTATCATGCCTCATGACTCGCCCTCCTTGCTTGAGACTCTGCCCGGCCCATCCGGGCAACCCTCGCACTCGCATCGAGGGCGAGTCGCCTCCGCAAGAAAAGGGACATACGGTCTTCGTGGCTGATGCTCCTCGCAATGACAGTGCTCGGCCCTTATTTGGAGCCTCGAATGCGCGATAGCTTGCGAACGTTGGCGGCCAAGCGATGGCAGGCGCCGGTGTGCGCCGTCGGCCTGTCGCTGCTCGCGACCGCGCCCGCGACCGCGCAGACGACCTCGCTCGAGGATTTGGTCTCGGCCGTCGTCGCCATCAAAACCTTCATCAATCCGGATGCGCGCACCACCGAGACGCTCGGGCGCGAACGCGAAGGTTCGGGCATCGTCATCGACGAGGATGGCCTGGTGCTCACCATCGGATACCTGATGGTCGAGGCGCACGCCGCGCA
The DNA here is from genome assembly GCA_963788095.1 of uncultured Alphaproteobacteria bacterium. Classification (GTDB taxonomy): domain Bacteria; phylum Pseudomonadota; class Alphaproteobacteria; order Rhizobiales; family Xanthobacteraceae; genus CAVTXS01. The sequence goes on along the minus strand of CAWBFP010000026.1, from coordinate 33,051 downwards.
GGTCACCACCAATGCGGGCCGCGCCGTGCCGGCAAACGTGGTCGGCTATGATCACGAAACCGGTTTCGGTCTGCTGCGCACGATCGAGCCGCTCAAGCTCAAGCCGCTGGGCTTCGGCAAGTCCGGCGCGGTGCGGGAGGGCGACCCGGCGCTGGTCGCGAGCTTCGGCGGGCCGCAGATGGTCGCGCCGGTCCGTGTCGTGTCGAAGCGCGCCTTCGCGGGCTCGTGGGAATACCTGCTCGACCAGGCGCTCTACACGGCGCCGCCGCATCCGATCTGGAGCGGCGCCGCGTTGATCTCGCGCGAAGGCAAGCTCATCGGGGTCGGCTCTCTGATCGTCGGCGACGCCACTGGCGGAACCGAGAAGCAGCCCGGCAACATGTTCGTGCCGATCGACTTGCTGCCGCCGATTCTCGCCGACCTAATTGCCGACGGACGCGCGTCCGGCCCCGCCAAACCTTGGCTCGGCGTCAACGCCGACGACAGCAGCGGCCGCCTCCTGATTTCGCGCGTCACCGCCGGTGGCCCGGCCGAGCGCGCCGGCATCGCCCGCGGCGACGTGATCGTCGGCGTGAATGGCGAGCCCGCCAAAACCATGGCCGAGTTCTACCGCAAGGTCTGGGCGCTCGGCACCGCCGGCACCACCATCCCGCTCGACATCGAGCAAAGCGGGAGCAAGCGGCGCCTCGAGATCAAATCGATGAATCGCCTCGATCACTTGAAGCTCAAGTCGACGTTCTAGCCACATCTCCACGCACGTGCCGCCATCCCCGAACTCGCCGTCGCTGCGCGGCGCCGACATCGTCGCGCAGGCGCTCGAGCGCGCCGGCATACGCACCGTCTTCACCCTGTCGGGCAACCACATCATGGCGCTGTTCGACGCCGCGCTCGACACTGGCCTGCGGCTCATCCACGTGCGCCACGAGGCCGCGGCCGTGCACATGGCGGATGCCTGGGGCCGGTTGACGCGCGAGCCGGGGGTGGCGCTGGTGACCGGCGGGCCGGGGCACACCAACGCGATCGCGGCGCTCTACACCGCGCTTGCCGCCGAGTCGCCGCTGGTGCTGCTGTCCGGCCATGTGGCGTCCGACGAGGTCGGCCGCGGCGGCTTCCAGGAGGTGCGCCAGGCCGAGATGGCCGCGCCGGTCGCCAAGGCATCATGGACCGCCCGCTCGGTCGCCGACCTCGGCCGCGACATCGCCGCCGCGCTGCGGATCGCCAAATCCGGGCGGCCCGGACCGGTGCATGTCAGCCTGCCGGTCGACCTGCAGGAGGCGCGCGTCGCGGCCGACGCGGTGGCGTGGCCCGCCGCGCAAGAATTTTCGCCGACCGCCGCGCCGTTGAGCGACCCCGTCGCGGACGGCGTGCTGGCGGCACTCGCAGCTGCCGCCCGTCCGCTGATCCTTGCGGGTCCGGCCTTGTGCGACGCATCGGGCCGCGCACTGCTCGGACGCCTGGCCGAGGCGACCGGTGTACCGGCGATCGGCATGGAGGGTCCGCGCGGCCTCAACGACACCTCGCTCGGGGCCTTCGCGGAAGTCTTGGCACGCGCCGACCTGCTGGCGCTGCTCGGGAAGCCGTTCGACTACGCGATCCGCTTTGGCGGCGCGCCGCAGATTGATCCCGCCTGCTGTTTCGTCGTGGTCGATCCGGATCACGCCATGATCGGTCGCGCGGCGCGCGCAGTCGGCGACCGGTTGCTGGGCAGCGCGATCGCGGATTCGCACGCCGCCGCCGCAACCCTGATCGCCCGCGCCGCGGCCTGGCGCAATATCCCGGACGCATGGTTCGAGGAAGTGCAGGACGCGGTGCGCTATCGCCCGCCGGCATGGCAATCGACGCACTCGCGACACGACGGTGCGGTGCATCCGCTCGAGCTCTGCCGGGCGATCCAATCGGTCGTCGAGCAGCGGCCGAATGCGGTGCTGGTGTGCGAGGGCGGCGAGATCGGGCAATGGCCGCAGGCGACGCTCAACCCTCCGCGCCGGATCATCAACGGCGTCGCCGGCTCGATCGGTGCCGCGATCCCGTTCGGGATCGCGGCACGGCTCGTCGATCCGCAGGCGCTCGTCGTCGTGGTGATGGGCGATGGCGCCTTCGGCTTCCACATGACCGAGTTCGACACCGCCGTGCGCTACGGCGCGCCGTTCGTGGTCGTGCTCGGCAACGACGCCGGGTGGAACGCCGAGCATCAGATCCAGCTGCGCGAATACGGCCGCGACCGCGCCCACGGCTGCGAGCTTCTGCCGACGCGCTACGATCAGGTGGTGGCGGCGCTCGGCGGCCACGGCGAGTTGGTGACGCGCGCTGCCGACCTGGGCCCCGCGGTCGAGCGGGCGATCGCGAGCGGCAAGCCGGCCTGCGTCAACGTCATGATCGAGCGGGTACCGGCGCCGATCATTCGGCGGGGCTCTCGAGTCTCGCCGTAGCTGGTCAAGATGCCACGCCGGTGCTGCTGCTAACGCTTCTGTTCGGCGCAAGCGTTGCGGGTCGGGTTCACGAGCCCGACGCCGTTGACGCAGCCGTGATTGGAATTTTCCGGCCCTTGCCTGTGTTATTGCAACCGTCAGGAGCGAGCGAGCGGCTTGCCCGCGCATGACGTTAGATCATGGAGGACTGCGATGAGTACATTGCGACTGGCGATTCTCGCCTCGGCGATCGCGCTGCCCCTTGGCGCCGCGCTGGCCCAGCCTGCCGGCATGACCTTCTTCATCACCAGCGTGGGCTCCGGCAAGGGCGCCGATCTCGGCGGCCTCGACGGCGCTGATCGCCACTGCCAACAGCTCGCGCAGGCCGCCGGGGCCGGCAGCCGCACCTGGCGCGCCTATCTCAGCACGCAGGGACAGGGCGCCGTGAATGCCAAGGACCGCATCGGCCGCGGCCCGTGGCAGAACGCCAAGGGCGAGGCCATCGCCAAGGACGTCGCCGACCTGCACAGCCCCAACAACAAGATCAGCAAGCAGGCCGCGCTCGACGAGAAGGGGCAGCAGGTCAGCGGCCGCGGCGACACCCCGAATCGTCACGACATCTTGACCGGTTCGCAGGCGGACGGCACGGCGTTTGCGGCCGGCGAGGATCGCACCTGCGCCAACTGGACCAGCAGCAGCGCTGGCGCCGCCATGGTCGGGCATCACGACCGCATGGGCCTGCGCGACGACGACGCCTCCAAATCCTGGAACACGTCGCACCCGTCGCGCGGCGAGGGTGGCGGCTGCAGTCAGGCGGCGTTGCGCGGCACCGGCGGCGACGGTCTGTTCTACTGCTTCGCGACCAATTAGCGCTGGTTTGTAGCCCGCATGGAGCGGAGCGTAATGCGGGGTCCCCGGATTTCCCTTCGCTCGTCCGGGCTACACGTTGTCGCGATCGATTGGCTGTCATTGCGAGCCGAAGGCGAAGCAATCCAGTACGACGGGTTCGATCTGGATTGCTCGTCGCGTACGCTCGTCGCAATGTCGGCGAGGTGCCGCTGGCACCGAGCCACAATTTTTGCAAATCTTCGCACTAGGCCGACCGCCTACGGACGCGGGGGAATTTCATGCGCAGGCTTCTGTTCGCGGCATTGCTGTCGCTCGCCACCATGGCGCCTGCTTCGGCGGAGCTGCGCATCGAGGGCAGCGCCGGTGGCGTCATCGGCGAATATCTGCGGCTGTTCATGCTCGCACGCGAGCTCGGCCACAATGTCGTGATCGACGGGCCCTGCTTGTCCGCCTGCACGCTGGTGCTGAGCGTCATGCCGAAGAGTCGCGTCTGCGTCACTCGGCGCGCTGTGCTCGGCTTCCATGCCGCCTGGACACCGGACGAGGACGGACAGGCCCTGACTTATTCCGGCGCGACGCGGCTGATGTACGCGACCTACCCGAAGGCGGTGCGCGAGTGGATCCGGCGCCGGGGCGGGCTATCGCGCGAGACCATCCTGCTGCGCGGGCGCGAGCTTGCCTCGATGTATCGCTCCTGCGGGTGAGCCTCCCCGCCCTCCCCATCAAAAAAAGCAAGGCGCGAGCTCGATCGGCAGATCACGCTGGCCTGATCACCCCCTTGCCCGTGGTCTGGCGGTCGAACAGCCGGTAGGCTTCCTCCGCCTGATCGAGCGTCCAGCGGTGAGTGAACAGGCGGTCGAGGTCGATGCCGCGGTCGGCCACATAGCGCGCGCATTCCGCCTGCCCGACGGTCGAGAATGTCCACGACCCGATCAGCGTCACCTGGCGGCGCAGCAGGTCGTTCGACACGTCGAGCGTGACCGTGTCGCCTTCGCCGACGTAGCAGGCCTTACCCCAGGTGCGCACGCAGCGCACCGCCTGCGCGCGCGCCTGCGGCGAGGAGGAGGCATCGAGCGCCGCGTGTGCGCCGCGGCCATGCGTCAGCTCCTTGATGGCGCCGACCACGTCGTTGGTCTTGCTCGGATCGATGAGGGCGTCGGCGCCGAATTCCTTGGCGCGGGCGAGCCGGTCGGGGCTGGTATCGAGCGCGATCACGCGCGCGCCCATCCGGCCCGCCAGCAGCGTGGCGGAGAGGCCGACCGGCCCCTGGCCGAACACCGCGATGGTCTGGTCGCCGGCGAGGCCGAGCCGCTGCAGCGCGCCCCACGCCGTGCCGGTGCCGCACGAGATCGCGGCGCCGGCCTCGAATGACAGCTCCTCCGGCAGCGGCACCAGCGTGCGCGCCGGGCATTTCATATAGCGCGCGTGCGCCCCGTGGCCGGTGACGCCGTAGACCTCGGCGACGCCCTCGTCGCACAGCTGCATCCATCCGGTCTGGCACTGCGGGCACACGCCGCAGCCGCGATAGTGATGCACCATCACGCGTGCGCCGACGCGCGCCTGGTTGTCCGCAACGCCCGGTCCGACCGCTGCGACGACGCCGCAAGGCTCATGTCCGGCGATCACCGGACCGCCCTTGCCGCCGAGGCCGAGCGAGGAGGCGCCACCGGAAGCGCGGTAGAATTTCAGGTCGCTGCCGCACATGCCCGAGGCCCTGATCTCGAGCACGACCTCGTCGGGTCCGGGGGTCGGGTCGAGGAACTCGCGCAGCTCGATCCTGCGGTCGCCGGTGAAGACCACGCCTTTCATCTCATGCTCCCGTGCGTGCTCAAATGAGAGTAACCGGGGTCCCGGCTCGGCAGCGCACTACTGCGTGCTGCGCGGCGCCCGGGACACGAGCAAGTCCGCGTGTCCCGCACGCAGGTAGCAGCGTTTTCGGGTCCGCGCTTCGCGCCGCCCCGAGGACAGGCCTCCGCGGTGCACCGCAGATGCGGGACCCCGTTACTATTTTCGATGCTCACCCGCCCAGCCCGCTCAATCGGTCGATCTCCGCTATGTCCTCGGGGCTCAGCTTCCAGGCGATTGCCTTGGCGTTCTGCTCCACCTGTTCGGCCGAGGTCGCCCCGGCGATCACGCTTGCGACCTGCGGCCGCGCCCCGAGCCACGAGAAGGCGACCTCCAACAGCGTGTGCCCGCGCGCCTTGGCGAACGGCTCGAGTTTCTCGACGATCGCGAAATTGGCCTCCGTCATGTAGCGATTGGCGAGCCGTTCGATCTTGGCGAAACGGGTGCCGGCGGGCGCGGCGGCTCCGCGCTTGTACTTGCCGGTGAGCAGGCCGCTCGCCAGCGGGAAGAACGGCAGCAGCCCGAGCCCATAAGCCTGCATCGCCGGCACCAGATCCTTCTCGATGTGGCGCACCACCAGGCTGTACTCGTCCTGGCACGACACGAAGGCGTTGAGATTGTGGCTGCGCGAGGTCGACAGCGCCTCGACCACTTGCCATGCCGGCATGTTGGAGGTGCCGATGTAGCGGACCTTGCCGGAGCGCACGAGGTCGTCGAGCGCACGCAGTGTCTCCTCGATCGGGGTGAGTGGATCGGGCGTGTGCAGCTGGTAGAGATCGATCCAGTCGGTCTTCAGTCGGCACAGGCTGTCCTCGACCGCGGTCATGATGTAGCGGCGCGAGGCGCCCTTCATGTCGCGCGCCTCGTCGAAGGCCATGCCGAACTTGGTAGCCAGCACGATGTCCTTGCGGCGGTCGCCGAGGATCTCGCCCATCGTGACTTCCGACTCGCCCTTCGGGCCGTAGATGTCGGCGGTATCGAACAAGGTGATGCCGAGATCGATCGCCTTGTGGATCACCTGGCGCGCGGCCTCGTCGTTGACGCGGCCGCCAAAATTGTTGCAGCCGATGCCGACCGCCGAGACGCGCAGGCCGGAGCGGCCGAGATTGCGGATTTCCATCATCCAGTCCTTTCGGTTATTCAAACGGCAGGAAGCAACCTGGGTCCCGCGTTGCGATGCATCGCGGAGTCCTGTCCGCGGGCGCGCGAAAGCGCGAACCCCAAGGGCGCTGCACCGCGTGCGAGACATTGCCGATTGGCTTTCTACGACGGCGTTCCGCCGTGCAGCGCCTGCCAGATGCGGTGCGGCGTTGCCGGCATGTCGATGTGGCGCACGCCGGCCTTGTGGTGGAGGGCATCGACGATGGCGTTGATCGCCGCCGGCGGCGCGCCGATCGCGCCGGCCTCGCCTGCGCCCTTGATGCCGAGCGGGTTCGCCTTGCACGGCACGTTGTGCATCGCGAACGAGAAGAACGGCACATCCTCAGCGCGCGGCATGGCGTAGTCCGTGAACGAGCCGCTGAGCAACTGGCCCTCCTCGTCGTAGACGGTATGCTCGAACAGCGCCTGTCCGAGCCCCTGCACGACACCGCCGTGCACCTGGCCTTCGAGCAGCAGCGGATTGATCACGGCGCCGAAGTCGTCGACCACGGTATAGCGCGCGATCGTCACCGTCCCGCTGTCGGGATCGATCTCGACTTCCGCGATATGGCAGCCGTTCGGATAGGTGGCTCCGGCCGGCATCTGCTCATGGGTGACGTCGAGCCCCGGCGCCATACCGGGCGGCAGCTTCGCCGGATCGCGCGCCGCCGCCGCCACCTCGAACAGGTCGACGTGCCGGTCGGTGCCGACGATGCGGAAGGCGCCGTCATCGAACTCCACGTCGGCGGCTGAGGCTTCGAGCAGGTGGGCGGCGATGCCGCGTCCCTTGTCGATGACCTTGAGCGCGGCCTCGTGCAGGCCCGAGCCTGCGACCGGCAGCGCGCGCGAGCCCCCGGTGAGGCCGCGCGGCGAGCGATCGCTGTCGCCATAGATGACGTCGATGCGGTCGGCGTCGATCCCGAGCCGGTCGGACACGAGCTGCTTATACGACGTGACCAGGCCGGTGCCGTATTCCTGGTTGCCCATCACCAGCTCGACCCGCTCGCCTTTGAACTCGATCGAGACCGTCTCCGGGAAGCCGCCGCCGCAGCGCTCGGTATAGGTCGCCATGCCGATGCCGCGCAGCTTGTTGCGCTTCTCGCTGTCGCGCCGGCGCGCCTTGAAGCCGGCCCAGTCGGCCTTTTGCATGGCGAGATCCATCACCTGTTCGAACTCGCCGGAATCGAACACGAGCTTGGTGGCGGAGGTGTAGGGTATCTTCGACGGCGGGATCAGGTTGAGGCGGCGGATCGCGTCCGGGCTCTTGCCGAGGTCGCGCGCGGCCGCGTCGACCAGGCGCTCGATCAGGTAGGAAGCCTCCGGACGTCCCGCACCGCGGTAGGCGCAGACCGGCACCGTGTTGGTGCATACGCCCTTGACGTTGATGGCGATGGCCGGTGTGGTGTAGAGGCCCGAGATCAGGTCCGACGAACGCGTCGGGATGAACGGGCCCATCTGCGATAGGTAGGCGCCGAGATTGGCGAGGATCGAAACCCGCACCGCCAGGAAGCGCCCGCGCTTGTCCATGGCGAGTTCTGCACGCGTGAAGTGATCGCGCCCCTGGTTGTCGGAGATGAACCCTTCCGAACGGTCGGATTGCCACTTGACCGGCCGTTTCAGCTTGCCGGCCGCCCACACCACCAAAACCTGCTCGGGATAGAGGAACGCCTTCATGCCGAAGGCACCGCCGACATTCGCCGGCGACACTACGCGCACCTTCTCCTTCGGCTGCCGGAGCACCGCATCGGCGAGCGGATCGCGTACGAAATGCGGCCCCTGCGTGGCGGTGTGGAGCACGGCGCGGCCGGTCGCGTGCTCGTAGTCGCCGATTGCGTTACGCGGCTCCATCGAGTTCACCACGACACGATTGTTGACCATCTCCAGCGTAGTCACGCGATCGGCCTTGGCGAACGCCGCCTCGGTGGCGGCGAAGTCGCACGTGTCGTTGTCCCAGTCGAACACCACGTTGCCCGCGATGCCGTCGAATAGCTGCGGAGCGCCGGGGGCGACCGCCGCGCGAGCGTCGACCACCGCCGGCAGCGCGTCGTAGTCGACGGTGATCGCCTCGGCGGCGTCGCGCGCCTGCGCCAGCGTCTCGGCGACCACCAGCACTACCGGCTGGCCGACGTGGCGCACCTTGCCGACGGCGAGCGCCGGGCGCGGCGTGTCGTGACGTTGGCTGCCGTCGCGGTTCGGCAGCGGCACCACGCAGGGCAAGTCGCCGAGCCCTTCCGCCGCTACGTCCTCGCCGGTGAGGATCAGCAGCACGCCCGGCATCGCGCGCACGGCCGCGGCGTCGATCGCCCGCAGGTTGGCGTGCGCAACCGGGGAACGCAGCACGTATGCATGCGCCATTCCGTCGAGGCGGATGTCGTCGGTGTAACGGCCCCGACCGGTGATCAGGGTCTGGTCCTCGAAACGCCTTACCGGTTGACCGACGCCGAACTTCATGGAGCCTCCACTACCGAACAACAATTCACCCCGTCTCGCATGGGGCGCCTGGAACCCATATACAAGCTGTTACAATGCCGACACTAGCCGGGTCGGCTGTCGAGGTGGTCGAGGCTGCCATGCACGGAGGGAGGGGAATCGTGCCCCATTTGCACATTCTTACGCGACGGCATCTCCTGCTGGGTTCGGCCGCCACCGCGGCGCTGCCGCTGTTATCGGCCGCCGGTGCCTCGCCCGCATGGGCGCAGGCCGACTACCCGTCGCGGCCCGTGCGCGTCATCGTGCCCTATCCGGCGGGCGGCGGCGCCGATACGGTGAGCCGTATCCTGTTCCAGAAGCTCAGCGAGATCTTCGGGCAGCAATTCGTCATCGACAATCGCGGCGGCGCCGGTGGCACCATCGGGGCCGCGGCTGCTGCCCAGGCGGAGCGCAACGGCTACACCATTCTCTACGACGCCACCGCATTCTCGGTGAACCCGTTCCTCTATCCGCGCCTGCCCTACAACACGCTCAAGGACTTCGAGCCGGTGTTCCTGGCTTCACTCGTCCCCAACCTGCTGGTCGTCCATCCGTCGGTCACCGCCAACACGGTGGCGGACGTGATCGCGATCGCCAAGGCGGCGCCCGGTGGGCTCGACTGGGCTTCGTCGGGCAATGGCACCGTGCAGCACCTTTCGCTCGAAATGTTCCGGCACATGACCGGCGTGAAGCTCAATCACGTTCCCTACCGGGGCGGCGGTCCAGCGCTCAACGATCTGATCGGCGGGCAGGTAAAGTTCTTCTTCTCGAACGGCGCGGCCTCGATCGGTCACGTACAGAGCGGTGCGCTCAAGGCGATTGCCCACACCGGCCGCAGCCGCCTCGGCACGCTGCCAGACCTGCCGGCGGTGGCCGAGACGTTGCCGGGGTTCGAGGCCTATGAGTGGAACGGTGTCTTCGTCCTTGCCGGTACGCCGCCGGCGATCGCGCAGAAACTCAATGCCGGCCTCAACGCGGCAATTCAGACGCCGGATGTGAGCGCGCGCCTGAAGGCCCTCAACGTCGAGTTCCGGGCCAACACGCCGGACGAGTTCCGCGCCTTCGTGGCGGCCGAGATGGAGAAATGGAGCCGGGTGGTGCGCGAGGCGGGAATCAAGCTCGGGTGAGCCCGCCGACGTCCATGCCGCGGGTTACGTCGAACGGAGGGCGGGAACGGTCTTCCGACTGCACCTCAGATCCATCCCCGGTGGCGAAACTGCCAGAACAGGGTTCCGCACACGATTAGGAGGAACCCGAGCACCAGGAAGTATCCATAGGTCCATTTCAACTCGGGCATGTTCTCGAAGTTCATGCCGTAAACGCCCGCGAGCGCGGTCGGCACCGCCAGGATGGCGGCCCATGCGGCGAGCTTGCGCGTGATCGCGGTCTGCTGCGCCTGACCGGTCATCAGGCTCGCCTCGAACGCGAACGCCAAGACCTCGCGCAGGGCGTCGATCTCCTCCTGCACGCGCCGCACGTGATCGGAGACGTCGCGGAACATCGGCTGCATGGCGTGGTCGATCGGCATGACGTCGGCGTGCTGGAGGCGGCCGCAGACCTCGGCCAACGGCACGATGGCGTTGCGCAACCGCAACAGGTCGCGGCGCAACATGTAAAGGCGCTCGATCTCGTGCTGCTTCAAAGTGCCGGCGAGCACGCTGTCCTCGATCGTCTCGACCTCGGCATGGATCGTCTCCAGCACCGGCGCATAGTTGTCGACGATGAAGTCCAGGATCGCGTAGAGGATGTAGTCCTCTCCGTGCGAGAGCGTGATCGGACACGCCTCGCAGCGCTTGCGCACCGCGGTGTAGGAGGTCGAGGCCCCGTGGCGCACCGACACCACGTAGCCGCGGCCGACGAACAGATGGGTCTCGCCGAAAGTAATGCGCCGCTCCACAAGCTGAGCGGTGCGCGCCACGATGAACAGTGCCTCGCCGTATTGCTCGATCTTCGGATACTGATGCGCCTTGCGGGCGTCCTCGATCGCCAGCGGATGCAAGTCGAATTGCGCCTGCACGCGCGCGAGCAGCTCGTCGGAGGGCTCGAACAGTCCGATCCACACCACGTGGCCGGGACGTTTCGACCAGGCGCCGGCCTCCTCGATCGCAACGTCGGCAACGCGTCGGCCGCTCACATAGGCGCTCGATGCAACAACGCCTGGCTCTTCGATCGGCCCGGTTGCCACGGGTGCGAATTGCACGACCGCCATGTGCGCCTCCCGACCTTTCCGGGGCAAAGTATGCGCCCGCAGGCGCCGCAGTGGAAGAGGAAAACTGGGCCGTCTCGCGTGGGCTGCTCCGCCTCTGTGCGAGGGGCGGCTCCGCTATCGCGGCGCGACGGTTGCACCGAGGTCCAGTGTTGAGCTCAGCCTGAAAACGAATTAGGGAGTGCGTCCCGGGCGGCGTGCGCGGCCCGCCTGGCAGGGCGTGCATGATTGCTATCGCCAGCGGCCACTCGGCAATCGACCGCTACTTGGCCGAGCGCTATGGCCGCGTGCGCGGCATGTCCTCACGCTTTGCGGCGGCGATCTGCGGGCACCTGATCCGGCGCCAGAGCGAGCTCGATATCAGGGGCGACATTGTCGAGATCGGGCCGTTCGAGGGGCGCTTCTTCATTGCCATGGCGCTCGGACTGGCGCCCGGCGAGGGCGCGGTCGGCATCGACCTGTTCGACTGGCCGAACGAAGGGGTGCTCGACCGCTTCCTCGCCAATTGCGATGCCAACGGGCTGGCGCGCGACTGCTTCACCGCCTGGAAGCAGCAGAGCCGCGATATCTCGCCGGATGCGCTGCGCGCCAAGCTCAGCACGGGCGTCGCGCGCTTCTTCCACATCGATGGCGAGCACGAGCACGACAGCCTGCTCAGCGATCTCGAGCTCGCGCACGCGGTGTTGCACCGCGACGGCATCATCGCGCTCGACGACATGCTGCACCCCGGCTACCCGACGCTGATCACCGCGGTGCTCGACTATCTGGCGCGCCATCCCGAGATGGTGGTGATGTGCATCGTCGACCGCGAGGACATCGTGGCGGCGGCGAAATTCCTCATCTGCCGCCGGGAGGCGGTCGGGCATTACGAGCAGGACCTGATGACGAGCTTCGCGCGCTACCACTTCATCGTCGGCGCCGACGTCATGGGGCACTTCACGCTGGTGCTCACGCCACAGCCGCGCGATGTCGACGTGGGGTGGGATACGTAGAGACCGCTAGCGCGCCGGCACCACCCGCAGGACGCGGCCGTTCGAGCTGTCGGTGAGCAGCCAGAGCGCGCCGTCCGGGCCTGCGCGCACGTCCCGGATGCGTTCGTTCAAGCCTCGCAGTAGACGTTCCTCCTTCGTCACCTTCTCGCCGTCGAGCTCGAGCCGCACCAGTTCCTGGCCGGCGAGCGCGCCGATGAACAGGTTGCCCTTCCAGGCCGGAAACAGCTCGCCGGTGTAGAACGCCATGCCGGAGGGCGCGATCGAGGGATCCCAGTAGTGGATCGGCTGCTCCATGCCTTTCTTGTGGGTGCCGATGCCGATCTTGGCGCCGCTGTAGTCCACCCCATAGGTGATCACCGGCCAGCCGTAGTTCTTGCCGGCCTCCGGCACGTTGACCTCATCGCCGCCGCGCGCGCCGTGCGCGTGCTCCCACAGCTTGCCGCTGGCCGGATTGATGGCGGCGCCCTGCGAGTTGCGGTGACCGTAGCTCCAGATCTCGGGCCGCGCGCCCGCCCGGTTGACGAACGGGTTGTCCGGCGGTACCGACCCGTCGGGGCGGATCCGGACGATCTTGCCGATATGGTTGCCGAGGTTCTGGGCCTCGTCGCGATACGTGAAATGGTCGCCGGTGGTGAGGAACAGGTTGCCGTCCGGCGTCTGCACGATGCGGCAACCCCAATGGTTGCCGCGCGAGAGCGGTCCCTGCTGACGGAAGATCACGTTGAGATCGGCGAGGCGCGGCTGGCCTTCGGCGACCAGCCGCGCACGCGCCATGCTGGTGCGGCCGCCGTTCTCCGCCGGCTCGGCGTAGCAAAAGTAGATCGTGTCGTTCTGCGCAAACTGCCGATCGAGCGCGACGTCGAGCAGGCCGCCCTGGCTGGCGGCAAACACCTTGGGCACGCCCTGCAGCGGTGGCGACAGCTGGCCGTCGCGCGCGACGATACGCATCCGACCGGGCTTCTCGGTCACCAGCAGCCGGCCATCGGGAAGAAAGGCGAGGCCCCACGGCCGGTCGAGTCCGCGGGCGAAAGTCTCGACCGCCACGTTGCCGATGACGGTGCGATCGGTCTGCGCAACTGCCGGCGGAAGGCCGCACGCCAGCGCGCCGGTAAGCGCCGAAATCAGGCCTCTGTGCCGCGTCATCGCGATACCCCGTTGGTGTGGTGGTCGCCGCAATAGCGTACCCCAACATGACCGTGGCGGCCTTGCGGGCCGCGACCTTGCAGGAGTCACAATCAGGTGAGGATCAGCGGCCGCGCGGCCGGCCGGCAAAGCGCACGACAGCCGCCGACAGGATACCCATGAGGGCGACCGCGATCACCAGCAGGGCCAGGACCAGGCTGGCATCAGGCTCGACGCTCGCGCTCAGGGCTTGCGCCCCGGCGATTCCGATCGAGATAGCGGTCGCGGCGATCAGAATCGACGCGAGCAGGGTCGCACTCGCGACCAGCTGGATAACCGCGATCGAGGCCCGCCGGCGTCTCATCTGTGCATCCCGTGAATCAGTCGAACGAGAAGCACAATCCATGCCGATGCCGGCGCGGGTTCGACCGGACTGCGGCGAAGCACGCGATGTTCAAGGGCAAATTTGTGGCGACGGCAAAATGAAGCGTTAACATGCCTCGCTCGGCACGACGGGAGGCGGCATCGCGCACGCTACAAGTCCAACCGCCTGAGAGGAGGATCAGCATGAGAGCGATCGGCGCAATCTTCGCTACGCTCCTGGCATGGCCGGCGGCGGGCCCCGCGGCCGCGCAGACGAGCTACCCCGAGCGGCCGGTGCGCATCATTGTCGGCTTCACGCCGGGCAGCGCGACCGATATCACCGCGCGCATCTTCGCGCAGAAGTTCAGCGAGGCCTGGGGCGTCGCTGTCACGGTCGAGAACGTTCCCGGCGCCGGTGGCACCGTGGGCCTCGACCGCGTCGCGAAGGCGGCGCCGGACGGCTACACGCTGGCATGGGCGGCGAGCGGCGCGCTCACCATCGGGCCGAGCCTGCAAAGCAAGATCTCCTACGACCCGGTGCGCGACCTGGCGCCGATCTCGCAGGTCCTCACCATGCCGAGCATCCTGGCGGTCAATAACGACGTGCCGGTCAAGACCTTCGAGGAGCTGATCGCGCTCGCCAAGGCTCAGCCCGGCAAGCTGTCCTATGCGACGCCCGGCGCCGGCACGCCGCAGCATGTCGCGGGCGAGCTGCTCAAAAGCCTGGCGGGCGTCGACATCGTACACGTGCCCTATCGCGGCGCGGTTTTCACGGACGTCATCGGTGGGCGCGTGACCATCGCGTTCCAGAACGCCGGCGCGATGCTGGCGACGGTTCGCGAAGGAAAGTTGCGCGGACTTGCCGTCACCTCCCTCAAGCGCTCGCCCAACATGCCGGAGTTCCCGACGGTCGCCGAATCCGGCTTCCCGGGTTTCGAGGCGACCTCATGGTTCGCGCTGCTCGCCCCCACCGGCACGCCGGCGCCCTTGCTCGAGAAGGTACGCCGCGAAGCCCTTAAGGTCTTGGCCGAGCCCGACATACGCGCACGGTTCGCGCAGCTCGGCCTCGATCCGGTCGGCAATTCGCCCGACGAGCTTGCCGCCATCATCAAGGCCGACCTCGCCAAATGGGCGAAGGTGATCAAGGAGGTCGGCATCAAGGCTGGCGAGTGATCATTGCCTTGCAGCGACGGTCCAGCGCCGGAATTGCGCCACGAAGTTGAACGGCCGGTGAACCGGGTCTTCAGACCTTGGACAGTCCGATTCGGGCAATCTTCTCGCATGGGCGACGGGACATTGGGACAGGAGACAATCCCATGAACAGTCGCAAGTCGATGCTGGTTGCATCCGCCGCCCTGCTGGCAGGTGCGCTGACCTTCGGGAGCGCCGCCGCGATGCCGGTCGGCGGTCTTGCCGCGGCGGCGAATGAAGTCCAACCGAACGCCGAGAACGTACGCTGGGTCTGTGGCCCTTACCGCTGCTGGTGGCGCCCCGGCCCATATTGGGTGCGGCCGTACGGGTTCTACCGGCGTCCCTGGTATCGCTATCGCTACGGCTGGTACGGTCCGCGCCGCTATTGGTGGTGACGTTGCGGCCGCTTGACGGCGCCTGAACTGCCGACGCGCCGGCATCCCGAAGCGAAGGAAGCAATCCAGATCCGGCAGCGCCGGGCTGGATTGTTTCGCCTCGGCACGCCGTGACGGCGAGAAGGCTCGCCGCTGCGTCCTCCCGATAGTCCGGAACGGCGCGCGCCTACTCCGCGATCGCCAAGGTCTGCACGCGGTGATCAATGCGGATGTGGCGCGGTTGCGCCGCCACGCGCTTGAGCCAGGCCCGGGTCGCCGGGAACGCGGTCAGGTCGAAGTCGCACTCGTGCGCGACGTGAGTATAGGCATAGAGCGCAACGTCGGCGATGGTGTAGCGGCCGGCGGCGAAGAAGTCGTGGTTGCGCAGGTGAGTCTCCATTACCTGCAGCGCCTGGTAGCCGCGCTCCATCCAGTCCTCGATGGCGTGACTCTGCAGCTCGCGCCCGCCCTTGATCAGGGTGAGCCAGAACCAGGCCGCGCCGATATTGGGCTCGAGGCTGTGCTGCTCGAAGAACATCCACTGCAGCGCCTCGGCGCGCTCGATGCGATCCTCGGGCGCAAGCACGGTGCCGCCCGCGATGTACCAGAGGATCGCGTTCGACTCCGCCAGGTAGCGGCCGGGCGCGACTTCGAGCAGCGGTACGTGGCCGTCGGGATTCTTGGCGAGGAAGTCGGGCGTGCGGCTTTCGCCCTTGATGACGTCGATCTCGATCAGCTTGTAGGGCTCGCGCAGCTGCGAAAAGGCGAGCCTCACCTTGTAGCAATTGCCCGAGCGCTGCATGGAATAGAGCGTATACATGCTGCCGGCGTTGCCTTCCCTTAGATATTATGTGGTTGGCGCCCCCGCGCTCCCTGCATAAGACCGCAAAGCGCGGCTATTGCAAGGCATCCAGGTGACGCGGATTCAACAAAGATTGAATCCCACCGCAAAAACCCTCGACTGGAGAATTCCGCCCTCCAGGCCGGCCGCGCAATAGCAAGGCTCTATCGACGGCCGCCTGCGCCGTCACGTTCGCCCCTGTGCTGCTGGCACTGGCCTGGGCGAGTCCGCCCCAGGACACCGGCTGCCAATCACTCCGCCGCGACGCGGTGGATGCGCGCGTGCTCGAGCAGCGCCTCGTCGGTGACCGGAACGATCGGCGTGAAATCGCGGTGCGCGATCCACTCCGGCCGGGTGAACTTGGTGATGTGGTTGGAGACCGCGCACAAGGTCAGATAGATGATCTTGCGCGGATACGGCGTGATATTGGGCGCCGAGGCATGCACCAGGTTGCCGTGGAACATCAGCACCGACCCGGGCTTGCCGGTCGGCGCCACGATGCCGGGCTTCCCATCCTCCTCACCTTCGCGGCAGAGCCGCGTCACCGTCTCCTGGTCGAGCGTCCACAAGGGGTACGAAGTCGTCGCCTTATCGTGGCCGGCCGCAAGCGTGCCGTGATTGTGACTGCGGGGCACCAGCATCAGCGCGCCGTTGAACGGGTAAACCTCGTCGAGGAACACCGCGATGTTCATCGCCCGTGGTTCCGGCATGCCGTCGTCGCGCGCCCAGGTGCCGTAGTCCTGATGCCACTGCCAGACGTCGCCCTCGAACGCCGCCTTGGCGTTGAGCTTGAACTGGTGGACGTAGACCGGCTCGCCGAACACCTGCTGCAGCGGCTCGACCAGCCGCGGATGGTGGGCGAGCAGGCGGAACACCTCGTTGAACGTATGGGCGGCGAACGCGGTGCGCGGCGCGCCGGTCTTCTCCCGCCACACCTCCTGCCGGTCGAGCTTCAGGATCTTTTCGCCCTCGATCCGCATCAGGGCGATCTCTTCCTCCGAGAAGCAGTTCGGAAAGAACTGGTAGCCCTCCTCATCGAATTGGCGGAGCTGCTGCGCATTGAGCTTCATGGCGTCTCCTCCTTTTTGGCGCCGGTTGCGGGCGCCGGCTGCTTGACATGCAGCGTATCAAATCAGGCGTGGACAATGCACGCGCAATCGCCAGGGCGTCCCCTTCTGGACGCCCCCTGACCTGCACGCTTGGAAGGGTGACCACCAGGGACGCCCTACAATCGGACCGGCTCAATGCGGCTTGTCGCCGGCGAGCGTGATCCGGTGCATGACGCGTCGGAAGCCGTGGTAGTCGTTGATCGGGTTGTGCTGGGTGCAGCGATTGTCCCACAGCGCCAGCGACCCGACCTCCCAGCGAAACCGGCAGGTGAATTCCGGCCGCACGATGTGCTGGAACAGGAAATTCAGGATCGGCGCGCTTTCTGCCTCGGTCATGTCCCTGAACCGTACGGTATGACCGCCGTTGATGTAGAGCGCCTTGCGGCTGGTCTCCGGATGCGTGCGCACCACCGGATGCTCGGCCACGTACTCCTTCTTGGCATCCGGCTTGACGCTCTGCTTCATGCGGTCCTCGCGCGTGCGGCTGGCATCGGCCTTGACCGACGAGTTGATTGCGATCAACCCATCGAGCAGACGCTTCATGCCGTCCGACAACGCCTCGTAGGCGAGATAGGTGTTGGCGAACAACGTGTCGCCGCCGTAGGGCGGCAACTCGCGCGCCAGCAGCATGGTCGCCATCGGCGGCTCCTCCAGATAGGACGTGTCGGAATGCCAGAGTCCGCCGAAGTTGGTCTTCTCGTGCTCGAGCTTGATCACCGGGGTGATTTCCGGGAAGCCCTCCAGGCCCTTGATGAACGGGTACTCGACCACGCCGCCAAACCGCCGCGCCACACGCACGTAGTCGGCCGGCGGCAGCCTCTGGTCGCGGAAGAAGATGACCAGACGGTCGAGCCAGGCGCGCCGGATCTCGGCTACGGTTTCGTCGCTCAAGTCGTGCGCGAGATCGACGCCCGCAATCTCGGCGCCGAGCGCGCCTGCGATCGGCCGCACTTCGATGGTGTTTTGCCGCATGCTCGCAACCTTATCACCGCCGCGTCATCGCGAGCCGAAGGCGACAGCAATCGCGGCAACCTGCGCCGCAGCCGGATTGCTTCGTCGCTCACGCTCCTCGCCATGACGGCATTCCAAGCCCGCGTACGATAACGATCGACGTGCCGGATGGCTATGGGTCGTCTACCGCCCCACTACCGCCCCGCCGCGGCCTCGGCCACGCGCCGGCTGTAGCGCCGCGCTGCCGGATCCGGGCGCTCGAGCTGCGCGATCAGGTTGCCGGCCTTGAGCCCGAGCGCGTCGTTGGTGCCGTCGGAGTGCAGGAAGCTTAAGGCATCGCGCATCAGCTTCTCGACCGGGTTCTTGCGCATGTAGCCGGCGCCGCCCCACAGCTCCATCGCCTCGCGGCAGACTTCGACCGTCGCCTCGGACGCAAAGATCTTGGCGAGGCTCGCGTGCTTGCGGTCGCAATCGCCGCGGCCGCAGTCGTAGGCCGCGAACCACAGATAGGAGCGCGCCGCCTGGATCTTCATCGCCATGCGGGCGAGGCGCAGCCGCTGCAGCTCGTGCTCGATGATCGGCCTGCCGCCCTGGACGCGCTCGAAGGCGTATTGCAGCGCCACGTCGTAGGCGCGGCGTGCGACCCCGAGCACGGTCGCGCCGGCCTGGATGTTCGAGCCGTAGCGCAGCAGGAAGGCCCCGATCGCCGGCAGCGCGGCGCCGACTTCGCCGACCCGGTCGGCATCCGGTATCTCGACGTCGTCGAACTGCAGCGTGCCGTTCTGCACGGCGCGCTGGCCGAGCTTGTCCCACACCTCGGTGACGCGGAAGCCGGGCGCGTCTGCCGGCACCAGGAAGCCGGTAAGGCTTTGCGAGAGCATGCCGCGCGGATCGGTGCGCGCCAGGATGTAGTAGAGCTTGGCGAGGCCGCCGTTGGAGATGTAGCGCTTGGTGCCGTTTAGCACCCAGCGGTCGCCTTTGCGCTCGGCGCGCATCTTGATGCCGGAGCCGGGCGCATCGTAGGGCATCAGGTTGTCGCTGCCGTGCATCGGCTCGGTCGCGCCGATGCCGAGCATGAACTCGGGATCCGCCATGATGCACGGGATCCAGCGCCGGCGCTGGTCGTCGTTTACCAGATGGGCGAGCGTTGTCATGATCTTCCAGGTCTGGTCGAACGCCACCGCGATGCCGAGGTCGCCGTAGACGAGCTCCTCGCCGACGACCGCCAGCGTGAGCACGTCGGCGCCCTCGCCGCCGAACTCCTTCGGCACCGAGAGCGTGCGCAGGCCGCGCTTCGAGGCCTCGCGCACGATGCTCCAGTCGAACGACTTGTCCGGCTCCGGAACGCGATCGGCCTGCTCGGCCGCGGGTAGGATCGCGTCCATCGCGAAGTCATGCGCGATTGCGCGCAGCTCCTGCTGCCGCGGGGTCAATGCGAAGTCGACCATGATTCCTGCCTTTGCTCGATCAAGATGGCTGGCGCGACGCCCGAGTTTGGGCCTCCGGAAACCGGCTTGCTCCCGCCGTTTTAGCTTTTCTTAAGAGATTTTACGTGTTCTGCCCTCTGGTGACTTTTCGCGCCAGACCGGCCGATGCCCTGACGAGCGGCGACGAGAACAGCTTGAGCTCCGCACCGAGGCGAAGCGCCAGCCAGATTTAGGTCGGTCCGAGATTGAACAGCCACCCGGCTTCCCCGCGGCTCACCATGACGGCCGCTCTCGAACGGTTCGCGAGCGGCGCCTGGCATGACGCGCCCGCTGATCACGTTCGTGGGCGCGCTCATGGTGGTCGGCACGATGGTGGCGGCCGCCGCGCTCCTGGTCTCCGCGCACGGCGCAATCGACGCCTTCGGGCGACCGCTGGGCACGGATTTCTCCAGCTTCTGGAGCGCCGGCCGCATGGCGCTCGAAGGGCGCGCGCCGCAAGCCTACGACTGGGCGGCGCACTTCGAGTTCCAGCGCCGCGCGCACGGCGTCGAGCTGTACTATCCGTGGAGCTATCCGCCAGTGTTCCTGATGGTCGCGATGGCGGTGGCGACGCTGCCCTATCTGCCGGCGCTGCTCGCCTGGCAGGCGTCGACGTTGCTGGCGGCGATGGCGACCCTGTGGGCGATCCTGCCACGGCCGTCGACGCTGCTGCTCGGGCTCGGCTTTCCCGCCGTCCTCATCTGTCTCGGCCACGGCCAGACCGGGTTCCTCGCCGGCGCTCTGCTGGCGGGCGGGCTCGTCTGCCTGCCGCGGCATCAGGTCTTGGCCGGCGTTCTCTTCGGCCTAATGGCATACAAGCCGCAGTTCGGACTGCTCCTGCCGTTGGTGCTGTTGGTACGTGGCGATTGGCGCGCCATCGCCGCCGCTATGGTGACCGTGGCCGCGGCGGTCACCTTGACATTCGCCCTCTGGGACTTCCCGGTGTGGCAGGCTTTCCTCGACTCGGTCCCGTTGACGCGATCGGTCGTGTTCGAGCCCGGCAATACCGGTTTCGAGAAATTTCAGAGCGCGTTTGCCTGGATGCGGATGTGGGGCGCGCCGCTGGCGGTTGCCTACGCCCTCCAGGGGCTGGTGACGGGCGCGGTCCTCGTCGCCTGCCTGTGGATCTGGCGTGGCCGCGCCAGCTATCGGCTCAAGGCGGCCGCGCTTCTCACTGGCACGCTGCTGTCGACGCCGTACGTGCTCGACTATGATCTCATCGTGCTGGGAATGGCGCTGGCGTTCCTGGTCGCGCACGGGCTCGAGCGCGGATTCCACCGGTGGGAAAAGACGGTTCTGGCGCTGGCGTGGATCGCGCCCGTGGTGGCCCGCGCGCTGGCAGCGGTCACATATCTGCCGCTGGGCTTCTTTGCGCTGACGGCCGTCTTCATCATGATCGTCGTCCGCGTGCGTTCCGAGCAGGTCGGCCTGCGGGGATCGAGCGTGGACGCGCCCGATCGGCGCTGCGTGCCGCACGCGATCTGATCCCGGACCAAAACCGCTTCCTGCCTGCTCTGCCGGAATACGCCGATTTGACCTGCGCGCGGCCGCGGCCGCAGCCATCAACACCGTTGATCGAGGCATCAGCGTTTGAGGCTTGCCGCAGGCCGCGCGGCGCTCTAGGACAAACCGCCGCGGCCTGAGTTTGACCCGTCTTGCCGGGACAAGCCCGGCCGCGATCGGGCGGAGAAAACGCATGGCCTTCCTCGCGGAGCAGCTCAAGCGCGTCAAGCCGTCGCCCACCATCGCGGTGACCGACAAGGCGCGCGCGCTCAAAGCCGCGGGGCGCGACGTGATTGGACTTGGCGCCGGCGAGCCCGACTTCGACACCCCCGACAACATCAAGCGCGCCGCAATGGCCGCGATCGAGAGCGGCAAGGCCTCGAAATACACCGCAGTCGACGGCATCCCGGAGCTGAAGGCCGCGGTCGCGCGCAAGTTCAAGCGCGAGAACAAGCTCGACTACAAGCCGAGCCAGATCATCATCGGCACCGGCGGCAAGCAGGTGCTCTACAACGCCCTTATGGCGACGCTCAATCCGGGCGACGAGGTGATCATCCCGGCGCCCTACTGGGTGAGCTACCCCGACATGGTCCTGCTCGCCGGCGGCGAGCCGGTCGCGGTCGAGACCCGCATGGCCGACGGCTTCAAGATGAAGCCGGAGGCGCTCGAGCGCGCGATCACGCCGAAGACCAAATGGCTGATCTTCAACTCGCCGTCGAACCCGACCGGCGCCGCCTATACCCGCGCCGAGCTCAAGGCGGTCACCGACGTGCTGGCGCGGCACCCGCACGTCTGGGTGATGACGGACGACATGTACGAGCACTTGACCTATGACGACTTCGTGTTCTCGACGCCGGCCGAGGCCGAGCCGACGCTTTATGAGCGCACCTTGACCATCAACGGCTGCTCGAAGGCTTATTGCATGACCGGCTGGCGCATCGGCTATGCCGGCGGGCCGGAGCCGCTGATCAAGGCCATGGCGCTGATCCAGTCGCAGTCGACCTCGAACCCGACCGCGGTTTCGCAGTGGGCGGCGGTCGAGGCGCTCGAGGGGCCGCAGGACTTCATCCCGAAGCACAATGCGGTGTTCAAGGAGCGGCGCGACCTCGTGGTCTCGATGCTCAACCAGGCCAAGGGCATCGAGTGTCCGCGCCCCGAGGGCGCGTTCTACGTCTATCCGTCCTGCGCCGGCACTATCGGTAAGACCGCGCCGACCGGCAAGAAGCTCGCCACCGACGAGGACTTCGTCACCGAGCTGCTCGATGCCGAAGGCGTCGCGGTGGTGCAGGGCACCGCCTTCGGCGTTGGTCCCGCGTTTCGCATCTCGTACGCGACCAAGACCGAGGACCTGGAAGAGGCCTGCCGCCGCATCCAGCGCTTCTGCGGGAATTTGGGCTGACGTCCCTGCGTGTCCCCCACGCGGGTATGGTCGACTCGCGGACTTGGAGGTGTCGCAAGTCGGATAAATCCGAACTCGATGCACCGCAGATGCGCGCGCTCCGTTCCTCTTTTCATTGACTAAGCAACCGGGGTCCTGGGTCTGCAGCGCATCATCCGCGGATCGCGCTTTCGCGCGTCCGCGGGCAAGCTTGTCCCCGGGCCGCGCGGAGCGCGGACCCGGGGGTGATGCGCTGCGCCCGGGCTCGCGCACCCGCCCCTTGCCAGTTGCGCGCTCCCCTGAAACGATACTGTCACGGCCCTGACACAAGGCCCGGTCGCGGCGGCGGAAGTCCGCGCCAACGGGAGGCACCACATGGCACAGAACGGCGGCACGAGTCCCAAGGGTCCCCGGTGCATCGCACTGGTGGGCCCATTCCAGAGCGGCAAGACCACCTTGCTGGAGGCGATCCTCGCGCGCACCGGCGCGGTCCAGCGGCAAGGGACGGTCGATGCCGGCACCACGGTGGGCGACGCCAGTGCCGAGGCGCGCCACCACAAGATGAGCATCGAATGCTCGTTCGCGACCACCAATTATCTCGGCGACAGCTACACCTTCATCGACTGTCCCGGCTCGGTCGAGTTCGTGCATGACATGCGCGCGGTGCTCCCCTCCGTCGACGCCGCCGTCGTGGTCTGCGAGGCCGACGAGCGCAAGGTGCCGCAGCTGCAGCTCATCCTGCGCGAGCTCGAAGACCTGAAGATTCCCCGTTTCCTATTTCTCAATAAGATCGACAAGGCCGACAAGCGCATCCGCGAGACCCTCAAGATCCTGCAGCCGGCCTCGCGCGTGCCGCTGCTGTTGCGCCAGATCCCGATCTGGTCGAACGAGATCATCACCGGCTTCGTCGACCTCGCGCTCGAACGCGCCCATATCTACAAGGAGCACGCGCCCTCGGAGGTGATCGAGCTCAAAGGCGAGGACCTCGACCGCGAGAAGGAAGCGCGCTTCACCATGCTGGAGACGCTCGCGGATCACGACGACGAGCTGATGGAGCAGCTGCTCGAGGACATTCCGCCGCCGCGCGACAGGATTTTCGACGATCTGGCGAAGGAATTGCGCGACGGCCTGGTCTGTCCGGTGCTGATCGGAGTTGCGACCCGCACCAATGGCGTGCAGCGGCTGATGAAGGCGCTCCGCCACGAGGCGCCGACCGCGGCCGACACCGCCAAGCGTCTGGGCGTCAAGGCCAACGGCGGCGACGCGGTCGCCTATGTGATCAAGACCTTCCACACCACGCACGGCGGCACGATGTCGGTTGCCCGCGTGCTGGCCGGCCAGATCGGTGACGGCGTGACGCTCGCTGCGCCTGACCATGAGGCCGGCCGGGTCTCCGGCGT
Source organism: uncultured Alphaproteobacteria bacterium (assembly GCA_963788095.1). GTDB lineage: Bacteria > Pseudomonadota > Alphaproteobacteria > Rhizobiales > Xanthobacteraceae > CAVTXS01. Next base: position 9,444 of record CAWBFP010000026.1, on the reverse strand, counting down.
GTTCAAGCTCACCGGGCAGGCCGGCGAGAAGCGCGCCGCCGCGGAAGCGGGCGACACCGTCGGCTTCGGCAAGCTCGACCAGGCCAAGACCGGGGCGACGCTGTCGTCCGGCAAGCAGCCGCACGTCGCGCTGGCGCAGGCTGGGCCCTATCCGCCGGTGCTCGCCATCGCGGCGAGCGCCAAGGAGCGCAAGGACGACGTCAAGCTCGGGCAGGCGCTCAACAAGCTGGTGCAGGAGGATCCTTCGCTCACGATCGTCCACAACCCGGAGACCCACGAGGTGATCGTGTGGGGCCAGGGCGAGATGCACCTGCGGGTGGCGACCGAGCGGTTGGCCTCGCGCTTCGGGGTCTCGATCGTGACGCGACCGCCGACGGTCGGCTACCGCGAGACCATCCGGAAGGGCATCGTGCAGCGCGGCCGCCACAAGAAGCAGTCGGGCGGCCACGGCCAGTTCGGAGACGTCGTGCTCGACATCAAGCCGCTGCCGCGCGGATCGGGCTTCAGCTTCACCGAGAAGATCACCGGCGGGGTGGTGCCGCGCAACTACATCCCCTCGGTCGAGGAAGGCGTGATCGACGGCCTCAAGCATGGGCCGCTCGGCTTCCCGGTGGTAGACGTCGCGGTGTCGTTGATCGACGGCTCGTACCACACGGTCGATTCCTCCGACATGGCGTTCCGCACTGCCGGCCGCATCGGCATCACCGAGGGGCTGCCGCAGTGCCAGCCGGTGCTGCTCGAGCCGATCTTCCACGTCGAGATCGTCTGCCCGTCGGAGGCGCAGGCGCGGGCCAATGCCATCGTCTCCAGCCGGCGCGGGCAGCTGCTCGGTTTCGACTCGCGCGAGGGTTGGAACGGCTGGGACGTGGTGCGCGCGCTGATGCCGGAGGCCGAGATCGGCAACCTGATCGTGGAGGTGCGCTCGGCCACCGCCGGCGTCGGCAGTTTCACGGCCCGGTTCGACCACATGGCGGAATTGACCGGCCGCACCGCCGATCAGATCGTCGCCGCTCGCAAGGCTGCCGCCGCCGCCGCGTAGGGGCGCAAAGGCGCGCGCATGCGCCGTGCGCCCCCTACGAAGTCGGCTCCGCCAGCCATTGCGCCGCGGCGGCGCGGCCGGCATCGCGCAGCGAGGTCAGGAACGACCAGTCGAGGTTGAGCGCGCTCTGCTCGGTGATCGTCGGCAGCGCCTCCTCGGCCCTGATGCAGTGCAGCCGCACCCGGCGCAGCCGACGCAGCGTCGCGTCGCCGAACATGGCGCTTCCTTTCGACCGCTTGATTTCGGCGATGGTCTCGAGCTCCTGCATCAGCGGACGATTGAACGCCATCTGCGCCAGCCGGCCGTTGATCTCGCGTGTCGTGCGCGGCAGCGCCGCGGCGCCGTTCGGGACGACCTGCACCACCAGCGTGTCGCGGCCGCGCGCCGCCATCACCAGCGGGATCAGCGGCGGGTTGGCCGCATAGCCGCCGTCCCAGTACCATTCGTCGTCGATCGCGATGGCGTGGTGCACCATCGGCAGGGCGGCCGAGGCGAGCGCCGCCTCGACCGTCAAGTCCTCGTTGCGGAAGATGCGCAGATCGCCGTCGCGCACGCGCGTCGTCGCGATCAGGAGCGGAATGTCGGCGGCCGCGAGCGCGTCGAAGTCGATCTCTTCCTGCAGCAGGTCGCGCAGCGGATTGAGGCCGAGCGGGTTGAGCTGGTACGGGGACAGCACCGGCGGAAGCAGCCGCAAGCCGGCGCTGAACCCTCGCGCCATCTCGATCGCGCCGGCCAGCCGGCTCGTCTTGTGCCAGAACCGCTCCAGCCGCTCGCGCGCTTCCGCCCGCCCGCCGTGTTGCAACCCGGAGGTCAGCAGCAGCGCGTTGATGGCGCCGGAGCTTGCGCCGCTGATGGCGTCGAACGCGATCTCCCGCTCGAGCAGGCAGTCGAGCACCCCCCAGGTGAAGGCGCCGAAGGCGCCGCCGCCCTGCAGCGCGAGCGCGAGCGGCCGCCTGCGCCAGCCGGCACCTGATCGCAACCGGCACCTCGCCGCCAGCGGTTGGGTGATTCGGGTCATATCCATGGCCGAAAATTGTGCCCCGCAACATGGCGATTCAAGGATGCGTGCTGCGCACAATTGGTGCAGCAAAGCGAGCCCTGTAGGCATTGACGGAGGCTGGCCTGATGGTCGACTACGTTCAGTAGATACTTGTACAATCAATGCCTTACGCGCAGAGCCCAGACAGGGGGTTGCCCGGTCCGGGTCGGACGCGGAGTGCGGCCGCGCATGGCTGTTATGCGCTGCAACATATTTTCTTTCTGCACTGCAACACGTACCTACTGGGGGCGCTCTTCCTAGAGCGTTTCCTCCCTAAACTTGGGCCGCCGGTTCGCTGGCGGCCCCTTTTTCATGTCGGCAGCACGCGCGCGTGTCCAGTGCGCAGGCGCAGCCCTCAGCGGCGGCCCGTCGCGCTTCGCGCGATGCGGACCCCGGAGCGGTGCGCTGCAGAGCCGGCGCCCCGGTTGCTTCCTCGTGCGAAGATAAGGAACCGGGGCCCCCGCATCAGCGGTGCGCGCGCCTCCCCGCGTGCGGGACACACGGCGCCTACGCCGTGCTGGCGACGCCCTTGCCGAGCGCGGCCTGCGCGGCGGCCAGACGCGCGATCGGCACCCGGAACGGTGAGCACGACACGTAGTCGAGCCCGACCTCATGGCAGAAGGTAATCGACGCCGGGTCGCCGCCGTGCTCGCCGCAGATGCCGAGCTTGAGGTTGGTGCGCACCTCGCGCCCGCGCTCGGCCGCGATCTCGACCAGCCTGCCGACGCCCTCGCGGTCGAGCGTGACGAACGGGTCGACCGGGTAGATGCCCTTCTCCATGTAGATGCCGAGGAAGCGCGCGGCATCGTCGCGGCTGATGCCGTAGACGGTCTGCGTCAGGTCGTTGGTTCCGAACGAGAAGAACTGCGCGGTCTGGGCAATCTCGTCGGCCTTGAGCGCCGCCCGCGGCAGCTCGATCATGGTGCCGGCCTGGTAGTCGACGCGCGTCCCGGTCTCGTTCGCCACCGCCTCGGCCATCGCGTCGATACGCGCCTTGACGATGTCGAACTCCGCCTTGGTGGCGATCAGCGGCACCATCACCTCGGGCGCCACCGGCTTGCCGGTGCGCTTGCCGGCCTCGACCGCCGCCTCGAAGATCGCGCGCGCCTGCATCTCGGCTATCTCCGGATAGGCGATCGCCAGCCGGCAGCCGCGGAAGCCGAGCATCGGATTGAACTCGGAAAGCTCGCGCGCGCGCTCCGCCAGCTTGCGCGGATCGGTGCCCATGCTGCGCGCGACCTCGGCGATCTCCTCCTCGCCGTGTGGCAGAAACTCGTGCAGCGGCGGATCGAGCAGGCGAATGGTCACCGGCAGTCCCTGCATGATCTCGAACAGCTCGAGGAAATCGCCGCGCTGCATCGGCAACAGTTTGGCGAGCGCCGTGCGGCGGCCGTTCTCGTCGTCGGCCAGGATCATCTCGCGCACCGCCAGGATGCGGTCCGCCTCGAAGAACATGTGCTCTGTCCGGCAGAGGCCGATGCCCTCGGCGCCGAATTTCGTCGCCACCCGGGCATCGTTCGGCGTATCGGCATTGGCGCGCACCTTCAGGATGCGGGTGGTGTCGGCCCATTCCATCAGCGTGGCAAACTCGCCCGAGAGCACCGGCTCGAGCATGGCGACCTGCCCGGCCAGCACCTGGCCGGAGGAGCCGTCGATCGTGACGGTGTCGCCCTTGCGGAACGTCTTGCCGGCCGCGGTCATCGAGCCCGCCGCATAGTCCACGCGCAGCGCGCCGGCGCCCGAGACGCACGGCTTGCCCATGCCGCGCGCCACCACGGCGGCATGCGAGGTCATGCCGCCGCGCGTGGTCAAGATCCCCTCGGCGGCATGCATGCCGTGAATGTCCTCCGGTGAGGTCTCGATCCGCACCAGGATCACCTTGCGTCCTTGCGCCTTGAGGGCCTCGGCTTCGTCCGGCGAGAACACGATCTCGCCGCAGGCGGCGCCCGGCGAGGCCGGCAGGCCGCTGGCGATCACCGCGCGGTCGGCATTCGGATCGATGGTCGGGTGCAGCAGCTGGTCGAGCGAGGCCGGGTCGACGCGCGTCACCGCTTCGTCCTGAGTGATCAGGCCTTCGTTCGCGAGCTCGACCGCGATCCGGAGCGCCGCCTTGGCGGTGCGCTTGCCGGCACGCGTCTGCAGCATCCACAGCTTGCCCTTCTCGACCGTGAACTCGAGGTCCTGCATGTCGCGGTAGTGGCGCTCGAGCGTCTCGTAGATGCCGCAAAGCTCGCCGAACGCCTCCGGCATCGCCTGCTCCATCGAGGGCTTGTCGGAGCTCGACGCCATGCGCGCGGCCTCGGTGATCTCCTGCGGCGTGCGGATGCCGGCGACCACGTCCTCGCCCTGTGCGTTGATCAGGAACTCGCCGTACAGCTTCTTCTCGCCGGTCGACGGGTTGCGCGTGAACGCAACCCCCGTCGCCGACGTCTCGCCCATGTTGCCGAACACCATCGCCTGCACGTTGACGGCGGTGCCCCAGCTTTCCGGAATGCTGTGCAGGCGCCGGTAGGTGATCGCGCGGGCGTTCATCCACGACCCGAACACCGCGCCGATCGCGCCCCAAAGCTGGTCGTGCGGATGTTGCGGGAAGTCGTTGCCGGTCTCGGTCTTCACCCGCTCCTTGTAGCGCGCGACCATCTCGACCCAGTCGTCTCCGGTGAGGTCGGTGTCGAGCACGTAACCCTTGCGCTCCTTGTACTCCTCCAGGATCTCTTCGAAGTGATGATGCTCGACGCCCAGGACGACGTCGGAATACATGGTGATGAAGCGCCGGTAGCTGTCATAGGCGAAGCGCCGGTCCGCCTGGCGGGCGAGCGCCTCGACCGTCACGTCGTTGAGCCCGAGATTGAGCACCGTGTCCATCATCCCCGGCATCGAGGCGCGCGCGCCGGAGCGAACCGAGACCAGCAGCGGGTCGGCCGCATCGCCGAAGGCCTTGCCGGTCAGCCGGCCGACCTGCGCGAGCGCGGCATCGACTTCCGTGCGCAGGTCGGCCGGGTAGGTCTTGCCGTTGGCGTAGAAGTGGGTGCAGACCTCGGTCGTGATCGTGAAACCCGGCGGTACCGGCAGCCCGAGGTTGGCCATTTCGGCAAGGTTGGCGCCTTTGCCGCCGAGCAGGTCGCGCATTTCCGCCTTGCCTTCGGCTTTGCGGTCGCCGAAGGAGTAGACCCACTTCGCCATCTTCACGCTTCCGTCGTTGGACGCGACCGTCGCGGACCGCGCCGCACCCTGGCGGCTCGCCCCTCTTGGCGCCTTTTCGGCGGCATTTCAACCTGTTGGACGGCCGCTTCGAGCGCCTCAGCGGATCAGGCCCACAACGCCGATCACGATCAGGTAGATCGCCACGATGTAGTTGAGCAGCCGGGGCATGAGCAGGATCAGGATTCCCGCGATCAGCGCGACCAGCGGCTGCAGGGAGACCAGGTTGACGGTCATGCAAGGTTCTCCATGGTGAGATCGGCGGCCGAACCGACGTTAGCCGATATCGGCCGGCTCCGCATCGCGTCCGTCATTGCGAGCCGAAGGCGAGGCAATCCAGCACCGTGGGGTCGCATCTGGATTGTTCCGCCGCCGACGCTCCGAGCAACGACGGCGGGCCAAACGTGCCCGCGCCGTTGCGCTGCCGGTGCCGCATCCACGATGGTAGGTCGACCGGAGGAATTCCCATGCCCATGACGCCGCGCGAACGCCTGCCCTACTCGGCGATCGTCGATCGTCCGCCGCTCAAGCTCCCCGACAGCGCGCGCGTCGTGGTCTGGACGGTGGTCAACCTGGAAGCCTGGGACATCGGCCGGCCGATGCCGCGCACGGTGCTCACGCCACCGATGGGACAGCCGATCCTGCCCGACGTGCCGAACTGGGCCTGGCACGAATACGGCATGCGGGTCGGCGTCTGGCGTTTCTTCGAGCTGTTCGGCGAGCTCGGCATCCGGCCTTCGGCGGCGGTCAACGGTGTCATGGTCGAGAACTACCCGCGCATCGCGCAGGCGATGCGGGATGCGCGCTGGGAGTTCGTCCCGCATGGCTACGAGCAGCGGCCGATGCAGACCGTCGAGGACCAGCCCGCCGCCATCCGGCGTGCGATCGCGGCGATCGAGCAGGCGAGCGGGCAGCGGCCGATAGGCTGGCTCGCGCCCGGCATGAGCCAGACCCTCGAGACCCCCGACTACCTGGCCGCCGCCGGCTTCAAGTACACCGGCGACTACGTGCACGACGACGAGCCCTCGGTGGTCGAGACCGCGCACGGCCGCATGGTGACGATCCCCTACACGTTCGACATGAACGACATCACCATCATGGCGCTGCAGAACCACGAGGCGCGGCACTTCTACGAGCGTGGCGTCGACCAGTTCGAGCGCCTGTTCAAGGAAGGCGCAGCCCGCGCCAAGATCATGACCATTCCGCTGCACGCCTACCTGTCCGGCCAGCCGCACCGCTTCGTGCACCTGGAACGGCTCTACCGGTATCTCAGCGGCAAGGGCGGCGTGCTGTTCTGGAACGGGGCCGAAATCTACGACTGGTTCGTCAAGAGCGGCGGTTTTGAGCCCTAACCCTTCCCTTGAAAAGAAAGGTTGGCTTCGCGCGTCAGCGCGAAGCCGGGTTGGGTTCTGGTCGCAAGGCCGGCCCACCCGGTCTCCCCGGCTCAAGGGCGTGGCCGGCCAACTCCCTCGCTTCGCGAGAAAGGGATCGCCTCTCAGCGCCTTTCCGTCGCAGCAGGGCTCAAGAAGGCGTGACTTGCGGCGCCGGCGCGACTGCCCGACCATGCGGGCGCGGTCAACCTAAGGGGGGATGCCATGAAGCGGCGTATCGCGACAGCGCTAGCGGCTGGACTGGCGGTGGCGTGGTCCGGCACGGTCGCGGCACAGACGCAACCGCCGCCGGCACCCGCCGCGCCTGCACCCTCCGCACCGGCACCCGCCGCCCAGGCGTTGGCGCCGCCGCACATCTCCGCCGCCAAGGTCGACGGCACCGACAACGTCTACGTCTTCCGCTACGCCAACCACCAGTCGATGTTCATCGTCACGCCCGAGGGCGTGATCGCGACCGACCCGATCAGCGAGAACCGTCCGGCGGCCGACGCCTACATCGCCGAGATCCGCAAGATCACGCAGGCGCCGATCCGTTATGTCGTCTACAGCCACCACCATCCCGATCACATCGCCGGCGGCAAGCCGTTCAAGGACGCCGGCGCGACCTTCGTCGCCCACAGCAAGGCCAAGGAGCGCCTGACCGCGATGGCGCGCCCCGACATCGTCATCCCGGACGAGACCGTCGACGACAAGCGCACGCTCACCCTCGGCGGCACCGAGCTCGAGCTTCACTTCGTCGGCCGCAACCACTCCGACAATTCGCTAGTCATGCGGCTGCCGAAGGACAAGCTGATCTTCACGGTCGATTTCATTCCGGTGCAGGCGGTCAACTTCCGCAACATGCCGGACTCCTACCTGCCGGACTGGAACGACTCGCTCAAGCGCGTGCTCGCGCTCGAGTGGGATCGCATGCTGCCGGGTCACCCTTACGTCGGCCGCCTCGGCACCAAGCAGGACGTGCAGAGACCTGCTCACCTTCATGGAGGAGCTCTCGGCCGAGGTGAAGAAGGCCTCCGACGCCGGCAAGTGCCCGGACGCCGCCAAGACCGAGGTGAAGATGCCGAAATACGCCACCTGGCTGAACTACGAGGCATTCCTCGCCGGCAATATCGAGCGCTATTGCACCTATCACACCACCGGCAAGTAAAACCGTCGTTGCGAGCCGAAGGCGAAGCAAACCAGAACGTGGAGCTCGAGTATGGATTGCTCTGATGTCCCGTTGTCAAGCTCCTGGGCAGGGTCGTTCGTTGTCCGCGCGATCGCCGCGTGGAGGCAAGCTGTTGTGGTCGTGCAAGGGTGGGAGCGAAGCCTTGAGACGTCGGTCAACATCCTCTGATCCGCGGGTTCTCGCATGTCCGAATGTCCGTCCGGGGCTGTCCCTGTCTTCGTACGGGCGTCGATCTTGCGATCGGCCTCAAAGCAATCCTCGGGAATTCCCCACCGCGGCTTGCGCTCCCGCCGTTGCACGAGATCGTATTGGCCGCACCGTTGCCCCGGCCTTGGGCTCCCTGATGGTGGTGATCCGCAATCTCTTCCCTCGATGGCCCACTTAGCTGACGGCAGCACGGGCCGTGGTGAGCTCGCGGTTGATCGCCCAGATGAAGGCGGCCAGCTCGCGTGCCACCGCGGTGACGGCGACGGTCTTGAGCTTGCCCCTCCGGATCAGCGAGCGATAGCGCGCGCACAGCCGGCCCTGCGCCTTCCAGGCGATCGCGCCGACCTCTGGTGGCGCCGCTGCAACCTTGACCTGCTTGTCTTTGCCGACCCGCGGGGGATGCTGGTAGCTCCAGGCGCACTCCACCAGAACCCGGCGGGCACGGCGGTTGCCGGCCTTGGTGATCGGGCCGCGCTTGATGGTGTCGCCGGTGGAGTCCTCCGATGGCACCAGGCCGAGATAGGCCATCAGCTGGCGTGGCGTTCGAAACCGCGACAGGTCGCCGACCTCGGCCAGAAACGCCGTTGCCGATATCAGATCGATGCCGCGCATCGCCATCAGCGCGGGGACGACCTCGCGCAATGACCAGTCCTCAACCGCCGCACGGATCGCCTGCTCGAGCCGCTCGATCCGCTCCCCGGCTTGCCGCACCGCCAACAGCATCTCCTCGAAAGCGATGCGTTGCTCCAGATGCGCAAGCTTGAGCCCTGCAAGCCAGCTCATGTGCGCTTTGGTCCAAGTCCGCTTGCCTCCATGGCGCAGCTCGTGCCGCAACAGAAACGCAGAGACCTGCTGGCGCTTCGAGCGCAGATCTACAACCGCCGCCTCGCGCGCCCGAGTCAATTCCCGCATCGCCTCATGGCGTTCGTCAGGAACCCACACCGCGGTGAGTTCCCCGGCGCGCAGCAGCTTCACCAGGCTCATCGCATCGCGCCGGTTGGTCTTCACCCGATCGCCCGGCCGCTTGGGAATGAGCGACGGCGCAACCACCAGGCAGTCTTGCCCAAGGCCCTTGATCTGCCGGTACAGCCCATAGCCTGTCGGCCCGGCCTCGTAACAGAACGTCAGGCGGGCGTACTTGCCGGCAAGCTTACGTACCAGCTTGGCGGTTGCCGCTGCACTGTTCTCAACCTCCCCAACAAAGCGAACCTCACCCGCCCGTCCGGCCTCCGCAACCGCCACCGCATTCCGCCACTTGGATGTATCAAATGCTACAAAAGCTTCGCTATCATGCCTCATGACTCGCCCTCCTTGCTTGAGGCTCTGCCCGGCCCATCCGGGCAACCCTCGCACTCGCATCGAGGGCGAGTTGCCTCCGCAAGAAAAGGGACATACGGTC
>CAWBFP010000025.1:0-117720 GCA_963788095.1 uncultured Alphaproteobacteria bacterium | reverse complement strand
GTCGCCTGGACGCTGGTTCCGGTGCTATTCTGGTGACGATCGCCATCCGTCGTTCCGGCTGTTGTTCTACCAGCAGAACATTCCGCCAAGCGACGTCACCGTGAAGGCGATCGGCAAGCAATGGTTCTGGAGCTACAATTATCCCGATCACGGCAAGTTTGAATTCGATTCCTTGCTGGTGCGGGACAACCTCAAGCCCGATCAGCCGCGCCTGCTGGCGGCCGACAACCCGATGGTGGTTCCGGTAAACAAGGTCGTCCGGCTGCAGGCGACGGCGGCCGACGTCATCCACGCGTCGACCATACCCTCCTTCGGCGTCAAGATCGACGCCGTACCCGGCCGTCTCAACGAGGTCTGGTTCAAGGCGACGCGCGAGGGGGTCTACTACGGGCAGTGCTCCGAGCTCTGCGGCAAGGACCACGCCTTCATGCCGATCGAGGTGCACGTAGTGAGCGAGCAGGCGTTCGCGGCCTGGGTGGACGAGGCGAAGAAGAAATACGCCGGCGACGGGCGGGCGGCGCCGACCACGCTTGCTGCCGCCCGCTAAGCGGCAACGCCACGGGCGTAAGAACGAGACCGAGGCGGGCGCGAGGACGAGACCGAGGACGAAGGATCATGGCAACGACGACAACCGTTCATCACGGCCCGCATGACCCGCACGCCCACGGCCATGATGCGCACGAGCATCATCCGACCGGATGGCGGCGTTTCGTCTATTCCACCAACCACAAGGACATCGGCACGATGTACCTTGTGTTCGCCATCGTCGCGGGCCTGATCGGCATGGCGCTCTCGATCGGCATCCGGCTCGAGCTGCAGCAGCCCGGAATGCAGATCTTCCACGATCCGCACACCTTCAACGTCTTCACCACCGGCCATGGCCTCATCATGGTGTTCTTCCTGGTGATGCCGGCGATGATCGGCGGGTTCGGCAATTGGATCGTGCCGCTGATGATCGGGGCGCCCGACATGGCGTTCCCGCGCATGAACAACATCTCGTTCTGGCTGTTGCCGGCCTCCTTCGCCCTGCTGCTCATTTCGATGTTCGTCGAGGGCGAATCGGGCGGCAACGGCGTCGGCGCCGGGTGGACGATCTATGCCCCGCTGTCGACTTCGGGGCATCCCGGTCCGGCCGTCGACTTCGCGATCCTGTCGCTGCACCTCGCCGGCGCCTCGTCGATTCTCGGCGCCATCAACTTCATCACCACGATCTTCAACATGCGCGCGCCCGGCATGACGCTGCACAAGATGCCGCTGTTCGTGTGGTCGATCCTGGTGACGGTGTTCCTGCTGTTGCTGGCGCTGCCGGTGCTGGCCGGCGCGATCACCATGCTTTTGACCGACCGCAACTTCGGCACCACGTTCTTTTCGGCCGAAGGCGGCGGCGATCCGATCCTCTACCAGCACCTGTTCTGGTTTTTTGGCCACCCGGAGGTGTACATCCTGATCCTTCCGGGCTTCGGCATGGTCAGCCAGGTGGTGGCGACGTTCAGCCGCAAGCCGGTATTCGGCTATCTCGGCATGGCCTACGCCATGGTGGCGATCGGCGGCATCGGCTTCATCGTGTGGGCCCACCACATGTACACGGTGGGGCTGTCGACCGCCACGCAGGCCTATTTCGTGGTCGCCACGATGGTGATCGCGGTGCCGACCGGCATCAAGATCTTCTCCTGGATCGCGACCATGTGGGGCGGCTCGATCGAGTTCAAGACCCCAATGTTGTGGGCGGTCGGCTTCATCTTCCTGTTCACTGTCGGCGGCGTGACCGGCGTGATGCTGGCCAATGCCGGCGTCGACCGGGTGATGCAGGACACCTACTACGTCGTCGCGCACTTCCACTACGTGCTCTCGCTCGGCGCGGTGTTCGCGATCTTCGCCGGCTGGTACTATTGGTTCCCGAAGATCACCGGCTGCATGTACAACGAGACGCTCGGCAAAATTCACTTCTGGATCACCTTCGTCGGCGTCAACCTGACGTTCTTCCCGCAGCATTTCCTCGGCCTTGCCGGGATGCCGCGCCGCTATGCCGACTATCCCGACGCCTTCGCGGGCTGGAACATGGTGTCCTCGTACGGCTCCTACATCTCGGCCGCCGGAATGCTGCTGTTCCTGTTCGCCATGGCGCAAGCCTTGCTGCGCAAGGAGAAGGCGGCGGACAATCCCTGGGGCGTCGGTGCGACCACGCTGGAATGGACCCTGCCCTCGCCGCCGCCGTTCCATCAGTTCGAAGTGCTGCCGCGCATCAGGTGAGAGAGTGGCAGCGGCGGCAGCGTGACGGGTTTGGTATCGGCGCCAATGCGATGATCCGCACAACGGCAGGTGATTGAGAAAATGTCGGCTGTCGGCGATAGCCAGGATGCCCGCATCCCGTTCGCAGGCGGTGTCCACACCGCGGAGCCGAGCCTCGCCACGGTCGGCGACTATCTCGCCCTGCTCAAGCCGCGGGTGATGTCGCTCGTGATCTTCACGGCCCTCGTCGGCCTGGTGATCGCGCCCGGGCACATTCACCCGGTGCTGGGATTGGTCGCGCTCATCTGTATCGCGGTCGGCGCCGGCGCGGCCGGCGCGCTCAACATGTGGTATGACGCCGACATCGACGCGCTGATGGCGCGCACCGCGCGCCGCCCGATCCCCGCCGGACGCATTGCCGCCGGCGAGGCACTCGCGTTCGGCATCGTGCTGGCCGTCGGCTCGGTGGCGGTGCTCGGCTTGCTGGTGAACGTGCTGGCGGCCGGGCTGCTCGCGTTCACGATCTTCTTCTACGCCGTCGTCTACACGATGTGGCTCAAGCGCGCGACGTCGCAGAACATCGTGATCGGTGGCGCGGCCGGCGCGCTGCCCCCGGTGATCGGCTGGGCGGCCAAGACCGGCGGGCTCGAATTCGAGCCGATCCTGCTGTTCTTGATCATCTTCTTCTGGACGCCGCCGCACTTCTGGGCGCTGTCGCTGTCGCGCGTGCAGGACTATGCGCGCGCCGGTGTGCCGATGCTTCCGGTGACCGCCGGCGAGGCGGTCACCCGCAAGCAGATCCTGTTCTATACCCTGCTGCTGGCGCCGCTCGGGGTGACGCCGTATGCGTTCGGGCGGGCCGGGCTGATCTACGGCGTGACCGCGATCGTCAGCGGCGTTGCCATGTTGGTGCTGGCGTTTCGCGTCTGCTGGCCGCGCTCGCACGACTCGCGCAACGCCGCGGGGCGGCGCCTGTTCGGCTTTTCGATCCTCTACTTGTTTCTGCTGTTTGCCGCCTTGCTGGTTGAGCACGCGCTGCGCGGCATCCTGGCTTGAGGCGGCGAGATGGACGCATCTCATGAGCGAGCAACCTCCGCGTCCCGGCATCGTGTTGACCGACGAGCAGAAGCGCCGGCGCCGCGCGCGCTCGATCGCGATCGCCCTGGCATTGGGGGCGTTGGTGCTGCTGTTCTACGTCGCAACCATCGTCAAGCTCGGACCCGGCGTTCTCAACCGACCGCTGTGAGCAGGACGGATCGATGGGCACGAACGTGACACGCGGCAGGGAAACGCGAGCGCGCCGCCGCGACCGCGCAGTCGCCGGCGCGTGCGCGGCGTTCGTGGCGCTGATGGTGGGCGCCGCCTATGCGGCGGTCCCGCTCTACGACTGGTTCTGCCGCACCACCGGCTTCGGCGGACGGCCGCAGGTCGCGGTGGCTGGGCCTGCGGGCGTCATCGACCGCAAAGTCACCGTGCGCTTCGATGCCAATGTCGGGCCCGGATTGCCGTGGAGGTTCGAACCGGAGCAAACCACGGTCGAGGCGAGGATCGGCGAGGTCGTCACCGTGCTTTACCACGTCACCAACCAGGCGGCGCGCGAGACGGTCGGCCAGGCGGCCTACAATGTGACGCCGCCCACGACCGGGGCGTACTTCCAGAAGATCAACTGCTTCTGCTTCACGGACCAGCGTCTCAAGCCGGGCGAGAAGCGCGAAATGCCGGTGGTGTTCTACCTCGATCCGGCGCTGGCGCAGGATGTCGAACACAACCGGCTGAACACGATCACGCTGTCATACACGTTCTATGCGGTGCGCGAGCCGGCGCGGCCGGTCGCTTTAGGCGCCGGCTTGGCGCCGGCAAGCCCGCAAGCGGAACCGATTGGCGAGAACGCCGTCGTCCGGCGCTGGTCACTGAATTGAACGGAGCATAGGCAACGATGGCGCAGGCGCATACCAATCAGCACGACTACCACCTGGTCGATCCGTCGCCGTGGCCGATCATCGGCGCGGTTTCGGCATTCGTGCTGGCGGTCGGCTTGATCGCGTGGATGAAAAGCATGTTCCCCGGCGCTCCGATCGTGTTCGCGGTCGGCGCGCTCGGCGTTGCCTACACCATGGTCGGCTGGTGGCGGGACGTGATCCGCGAGGCCGAACACGACGGTTATCACACCCGCGTGGTGCAGATCTCGCACCGCTACGGGATGATTTTGTTCATCGCCTCCGAGGTGATGTTCTTCGTCGCGTGGTTCTGGGCCTATTTCAATACGGCCTTGTTTCCGGCCTCCGTGCCGGAGTTCGCGCGCACCGAGCTCCTCGGCGGAGTGTGGCCGCCGAAGGGCATCGAGACCTTCGATCCGTGGCACCTGCCGCTGCTCAATACGCTGATCCTATTGACGTCGGGAACGACGGTGACGTGGGCGCACCACGCGTTGCTGCACGATGATCGCAAGGGCCTCAAGATGGGCCTGTGGTGCACGATCATTCTGGGTGCGCTGTTCACCTGCGTGCAGGCCTACGAGTACACCCACGCCGGCTTCAACTTCAAAGGCAATATCTACGGCGCCACGTTCTTCATGGCGACCGGGTTCCACGGCGCGCACGTCATCATCGGCACCATTTTCCTCGCCGTCTGCCTGGCCCGCGCCTATGCCGGGCACTTCACACCCAAGCAGCATCTCGGTTTCGAGTTCGCCGCCTGGTACTGGCATTTTGTCGACGTGGTCTGGCTGTTCCTGTTCGCCTGCATCTACGTGTACGGCGCAGGACCTGGCGGCGCCGCCGGCGCGCACTAGGTCTCGACCAACTCTGACAGCGGAGGGGCGGCCGCGGCCGCCCCTTCATGCTTGGGCAGGGGCAACCTGAAGGATCGCCGCGGATGGCCGCGTACGCGCCCTCGACGCTCGGCTCAGCCTTCGCGCGCGGGCTCGGCGGCCGTTGCCCGCGTTGCGGTGGCGACAGGCTGTTCGACGGCTTGCTCAAGGTACGCGCGTGCTGCGACGCGTGCGGCCTCGACTTCGCATTCGCCGATGCCGGAGACGGGCCAGCGGTGTTCGTCATCCTGATTGCCGGGTTCATCGTAGCCGGCTCGGCGTTGCTGGTGGAGTTCGCCTACCAGCCGCCCTTCTGGCTGCACGCGCTGCTGTGGGTTCCGCTTGCGATCGTGGTCTGCGTCGCACCGCTGCGGCCGCTGAAGGGTCTTCTGATCGCGCTGCAGTATCACTTCCAGGCGGCAGAAGGCCGGATCGATCCCCGGGCCGCGGAGGTGGCGCGTGACTGCGGTCGGCGGGAGGCCTCGGGGCCGTGGCGCGCGCGCCGGCGGCGTGCTGCTGGCGGGCCTGCTGAGTTTGGCCGGGATCGCCGTCTTGATCGCGCTCGGGGTCTGGCAGCTCGAGCGCAAGACCTTAAAGGAAGACCTGATCGCCACCCTCACGGAGCGCACCGCGGCGGCGCCGCGCCCCATCCCGCCGCGCGAGTCGTGGGATCGGCTCCGCCCGGCGGATCTCGAGTTCCGTCGCGTGGCGTTCCCGGCCGAATTCCTGCATGAGCACGAGGCGCTCGTTCACAGCTCCGGCTCCGCGTTCAGGCCCGATGTCTCGGGTCCGGGCTATTGGGTGTTCACGCCCGGCGCGGCTCGCCGGAGGGAGCCTGGTCATCGTCAACCGCGGGTTCGTGCCAGAGGGCCGTCAGGATGCGCCCACCCGCGCGCAGGGCCAGGTCAAGGGTTCGGTCGAGATCGTCGGCGCGATACGCTGGCCGGAGCCGCGCGGGCAGTTCACGCCGGCCGACAATCCGGGCGGCAATATCTGGTACCTCCGCGACCACGTGGCGATCGCGGGGGCCAAGCGCCTGGGGACTGTTGCGCCCTTCTATGTCGAGCTGGAAGCGCCGCCTGCCCCAGGCGGGTTTCCGCGCGCCGGCAAGCTGGCCGTGAGCCTTGCCAACAACCACTTTCAGTACGCCCTGACCTGGTTTGGGCTCGCCGCCGGCCTGTTTGCGGTATTCGCGATCTGGGCGGCTGCGGCGGCTTCCGAAGCGGCCGGGCCGTGGCGCTGCTTGCCTTCCTTGTGCAAGGCCCCACGGACCGACTATGTCCGGCCGACCCTCAAGGATCCAACGTGCGCTATGTTTCCACCCGGGGCGAAGCCCCGCCGCTCAATTTCGTTGAGGCGATGCTGGCTGGCCTCGCGCGCGATGGCGGCCTCTATGTGCCCGAATCCTGGCCGGTTTTCGCCTCGGAGCGGATTGCCGGCTTGGCCGGGCGGCCGTATGCGGAGGCCTGCGTCGAGGTGATCCGGCCGTTCGTCGGCGACGTGGTCTCCGACGGCGACCTCGCCCGTATGGCGCGCGAGGCCTACGATACCTTCCGGCACCCGGCGGTCGCACCGCTGGTCCAGGTCGGCCCTGGGTGTTTCCTGCTGGAGCTCTTTCATGGCCCGACGCTGGCCTTCAAGGACCTGGCGATGCAGTTCCTCGCGCGGCTGATGGATCATGCCTTGGAGCGGCGCGGGGAACGCTCGACCGTCGTGGTGGCCACGTCGGGGGATACCGGCGGGGCAGCGGTCGAGGCGTTTCGCGGGTGCCGGCGCGTCGACCTCTTTGTGCTCTATCCGCAGCGGCCGCATCTCGGAGGTGCAGCGGCGGATGATGACGACGCCGGGCGACGCCAACGTGCATGCGGTCGCGATCGAGGGAACTTTCGACGATTGCCAGGCGCTGGTAAAGGGCTTGTTCAATCACCACGCGTTCCGCGACCACGTCCGCCTGTCGGGCGGTGAACTCGATCAACTGGGGCCGGGTGCTGGCGCAGGTGGTGTACTACTTCACCGCCGCCGCCGCCCTCGGCGCCCCGCACCGCCGCATCGCCTTCACGGTCCCAACCGGCAATTTCGGCGACGTCTTCGCCGGCTACGTGGCGCTGCGCATGGGCCTGCCGGTGGATCGGCTGGTCATCGCCACCAATGCCAACGATATCCTGGCGCGCGCGCTCGCGACCGGCACCTACGAGGTTCGCGACGTGATCGCAACCGCTTCGCCCTCGATGGACATCCAGGTCTCGTCCAATTTCGAGCGGCTGTTGTTCGATGCCTGCGGCCGCAACGCGGGCGTGGTGCGCGCGTTGATGGGTTCGCTTGCGCAGTCGCGTCGCTTCACCATCCCGCCCGCCGCGCTCGCGGAGATCCGGGCGCATTTTTCGGCGGAACGCGCCGGTGAAGAGGAAACCGCGGCGACGATCCGCATGTTGCGCAAGGAGAGCGGCTACCTTTGCGATCCGCACACCGCCGTTGCTTCGCGGTGGCCGAGAAGGAAAGCAACGATCCGTCCGTTCCCATGGTCGTGTTGTCGACCGCGCACCCGGCGAAATTCCCGGATGCGGTCGAGGCGGCGTGCGGCGTACGCCCGGCGCTGCCGGATTGGCTTGCCGATCTGCCGCAACGGCGCGAGCGGACCACCGCGCTTGCCGGCCGACCAGGGCGCGGTCGAACGGTTCATCCTGGCGGCAAGCCGCGCCGCCCAAGCAGGAGCTGCCGCATGAGCGTAGAAGTGACGCGCCTCCCATCCGGTTGACGGTCGTCACCGATGCCATGCCGCAGCTCGAGACCGCCTCGCTTGGGATCTGGGTCGGGAGCGGGCAGCCGCGACGAGCGGCCGGACGAGCACGGCATCTCGCACCTTCTGGAGCACATGGCGTTCAAGGGCACGTCGCGGCGCACCGCGCGCCAGATCGCCGAGGAGGTCGAGGCGGTGGGCGGCGATATCAACGCCGCCACCAGCGTCGAGAGCACCGCCTACTATGCCCGCATGATGCGAGCCGACGTGCCGCTCGCGCTCGACGTGCTGTCCGACATATTGGCGGATCCGTCGTTCGACCTCGACGAACTGGCGCGCGAGCAGAGCGTGATCGTGCAGGAGATCGGCGCCTGCGAGGACACGCCTGACGACCTGGTATTCGATTTCCTGCAGTCGACGGCCTTTCCCAACCAGCCGGTCGGGCGCTCGATTCTCGGCACGCCGCAGACGGTGCGCTCGTTCGATGCGTCGCGCCTGCGGGCCTATCTGGGGCGCAACTACCGCGCCCCGGACATGGTGGTTGCGGCCGCTGGCGCGGTCGAGCACGGCGCCATCCTCGATGAGGTCGAGCGGCGCTTTGCGAGCTTCGTGGGCCCGCATGCGCCGATGCCGGAGCCGGCGCGCTATGGCGGCGGCGCGCGGCTGGAGACGCGCGAGCTCGAACAGGTGCATGTGACCCTTGCGATGGAAGGCGTTCCGCAGCGCGACCCCACGCTTTACAGCCTGCAGGTATTCACCAACGTGCTGGGCGGCGGAATGTCCTCGCGCCTGTTCCAGGAGGTGCGCGAAGTGCGCGGGCTTTGCTACGCGATCTACACGTTCCATTGGCCCTATTCGGACACCGGCCTGTTCGGCCTCTATGCCGGCACCGACGCGGCCGACGCACCTGAACTGATGCGCGTCGTCGATCGCCGAGATCGCCGCTGCGGCCGAGACCATCACCGAGGCCGAGGTCAATCGCGCCAAGGCGCAGATGAAGGCCGGCTTGCTGATGGCGCTGGAAAGCTCGGGCGCGCGCGCCGAACAGCTGGCGCGGCAAATCCTGGTTTACGGTCGTCCGATCCCGACCGGCGAGATCGTCGCCAAGGTCGATGCGGTGACGGTCGAGAGCGCGCGCGCCGCTGGCCGCGCCCTGATGGCGCGCAGCCGGCCGGCCATCGCCGCGCTCGGGCCAGGCCCGGGACTTGAAAGGGCGGCGATGATCGCTGAAAGTCTGGGCCGCCGCGCCGCATAGCTTGCGCGACGCGGCGAGCCGTCGGTTCGCACGCGATCAAAGCCCCGTCCATGGCGTTCTTTCGCACGGTGAGTTTGGCCGAGTCGCTGCCTGCCATCGACGGCGACGGCGTGAGCTTGCGCGTGCCGCAGATGGTCGACTTTGCCGAGTGGGCCGCTTTGCGCGAGCTCAGCCGCGATTTCCTCACGCCGTGGGAGCCGATCTGGCCGGCGGACGATCTCACCCGCGGGGCCTTCCGGCGCCGCGTCCGCCGCTATGCCGATGACCTGCGCACCGACCAGGCCTATGCGTTCTTCATTTTTCGCAAGACCGACAATGCCCTGATCGGTGGACTCACGCTCGCCAACGTGCGGCGTGGGGTCGCGCAGGCCGGAAGCCTCGGATACTGGATGGGCGCGCCCTATGCCGGGCGCGGCCATATGACGGCGGCGGTTCACGCCCTTATTCCATTCGCCTTCGGCCCGCTGCGCTTGCATCGGCTGGAAGCGGCTTGCATCCCGAGCAATGTCGCTTCGATCCGATTGCTGGAGAAGACCGGCTTCGTGCGCGAGGGCGTGGCGCGGCAGTATCTGTGCATCAACGGGCTATGGCAGGACCATCTGCTCTATGCGCTGCTCAGCGGCGACATTCGGCATTGAGGCCTTGCCTTGGGCGCGCCATGGTTCGCCTGCTATAACGTGACGGGGAGCGCGGTGAGACTTCGTTTGAGCGAGGGGGGAAAGGCGTGCGAGCGAAGGTCCTAGTCGGCAGGGTGTTCGAGCTGTGTGTCGCCAACTGCGACCGCGCGCCGGCGATGATCGCTTGCCTGGTTGCGGCAGTCGCCGGCCTCGCACCGGTCGGTCGCGCGGTCGCGCAACCGGCGGAATCGCCGGGCGTCACGGACCGCATCAAGAATTTCTTCCTTGGCACCCCTGCCGCGCCGCAGCAGCGCCCGGCCAACGCCCCCCGCGAGGAGCTTGAATGCCCGGCCATGGAGGTGCGCAGCGGCGCCTCTACCATCACGGTTCACGGCCCCGGCGACGCGGTCGCGACCAACGTTCGCTACCAGGCCACGATCGCCCAGACCGCGCGTGAATGCGTTCCGCTCGGCGCCAACATCACCATGAAGGTCGGGGTGCAGGGCCGCATCGTCCTTGGTCCGTTGGGTGGGCCCGGCCAGTTGGACGTTCCGGTGCGCATGGCGCTGGTGAAGGAGGGCCCGGAGCCGAAGACGCTGTGGACCAAGCTGTATCAAGTACCGGTATTGATAGCGGCCGGCCAGACCAATGTGCCGTTCATCCACGTCGAGCCGGACCTGACGTTCCCGATGCCCAAGGGCGAGGACCTCGAAAGCTACGTGGTCTATGTGGGTTTCGATCAGACTGGGTGCGAAGGAGACGAAGCCGCGGCCGAAATCGAAGCAGCAGGCACGCGACCGTTGACTTGCATCCGACGCGCAATAGGATTGGCCATCGATCAGCCGAATCCTGCGGGAGAGACCGGCCCAGCCGGCGCCGAAGGCGAAACCGCCCCGGAAACGCTCAGGCAAAAGGACCGCAGGGGGATGACGCTCTGGAAAGCAGTCGCGCCCGGCAACGGGCGTGGCTCACCGACGGAGTAGGCCGCGGCCGGACCTTGTTCGGTGCGGCGAAATCTCTCAGGTTCCGCGACAGAGGGGGCCTCGAGGCAGGCAATCGTGCCGGCCAACGAGGCTCATTGATGCGGAACCGGCGATGACCGAGACCCAGCCCTCCGAACCGAATGCCGCGGCGCTCGCCGTCACGCCGCTGCACGATCTCCACCTTCGGCTCGGCGCGCGCATGGTGCCGTTCGCCGGCTACGGCATGCCGGTGCAGTATCGCGACGGCATCATTGCGGAGCATGCGCACACGCGCGCGGCCGCCGGGCTGTTCGACGTCTCGCACATGGGTCAGGCGTTCCTTGCCGGTGCCGATCACGAGACCACCGCGCGCGCCCTCGAAGCGCTGGTTCCCGCCGATATCGTCAATCTCGCCCCCGGCCGGCAACGCTATACCCAGCTGCTGAGCGACGAAGGCGGCATCCTCGACGACCTCATGGTCACGCGCTCCGCCGATCCGGCGGAGGACGGTGTGCTGATGCTCGTCGTCAATGCCTCGCGCAAGCATGATGACTATGCGCACATCGAGGCCCGGCTTCCCGCCGGGGTGAAGCTCTTGCGCGCACCGCATCGCGCGCTCATCGCGCTGCAGGGGCCGAAGGCCGCCGGGGTGCTCGCGCGCCATGCCCGCGATGCCGCCGGGTTGGCGTTCATGAGCGCGACGAGCACGCGCTTCGACGGCATCGAGTGCCACATCAGCCGCTCCGGCTATACCGGCGAGGACGGGTTCGAGATTTCAGCCAATGCCAAGCGTATCGGCGCGATCGCCGAGCGGCTGCTCGAGGATGCGAACGTCAAGCCGGTCGGTCTCGGGGCGCGCGACTCGCTGCGCCTGGAAGCGGGCCTGTGCCTCTATGGGCATGACATCGATGCCACCACCTCGCCGATCGAGGCGGGCCTCGCCTGGTCGATCCAGAAGCGGCGGCGCGCCGAGGGCGGTTTTCCCGGTGCCGAGCGGATCGCGGGCGAGCTCGAGAATGGCACGGCGCGCCAACGGGTAGGGCTGCTTCCTGAGGGCCGGGCACCGGCGCGGGAAGGCACCGAGGTCAGCGCAACCGACGGCAGCGCGATCGGAACCGTGACCTCCGGCGGCTTCGGCCCGACCGTCGGCGGCCCGGTGGCCATGGGTTACGTCATGCGCCGCTTCGCCGAGCCCGGAACGCCGGTGATGCTGCTGGTGCGCGGCAAGGAATTGGTCGCCAAGGTCGTACCGCTGCCGTTCGTGCCGCATCGCTACCACAAGGGATGACCATCGGCCGAGGCGCTTCGCCATAGCAATCGAGGGAGAATGTCCGCATGAGCACCGTTCGCTACACCAAAGACCACGAATGGATCAGCGTCGACGGCGACATCGCGACGGTCGGCATCACCGACTATGCCCAATCGCAGCTCGGCGACGTGGTTTATGTCGAGCTGCCGGAAGTCGGCAAGAAGGTGGCCAAGAGCGGCGAGGCCGCCGTGGTCGAGTTGGTGAAGGCGGCAAGCGAAGTCTACGCGCCGGTATCGGGCGAAGTGCTCGAGGTCAACGGCGCGCTCGAGGGTGCGCCTGCTACCGTCAACGAGGATGCGCAGGGCAGGGGATGGTTTCTCAAACTCAAGCTCGCCGACGCTGCCGAGCTCGACGATCTGATGACCGAGGACCAGTACAAGAGCTTTCTCGCCACCCTGAGCTGATCGCGCGGTGACCTGATGGCGCACGAATACAAGGCGACGGTGCTGTGGGTGCGCGGCGACGCCAAGTTCACGGACAACCGCTATAGCCGCGGTCACGTCTGGAAATTCGACGGCATCGAGATTCCTGCTTCGTCCTCGCCATCGACCGTACGGCCGCCGTACTCGGTCGCCGAAGCCGTCGATCCGGAGGAAGCATTGGTTGCCGCGTTATCGAGCTGCCACATGCTGTTCTTCCTTTTCTTCGCGGCACAGGGCGGCTTCACGGTCGACCGTTACGAGGATGCCGCCGTCGGCGCGATGACCGAGAACGAGCGCGGCAAGCTGTTCGTCTCCAAGGTCACGCTGCGGCCGGCGGTGACGTTCACGGGCGACAAGCGCCCGGACGAGAACGACGTCACCGCGCTGCATCATCGCTCGCACGAGGAGTGCTTCGTCGCCAACTCGGTGCGAAGCGAAGTGGTCGTCGAGCCGACATTCTCGCTGGCTTGAAACTGGACGTGAGGACGCATGCGCTACCTTCCGCTCACCCCCGAAGATCGCGGTGAAATGCTGGCGCGCGTCGGCGTGCCCGACGTCGACGCGCTGTTCGCCGACGTTCCGCGCGACAAGCTCACGCGCGAGCTGCCGGATCTGCCGCTGACCAAAAGCGAGATCGAGGTCGAGCGCGCGCTCCGGCGTATGGCGGATCGCAACACCGCGGCCGGCGCGGTGCCGTTCTTCGTCGGCTGTGGGGCCTACAAGCATCATATCCCGGCGAGCGTCGACCATCTCATCCAGCGCTCGGAGTTCCTGACATCGTATACGCCCTACCAGCCGGAGATCGCGCAGGGCACGCTGCAATACCTGTTCGAGTTCCAGACCCAGGTGGCGATGCTCACCGGCATGGAGGTCGCGAACGCCTCCATGTACGACGGCTCGACCGCGGCGGCCGAGGCGATGCTGATGGCGCTCCGCGTCACCAAGCGGCGGAAGGCGCTGCTCGCCGGCAACCTCCATCCGCACTACCGCGAGACGATCGCGACCGTCGCGCGTTGGGCCGGCGATGAGGTGGTCGCGTTGCCGCCGGAGCCGGGCGGTCGCGAGCAGCTTGCCGAGGCAATCGACGACACGATCGCCTGCGTGGTCGTGCAGACGCCGGATTGCTACGGCCACTTGCATGACCTGCGCCCGATCGCCGAGCGGGCGCACGCGGCCGGCGCGCTGATGGTCGCGGTCGTCACCGAGGTCGTCTCCCTCGGCCTGGTCACGCCGCCGGGTGAGATGGGTGCCGACATCGTGGTGGCGGAAGGCCAGTCGATCGGCAATGCGTTGTCCTACGGAGGACCCTATGTCGGGCTGTTCGCCACCCGGCAAAAATATCTGCGACAGATGCCTGGCCGGCTGGCCGGCGAGACGGTCGACGCCGAGGGCCGGCGCGGCTATGTGCTCACGCTCTCGACGCGCGAGCAGCACATCCGCCGCGAGAAGGCGACCTCCAACATCTGCACCAATTCGGGCCTGTGCACGCTCGCCTTCACGATCCACATGACGCTCCTGGGCGAGGCCGGGCTGCGGCGGCTGGCCCGCATCAATCACGCCAACGCGGTGTCGCTCGCCGGCCTGTTGACCGCGGTGCCAGGCGTCGCGGTGCTCAACGAGCGCTTCTTCAACGAGTTCACCATAAGGGTGCCGGGCAACGCCGCCGATGTGATCGAGCGGTTGGCCGAGAGGGGCGTCTTGGGCGGGGTCCCGGCCTCGCGGCTCGAGCCCACGCGCGAGGAGCTGCGCGACCTCATCATTGTTGCCGCGACCGAGGTCAATACCGAAGACGATCGTGCCGCCTACGCGGCGGCGCTCCGGGAGGTGCTGTGATGCTGAATCGGCAAGGGCGTCCGAGCGAGGCAGGGCAGGCGGAAACGTCTGCGCACCCGACCTTCACCGGCAACCGCGCGTTGCAGATCGAGGAGGCGCTGATCTTCGAGATCGGGCGTGCCGAGACCACCGGGGTCGATCTCGAGGAGCCGGCGGCGTTCACGGACCGCCTCGGCGGCCTCGAGCGCATGCGGCCGATCGGACTTCCCGGGCTGACCGAGCCCGAGACCATGCGGCACTACGTGCGCCTGTCGCAGCGGAACTACGGCATCGACACCGGCATCTTTCCGCTCGGCTCCTGCACCATGAAGCACAATCCGCGCCTCAACGAGAAGGCGGCGCGCCTGCCCGGGTTCGGCGATATCCATCCGCTGCAGCCGCTCTCGACCGTGCGCGGCGCGCTCGCGCTGATCGCCGAGCTGGCGCGCTGGCTGCGGGTGCTCACCGGCATGCCGGCGATCGCGATGACCCCGAAAGCCGGCGCGCACGGCGAGCTTGCCGGCATGATGGCGATCAAGGCTGCGCTCGAGGCGCGCGGCGAGAAGCGTTCGGTGGTGGTCGTGCCGGATTCGGCGCACGGCACCAATCCGGCGACCGCGGCACTGCTCGGCTATCGGGTCGAGGGCTTTCCGGCGCGCGCCGACGGCACCGTCGATGCCGAGGAGGTCAAGAAGCACCTTTCGCCCCAGGTTGCCGCCATCATGCTCACCAACCCGAACACCTGCGGGCTGTTCGAGCGCGACGTGGTGACGATCGCCGAGGCGGTGCATGCGGCCGGCGGCTATTTCTATGCCGACGGCGCCAACTTCAACGCCATCGTCGGCAAGGTCCGGCCCGGCGACCTCGGCGTCGACGCCATGCACATCAACCTGCACAAGACGTTCTCGACCCCGCATGGCGGCGGCGGGCCGGGCGCCGGCCCGGTCGCGCTGTCGGCGGCGCTCGCTCCCTTCGTGCCCCTGCCCTACGTGGTTGCCGACGCGCATGGGGTGCGGCTGGTCGAGCATGCCGGCGAAACCGATGCGGGCGCGCAGCCGCTCGGACGCATGTGCGCCTTTCACGGCCAGATGGGCATGTTCGTGCGCGCGATGAGCTACATGCTGGCGCATGGCGCCGACGGCATGCGGCAGGCGTCGGAGGATGCCGTGCTCAACGCCAACTACGTGCGCGCCTCCTTGTGCGACCTGATGTCGCTGCCGTTCGGCGAACGGCCGTGCATGCACGAGGTGCTGTTCGACGATTCCTGGCTGGAAGGCACCGGCGTGAGCACGCTCGATTTCGCCAAGGCGATGATCGACGAGGGATTTCACCCGATGACGATGTATTTTCCGCTGGTCGTACACGGGGCGATGCTGATCGAGCCGACCGAGTTGGAAAGCAAGGCGTCTCTCGATCTCTTCATCGCAGCGCTGCGCGATCTTGCGATGGCGGTCAAGCGTGGCGACACCGGGCGTTTTTCCGGGGCGCCCTATCTTGCACCCCGCCGCCGCCTCGACGAAACCCGCGCGGCGCGCGCGCCGGTGCTGCGCTGGACGCCGCCGGCGCCGCAGACGGTGGCGGCCGAATAGTTATACCAGCGGCACTGGATTTTCGACTCGTCATGCCCGGCACCCGGGACCCGCCTTTGACCGGCCCGGGCGTAACGAACGCGAGGTCCAGCCGCCCCGAAAGCACCCGAGGCAGGAGGCGGACCGTCTTGTCTTCCACGAGCTCGATGGTGACGTTGGGATGATGCTTGCGGAAATCGTGCAGAAGATCGGGGAGCAGGCGATCCTTACAGCGACATCTGCATCGGCGACGGGAAGTAGCGGAAGCCATCGCCCTGCTTGCCGACGTGGCCGAGGCCCGGCCAGGCGAAGTGGTAGGCGACCAGCGGAATCCGCTTTTCGGCCAGCATGCTGAGCATCTTCACCCGCGTCTGTGCCGACTTCTTCGGATCGGTATCGTATTTGAACTCGGTGAGCGGCTTTTCGAGCAGCAGCACGGGGTGATGCGTGAGGTCGCCGATGTAGCACAGCTGCTTGCCGCCGGACTCGATCATGAAGATGCTGTGCCCGACCGTATGACCGGTGGCGTAGAGCGCAGTTATGCCGGGCAGGATCTGCTCGCCGTCCTTGAAGAAATGGATGCGGTCGCGTACCGGCTTGAGGTTCTTGGTGGCGGTTTCCCAGAACACCTTGAACTCCGTGGGCACGTTGCTCTCGGTGGTCCAGAAATCGTGGTCCGCCTGGGTGATGTAGAACTGCGCGTTCGGGAAGTTGGGCTTGCCGTCGTCGGCGACGTTGCCGCCCAGGTGGTCGATGTGCGCGTGGCTCATCACCACCGCGTCGATGTCCTTGGGATCGATCCCGGCCTGCTTGAGGCTGTTCAGCAGCTTTCCGGTCGTCGGCCCGAAGATGTTCAGGCTGCCCATTCCGGTATCGAACAGGACCAGGCGGTCGCCGGTGTTGATGACGAGGGCATTCTGCTCCAGCACCGCATTGTCGAGCGGCAGGAAGTTGTCGGTGAGCTGCTTGTCCATTTCCTGCTTGCTCAATCCGACGAAGTTCTCGGCCGGGTTGCCGAGCGGCAGGATGCCGTCGGAAGCGATGGTGCCTTGGAAATTGCCGAGCTTGAAGCGATAGAAATACGGCGCCTGAGTGTTGGCCATCGGCGCCTTCGCCCACGCGCGCTCGCCGGGAACCGCGCCGCTCAGCGCGGCCGCGCCGAGGGCCGAGCCGCCGGCAAGCAAGGTCCGGCGCGACAAGGACGAGCCATTGACGTCTGACATGGAGGCCTCCCTGGTTGTGTGGTGCGTCATCCGGTCCGCACCTCGGGAGAAGTCTAGACCCGGTGGCCGCCACGATGAAGCGCGTTGCGCGCAGGGCTGATGCCATGGCGAGGCGCGTCGGCATCCACGTCCAGGCACTCGTCGCGAGCAGGGCCTGCCGCGCGGCGGCTAATTCAATTTCGTTTTGAGATCCGCAATGCCGCGCGCGATCAGGTCGTTGGCGACCTTGCCCTTGGCGCTCTCACGCAGGATGTCGCCCGCGGCGGTGACGGCGGCATCGGCCGCGGCGGCGCGCACGTCGGCGAGCGCCTGCGCCTCGGCCTGCGCGATCTTGGTCTCCGCCATCTTGGTGCGGCGGGCGACGAACTCGTCCATCTTGGCATGCGCCTCGGCCGCATAGCGCTCGGCCTCGGCGCGCGCGCCGGCGATCAAATTATCCGCCTCGGCCTCGGCCTCCTGCCGCTTGCGCTGATATTCGGCCACCAGCTTGGCGGCCTCCTCCTTGAGCCGGCGCGCTTCGTCGAGCTCGGTCTGGATGCGGGCGCGGCGCGCATCGAGCGCTTCCAGGAGGCGCTTGTGCACGCCCAAGTAGCCAAGCAGCAGCACGAACAGGATAGTTGCGACCGCCACCCAGAATTCGGCTTCGAACATCTTGCCTCCTTCAGGGCTTCAGCGCCCGGTCGACCGCGCGCGCGACCACGTCCTCAGCCGGCGCGATGCCGATCAGCCGCTGCACGATGGCGCGCGCGGCCTCGACCGCGACGCCGCGCACATGGGCCATGGCGGCGAGTTTGGTGGCCGCGATCGTCTGCTCGGCTTCCTCGAGCTTGGCATTGAGGTCGTGCTCGAGCAGCTTGCGGGCGGCCCCGGCTTCCGCCATCAGTTTGTCGCGCGTCTCGTTGGCGATCGACTGCGCCCGGTTGCGGGCATCCGCCAACGCCTTCTCGTAGGCCGCCAGCGCGGCCTCCGATTCCTCCTTGTGGCGTTGCGCCTGCGCAAGATCGGCGGCGACGCGCTCGCGGCGCGCCTCCAGGATCGCGCCGACCCGCGGCAGCGCGACCTTCGCCATCAGCACGTAGAGCACGACGAAACACAGCGCCAGCCAGAACAGCTGGGAGGCGAAGTGCTCCTTCACGAACGGCGGGAACGGTGGTGGTCCGCCGGGCACCTGCGTTCCGGCAGTTGGCGTTGCCATCGGTCACTCCTGATCGGAAGCCGGCCCGGATGTCGCTGCGCATCCGGATCGAGCGGCCTTTAGAGCGCGAACAGCAGCAGCAGCGCGATCAGGAGCGAGAAGATGCCGAGCGCTTCGGTCACCGCGAAGCCGAAGATCAGGTTGCCGAACTGGCCCTGCGCGGCCGACGGGTTGCGCAGCGCGGCCGCCAAGTAGTGGCCGAAGATCGCGCCGACGCCGACGCCGGCGCCGCCCATTCCGATGCAGGCAATACCGGCGCCGATGTATTTTGCGGCGATCGGATCCATGAGAGAGCTCCTTGTTCGAGGTTGCTGGATTGAGAGTCGGGCGCCCTAGTGGCCCGGATGGATCGCATCGTTGAGGTAGATGCAGGTCAGAATGGCGAACACGTAGGCCTGCAGGAACGCCACCAGAAGCTCGAGCGCGGTGAGCGCGACGGTGAGCCCGAGCGGCAGGATCGCGCCCAGCCAGCCGCCGACGCCGAGCGCGCCCAGCATGACCACGAAGCCGGCGAACACTTTCAGCGTGATGTGGCCGGCCAGCATGTTGGCGAACAGGCGCACGCTGTGCGAGATCGGGCGCGACAGGAACGACATCACCTCGATCAGCACGATCAGCGGCAGGATGTAGACCGGGATGCCGCTCGGCACGAACAGCTTGAAGAAGCGCAGGCCGTTGTGTGCCAGCCCGTAGACGATGACGGTGATGAATACCAGGAGCGCCAGCGCGGCGGTGATGACGATGTGGCTGGTGACGGTGAATTCCGCGAGCGGCACCATGCCGAGCATGTTGAGGAACAGGATGAACATGAACAGCGAGAACACGAACGGGAAGAACCGCATCCCGTCCGGGCCGGCGGTACTGCGTATCATGTCGGCCACGAACTCGTAGGACATCTCCGCCAGCGACTGGGTGCGCCCCGGCACCAGGGCGCGGCTCGCGGTCGCGCCGATCATCAGCAGCGAGATGCCGGCAACCGCGATACCCATGAACAGGGCCGAATTGGTGAAGGCGATTTGTTGATCGCCGACCGTTCCAAGCGAGAGGATGTTCTTGATCTGGAACTGATGGATCGGGTCGGCCATGACCGGATCGTGTCCTTGAGCTGGCTAGTCGGTGCAGGACCGATGCCTGCTGCATTCCGACAGGTTTGGCAATACTACATCTTCCGGTCGGGGATCACGCCCGCAGACCGCATCACCGACAGCACGCCGCCGGCGAAGCCGAGCAGAAGCAGCAGAATGAAGCCCCACGGCGAGCTTCCGAACAGGTAGTCGAGCCCGAGGCCCAAACCGGCTCCGAGGATCACGCCGCCCACCAGTTCCGCCGACAGGCGAAGCCCGCGTGCCATCGCCGAGGGGTCGGCACTTCCTTGCGACCCGGTGCCATCCCCGGCCTTGCGGGTCGCGCCGACCGCATCGAGCCGCTTGCCGAGTTGTCGGAGCCTGGTGGAAAGGGCAGCCTCGTCGGCCGGCTTGGCGCTGTGACCCCCTTCGTCGCGGGTGCCGTTGGCCATGCTCTCGACACTCGCAAGCTTCAGGAAATCCAAGCGTTTCGCCGCCCCCAAGGCCGCGCGGACCATACTGGCGGGGTCCCCCCCTGTCAAGAAATCGGGGATTTGAGTTAAGCCATTGACCGCACGGCGAGATCGCCACGATACGCAGTCCGCTGCGGGGGCTAGAGCTAGAATGCTGATGGCGGCGTCGTTTCTTTAAGCGAGCAGCGTCGCGTCACGGCATGGGCGGCGCCGCCGCGAACGACCACGCCCCATAGCCCACCACCCGCGTGCGGTCGCCTGACGCGTCCCCTGAATTGCGCAACGCCAGCCGGCGCGCCTTGAGGCCGCGCTCGCGCGCCGCCGTGAGCAGCCCCGCAACAGGAAGGTAGCCGCAGGCATCGTTGGGGCCGAGGCGTTCCCAATCTCCGCGCTCGATCGCCGCGGCAGTTGCGGCATCGAGCCGTCGCGCGGTGGCATCGTCGCAATAGTGCGAGAGGTCGGAGCTGACGACCACCAGCGTTTCGGCGGCTCCCCACAGGCGCCGCAGGATCTCGGCGACCTGCGCCCCTATGGCATCGCCGACCAGCAGCGGCACCACCGCGAACGGGCCCAGCACCGCCTGCAGGAACGGCAGTTCGACCTCCAGCGCGTGTTCGGGCGCGTGCGCGGCATCCGACCGCCCCACCGACGGCAGATCGGCTATTGCGGCGAGTGCCTGCCGGTCGACCGGCACGCGTCCGAGCGGCGTATCGAACGCATCCGCAGTCGGCACCGCGACCCCGGCGACCGGGACGTAGTGGGCGGGACCGATCACGACGACGCGCTCGATGCCGTGGGCTGCGCGCAGCGTCGCAAACGCGGCGGCGGCGACGGCCCCCGAATAGACGTAGCCGGCGTGCGGCGCGATCAGCGCCTTCGGCGGCGGGGCGGCGGCGGGCGTCGAGGCATCGGCCAGCAGCGCCGCAACCGTCGTGCGCAGGTGCTCCGGATCGGCCGGATAGAACATGCCGGCGACGGCAGGGGGGCGAATGTTCATGGGCCTCCCTTGGCGCCGTTGTGCTGCCCCGGCGCAGGGCCCAGATTACAATGGCGGCGCAGCAGTCAGGCGCATGGCCATGGATCAACAGATAGTCGAGGGCGTGGCGGGCCGCTATTGGCACCCGCTCGAGGACGGGCGCATCCAGTGCGACCTCTGCCCGCGCTACTGTCGCCTCAACCGCGGCCAGCGCGGTCTCTGCTTCGTGCGCGCCCGTCAGGACGACCGGATCGTGCTCACCACCTATGGCCGCTCGTCGGGTTTTTGCATCGACCCGATCGAGAAGAAGCCGCTCGCGCATTTCCTGCCCGGCACGCCGGTGCTGTCGTTCGGCACCGCCGGCTGCAACCTCACCTGCAAGTTCTGCCAGAACTGGGACATCTCGAAGGCGCGGGCGCTCGACCGGGTGCAGGATCGCGCCTCGCCGGAAGCGATCGCGGAAGCGGCCGTCCGCAGCGGCTGCCGGTCGGTCGCCTTCACCTACAACGATCCCGTGATCTTCCTGGAATATGCGGTCGACGTGGCGCAGGCTTGCCGCGCGCGCGGCGTCAAGTCGGTGGCGGTGAGCGCGGGCTATATCTGCGATGCGCCGCGGCGCGAGTTCTTCCGGCACATGGACTCGGCCAACATCGACCTCAAGGGCTTCACCGAGGGCTTCTATCGCAACCTCTGCTCGGCGCGGCTTGGGCCGGTGCTGGAGACGTTGGAATATTTGAAGCACGAGACCGATGTCTGGTTCGAGATCACGACGCTGCTCATCCCCGATGAGAACGATCAGGCTTCCGAGGTGGCGGGGCTGAGCGAGTGGGTGATGACGCGTCTCGGGCCGGACGTGCCGCTGCACTTCACCGCCTTCCATCCGGACTGGAAGATGCGCGACAAGCCGCCGACGCCGCCGGCGACGCTTCATCGCGCGCGTCGCATCGCCCAGCAGGCGGGGGTGCGCTACGTCTACACCGGCAACATCAACGACCCGGCCGGCCAGAGCACGTACTGTCATGGCCGCGGCGCACTCTTGATCGGGCGCGACTGGCACGACCTCACTGCCTGGGCCCTGACCGCCGACGGCCGCTGCCGCGCATGCGGCACCGCGTGCGCCGGCGTGTTCGAGGAAGCGCCCGGCCGCTGGGGACGCCGGCGCCTGCCGGTGATCATGCCGGAGGTCGCGACCGCTGCGACCGCCCGCGACAGCCGCTGGCTTTGAGCTCGGCCGTGCGACGGTCGGCTTCCGCGTGACCGGGCAGGGTGTTAGCATTCGCACGGGCGCTCGATCGCCGCAGAGTGCGGAATGCGCGGCTGTGCACGCGCTCTCGCCGGCGCTCGTTGGGCGATCCACAGGGAGGAACAGAACATGGCTGACAGCGCGAAAAGCCGCGAAGACGCTCAGGAATTCTGGTACAGCGGCAAGATCACGCGCCGCCGGTTTGTTGGCTACGGCACGGCCGCCGGCGCGCTCGGCGCTACCATGCTGGTGCCGGCGCCGTGGTGGGCGGCCTTCGGACAAGCCAAGCCCTACAAGATCGGCACCTTGCAGCCGCTCTCTGGGCTGCCGCCGCCGGCGGCAAGACCGCGCTGGTCGGCACCCAGATGGCGGTCGATCGCATCAACAAGTCGGGCGGCATCAATGGCCGGCCGATCGAGTTGATCGTCGCCGACTACGAGTTCAAGCCCGACGTCGGGCGCCGCAAGGCCGAGAAGCTCGTGATCGAGGACAATATCGACGTCCACGAGGGCGGCTTCCTCTCCAACGTGTGCCTCGCCTGTGCGCCGGTGTTCGAGGAGCACAAAATTGTCAACATGATCGGCGTGTGTCTCGACACCACGCTGACCACCACCAAGTGCAGCCGCTACACCTTCCGCCCCTTCGACTACGCGCCGGCGCAGGCGGTGGCGATGGCACCCTACCTGGTCAACAAGCTCGGCAAGAATTGGCACATCGCCTATGCCGATTACGCCTGGGGGCAGTCGACCCGCGACGCCTACGCGGCCGAGATCAAGAAGCTCGGCGGCGCGATCGTCGGCACCACCGGCATTCCGCTCGGCACCGCCGACATGACACCGTTCCTGTCCAAGATCACCGGCAACTTCGACGGACTGTTCGCCATCTTCTTCGGCAAGGACGGCGTCACCATCGGCAACCAGGCCTTCGACCTCGGCCTGACCCGGAAGTACAAGTGGGCGGGCGACGGGCCGATTGCCGAGTCGACCAATTTGCCGGCGCTCGGCAGCAAGATCGAGGGCTTTGTCGGCATCAACCGCTACGTTCCGGTGCTCGAAGGGGTGCTCGATACGCCTGCGCACCGGAAGTTCTTCGACGAGGCCGTGGTGCGCCTCAAGCAGATCGATCCGTCCGGCCCGCTGCCCGATCGCTTCGTGCAGTCGAATTTCGAGGCCATCAATGCCTTGAAGCTCGGCATGCAGAAGTCAGGCTTCCGCGGCCGCGAGGACACGATGAAGCTGATCGAGGCGCTGGAAGGGCTGGAGATGAAGGAGGGCGACGACTTCCCGCAGGGCGACAAGGTGCTGCGCAAGGAAGACCACCAGGCCTTCATCCGCGAGTTCATCTTCGAAATGAAGGGGGGCAAGCCTGTGATCCTCGAGGTCGTGCCGAAGGAGAAGACGGTATTCCCGGCGGCCTGCAAATTCGCCACGACCTGAGCTCGGTGTCGTCCCCGCGAAAGCGGGGACCCAGAACACCGGCCTCGCAGATACTCGCCGTCGGTGGTTACTGGATGCCCGCCTCCGCGGGCATGACGTGGCCGGGCATGCCGACGTGACCGCCGACCCAACCACGGATGTCAGCGCCGCTGCCGGCCGCGAAGCAGGAGCGGGCGCGGTGCTGCGCACCGCGGCGCTGACCGTGCGGTTCGGTGGCCTCACCGCGCTCGACAACGTGAATTTCGAGATCGGTCGCGGCGAGATCCGCGCCATCATCGGTCCGAACGGCGCCGGCAAGAGCACCTTCTTCAACTGCCTGACCGGCGTCATGCGTCCGACCTCGGGCCGTATCCTGTTCAACGGCGAGGACATCACCGGGCTTTCCCCCGACCGCATCTCGCGCAAGGGCATCGCGCGCTCCTACCAGATCACCAACATCCTGCCGAATGCGACCACGCTCGAGAACGTGCGCATCGCCGCGCAGTCGCGCCGGCACGGCTGGAGCATGCTGACCCACTACAGCGCCTACCGCGACATCCTGGATAACGCCGAAGCCGTGCTGCAGTCGGTCGGACTGCGCGACAAGGCCGACGAGCTTGCCGCCAACCTGTCGCACGGCGAGCAGCGCAACCTCGAGATCGGCATCGCGCTCGCGACCGAGCCGCAGCTTCTGTGCCTCGACGAGCCGACCGCAGGCATGAGCGCGGCCGAGACCCACGCCACCATGGCCCTGGTGCGCCGGATCGCCAAAGACCTCACGATCCTGATCGTCGAACACGACATGCAGGTGGTGATGGAGCTCGCGCAGCGCATCACGGTGCTGCACTACGGCCGGTGATAGCCGAGGGAACGCCGGCCGAGATCCAGCAGAACCCCCGCGTGCTGGAGGTCTACCTCAAGACATGAGCACACCGGGATCGCAAGCAGAGCCGCTGATTGCGGTCGAGGAGCTCCACACCTATTACGGCAAAAGCCACATCCTCAACGGCGTCTCGCTCGAGGTCGGCCGCGGCGAGGTCGTGGGCCTGCTCGGACGCAACGGCGTCGGCAAGAGCACGACGCTCAAGACCATCATGGGCCTGGTGCGGGCGACCGCGGGCAGGGTGCGGCTCGCGGGGCAGCCGATCACCAACCTGCCGGCGCACCGGCTGGCGCGGCTCGGCATCGGCTACGTTCCCGAGGACCGCCGCATCTTCCGCCTGCTCACCGTCATGGAGAACCTGCGCACCGGCCTCGACCGCAAGGGCGTGACCGAGCCGCGCAAGCAGGCGCTGCTCGACAAGGTTTTCGCCTATTTCCCGGTGCTGGCGCGAGCGGCGCCAACAGGCCGGCGGCACGCTGTCGGGCGGCGAGCAGCAGATGCTCGCCATCGCCCGCGCGATGATGCTCGAGCCCAAGATCATCCTGCTGGACGAGCCGACCGAGGGCCTGATGCCGCGCATGGTCTCGCAGATCCGCCAGATCATCGAGGTCCTGCACGGCGAGGGCGTGGCGATCCTTCTGGTGGAGCAGAACGTGCCGCTGACGCTCGCCGCCAGCAAGCGCGTCTACATCATGGAGAAGGGCGCGGTTCGCCATCATGCCGCGGCGTCCGACCTCAAGGTCGACGACGCGGTCATCCAGCAATACCTCGGGGTCTAGAGCGCATGGTCGACTTCCTGCAAGCCGTTCCCTGGGACCAGATCATGATCCAGACGGTCAACGGCATCGTCACCGGCATGATCCTGGCGCTGGTCGCCTCGGGCTTAACCCTGATCTTCGGCATCATGGACGTGGTGAATTTCGCGCACGGCGAGCTGTTCATGCTCGGCGCCTATGTGGGCGTGGTGGTGCTGGCGGCGAGCGGGAACTTCTGGGTCGCGCTGATCGTCTCGACGCTCACGGTCGCACTGCTCGGCGCCGCGCTGCAGATCACGACGCTGCGCCCGCTGATCGGGCGCGATCCCGCTGACCACGATCCTGGCCACCTTCGGGATCTCGCTGGTATTGCAGAACTACGCGCTGTGGCAGTTCGGCCCGGTCGCGCGCAAGATCCAGGAGCCGTTCACCGGCCACTTCACGCTGTTCTATCTCGAATATCCCTGGTACCGGCTGGTGATCGCGGGCGCTTTCGGCCGCCATCATCGGCGCTTCTGGCTGTTCCTCAAATACGGCACCTTCGGCATCTGGATCCGCGCCACCACGCAGGACCGCGTGATGGCGCAGGCGATGGGCATCCCGGTGCCGTGGGTGCACACCGCGGTCTTCGCGATCGGCGCCGGCATGGCGGCGGCGAGCGGCGTGTTGTTCGGGCCGCTGGTCGGCGTCAACCACGCCATGGGGCTCGACTGGGTGCTCAAGGCCTTCATCGTCGTCGTGGTCGGCGGCATGGGCAACCTCGGCGGCTCGATCGCCGCCTCGATCTTCATCAGCCTGTTGGAGGCCTATGCCTCGATCTGGGTGAGCCCGGCGCAGGCGGTGATCGTCTCGTTCGTCGTGCTGATCCTGACTCTGCTGTTCCGGCCCACCGGCCTTTTCGTTCCGACGCCGAAATGAGCAAACGTGACCAGCTTTCGTCTATTGGCTCGTTTCTGCGTCGTCCTGGCGCTGCTGATCGTGGCGCCGCTGGTGCTGCCGGAGTTTTGGCGCCGCTTCCTGACCGAGATCCTGATCTGGGGCCTGCTGGCGATGTCGTCCGACATCCTGATCGGCTACACCGGCATGGTCTCGTTCGGCCACTCGGCATTTTTCGGCCTCGGCATGTACGGCGCCGCGGCCGCGCTGTTGATGGTCAAGCCGCCCAACCTCTGGCTTGCGCTCGCCTACGGGCTGTTCGGCTCGGCCGGGTCGCGCTGTTCGTCGCGTACTTCTCGACCCGGCTGCGCGACATCTACTTCGCCATCACCACGCTGATCTTCTCGCAGATCTTCTACGTCATCATCTTCACCTGGACCGAGGTGACGGGCGGCGAGAACGGGCTCACCTTCAGCCGGCCGCAGCTCGCGATCCCGGGGTCTGTTCGGTCCCGTTCACCACGGCGACGCTGCACTGGTTCGTGCTCGCGGTGGTCACCGGCTCCTATCTGATCCTGCGGCGCATCACGCAGTCGCCGTTCGGCATGGTGCTGCAGTCGATCCGCGAGAACGAGGCGCGCACCCGCGCGATCGGCTACCCGGTCGAGCGCTACAAGATCGTGGCGGTGATGCTCTCCGGCCTTTTCGCCGGCTCGCCGGCGTGCTCTACGCGCTGCAGAACCGCTTCGCCGCGCCCGATTTCGTCTACTTCCTGGTGTCGGGCGAGGCCGTGATCTTCAACGTCATGGGCGGCATCGGCACGCTGGTCGGGCCGATCGTCGGCGCCGGCTTTTTCCTGCTGCTGCGCGAGTTGTTCTCGCGCTTTTTCACCGACAGTACCTACTGATCCCGGTCGGGATCATCTTCATCGTGATGGTCATCTTCATGCCGCAGGGCTATTGGGCTTCGCGCGCCGCTGGCTTAATCGGTAGGCAGCGGCAGCGACGGCGGCGGGCTTCTGCGGTAGAGGCTGGGCCGGAGTGAACCGCCGACGCCTATCAGCTCGCCAGCGGCTCGTCGATCAGGCTCACGTGCGCGGCGACCACGCGCCAGCCTTCGGGAAACCGTGCCCAGGTCTGAGTCGTGGTAGCCGCGCGCCAACAGCCACTCGATGCGGTCGCCGCGCCAGAAGGTGCGTCGCCGCTCGAAATCGCGTTCCTTAACGCTGAGGACGAAGTCGCGGGGGCGCCGCAAGTCGGCGGCGCAAATCGGCAGCTTCCCCCAACCAGCGCGTCAAGCTCGGATGTTGCGCGCTTGAGAATTCGATCTCCATCGCCTTCACGCTGGCGAGATGCGGAGAGATCGCGTGCCTTTTCCGGTTCGGTTCAAAAATCGATGCTGCTTGGCCGCCATCTGTGAGCCAGCTCACACCTGCCGACAACGGGCTGACCTAAGCTCGACAGGCGCAGAATGCCGTTTGCCTCCGCGCAGCGAGCCGGGAGCAGGGCAGCGCGGCGGGACATTCCGTCTCGTTAGCGCTGCCTCGTTCGGCAATCGCAAAGGGCAGTATGGTCTGGAAAGCAGAGTTGGGCAGTTTGCGATGACCGGCGCCGTTATCTCACCACGGGTGCTCGATCCGCTGCACCCGCGCCAACGCTTCGAAGCCCTCAGCAGCGCCGAAGTCTCAGAATCGCGGGATGCACTCGAGCTCGCCAAACTCTCGGCGGAGCGCGACAAGATCAAGCTTGAACTGACCCAATTGCAGGAGAGCGCTCTCAGTCCCGACGAACAGCGGGCAAGGAAAGAATGGGACAAAGAAAAGAGCACGCTTGAGCTGACAAAGCTCCGTCGCGACGATGCGAATGAACAGCAAAAAAAATACTTGAACTGCAAAAACTACACGATGAAGCCAAAAACGCCCGCTTGTCCCCCTATTTCGAGTTTTGCAAAGCTGTCGTTCCGGCGATTGCCATAGCGGGAACTATCTACGCTGCCTCGCTGAACATCACGGCTCAACAAGAGCGAGATCAATGGGCCTCGCGGAATCGGCGCGAGCGGGACCGAGCCGTCGAGATTTCTCAGCAGCTCATTCACTTTCAAAACCAGATTACCGCGACGATTGAAGGAGAGGATAAGACCAGGGCGCCGGATATCGGCAAACAACGCAACGCCGTTGCCGCCGTTCGAAGTCTCGGCAAGGATGCCGTACCCAGTCTGTTGGCAAACTTGGATCTCGATCTTGACGGGCAAATACGTACGGCGTTGCACGCGGC
This sequence comes from uncultured Alphaproteobacteria bacterium, assembly GCA_963788095.1. GTDB lineage: Bacteria > Pseudomonadota > Alphaproteobacteria > Rhizobiales > Xanthobacteraceae > CAVTXS01. The sequence goes on along the minus strand of CAWBFP010000025.1, from coordinate 89,625 downwards.
CGTACTGGAGCTCAATGAAGATCCGACGTTTCGGCAGGTGATCCAACGCGAGCTCGTATCGTCTTTGAAAGGGGCTGCGTTGCGGCCGGACATTTCACATTTCGAGCGCTATACCGCCCTTTGGCGCGAATGCCTTGCGCAATATGAGCGAACGAACAAGGTTTTCTTTTCGTCAGGCCGTTGAATCTCGGCAACCGCCTAGCCGACGATCTGAAGAAGGAGATTCGGGGGAAATACCAGAGTTCGCCAGAGTTTCGATCGAAATTTCAGGATCTCGGAGGAGCTCGACCGCTTGATCGCCGAAATCGACAAACTGCAAACGAAGACTTAGCGAAAAACATGGGAGCATGCGATGCGCAAAACCTGTCAAACAGATTTGCATGCTGAAACGTGGATAGCCGCAATAAAACGCATCGCGGTCGTGAACATATTTGCAGCGGCTCTACTCGGCATCGTTTCACGGCCGTGCCGACGCCGCTATGAACTTGAATGCAAAATCCCGAATAATGATCTTGGCCGGTTATTCGATCATTAGCGCATCAGGCAAGGAACTCAAACTCAACACGCAAGACGTGACCCCGATACATCACCACATCGGCACGATCTTGACGACACTTCGACATGATCTGCAGGCCATCCTGCGCGCGTTTGTGGACTATGCTTCGGAAGGAGATCTGAAACGACGACTTCGCGCACGAGGTTTGGACGTCGGGTATTCCAGATTCGATCAAATCGTTGCTGACAGAGGGGACGAAGCTTTACCCATCTCATCACGGCGGATGTTGAGATGACTGGAAAAGCCGGCGACGTCCTGATCCATGTGGCAGAGCTGTCGGAGGATTTGAAGGCGGTATTGGAGTCGCTGCCCCCACAGAGATTGACGGAGGCACAGACGGCATTGGAGGCCGTTAGCGACGAAATACTGCTCGATGTCGCGCAGCTGCGCAGTCCAGATGCACCAAAGACTGTTCATATTTCCTGCATCTACCCAAAAAACAACCAAGTTGAGCCCTTCAATACTCATCATCTTCGGCTCGAAAGGGCGTTGAGCAGGAACTTGACGCCACGACTCATAGCTTTTCATCAAAGAAAAGAAATGCAGGATTTGGGTTATCGACCAGTCGTTCGCAATGATACCTGGAAGATGGAACTGCAAAACAAAACAGTAACGTGCCAAGCGGCCGGTCCGACCAGGGTTATTCCTAGGAAGGCCGCGGACTACAGCATAGTCGGCGAAGTTGCCGTTATTCGTACGCCGGCAAATATCAATCAGGTCGCCCTTGCAATCGAGTTCGTTCGCAATCTGCCGCCTCCGCCTTGCAAGGGCCCCATACCAATCGCACCGAAGGAGTTCCATTCCGACATGCTGTATCGGCAGGACCAGTTTTCCTCGAGCTTTTCGCAGGAGATATGGCCCGCATATGAGCGAGCATGGATGGAAAGTGCGGCTTGCCAATGAAAGGCACCCAACATGTCATATCGCATCATAGCCAGATCTTTGAGCATCCTCTTGATCATCGTATCGTTCTGTCTGATGCGGCCCGCGCCTGGCTCGGCGGCTTCTATCGTTCTCGGTAGCGTTGAATATACACGCGATGGGGTCTCCGACAATGAAGCGAAGGATGCAATCGAGACCTATCTCATGTTGTTTTTGTCGCGACTTCCGCACGGCAAGCCGCAGACGGGGATCGAGTACCTGCGCGCCTGCAGAAGTCCGGACGCTTCAGGTGAGCCGTTTCGGCCTTGTCCCTTCCCCGACTTTCTGATTCAGCTGCAGCTCTCCGAGCGTGCCGGGGAAGTGCACATTTCCGGCGCCGTGCGGCAAAAGACAGGGTCGACGGATGCGGGAGTGCTGGACGCTATTCGCGTTAAAGCGCGCAACTTGACCGATGGATTATCATACGCCGCAAAAGGTATCGATGCGATAATTTCCAGCGCCAATCCGGCGCTAAGGGGGCTCACGTCGTCATTACATGCTTCAGTTCGGGTTCGGAACTGCAGGATGTTTCGCGGCGCTCCCCGCAAGCGGGAAAGGGCGCGGTGAGAAGGCCCGCTCGGGCGTCTTTGGCGTCAAGTCCCTTGGAGTTTGCCAGTCGGCTGCCCAGGACCCTCAAAAGGCTGATGCGTGATCAGCAGGGGATCACGGTTTCAATAGCGGACCCCAAGGGGGAGTGCGGCGGCTCGCTCGACGGGTTGCAGGCAATGGCTCGGGAGGCCAAGGCCGAGGCGATCCTGGGCGGCCGCGTTTTCAGCGACGATCGAAGTGGCGTCATCGTTCGGCCACATATCTTTCTGGCGGGGGCGGACAAGAGGGTTGATTTGTCTGTGGTGTCCGTTCCGCGCGGCACTGAGTCGACTTTAGACATTCCCGAGGCACGACAGCTGGCAGCTACCGTCGCGGCGCTCGTCGGATCGTCCAAGCGCAGCGAACTCTTGAAAGCGATCGGCAATGGTACCGAGCTGTCATTCTATTTGGATCTCGCAAAAGAGCATTTGACGTCTTCGCCGCCGGACTACGACGCGGCGGAAGCTCTCCTCAGATTGGCGACTTGGAAGGCACCAACCGACCCGCAGGCATATCGCTTGCTGGCGGCATCGCTCACTGAGCGCAGGCAGTACACAGAGGCTGGGATGATTCTTGAATCGGGCATTCGGCAGGCTTCCGGCGGCAAGGCAGCCCTCTACGTCGCATTGGCGGAGAACGCCGTGCGCGCAAGAAGGCTGCCGGAAGCGCGCCAAGTGTATGCAAAGGCCATAGCGGACAAAGTTCTCTCCGAGGAGGCTTGGCTGGGAATCGCAAGGACTCACCTAGCGGCCCGCCCGCCCGAGCGGTCCTTGGCAATGGAATACGCTCTCAAGGCCACGTCGGCGCAAAGTCAGACTGCCGCAGAGGCGTACACTTTGGCTGGACAGATCGCCTTAGCCACCAATGATCTTGGAAAGGCCGAAAAATACTTCCAAGAGGGAACAAAGGTCGCACCCAATTCGCCGGAGCTGGTATCTCGCTTGTCAAGCCTTTACGAGCGGTTGGCGACCGAAGAGTCGGCAAAAGGCAATCCTGCGGCCGCCATCAAATACTTAACAGAAGCAATCAAAGTATCTCCCTCTGTAGGCAGACTTTACGACCGTGGCGGCGAATATCTCAAGCTTCATAAGAATTCGGAAGACCGTTCCAAAGGCTATGAATTGGCGTCGGCAGACTTCATGGCTGCACTTAACATGGCACGCCGGGAAAGCGGAATTCTGGCGCAGTTTCCTTGGCTCATGCCCGGCGTGGTAGAAGCCTTGATCTTTGAAGGCAGGTTCCAAGAGGCGAAAAAGGTTGCGGCAGATCTGTTTGCAACCCTGGCAAGCGATGCAACCATACGTCCATCAGCGAACCCGAAAGAAATCCGACTTGTCGCAACGTTTTTGAACGCCGCTGCGGAGATGTTGGATGCGGGCGCGGCCGACAAGGAGTTCTACCTTTTCGAAAATGCGCGTCTTGGAATGGAAGGCGCCCGCGTGCCTTGGTCGTTCGCCTATTTGGGCGAGTACCTGGCTCAAGACTACCCGAAGACAAAGCCTGAACTCTCCCCAAGCGAAAGAGAGACGCGAGTTGCAACAGTAAGGCAGTGGATGAGCCGGCTGGGCGGAAAGTGACGAAAGCACCACACCTGCGCCCCGTTCGGCGCCAGGTTGATCGGTAAATACTTGCGGCGTGCATATGGCTTATGGTATTATGTTTGCGTGTAGCGAGGTACATCCAATGATGCTGCGGCGAATAATTCTTGGCTTGGCCTTGTTGAGTGCTGCGGCCATCGTTTTCGGCGGTGGCCTGGTGGTAACTTCGCACAAAGCAATGGCGGGCTGCACTAGGAACTGCTGACCCGAGGCCGAAAGCCACGCGAGGCGCCGGTTGCGAAAGCAACCGCGATATTGGCATTGAATTGTTTTATCGACATCATTCTTTGCATTATTTGACATGCGTTTCTCCCGACGCTCTTCACGAAACGACATCTGTTCCGGTCTGACGTGGCAGTCTCTGAATAGGAAGGCGCAGCCGCGTATCGAGTCCTGGGTTTGGTTTCGTCGTTGGTCTGGAGGGCTGAGATCAGTCACGCCGCTGCGGCAAGCACCTGTTCTAGGGTGCCGAGCCGCACGCCGAACATCTCCCTCGATCCAGGAATAGATCGTTCCGTGATCTGTGGCGATCATGAGCGCAATGCAGTCAGCTTGCCTTTGTGGTGAGGGCCGCAGCCCCCCGGCGGGAGCGCGCGGGCGCGGCGATCAGCTCGCCGGCGGCTCGTCGATCAGGCTTACGTGCGCGGCGACCACGCGCCAGCCATCGGGAAAGCGCGCCCAGGTCTGCATCTGCCGGCCGACCTTGCCCGGGGCTCTGTCGCGGTGGAACAGCGTCGACGCGACCGCGAAATCCAACCCATAGGTCGTGATCACGGTGCGCGAGCGCCTGCGCATCAGACCGACCGGCGGGCGCGCGCCTCGATAGGCCTTGATTTCCGCATGGCCGTAGAGGTTCTCGCCGATGCCGTAACGAATGGTGCGAGGATCGTCGCGGAACAGCTCGTCGAGCGTCTCGATGTCATTCGCGACCAGCGCCTGCTCATAGCGCTCGAATGCCGCGGCGACTTCGGCAACGACGTCCGGCCGGTCGATTTCCATGCGGTGCTGCCTCATGTCTCGTCCACCGGCGGCGTGCCGTGCGTGTGGAAGGATTCGATCGTCTTGAGGCCCCAGGCCTGTCCCTTCTTGCGCTCGGTCTCGGTCCAGATGACGGTCGGCCAATCCGGGTGCAGGATCAGCCGGGCCCCGGCATTAGCCACCTCAACGCGGTTGCCGGCCGGCTCGTAGACATAGAGAAAGAACGTGCCCTGGATGGCGTGCTTGTGCGGGCCGGTCTCGATGAACACGCCATTCTCCAGGAAGATGTCGGCGGCGCGCAACACGTCTTCGCGCTGATCGACCGCGTAGGTCAGATGATGGAACCGCGCCTTGGCGCCGGTATGGTCGCCCGTATAGGCAAGATCGTAGGTCTTGTTGTTGACCGTGAACCAGCAGCCGGCGACGGTGCCGTCGTCGAGCACGATCTGTTCAGTGACGCGGGCGCCGAGCGCGCGCGGGATGAAATCGCGGATCGCCCCGACGTCCGACGCCAGCAGGTTGACGTGGTCGATACGGCGCACGCACGCACCGCGGCCGTGATAGCGCTGGGCCAGGTTCTTAAGCGCCGGCCGCTCGGCGCCCGGCGCCTGGTAGCGGCGGGTCTCGTAATAGAGCTCGAACACATGCTCGTCGGGATCCATGAATCGGTAGGCGGGGCCATGCCCGAGATCGCCGTCGGTCCAGCCGAGGCCGCAACCGAGCGCCTCGATCGCCTCCACGCGCTGCGCCAGCGCCTGCGCGCTGGCGCAGCGATAGCCGATATGGGCCGCGCCGGTCGTCCGCGCGCCGGTGAGCTTCAAGCTGTGGAACTCGTAGTCGTCGAAGCCGCGCAGATAGACCGAATCGCCCTCGCGCCCGCTTTCCGTCATTCCGAAAACGTCGGTGAAGAAGGCGAGGCTCGCCTCCGGCCGGTCGGTCAGGAGCTCGACATGCGCGAGGTGCGCGACGTCGAGGCAGGGTTCCGCGTTCTGCATTAGCGCTTGGTCCACCGTTTCAATGTTTCCTCGCGATCAGTCGATCGGCAGGCCGACATAGTTCTCGGCAAGCGACGTTGCGGCTGCGCGCGAGGTTGTGACGTACTCGAGCTCGGCAAGCTGCCGGCGCCGGTCGAAGGCGTTGTGCTCCTCGAACCGGTGCAGCAGCGCGGTCATCCACCAGGAGAAGCGTTGCGCCTTCCAGATGCGGCGCAGGCAGGTCTCGGAATAACGGTCGAGAAGCTCGGGCCGCCCCGATTTGATGTACGCCGCAAACGCTCGCGACAGCACCCGCACGTCGGCGATGGCGAGGTTCATGCCCTTCGCCCCGGTCGGCGGTACGATGTGTGCGGCGTCGCCGGTGAGAAACAGGCGGCCGTACTGCATCGGCTCGACCACGAAGCTGCGCATGGCGGTGACGCCCTTCTGCAGCACCGGTCCCTCCGTGAGGTTCCAGTTGTCGCCGTTCGTGTGCAGGCGCTGCTGCAACTCGCTCCAGACCCGCTCGTCCGGCCACTTGGAAAGGTCTTCCTCCGGGTCGCATTGGATATACAGCCGGCTGAGTTCGGGCGAGCGCATGCTGAGCAGCGCAAAACCGCGATCGTGGTTCGCGTAGATCAGCTCCTCCGAGGCTGGTGGCGCTTTCGCCAGGATGCCGAGCCAGCCGAAGGGATAGACCCTCTCGAATTCGGTCAGGCCGCCGGGAGGGATGGCGGGGCGGCAGATGCCGTGGGAGCCGTCGCAGCCGGCGATCACCGTGCAATGCAGTTCGCGCGCCTGCCCATCCTTGCTGTAGCAAATGTACGGCGCGTCGCTGACGAGGTCATGGACACTCTCGGCCTGGGCCTCGAACAGGATCTCGCCGCCGGCCGCAAGCCGCGTCGCGATTAGGTCCTTCACGACCTCCTGCTGGCCGTACACCGTGACGCCGCGTCCGCCGGTGAGATCGGCGAAGTCGATGCGATGTCCGGCTCCCTTGAAGCGCAGTTCGATGCCGTGGTGAATCAGCCCTTCGCGCGCCATCCGCTCGCCGACGCCGGTGTCGATGAGAAGCTCGCGCACCCACTGCTCGATGACGCCGGCGCGAACGCGCTCCTCGACGTAGTCGCGGCTGTGCGCCTCCAGGATGATCGAACTCGACACCTTCGAGGTGCAGCAGATGCGCAAGCATCAGCCCGGCCGGTCCGGCGCCGATGATCCCGACTTGCGTGCGCATGCGATCAGGCTCAGTTCGCCGGCGAAGGCAGCGGCCCCGGCAATGCCGGTCCTGGCCACGCCACTCGATCTTCCTTGATCTCGTTGAGGAACCAGTCGTGGTAGCCGCGCGCCAGCAGCCACTCGATGCGGTCGCCGCGCCAGAAGATGCGTCGCCGCTCGAAATCGCGTTCCGTGATGCTGAGCACGAAGTCGCGGGCGCGGCGCAAGTCGGCGGCGCACATCGGCAGCTTCCGCATCGCCCCGAACCAGCGCGCCAGGCTCGGGTGCTGCGCGCCCGAGAACTCGACCTCCATCGCCTTCACGCTGGCGAGATGCGGAAACAGCGCGATGTCGGCAATCGAGAGCGGCCCGCTGACGAATTCCCGGCTGGCGAGGTCGCGCTCGAGCGCATCGTAGACCTGGCGGAGATCGGACCGCGCCGCCGCGAGCAGCCCGTCCGGCATGCGGTCCGGCCGATCGGCCCATTTCCAGTACGAGATATCGATCAGGATGGGATCGATGAACGCGTCGGCGGCGCGCTCCCAGGCGCGCGCATGCACGCGCGCCGCCGGCGCCTCCGGATAGACCGGCTTCGCCGGATAGCGAAACTCCAGATAGCCCACGATGTCGGCCGAGTTCACCACCACGACGTCGCCGTCGACCAGCACCGGCACTTCGACGCGCCCGTTGACCGCCTTGAGCGCATCATGGCTCGACCGCAACAGGCCGTCGACCGCCTCGAACTCGAGGCCCTTGTGCTCGAGCACCATGCGCACCTTGCGCGCAAACGGGCTGAACGCATTGTCATAGAGCTTGATCATGGGGTGCATCCGCGTGAACGGGCGCGGCACGCTCGCACGCGGGTAGGGGCGCCGGCAAGCGCCGCGCGCAGCGCGCGATCCACGCGGTGACGATCCGTCGACACGAACGTGCGACGAGACCTTGTCGGGGTGCAGGAAATTGGGGAGAGTCGCGGCACAAGGGGGTGGATCTCATGCACGGCCCTGGCAAGCCGGACCGTGAGCTTGAAATGACCAACCAACCGGCCGACGGCCGGCTGATACATGTCCTCTTGGGCGCGATCGCAGCCACTCTGGCGGGCTGCTCGCAAGACGTGCCGCCGCCGCCAATGCCGGCCATGGTCAAGACCGAGGCGGTGCAGGTCACCGACTATGCGCCGCGCGTCGAGCTGACCGGCGAGATCAAGGCGCAGGTCCACAGCGATCTGTCGTTCCGCGTCAGCGGCCGCGTCGTCGAGCGCAACGTCGACGTCGGCGCCCACGTCACGTCCGACCAGCCGCTCGCCCGGCTCGATCCGCAGGAGCAGGAAGCGAACGTGCGGTCGGCGGAGGCCAACGTTCAGGCGGCGGAAGCGCAGCTGCGGCAGGCGACCTCGACCTTCGAGCGGCAGCGCACGCTGCTTGCGCAAGGCTTCACCACGCGCGCCACCTACGACCAGGCCGAGCAGCAGTTCCGGACCGCGCAAGGTTCGCTCGACGCCGCGCGCGCGCAGCTCGAGACGGCACGCCAGCAGCTCTCCTACACGACCTTGCGCGCCGGCGTGGCGGGAATCATCACCGCCCGCAATGTGGAGGTCGGCCAGGTGGTGCAAGCGGCGCAGACCGTGCTCAGCGTTGCGCAAGACGGACCGCGGGACGCCGTCTTCCACGTGCACGAGGCGCTGTTCGCCCTTGGACGCGCCGATCCCATGGTTGACATCACCCTGATCTTGGATCCGAGCGTCAAGACCGTCGGCAAGGTGCGCGAGGTCTCGCCCACCGTGGATCAAGTGACCGGGACCGTGAAGGCCAAGGTCGGGCTCGAGCAGACACCCGCGGCGATGACGCTTGGGGCGCCGGTGATCGGCTCGGGCCGCTTCATGGCGCGCAAGCTCGTCGTCCTGCCCTGGAGCGCGCTGACGTCGCGGAATGGCGAGCCTGCGGTGTGGGTGGTGGAGCCGCAGACCAAGGCCGTCTCGCTCAGGCCGGTGACGATCGAGGTCTACCAGCGCGAGCAGGTCATCATCCGCGACGGATTGAAGGCGGGCGAGATCGTGGTGACCGCCGGGGGCCAGCTGCTGCGGCCCAACCAGACGGTTGCGCTCGCCGCGGAGCCGCAAAGATGAGCAGCATCCTTCGCCTTGTCTGCCTGGGAGCCATGCTGGCGCTTCCCGGATGCAATGAACAGAAAGCCCAGGCTCCGCCCGTCCGTCCGGTGCTTTCGGTGGTCGTCGCGCCGCAAGACAGCCGGGTAATGGGATTTACCGGAACGATCGAGCCGCGGTTCCGCGCCAGCCTCGGCTTTCTTGTTCTGGGACGGATCATCGCGCGGCACGTCAACGTGGGCGATCCGGTGACGAGGGGGGCGCTGCTGGCCGCGCTCGATCCAGTCGCGTTCGAGCTCGCCGTGCGCTCGGCGGCGGCCGACCTCTCCAATGCGCTCGCCCAGCAGGCAAACGCCACCGCGACCGAAACGCGGCAGCAGGTCCTCCTGGAGCAGAAGACGACCACGCCGGCTCAGTTCGAATCGGCGCAGCAAGCGCGCCAGGCCGCCGACGCGGCCGTCGTGCGCGCCCGCGCCAATCTGGCGAAGGCGCAGGAGCAACTCGGCTACACCAACCTGCGCTCGGATTTCGACGGAGTCGTCATGACGGTCGATGCCGAGGTCGGGCAGGTGGTGGCGGCGGGGCAGACCGCGATGACCGTTGCGCGCCCCGACGTTCGTGAGGCGGTCGTCGACGTGCCGGACGATCTCTCCGGCGACCTGCGTCCGGACAGCCGTTTCGAGGTCGTGTCGCAAGTCGATCCCGCCACGCGCGCAAACGGCTCCGTGCGGGAGATCGCACCGCAGGCCGATCCTGCCACCCGCACGCGGCGGGTCAGGATCACCTTGGAGAACCCGCCGATCAACCTTCGGCTCGGCTCGACCGTGACCGCGACGCTCACCACCCCGACCGCGTCGCGGATCGAGCTGCCGGCTTCCGCGCTGCTCGAGCGCGACGGCAAGACCATGGTGTGGGTGGTGGACACCGCGTCGCGCACGGTGTCCACCCGCGACGTGCGGCTCGCCGCCCGCAACGAGCGCGCCATTCAGATCGCCGACGGTTTGACGCCCGGCACTCGCGTGGTGACGGCGGGCGTGAACAGCCTCGCGCCCGGCCAGTCGGTCAAGCTCACCGAGGCCGCGCAGTGAAAAACGTCAACCTCTCCGAATGGGCGCTGCGGCACCGGTCGCTCAACTGGTACTTCATGCTGGTGTGCACGATCGCGGGCGTGATGTCCTATCTCAGCCTCGGCCGCGAGGAGGATCCGGCCTTCACCATCAAGACCATGCTGATCCAGGCGCAGTGGCCGGGCGCCTCGGTCGAGGACACCATCAACCAGATCACCGAGCGCATCGAGCGCAAGCTCGAGGAGCTGGAAGCGCTCGATTACACCAAGAGCCTCACCACCGCCAGCCAGACCACGATCTGGGTCAACCTGCGCGACACCACCAAGGCGCGCGACGTGCAGCCGACCTGGAATCAGGTCCGCAACATGATCAACGACATCCGCGGTCAGTTTCCGCAGGGGACCGTCGGGCCCGCCTTCAACGACCGTTTCGGCGACGTCTACGGCAACATCTATGCATTCACGTCGGACGGGCTGAGCGCGCGGCAGCTGCGCGACTATGTGGAGGAGGCGCGTGCCAAGGTCCTGCTGGTCCCGAACGCCGGCCGCGTCGACCTGATCGGCGCGCAGGATGAAGTTATCTTCCTCGAGGCCTCGACCCGCCAGATGGCCGCGCTCGGGATCGACCGTCAGGCCGTGCTGCAGACCCTGCGGGAGCAGAATGCGATCGCGCCGTCCGGCGTCATCCAGGCCGGGCCGGAGCGGGTTGCCATGCGAGTAGGCGGGCAGTTCACGTCGGAGGAAAGCCTGCGCGCCATCAACCTGCGGGTCAACGACCGCTTCTTCCGCCTGAGCGACATCGCCACCATCTCGCGCGGCTATGTCGATCCGCCGACCTCGCTGTTCCGCTTCAACGGACAGCCCGCGATCGGGCTTGCGATCGGCATGAAGGCCGGCGCCAACCTGCTGCAGTTCGGCGAGGCGCTGAAGGAAGAGATGCGCCGGATCGTCGGCGAGTTGCCGATCGGCGTCGGCGTGCACCTCGTCTCCGATCAGCCGGTCGTGGTCGAGCACGCGGTCGGCGGCTTCACGCGCGCCCTGTTCGAGGCGGTCGCCATCGTGCTGGTCGTGAGCTTCATCAGCCTGGGGATGCGTGCCGGCCTGGTGGTCGCGCTCGCCATCCCGCTCGTGCTCGCCATCACGTTCCTGGTGATGGCGTATCTCGGCATCTCGCTGCAGCGCATCTCACTCGGCGCGCTGATCATCGCGCTCGGTCTCCTGGTCGATGACGCCATGATCGCGGTCGAGATGATGGTCGCGCGGCTGGAAGTCGGCGACACGCTGCAGAAGGCGGCGACGTATGTCTACACCTCGACCGCGTTTCCGATGCTGACCGGCACGCTGGTCACCGTCGCCGGCTTCATCCCGATCGGGCTCAACAGCAGCGCCGCCGGCGAATACACCTTCACGCTGTTCATCGTGATCGCGGTTTCGCTGCTGGTGTCGTGGATCGTCGCGGTGCTGTTCACGCCGCTGCTCGGCGTGACGCTGCTGCCGGCCACGATGAAGAAGCATCACGACAAGCCGGGGCGGTTCATGGCCGCCTTCTCGCGCGCGCTGATCGCCGCCATGCGCTGGCGCTGGGTGACGATCGGGGTGACCGTTGCGCTGTTCCTGGCCGCGCTCGCCGGCATGCAGTTCGTCCAGCAACAGTTCTTTCCGAGTTCGGACCGTCCCGAGCTCGTGATCGACTTCACGCTGCCGCAGAATTCCTCGATTGCCGAAACCAAGGCGCAGATGGACCGGTTCGAGGCGGCGGCGCTTGCCGGCGATCAGGATATCGACCACTGGTCGTCCTATGTCGGGCAGGGCGCGGTGCGCTTCCTGCTGTCGTTCGACGTCCAGCCGGGAAATCCATTCTACGGCCAGATCATCGTGGTCACCAAGGATTTCGCCGCGCGCGAGCGCGTCAAGGCGCGACTGCAGAAGGTCGCGCGCGAGCAGTTTGTCGGCACCGACATTCTGATTACGCCGCTGGCGCTCGGACCGCCCTCGGGGCGGCCGGTCCAGTATCGCGTCAGCGGCCCGGAGATCCATAAGGTGCGGGAACTCGCACAAGGGCTTGCCGCGATCGTCGGGGAGAATCCGCACGTCAACAATCCGACCTACGACTGGAACGAGCCGGCCCGGATCGTAAGGGTCGAGGTGCTGCAGGATAAAGCTCGCCAGCTCGGGGTCAGCTCCGAGGACATCGCCGCCACCCTGAACGGGCTGGTGGGCGGCTCCGCGATCACGCAGGTGCGCGACGACATCTACCTCATCAACGTGATCGGGCGCGCGCGCGAGGCCGAGCGCGGCTCGATCGAGACGTTCCAGAACTATCAGTTGCCCGGCAAGAGCGGACAGTCGGTGCCGCTCGCCGCGGTCGCGACCCTCCGCTACGAGCTCGAGCAGCCGGTGATATGGCGCCGCAGCCGCGTCCCGACCATCACGGTCAGGGCAACGATTCGGGACGCCACCCAGCCCGCGACCGTGGTCCAGCAGCTCGCGCCGCGGGTGCGCGAATTCACGCAAGCCCTGCCGCATGGCTACAAGGTCGAGGTCGCCGGCCCGGTCGAGGAGAGCGCCAAGGCGCAGGGCCCGATCGTTGCGGTGGTGCCGATCATGCTGCTGATCATGGCGACCATCCTGATGATCCAGCTCGAGAGCTTCCATCGCCTGTTCCTGGTGGTGGCGGTCGCCCCGCTCGGGCTGATCGGCGTGGTGGCGGCGATGCTGCCGAGCCGCGCGCCACTCGGCTTCGTGGCGATCCTCGGTGTGCTGGCATTGATCGGCATTTTGATCCGCAACTCGGTTATCCTGATCGTGCAGGTCGAGGAATTGCGCGCCGAGGGGCGCGATCCCTGGCAGGCGGTGGTCGAGGCCACCGAGCACCGCACGCGGCCGATCCTGCTTACCGCCGCGGCGGCGAGCCTTGCGCTCATTCCGATCGCGCGCGAGGTGTTCTGGGGGCCGATGGCCTACGCCATGATGGGCGGCATCATCGTCGGAACGATGCTCACGCTGCTGTTCCTGCCGGCGCTCTATGTTGCCTGGTTCCGCATCAAGGCGCCGCCTGCCTCCAAGCCGGCCGAGCCGCCCCCGACCGAGCCGCCGCCAGCCGAGCCGTCGCCGGCCGAGCCGCCGCCTCGCGAGCCGGCGCACGTCGCCGGCTGAGCAGCGGCGCGCACTGAACCGCGCGCCGCAACCGGTGAGCGGGCCAAAAAGGAACCCCCGCCGGAAGGGCGGGGGCTCCGATGCTTCGGGGGTTGCCCTACTGGGGTTTGCCCTACTGACGCGTGCCGGTATTGGTATCGCGCGGAGCCGCACCGGTATTCTCCTGCGCAGGCGCCGGGCTTTGAGCCGTCGGGGCCGGAGCCGGAGTGGTGCGCGGAGGCGCGGTGGACGTCTGGGTCGCCGGCCGCTGGGTATCGGTGCTGGCCGTGCGGTCGCCACCGCTGAACCCGAACACGAAAACGAAGACCAGGAACAGGGCGACCAAGCCGCCCACGATCCAGCCCCAGCTCGCCCCTGGACCGGGTTCGTCCAGATATCTGTCGGATTGCGGATTCATCGGGTCGAGCGGGTCGTTTGGTCGATAATCCGTCATGGGGAAGCTCTCCGTTAGGTTCGCTGTAAGAGAACCCGGGAGTGGGGGGCGGGGTTCCGAGCACTGCCTCCCGCTTGTGGTATTTTATTACCAGGTCGCGAATAGCGAAGAGCAAGTTGGCGGGTGGCGAGTGGCAAGGGAGGGTGGAATAGTGCGACGCCAAGATCACATTCGCCATTCGCTATTCGCTATTCGCGATCCTGAGCATAGGACAACGCATGACTACGCCACGTGTCGATGCTGCCCCGGAAACGGTGCACTGGGGATTTTTCGAGGCCGGCCTCAAGCCCTTGCTCACGATCGACAGCGGCGAGCAGGTTACGTTCTCGACGGTTTCGGGCGGACCCGAGCAGATGCCGGGCGCGCCGATGGCGGTGCCGCCGGCGCTGCCGGCTATCCATCAGAAGGTGACGCGCAGGATGGTGCCGGGCCACATCTGCACCGGCCCGGTGGCGGTGCGCGGCGCCAGGCCGGGCCAGACCCTGCAGGTCGACATCGAGGCGATCGAGCTCAATTACGACTGGGGCTACAACGTCGTGCGCCCGCTCGCCGGCGCGCTTCCGCATGATTTCGAGGAGACGCGGCTGATCCACATCCCGCTCGATCGTGCCCGCATGGTTGGGCGGCTGCCCTGGGGCATGGAGGTTCCGCTCAAGCCGTTCTTCGGGGTGATGGCGGTGGCTCCGCCGCCCGGCTGGGGCATGATCTCGACGCTGCCGCCGCGACAGAACGGCGGCAACCTCGACAACAAGGAGCTCACCGCCGGGACCACGCTCTACCTGCCGATCTTCGTTCCCGACGCGCTGTTCTCGGTCGGCGACGGCCACGGCGCGCAGGGCGACGGCGAGGTCTGCATCACCGCGATCGAGACCGGGCTTGTCGGCACCTTTCGCCTCACCGTGCGCGATGACCTGCCGCTCAAGTGGCCGCTGGCCGAGACCTCGACGCACATGATCACCATGGCGTTCGATCCCGACCTCGACGATTGCGTGGTGATCGCGCTCCGCTCGATGCTCGACCTGATCTGCGCCCGCACCGGCCTCGACCGCTACCAGGCTCACACGCTGTGCAGCCTGGCGGCCGATCTGCGCGTCACCCAAGTCGTCAACGGCAACAAGGGCATTCACTGCATGCTGGAGAAGCGCTATCTGCAGCGCGGGTAGCTCGTCATGCCCGGCCTTGTGCCGGGCATCCACGTCTTTCGTGCCGCCACAAAGACGTGGATGGCCGGGACAGGCCCGGCCATGACGAGTTGGAGACGGCAAGATCCCAGGAGCACCAAGATGAACGAAGACGCCCTCAACCGCAGCCTGCGCAAGTTCCTCAAGACCGTCGGGGTAACCGCGCAGCGCGAGATCGAGAAGGCGGTGCGCGAGGCGCTCGCGAGCGGGGCGCTCAAGGGCTCGGAGACACTGCCGGCCAAGGCGGTGGTCACACTCGGCGGCACCGATCTCAACCTCACGGTCGAGGGCGCGATCGAGCTGGAGTGAGGCGGTCCTCGCTCACAAGAGCCACGCGAACAAGCTTGCATGGAATCGGTGCCGTGGCGCACCGATATCATTCAACCGGCTGGGCACCGGGATTGACCTCGCTCACGTGCTCGCGCAACGGCCCATCGCGCGCCGCCGCCAGCGTTTCGGCCAGCAGCGTGCCGTCGATATCGAGGGTCACCGGCTCGAGCGTGCCTGCCGCAGCAGCGACGAAGCCGATCGCGCTGGCTTTGCGGTACCCGGCCGCCCGCAGCGCCGCTACGCAACGCTCCGCTTCGGCGAGCGGAACTGCCGCCAGCAGGCCGCCCGCCGTCTGCGGATCGAACAGCAGCGGGTAGAGCGGATGGCGGCTGACAGTATCGAGCGAGCGGATCGCGCGCCGCAGTCGCACATTCTGCGGCTGCAGCGACGAGAAAATGCCGAGCGCAATGGTTTCGCGCGCGCCGTCGAGGATCGGCACGGCGTCGATCGCGATCGTCACGTCGACGCCGGAGGCGCGCACCATCTCGACCAAGTGGCCGAGCAGACCAAATCCGGTGACGTCGGTCGCGGCTTCTACCCAGTGCCGGCGCAGGATGCCGGCCGCCCGGCCATTGGATTGAACCATGTGCGCGACCGCCGCCATCACCCAGCGCGCCTTGGCCTTGCCGCGCATGTCGGCCGCCAGCAGCGTGCCGGTGCCGATCGGTTTGGTGAGGATGAGCGCGTGCCCCGGCCGTAGCGCCCCTTTGGTGAGCGCCGCGTCGCGCGCCACCAGCCCATTGACGGAGAAGCCGAGCGCGAGCTCCGCCCCCTCGCTGGTGTGGCCGCCGACGAGCGCGCAGCCGGCTGCGCGCAACACTTCGTTCGCCCCCGCCATCATCGCGGAGAGGTCCGCCTCGACCTTGCTTTCCAGTCCGTACGGAATGGTGGCGATCGCCAGCGCCGTTTGCGGCTCGCCGCCCATGGCATAGATGTCGCCGAGCGAATGGTTGGCCGCGATCTTCCCGAGCATGTATGGGTCGTCGACGATGGCGCGGAAATAGTCGACGGTCTGGACCGAGAACCGGTCGCCGCCGGTGTCGACGACGGCGGCATCATCCGGCGCGTCGAGGCCAACCACGACGTCGTCGCGCGCCGCCGGCTCGATCGCACTGAGCGCCCGTGACAGCACCGTCGCGCCGACCTTGGCGCCGCAGCCGCCGCAGCGCATCGCGATGGCGGAAATTTCCTTGAGCGCCTGCTTGTCGGCCAGCGGCGGCAGCGTCGCGGGCGGTGTTGTCATCTCGGGGAGATCATTGAACTTGCGCATGAACCGGCGATCGATCCAATCCTTCCAGCGCCACACCCATGCGCCTTCGAACGCCAGTCCGTTGCGGGTGCCGACCGCCCGCCGCTCCCCGGTGGAGACGAGGTAGAGTGCGTCGCGCTGCGGCTTGAACGCCTGCAGCGGCCGCCCGGTCAGGGTGCGGCGAATATTTTCGGCGAGCACCGGGCCCGCTCGCACCGCGTAGACGCCGGATTTCGGCAGGTCACGAGGCGCGAACGCGATGGTGTCACCGGCTGCGAACAGATCTTCGTGCCCAAGGACCCGCAGCCGATCGTCGACCTTGAGGAAGCCACGCTGGTCGAGCGGCAGGCCGGTGTCCGCCAGCCAGCGCGCCGGCGCCGCCTGCGTGGTCCACAGAATCTCATCGGCCTCGACCGCCGGGCGCCCGTCGAGCAGCAGCCGGCCGGCCTCGACGCGCCTCACCGCCGCTCCGGTCACGACGGCGATGTTGCGCTCGCGCAGGATGGCGTGGAAGCGGCCGCGGAACGATGCCGGGAAGCTCGGCAGGATATCGGGCACATCTGAGACCAGAACGAACGATAGTCCCGCAGGGTCGTATCCGGCGCTCGCCACCTCGCGCCGCAGCCGATGCTCGAGCGACACCATCAGCTCGACGCCGCCGGCGCCGGCGCCGACAAGCGCGATCCGCGCGCGCCCCTTGCGCTCGAGCGTGCGCGCCAGCAGCGCCTCGAACCGCCCCAGAAACCCGTCGATCGGCTTGACCGGGATGGCATGCTCCGCCGCGCCCGGAACGCCCCCGGTATTCGGCGTGGAGCCGATATTGAGCGACAGCAGATCGTAGGGCACCGGGGGACGATCGCGGCAGATCACGCGCCGCCCGGCGAGATCGAGATCGACCATCTCGTTCTGGTAGAGGCGGGCGCCGGCGAAACGCGCCAGCGGACCAGTATCGATGTGAGCGTCGTCGTAGCCGTAGTGACCGGCGATGAGACCCGGCAACATGCCGGAATAGGGTGTGTGCACTTCGCGGCTGATCAAGGTGAAGCGCACGCCCGGGATCGGCTTCATGCCGAACATGCGCAGCACGGTGACGTGGGCGTGGCCGGCGCCGACCAGGACCACGTCCTTGACGATGGGCTGCGTCACGCCTTGCATCATGCCAGCCTCGCATCGGGCCGCGTCACGCTCCGAAAGCGTCCGCTGTCAAACACGATCGGCACAACGGTATCCAAGTTTGGACCATCTGCGCCCGGCGCCGCAGGCGCCCATACGGCGCGAGATCAAAGTCTAGGCGCTCACCTCGTTGGCCGTGATGGTGTACTTGAATGCATCGGGCTCGAGGCTATCAAGCCGCCCCGCGGCGGTTTCCGCCTGCGGATACATCAGGAAGTCGACGACCGGTCCTTTGGATCCAGGCAGCTTGACGTCGTGAGCGAAATTATAGGCGACCCAATTGCCTTCCCACCCACCGAATAGGCCCCTTCGCACGGAGACGACCTTGGGATTGATCATGGCGAGGTTGGCGGGCGGCTCTTCAAGGACGACCTTGCGAACGTCGGCAGGATCTACCGGCACCCAGCCATATCCCGCCAGATAGACCTCGGCGCGGCAGTGCTGCGCCTTGGTGACAAGCTCGGAATTCGCGCCCAGGCTCCTGTAGCCGAATTTGGATGGCGCGACGCGGATGCCGTAGACGTCGCGCGCCGGCAGGCCGGCGGCCCGCGCCAGTCCGACGAAGAGCGCATTGAGATCGGCACACTTGCCACCGAGGTTGTTCGTCTTGAGCATCGACGCAACGTCGCCGATTCCGCATCCGCGCGTCTTTGGATCGCGGAACGTATTGTCGACGATCCATTCATAGATGGCACGGGCCTTCTCCACATCCGTCTTGGCGCGAGCGGTGATGTTGTCGGAGGTCTGCTTGACGATGCCGTCCGTGGGAACGAGCGCGGTTGCACCGGTGTAAAGTTTTCGGTCCCCTTCCGACAGCGGCGCGGCCGCGCCTGGACGCCCGAGATCAACCGAACGGTCGCGCGCCGCCACTCTGCTGACGATTTCCACGACCGGGTTGGGATCGCCCTCGGACCACTCGACGTGCAGCATCTCGGCACCATATTTCACATCGCGCTCAAGCGACGCCTTGGCCGTTGTGTTCCATTCATTGGCGACGACCCGAGACCATTCCGCCTCGTTCACCGACGGTAGCGGAACCCACGCCTGCACTTTGCCTTCGGGTTTTGCGATCTCGATCAAGGTGCGCATCCGAAAGGTTCGCCATGCGCCAGGCTGCGGCGAGAAACCTTCCGCACGCGCGTGCCGGGCAGCCCGGCCGCCAAGGAAGCCGCTACCCCCGCCTTGACGAAGCGCCGCCTGTCCATGTTCGTCATTTCATCCTCCTTGCGTTTCAATTGACGCCGCAATAACGATTTCGACCCTGGCGGGTCCGATCGCGTTCGGAGCACAGCCTGCATCATCGCTTCGGCGGTGATGCTGTCCCACGAAAACTCGCCCTCGACCACTAGCTTCGGCGTATGCGTGCCGTCGAGCACGAACGTGGTCGGCAAAGTATTGACCTCCCACACCTTGGCGACGGCGCGATCGCGATCAAGCAGAATTGGAAAGTTGACCGGCATCGTTTCAAAGAAGCGCCGCACGCGCTCCTCGACCTCGGCGACGGAAACCGCGAGGACCGTCACGCCCACATCGGCGGAGCGCGCGACGAGGCGACGCAGGGCAGGCAGTTCATCGCGGCAGGGCTCGCACCAGGTGGCAAAAAAATGCACCAGTACTATGGAGCCGTGGCGCGAACGCAATGCGATATCGGCGCCGTTGAGATCTGGAAGAATGAAGGCCGGGCGGTCGCCTCCGGTCCAGACCTGCAATTCGGACGCCCGCAGGTCCGCGGCCGCCGCGGTCATGCTTGCAATGGCAAAGCCGAACAAACGCCATGCCTTGAAAACGCGTGACAAGAGCCGACCCAGCTGGGCGCGGGGCGTCAACCCGACCGTGCGCTGAAACATGATCGTGATCACGTCGGCCTGCCTGCTATGAGCCTTCACGGCCTGCGACCGCCATGTTACGCAGCATGCACGGCTTCGAAAAGTCCGGCCGTGAGGATCTGGCGTTCCTGGTGGTGGCCACACCGCTTCCGCCCGGTGTCGAGGAGACGACGTACCACGAGTAAGGTTGCTCATGATCGCGGCGAAAAACAATAATCCGTGAATGCGTCATCACCTGCCCGCACTGCAACACTGCGAAAACGGAAATGATGCCGACCGACGCCTGTCAGTTTTTCTATGAATGCACTGGCTGCGGAGCAAAGTTGCGCCCAAAACCGGGTGACTGCTGCGTGTTCTGCTCCTATGGCTCGCGGCCATGCCCGCCCGTTCAGGTCGGGCACGCGTAGGATATCGGCGCGGCGGCGCTCACTCAAAGCGCGCAGGTGCGGAATCCCGCAATGACATCGTTGCGCTCGGGCGTGAAGAAGTTGCGATAGCTCGGCCGCGCCAGGCGCGCGCTCGTCGCCCACGACCCGCCGCGAAGCACCTTGCGGGTATGGAACCAGGGTTGCGAGTAGTCCTCGTATGGATCGGCGCTGAAGCCGGGAAACGGCACGAAATCGGAAGCCGTCCATTCCCACACGTTGCCGACCATCTGTCGGCAGCCGAAGGCGCTGTCGCCCTCTGGACACGCCGCGACCTCGAGCGGCCGATCGAATGCAAAGTCCACACTGGCGTGGCTGCGGCCCGGCGCGTCGTCGCCCCAGGGCCAATTCCGCTTCACGGCAGCAAGCCGCGTCCCGCCGCCGGCGGGCTCCCCGACGGCGGCTGCCTCCCATTCCGCTTCCGTCGGCAGGCGGCGTTTTGCCCAGCGGCACCAGGCTTCGGCTTCGTACCAATTGACGAACGTGACCGGCGCGTGCGCAGGCAGCTCCTCGGTACGATCATAGCGCCGCCATGCCCAGATCCCGTCGTCTTCGGTCGCCAGTAGACCGGCCTTTCCGCGCCTTCGCGCTCCCGCCACGCCCAGCCGTCATCGCCCCAGAATTCCCGGTACCGATAACCGCCATCGTCGACAAAGACCGCGAACTCGGCATTCGTCACCGGCGCCTTGGCGACGCGGAACGGGGCGAGTTCGACGTCGTGCGCCCATTTTTCGTTGTCGAACACGAAGCCGTCGGCGGCGGTCGAGCCGAGCCGCCATGTCCCGCCCGGCACCTCGACGTCTCCCGGCCATGCGCCGCCGTTGCGAGCGGGCGGCGCGCCTAGCGCGGATGGCTGCGCGTAACCATGCGTTTGCCGCGTGTACGTCAATGCCTCGACGTGCATGTCCTCGTGCCGAATGGCAAGCTCGTAAAAATAGCGCGCCGAGGAGTCGATGTTGCGACCCAGTCGTTCGCGCTGCCGCTCGAGCACGTCCGCCAGGAAAGTGAAAATCGCCTCGCGGGCGGGCAAGCTCAGATCCCAGCGTGTCGCATGCGGCACCGTGCTCGAGTTCCACAGCAGATCGGAACGCTCGATCAGCGGCGCGTTGCCGTGAACGTGGCGCAGCGTCCAATATTCGTGGAACCAGCCGACATGCCCGATCTCCCAAAGGATTGGGTTGACGATCGGCAGCATCGGCCCCATCAACTGCGCGGTCGACAGGTCTTCGGTCAAACGGCCGGTACGCGAGCGCGTAGCGCACAGCTCGGCGACCAACTGGTCCGTGCTGGCGCCACTCGTCGGCCGGTCCCTCGCCGTATCGTTCATGAACATCATCCTTATCACGCCCGCGCCTCGATCGTCACGGTCCGGCAACCGGACCACCGCCCTTCGGTGGGCACGAATTCTGCGTGAGCTCGGTCACCGCGTCCGCGTGGCGACGAACTACCAAGGAAACCCGGCCGACTTGATGATCGCCTTGCATGCCTGGCGCAGCGCTGACGCCATCCGCGCATTCCGCCGGCAATACCCGGATCGACCGCTGATCGTCGCGCTGGCCGGTACCGACATCAACGACTTCATCGAGCGCGACCCTCAGCCCACGTTGCGCTCGCTTGATTTGGCGGATCGCCTGGTCGGGCTGCAGGATCTGGCGCGGCGTCGTCTGCCACGGCGATATCATCGGAAGTTTTCGGCGATCCTGCAATCGGCGTTGCCGGTCGCGCGCCGCGTCGCCGGCCGCGGCCGCGCTTTTGAGGTCGCCGTCATTGCACAATTGCGCGCCGTAAAGGATCCGCTGCGCGCCGCCAAGGCGGCCCGCCTTCTACTCGAGCACGTCGCGGATTCGGATCATTCACCTCGGGACTGCCGAGAGCAAGCGATGGGCGGATGACGCCAGGGCGGAAATGAAGGTCAATCCGCGTTACATCTGGCGCGGCGCAAAGCCCGGCGCAGAGGTGCGTCGTTTGCTCGGCCGCGCGCAGGCGCTGGTTCTGTCCTCGTTGAGCGAGGGCGGCGCCAACGTGATCTCCGAGGCCGTCGTCGCTGGCGTCCCGGTGCTGGCGTCGCGCATCGATGGATCGGTGGGGCTGCTCGGTCCCGATTACCCGGGCTACTTCCCGGTCGGCGACACCGCCGCGCTCGCGCGGCTGTTGCGGCGGATCGAAGAGGATCCGGTTTTTCTCGCCGGGTTACGCGCCGCGCTCGCGCGCCGCGCGCCCCTGTTCACGCCGCGGCGCGAAAAGCAAGCATGGAAGAGCTTGCTCGCGGGGCTCAAGCGATCCGGCGTCCAACGATAGCCCTGCGCGTTGCCGCGCTTCGACGCCGCGACGATACTGATAAGACGCTGCCGGCCGAGGCTGTGGACCGCCTCGGCGCACCGATCTCAACCTCGCGGTCGAGCGCAAGATCGAGCTGGAGTGATATGAGGCGTGCAAGCGTAGGGGCGCCCCTCATAGGCGCTAGGATAAGGTCCTGGACCCGAGGAATCCCAATGTAATTCAAGATTGGGATGCTGATTCGGCCTGACCTTTTTGGCTTCCGGGAGCAACTGCAAGAGCACTTGCCGCCCGACTTCGATTTGGAACGAACGGCGCGCGCGCGTGGGGCGTTTACGCGAGCGCGCGGAGTGAAGGATGCAGCAACGCTGTTGCAGTTGGCCATGGCGTATGGCGGCTGCGGTATGTCGCTGCGCGAGACCTGTGCCTGGGCAGCGGCGGTCGGGCTTGCAGAGTTGAAAGACCCATCCTTGCTCGACCGGCTTTGCAATGCTGCACCGTGGCTCGGGGATATTGTGGCGACATTGCTCGCCCAACGACAGGCCACGCTGCCTGCAAAGCGATGGGCCGGGTATCGCTTGCGCGCGCTCGATGCGACGGCGATTTGTCAGCCTGGCGCCGATCGCACGTCGTGGCGCCTCCATGTTGGTTACGATCTGGCGACCCGACAGGTCGATCAGATCGAGCTGACCGATGGATGTGGTGGCGAGAACCTGCAGCGCCTGACCTACCGGTCCGGCGAGATCGTGCTGGCCGATCGTATTTATGCCAGGGCCCGTAATCTGCGGCTGGTGAAGGAGGCTGGTGCCGACTTTATTGTGCGCATGGGCTGGAACTCGTTGAGCCTCGCACACGCCGATGGCCGCCGCTTCGACCTTTTTGGCGTGCTGCGTGCGCAGAAAAGGCAGACCAGCGAGGTCAAAGTCCGGGTTGACGAAGCCCGGAAAGGAACCGAGCCCCTGGAATTGCGCCTCGTCATTTGGCGCAAGAGCCGCGAACAGTGGAGAGCGGAGCAGAGCCGGCTGCTCAAGAACGCCAAGAAGCGCGGCAAGAAGGTCGATCCGCGCACTCTTGAGGCGGCCAAGTATGTGATGCTTGTGACTTCGCTGCCGGCCGACCTCTTTCCGGCGTCAGACGTGCTCGCGATCTACCGCTTTCGCTGGCAGATCGAACTTGCCTTCAAACGAATGAAAAGCATCGCCGGCCTTGATGAGCTTGCCGCCAAGAAACCCGAGCTCGCGCGAGCTTGGATCTACGCCAGGCTGATTGCCTTCCTTGTTGCAGAACGGGATGCCGGGGAAGTCCCGGACTCTCCCCCTCGGAATCGCGCATCAAGCGCCAACGTCGCGCCAAGCCCGTCCCGCTGGCGCCTCCTGAAAATGGCCTTTGCCGCGGTCCTCGACAACATTCGTGGAAGACTGCGATGGCGGGACGTTCTCGACGCGATCGAGCAAGTCTTCAGTCACTCTGCGTGAGCCCCCACGCAAGCGCACGGCCCCAATGGGACCGGTTGACCGCATGCTTATCCTAGCGCCTATGGGGGCGCCCCTTGTGGGCGCCCGCGCCACGCTCGCGCAAAGGGCCGCCCCTACTTCGGCGGAATCACCGGCAGCAGCACGAACGCCTGTCGGTCCGGACCGGTATGGAGCGTCACGTCGCCGCCGAACACCGCCGCCGGCCGGTCGCGCGGGTCGTCGTGCCGGAACGGGCCGACCCCGGTCCACACCCTGCCGAGCGTTTCGAGCCCCTCGCCCGGCTCGCCCGGATAGGCGTAGTCCTTGCCGCGCACGGTGAGCGCGATGCGATATCCCTTCGGCACAACGATGCAGGTCGGCCAGACCTCGACGTCGACCTCGTAGACTTCGCCGGGCTTGAGCTTCTGCTCCTCGTCGTGCGTGTGGTACGGCCGGTAGGGCAGCGTCAGCTTCGGATCGAGCTTGCGGTGCGAGACCCGCAGCCACCCCTGCGCGATCGGCGTATGCGGATCGAGCGCGCCCTGGAACGTCACCTCCTTCATGTCGGGGGTGAACGCGCGTACTACCAGGAACAGGTCGGCGTCTTCGGTCGCCGACGAAACCCATAGCTTCGCGGCGATCGGGCCGGTGATCTCGGTCGCGTCCTCGAGCGGCGGGGTGAGGAAGGTCACGCCGTCGCCGAGGCCCGCGTACGTCGCCGTGGCGGCGGATTTCGGCGGCTGCGCCGCCAGCGTGAGGTCGCCGGCGTCGAGATAAAGCTTGGTCCATTGCGTGCGCGCGAGCGGCCATTCGTGCTCGTCGCGCTCGACGAATTTCTCGCCTGGATGGCGCACCTGCAGCAGCACCTTCGGCTGCTGGTCCCAGCCGGTGTCCTCGCCTTTGAGGAAATGGCCGAAGAACTTCTTCTGCAGGCCGACGCCGTAGTCGGTGTAGAAATGCGTCCAGTGCTCGATGCCGTGGCATTCGAGCCATTTCTGCTCGGAGGCAGCCCGCACGAAGCCTTCGAAATTGCCGCGCGGATGCAGGCCCTGCCCGCCCCAGTTCGCCGCCGAGAACAGCGGCGTCTCGACCTTGGTCCAATCCGGCATGCGCGACTGCCAGTACGCGGCGGTGTCGAGCTTGTTGGCGAGGCAATCCTCGTAGAAATTGCGGCGGTTGGCGCCGAGCTCTTCCTCGGTCAGCGTCTCCGGGCCCGAGACCCAGTCGCCGTTCATCCGGCTCTTGAAGCCGCGCGTGCCGCGGCCGTTCTGCAGCGTGTAGACCTGCGCGCGCGACCAGTCGTGGGTGAAACCGTTGCAGAAGATGCCGCCGTGGTGCGCCATGTCGCGGTAGAAGTCGGCGGCGCCCTCCCACAGGCAGATCGCGGCGAGGTGCTTGGGCTGCAGCGCCGCGCACTGCCACTGGTTCTCGGCGTAGTAGGAGATGCCGTTGAGGCCGACCTTGCCGTTCGACCACGGCTGCACGCCCGCCCATTCGACGCAGAGCGCGAGATCCTGCGCCTCGCGCCGCGACCAGATGTCGATCACGCCGGGCGAGCGGCCGGCGCCGCGCGAGTCGACGCGGATGACGACGTAGCCGTCCGGCACCCACTTCTCCGGGTCGACCACCTCCCAGCACTGGTACTTGTTGGTCGAGCCGGTCGGGACCTCGGGGTGGCTCGCGCACATGCGCCGCCACTGATCGCGGTAGAGGTCCTCGAAGTGCAGCCACTTGCCGTATGGGCCGTAGGTCATGATCACCGGGTACTTGCCCTCGGCGATTGGCCGGTAGATGTCGCAGCGCAGAACGATGCCGTCATCCATCGCGATCGGCATGTCCCAGTCGATGCGCATGCCGTCGCGGATCTCGCTCTTCTCGCGGTAGTCCATCCTGTCCTTGTCCTCCTCGGCTCTTGTGATTGGCCGAAAAGATGCCCCGCAAGGCGCGCGGGCGTCAAACCGCCCCGTCCATCGCGGCGGCGGTCGCGCTCCCGCGGGCGCAACGCCGCCAACATCAGCGCCGAGTAGGCTGAGCACAACGGGCGCGGGCGGTACGGAGGCACTCATTCCTTTCACCCGTGGCAGATAGGGAGCAATGCACGGGTCCATCGTTCATCGCCTCTCTCCCTGTCCGCGGCTTGCTGGCATCCTTCGCGTCTCTGCTGGTGCTCCCGTCGGGCGACGGCGACGACAATCGTCACGCCGAAAGGAGTCGCCTGACCGATGAGGAGTGCGCCGTCATGGAAGCGGATGTAACGAGGCGCGGCCGCTCCCATCCACCTCCAGGATATGATTGATCATGTGATCCATCGGATTGCCGCTTAGGGCCTCGAGATATCCGATCGCGATGATGAGGAGGCGCCAAGCCGTCTCCTTGTCCGTCTGCGGTAAGGCGATCAGCCCGGGATGTATCGGCTCCCGGCCGAGCAGGCCGCGAAAGTCGCCCACGTTCTCGGTAATGATCACGCGATCTTCGGCTATGCACAGTGCCTTGATCCAGCTCCGATTGGCCGCGCCGACCGACCTGCAACGGATGGATCGCGTCGTGGCCCAACTTCCCGAGCCGCATCGAGTAGTCCGGAGAAAGACACTCGTCGATAAACAGCCGCAATATCAGGATGCCTTGCGCCTCGGCCTCGGGCTTGGTCGGCCGGCTAGCGGGTGGGTCTTCGCGAAAACGACCGCAGCCTCGAACGCTTCTCGCGGAATGTCGGGATTCTCGCTTGCAATGTCCTCGATGTGCTCGCCGCGGCGAGCCCGGGCTTCGACCGAATGGACGGTGATGCGGGTTCCCCGGATGATGGGGAGGCCCCCCTTGATGCCTTCGACGCTGGCGATCCAGGCGTCGCGCGCCTTCACGTAGCGAAGAGTTCGGTCGAGCACGTCGCCCATCAGTTCCCCGAGGTCGACGCGAACGTCAGGCGCGATCTCCACTCTGGCTTTCTTCATATCGGACAGCCGGTGCGCCCTTAACGCAGTCACCAAATGCTTCTTTCGACCGCGAGTGAGTTTCAGGCTTCCGCGCAGGCCTTCCATCAAGGCCGTATAGGCGACACCTTCCGGCCCGAGCACACGCCTCGCAGCGGTATTCTTGCCGAACTTGACAGCCCTAATTCGCTTGGTGCGCACCGGAAGCACCTTCTCCTCGATCGCCTTTTCGACCGTGCGCTTGCTCACCCCGGCAAGCTCGGCCACTTCTCGCGGCGTCAGATCCACACGCCTTGTCGATTGCGGCATGGCTTTAAATTGTCCCTATTCAGGGACAATTTAGTCGTCCGGCACTGGCTTGGCAAGGTTGCACCTCAGCCGACGTGGCGACGCCCGCGTCCCCTGACCCGTTCGTCTGCGGAGGATGTGCGTGCGCACGGCCGCGTTCGTGTGCCTTTGCATACCCTACGGCGGCGCCGTACGGGCCACGCGGCCCTCGATCGGATAGGCGGGATCGTTGTAGCCTGGCGTCGAGGGATGGCCGGTCGCGACCAGTCGGTCGATCAGCGCTTCGTCCTCGGCGGTGAACCGGTAGTCGAGCGCGCCGACATAGTCGTCAAACTGTGCCTCGGTGCGCGGGCCGCCGATCGCGCCGGTGACCAGGCGGTTGTTGAGCACCCACGCAAACGCGAACTGCCCGGGCGTGATGCCGCGCGCCTGCGCATGCCGCTTGATCTCCTGCGCGAGCGCCAGCGACTCCACCCGCCACTCGGTCTGCATCATGCGCTTGTCCTTGCGGCCGGCGCGCGTCTCCGGCGGCGGCTCCTCGCCCGGCGCGTACTTGCCGGTCAAGACACCGCGTGCCAGCGGGCTATAGGCGACGACGCCGATGCCAAAATGCGCGCACGCCGGCAGGTGCTCGGTTTCGACCACGCGGTTGAGCGCGTGGTAGTACGGCTGACTGGCCACGGGGCGGTCGATGCCGAGCCCGTCGCAGATGCGGCAGATCTCGGCGACGCGCCAGGCGCGGTAGTTGGAGAGGCCGAAGTAGCGAACCTTGCCGTGGCGGATCAGGTCGGCCATCGCGCGCACGGTCTCCTCGAGCGGCGTCGCGTGGTCCTCCTTGTGCAGGTAGTAGATGTCGATGTAGTCGGTGCCGAGCCGCCGCAAGCTCGCCTCAGCTTCGCGCAGCACCCATTTGCGCGACAGGCCGCCGCGGTTCGGGCCTTCGCCCACTTGGTTGGCGAGCTTGGTCGCCAAGACCCATTCGTCGCGCGCGTTCGAGATCGCGCGCCCGGTGATCTCCTCCGATTTCCCGCCGTTGTAGGCGTCGGCCGAGTCGATGAAGTTGATCCCCGCCTCGCGCGCCTTGGCGACGATGCGCTGCGCCGTCGCCTCGTCGGTCGGGCCGCCGAACGTCATGGTGCCGAGGCACAGCGGCGAGACTTCGAGCCCGCTGCGGCCAAGCTTGCGGTATTGCATTTGGATGCTCTAGCTGTGCGCGGTGCTTGCCGATCAGCTCGACGGCTCGGCCGCGTATTGCGCGTCGGTGACGTGTTCCATCCAGGTCACGTGGGAGCCGTCGAGCGCTTCCTGCATCGCCAGGTGGGTCATGCCGTGCGTGGGGGCGGCACCGTGCCAATGTTTCTCGTTCGGGGGGATCCACACCGTATCGCCGGCGCGGATCACGCGCACCGGCCCGCCCAGGCTTTGCACCCGGCCGACGCCGGCAAGCACGTGCAGCGTCTGCCCGAGCGGGTGCGTGTGCCAGGCCGTGCGCGCGCCCGGCTCGAAGGCGACCCGGGTCGCGCGGATGCGCGCTGGCCCCGGCGCTTCGATCACCGGATCCTGCCAGACCGTGCCGGTGAAGTAGTCAGCCGGCCCGCGCCGCGTCGGCCTTGCCACCGACGAGAAAATCTCCACCATCGCTTTATCCTTTTGCAAGCGTCTCCATCGCCCGAGCTTAGCGCAAGTTCTCCGACGCGCGCAAAAAGCAGGCGTGTTGCACGAATTTGCTGCAAGGAGCCACGCGTCATTGGCGAAAAATTTCGGTTCATGAGGCGCACGCATGCGTTCCATGTCCTTGGCGCACCTGCCGAAATTCAAAGATCGCACCTACATCACGATCAACGACAATAACAATGGAAACGCTTCGGAGGAGTTGCCCGCAAGGGAGATGTTCCGATGCTACGCGCCTATCCACTTCCGATCCCGGCCCCCGTTCCGGCGGCCGCGAAAGTTGCAAAACCGAATCTCATCCGCCGCCTGTATGCGGCCGTCATTGCATCGCGCCAGCGCCGTGCCGAACGCGAGATCGCGCAGTACCTCGCCCGGTCGGGACTGAAGTTCACCGACGCGGTCGAGCGCGACGTCGAGCGCCGCTTCCTTCATCACCGGTCCGTCTAACCAAAGGAGTTCGCCATGTCCCCCGTTCTTAGTCCAACCGCTGGTTCTCGGCCGCGCGCCTGGCCGCGGATCGCACGCCTTAAGCGCGCGCTCGAAAGCGTCGTGGCGGCAGTGACCATAGTGGCACTGGCCATCGCCGAGGCGCGCGAAATGCAGCGCGCCGCGCACAAGCGCTATCCCTCCGTCGGCGAATGATTGGCGCCGAGCTCGTGAGCTCGCGTCTGCCCTGCGTCACTCACGCGGTTACGCAGGCTGCAACCGCTCGCGCTGCTGCGGGAAGGTGAACGCTACCGCCATAGCCCCGAGGCCGACCGCAAACGAGCCGATGAAGAGCCAAGTGTAGGCGTTGAAGGCGTCGAACACCCAGCCGCCGGCCAGCGGCCCGAAAGCCATGCCGATGCTCGACAGCATCGTGGCCGCGCCGAACACCGTGCCCATGATGTGCTGGCCAAAATACTCGCGCGCCAACACTGCATACAAAGGCATCACCCCGCCATAAGCCGTGCCGAAGATGACGGCGAGCGCGTAGAATTCCCCGAGACGCGTGACGAAAATGTACGCGCCGATCGCGAGCGCTTGCACCAGCAGTCCGGCGATCAGAACCTGCTTGGCGCCAAGCCGATCGGCGAGCACACCCAACAAGAGACGTCCGCCCAGCCCAGCAAGCCCCTCGACGCTGTAGACGCTGACCGCCGCCATCGGCCCCACGCCGCAGAAGATGGCGTAGCTGACCATGTGGAAGATCGGTCCGGAGTGCGCCGCGCAGCAAGCGAAGAACGTAAGGCCGAGGACCAGAAACTGCGGCGAGCGGAGCGCGTGCGCCACCGAAATTCCCATCTGGTCGCCGGCGAGGCCTGCGGAAGCGGCCGCAAGCGACGCGGGTGGCCGGCGGACCAGCAGCACCGCCGGCAGCAGCAGAGTCCACGCCAGAATGCCGATGGCGAGCATCGCAGTGCGCCAGTCATAGGTGGAAATCAGCCAGCGCGCGAACGGCGAGATCGTCATCGGCGCGACGCCCATGCCGGCGGAGACCAGCGACACCGCAAGGCTGCGGTTTTTTTCGAACCACGCCGTGGTGGCCGCGATCATGGGCGCAAAGAATGCACTTGCCGCGAGACCGACCAGGATCCCGTACGTGAGCTGGAACTCGATGAGCGACGAGGCGCGGCTTGCCAGCACCAGCGCCAGCCCGAGCAGCACCGCACCGGCCAGGACGACGATGCGTGTGCCAAACCGATCGCTGGCCGCGCCCCAGCCGAAGGCGCCGAGGCCCATGATGATGAAGTTGAGCGTCATGGCGCTCGAGATACCGGTGCGCGACCAGCCGGTCGCCGTCGCCATCGGCTCGAGGAAGACCGCGAGGGAGAACATCGCGCCAATCGCGACGCAGGTCATCAACGCCCCCGCCCCAACAATTACCCATCCGTATGACGATCTCATGGATACGCCTCTCTGCGCTGCGACCCTCTACCCTGTGAAGCGTGGCGAGCGGCTCGATAGCGGGAGCGGCAGACTTGCCGCAGCGGTCGCGAAGTCAGTGCGACGCAACTGCACCGCTCGGCGCGGCGGCACTTGCATATTCGTCGTGGCGCCGCCACCAGACATAGGGCGCGCCTTGCGGCCAGCCTTCCGGCGAATCCTCCCACGCTTCCTGGCGCCCGAGCGGCGTCAGATCGAGCAAAGTCCACACGCTGCCCAGCGCCTCGACGCCGCGACCGGAAGTGAAGTAGGTGCGATAGACGTTGTCACCGTCGCCTAGGAACACGCTCAACCCGAAGGCCTCTCCATCGTCGGTCGTCACGCCGAAATCCCTGTTGAAATCCCCACCCGCGGACGAGAACCACGGCACCGTCCATCCCATGCGCTCGCGGTAGCGCTCGATATTGGCCAGCGGAGCGATCGAGACGAGGGCGAACGAGGTGTCACGGGCGTGCAGATGCGACAGATGTCCAATCTGGTCGACGAACATGGAGCAGCCGTCGCAGCCCGCGTTCGGCCAGCCATGGGCACCGGGCCCGAACATGAAGTGATAGAGGATCAGCTGCCGTCGCCCCTCGAAGAGGTCGAGGAGGGTCGCCTTGCCATGCGTTCCCTCGAAGACGTAGCGCTTTTCGATCTTGACCATCGGCTGCCGGCGGCGCTCCGCCGCCAAGGCGTCACGGGCGCGGGTTGCGGCCTTCTCCTTGGCGAGCAGCGCTGTGTGCGCGGCCTGCCATTCGGCCTGCGATACGATCCGTGGAAGGGTCGTTGTGGTGCTCATGATGAGGTCCACCCTGGCTGATGAAGACAGTGCGTGGGTCGGCCCGGCGCCTCTTGCTCACGCCTTGGCGGTGTCGCCGCACTGCGCCATGTTGCGCATTGCTTGCTCGATTTCCTCGGCGGTCATGTCGCGCAGACGAGTCGCCACCGACCAGCTGTGGCCGAAGGGGTCGTGGATGACGCCGTAGCGATCGCCCCAGAACGTGTCGGCAACGGGCATTTTCAGGGTTGCGCCCGCCTTGACGGCGCGATCGACGAACGCATCGACATCATCGACGTAGAGATGGATGGTCACCGGCGTGCCGTTGAGCGACTTCGGCGACAGCGCGCCCCACTCCAGCATTTCGTCGACCAGCATGACTGACGCTTCTCCGATCTTGATCGATGCATGCATCAGCCTGCCGTCCTTGCCAGGCCGCCGCGTCATCTCGACCGCGCCGAACGCCTGCTTGTAGAACTCGATCGCATCGGCGGCGCCGGCGCACACCAGATGCGGTGTGACGGCCTGTAGCTCCCGCCTCTTTGCCGCGGTCTTGGCTTGCTCGGTGGTCCTGGTGCGGGTCTCGATTGTCATCGTGCCTTCTCCTTCTTCTGAGCTCGGTCGAAAAGCAGCTCCACGTAACGGCGCAGGTGATCCACGCATGCCGCGGCATCCCTGGCGTTGCCTTTGGTCTTGGCGATGATGAACGCGCCCTGCAGGACGGCCTGCATGTAGAGGGCGAGGCTGGCGGCGGTCCAGGGCGGCTTGAGGCGATGCTTCTCGATCGCCTCGCGGATGTCGGCCTCCACCTTCGCGGCATGGCTCGTGATCGAGCGCGCGCAGGCATCGCGGATGGCAGGATTACTGTCGTATGTTTCCTGGACCATCGTGCCGACCAGGCAGGTGTATTGGAACAGAGCACCCGCCAGCAGTGTCTTGCGGAAGTCGACGTAGCCGAGGACGCGGTCGAGCGGATCGGCGTGCCGGTGGTAGGGCGCATTGGCAAACAAATCGTCCGCCGATTCCGACCAGTAGTCCGCGGCCGCGACCGCCAGCTCCTCCTTGCTCTTGAAGTGATGGAAGAACGCGCCCTTCGTCACCCCCGCGGCGGCGCAAAGGTCATCGACGGTGCTCGCCGCGTAGCCCTTCATCCGGATCACCGATACGGCGGCGTCCAGCAGCTTCTCCTTCGCTAGACGCTTCTGCCTCGCCTGCATGGCCCTCTCATCGCTACAAACCGACTGGTTGGTATCTTATACCAACCGGTCGGTATGTAGTCAAGCGTGATGCCGCGGCGTTTGATCGGTAGAATGCGTTGCAGCGAATGCCGTCGCGTGAAGTTGACGATCACCCTTGTCCGTCTAGCCGGAGAGTGAATTGTGCAGCCGTGAAGCATGATTGACCTTTGCGACGCTCGCGTGGGAGTTTCTCCCACGGCTAAAGGCACAGCGCGCGGGCCCGTCCGGCGCACCGACCTAGAGAGGATTCTCATGAGGACATCACTTCGGCATCTCCTGCTGGCCGCCGTAGCGGCCGCCGGGCTCGCGGCGGGCGCCGCGCCGCTTTCCGCGCAACAGCCGGTGCGCGTCGGCATCGTCACCTTCGTGTCGGGGCCGGCAGCCGGCCCGTTCGGCGTGCCGGCGCGCAACGCCGCCGAGCTCACCGCCGAGATGCTCAACGCCGGCGCCCTGCCCGCGCCCTACACGCAGAAAGGTTTTGGCGGCAACCCGATCGAGCTCGTCATCATCGACGAGGCGGGCGGCCCGCAGAAGCAGGTCACCGAGTTCCGCAGCCTCGCGCCGCGCGTCGATCTCGTCATCGGCTACATTTCGAGCGGCGACTGCCTGGCGATCGCGCCGGTCGCCGAGGAGCTCAAGAAGCTCACGGTGCTGTTCGACTGCGGCACGCCGCGCATCTTCGAGGACGCAAGCTACAAGTACGTGTTCCGCACCGGCCCGCACGGCACCATGGATAACGTCTCGGTCGCGCTCTATCTGCTCGAACGGTTGCCGAACGTGAAGTCGATCGCCGGCATCAATCAGAACTATGCCTGGGGTCAGGATTCCTGGACCGACTTCGAGGCCGCGATGAAGGCGCTCAAGCCCGGCATCGAGGTCAAGACCTCGCAGATGCCGAAGCTCATGGCCGGCCAGTTCGGCGCCGAGATCTCGACGCTGCTCGCGAGCGGCGCCGACGTGATCCACTCGAGCTTCTGGGGCGGCGACCTCGAGGGCCTGGTGCTGCAGGGCGCGCCGCGCGGCCTGTTCGAGAAGCACAAGGTCATCCTTTCGGCCGGCGAGCCCGGCATCAACCGGCTGGGGACGAAGATTCCGGACGGCACCATCATCGGCGCGCGCGGGCCGTTCGGGCCGTTCGCGCCCGACACGGCGCTCGCGACCTGGCTGAAGACGCAACTACCAGGACCGCTACCAGGTGCCGCCGAACTATGCGTCGTTCAAGATGGCGCAGGCGATCCTCGGCGTGAAGGCGGCCTACGAAAAGGCGCAGGCCGCGGGCGCCGCGACGCCGAACCAGGAGCAGATCATCGCCGCGCTCGAGAACCTGACGTTCGAAGGACCGGGCGGCACCGTCAAGATGGCGCTCGGCAAGGGCCACCAGGCGGTGATGGACGTCGCCGTCGGCACCGCCAAGAACGAGGGCGGCCAGCTCAAGATCGTCGACATCGTGCGCTATCCGGCCGACAAGGCGAACCCGCCCGAAGGCGTCAAGAGCGAGGCCTGGATCAAGTCGGGATTCAAGGCGAAGTAGGCACGCCACGTCAGGGCGGGCAAGGCGAACGCGATCCTGGACAGCGCCGTGCCCACGCGGTCTCTGCAATACTTCATCGCATACGACTCTGCCGACTGACGGGACGCCTTACTCCCGTCATTGCGGAGCGAAGCGAGAGCAATCCAGGATACTCGGCCGCCGCGCTCTGGATCTGCTTCGTCGCTGACGCTCCTCGCGATGACGGAAAGTGTGCACGCACCCCCGAACTGACCTCACGCCGAAGGTGTCTGGCTCCTCCCGGTCCTCTTCGACGGCATCGTCTATGCCTCGTGGCTGTTCCTGATGGCCTCGGGGCTCACGCTCATCTACGGCGTCATGCGCATCCTCAACATCGCGCACGGCAGCCTGTACGCGCTCGGCGCCTACGCGGCGGCCTCGCTCGCCGGCGCGTGGCTCGCGGCCGGCTACGCGGCGATCGGCAGCTTCGCGATGCTGCTCCTCGCCGCATTGCTGGTAGGCGCCGTCGATGGGGCCGCTGCTCGAGCGCGGCCTGCTCAAATGGATGTACGGCCGCGACGAGGTCGTGTTGCTGCTGATCACCTACGCGGTGTTCCTCATCCTCGAAGACGTGATCAAGCTGATCTGGGGTGTCGACTCGCGGCTGCTGCCGGAGCCCTACGCGCTGCCCGGCAACTTCAGCCTCGGCGGCCTCGCCTACCCGTACTACAACCTGCTGCTGATCGCCGCCGCCGTCGTCACCGGCTTCGCGCTGACCTTGGGCCTCACCCGCACGCGCCAGGGCAAGCTCCTGCTCGCCGTGATCCACGATCGCGAGATCAGCGCCGCCATGGGGATCGACGTCGACCGCGTCTATCTCGTCACCTTCACGATCGGCGCGATGCTCGCCGGCGCTCGGCGGCGCGCTCACCGCGCCGACGATCGCGGTCAGCCCCGGCATCGGCGTCGAGGTGATCGTGCTCTCGTTCGCCGTGGTGGTGATCGGCGGGCTCGGCAGCCTCGGCGGCGCGGCGCTCGGCGCGCTCCTGGTCGGCATCGTGCGCTCGGCGACCGTGCGCTACTGGCCGGAAGCCGAGCTGTTCTCGATCTACGCCGTGATGGCGATGGTCCTGATCGTGCGGCCGAAGGGCCTGTTCGCCGCCCCGGAGGCCCGCAAGATATGAGCCGGAGTCATCATTGTGCGTTTCGTAGGGTGCGCAAAGCGCCGCGACAGCGGCGCGTGCGCACGCGTTGTGCCGAGGCTCCACGTGCGCACGTCGGGCGCGATGCGCCCGCCTTTGCGCACCCTACACGCTGCCGAGGCGCGGCATGACCTGGGCCGCAACCGCGGCACTTGCCGCCGGCGCGCTCGCGCTCGCCTGGGCGGCGCCGCAGTGGCTGGTGTTCCTGCTCACGCTCGCGCTCGCCAAGGGCGTGGTGGTGCTCGGGCTGCTGCTGCTGATGCGCACCGGGCTCGTCTCGTTCGGCCAGGGCCTCTACTTCGGGCTCGGCGCCTACGGCGCGCGCGCTGCTCGGCCACTGGGGCGGCATCGCCGACGCCGCCGCTGATGCTGCTCGCCGGTACGCTCGCCGCCGCCGCGATCGCCGCCGTCCTCGGCCTCCTGCTCGCGCGCTATCGCGAGATCTTCTTCGCCATGCTGTCGCTCGCCTTCTCGATGATCCTCTACGGCACCTTGGTGAAGAGCTCGGCGCTCGGCTCGACCGACGGGTTCAACCTTCACGCCAAGACGTTCGCCGGCCTGGCGCTCGCCGCGGGGAGCGAGCGGCGCGTGTTCTTCGCCGCCGGCATCCTGGCGGTCGCGATCGCGGCGTGGCTGCTCCACCGGCTGCTCGACTCGCACTGGGGACGCGTCTCGGCCGCGATCCGCGACAACGAGCTGCGCGTCGACTATCTCGGCGCGTCGGTCTACCGGGTCGTCTACGTCAATTATGTGATCGCCGGCGCGCTGGCGGGCCTGGGCGGCAGCCTTGCGGCCTTGGCGGTCGGCCACGTCGATCCGGACGTGACCTACTGGACGACCTCGGGCGAGTTCGTGTTCATCGCCGTGCTCGGCGGCACCGGCAACGTGGCCGCGCCCTTCCTGTCGGCGATCATCTTCGAGGGCCTGCGCACGCTCGCGAGCCAGTACGCCCCGATCGTCTGGCAGATGTCGCTCGGGCTCGCGATGCTGGCGATCATCATGTTCCTGCCTGCCGGGCTGTGGTCGCTCAAGCGGTCGGGGCGGGCGGCATGAGCGCAATCCTCGCCGCCGAGGGCCTGCACAAGAGCTTCGGAGCGGTCACCGCCGCGGCCGACATCAACCTCGCCTTCGATGCCGAACGCGGTGGTCAGCCTGATCGGCGCCAACGGCGCCGGCAAGACCACCTTCCTCAACATCGTCACCGGCTATCTGCAACCCGACCGCGGGCACGTGACGTTCCACGGCCGCTCGCTCGTCGGGCTGACCCCGCGCGCCGATCACCCGTCTCGGCATCTCTCGCTCGTTCCAGATCCCGCAGCTGTTCCAGTCGCTCACCGTGCGCGAGAACCTGCTCGTCGCCGAAGGCATCGCCGGCGCCGTGCGGCGAGCCGACGCCATGCTCGAGCGCTTCGCGCTCGGACCCTACGCCGACCACACCGCCGGGTTCCTGCCGGAGGGCATCCGCAAGCTGCTCGACGTCGCGATGGCGCTCGTCGGCAAGCCCAAGCTCTTGCTGCTCGACGAGCCGACCAGCGGGGTCGCGGCCGACGAGAAATTCGGCATCATGGACCTGGTGATGGACGCAAGCCGCACCGCCGGCGTCGTCGTGCTGTTCGTCGAGCACGACATGGATATCGTGGCGCGCTACGCCAACCGCGTCGTCGCGTTCTACGAGGGCCGCGTGATCGCCGACGGCGAACCGGCCGCGGTGCTGCGCGCGCCCGACGTGCGGCGCTACGTCATCGGCGAGGAGACCGCCCATGCTGCGGCTTGAGGGCGTCTCGGTCTCGGTCGGGCCGGTGAGCATCCTGCGCGAGGTCTCGCTCGACGTCGGGGCCGGCGAGTTCGCGGGCCTCATCGGCCGCAACGGCGCCGGCAAGACCACGCTGCTGCGCACCATCATGGGCATCCTGCGGCCGCGACAGGGGTCGGTGGAGCTGGACGGGGTGCCGCTTACCGGCCTGCCGGTGCACGGCCGCGTCGACGCCGGCATCGGCTACATGCCGGAGGACCGCCGCCTGATCCCCGGCCTCTCCGCGGAGGAGAACGTGATGGTGCCGGCTTGGGCGGCGAACCTTTCCGATGCGGCGCAAAAGTTGGCGGAGATCTACCGGCTGATCCCGGAGGTGGAGGCGTTCCGTGCTCGCAGGGCGCTGCAGCTCTCGGGCGGCCAGCAGAAGCTGGTCGCGCTCGCGCGCGCCATCATGGCGGGCCGCCGGCTGCTGCTGCTCGACGAGCCGTTCGAGGGCGTCGCGCCGGTGCTCGCCCGCCGCCTCGCCGAGGTGATCGCCAGCCTGCGAACCGCCGGCCTCTCCGTGGTGCTGTCGGAATCGAGCCTGACCCACGCGCACGGCCTGCTCGACCGCGTGTTCGACATCGATCGCGGCGCGGTCACGCTGCGGAGTTGACTACGTCCGGCATTGCGGGGAGCGTAAGCGACGAAGCAATCCAGAAGGTTGGTGTCGTTTGCTGAATTGCTTCGCTTCGCTCGCAATGACGGCGAGGTCACCCGATGACTGACGCTCAACCCGCCTGGCTTGGCTCCGTGCCGCCGATGCGGTCGGAGGCGCATTTCGGCGACCGCGTCGTGCGCTGCTTTGTCGAGCGGCCGAGATCTACGCATGCCCTGCTCGCCGACGCGCTCGCGCGCAATCCGGGCGGCGAAGCGATCGTATGCGGGGCCGAGCGCCTGACCTACCGCGAGTTCGATGCCGTGGTCGCGCGCGCGGCCGCGGGGCTGGCGGCGCGCGGCATCGCGCGCGGCGACCGCGTCGGCATGCTGCTCGGCAACGGCACGGTGTTCCCGGTCGTGCTGTTCGCCGCCCTTCGCCTCGGCGCCATCGCGGTGCCGATCAGCATCCGCGAGCAGGGCCCCGGGCTCGCCTATATGCTGGCGCACTGCGGCGCCAAAGTCGTAGTGCACGATGCCGATCTGGTCGATCGCTTGCCGGATGCGCGTGCGGCGCCTGCGCTCGCGCACCGCATCGCGGTGCGGCCGGGCGCGCCGTGCGATCAGCTCGAGCTCATAGCGGACGCCGCCCCTCCCGTCATTGCGAGGAGCGCAAGCGACGAAGCAATCCAGAAGCCTGCCGTCGTTTCTGGATTGCTTCGCTCCGCTCGCAGTGACGACGCGGACGGCGACGAGGAGGACACTGCCGTCATCCTCTATACGTCCGGCACCACCGGCCGGCCGAAGGGCGCGATGCTGACCCACCTCGGCATTTGCCATTCCGCGATGCATTACGAGTGCTGCATGGCGATCGATGCGCGCGACCGCTCGGTCATCGCCGTGCCGATGAGCCACGTCACCGGCGTGGTGGCGCTGATCGCCACCATGGTGCGCGCCGCCGCCACCATGATCGTGATGCCGGCCTTCAAGGCGGCGGACTTCATCGCACTGGCCGAGCGCGAGCGCATGACGCATACGCTGCTGGTGCCGGCGATGTACAATCTCTGCCTGCTCGAGCCGAGCTTCGCGGCGGCGGATCTCAGGTCGTGGCGGGTCGGCGGCTTTGGCGGCGCGCCGATGCCGCCGGCGACAATCGAGCGTTTCGCCGCCAAGCTGCCGGCGCTTTCGCTGATGAACGCGTACGGGTCGACCGAGACCACCTCGCCCGCGACGCTGATGCCGCCTTCACAGACCGCGGCGCGCCTCGACAGCGTCGGCCGCGCCGTGCCCTGCGCCGAGATTTTGGTGATGGACGAAGCCGGCTGTGCGCTGCCGCCGGGCTGGGAAGGCGAGATCTGGATGCACGGCCCGATGGTCGCCAAGGGCTACTGGGAGAACGAGGCCGCCACCGCCGAGAGCTTCGTCGCCGGCTTCTGGCGCTCCGGCGACATCGGCTCGATCGATGCCGACGGCTACGTGCGCGTGTTCGACCGCAGCAAGGACATGATCAACCGCGGCGGCTACAAGATCTACTCGGTCGAGGTTGAGAACGCGCTCATGAGCCATCCCGCGGTCGTCGAGGCCGCGGTCGTCGCCAAGCCGTGCGCGGTGCTGGGCGAGCGGGCGCACGCCTTCGTGACCGTCACCGCCGCTGGCGCCAGCGCCGAAGCGCTGACCCGCCACTGCGCCGAGCTCCTCGCCGACTACAAGGTGCCGGACAGCTTCACGCTCGGCGCCGAGCCGCTGCCGCGCAACGCCAACGGCAAGCTGATGAAGCGGCGGCTGCGCGAGGAGCTGCTGCGCTCGCTCGCCGCGGAGTAGGGGCGGGCGTCCGTTGATACCCTTCCATCCGTCATGGCGGGGCTTGTCCAGGCTCGGTCTTTCGCACGCGCAGTGAGGTCATCAGGGAGCTCGGGGGACAGTTTGGCCCGTTTTTCCGCTCGTGTTGATTCACCTTTCCCAAAGGGAGAAAGCCTGGCCCGGACTTGATCCCGAGGGTCCCAGGACTGCAACGGTCCCCGAGCCTTATCGAGTGCCCTGGCTTGGCTCGGGTTCTCGCCCCCGCACGATCGATGCCGCTTTACCGAACGTTAACCGTCCTGGGGGGACATTTCGACAGCGAAGGCCTCGGAGGACGCTGTGTTAGAGTCTCCCGTCGAGCAGACCAGTTCGTACCCGGCCGAGCCGGTGGTATCCACGAAATCGTTTGGGGCTGAAGCTGCCCGGTCCAGGCGGCGGCCACATGTTGTGGTCGTCGGCAATCACAAGGGTGGAAGCGGCAAGTCCACCATCGCCATGCACATCATCGTGGCGCTGCTCAAGTCGGGCAAGCGCGTCGCCTCGATCGATCTCGACCTAAACCAGCAAACGCTCACGCATTATCTCGAGAATCGCCGAGTTTGGGCGCAGCAAAACAACCTGTCCCTCGAACTGCCGGATCATCACTCGATCGCAGATGATCGAGCGGACCGGATCCATCGCGACGATCCTAGCGATTTTGCTTGGTTCACCAACCAACTGGAGGTGATTGACGGCGCGGGTAGCTGCGACTTCATGGTGATTGATACGCCGGGCGGTGTGCAGCATCTGAGCCTGGTCGCCCACAGTATGGCGGACACCCTAGTGACTCCAATCAACGACAGCCTGGTGGATCTCGATGTCATCATTGCCATCGGGCCGTCGAAAAATCTCGAACCCCAGCCGTCACGATATGCCAGAACCGTGTCTCGCGCACTGGAGGGCAGACGACGTGTGTGCGGCCGCCCCACCGACTGGATCGTGGTGCGTAACCGGCTGGCGCCGCTCGCCTCCCATAACCAGCGTCACGTCTCCGATCTGCTTGAATTGGTCCACGCAAAGCTGGGTATCCGCATTGCACGCGGCTTATCGGAAAGAGTCGTCTTCCGTGAGTTCTTCGCCCAGGGCCTGACGGCCTTTGACCCCATGGACGAACGCGTGCTCGGAAGCAAGCCGAGTCCGACGAACGTGATCGCGCGGTCAGAAGTCCGTACCCTCGTCGAGCAGATCGGCCTGCTGTCAAGACAGCTTCAAACGGCCAACGACGCCACATTGCCCAGGGCCGAAGTACCGGCGGGAGCGACCGCGGCCTGACGCAATAGGTAAGTGCTCGGCTCGAACGTCTCCCAGTGTACTTGCGCCAGCAACGCTCTCTGCGATCCGCTTCTCGTTGCCACTGGCCGTGGCGCCGGATTCGGACCGTCCGGCGGCTGGCGAACCGGACATCTGCGCGTGAAGGGATGAGCGTTCGGGCGGTGGCTTGATTGGGCATGGGCACCAAGCATGCCGAGGCCCAAACGACAGTGCTTGCGCGCATTCTTTTCGTAGCGGCGATTTGGCGATTTGGCCATCGCGGGGCAGCTTCGCCAGAGAGGGGTTTGCCGGGTGCGCCTTGGAACGACGCATGGAGACTCGCTATGCAACACAAACCTGGCGACTACCGGATGATGGCCGCGATGTGTGTGGAGATTGCGAACGGAATGTCGCTCGATACGGACCGGTTGCGCTTGACGGATCGGGCGCAAGAATGGCTCGACCTTGCGCAGAGAACCGAAGCCGCCCAATTGCCCGAAATCGCTGATGGAGGATCGGTGGTAGGCTTGGAATCGCAAGCCCAAACCGACGCGATAGAGCTGGGCAAACCAAGCGAAGATGAGCAATTGCCGGGGTCGGCACAAACAAGCTTGGAATCACAAGCACAGGCTGATGTCACAGAGCTTGTGCAGAAAACCGAAGATGGGCAATCGGCGGAAATCTTTGAGGACCGACCTGCGGGATCGGTGCAAAGCTTGGAATTGCAAACCCAGACTGATGCGAAATCACGCCCACGGACCGACTTCGGAGCAGAAGATCGTGAGATGGCCGACGATGCCGGACACGCTACCGTCCTAACCGGTGGAACGCCGCGTTTGCAATTCAGCCAGTCAACCAGCGCAGGCGAGCGTGCCGGTCATCGCTCGGCCGCCCGTCAAGCACCGGGAGTCGGCAGGGCATGGTCGATGCTTTGCAGCGTCCTACCACTGGCGGTGCTCGCACTGTTGCTTGCCGCGCTCTTCGCCTGGGGGCCGTGATGCAAACGACGACGCCGGAGCCGAGCGCGCGCAGCGCCTCCTTGCGCGGCAACGACACCACCTGCTGCATCGCTCCACGAAGCCCGCACCCATCTCGTGCACGCCTAACGGCGCCAAGCCGCGCGCTACCAAATCTCGATTTGCTTCCCCGATCGCGCCGCGCGCGACGGGTGAGCCATGCCGCATGATCTGTCTTGTGCTGCGTGAAAAGTGCCTTGGCTGGTGGCGTAGCGGCCTCCCGAAGCCGCAAGGCTCGCGCTTGAATTTGAGCCTCTGTCGCAGTCCTCGACCACGACTTCGTTCACCTCGCAGGTGCTTTCGCCGTCCGGATCGAATCGGGAGTAACTCTCAATTGCCCAGCCTTGGACGCGATGTCGCAGCGCTCGACCACCTTGGGATCTCCCTTGATGACCTCAAACGCCGTCTCTCCGCCCTCGGTCCAGAACCGGATGTCGAGTTTGTGTTTGCCGATGCGGAGATCGCGCACCGTCAGATCGGGCAGCCAGGTCGGAAGCGAAGGGTCGACGTACAACTTGTCGCGAGGAGCGTCCGGTAAAAATCCCAGCAGTGCCTGCGTCAGCATGAAGACCGAGCCGGCGGCCCATGCCTGGGGCACATTCGCGCCGATATATTGAACCGGGAAGTTCGCCTCGGTGCGCTCGGCCGCCGTGTAAAGTTCCGGCAGCTGATTGAGCAGAAAGTGGCTCGCCGCCACGCTGACGTCATGCGCAACCCGCGCGGCTTCCGCACCGAAGCCATAGAATTTGAAACCCATGGCGATGAAGGCATTGTCGTGCGGCCACACCGAGCCGGTCTGATAGTTGTATGGGTTGAATGCCCGGTGGTCGGCGGACAGCGTGCGAATGCCCCATCCCGTCCACATGTCGGGCGCCATCAGGCGCTCCACCACCCTCTTTGCCCGCTCGCGGGGCACAATCCCGGACCATAGGCAATGCCCGGCATTGGACGCGATGGTCTTGACCTTCTTTTTGTCGCCGTCGAGCGCATAGACATAGAAGCCCAATTCCTCGTCCCAGAAGGTTTCGTTGAACCGCTCGAACAGGGCAGCGGCCTTCGCCCGTAGCTCGTGCGCGCGGTCAGGCTTGCCGAGCGCATCGAAAGCCTCCGCCATACGGATCCAGGCATTGTAAACGTAGCCCTGCAGCTCACACAGCGCCTTCGGTCCCTTTACCAGCGATCCGTCGGGATACATGACCGAATCGCCGGAATCCTTCCACGCCATGTTCTCGTAGCCGACCGGCGAACGCGTCTGGTATTCCTGAAATCCATCGCCGTCGCGATCGCCGTATTTGTCGATCCAGGCGAGGCAGCCTTCCGCCGTCGGCAGGTGCCGCTCGAGCAGGCTTTTGTCGCCGGTGGCGCGCCAAGCCGAGTGCAGCGTTATCAGATAGAGCGGCGTCGCGTCGGCAGTTCCGTAATAGGGGGTGTGCGGAATCAGCTTGAAATGTGCGAGCTCGCCAACCCGCAGCTCGTGAAGGATCTTGCCCGGTTCGGCATCGCGATACGGATCGTCCTCCTTGGCCTGAAGCGAGCCCAGAATCTCCAGCGCGCCGCGGGCGAATTCCGGGTAGATCAACACGTTCTGCAGCGAAACGATCAAGCTGTCGCGGCCGAAGGGAGCGACGAACCATGGGAGCCCGGCAGCCGGCAGGAAGACGATATGGTCGGTTCCCTTGATCGGCAAACGCAGCGCGGCCATGTCCTCCAGCGCCTGGTGAAAGAG
This sequence comes from uncultured Alphaproteobacteria bacterium, assembly GCA_963788095.1. GTDB lineage: Bacteria > Pseudomonadota > Alphaproteobacteria > Rhizobiales > Xanthobacteraceae > CAVTXS01. Next base: position 46,396 of record CAWBFP010000025.1, on the reverse strand, counting down.
ACGGTAAAATTCCTCGTTGCTGGTCTGGATCTTCACTACCGCCTCCAACCATTCCGCCATCTCCTCGGAACGTTGGGGTCTGGGATCTTGCCCAAAGCAATCGGGCGGCGCGCGGAGTTGTTGCTCGCCATCCTCGAGCGTGTAGAGCAGGCATGCGTGCCAAGCCTGATGCGGCTGCAGCGCGACCTCGAAGCTCAGTCGCCCATTGGCGGAAACCGCCTTGCTCGATGCATGCGACACCGCGACCGTCACCGCGCGCTGAAAATCTCGGTTCGAATAGGCTGTGCGAACCCGTTGCCGTCGCTCCGACCACTCTGTGGTGATCTGGCCGCGGCGCACGATCTTGCCCGATTTCACCTCGAAGATGTCGGCGAAGTCGCAACGAAAGGCGATCTCGAGCTGAAAACGTATCGGTTTCATGCTGTTGTTGGTGATGTCGAGATCCTCGTGCAAACCGCCGCTGATCCATCGGCTGAGCGTGAGTCCGACGGTGCGCGGTGGGATCGCGCCGTCTTCGGTGAGAATGGTCCTGTTGGTGAGGAAGATGCGTGCCGCGTAATATGTGACCGGGCCGCCGTTCAATAGCTCCCACGATTCACCATTGGCATAGATCGCCCAATTACTGACAATGCGCGTATCGAGAAAGTAAAGGCCCTTCTCGCTCGGCCAGCTGATCTGCCCGTCCTGCTCGCTGACCAGCACCGTCTGACCCTGGTGGATGGCGACCTGTGGTGGGCCGACCTGAACCTTGAACGACATGCTGTCCTCAGCACTGTTGCAAGCAGCGTGGCGGCGCGATCTGTTTCAGCCTTGTCGGCTTCGTCGGCTATAATCGCGTCATTCTTGATGGCCAAGCAACAGCTATTGTTCCGGCGGTCTTGTCATTCATTAAATGGAGGTAACGCGACCAATCAAACCACATGCTCGCGGCCGCGGCCTGCATTGAGAACTGCGGTTGTCACTCGCACTGTTCGTAGGCCGACGTCGCCGCGCAATTCCGTGGATCTTCGTCCGGGCAGAGGTCTTTCGCTAGCGCCGTTGGTGATGACAAGGATTGTCGAGGGGGCCGCCGGCTGTCCTACGACGCGCGTTGCAGAAAGAGCGGCAGGCCCTGCTTGCTGGCGTATATGGGACGGTAGCGCTCGGTGTTGTACATGGTGGCAACGTCCAACTTGCGCGGCCCGAGATTGGGGTCTGGGATCGGCACCAGCTCGTAGCAGCCGTCCACCAGCGCCGACATCAGGCCGGTCTTGCCATCGAGAATGGCATCGTACGCCATGTTGCCGAACGCAAAGGCAACGAGCTTGTCGACGAAATCTGGGTCCCCCGAGCGCAGGTCGTAGGTAAGATCGGACGCCATGGTCTCCTCGCCGGTGCGAAGCTTGATCTGGTCGGCAAGTGTCTCGGCCACGCTCGCCTTCTTTCGGTGACCGTAGGCGTCGGGTTCGCCGTATTCGCGTACTTGATAGCCCTCCCACTCGGCGCCCTCGCTGAGCACGACGAGCGCATAGTTGCTCGGGTTTGCGTGCTTTTCCTCGATGAGCAGCTGCATGAGCCTGTCGAGATTGACTTTATATTCGGGGACGACGCAGCGGATCGAGGTGACATACGCGGTGTAGAGCGCCGTAAAGCCCGCATCTCGGCCGAAGACGCGGAAGATGCCGATTCGCTCGTGCGAGGCGACGGTCGTCCGCTGGCGTTGGATGGCGTCGGCGGCGCGGGTGATCGCGGTCGAGAATCCGATGCAGTACTCGGTATTGCGAACGTCGTTATCCATCGTCTTCGGGATGGCAATGATGTTGACGCCAAGCTCGTTGAGCCGGGCCGCGTAGCTGAGCGTATCGTCACCCCCGATGGCAATAAGGTGGTCGATGCCGAGCGCCGACAGATTGGCCAATACTTGCTTGGAGACGTCCCAGGTCTGGGTCGCGATGCCGCCCTTGGTGCCGAGGGAGACTGGAAAGTCCTTGCCGGCAAGGTGATCGGGCAGCTTCTGCATTTTCGAGGGGTTGGTGCGGCTCGAGTGCAGCACGGTCCCGCCGCGCCGATCAATGGTGCGCGTGTTCTCTCGGTCGAGCACAATAACGTACCGACTTCTGCTGGTCGCATCGTCGAGGTTCAAGTGCGTGAGCGCCTCCCAACCGCGACGCAGACCGACGACCTCGATACCGTCGTCGCTGCCACGGTAGGTCACGGTTTTGATGACCGAGTTGAGGCCCGGGACGTCGCCGCCGCCAGTGAGTAGACCGATTCGCTTCTTCACCATGACGAACCCTTTACTGCTTTCTTGGGTGGTCCGTGCATGCCGACAACAGTTTGCAGCGCCCGGAGCCGTGATCACTCCACATCACAATCAGCTTCACACCGATCGCCGGAAAGTATAGCGCAACCGCGCCTCGAAGCTCGGAAATTCGCGCCACGAACCATCGCGACGGCGGGCTTATCGCACGGCGGTGATTCCCGGTGGAGACGGGCTTGCGTCTACGCCGAGCCGCTTGATGATCTCCTCCACGATCTCATGCGGATGCGGAGCGATCGAGACCACGATCGGGCGTTCGTCCAGCTGCGGCTCTTCGAGCGTCGCGAATTGGCTGTCGAGCAGCGAGGGCGGCATGAAATGCTTATCGCGTGCCGCCAGCCGGCGCGCGATCAGGTCCCGCTCACCCTTCAGATAGACGATGCGGACATCGCGGCGCCCGCCAACCAGGATATCTCGATAGGCGCGTTTGAGCGCCGAGCAGGCGACGATGCCATGATTACCGGCGCGCCGAGTCGCGTCGATCCAGGCGGCAATGCCATGCAACCAAGGCCAGCGATCCTCATCCGTCAGCGGCTCCCCGGCGTGCATCTTCCTGACGTTGGACTGCGGGTGGAACCAGTCGCCGTCCGCGTAGATCCAGTTGAGCCGGCGCGCGAGCATCGACGCAATCGTACTCTTGCCGCAACCCGAGACTCCCATCACCACCGCGACGGAAGGATTGCGCGGTAACGGGGCGGCTTCGTCTTCGGACTTCGCGGCTGCTGCCTGGCGCGCGCGCCGCGACGGTTGAGGAGGAGGCGGTGGCGCGTCGGATATCTTGTCGCGGATCATGATCGTGCAATTGGTCGTTGGCCGTACGGCGCCTCTTGATTTCGCCGCCGCGCACCGCGGGGCCGTCTGCACGCGGCTCGCCGCTTTCGACGAAATAGTCGCTCGGATCGCGCGCGAACTGTAGATCCTGCACAACAGGATCGCCATACGATGCGCCTCCTCGCGTCGACCGGAGGGATGCTCGACAGATCATTTATCATATTCATGTCGGCAAAAAGCCTGCGATCTATTGCACAATGCCGCGGTGGTCTGCGCGGGCGCTACCGGCAAAGTCCGGACCACGGCTTCGCAGCGACTTGGGCGACTGATTGAAACGTTGCCCCGCAAGCTGCCGCAAAGCGGATCTAGAACCTACAGCTCTGCTAGGTCACACCAAGATCGAAAGCACTGTTCGATCCTCGGTATCGAGACTCGATTGAGCAAGGGTCAGCTTCACCCCCGGCTCCGGATATATCGTTGCGTCGCCGCGAACCGACGCTGCCAGCCGGCGACCGTTACGATCAATTCCTGGCGCTCTCTTCAAGATAGTCGATGATGCTTGCGCGTTCCTCGGGCGACGCGAGCCCGCCATAGGGCCGCATCGTGTGGCCCGGCACCACCTGATCCGGATTGGCGATGAAGCGGTCGAGAGTCGATTTGTCCCAGATCAGGTCCCCGCTCTTCATGGCGCTCGAGCAGCCATAATCCGGCAGGACGCCATCTTGCGGCCGACGATCCGGTTGAGGTTCGGCCCCAGGCGGTTGTCACCCTCTCTTAACGTGTGACACGTCCGGCAGGCATTGTTGAACAAGAGCTGGCCCTTGCCGCCTATTGCTTGTGGCTGAGCGACGACGACTTCCGCAGGCGCCACGAGAGCGCCAGCCAGCACGGACAAGCCAGCTGCTCTCATTTCCAAGCTTTCTGCACCGACGTGAGTCGGGGCTGGCTCAATTTGCAAGACCTGCGGTCTTACGATTCTGGGAGACGTTCCTGCTGTCGACATCGAAGGAAACTTGATCTGCTACGCGGGTCACCGTCAATGTTGTGAGCCGCGTGTTCTCGCCATAACCACCAATCGAGATCGTTTGGCTCTGGCCATCGGCAAGGCGGCTCACAACCCGCATCGGACGGCCCGCTTCGTCGGCGCCCGGCGCGATCGTGATCACGACCTCGCCGCTTTCTTCCAATGCCGTGTAGTGAATGTTCGCATACCAATCCGCCAATGCGGTGGTCTTTGCCTGTCCGACAGTCAAAGTGTCGGATTTGGCAGCGGTCAGCGGAGCAGCAGCCAAAGCCAGAACGAGCGCGAGTTTCGTCCACATTTCTGATCTCCTTCGCCTTCGACGCTCCAAGGTCTGAAACCGGTTCGGTCGCTGGACGACTGGCCGGGCGTGATTGACGTGCCGCGCTCTCATCGCCAGCGGGTTCGGCATTCGACGCAGCCAGAATGGGGAGGGTTCAAAGGCCGAGGAAATTTTTTCCCGGCCGTGCTTCAGCACCAGCCCTGCCGCGGTGGACACGCTCGTCTGGGTTCACCGCAGATAGTGGCTCAAAACGATTTGAAGCTTGGGCATTGGTCGGGAAATGGCGGTTTGGCGCCAAGAGACGCCGGCCTCTTTTTGCCTCGCCAGCTGGCGAGGCGCCGTGGCAGAGAGGAGGCTCGCTGCGGTGAAAGGCCGCGCGACTGCCTCGTTTTCCGGGGTTCGCGGGCAAATCGCGCACGCCACCGACTGAGTGGCGTGCAGTCTGATGTGAACGCGTCTCTCCGAGGCAATTCCCTGATAACCGGGCAAATACAGGGAATAGCGCCGATTCCACCCCCTACTTGGCCGGCGGAGGTTAGCGTTTCGCGGCCAATTCGATGACTTCCGATAAGAATTCCCTACTCACCAGAACAGGGAAAAGAGCGACGGGGACAGCGAATGAGGAAGCCGGATCAAGGGAAGTGGCAGGCGAGAACAGAGATGCGAAAGCGACGCATCCCGACGCGAAGCGCGTAACACGCGCTCGTAGCGAACTTGCATGCGTTCGCGGGAAGGTCTCAAGTGTGACGGTGGCACGTTACGCTGCGAGGTTCGCCGTCACCACGCGGCCACTGAGGGAATCGGTGACGTAAGCGAGCTCGCGTCCATTCACCCGCCGAATCGCGAGGTTGGTTGGAAACACCGTCTCATCATCGCGATAGAGCGCCGTAGGGCGACCTCTCGCATCGAACCGCCAGACGCCAATGAGCGGATGCGCAGCGAACAGGTTGCCAGTGCTGTCGAGAGCCAGTCCATCGGGCCCGATGCCTCCCGAGAGTTAAATCGCCACGCCTACCTTGGTGGGCTGCCCGTCCACGAGGGGAACCCGCCAGATCGCGTTCGCGCGAGTCATGGCCACGAAGAGCCAGGGCCGGGCTCGGTCGAAGATGAGCCCGTTGGGGCTCGGTCCGCCGGTGAGAACGACCTGAGGCTCGCCGTCGGACCTGATGCGCAAGACGCGCCCGCGCGGGTCATGCAGTCCGGTCTGGCCCTGATCGGTCACGTAAAGCAGCCCGTCAGGACCATAGGTGAGGTCGTTGAGGCCGAGGAGGGGCTCTCCCAAGATGGCCTCAAGGAGGACTTCGTGCGTGCCCGTGGCCGGATCGACCCGCACAAGGCCGAGCCGCTGGTCGGCAATCATCAGCTTGCCGTCGGGCGCCACCTTCAGGCCGTTCGGCCAGCCGTCGTACTCGGCGACGAGCGTCCACTCGCCCCCAGGAGTGATGCGGAAGACGCGGCCGAATGGGATGTCGACGACGTAGAGGTTGCCGAGCGCATCAAAGGCGGGCCCTTCCAGGAAGCAGTCGAGCTCGTCGCCGCCGAGATTGAGGTCGGCCCAGGCGCTACGCCGCCGCCGGCGGAATGACCCTGGAAGGCTCGACCATGGCTCGAGGCGATGAACCGGCGGCGGCGCGAAGAACACGGGCTTGCTCCGTCGTCAGAGCCTGGCAGGCAGCCAGAGGGCCAGGGCCGGGAACAGGCAGAGGAGCACGAGAAGAAGGATCATGAGGAGGTTGTAAGGCAGCGACCCCATCGCCACGTCGGCGAAGCTCGCCTTGCCGATATTCTGGATGATGAAGAGGTTCAGCCCGTAGGGCGGCGAGATCTGGCCCAGCTCCATCAGGATGACGACGGCGACGCCGAACCAGATGAGGTCGATGCCGTAGGCCTTCAACAGCGGCAGCAGCAGCGGCACGGTGATGACGATCATCGCAAGGCTGTCGACCGCAAGGCCCAGTACGATGTAGAGGAGGAACACAACAGCGAGGAACGTCCATTTTCCGAGGCCGAGACCCTGGACCCAGGTTGCGAAATCCTGGCCAGCGCCGGTGATTGCCACGGCGTATGAGAAGAGATACGCCGTCGCGACCACGAACAGAATGCTCGCGGTGACGCGCACTGTGTTGCCGAGCGCCGATCGGAGGCTTGCAACGTCGAGCTTGCCCCAGATTGCGGCAACCGCGAGGGACGCGACCGTCCCCACGGCGGCAGCCTCCGTTGGGGTAGCGTAGCCGAGATAGAGCGAGCCGAGCACGACGGCGATCATGATGCCGAAGGGCAGGAGGTCCGCCGCGACGGAGGCGGTCGCCTCGCCCACCTCTTCCTCCGCCGAAGCGCGCGGCGCGATCTCCGGCCGGCGCCAAGCGACCCAGGCGATGTAGCCCATGTAAATCGCCGTCAGCAGGAGACCCGGCAGGATGCTTGCGGTGAACAAGGCGACGATCGAGGTCTCCGTAAACATCCCATAAATGATGAAGGCGATTGAAGGCGGAATGAGGTTGCCCAGCGTGCCGCCAGCCGCGAGCGAGCCGTAGGCCATTCGCATGTCGTAGCCGAGCCGTCGCATCGGCGGGATCGCCACCGTGCCGATTGCCGCCGCCGTGGCCACGCTCGAGCCGCTGATCGCGGAGAAGATGGCGCAGCCGAGGATGTTGGTCTGGAGCAAGCCGCCGGGCAAGTTTCTCACCGCCCGGTCAAGGCCGCGGTAGACGCGAAAGCCGATGCCCGATTGCAGGAGCAGCTCCGACATGAGGATAAACAGAGGCACCGCGGTGAGGACGAAGGAGTTGGTCGAGCCCCAGGTGACGAGGCCGACCGCCTTGAATCCGGCGGTCCCCTGTTGCAGGTAGATGAGCGCAAGTCCCGCGATCGCCACCGCGAGGGGAACCCAGAGCCCGATGAAGAGAAGCCCGAGGAACAAGATCGAAATGACGATGAGCGGGTCGGCTCCGGTCATACGTCAGCTCCCGTGGCGTCCGTAGGTACGGGACGCATGACGAGGCGAGCGAAAGCGAGAGCGCCGAGTACGAGACCGACCACCATGGAACACTGGGGGATCCATTGCGGGATGGGAAGGTCAGTGCTCGACAGCGTGCCGCGCTGGTAGGAGCTCAGGACGAGAAGGATAGCCTCCCGCAGATAGATCAGGAGCACGACGACTCCGACCGCGGCATAGGCGCGATCGAGGCCGGTGCGTGCGCGCTCGCCGAGGGCGTTGATGATGAAGTCGACCCGCAGCAGGGCGCCCGACACAATCGATTGGCCGAGCCCGAGAAAGATGATGCCGACGAGGAGGTATCCGCTCGCCTCCTCGACGAGTTCGATCGAGAAGCCGAGAAAACTGCGCGCCACCACCTCCGCGAAGACGACTCCCACCAGAACGACCAGCATCGCCTCGGCTGCGACGGCGCCCAGGCGCAGGAGAGCCTCGGTCAGGCGATCGACGGCGCGGCCGAACGAACCTGGCATCGAAGGCGCCGCTTAGCGCCCGACCGCTTTGCGCACGGCGGCGAGTGCTTCCTTGGTGGCTGGCGACTTTCCTTGGGCCCAGGTGTCCCAGTAGGTCGACATGCCCTCGGTCGCGCGCTTGATATCTGACTCGTTGGCCGGCGTGATGGTCATGATGCTCTTGAAGTCGTTGACGATGGTGAGCTCCTCCTCGGTCATCGCCTTGGTGATCTCGTCTCCGATCCTGGTGGCTAGATCACGCAGCTTGCTCTTGTCCTCGCTTGTGAGCGCGTCGAACGCGGCCTTGTTCGCGACGATCACGGTGTTGAAGTAGTTCGGGCCGAACTCATAATTGTACTTGAGCTGATCCTTCCAGATCTTGCCGCCACCGGTCTTCGCGGTGAACACGCCATCGACCGCCCCGGTCTGCAGCGCTGAGGCCACCTCGGCTGCGCCCAGGTTCACCGGCGAGCCGCCGAACCGGCGCACGAACTCTCCCTGCTCGGGTGACGTCACCCGCATCTTCTGGCCCTTCATGTCGTCCAGTGAGGTCAGCTTCTTCGCCGAGAAGGCAATCTGCAGTGGATAGCGATAATGGCCAATGAGCACCACTCCCTGGCGCTCGAAGCCCTTCTCGAGATACGGCGACATCGCAGCCTTGCCCTTGTCGAACTCCTCGACTGTGTTGAGCAGACTCGGCAGGCGCAGGATGCCCCCCTCTTCGACGTTGCCGATGAAGAAGCCGTCGGCAGCGATCTGTACGATGCCGTCGGCGACAGCCTGCGTGATGTTTCCGGCCTTGATCGGCAGGCCGCCGGCCGCGTTCATGCGGATGACGACCTTGCCATTGGTCGCCTTCTCGAACTCCCGGGCCAAGCGCTCCATGCCCTGGTAGCCCGCGAGCGTCGTCGATGGGATGTAGGTGTAGCCGGTCCAGCGCGTTTGAGCCACGACGCCGGATACGGAAATCACCGCCGCAGCCAATGCCAGACCCCAGGTGGTCAGTTGCTTCCGCATGTCGTTTCCTCCGCGTTCGTGTTCCCGTGAATTCAGGCGGACGTGCTTGGCCGCCCTTCGCGACAAGCACTCCGACGAGAAATCGGCGATGTACACCATCACTGCTTGACCAGCATCGGCCATAGCGCCTCGCCTCCCTGGCTGCAGACCATACGGCCGATACGTTCCTGCCACATCGCTTCCGAGCCGAACTCGTCGCGCCATGACCACAGACGTCTGGTGGCGAAATGAAGCGGATGCTCCTGAGTGAAACCCATCGCGGCATGGACCTGATGGCAGACTGCCGCAACCTGTCCTGCCGCCTCGCCACAACGCGCCTTTGCGACTGCGACCGAAAGACCCAGTCCCGACGTGTCGTAGTCTTCCGCTGCCGTGTCCGCCGCGGCCGTAGCGGCCGCAAAATGGCCGGCGGCGATTGCAAGCATATGCTGAATAGCTTGGAACTTCGCGATCGGCCGGCCGAACTGCACGCGCTCGTTGGCGTAGGTAAGCGCAAAGTCGAGGCAGCGTTCCATCCCGCCGATCATTTGCTGGACACGGATCAGCGCGCCCAGCAACAGGAAACCGTCGGCTCCCAAACGGGCGGGAGCTGCCCGTACCTCTTCGGCAGGCAGCGTCACGCCATCCAGGTTCAGGGTTTCGCGCGGCTCAAAGGCGATATTGCGCGTCCGCTTGTTGTCAGCCGCCAGGCTTCGGTGCGGCACCAGGCAGAGACGGTATTGACCGGGGTGCTCCTGCGCGAAGACCAGCACATTGTCGGCTTGCAATCCCCAGGGCACGCGCCGCGCGCTGCCTGCCAATGCGAAATCGTCGCCTGTGCGGCGGATGGTGACCCGGTCGACGACATTCGTCGGCGCGAGCGTCAACGTACCTGCCGCCGGCTCACCGCCTGCCTCGGCCCAAAGCGCGTTAGCGATGACGGTCTCGGGCAGCGGAAGCGGCAGGGTGTGGTACGCGGAACGACGGGCCAGGTTGGCAAAATCCGCGAAGTCGAGCCCGACCCCGCCGGCCGCTTCCGGTACAAGGGCCAGGGGTAGCCCGGCTTCCTCGACCGCCCCCCACAAAGCTGCCGGCCATTCGCCCCGATCGGCAGCGGCGAGCACATCCTTGTCGGCATGTTGCCAGAACAGGCGGTCGGCCTGGTCCAACAGAATGTTCGACATCTCGCTCACGCTATCGGTTCCGCTGCTGTGCCCGCGACCATCAGCGCAGGCCGAGGCCGCGCGCTATCATGCCGCGCAGGATTTCGGGCGTTCCGCCCCGGATCGTGTAGGACGGCGCTTGCAGCAACACATGAGCCATAGCCTCGTTGAAGACATCCTTGTCGTCGTCGAGGCTGGCTTCGACCGACACGAGCCGCCGCGCGACCTCCGGAATCTCGCGTTCGAATGCCGTGCCCACATCCTTCACAAGTGCGGCCTCCGTCGAGGGGCTCTCGCCGCGCTCCAGCAAGCCGGCAATCGAGCTCGACATGCGGCGGAGCGCGGCCAAATGCGCGACCAGGCGCCCGATCTCGACCGCCTGACGTTCGGCCGGCTCCGTGCCGACGCGATCGATCAGCTCGACGAGCAGACGAACGTCCGACATGAACCGATCCGGGCCGGCACGCTCATAGGCCAGCTCGCCGGTGACAATCGTCCACCCGGCCCCCGGTTCGCCGACAATCATATCGTCGGCCACGAAGTAGTCTCGGAAGAACACCTCGTTGAACTCGTGCGCACCATACAGATTCCGAAATCGGTCTGACCTCGATCCCCGGCGCCGCCATGTCGATGATGAACTGCGACAATCCGGCATGGCGATTTTTGCTTGGCGGATCGGTGCGCACCAGCGCGATCAGGTAGTGCGCCCGATGGGCGTTTGACGTCCAGATCTTGCTGCCGTTGATCCGCCACCCGCCATCGGTTTTCTCCGCGCGCGTCCGGACGGCGGCCAGATCCGACCCGGAATCCGGTTCACTCATCCCGATTCCGAAATAGCACTCCCCGGCGACGATCCGCGGAAGAATCATGGTTCGCGCGCGTTCGCTGCCGTGTCTGAGAATCTGCGGTCCCGACTGCCGATCAGCGATCCAGTGCGCGCCGCCGGGTGCGCCGGCGGCAAGCAATTCTTCGGTCACGACAAAACGCTCGAGGTTCGACCGCTCATGCCCGCCGTACTTTTTCGGCCAGGTCATCCCGATGAAACCCGCAGCACCTGCACGACGACTGAACTCAGGGTCGAAGCTGGTCCAGGACGTACGATGCGCCGTATAGTGCCCCTGCTCTTGCTCTTCGCGCAGGAAGTCGCGGACGCGGGACCGCATCGCTTCGGCCTCGGGCGGTAGTTTCAACGCCTCGAATCGGAAAGCACGCATCTCTCCTCCCAGTCACCGCGCGGCAGATCGGTTCTCCTGGCGACCCGCCTTTAGAGCATCAAAGCCAACTCGATCGGGGCGGCAATGGTTTTCGTGATGTCAGCGCAGTTTATCACATATGTGATGGAATCGGCTCTTGCTTGAGCTCTGGCAGTTCCAGGTGATCGCTGACGCAAGACCGCCAAGGCTTGGTTGACCAAGGCTGATAAGCGCCAGGTCACGTCTCGCCGATTGGGAAGCTCCGCTTGCCGCCGAAATTGGGAAGCTCCCGCTTGCCGCCGAAGAAGACCGGGCGACCAGCGGGGCGGGCAATCACGCCCCCTTGAACCGCGGTTTCCTTTTCTCGAAGAATGCAATCACAGCTTCATGCTGATCGGCGGTGTGCTGTACTAGCGCCTGCATACCGGCGGCCATCTCCAGGTGAGCAGGAAGACTTGCATCCAGCGCTTCGCGCAGAAGTTTCTTGCACAGCCGGAGTGAATGCGGGGGCTGCGCGGCAATGCGCTGGGCGAGCGCAACCGCTTCCTGCATGAGCTGGGTTTGCGGCACCACTCGAGACACCAAACCACATGCCAGCGCCTCATCTGCCTTGATGAAATCCCCGGTGAATGTCATCTCGTAGGCACGCGACAATCCGACGATGCGCGGCAAGAACCAAGCGCCGCCGTCGCCCGAGACCAGCCCCACGCGCATGAAGCTCTCAGCGAACTCCGCATCCTGCGCCGCGATGCGGATGTCACACATCAAGCTGAGGTCACAGCCGGCACCCACGGCATGCCCGTTCACAGCTGCGATTGCCGGCACTTCCAGACCGTACATCGCGATTGGAACACGCTGTATGCCGTGTTGATAGCCGCGTCGAATCTCTGCAGGAATGCCTGCGAAAAGACCGGTGCGGTCCCGCATCTCCTTAACGTTGCCGCCCGACGAGAAGCTCTTTCCAGCGCCGGTGAGTATGACGCAGCCGACGCTCATGTCTCGGTTGATCCGATCGCAGTGGGCGACCAATTGCTCGATTATGGCCGGCGAAATCGCATTCCGGGTGTCGGGTTCATTCAGTGTCAGCGTAACGACGCCGCCATCCTGCTCATAAAGCACAGCGTCCGTCATCGTCCATTCCTTCGCTCCATGGGCGTCTTGTCGCGCGGGGGCTCAATTCGTGCACTCTCAAGGTTGCAGTACCTGGCGATGGCGATTTGCATGGCTTCGACGATGCGCGCCTCGTCGCGCCTGATGACATCACTCCGGCCTGAGACGCCGATCACGAGGGCACGGCCGCGTGTTGCTTCGACCGGAAGCGGCATGGAAATGTGCGCGCCGCCAGGCGTCACCAATCCATCGGATAAAAAGTAGCCCTGACGTCGCACCGTCCCGACATTGGCGAGCACCTGTCGCAATTTGATCTGCAGATTGGGCACCTCCGCATTGGTGCGCAGAACGAGCAAGCGAATAGTTTGCTCGCGTTCATTGCTGAGCAGCGCGAAGCCCGCTGCCGACCAGACCAACAATCGGCACGTGCCAGTCGGAACATGTATAGGGAATCCATTTTCGGCCTCGATCACGTGGATGTATTGGGCATAGATACCATTGCGGGCTCCCAGCACGACCGTCTGCCCGGTTGAGGCTCCGATTGTTTTCATCAGGCGGATCAGAGTTCCGTCGCTGATTGCGGACTCCCAAATCCATGAGCCGAGCAAGGCTACTCGCGTGGTGGGCATATAGGTTCGCGAGGATGGATTGAACTCCAGATAACCCATTTGGGTCAGGCTTTTGAGCAGATAGGACGTCGATGATTGCGGGTAGCCGAAATGTTCCGTGATGTCACTGGCGCGCGCGCGATGTTTTACGTCATCGAAGTATTCGAGGATCTCGAGCACCCGTCCCGCAGATTTGACCGGCGTCGCCGCCCCTGCCGCAGCATCCACGACGGAAGGAATTGCAGACCGTACTCTTTGCGAACGGCGTGCCATTGCCGCCATCGTAACAGATCGCCGACCGCTAAGGTAAGCCTCACGATCGGCCAGCCGCCAAGCTCATGCATCGCCAAGCGTGTTCGGGGAGCGTGGCCGGGGGTGTTTCGTGCAGCTCGCATCCCCGGCATGGTCGGGAGATGCAAGCAGCTATCGCTCTTCGCTCGCGCCGCCGGTGCGCCGAACTCGGCCGACAGCGAGGAAGCTGCACTTGGGACGGATGGTCATCGACGATTGCCGCCTAACGTCTTGTGCTCGTTAATTCCTGCGCTGCCGTCACTCTTCCGGGCCGTGATCAGCGCGTCGACGATTGTGCATCCCGCTCCACGGGGGTGCACGAGGACAGGGTTGAGCTCGATCTCTTGAATAGTGTCACCAAACGCTACCGCAAAGGCGGAAACCTCGGCGACGAGTTCGGTCAGCCTACCGAGGTCCGCCGGCGGGGAGCCTCTCCAGCCTTCGAGCAATGGGAACGAGCGCAACTCGCGCAACATGAGGTGCGCCTCGTCCGCGCTAACCGGCGATGGACGGTAAGTCACGTCCTTGAACAGTTCGGTGTTTATCCCACCGGCGCCGACCATCACAATCGGTCCGAAAACGGAGTCGCGGATGGTGCCGATGATCATCTCGATGCCCTTGGGCACCATCGGCTGCACCAGGACGCCCTGCAATCGTGCATTCGGCTTGTGCCGGCGTACCTCGGCCAGCATGCCTTCCCAAGCGCTGGTCAGCGCCGTCGGATCGCCGATGTTGAGCTTGACGCCGCCCACCTCGGTCTTGTGGATGATATCCGGCGATTGGATTTTCAGCGCGACCGGCCAACCCAGCGATGCGGCCGCGGCTTGCAGCTCAGCCGGGGTGTTCACGAGCCGGTGAGGCGGCCCTCCGATGCCAAAAGCAGCCAGCAGCTCCTTCGCTTCGTATTCAGAGAGCGGGTCTCTTGCGGCCCGCAATGCGGTCTCGATCTTCGCAAAGGAAACGGGGCGGCGGACAGCAATGGGAGGCGACGCCTTGAATCTACCGCGATCGACGAGGGCGCGGAGGGCGCGAGCCGTCCAGGTCAGGTGGATATTCACGACCAGCCCCGCTTCGGCCAGCTTGCGGCAGGCAAGGTCCGACGGCCGCGTGTAGCTGTAAAACAAGACCGGCTTGGTCTGGGCACTGACAACTTGTTTGATCGATTCGACGTCGACGCCCACCCTGTTCTCGCTCGCTAGCGAGCCGACCAGCAGGATCGAGTTCGACCTCGTCCGAGCCCGACAGCAGGGTAAGCGCCATGCTCAACCCGCCCGACAAGCTCCCCTGCGCGGTGACATCGATGGGGTTGTGGGTTGACCCATAGGCGGGAAGCAACGCGCTGATCTTCTCCTGAATTGCCTGACTGATCTCCGGCAAGGTCAACCCCTGCGCCGACAGCGCATCACTGGCCAATGCTCCCGTGCCGCCGGAGACCGTGATCACCGCGATTCGATCACCTCGGGCCATGGGACACGTTGCAAAGGCCGCGGCGACGGCGGTCATCTCCTCAGGGTCGTTCGCCACGATGATCCCGTATTTCTGGAAGACGGCGTCGTACGCGGCATCCCATCCGGTCATGTTCGCGGTATGGGAGGCCGCTGCGCGCTCGCCGGCCTGCGAGCGTCCCACCTTGCAGACGATCACGGGTTTGACCGCCTCGGCGGCAGCCGCCGCGGCGGCTATGAACCGCTCGGGGTCCCGCACCCCCTCGATGAAGAGAAGAATGACCGATGTCGCCTCATCCTCGACCATGTAGGCGAAGAAATCGCTGAGGGTGAGGTCGACCTCGTTGCCCGTGTTCACGATGTAGCTGAAGCCGAGCCCGAGCGGCCTTCCGTAGTCGTAGAAGGTGAAAGCCATTCCGCCGCTCTGTGAGACGACGCCGACCCGGCGCTCGGTCGAAGGCATCGGCTGCTCACCAGGCCTCACCTCCACGGCGGGACTGAAAGTGGCGGCCACCCGGTCGCGATCGTTGTAGAAGCCGACCGCATTGGGCCCGCAGACACGCATGCCGGTACGTTGGGCCAAAGCCGCGATCTTGCCTTGAAGCTCTCTCTGCTCGCCGCCTTGCTCAGCAAATCCCGACGTAAGGACGACAGCGTTGCGCACACCGGCGGCCGCGCATTCCTCGAGAACCGGCAGGACGCTCTCAGTGGGAATGGCGACAAGTACCAGGTCGATATGCTTCCCAACTGCCGCGATCGACGGGTAGCACTTCAAGCCATCGATTTCCCGATATCCCGGATTGATGGGGTAGAGGCGGCCGGTATAGCCGGATGTGCTCAGCTGATGGAAAAGAATGCCACGGATCTTGGTGCGATCGGGCGATGCACCCACGACCGCGATCGAGGAGGGGGCAAGCAGGCTGTCGAGCGATCGCGCGGTTTTCATGACCGACCTCGGCAATTGTTTCTCGCTGAGCCGGCGACGGATGATGAGGTCTCGAACGAGACGGATCGGGCAACCGGCAGGGTTAGCAGCCTGCGATACATACCTCGAACGCAGGAGGATTGATGGGCGCGGGCCGTCTAACGGACAATATCACGAGTGTGATGCTCACCTGCACCGCAGCAATGCCCACGTCTGCTAGCAATCGCTCACCACTGAAGAGCAGCACGCGGCGAATGCCATGGGTCGATCGGCCTAGGTTTGGTCATGACGATGACGCACCGGGCGGCTTGATCACCGAGGCAAGTTCTTTTGGAGCGGACGCGGCCGTGATCGACCCATATTCGAAAGTTCTTTAGCGCTCGCCGCTGTCTGATCTCAAGCTCGCGATCCAAGTCTGCTTGGCATAAGGCGAATCACGGACTTGCCGGCTGCGCGGCCGCTTGCCGGGCATCTCCCACCACGGTAAGGCTCGGATTTGAGCGGCGCCAGGGCCCTGTCGATGATGCGGCACGAGACCTCGCGCCGCCCGAGGTCGATGGCGAGGCTAAGACCGAGCGGCCCCGCCCCGACGATCAGCACGTCGCGCATCCCGCTCCTCCCACCGCCGAATCCGTACCCAGGTGACGGTAGGGAAGCAAACGGGCTCAGAGCCGATACGACAACGCGGCGAGGGTATGGGACTTGGACCCGCGGTTAAGTTCAAAACGCGAGATCAGCTCGAAGGCGATCCCGAGCACAACATCATCGAAATCTATGCTGAATACTGATGCGTTCGCACGCGCCGATAACAGCCACGAACACACTGCGCGCGGCATCAACGATGCGCGCCGGTCGCGCCGCGGGCGCCCGCGAGCTCTCCGAGCGCGATGATGACGGAGCAGATGGACGTGAGGATCAAGGCGAGCGCCGCTGCCGCCGGGAAGTCGGAGCCGGTTTCGGCGACCAGGCTGTAGAGCTGGAGCGGCAGGATGTTGACCTGGGTTCCGACAAGCGCGAGCGCGGTTCCATAGGCGCCGAAAACGACGGCGGCAACCAGGCAGAAGGCGCCCACCAGCGTCGGCAGGATCTGCGGCAGCATGACGTCGACGAGCGCTCGCAGCCGCGAGGCGCCAAGCGATTCGGCCGCCTGCATCTGGCGTAGGTCGAAGTTGACCAACACCGGCAGCATCAGCATCACGATGCGCGGGATCAGATAGTACGACGACGCGAAGGCAAGCCCGTATGGCGAAAACAGAAAAGCGGCTATATCGGCGGCCTCCCAGCCGCCCGAGGCCAACAGCTGCGTGACGAAGCCGGCGCGCCCATAGCCGAGGATGAATCCATAGGCGACGATCAGCCCGGAAAATGTCAGCGGCAGCGAGATGACGAAGACAAGCGCCGTGCGCACGACCTCGTTGAGCTTGGAGAGATGCAGCGCGACGCAGAAGCCGACGACTGTGGACACCGTGGCGGCCGCCGCGGTGAGCTTGAGTGAGCCGACGAGCCCGTCCCAAAAGCGTTGCGATGCGAGCACGCGCGCGATCGCGCCGTCGCCGGTGAACGCGTCGCGCGCAACCGAGCCGAGCGGCAGCAGGAAGAAGGCCGCGAAAACGAATGCGCCGGGCGCCGCCAGCAGCAACAGGATGAAACCGCGGCGCTCCCTCGTGGCACGCACCGGATCCCGCACTCAGTTCGCCGCGGCCTTGGTCCAGCCGGCGTCGATCTCGGCCTTCTTGGCAGCCGCCTTGATGACGTCCAGCGGTCGCACCTGCTCGGCCGCCGGCAGCTTGTCGGCGACGTTGGCCGGAAGCGTCACGCCGGGCACCGAGGGACGCACGAAGCCCTGGGCGAAAATGCCCTGCCCCATGTCGGTCATGATGAAGTTGAGCCACAGCTTTCCGGCATTGGGGTTGGGGCCGTTCTTGACTAGGCTGATCGCATAGGGCGCCGCGGCCGACGCCTCCTTTGGGATTACGACCGCCACCTGGTCGCCGAGCCCGTCGGTGTGCTTCGCCTTCAGTCCGTCGTTCTCATAGGAGATCCAGATCGGGATCTCGCCTTTGACGAACTGGGCGTACGGCGTGGTGCCGAGCACGCGGAGCACGTTCCCGGCCTTGTGGAGCTTGCCTAGGTAATCGATGCCCTGCTGCACATTGTCCATGTCTCCGCCATTGCCGAACGCGGCCGCGAAGGCCAGCACCTGTCCGACGCCGGTCGAGCGCGGATCGAGATAGACGATCGAGCCCTTGTATTCGGGCTTGAGAAGATCGGCCCACGATTGCGGGACGTTTTTGACCAGCTTGGTATTGACCACGAGGGCGATGGTGAGGGAGTGAATGGTGAACCACTCGCCTTCAGGATGGCGGAACACCGCCGGCAGCTTATCGAAATTCACCGGCTTGAACGGCGCGACGACGTTCTTCGCGCTGGCATCGACCGCAGACGCCGCGAAGTAGTAGGCCGTATCGGCCTGCGGACGATTCCGCGCCTTGTCGAGCGCCACCACCGTCGCAGCCGAGCCGAGATCGTTGTAGGTCATCTCGACGGCGGGATAACGTTTCTTGAACGCGGCGAATTGCGCCGCCCAGTTGGCCCAGGTTGGTCCGGTGTCGAACGACACCACCATGCCTTCCTTGCTGGCGGCCTCATAGAGCGCTCGCTCGCCCGCATAGAGCTCCGGCGAATCGGTTGCGGTCTGCGCGCCCGCTGCTAGCGGCAGCAGGGTCAGTATCCCTATGAGCAGGCATCCACGCATCGCGTTCATTGTTTCCTCCCTCATGTGGGTGTGGACATCGGCGCCGGCTCGAACGGCGGCAACAGGCGCACCGCGACCGGCGGAATGTGGACGGCATCGAATATGTTCGAGATCGGCGTCTCGCCGGCGATTGGGCCGCGATCGGTATCGAAGTCGTATCGGCGGACCGAGCCGAGAAAGCGGTCGCGCAGGAGCCGGCCGGTAAACTGGTTGATCCCGTCGGGAGCGCGGCCGGGCACGACGCCCTCGGGCCGGACCATGACGGTCGTCGCCGCACCGGGCGAGAAGCCGTGATCGGAGGCGAAGCGAAGCGGCCCGAGCGGCGTTTCTACCGTCGCGGCGTCCCGCACGCGTCCCTGCCAGAGGTTTGCCTGCCCGACAAAGCCGGCGACCACAGCATCCACGGGCCGTTGATAGACATCCTTGGGGGTGCCGACCTGCAACAGGCGGCCGTCGCCCATCACCGCAATGCGGTCCGCCATCGAGAGCGCCTCGTCCTGGTCGTGCGTGATGTACAGCGTGGCGATCGCATGCTCGCGCTGTAGGCGGCGGATCTCGTCGCGCATGCCGACGCGCAAGGCGGCGTCGAGCGCCGATAACGGCTCGTCGAGCAGCAACGCGCGCGGTTTGAACACCAGCGCGCGCGCCAGCGCGACGCGCTGCTGCTGGCCCCCGGAAAGCTGCGGCGGACGACGCTCGGAGCGGTCTGCAAGGCCCACGCGCTGCAGCATTTGGCCGACCTGCTGCTCGCGCTCGCGGCGTGGCACGCCCCGCACGCGCAACGGATAAGCGACGTTGTCGCGCGCGGTCATGTGCGGAAACAGCGCATAGCTCTGGAACACGACCCCGATTTGACGGCGCTGCGGGGGAAGGCCTGCGGCGGATTTGCCGGTGATGAGAATTTCGCCCGCGTCCGGCTCTAGAAACCCCGCGACCAGCTTGAGCAGGGTCGACTTGCCGCAGCCGCTCGGTCCCATTACGGCGACGAGCTCGCCGGAAGCGATTGCAAGGCTGACGTCGGACACGCCCGCCAACGTACCGGGATAATGGTAGCGGACGCTGCGAAGCTCGACCGCGGCCGTCATCCCGAAATCCCCCGCGCAGCGCGCGCGCTGCCCGCGGTGAGGGCGCCGGCCGCCGCCGCGATGAGGGCGAGCGCGAGCAGAACGACCGTGGCGGCGCAAGCGAAGCCGGTCGCGCCGTAAAAGGCCTGCAGCAGGACGACGGGGTAGGGCCGCGACAGAAACCCCGCCACCAGGTTCGAGAGCTGGAATTCGCCGATCGAAAGCGCCGCAACGATGATCAGCCCGGAGAGCAGGCTGTGGCGCAGCGACGGCAGGACGATGTGGAGAAAGCGCTGGGCGAAGTTTGCGCCCAGCGAGGCCGCGGCCTGCTCGAGCTCGGCGAGGGCGAGGTGGCGCATGTCGCCGACGAGGGCGGAGATGAGATAGGGCAGCGTCAACGCCAGATGTCCGCCGACCAGCACCCAGGTGCTGCCGAGGAACGGCAGGGCGTCGCTAGAGAAAACCAGCACGAACCCGAAACCGAGCACGAGCGGCGGGACGGCGACCGGGAGCAGATAGGCCACGCGCGTCGCCGCGCGCAGGCGGCGGTCCGCGGCGCTGTTCAGGGCATAGGCCAGGGGGACGCCGACCAGCGCGGCGAGCGCGCAGGTCAGCGAGCACACCTGCAGGCTCGTCCAGAACGCGCGCCGGAAGCTGCCGTCGGCGATCACCTGCAGATACCAGTCGCCGGTGAAACCTTGCGGCAGCAAGGTGTTGTACCAGATCGCCCCAACTGATCCGATCAGCAGGAGGATGATGGGCACTCCGAGGTACAATAGGTAGCAAGCGGTAACGATGGCCAATGCGCGCTCCCCCGAGGCCATTGCGGACCCAAGGTGTAAAGCAATTTGCGCGCGGACTGTAGCGGGCTCAGTTCGGACGGTCGAAATCGCCCAGATGCGCGACACGGATGGTTGTCCATGTCAGAAACATCAATTTTAGCAAGAAGGTGCGTGCCAAGGCTCCGCCGGCGAAGTCGCTAAAGGCGGTCGTGACGATCGCACCGGGCGGCGAACGAGCGTCACCGGACGCGCAAATGCAACGCTCTAAAATCATCTCATGCCTACGTACCTGCACGGACTAGCGTTTCAGAATACAGGCTATTGCGGCGTGGGCTTTAAGTCTCAGGCACTCCCGCTGCGCAACGATGGGATACGGTGCGTGTTGTGCGCCGGCTCCGGGGTTGTTAGCGTGCGATGTGAATTTCTCGATTCAGGCTCGATGCGAGCACGATGAAGCCTGCCCCGTTCGTCTATCACCGTCCGAATACGATTGACGAGGCGATCGCAAAGCTTGCTGAAGTAGCTTCCTGTGACGGGCGCGTCCTGGCCGGCGGCCAGAGCCTGGTGCCGACGATGGCGTTCCGTTTGGCCCGCCCGGCGCATCTCGTCGACATCAACGGCATCGACGAGCTGGCGCGCCTGAGGTGATGGACGGCGCGCTGTCGGTCGGCGCGTGCGTCCGTCACGCGGCATTCCATCGCCCCGTGGTCGACGGTCCGCTCGGCGCTTTGCTCACCTTCGTGGTCCGACACATCGCGCATTATCCGATCCGTATGCGCGGCACATTTTGCGGCAGCCTCGCGCATGCGGATCCGGCATCCGAGTGGTGCCTGGTGGCCGCGGCGCTCGGCGCCGACATGACGGCGCGGAGCGCGCGAGGCGAGCGCCTCATTGCGGCGGACGATTTTTTCGCCGGGATCATGACGACGGCGCTGGCCGAAGACGAGCTTCTGACCGAGGCGCGCATTCCGCTGCTTGCGGCCGATACCAGTTTCGGATTCTACGAGTTCAGCCGGCGCGCCGGCGACTACGCCATCGCGATGGCGCTCGCGACCTTTCGCATCGTGGATGGCGCCATCGTGGAGCCGTGCATCGCGGTCGGCGGCGCGGAGGCGCGTCCGCGGCGGATTGCTGAAGCCGAGCAGCTGATCGCAGGCCAGCCGCCCTCGGACAAAGCCTTCCGGGCAGCCGCTGCCGCGGCGGCCGACTGCATCGACCCGCTGGAGGATCTCCAGGCGGACGCGGCATACCGGCGCGATCTGGTGTGCGTGGTGACGCGCCGCGCGCTCGAACGTGCCGCCGCATGAGCCGCGAAAGCAAGGACGCAGAGGCGACCTGGGTTGGGCGCGCCATTCGGCGGCTGGAAGATCCAGCCTTGGTGACCGGTCGGGGCCGCTTTACGGCGGATCTCAAGGCGGCCCACTACGTCAAATTTGTCCGGAGCCCCGTTGCCAGCGGCCGGATCGAGCGCATCGCCGCGCCGGGGAGGCGATGGTCATCACGGCGGCGGATCTGGGCGGCGTCAAGCTGATCCGTCCCCTGCTGCACAAGTTCAACTACATCCCAGTTGGACAGCCGATCCTCGCCGACGACGTGGTGCGCTTCGTGGGCGAGCCGGTCGCGGCCGCGGTGGCCGCGAGCGAAGCGGAGGCGGAGGATCTTGCCGAGCGCGTCGAAGTCGAGATCGCGCAATCCGATGCCCTTGTCGATGCCCGCGCGGCTCTCGCGCGAAAGCGCGCCGACGGTGCACGCCGAGGTGCCGGGCAACGTCATTGTCGAAGGACAAATCAAGACGCGTGATTTCGACCAGGGCAGGCGGCGGCCCATCGCCGCGTTCGGGTGGACGCGCGTTCCCGCCGGCAGAACGCGACGCCGCTGGAGGCGCGAGGCGGCCATGCGGTGTTCGATCCGGCGTCCGGCCGGGTCACGTTCACCTGCTCGACGCAGATGCCGCATCTGGTTCGCACCGCCATCGCCGACCTCATCGGCGTGCCGGAATCGGAGCTGCGCGTCATTGCGCCCGACGTGGGCGGCGGATTCGGTCAGAAGATGTCGCTGCCGCCCGAATATGTGCTGCTGGTCTGGCTCGCCCGGCGGCTGCGCAGTTCTGTCGCGTGGAACGAAGACCGGCGCGAAAACCTCATCGCCGGCTATCACAGCCGGGATCAGTATCTGAGCCTCGAGGGGACTTCGACGAGAACGCCAGGCTGATCGCGCTCTGCGCCGACGTGATCGCAAACGTCGGCGCCTATTCCTGCTTCCCGACCACCTGCGGGGTCGAACCCTTGATGGCGATGGCGGAACTGCCCGGGCCATACGACGTGCAAGCCTATGCCTGTCGGGCGCGCGGTGTGCTGACCCATACCTGTCCGATGGCTCCGTTCCGTGGTGTGTCGCGCCCAGCGATTACGTTCGCGATCGAGCGCCTAATGGACAAAGCAGCCGCCGAGTTCGGCGTCGAGCCGAGCGAATTGCGCCGGCGCAATCTCGTCGCCGGATTTCCATATAGGTCCGCGACCGGCCTGGTATTCGACTCGGCAAGCTATCGGGAGACATTGGAGATCGCGGTGGAAGCGATCGGCCTTCCCGGCTTCCGCGCCCGTCAGCGGGAGGCGCGCGTGCGCGGCCGGTTTGTCGGAATAGGGTTCGGCACCTTCTCCGAACGCACCGGCTACGGCACGCCGGCCTTTGCGGCGCGCGGGATGGACATCACACCCGGCTGGGAAACCGTCGAGGTGAGGATGGATCCATCGGGGTTCGTCGAAACGCGGATCGGCGCCTCCCCGCATGGCCAGGGCCTGCGCACCACTCTGGCGCAGATCGTTGCCGATCAGCTGGGCGTCGCCCCGGAGCGTATCAGCGTCGTCCATGGCGACACCGACCGCACCCCCTACGGCTGGGGGACATTCGCCAGCCGGTCGCTCGTCATCTCGGGCGGCGCAACGCTGCTGGCGGCGCGCAAGGTGCGCGCCAAGCTGATCAGGATCGCTGAGCCATCTGCTCGAAGCCTCGCAAGACGACATCATGCTGGAGACGGGCACGGCGAAAGTGAAGGGGACCGATCGCGCGCTGCCGATCGAAACGGTAGCGCGCGCCGCCTACCACCAGGCGCATCGTTTCAATGGCGAGATCGAGCCGGGCCTCGCCGAAAGCGCCACGTACGACCCGCCCGGCACGTTCTCCAATGCCTGCCACGCGGCGATCGTCGACGTCGACGTCGAGACCGGCGCGGTTAGGATCGAAAAGTTCCTGGTAGTGGAGGACGCCGGCCGCATCATCAACCCGATGATCGCCGACGGCCAGATTCACGGCGGCGTCGCCCACGGCATCGCCAACGCTCTGTTCGAGGAGATCGTCTACGACGAGACCGGCGCGATCCTGACCGCATCGCTCGCCGACTACCTCCCGCCGACCGTACAAGAAATGCCTTTCATCGCGCTTCACCATCTGGAAACCTTGAGCGACGCCTCGGTGACCCAGGCCAAGGGACTGGGGGAGGGCGGTGGCATCGGGGCGCCGGCGGCGATCGTCAATGCCATCAATGATGCGCTCGCGCCATTCAACGTCTCGATCGACGAAATACCCGCAACGCCGCAGCGCATCCGCGCCGCGCTGCGGGCGGCAATGGAAACGCCTGCATGAGCGATAAGCTCGACCTTACGCTGAACGTCAACGGCCGGGACCACGTCATCCGAGTCGAGCCGCGGCGCACGCTGGCCGACGCGATCCGCGACGACTGCGGCCAGACCGGCACCCACCTCGGCTGCGAGCACGGCGTCTGCGGCGCCTGCACCGTGATCGTCGACGGCGAGCCGGTGCGCTCATGCCTGATGTTCGCGGTGCAGGCCGCCGGCAAGCCGATCCGCACCGTCGAGGGCCTCGCAACCGGCGAGGACTTGCATCCGCTGCAGCGCGCGTTCGTCGAGCACCACGGATTGCAGTGCGGCTTTTGCACCCCGGGGTTCCTGATGCTGGTCATCGGCGTGCTTGAGCGCGAACCCGAGATCGGCGATGAGGATCTCATGGATGTGCTCGCATCCAATCTCTGCCGCTGCACCGGCTACCAAAACATCGTCAAGGCGGTGCGCGCCTATGCGGCCGAGACGCGGTCGCGCTGATGCGGTTCGTCGGCAGCTCCGTTACGCGCCTCGAGGATCCGCCGCTGGTGACGGGGCGCGGCCGCTTTGCGGCGGACGTGAGTTTCCCGCAGCAGCTGCATATGCGCGTCGTCCGCTCGGCCAGCGCGCACGGCCGTATCCTTTCGGTCGATACCGCCCAAGCCCGCGCATTGCCCGGCGTGCACGCGGTCTGGACCGCCGACGATGTGGCGGATATTCCGCCGATCGATGTTCGCCTCACGCCCATCGAGGGACTGGAGCCCTATCGCCAGTCCGTGCTTGCGAAGGATCGCGTGCGCTATGTCGGCGAGCCGCTGGCGCTTGTCTTTGCCGAGGATCAATACGTGGCGGAAGACGCTGCCGACCTTGTCGAAGTGCAGGTCCAGGAGCTTCTCGCCGTCCTCCGCGCTGAAGAGCAGTCGACGGAAGTATTTCCTGGCCGCTCGACCGAGGCGGCTGTGGTGCGCAAGGGCTATGGCGATGTCGAGGGCGCATTCCAGTCCGCGCATGCGGTGGTTGAGCTCGAGCTGTCGATCGGCCGCCATTCCGCTGTGCCGATGGAAACCCGCGGCGCCATTGCACGCTACGATGCCGCGCGCGACGTACTGGAGTTGCATGGCGCTGCCAAGGTGCCGCACTGGAACCGCGACCAGATCGCCCGGATGCTCGGCCGCTCGCCGTCGTCGGTGCATCTCTACGAAGGCCATGTCGGCGGCGGGTTCGGCGTTCGGGGCGAGCTCTATCCCGAAGACGTGCTCGTTTGCTTGAGCGCGCTGCGGCTCGAACGACCGGTCAAGTGGATCGAGGATCGGCGCGAGCATCTCATTGCGGCCAATCATTCGCGCGAGCAGCGCCATCGCATTCGCGCGGCCGTCGATTGCGAGGGTCGCATTCTCGCGATCGAAGATGAGTTCCTCCATGATCAAGGCGCCTATGTACGGACGCATGGCGCAACGGTGCCAGACCTCGCAGCCGCCATGCTGCCACACCCGTACCGCGTGCCCGCCTACCGGGCGGCCGGCCACGTGCGGCTGACCAACAAGACGCCCTGCGGCACCTATCGGGCGCCGGGCCGCTACGAAAGCACATTCGCGCGCGAACGCCTGCTCGATGCAATCGCGGCCAAGGTCGGCCTCGATACGGTGGAGGTACGGCGCCGCAACCTTATTTCCAGCGCACGAGATGCCCTACGCGCCGCCACTCGATACGCTCGGGACCGCGGTCGTTCTCGACTCGGGCGATTATGCCGGGCTGCTCGACAGGGCGCTCGCCCGAGTCGGATGGGACGCCCTGCAGGCCACGCTGAGAAAGCGGCGCGCGAGCGGAGAAACGGTGGGCGCGGGCCTCGCCGTTTTCGTCGAGAAAAGCGGCCTCGGTCCGTTCGACGGCGTAAGGGTCACCGTGGACCTCAGCGGTGCGGTTGAAGTGGTCACCGGCGCCGCGTCTGTCGGCCAGGGTGTCGAGACGGTGATTGCGCAGATCTGCGCCGATGCGCTTGGGGTCGACTATCGCCGCGTTCGGGTCGTTCACGGCCGAACCGATCGCATCGACTTCGGCATGGGCGCGTTCGCGTCGCGCGTGACCGTGATGACCGGCGAGGCAACCCGCATTGCGGCCACGCAGGTGCGCGCAAAGGCGATCGAGCTCGCCGCCGAGCTGTTGCAGACGCCGGCCGCAACACTCGACGTGCTCGGCGGAGAGGTCGTTCGCACCGACGTTCGAGGCGGCCCCTCGATCGCGCTCGGCGAACTGGCGCGGGCGCTTGGCCCGGCGTCGCCGATGCGCGGGAAACATGCGCCGGGACTGTCCGCCGAAGGCTGGTTCCACACCGATCACATGACCTATCCCTACGGCGTGCACGTCGCAGTCGTGCGCGTGGATCGCGAAACCGGACGCGTCGATGTCGAGCGCTACCTGGTCGCCTACGACATCGGTAGGGCGGTCAATCCGATGCTGGTCGAAGGGCAGATCGCCGGCGGCTTCGCGCAGGGCCTCGGCGGCGCGCTGCTGGAGGAGTTCGTTTACGACGAACGCGGCGAGCCGCTCGCTGTGACGTTTGCCGACTACCTGCTGCCGACGTCCCATGAGGTGCCGGAGATCGAGGTGCTCATCTGCGAGGATGCGCCGAGCCCGCTCAACCCGATGGGCCTCAAGGGCGCGGGCGAGGGCGGCGTCAACGCGGTCGGAGCCGCAATCGCCGCAGCGATCGACGACGCGCTCGAAATGTCGGGCGCGATCACGCAACTGCCGGTGACGCCGCGGCGGCTGAGGACGCTGTTGGCGCGGCGTTCGTAGGAGGGGCAAAGGCCGCGAGAGCGTGCCATGCCCACGCAGACCTCACAACGCGCGCAAGCGGCGCGTTGCCCAGCCTACACCGTCAGGAACGCGCGCTGCACCTCGGTATCTCGCGACAGGTCTTGCATGCCTCCTTGCCAACGCAGCTGTCCCTTTTCGAGCACGTAGACGCGATCCGACACAATCTGCGCAAAGTGGATATTCTGTTCCGAGAGCAGGATCGACAAGCCCTCGCGCTTGAGTTCGAGGATGGTGCGCGCCATCTGCTCGACGATGATCGGGGCTACGCCTTCGGAAGGCTCGTCGAGCAGGACCAGCAGGGGGTTGCCCATCAGCGTGCGCGCCACGGTGAGCATCTGCTGTTCGCCGCCGCTCATCTGGCCGCCCGGCCGGTCCGGCATCTCCGCGAGATTGGGAAAAAGCGCGAACAGCTTTTCGGTCGTCCATGCCGGCATCGGCTTCCCGTCCGGAAAAGCGCGCGGCGGCTGTCGTCCGACGTCGAGATTCTCGATCACCGTGAGGTCCGCGAAGATACGCCGGTCCTCCGGCGTGAACCCGATGCCGAGCCGCGCGATCTCGTAGGGCTTGAGGCGTCCGATGTCGCGGTCGAGAAAGCTCACGGTGCCGCTCTTGCGCGCCATCAAGCCCATGATTGCCTTCAGCGTGGTCGACTTGCCGGCGCCGTTGCGTCCCATGAGCGCCACAACTTCGCCCCGGCCGACCTCGAAGGCGAGGTCGTAGAGGACCTGCGCGGCGCCGTACCAGGCCTTGAGCCCTTGCACGATCAGCATGCTCTGGCGGCTCATCGCGCTGGCCCCGCCGCACGCTCGAACGTCTTGCCGGTACCGAAGTAGACCTCCTGCACTTTTGGATCGTCCCGGATCGAGCGCGCGTCCCCGTCGGCGATCAGCCGCCCTCGTGCCAACACGACTATTCGGTCCGCGAAGGCGAACACCACGTCCATCGAATGCTCGGTGAACAGCACCGAAATGCCGCGCTCGACCACGAGGCGCTTCACCAGCGCGATCAGGTCGGTGCGTTCGCGCGGCCCCATGCCGGCCGTCGGCTCGTCCATCAGCAAAAGCCGCGGTTCGTTGGCAAGTGCGATCGCAAGCTCGACCCGCTTGACGTTGCCGTAGGCCAGCTCGCGGCACGCCCAGTCGGCGGCCTCCCGCATGCCGACCTGTTCGAGCAGTTCGATCGCGCGAACCCGGTGCTGCGCGGCGGCGGGCTGCCACAGTCGGTAGATCTCGCCGGCATCGGAGAGCAGCGCCATCTGCACGTTCTCGGCCACCGTCATCGACCCGAAGGTCGCCGCAATCTGAAACGTGCGGCTTACCCCTAACCGCCAGATCAGGCGCGGCGGCAAGCCCGCGATGTCGCGCTCTTGAAAGCGGATCTCGCCGGCGTCGGGTTTGAGCTGGCCGTTGATCATGTTGAAGCAGGTTGACTTGCCGGCGCCATTCGGGCCGATCAGCGCGAGAAACTCGCCTTGCGCGACCGCGAAGCTCACATCGTCGACGGCGCGCACACCGCCGAACGACTTCGAGAGCCCGCTGACCGAGAGCACGCTCACGACGCGGCCTTTCGGGGTGCGAGCCTCCTCACCGCGCCCACCAGGCCGCTGGGAAACAGCAACACAAGCAGGAGGATGACGGCGCCGAGCAACGCCCGCCAGTATTCGGTCTGGCGCATGATCGTGTCCTGCAACAGCGCGAACACGGAGGCGCCGACGATGGGCCCACTCAGCGTCTGAATGCCGCCCAGGAGCACCATGACCAGGCCGTCGATCGAGCGGCCGACCGCGATGGTCTCCGGAGAGATCGAACCCTTGGCGAAGGCGAAAATGCCGCCCGCGACGCCGCACACTGTCGCCCGCGATGGCGAAACCCAGCCAGTGCACGCGCTTGACGTCGATCCCGATCGCTTCGGCGCGCAGCGGCGAGTCGCGCCCCGCACGCATGGCATAGCCGAAAGGCGCGAACAGAAACCGCCGCAGCAGCAGTACGCCGGCCGCAGCGAGGAACAGGGTCAGGAGGAAATAGGCGCCGCGCGTGGAAAACGGGCCGGTCGGCCAGACACCGACGACGCCATTGGAGCCGCCGGTCAGCTCCTCCCATTGGAACACCACCGACCACACGATCTGCGCAAAGGCGAGTGTGAGCATGGCAAGGTAGACGCCGGAAAGCCGAACCGCGAACCATCCGAACAGCAGCGCGCCAAGCGCGGCTGCGAGCGGGGCCGCCGCCAAAGCAAGGCCCATCGGCGCGGCGAACCATTTCACCAGCAGCGCCGCCCCATACGCGCCGAGCCCGAAATAGGCGGCATGGCCGAACGAGTGCATGCCGCCGGGCCCCATGATGAAGTGCAGGCTGGTCGCGAACAGGACAGCGATCAACACGTCGATCCCGAGCACCAGCGCGTAAGGCGAGGAGCGCGCGAGCACCGGCAGGCATGCCAGCGCGACAAGCGCGGCAAGAGTGAGGATCTTCAGCGCCGGCGACGAAGGCCTGATCGGGTCCTCCGGTTCGGCAACGCTGCGTACCGGTGCTTGCGCGCGCCCGAGCAGACCATACGGCCGTGCGATCAGCACGATCGCCATGACCAGAAACTCAGCGACAAGCGTGAGCTTGGAAAAATTCACGCTCAAGCCGCCGAAGTGCACGACCCCGATGCCGATGCAGAGCGCCTTGACCTCGGCGATGATCACCGCGGCGAGGTAGGCGCCGGTAATCGACCCCATCCCGCCGACTACGACCACGACGAACGCGTCGCCGATCACGGTCAGATCCATCAGCAGGTTGGCCGGCTCCCGCGCGACCTGCAGCGCGCCGCCGAGGCCTGAGAGAAACGAGCCAACCGCGAACACGGCGGTGAACAGGAGCGCCTGATTGACGCCGAGTGCGCCGACCATCTCGCGGTCCTGGGTTGCGGCGCGAACCAGCCTGCCGAACCGCGTCTTTGCCAGCATGAAGTGCAAGGCGAGCAGGACCAGCGGGCCGATCACGATGAGGAAGACGTCGTAGCTCGGCAGCCGCCGTCCGAGAACTTCGACTGCGCCGCTGAGCCCCGGCGCCCGCGGCCCCAAAAGGTCCTCCGGACCCCAAAGCCAGAGCGTGGCATCATTGATGACGAGCACGAGCGCGAACGTCGCCAGCAGCTGGAACAGTTCCGGCGCGCGATAGATGCGCCGCAAGAGCGCGATTTCGATCACGGCCCCAAACAGCCCCACCAAGACCGCGGTTGCGACGATCCCGCCCCAGAAGCCGAGCGCCCCGCCAAATTTCGTTGCGAACGTCCAGGCTAGGTAGGTGCCCACCATGTAGAGCGAGCCGTGCGCAATATTGACGATGCGCGTGACCCCGAAGATCAGCGACAGCCCGGCCGCAACGAAGAACAGGCCGGACGCGGCCGATAACCCGTTGATCGCCTGGAAAAGGAAGGCGTCGAAAGTCATCGACCTAGATTCTCCCCGAAGGGGAGGGTGGCTGTGAGCGCAGCAAGCAAAGGGGTGGCGATGTTTGATTGCACACGCCGGCCCCCCGGTCGGCCTTCAGCCGACCACCCTCCCCGTCGGGGAGGGATCGGGGCCGGCTGCATAGCCGGGCGTCAATTCATCGCTTCTTGCGGCCGCAGCTTGCGCACCTCTTCGGCCGAGGGAAGCACGCTTGCGCCGTCGACATACTGGAAGTCCGACATCGTGCCCTTGCCGCCCTTGACCGCGATCTTGCCGACATAGGCGCCAACGGTCGCCTGATGATCGCTCGCGCGGTATTCAAACGGGCCGAACGGGCTTTCGAGCTTGAGGCCGCGGAACGCCTCGATCAGCTTCTCGGTGTCAGTCGAGCCCGCCTTGGCGATGCCGGCGGCGAGCGAGCGCATGGTATCGTAGCCGACGATCGAGCCGAGCCGCGGATAGTCGTTCCAGCGTTTGCGGTAGGCCTCAAGGAACGCCTTGTGCGCAGGCGTATCGATCTCCTCCCACGGATACCCGGTGACGATCCAGCCGACCGGCGTATCCTCCTTCAACGGATCGAGATATTCCGGCTCGCCCGAGAGCAGGCTGACCACCACGCGATCCTGGAACACGCCACGCGTGGTGCCCTCGCGCACCAGTTTCGCCAGATCGGGGCCAAAAAGGACATTGAAGATGCCCTCGGGCTTGGCATCGTCGATCGCCTGGACGACCGCGCCGGCATCGACCTTGCCGAGCGGGGGGGCCTGCTCGGTGACGAATTCGACGTCCGGCTGCGCCTTCTTCAGCATCTCCTTGAACCACCCCGCGGCCGACTGGCCGTATTCGAAGTTCGGGTAGACGATCGCCCAGCGCTTCTTCTTCGCGGCAACCGCGTGCGGGATCAGCATGGCCACCTGCATGTAGGTCGAGGGTCGCAGGCGGAACGTGTAGCGGTTGCCGTTCTGCCACGTGATCTTGTCGGTCAGCGGTTCGGCCGCGAGGAAGAACACCTTCTGCTTGCCGGCGAATTCGGTAACCGCCAGGCCGATGTGGGAGAGGAACGTGCCGGCGATGATGTTGACGCCCTCGCGGGTGACCAGCTCGTTGGCGACGCGCACGGCGTCGCCCGGGTTGGCGCCGTCGTCCCGCGTGACGACTTCGAGCTTCTTGCCCAGAACCCCTCCCTTGGCGTTGATCTCCTCAATCGCCAGCTCCCATCCCTTCTTGTAGGGGTCGAGAAACGCGGGTTGCGCCTTGTAGCTGTTGAGCTCACCGATCTTGATGGTTTGCTGCGCAAGCGCGGGCGTGCCTGCGATCGTAGCCGCGGCCGCAAGCCCCAGCCCGGCAGCGTAACGCCTGATGATCATGAAGAAGCTCCTTTGTTCCGGTGCTTGCGATGCTCTGCAACGGGAACTTTGTGCACAAATAGTCGGAAGCGCCCCTGCGGTTGTCAAGCAGCCGTGCAGGGTGACGTGCTAGCGGTCGCGGAACCTGTCCATCAGCGCCTTGTCCTGGCCGCCGTCGATCTCGATCATGGTGCCGTTGACCATGTGCATGAGCGGCGAGGCGAGCATGGTGACGAGGTTGGCGACCTCCTCGACTTCGGCGATGCGGCCCATCGGGATCGAGCGTGGCGCCAGCTGGTCCGCCTCCTCGTAGGGCAGCTTCATGTCCCGCGACATCGCCTTCACCAGGCCCGCCCAGCGTTCGGTGCGCACCGGCCCCGGGTTGACCGCGCAAAAGCTGATATTGTGCCGGCCATACTGGCCGGCCAGCGACAATGTCAGGTTCTGTCCGGCCGCGTTGGCGGCGCCGGGCGCGACCTCCCAATACGAGGGCTTCACGCCATCATTGCCGATCAGGTTCACCACCCGGCCGCCGCCCTGCTTTTGCATGATCGGCAGCACGTAGCGCAGGCAGCGCACGTAGCCCATGAACTTGAGCTGCAGCGCCTGCGCCCAATCTCCTTCGGACAGGTGCTCGATGACGCCGCCCGGCGCAGAGCCGGCATTGTTGACCATGATGTCGACGCGCCCGAGCGCCGCGTGGCCCTGCTCGACGAAATCCTTGGCATCCTCGTCCTTCGTGAGGTCCGCGACGATTGGAACGATCTTCCGGTTGGTGGCCCGCGCGATCTCCTGCGCGGTGGCATCCAATGGCTCCCGGCGGCGCGCGCAGATGGCGACGTCGACCCCCTCCCTCGCGAAGGCAAGCGCGATGCCCTTACCGATGCCCTCGCTCCCGCCGGTCACCAACGCGGTCTTGCCGTTGAGCTTAAGATCCATGTGTCTCTCCCTCGTATCCCGGATCATTGTGAGGAGCGTATGCGATGAAGCAACCAGCAGCTCTCATGTTCCGGCTCCGCCTGCGGCTCGCGATGATGGGTGCTACCTATGCACGATCCCGCTCGCCGCTTCACCAAGCGTCTCGACCGACATATCCCCTGTGTCCAGGAACGCTAGAATCCGGCAGGGGCATGCTTCGAGCCCCTCATAGCGCCAAGGGAACGCACCGACCAGGCAGCGCTTGCCAAGCACCAGCTCGATGTCGCCGCCGAGATTCTCGGCGTGCAGCAGGCCCTCCTGAAATGCCCAGCTGTGCAGCGGAAAGACATCGGCCGCCACGCGCCGGCCCGAGAGCTTGTGGGTATATTCAAACGTACCGAAGAATTCGGCCGGTGTCTTGCCAAACTGGCGCGTGAACTGCGCGGCGAGATCGGGCCGCATGGTGCGGATCGACGTGTTCATGGCGTGGTCGCAGGACCCGGTATCCATGCCGAACCATCTTATTTTCCGTTGCAGCATCCAGTGCATGGTCGCGAGGTTCGGCCCCGGGTGGAAGCAGAAGTAACGGACCAGATCCTGCTGCTTCTGACCCTCGTAGTAGCGGTGCCAGCCGGTGTGCAGGATCAGGATGTCGCCCTCGCGGATGTCGGCGCCGGTTTGCTCGATCATCTCCGGCGTGATCACCGCCCAGTCAGTCATCTGGTCAGAGAGATCTACGACGACTGCCTGGTTGCACAGGTAGTCCAGTGGCAGCGACGCCATGTCGCCGGCGCGCCCGTCGGTGGCGTGCATGGCACCATCGAAATGAGTCCCGACATGCAGTGCAGTCTCGATGCGCTGCGCGACGATCGTCTGCGTCTGCATGTTCTGCGCGTAGTACATCTTGTTCCCGGCGTAGCCGACCCAGCCGGGCGTGTGGACGTTCATGACATGCGAAAGATCAACGATCTTCATGGGCGGTTCCTTGCGGGCGGGCGTCGTCTTGGTGTCAGTGTAGCCTGCAAGGAACTGAAAGCGGAATGCGCGAGGTTTCCCGGATATCGCGCTTGTCCGAGCTGCATCGAGGTCTGCAGTGACCGCCGGGCCTTGGCGCCGGGAACGCCAATCAACTAATTCCAGGACCCGCGGTGGGCCAGCCAATGTACTCACCGCGCCCAGAGGCGGCGTCCAACTACACTCTTGCTGCGATGGAGGTCGATATGAGGCTGATCGACAGGCGACGCGTGATCCTCGGATTTTGCGTCGAGCCACCCCGGGAAGAAGCCTTTCGATGTCGTCAGGCTGCCCTATGGCGACCAGGTGCTGTGGCCAGACCACTGCGTACAGGGCACTGAAGGGGCCGAATTGGCGCGACACCTGATCGCGTGCATTCGCGACGTGGATTGCTGGTCACAGGAAAACGGTCTACGCTCCGAGCGCTCGGTCGAGATGCGATGCTGACCTGGAGCCACCCTAAGATCAAACTCCAGTCACTATTGCTGTTGCTGCCAGGACCGCGGCGGGATTTTCGTTCGCGCAACCGTCATCGGGAGAATCAGACCGGTGCTCAACTTCGATGCATTGGAACGGTTTACGCATTTGGCGCAAACCGCCAGCGGCTGCCGAGACGCAGGTGATCAAAGTTGGAAACGGGAGAAACGTCTATGGGCAACGACCTGAAAAACGCATGTGATGGGATCTTGCAAAAAGTCGTGACCGGTAAGGACCGTGTTCCGGGCGTGGTGGCGATGATCACGGACCGCTCGGGCAACATTTACGAAGGCGCCGCGGGCGAACGTAGCCTTGGCGCCGGTCAGGCAATGACGACCGACACCGTCTTCGCCATCTTCTCAACCACAAAAGCAATCACCGGCACGGCGATTCTGCAATGCGTCGAGGAGGGTATGCTCGATCTCGACGCGCCGGCCAAGAACTACGTTCCCGACATCGGCAAGCTTGAGGTGCTGGACGGGTTCGACGCGCAAGGCAATCCAAACCTCCGGGCGCCGCAGCGCGACATCACCACCCGCATGCTGATGCTGCACACCGCCGGGCTCGGCTACGACTTCTTCAATGCCAATTACTTGCGCCTGGCGCAGGAGCGCGGCCAACCGAGCGTGGTGACTTGCTCGAAGGCATCACTGATGACGCCGCTGCTGTTCGATCCCGGCGACAAATGGGAATATGGCAGTAACATTGACTGGGGTGGCCAGGTCGTCGAGAGCATCCGCGGCAAGCGCCTCGGCGAGGTGATGAGGGAGCGGATCTTTGCACCTCTCGGCATTGAGGACATCGCCTTTTCGCTGACCCCCTCGATGCGCGCGCGCCTCGCCACCATCCACCAGCGCGAGGCCGACGGATCGCTGACCCCGCTTCCCGATATGCAACTGCCGCCTGACCCGGAAGTCCACATGGGCGGCCACGGACTCTACGGCTCGATCGGCGAGTATATGAAATTCATCCGGATGTGGCTGAACGACGGGGCGGGGCCGCAAGGACGCGTGCTCAAGAAAGAAACGGTCGAGTCCGCTGTCCGCAACGGCCTGCAGGCGCACCAGGCGGTCACGATGCTGCCCGGCGTCATCCCGACGCTGTCGAACGACGCAGAGTTCTTCCCCGGCCTGAAAAAATCCTGGTGCCTCACCTTCATGGTGAATGACGAGGACGCGCCGACCGGTCGGCCGGCCGGAGCGATCGGCTGGGCTGGGCTCGCCAACACGTTTTACTGGATCGACCGCAAGAACGGGTTCGGCGGGTATTGGGCGACGCAGATCCTGCCGTTTGGCGACCCGGCTTCGTTCGGCGGCTACCTGGAATTCGAGACGGCCGCCTATGCGACCGGCGAGGCGCGCGCCGCGGCGTAGTGCCGGGCGAGCGCGGCCTACCCGCGCACGGCGTGCGCCGTTTTCCAGACTCAATGGAGCGACGGCGTCGTGAGCGCGTGCTTTGCGATGGTGCCGCCTGCATGTCTTCTATTCCCGCAGGCCGGCGCCCGCGCAGGGCGACAAGACGACTGAAACAGGAAGCAGGGAGAACGCTCACAACGGGAGCTATGTCATGACAAATGTGCAAGATGCGCAACGGACTGGCGCGAAAGCCGATTTCGATGCCGTCATCATCGGCGCCGGGTTCTCCGGAATGTACATGCTGCATTCGCTACGCGACAAGCTTGACCTGAACGCCACGGTGATCGAGGCCGGCGACGGGGTCGGCGGCACCTGGTACTGGAATCGCTACCCCGGCGCACGCTGCGACTCCGACAGCTACATCTACTGTTACACGTTCGACAAGAACCTGTTGCAGGAATGGAACTGGTCCGAGCGCTATCCGGAGCAAGACGAGATCCTGCGCTACCTCGAACACTGCGCCGAGCGCTTCGACCTGAAGCCTGACATCCAGTTCGGCAGGCGCGTCGTCGAGGTCGTCTTTGACGACGACACCGAGCTTTGGACGGTGCGCACCGATAAAGGCGATGCCGTCAGGGCGCGTTTCGTCATCCCGGCCGTCGGTGCTCTGTCGACCGCCAACATGCCGCCGATCAAGGGACTGAGCTCCTTTGCGGGCAAGTGTTACCACACGAGCCAGTGGCCGCACGATGGCGTCGACTTCACCGCCAAGCGTGTCGGCGTCATCGGCACAGGGGCCACCGCGGTGCAGGCGATCCCCGAGATCGCGCAGCAGGCCAAGCAGCTGACGGTGTTCCAGCGCACGCCGAACTTCTGCGTGCCTGCGCGCAACGGCCGTGTCGATCCCGAGGTGACCAGGGCGCGCAAGGCCGATTACGACGGAATCCGGCGGCGCATCAAGGACTCCTTCTTCGGGTTCGAGCTGAACTTCATACCGAAGTCGGTGCTCGAGACCGCGCCCGAGGAACGCGAGCAGCAGTTCGACAAGATGTGGGACGCCGGGGGCTTCGCCTTTTGGCTGGCGAACTATCAGGACATGTTCTTCTCCAAGGAGGCGAACGATGTCATCGCCGACTACCTCAAGCGCAAGATCCACTCGATCGTCAACGACCCTGCGACCGCCGAGAAGTTGACGCCCAAGACCTACCCCTATGGCACCAAGCGCCAGCCGCTCGACACCAACTATTTTGAAACCTTCAACAAGAAGAACGTTGCGCTGGTGGATGCGAGCACCGATGGTCCAATCGAGGAGATCACGCCGACTGGCATTCGAGCGGGTGGCAAGGAGTATCCGCTCGACATCATCGTCATCGCCACCGGGTTCGACGCGATGACCGGCCCGTTGAAGAACCTCGGCATCAAGGGGCGCGGCGGCAGGGCGCTGGCGCAGGAGTGGGAGGACGGTCCGCAGACCTATCTTGGCCTGGCGATCGCCGGCTACCCCAACCTGTTCACAATCACCGGCCCGCAAAGCCCGTCGGTGCTGTCGAACATGCCGGTCTCGATCGAGCAGCATGTCGAGTGGATCACCGAATGCATCGCCCACATGCGAAGAAACAAGCTCACAACGATTGAGGCGAGCCCGCAGGCGCAGGACGCATGGGGCGCCCACGTCGCCGAGATCGTGAATTCGACGCTGATGCCCGGCACCAATTCCTGGTACATGGGCGCCAACATAGAAGGCAAGCCGCGTCGATTCATGCCCTATCTCGGACCGGAGGGCGTCGGCGGATACCGCAGGAAGTGCGCCGAGGTCGCGGAGAAGGGTTACGAGGGCTTCGTGTTCACGAGCGCAGGCCAAGGCGGGACGGTGCACACGATCGCGGCGGAATAACTCAACGAGCCTCGATCGGGAGCTGCGTTCATGTCGCAGCTCCCGGCATCATTTTTTCGGATCGGGCCGAGATGTCGTGCTAATGATTGGCCTGGACATGGTGCCATGCCGCGATCCCTGAAACCGTCGACGCGATCCGCATCGTTCAGACAGTCGACCCCGTCGCCGCTCTTATCCGCACCTCTGCTGTGGCCGGTGCTTGCCGCCGCCTTCGCAAGCGACACGCTCGCGGCGTATTTCCACGAGCTTGCCGCGGGTCTCGGCGACCGACCGGAAAGCTTGCAGCCGCCCGAGCCCGAATGGGCCACGCCAAACCATATCCGGCTGGAACTGCCCACCATGCGTCTGCGCTGCTTCTGCGAGGGTGCCAACCGAAGTGCCACGCTCGTGTGCGCACCGTTTACGCTGCATGAAGCGACGATTGCCGACTTTGCTCCGGGACACAGCGTCGTCGACGGGCTGCGGCGCGCCGGTCTCGACCGGCTATACGTCACGGATTGGCGGTCCGCTACGCCTGACATGCAGTTTCTGTCGATCGACAATTACCTTGCCGAGCTCAACGTTGCGGTCGAGGAGCTTGGGCCGCCGGTCAACCTGATCGGCCTTTGCCAGGGCGGTTGGATGTCGCTGGTGTATGCGGCGCGCTTTCCCGGCAAGGTGCGGCACCTGGTGCTCGCCGGCGCGCCGATCGATCTCGAGGCTGGCCACTCGGAATTCTCCCGGCAGGTCGAGCGTGTTCCGCTCGGGGTTTTCGAGGAGTTCGTGCGCCTTGGCGGCGGGCGCGTGCTCGGACATCGCGTGCTCGAACAGTGGAGCCCCGCGCTTGCACCTGAGGATGCCGGCCGCATCCTGCAGCTAGAAGCTGCTGACCGCATACGGCGCCGAGAGCTGGAGGAGCGGTTCATGGATTGGTACGGGTGGACGGTCGATCTGCCCGGCGTATTTTTTCTGCAGGTTGCCGCCTCCCTATTCAAGCAGAACCAGATTGGCAGGAACGAGTTCATGGCGCTCGGCCGCCGGGCCGATCTAAAGCAGGTGCGAAATCCGCTGTTCCTGTTGGCCGCCCGCGACGACGAGGTCGTTGCGCCGGCCCAGCTGCTTGCAACCGCTCGGCTCGTCGGCACGCCGGAGGATGCGATCAAGACCGCGACCGCGCCAGGCGCGCACCTGAGCCTGTTCCTCGGAGGCAGGACGATTGCACACACGTGGCCGAAAATCGCCCGATGGCTGCAGTGAGCACTCAGCGCAGGTCTGCAAAATCCGTCGAAAGAAATGGCAGCTACTGCGCCAGCACAGTACCTGGTCCAAATGGTGCTGGTGTGAGTTCGTGCGCTGCGCGCCGCTCGTGCTAACGTGAATTGACCTCACGCTGTGGCAGCCGATGGAGACTGCAATGGCCGGCGCGGTCGATCGTCGGACATTCGTCAAGGCTTCGCTGGTCACCGGCATTTCCGTGTTCGTCCGGCCACTCGCGGCTGCGCAGACACCGAGGCCTGGAGCGGACCGGGCCGCGGCCGGTTTCGCGTGGCAACGAACGGCCGACACCGCGGCGCGCCGCATCGACGGTTGGCCAAAGGTCACCGGCACCAAAATCTATGCCGCCGACTTCCGAGCCGCAGACATGCCCGGCTGGCCACGTCAGACCGCCCACGCAATGCTTCTCAAGACGCCTGATGCGACGCACACCTTCGAGGGCATCGATCTCGCGGCGCTCGACCGGGAGCTGACGCCCGACCGCACGGTGCTTGCCAACGACCTCGAGCGGGCTGGAATCACGGTGCCCGATTTCTATGCTTGCGATCTTTTGTGCCCCGCGGGCGCGACGCCGCTCTATCTCGGCCAGCCAGTCGCGCTCCTGATCTGGAACGATTTTGCCCGCTTCTCGCTCGCCAGGCAGGCGATCAAGTCTGCGACCGGCGTGCTGCGCTTCGGCAGAGAGACCGGTCCTGTTGCCGGACACCCGTATGCGGCCGCGCGCTTCGTGCGCGTTGCGGGCCCGGCAACGAATGCTGAAGACGTCTATTCGCCGATGCTCGCCGGATGGACCTTTCCGGTCCTCTACCAGAAGGATGATCGCCCGAGCTGGGCTGTACCCTCTGCAACTGGCACTGACGCGCAGCGCGCGTCCTATTACGGCGACCAGATTCGCGGCGAGATCGATGCGCGCGGTCCCGAGCATCTTCGTTCTCGATCGGACATTCCAGACACAGTCCATCGACCAGGTCTTCCTGGAGCCGGAGGCGGGCCTTGCCTGGTACAACAGCAGCACGCGCAGGCTCGAGCTTGTTCTCGGCGTCCAGTCACCGCAGGAGGCGGCCGCGAGCATCGCCAAGCTCGTCTCCAAGAACGCGGCGGCGCAGGCGGTCCGAGAAATTGTCGCCCATTGCGCCCACGTGGGTGGCGCCTTCGGTGGCAAGGACCACACCATCTATCCCCTGTATGTGGCTCTGGCCGGTCTCTTTTCGCCGGATCATCCGGTACGCCTCGCTAATGATCGCTACGACCAGTTCCAGTTCGGCATCAAGCGTCATGCCGTGACTGTGCGGAGCCGGTTGGCAGTGGACCGCGCCAGCGGCCGGATCACCGCCTTCGTCTCTGACCAAGACCTCGATGGTGGCGGCCTCGCCAATCTCTCCGCCGCCGTGGCGTTTGTCGGCGCGACGCGTCGGTCGGGATATACGACGTGCCCAGGGTCGACGTGACGACCGTGGCGCGGCATTCGCGTGCCGTGACCGCTGGCTCGATGCGCGGTTTTGGTGCGTCGCAGACCATGACGGCGCTCGAGGTCATGATCGACGAAGCCGCCGCAAGCCTCGGCCAGGATCCGGTCGCTTTCCGCACGACCAACCTCCTCAAGACCGGCGGCAAGACCATGGTTGGGAATGTCGTCTCGGGGGCTGTGCGCAGCGGCGAGGTGCTCGAGCGGCTCGCGGCACAGCCGGTGTGGACGGAACGTGCGGCCGAAAAGGTCCGACGAACCGCCGCGGCTCCCAACAAAGCCTACGGGGTCGGTCTCGCCTGTGTCAGCACCGTGTTCGGCAGCGGCTCCGATCCTGCCTTCGCTTTGGTCGAGATTGATCCAGCTGGCCGGATCACGGTCACCTCGCCGGCGGTCGAGATCGGGAGCGGGGTGGCGACTGCACTCGCAGTGCGGGTCGCTGACAGGCTTGGGGTCGCTGCCGACGAGGTGAGGCTCGGTGTCCTCGACGGCTGGGACGTGCTCGGCCTGGTGGCGTCGGACGATCCGTTCACCCTTACGAGCGCGCAGCAAGACGAGGCGGCGAAGAACCCGCGATGGGTTCCCGATATTGCCCAGGATACGACCGCATCCATCTCGGCTCACGTGCACACCACGATTGCCGCCGAGGCAGCGAACGTCATCTTGCGTTTCGGTCTCTGGCCGGCGGCGCGCGCGATCTGGTCAGGTCCGGCGGCCGGTGAATTCCTCCGTTTCGATGACATCCGATTTGTTGACGGCAAGCTCACGGCGGCCGGGATGGAGCCGCTCGCGCTTCCCCGCCTCGCCGCCAAAGCCCATGCGATGGGACTCGTCGTTGCCGCAATGGTGCACGGATACAATCGCTGGTCTTGGGCACGTGCGACCTTCGATCTTCCCGATGGCCGCTACGAGGGCGCCATCGATGCGCTGGCGGTCAAATACGGGAACGGAGCATCGCCAGTCCGCAAGGCGGCAATGGCCACGCATGGCTACCAACGCTTCGATCGCGTTTCGGTCACCTTTCCGCCGACTCTCTTTGAGCGGATCGGTGTCGGCTACACCTCGGCAGCCGGCACGGGCGTCGCCGTCGAGATGCATGTGCTCAAGAGCGGATGTCGATGGGTCGATTGTCCGCCGGAATATGGGCCGGCCAAGACGGTCTACAATCGCTTCAACCGCTGGAGTGCGCAGGGAATTTGGCAGAGCATCTTCGAGGCGGCGGCCGAACCTGCTGAACCGCCGGAACGAATGGCTCTCGACAGCACGCATGTCAAAGCGCATCGCTGCGCTGGCGGCGGAAAAGGGGGGCGTCGGAACAGGCGATTGGCATCACCAAGGGCGGGCGCAACAGCAAGATTCACGGCCTTGTCGATAAGCTGTGCCGCCCGTGGGTCTTGATCCTCACGCCTGGCAACACCGCCGACTGCACAGTCGGGCCGGCATGTGTCAGTCTGCTCGACGGCATCGCCGAGTTGCTCGGTGACAAGGCTTATGACAGCAACTCGTTCCGCCAGTCTCTGCGCAAGGACGGCATCAAACCGGTGATCCCAGGCCGGTCAAATCGGAAGAAACGCATACGTCACGACAAGCAAGCCTATAAGGATCGCAACGTCATCGAGCGCTGCTACTGCAGGCTCAAGGACTTCAGGCGCATCGCAACGCGCTACGACAAACTCGCTCGGAACTACTTCTCAGCCCTGTGCCTCGTTGCCGCCGTGGCATTCTGGCTTTAATCAATTGAGTTGGACCCTAGTCGCCCGTCAATCCGTGCCTGCGCCCCTGTGTCGGCCAGCGGTGGAGGCTGCTCCAGTGTTGCAATGATCGAGTTGAGCGCGGAGATCAGGCGTTCGGCATTAGTCGAGTTTAATGAACCGCACGGCTTCGGCCATGACAAAAGCTCCCGTTCGGATGGGGTTTGCCGCCCTTGCCTTGCGTCGGGTGCCGGAGCCGCTGCGGTGTTGTGCGGTCCTGGTCACCACGGCTCCGATGGCCGCACGCGAACGTTACACGCGCTCCCGCCGCACATCAACTGCCGCCACCACCGCAGCGGCCAGCGGTGTCAGGGTCGAGATGGGTGCGGTGATCCGCCGTGCATCTAAAGCAGAGTGGCAGAGCTTGACCAACGGACCGCCTCCGGATCATGTCCGCACCTGGCGGATGCGGACATAGAGCCCCAAAAGAGGTGGTCGGGTTTTGACCCCTAGCGGTCATCGGGCCCTATCAGTCTACCTCAAGCTTGTCGGCCAGCTACATCAAACATCCGTCTTGCCTTCAGCGATATCGGACATCCTTGCAG
This sequence comes from uncultured Alphaproteobacteria bacterium, assembly GCA_963788095.1. Taxonomy (GTDB): domain Bacteria; phylum Pseudomonadota; class Alphaproteobacteria; order Rhizobiales; family Xanthobacteraceae; genus CAVTXS01. The sequence goes on along the minus strand of CAWBFP010000025.1, from coordinate 4,354 downwards.
TTGTTCCTCACCGCGAATGCGGCAGGCATGCGCTCCTGTCCCCAAATCGATCGTCCGGCCCGTCGAGGGGCAATGGCGAACGAGCAATTTCGATCTTCCAGGTAGCGCGTGATTGCGGCCTGGGCGTCGCGCACGGTGGCGTAGTCGCTATTGTGGATGACTGCTCGAGCCATTCCACTGAATACTGACTTCGATCACGTTGAGAAATTGCGCTTGTGCAGGCAATGGCAATATCTCAATGAGTGGCGCTCCGTCATGCGCGGCCCAACCGTTGAGGAATTCGACGTGGTCGAGAAGCTGTTCGGACGAGTGCCAGGGCGCGGCATCCCAGGAAAGGTAAATGCGACGATAGCCCTTATACTGACGCCTCAATTGGTCGATCAGTTTGCATGTCTCCGTGCTATTCTTTTGATCGGAGTAGAAGTGGATGACTTGGTTGCGCGACAGTTCAAGCGCAGCTGTCACGATGAGTGAGCCCTTTGACTTTTGCCATTGGGGTACATGGCAAACCTTGCCGGGCGGCTGAAGAGCTTTGCCCCCACGCATCTTTACGGCAAAAGGCCCGAATTCGTCGATTGAGAAGAATGCCTCGTCTTCCTTGAGCTCTGAAAGCACCTTTTTTATTGCGTCCACCTTCTCGCGATAAATAGGATCAGAACTGGTCAACGTAATGCGTGCCTTCTTCCATTGATATCCCGCCTCCTTGATCACCTTGCTCAGATTGTTTCGCGTTGTTAGCACCCCCCTGCGCCTTCAGAGCAGAGTGGAGATCGGATAATCGCCAAGTCGTTCGGTTGAAGCCGCTATCACGAGGTGGCGTGTGCAGCAGCGCGAAAACAGCATCGTTCAGGGGTTTGCCGGGTTGCAAATAGCGACGCGCAATGCGATGCGGCCGAGAACTTCGATCGTCAAGGCCGCCCGGACCCTCGGCACGAAACCGCGCGATCCACTTGAGGACAGTCTTGGTGCCGACTCGGAAATCCCGCGCCACCGATGCGGCCCTCTGGCCATCCATGACCCTGGAAACGATAAGAGAGCGGCAGTGCGGGCATGTTTGAGCATTGGCGTGCAGCTTCATGACACGTTCCTTTCTAAGCGAAGATGACCTAGGTTACCTCTGGGTAAACGCAGGTCCATCGGCGCCCGCACGTCCGGAAGTGGCCGAAGGCGAAGCCAGAGCATGTCCGCTTACATGTCGGCTATTGGGGGGATGAGCGGAACTGTTACAAGTGGGATCAATCCGTCGCTGTTGACCCCAACCGGACCTTCCGCTCAGCTCTCGAAGGCTACCCACCATTTCCGGCGCCGTCACTTGCCGCCCCGGGTGCAAGACGTATCCTGTTAACACAAATCAATCTCCCTGGGCTCCCGACGATCCGCTTTCGATCGACAGATTTGTCTTCGTAGCAGAAGGGGAATGTGAGGTTGGCCGCTTCTACGGCCCCGAAAAGCCACTGTTCGACAAGACCTGGAAGCTGCCGGACATCGAGCGGATCGCCGCTCAGTGAACAAGGGAGAGCGAAGCCATGAAAAATCTTCGCGTTCAAATCTGCGCCGGCTTGCTGCTCGCGACGGTCAACAACGCCGCACTTGCACAGGCGCAGCCCGCCCCGCAAGCGCCGGCCGGCAGCGCCGTCCCTGTCACCGTCGACTACTTCAGGCGGGCCGAGTTGGACCTGGTCATGGGTCCAATCGTCAAAGACGGCGGCTTCGGCAAGTACGTGCACCACCGCGAACTATACCCGGTCGACGCGCCCATCGTGCGTCCCAACCACGACACTCTGTATTCGTTTTCGATCTTTGACCTTGATGCCGGCCCCAGTAACGATCGCGCTGCCCAATGCGGGTCAGCGTTTCATGTCGTTGCAGGTGATCGATGGGGATCAGTACACCCCTGAGGTCCATTACGGTGTCGGTCACTATACCTTCACCAGGGAGAAGATCGGCACCCGCTATGTCCAGTTAGGCGTCCGCATCCTGGTCGATCCGAACGACCCAGAAGACATGAAGAAGGTGCTGGTCGTGCGTCCTTCATCACCGGCCAGTCTGGTTTACGGACCGGCATGACCAAGGTCGGCCTGCCCGGGGCGCCGCTGGGGCTGCAAAAGGAGGACCCGACAATTGCCGAATTGCTCAAGCCGCTCGGCTATGCCACCGGCCAGTTCGGCAAGAACCACCTTGGCGACCGCAACGAGTACCTGCCGACTGTCCATGGCTTCGACGAGTTCTACGGCAATCTCTATCACCTGAACGCCGAGGAAGAACCCGAACTGCCGGACTATCCCAAGGACCCAGCATTTCGGGCGAAGTATGGGCCGCGCGGCGTCATGGACTGCAAGGCCTCGGACAGGACGACCCAACGGTCGATCCACGCTTCGGAAAGATGGGCAAGCAGATATGCAAGGACACCGGCCCTCTGACCAGGCAGCGCATGCTAACGGTCGACGACGACATCCAGGACCGGGCCGTCGACTTCATCAAGCGCCAGAAGGATGCCGGAAAGCCGTTCTTCATCTGGGTGAACTTCACCCACATGCACTTCCGCACTCATACCAAGCCCCAGAGCATCGGCCAGTCGGGACGTTTCCAGAGCCCGTATCACGATACGATGATCGATCACGACAAAAATGTCGGCGCGGTGCTCAAGGCGTTGGATGACCTCGGCATCGCTGACAACACCTTCGTCATGTACGGGACCGACAACGGTCCGCACATGAACAGTTGGCCAGATGCCGGAATGACACCGTTCCGCAGCGAAAAAAATTCGAATTGGGAAGGAGCTTATCGAGTGCCGGCCATTTTCCGTTGGCCGGGCAGGATTAGAGCGGGGCCGGTGTCCAACGAGATGGTCGCCCACCTCGACATGCTACCAACGATACTGGCAATTGCCGGCGACCCGCAGGTGACGGACAAATTGCTCACCGGACACAAAGTCGGCGACATGACCTACAAGGTTCATCTCGATGGCTACAACCTTGTCCCATACCTGACGGGGCAAGCCGCAAAGAGCCCACGAGAGTCCTTTTTCTACATCAACGACGATCAGCAATTGACCTGCCTGCGTTACGACAATTGGAAGTTCGTATTTTTGGAGCAGCGTGCTCCGGGGCAGTTGCTGATCTGGGCCAATCCCTTCACCAACTTGAGGGTCCCGAAGATATTCAATCTTCGGACCGATCCTTACGAGCGGGCGGACATCACTTCGAACACGTATTACGACTGGCTCATCGATCACGTCTTCCTGTTGGTGCCCGCGCAGGAGTACGTCGGCGAATTCCTAGCCACGTTCAGGGATTTTCCGCCGCGGCAGAAGGCGGCTACTTTCAACATGGATGAAGTTCTCGCCAAGCTGAAAGAACCGAAGTAAGTCGCCTTTTCACTTGCAACGAAGCAGCTCAACGCCCGCTACCGTTACCGCCTTTGATGGCTTGGGGCATTGAGTTCAGGACGACCCGAGAACGATCCCTTCATGACCCAACTGACGTATCGCGCGCGCAACGACGGGCCGACACTGTTGTTCCAGACTACGGTCAAACCGGGAAACAGCGGCGGCCCCATCATGTTTCAGGGCAAGGTCATCGGCATAGTCAGCGCAGTGCAGGGCGATGAGACGAGAGGTACTAACATATCTACTGTTAACGACGCACTGAGTAACTGGGACATTCGCGCCGACCGCGTGCCTGCGTCTCATTTGGTGCGACAAATGCGCTGCGAAACCCGCCATTCTATCAGAGGAATTTTGATTGAGTGGCTTAGTGCGATGGGCGAGCGGGGCGATCCGGTTTCTCAAAAACTCTTGCTGCAGTACCAAAAAGATCCAGAATTGATTAGCATTTTTAACTCCAGCGTCTTTAAAGGACCGGCTTACACCGAAGTGCGGAAGCTCGTGACATTACTCTACAGTATTGGCATAGCGTACGCCTTCGAATTCTAATCCGCATTTCACGATCACCGATACATTCGGTGGCCTGCTCGCAGGACTAGGCCGACCAAACAGATATGGTGAGAGATATTGTGATGAATTTAGCACTGGCGCGGACTACGACCGTACTGGAATGCAGAGGCTTATCAGGGACTTTGTGGAGTTAACAATTTTTGGAAATCTGGCCGGTTCGGATGGCAGGTTTGCGCCCACGATAGTGGATGTTTTGAGCTACACGCCAAATGCTAGCCGCACCACGCATACTGTGACGGTCGCATTGGCGGCGTCCGCAGGCGCGAAATCGGAGGTGCTAGCCGTGACGACAATTGATCAGTTCAAAAATCGTCCTGCCCAATAATTTGAGAGAAACTCCACGGCCACGAAAGTGTTGAAATCAAAAGGAGGACGCGGTGTCCACGCAGCGGGCGCTGG
>CAWBFP010000024.1:0-90456 GCA_963788095.1 uncultured Alphaproteobacteria bacterium | reverse complement strand
AGAAGATGTAGCCGATGGTCTTGCCCTTGAGCGCTTGTCGAGCCCGCCTTCCTTCTCGGCGATGTACTTGATGATGATCGGGAGAGACCCGCCAGTCCCCGTAGGTCGCCGGCAGGTTGAAGATCCACGGGAAGTTCTGCCCGTAGGCGGAGGCCGAAAGGCCGTAAGCCATCGACAGCACCGGAATATTTGTCGACCGCAGCCTTCGGGATCAGCTGCAGCGTGATGCCGGTCGAGTACGGGTTGACCACCACCGGATTCTTGGCCTTGACCTGCTCGTAGCACTCGACGCCCTTCTTAGTGTCGTAGCCGGTCTCGCATTCCTCGATGTCGATCTTGACGCCGCCGATCCCCCCGTCGCGCTCGTTGAGCATGGTGAGGTAGTCGCTCATCCCGTTGGCAATCGGGATGCCGGACCCGGCGAACGGTCCGGTTCGGTAGGTCAGCAACGGCACGTAGATCGTGTCCTGCGCGACTGCGGTGCCGGCCAGGACCGGAATACCGGCGAGGGCCAGCGCGGTTGCGCCAAGAACGAAGTGTTTCGGTTTCATTCGCGTCTCTCCCTTGGAGTAGCGTCGGCTGCGATTGCAACCTGCTTGATTGCGGCCCGGATGTCGAGACCGTTCTTCCGGCTCCAATCCGCGACCCGGATGCCGCACGACTGCTCTGATCCAGATCACAGTCGCGCATTCTAAAGAAACGTTAAGCTTGGGCCGCGACGCTGCGCATTTCGTGTGCAATCGCCTGGACCAGATCATAGCAGCAATTCAGCTTGCTGCATCTTTTCACAGCCGCTTGTGGCCCATGGCGACGTAATGGGGAGGTCCGCTCTACGTCAGCTCATACAGTAAACCGGATGGATCTGGTGAGTCTGCGACTTGTTGATTTTGGTAAAGTAGGAATGTGGCGCGGTGGCTGTAGGTAGAACATATCTGTTCCGCGCCGCCCTTTTCGTCTGGCGGTGCCTTAGTGGTTCCACCATGGCTCCGTTTCCACATCCCGCTGAGATCGAACCGGACAGGCAGATTTCCCGCATCCGGCTCTCGGACAAGACGTCACGCTTTCACGTGCAACGCCATCTGCGGCTTCTGAACATTTATTGGAGTTGATAGGTTTCCCAATCTCCAGGTCCTTCACCACGTATTGCGTCTGTCTTGAACTGAGGTCCCTTCCCTCCACCGGCGTTACCCGGCTTCCGCGGTACTACGAACCTCTCCGCCACCCCAGGGCGCCCAGCCTGTCCCTCACGGGCTTCCGGTTGGTCATCGCTGACCACGCCTTGGGGCTTCCCGTGTTTCGTGCGCTTTCCTTGTGTGCATGCCGCCGCCGGCTTCCCCGGCGCAGCGTCTGAACGTATCGCTTCGCTCATTTCATCCAGACGTATCAGTCTTCCCCGAAAGGGTTGTCGGGGCGACCTGCGCATTGTCCTTTTCGAGGATTGCTCGGCGTTCACTCGCGTTGCGGCCTGCACACTCGCGCTGTCACCAATTCGTGACACGCTAATCGAAGGCTTCAGCCACTTCGTTGCCTCCATGACTGCTCCGATTGCTTCCCGGCTGGAGCGGTTGCCGGGTGGGGCTTGCACCCACTGGAAAGCGCCGCCTTTGCACGGCGCACACCCGCAGACGGACATCTGAATTGCAAGGATGCAAGGCCGTCCGCGCGTAGTGCTGGCTTCCGGCAGCCCCCAACATTCGGGGTTCCGGTGGGCTTTGATCGGCGGTAGTATTCTCTGCACTTCCTTGCCACGGGGGCTCGCATGGGGCTGCCTGCGAGCGCAAGGCGACTTGGCATGATGGGCTGGCCATCGTGCGTTGTCGTTCGGGTTACGGCGATTGCGAGGGCCGGACATTCAAATCGTCAGGCCGCCTTGATCCGCATGCGGCGTATCCTGCCGACTGCGGGAATTGTTTTTCTTCTTTTATGGCGTTGTTTGCTTGTTCGGCTGCTTTGGCGGTCGAGCCTAAGCGGGTGATGTTGCTTCATTCTTTTGGCCCGGATGTTAAGCCTTGGAGCGACTATGCCAGGGCGTTGCGCGCGGAACTAGGTCGGCAATCACGATGGCGGTTGGACCTCTACGAACAATCCCTCGTGGCGGCCCGTTCTGGCGATGAAAGCCCGGAACTCGCGTTCGCCGAGTATCTTCGCACTCTCTTTGCCAAACACCCACTCGACCTGATTGTGAGCATTGGCGCGCCTGCGGCCGCGTTTGTTCAGCGTCACCGGCAGCGGCTGTTTCCCACGACGCCCATGCTTCTGACAGTCGTGGACCAGCGTCGCGTTCGGTATTCCGTTCTTACCGATAGTGACGCCGTTGTCGCGGTCTCGATCAACTATCTTGCGGCCTTCGAGAACATCCTCCGGGTTTTGCCGGACACCAAAAATGTAGCAGTGGTGGTCGGTAATTCTCCCATTGAAAAGTATTGGAAGGAGGAAATCGGCAACGAGGTGAAGCCCCTGACAAACCGGATTGCTCTTACATGGTACAACGATCTGTCCTTCGAGGACATACTGAAACACGCCGCTGCGCTTCCGCCGCGATCTGCGATCTTCTGGGAGCTGATGGTGGTCGATGCGGCGGGTCTCCCGCACGAGGAGGGCGCAGCGTTGGCAAGCCTTCATGCCGTCGCCAATGCACCCATTTTCAGTTACACCGATGCATTCTTCGGGCGTGACATCGTCGGCGGCCCGCACGTCCCGGTGCTCGAAGCGGGCCGAAAGGCAGCCGAAGTTGCCGTTCGCATCCTTGGCGGCGAGAAGGCGGGCGACATCAAAACGTTGCCCGTCGGATTTGGAACGCCGAAGTTCGATTGGAGAGAAATGCAGCGCTGGGGCATCAGCGAAAGCCGTCTGCCGCCGGGAAGTGAGATTCACTTTCGTACTCTGACGGTATGGGAACAATATCGCTGGCAAATCTTGACCACCGCCGCTGTGCTTCTTTTCCAGGCCGCGTTGATCTCCTGGCTGCTCTACGAGCATCGGCACCGCCTCCGCTCGGAAGCCGCGGCGCACGAGCTGGGCGGGCGGCTGATCACCGCACACGAGGAGGAGCGCGCTCGTCTTGCGCGCGAGCTGCACGACGACGTAACGCAGCGCCTGGCCGTGCTTGCCATAGATGCCGGGCGTGAAGAGCGCAAATTACCAGGCATTGCCGGAGGCAGCCCGATGCGGGCGATGCGCGAGGGCCTGGTCCGATTGAGCGAGGACGTTCATGCGCTGTCGTATCGGCTCCATCCTTCTATCCTCGAAGATCTCGGCTTGACCGCAGCGTTGAATTCCGAATGCGAGCGCTTTTCGCAAACCTGTTCGACCCGACTGGAGACAAGCGTCCAGGACCTTCCCGAGACGCTGCCGCGCGACGTGGCATTGTGCCTGTTTCGCATCGCGCAGGAGGGGCTGCGCAACATCGCCCGCCATGCCGGAGCGAGCCGGGCGGAGGTTCGCCTGCAGCGCCTGGACGGCGGACTGCAACTCACCGTCAAGGACGATGGCACTGGCTTCGATCCCGCGCAGCATCGCATCCGGACCAGCCTCGGGCATGCGGGCATGCGGCAAAGAATGATGTTGCTGGGGGAAGATCGACATCGAGAGCAGCCCGGGCCACGGTACGACGATCCTGGCCTGGGTGCCCATCGGGGACCCGTCCACTGAGCTTCACGAGCACGACCATCGGCGGTGCGGCGGCGTGGCCGCTCGCGGCGCGCGCCCAAACCGGCGAGCGCATGCGGCGGATCGGGATCTTGATGCCCTATGCTCCCACAGAAATGGAAGTGCAGGCACGCGTGCGTGCATTCCGGGAAGAGTTGCGAAAAAAAGGCTGGGCAAAGGGCGTCAACGTTCAGTTTGACGAGCGCTGGACCACCGACAACATGGAGCTGATCCGAGCCGCCGCAGCGAACCTCGCGGAGCTGACGCCGGACGCCATAATGGCAGTCGGCGGCCGGGTCATCCCGGTGCTGATGGAGGCGACGCGCACGGTTCCGATCGTCGTAGCGGGCGGCGCCGATCCGGTCGAGCGGGGCTGGATCAAGAGCCTCGCCCGGCCAGGCGGCAACGTCACCGGCTTTGCAATACTAGAGCATTCGGTCATCGGTAAGATGCTGCAGACGCTTAAGGAGCTTGCGCCCAACGTCGCGCGCGTCGCCATGCTCTACAACCCGGACAATGTGGGCGCGACCCTCTACGCGCGTTCGTTCGAGGTCGCCGCCCCTCCGCTTGGCGTCCAGGCGATCCTTTCCCCGATCCATGGTTTTGCCGATATCGAGCGCGCCGTCGTCGCCGTGGCGGCACAGCCCGATGGCGGCATCTTTGCTGCCCCGGACGTCAGATCGCCTCGCTCATGGAGCAGACCGTTGCGCTGATCACGAGGCATCGGCTGCCCGCTGTTTATTCTGAACGCCGCGCCATCGCGCACGGAGGCTTGGCGTTCTACGGCGTGGATCGCATCGAGCTGCATCGCGGGGCCGCGTCCTACGTCGATCGGATCCTGCGCGGCGAGAAGCCCGGCGATCTGCCCTTTCAGCAGCCGACCAAATACGAGCTGGGGATCAACCTCAAGGCCGCCGCCGCGCTCGGGCTTGAAATCCCACCGCGACTTTTGTTCACCGCCGACGAGGTGATCGAATAACGCAGGTTTTGCTGCGATTGCTCACGGCCGCTTATGGCCCATTGCGACGAAACGGGCATGTCCGCTCCTAAGTCCGCTCGTGGGGGTAAACCGGAAGAGATATGCTCAGTCTGCGACGTGTCGATTTTGGACCCAAACCAGACTCACGGCTGGCGCGGCGTCGCCTATCGGACCTGTTGCGGTGGGAACATTCGATTCGGCGCTTGGACGTCACGGCCACGGGTTGATTGGCAGGCGATAGAACGCGATGGCGGTGCCGCCAGGATTCGATCGCGTTCGTTGCGCGATAGGCCGGCAAGCGCGCGGTTAGTCTCTCGCCATACTTTGCCGTAGCCGCCACGCAGGTTGGCTACCGGCCAATCACTGCCGAACATCAACCGCTCAGGCCCGAACAGTTCGAGCGCACAGTCGACATAGGGCGCGATGGTTGCTGCGGTCCACTCGTCGGCTTCACCGGCATCAAGGCCCGACACCTTGGCGAAGACATTCGGCATCCGGGCGGCGCGCGCAAGCAGTGTCCTCCAGGGTTCGAATTCGCCAGCAGCGATCGGCGGCTTGCCGAGGTGATCAATCACTATTCGCAAATTCGGGACGCGCTGTGCGACCAACGGAACATGTTCCAGGTGCCGCGGCGTTATGCCCACATAGTCGAACGTCAAGCCGCGGCTCGCTAGAACCTGGAGTCCCCTCAATACATCCGTGCGGATGATCCAGTCCGGGTCGGGCTCAACATTGATCAGATGGCGCACGCCGACCAAGGCGCGCCGGTCGACTAACTCATCGAGCACCCGTTCAAGCTCGTTCGGATGCGCAATCGGCATCCAGCCAACGACGCCCGCAATCCAATCATGCTTCTGCGCATTGGCGAGCAGCGCCGCATTCTCCTGCAAGCCGTCCGCCGCTTCAATCGTCAGGGCGTAGCGGATCCCAGCCGCCTTGAGCTCGGGGGCCAGGTCGTCTGGCAGAAAGGAACGCCGAAGGGATTGGAACGCGGGGTCGCCCGCATATGGCGCTACCTCCATCCACGACGTTTGATAGGTGCCGTATGTCCAGAAGTGCTGATGGCCGTCGACAAAGAGACTCATCCCGTGATGCTCTCAAGCGGCACAATCTTCGGTGCCACCTTGGCAATGGCGATTGCGTCAGATTTGGGCACAAATGTCCTAAACGACGCCGAGTGCGCCTGTCACCTCTACCTAGACATGATGAACGGGTGGCATTCAATGGGGCAAAAACGTAGGCTTGCCCATGGCTGCCTTTCGAGACGGTCTGAAACCTGGAACGTTGTGAAATTGAAGATTGCGGTGCGACGCCGATCGAATCAGGGGAGGTTTGCGTGAAGAAATCTGGCTTGGCTAACATGACTATCGAGGCACTTATAACTCTTCGCGATAACACCGACCGCATCATCCGCACGCGCGCAAAAGCCGAACGCAGGGCGCTTGAAAATCAGCTCTCGCGGCTCAGCAGATATATCGGCATCAATACCGAGCGTGCTACGAGTACGCGCAAGAGCAGCTCCTTGAAGGGGCGGAAGGTCGCGCCGAAGTATCGCAACCCGGCTAACAAGTCGGAGACCTGGGCAGGCCGCGGCGTGCGACCGCGATGGCTGCGGGCGGCACTCAAGGGTGGCCACAAGATCGAGGAGTTTGCGATCACAAAGTCGGGCAGCCGGCAAGGAGCGAAGAAGCGCACGCACAGCCGCGCCAAGCCCAAGCCGGGCAGCCAGAGAGCGGCGAAGAAGCGCGCGCGCAGCCGCGCCAGGACGGCGGCGCTACGGAATAGCAGGCAACGCGCCCCTGTCCATGTCACCCCAGACAGTCCGTCATCGTCCCGTCCGGCATGAAGGGCTTTGGGCCAAAGGGGAACTCGCAAGCCCTGACACTTCTTGAGTTTGGTTGGTCGCGCCTTGAGGAGTTTTTCCGGGGCCAGGCAGTCCCCGCGCGAGCCGACGGGACACATAACCTCGTCAACTGGCCCAGGATGAGTCTGGATTCGATTTCGACCTCGCCTAGTTTCCTCATGGCCACGAATGCGGCGCATATCCGCATGCATGTCGGCTATTGGGGGGATGAGCGGAACTGTTACAATTGGGACCAATCCGTCGCTGTTGACCCGAAGCCGAACTTCCTTGGCAACAACTTCACTGATACGCTCGATCGAAGGCAGGGGATAATCGCCACCCCCGCATTTTCGGCGATGTGCGCCAGAACGGGGGGAAGATCAAGCCATGTTTGAGATCTCGCGCCGCGACCTCGTGCTCGGTGCAGCTGGCGCCTACGCGGCGTTCGGGCTCGAGAAACCCGTCGCCTTTGTGGGTGCGGCGCGCGCGCAAACGTTTGCCGGCCAACCTTTCCGCAAGCACAAGATCGGAGACATCGAGGTGTTCTCGTTGCTCGACGGCATGCGCGAGGCGCCGCACCGGGACAACTTCGTCCGCAATGCCAATGTCGATGCGACGAAGGCAGCGCTCCGGGCTGCCGGGCTGTCCGATGCCTACGTGCCGATTCCATTCACCCTCATGGCGGCGAAGATCGGCGATCGCCTGGTGCTGTTCAACTCCGGCACGGGCGGGTTTCCGATTTATGGCCCGGATGCCGGCTGGCTCGCCCAGAGCATGGCGGCGGCAGGGCTCAACCCCAAGGCGGTCACCACCGTCCTCGTCTCGCATCTGCACGGCGACCACATCTACGGCTTGATGGACAAGGTGACCCACGCGCAGATTTTCCCGGACGCCGAGATCATCGTTCCTGCCTCGGAGCTCAAATGGTGGGCACGGCCGGAAGTCGACGCCATGGATCTCGGGCCCACCCGCAAGGGCCTTTCACAGCTTATTCGCGCGACGCTCGCGACGTGGAAGAATGTCCGACCGGTCGATGGCGAAAGCGAGCTCGTGCCGGGCGTGCGCGCGATCCCTGCGCCCGGTCACAGCCCCGGGCAGGTCGCCCATCTCCTGACCTCAGGCGGCAAGGCGTTGCTGGTGACCGCCGACGTGAGCCTGCTGCCGGCGCTATTCGTGCGAAATCCGGATTGGCAGGTTGCGCTCGATCAAGACCCGGTGATGGCGGTCGAAACGCGCAAGCGGATTTTCGATCGCGCGATCGCCGACAGGCTCCTGGTCACCGGAAGTCACTGGCTGCTACCCAACGTCGGTTCACTCGCCGGGGATGGCAACGGTTACGCGTTCACGCCCGAGGCATGATTGATCGCGCGGCTCTTTCACGACGGGCATCAATAATAGATGCGCGCCCCAGTGGGCGGTGTTGCATCTTGCCGGTCGCCTGCTTCCTGGACGGAGATTTCGCTTGGGCCTTGAGCCCGCGCGCCTTGGCCCACGCCGCGACCTCGCTCGCCACGGACAAGTCGCTAACGGGGCCGGTGGCTGGCGCGCGCGCATCGCCAGCGGCGCCGTGCCGGTGACTTCCGTTGTTGGCCCGAACGCGACCAATCGACGCTCTAACGGCCACTTTCGGGACAAGAGCGGACCAGAAATGCTCGACATGAGTTTTTCGCGTTTTTGGCACTTTTCGGACGTGTCGACCGCGTCGCTCAATTTCCGGTTTCCGGGCGAAAGCAGCCATGACCACCAAGACGCGACATGTATCGAAACAAAACTGTGCAGATCGCGGATTACCCTAGATTTCTCGGTTCGAGTTCCGAATAGTGCGATCGAATCGGGAGGAACAACATGCCGAAGACGATGACGAAGTCAGAGTTGATCCAGAAAGTCGCTGACCAACACTCGGATCTGACGAAGAAGGACGTGAAGAGTGTGATCGAGGGGTTGGCTACCGTGGCTTATAAGGAGCTCAAGAAGACGGGTGTTTTCTTACTTCCCGGCTTCGCAAAATTCGTCGTCATCAAGAAGCCTGCGACCAAAGCACGTCCTGGCATCAATCCATTCACAAAGGAGCCGACAGTGTTCAAGGCGAGACCGGCTCGGAAAATTATTCGGGCACGCCCGGTGAAGGCCGCGAAAGACGCGGTATGATGACCATGACTGAGCGAATTAATTGAACGCCAAATTCGCTAAATCTGCCGCCGCAAGCGCCTACCAAGTGCGCTCTCTCAATAGCGAGAAGGCGCCGGCCTCCACAATGCCTGGGAGCCGGGCCATCGAAACCTCGTGATGTCTGCTGCTGGGGGTAAACCGGATGGGATTTGCTCATCCTGAGACTTGTTGGTTTTGCCGAGTAGGCCCGGGGAGTCTTCACCCCGAGCCTCTCACAGAACCGGACTTGACACTCTCGCGTCATCCGGCTCGTGCCACCGCGCGAAGGCTGCCGCCTTCCATTGAACATCGGGTTCCTCCCGTTGCCGGTTGACCCGAGCCAAATGGCGATGACCCGCTCCCTTCGCTCCACGGGCATTGCCCCGCTTCATCGCTACTACGAAGCAGTCCGTCCCTATCTGGCGCATCGGTACTTTCGGCCTCGCGGTTTGAGCCGCTTGTGCCTTTTCCCTTGCCATCGCCGTCTAGGTTCTCACGTTCCATACAAGAGCCTGGTTGAGCTTCGCGCCGCCTATATGCCGGATGCCGCTCAGGCAGGCTTCAGGGTTCTCCCGAGCTGATCCCGGAGGAAGGGTCACCCCCCGGTTTTGACATCGCCTAATCCGCTTTCGACACTTCATCGGCGGTTCGCTTGCGCTCGCCTCTCTCAACCTCGCCTGCCGGGATCATGTCCCGACTTTTCCGCAACGTTCACCACCATCGCTTTTGACGACAGCAGCTTGCGGTGGCTTGAGATCAACACCTGATTGCCGACCTCGAAGGGCCCTCCTTCATCTCTCGTACAGTTGCGCACCACCGTTTGGATCGGCGATGCTCGTGACACAAGACCCAACTCGGACATCAAACCGATTAGTCCCCGAACGCCTCCGGAGCGTGCTAGGTTGAGCGCGTGGCTTGCCCGACCCTTCGGAGGCGCAATGCGGCGGCGCGATTTCGTATCAGTCCTCGGTGGGCTAGCTGTAGTTTGGCCAGTTGCCGCGCGGGCCCAGCAAAAAGAACGCGTCTATCGCATTGGTTATCAATAAAAACGCAGTATTCGCAATTGAGAATATCCAGATGGCGGGCGGTCGCGCGGCCCCGGCATGCTCGGCTGTCTTCATAATACTTTGGATGCCGGGGTGTACTCCCCTGTGTTGCTGCATTGGTCGGCAGGCCATCACCAGCGCGCGCATCCCCTGAAGAGATCGTTCCGGCAGCTCGGCTCCCGATCCTCCGGCATCTGCGCCCGGTTGGCGACGCGACTTGGGCCGATCGACCGAGATGTTCGCGCGCCTCAGCGTTGCCGATCAGATCACACAAGCCAACGGATCGAAATCTTCACGTCGGTGTGCGCGCGCCTCGAACTGTGGACAGGCCAAGCTCGATCAACTTTCTTTGAATCTCATGTCGCCTGCGCACGAGGACAGCGGCTAGCTCGTCGAGCGTCATAACCTTCGCATAGTCAGGCAAGTCCTCAACGTCCATCACCGATCAGTCCTTAGCGCTGTCAGTCTTTGCAGCTTCATCGGCCAGCGCCACATGTCTGGCCGCTAACAGCCGCAAAGAGGTGGCAGAAAGGTCAGCGTCCGGATCGTGCGTTGAGCCGGTATCGGCCTGCAGCCGGTGGTGCTCCGTGCTCGCAATTCTGCCCCCTGCCCCGGTCCTGCACGTGTGGGACCTCATCTGTTCGCTCTTGGCCCGAGGTGCGGCTCACTGAGCAGCTGCGCGATAAGCCAGCGCAAGCTCGCAAGTCCGGTCCCGGTGCCGACATTGCCGACCCCAACATGATCCGTTCGTTCATGCATCAACCGCAAGTTGGTGATTCGAGCCTCGGAAGCATTGCCCCTCGCTACAATGTGAGAGTCCGTCGAAGCTTCGTCCATATGCCGAACGATCTATGGCACGCAGTTGGCAGTGGATCAGCTCGCATCACAAGGTATTTTGATGTGCATCAAAGGTATTTTGATGTGGAGCGCGGACCTCCGTATATCGTCGGATAGATTTACTTCCGGTGGGCATTAAGTCGAACGTCTCCACATGGAAACTCGTTCGACCCATGAAGACCGCCTTCCTGCGCCCATAGACCGAGCCGATCAACAACTCGAAGATCTCGGCGCCAACGAGAACCGGCAGTCCGTTGCTCCGGCGACGGAGCAAGCAAGTTCAGCCGATCAATCCGAGAAAATGGGTCAGCGCCGACGTCGCCGACGATCCATCGCGGCACGTTCCGTGTCCATGTCGGGGAGAGGCATCAGGCGCACGACCTATTGGGCATTCGGTAAACCGGTTTCGCTCGCCTACATCCCAGCGCTCGCCGACGACCATCCCGAGGCAATGGGCGACGAGGCGCCAACGCCAGCAAGACCAGACTACGAGTTGCCAAGCCAGCGGCGGACGCTACGCGTGACCTAGCGTTTTCGGGAGGAAGATCCGATGCGCTTAGTGGCATTAGTCATTGGTTTCTTGATCGGTGCGTCGGCGCAATACCAGTTCGCGTCACGCTCGGAAGCTGCCGAATTTGTCTGTACCTCATGGACAAAATTCGAGCCGCGCGAATGCGTCGTCCTCTTTATCAGAGGTGAGATTGTCGAGGGAGACGCCGCTACTTTCCAGAGCTGGATTAAGGACAATCCGGAAATATTCATCATCCTTCTCAACTCGCCCGGTGGCTCCTTGAGGGAGGGGATCAAGATCGGCCGCCTCGTTAGAGCCAACCTTCTGCAAACAGAGGCTCCTAGGCGTGTGAGAAACCAACTGCTCATGACCGCTCCAAACCAAGACAACAACCTTTGCCCGCAGGACGACTGCGCGTGCGTGAGCGCCTGCTTTCTCGTATGGGCGGCCGGAGTAGGAAGACTTGGATCAGAACTGGGCCTGCATAGACCTCGTAGCACATCGAAGGACTTCTGGGCTGCACCTCCGAGCGCGGCATCGCGATTGTATGGTATCCTTTTGGACGAAACAGTGCGTTACCTCCGCGAAATGGAGGTTCCCACCGCGATTGTCGAGGCGATGCTGCAGACGCCGTCTGCCGATGTTCGGTGGTTGAAGCTCGAAGAAGTTGACACCATGTTCGGCTCTCCTTGGTATGATGAATGGATAGCAGCCGCTTGCGGTACCATGAGTGATAGTGAAGGACGACGCTTGTTGGAGCTGCGTAAACTCATACAAAGCCAATCGCCCAGTGTTTCTGCGGCGGACCGACAAACCTTCGAACGTCTTCACAACAGGCGGTACCAAATAGTGATGTGCGAACACGAGAAAGCCCTCGCAGTCCGCCGCAAGAACAGTTTAGAAAGATAAGGAAACCCATTCTAACGACGTGCACCGCATCCGCCCATCCGCCGGCGGAATGAGGCAAGGGGACGTTGAGGGGAATTGGTCGCCCGGCCTATGCTGGGCCTAGCGCCGCACAGAGAAGAGCCGCGGCTGCCGGGCTCGACCCATCGGACGCTCCGGGCGGGTCGACCCCGGCGTCTGATCCGACCAAGAAGGATCCGCCCAGCGAGGCCGGCAAGGAGCAGCGGCCCGGAGTCGGCCCTTCGCCACGACAATAGTTTCTGAGCGACCTTCATGACGGAGCATAGAGGCCCGTCGTGAGCTTGACGGGAACTCGACTATATCTTCCGTTATATTGCTTTGCTTTCGCATCTCTGTCTTGATTGGAAGCGTAACCGAAATGACCTGCCTGCTCGGCCAACACCGAGCAGGCTTTTTTTATCGCTGGAACGTGGCCGGCGGTGCCCCGCGCTGGCCTGGGGCCGCCCCGCCATGCCCGCCCAGAGCCGGTCCATAGGGCCGTACGCAAGCGAAACCCGAGCCCGCCGAACGGGTAGCTATGCGCCGGGATGATCAGCGAGCCGTTGCAGCAACGTCACCGGATGTGCCGCGCGGCAGCGTGCCGCCCGAGCGCCGGAATTCCACGCTAGAACCGTTTTGGGTCAGCTGGGTATCTCATCGAGCGGGCGCTAGACGAAGCCCGCGCACGCGAGTTGAGACTCGATCGCCGATCGGACCGAAGCCGCGCCACGTATCACGCTGTCGTTCGCTTCCCCGCCGCCCCGCCTGGCGTCAAGCTCCGGCTTTTGGCTCACCGCGATATCGAGTCGAGAAATCGAGTCCGCCGGTTGCTCAAAGCCGCCTCCAGAACAGCATCGTTCGAGTCGTTCAAAGTCAGGATATTGAATGCCTCATCCACAATGGTTGTGGGCTTTGTAAAGGCTGCCAAGCGCCGAGGGGACGGCGTCGGCAATGGCACACGCGCAAACGTAGAAAAGGCTGCGATGCGACGAGGGGATGGCGCTGGCAATGGCACCGACGCGATCCCCGTCACCCGGATGCCCACAGCAAGGGGCTTGCGCGCGCGTTTCATGCGTTGCGGCGAGCGCGCCGGAATGGCTTTACTATCGCCCTTGGTCTTGACGATCGTGGTGGAGACCTCGAGCCGGCAGGAGCCCGGATAACGCCGATCACAGCTCTGGGCCAGAGCGGACACGCTCGAAAGCGCACAGCAACAGGTCGCAGCCGCGAAGAGTGCGCGTGTCATCGGCGAATCAACATGAGCTTCAGGACCAGTTCAATATCGCCCATGTGGCGGAATGGTGACGGCCGGCTGCTCGCCTGCCCCAGGTGCGAGCGCCGCGGTCAGTAAAGGAAGTCGACGTTGGCCGAGCACTACGGCTCGGACGTCAACAAAGCGCGGTCAGATCATCAAGCCGCCTCGAGCAGGCATCGCGCTCGCCGATGACGCTCGGCGAGCGCAACACTGCCTATCTTATCTCATCGAGCGAGCCCTCAACGGGGCGCGCTCGCGCCAGTTCAGATTGGCGATCAAGTGCCCTGCACGCGCCCGGCACGTGCGCGCAACCGCTCACACGTAACGCAAGGTCGCAAACATCCCGGCGTGGAGATGGTAGAGCAGATGGCAGTGCATCGCCCACAGGCCGGGATTGTTGGCATCGAAGGCGACCACGACGCGCCGGCCGGGCGGTACCAGCACGGTATCGCGCACCGCGCCGGCAAAGCGCTTGCCGTCGACCTCCACCACTTGGAACTCGTGGCCGTGCAGGTGCATGGGATGCGGCATCATCGTCCGATTGATGAAGAGGAGCTCGACGCGCTCGCCGCGGGCGAGCGGCAGCGGCGGCACGTCCTTGGTCCAGGGGACGCCGTTGATCGACCAGAGATAGCCCTGCATTTCGCCGGTCAAATTTATGGTGTGCGTGCGGTCCGCCTTGCGCGGCTTGAGCGGCGCGACGGCGCGCAGACGGCGCTCAAGATCGAGCGTGAGCGGGGGCGAAGCCGCCGCCGCGGAGTCGGGAACGCGCTTGATCGGTGCATTGCCGGCCTGCAGCACGATGCCGGTCTGCATGCGTTCTCCTTCGAGCACGCCGAGCACGGGATACGCCGCCGGAGCGCGCGGAATCGTCAGCCGGACATCGAGCCGCTGCGCCACCGCGAGGGGAAAACGCCGGCCGACCACCGGCGCGACGCGGAAGCCATCGACCGCGACCAGCGCGCCGTCGAGCTGGCCGAGATCGATGTGGAATGCACTCATCGCGGAGCTGTTGATGAGGCGCA
This sequence comes from uncultured Alphaproteobacteria bacterium, assembly GCA_963788095.1. GTDB lineage: Bacteria > Pseudomonadota > Alphaproteobacteria > Rhizobiales > Xanthobacteraceae > CAVTXS01. Next base: position 76,258 of record CAWBFP010000024.1, on the reverse strand, counting down.
GCAGCACCTGGGAGCCGGGCTCCACTTTCACCACCTCGGGGTCGGCGAGCGTGCGGTCGTTGGCGAGCAAGGCGTCGTACTTGACGTCGTTCAAGTCGGGCTTGCCCGGGCTTGCACCGCCCATCGTCATCCCGGCCGGCATCGCGCCGCCGGCAGGTTGCATCTTCGGCATGCTCGGCATGGCAACCGAGGCGGGCGCCTTCATCGATGCCATGTCGCGCTCGTTCCGGAGCGCCCGATAGATCTCTTCCGGCGGCGTGAAGCTGAAGTCGGCCAGCATCACGATCACCTCCTGTTCGCCCGGACGGTCCCGGGCATCGCGGATGATCAGCGGCGCCGCCATCAGGAGCTGCTCCTGCGCCGCACGCTGTGCCCGCGCAAGGCTCGGCAGCATCGGCGCCGCGGCTGCGGCGCCCAGCAGAAAGCCGCGGCGAGAGAGCATGACAACCTTCCTTTCCGGCCGTCGCCAACACCCCGGACAATTCCACGCGAGACTACAATTCCTGTTGCTCGCGGTACTGCGACTCACGGCCGCGCCAGCAGTGCGATCGCAATCCCTGCTGCCAGCGCCACGAACGACAACAGGGTCATCAGCGGCAGAGGCGGCTGCGTGGCATGTCCGCTTGCCATGACCATGCCCGCGGCATGCGAGTGCGAATGCCCGGCGGCGGCGGCGGCAGCGTGGGCAGGCGCATGCACGACAGCAGCGGCGGTCGTCGGACGCACGGTCATCATGCCGTGCTTGAGGTGATTGGCGACGAGCCACCAATTCATCGGATAGGCGATGATGAATCCGACCAGCAAACCCATCGACATCACGAACCAGAAGCTCGGGGTCGCGGGATCTGCCGCCGCCGGAATGTACGCGCGCAGCGTCATCACCGTGGGGACCATACCCGCCATCAAGAGATTCATCGACAACAGCTCCGAGATGAACGTGCTCGCGAGCGCGCGCCGGTAGGAGCCGCCGGCCATGTCGCGCATGAACAGCGCCTGGAAGATGGTCCAGCCGAAGGCAAAGCCGAGCGCGTATTCAATCGTCACCTCGAGCAGGCCCGCGAACCCGAAGAGCGCGGAGAGTACCGCACCCGCGATAATGCCGACGCCGTCGCCGGCCACGCAGTGCATGGTTGATCCCAAGGTCTGGCGCCAGCGGGCAGCGACATATTGCTCGTGCAGTCCAGGCAGCGGCTCGCGACAGCCGAGCACGTAGAGGAACGCGCCCACCACGCCGGTATAGGCGGTCAGCAGGATGAAGCCCCATTTGAGCACCGGGGATTCCGGCGTGGTGCGGATGTCCACCGCCACGAACAGCAGCGCCGCCGCGGTCAGCAGAAACCACAGCAGCATGACGCCTTCCAGCATGGCGCCCTTCCCCGCTCGCCGCTCCCTCGCGACATAACCCGGTGCCAGCGCTGCGCGTACGCCGTTCTTCGTCCACTCTGTCGCCAAGGCTTCTGTGAGGTCGCCTAGTTCATGCTAGATGCCCCCGTGGCGAGCCGAATTTTCTCCGACACTTCCGCAGCCTCGTGGCTGGCCGAGAACACGTTGCGCGGCGACGCCGCGTCGCCAATTTTGTAGACCATCGCCCTCACGCCTGCTCGTTGAAGGTCCTCCGCGAGCCCAAACTGTGAGACGCGGCCGCCGATCACGACCGCATCGACAGACAACTCGCTCACGCTGCCCCTACTCTGTATTTTCACGCGCTTGCCGGTCAACAACTCGGCCGTGGTCTCCGGGTGAACCACGATCCGGTCGTTCTCCGCGAGTTGGTTGGCGAGGAAGAGCGCCGTGATAGGCGCTTTATCATCGGCCAAGGCCGCAGCCGAGGTGATGATATGAATTTTGACCCCCTGCCGGGCGAGATGTTGAGCGGCGTGACAGCTTGCGTGGTCACCGCCCAGCATGGCGACTTCGCCGATCCATTCGCCTGCAGGGCGGTCCATGGCAGAAAAAATATTGAACACGGGCACGCTACAATCTTCGTTGTCAGCCCGGAGAGTGCCGCCACGCGCTCCCGTGGCGACGACCACAACGTCGGGGTCCATGGCTTTGACGTCCTCGACGCTGACCGAAGAACCCATGACGACGGGCACGTTCAATTTATGCAACTGAAGGCTCAACCAGTCGGCAAGGGCGCCATGGTCGGGCTGGACTCGGCGGCTGTAGCGGATCTGACCGCCGAGAGTCTCTGAAGCCTCTTGGATCGTAACATTCTGACCTTGTCTTTTCAGCATGCGGGCCGCATGCATGCCCGCAATCCCGCCTCCGACCACCAGGACGCGAAGAGGTGAGGAGACGGTCTTGATAGACCGGGAGGTCTCAAATGTGGTCTGCGGGTTGGCCGCACATCCGTTCGGCACGCGGGCCACGGTCCTCTCGAGGCACGTGTTGCAGCCGATACAGGGGAGAATTTCCTGAGGTCGCGCCTCGATCAGCTTGCGCACGTAATGCGGATCGGCGTGGAAGGCGCGGGTCAGCGTAATGTACTCGAAGCCTTCTTTCTCCATGACTGCACTGGCGAATTGCGGATCATTGAGCCGTTGCGCGACACTTACCGGGACGCGGTCGCCGACAACCTTTCGGATTGCGGCTGCATACGGCACGAATCCTCCCTTGGGGAACTCGGGACCCTGAAACATCTTGGCCGCCGACTCATAAATGGCACCGGTGACGTCGATCAGGTCGATGCCGGCGTCGGCCAGCATGTTACAGAACGCCGCGCTCTCCTCGATCTCTAATCCGCCTTCCACGAACTCGACTGCCGAAATGCGGTACCCGATCGGGTAATCCTTGCCGACCACCGCGCGAAGGGCGGCCAAGATCTCGAGCGCGAACCGCGCACGATTCTTCAGCGAGCCGCCGTACTCGTCCGTCCTTCGATTGGAGTGCGGGGACAGGAACTGGCCGATGAGGTAGCCGTGCGCGCCGTGGATGTGAATCATGTCCACCCCGGCCTCGAGACAGCGGTGCGCCGCCTTAACAAAGGCTTCGATGACGATCTCAATGTCCTCATGAGTCATCTCGCGCGGCACGGAGCCCGGATCGATGAACGTGCAGGGCACGACGGAGGGCGCGATCGGCTGGCGCTGACTGGCCGTGATCGAGGCTTGGCGTCCGCCGTGATTGAGTTCCATCGTGAGCTTGGCCCCGTGCTCGTGGATAGCGTCGGCGATCTTGCGTAGCCCCGGAATGACGGCGTCGTCGTGGCAACCGACTTGGAACGGGTTCCCACGCCCTTCGGGTCTCACATAGATCGACTCGAGCTGAATCAGCGCTGCACCGCCCTTCGCCCGCTCCCGGCTGTAATGGATGTAACGCTCGTTTAAGGTGCCATCCAGGTTTGCCATCGCCTTTTCCATGGGCCCGGCGATGAACCGGTTTCGCATCTCCATGCCGTTGATCTTGCCGGGACGAAGAAGGTTTTCAAATGCCATGGTCTGCTCCGATCGCAGCTCGAATGCCGTTAGGTTCGATCAACATGAGCACTATTGCTTCGACGCCCGATCAGCCCCATCGAGAAAGCTTTTGAAAACGCACTCCAAGCAAGTTACGCGCACGAATACGCGGTGAGCTGGCCGAGGAAGGCGCTAAAGGCTTCGAGCTGCGCGACGGCAACGTACTCGTCGGCCTTGTGCGACTAATCGATCGAGCGCGGGGCCATCGGGATGCGGCCCGCGCCGAGGCGCGATCACAATACACGCTCGCGAAAAGGCGCGGAAGGTCTCTTCCTGGCACATAGGAGCGCAAGAGCGCATGACGGGTTGTCCGCAGCTAGTGGAAGCTGACCGTCACGCATGTGGCGGTGACGAGCGATCAAGGCCGTGTCAACCAAGCACAGAACCCCTCGTTACGAGCCTCCTGTCGCTGATTGACGGAACAGCCCCGGGCCATAATCCCCTTGACTCGGCAAACGCCAGCACGAGCCGCAGGTCGGCCGGGTTGCCGTGCTTACGCCACCCAGGTGATCGGCGGCGATGATCCGGCGGCGGGCGGCAATCACGACTGGGTCGCCGGCATCCTTGGCGCGCGCAAGGCAGCGGCTCGCGACAGCCGAGCACATAGAGGAACGCGCCACCACGCCGGTATAGGCGGTCAGCAGAATGAAGCCCCACTTGAGCACCGGGGATTCCGGCGTGGTGCGGATGTCCACCGCTACGAACAGCAGCGCCGCCGCGGTCAGGAGAAACCACAGCAGCATGACGCCTTCCAGCATGGCGCCCTTCCCGCTCGCCGGTCGATCCCGGTCAGCCGCTGCAACCTGCCGCGCCGACTGGTCTCAGCCCGCCGCTGGCGAACGTCGGTTGGCGGCCATCTTTAGTTGTTGGCGCGAACTTATCGACCCGCGCGTGGGCAAACAAGGACCAAGGTGGCCCCAGCCCTTGGTTATATTCTGGGACAAGCGGCGTCCCCTTCCACGCTGCACCATGGCCTTCTGCACAATGCTGGTCGAATACGCTCGCGAAGTATCCCCGATTTCGCGGCCATCCGAGCCAAGCGCGGCGCTCCGGCGCGGCCAACAGTGCCGCGCCACCCCCGGAGAGCGACACCCCGGTTGCCGCGCATGAGCCTCGCCTGCGCGAGGCCAAGTCTATATGATCGCCGGCCAGCTCTGGCTATGCGTTGCCAGATCTCAGGGACATCCCAGATGACAGACGACGAATGGAAAGATCTGACGGTCGACAAAAAGCTCGATTGGCTGCGCAGTCAGGTGGAGTTGCTGTCGGCGAGGTGGAACAGCATCAGCTCCAGCGCATTGGATTCCGACTTGCGGACGCTTTCCGACCGAATCAGAGCCGTCGAAACCCGGCTCGGTCAGGACTACCCTGAAGACTAATAGGATTGGCCGAAGGCGCGATCGCCGTCCCGCCGCCCGCGGTTACACACTGCCCGTACATTCGCTCCGACGGTCGCCGTCAGGGCGGCCCGGCCTTGTCGGGGTCGCTGCGCTGGATCTGCTCGCCGATCGCCTCGATCGAGGCCCCGGCCTCGATCCGCCGGCGGATGTCCTTGAGGCGCATGAGCTGCTGGACGATCTGCGGCATCAGGTCGAGCTTTTCCATCAGGCGCCAGACGTAGACGAAGATCGCAAAGATGGTGCCGACTTCGACGCCTGGCATATAGGCGACGCGCACCAGCACCAGCAGGAACACCAGGATCGATAGCCCCTCGATGGTGGTCCAGTTGAAGGCATCGGCGTCGGACAGCTTGACGCGCCAGTTGCGCACCTCGGCAAAATGGCGGGCGACGGCTCCCTCTTGTGCCGCCTCGATCACCTGCACCTCGTGCTCGAGCTGGTTGTTGAGGCCCACGTTGAGCATCAGCGAGCGGCGCATGTAGCGGCGGTTGATGATGGCGACGGGGATGAACAGCAGCGCAGCGACCGCGCCGATCACGAGGTCGTAGTAGAACAGTATGGCGGCGGAGCCGACGATGCTCACCAGCGTATTGAGGACGACCGGCATGTCCTTCTCGAAAAAGGTGACGAACTCGCGCGACATGGCCGAACGCGCCGCCACCTTGGTGGGCTCGACGCCGGCTTGGCGCTGGCGCAGCACCGTATCGGTCACGATGGCGTTGTAGACCCGAGTGTAGAGGCGCGTGTCGTACATCTGCCGGCCGCAGCCGATCGCGGTGTGCAGCAGCCAGGCGATCATCACCGGCGCGATCATGCGATAGTCCCGCGCCAGCAAGCCGTTGATCGCGAGTCCCGTGGCCCATGGATAGGACAGTTCCAGCAGATCCTCGATGACGGTGAGCGCATAGGTGAACGCGATGCGCCAGCGGAACGGCCGTATCGTCTCCGTTACCGACTTCGCTCGCATCGCTCACACTCGGTTTGGCCAGACGCCGGTTCAAGCAGCCGACGGCGCCGCGCGCGCACTGTCGGGAAATGGCGCCTCGTAGGCAAGGCGTCCGCGCGGCTGTCCGGCCGTATCCGAGTACGCTCAGGCAAAGCTGCTACGGCTCTTGAACTGATTCCGCCGACCAGGTGCACACCGACTGATAGGCAAATGCGGGCGATCACCGACTGCGGAACTTTACAGCCTCACCGCGCGTTGCGCTCGTGCCATGCGTCTTCTCCTCGGCTTGCTCGCTTATCTCGGCGCCGCGATTGCCATCGTCGGTGGAGCGGCCGCGGTCCTTTCCCTGCCGCCAGAATCGGGTGCCCGGAACGCGGCGACGCGGCCGGCGTCGAGCGCGACGGCATCGCCGCGCATCCAAGCCTGGCTGGAACGAAAAGCCGAGGGTGTAGCATTCGCCGAGAAGGAACGAGCGGCGGCGCAGGCCGAACGGGAGCGGGCCGACGCGCTGCGCGCAAAGCTGGCGGCAACCCCGACTCCGTATGTGGCGCCGCGCGCGCAGAAAGCCCGCGCGCAGGACGCCGACGAGAGACGGACCGCCGAGCGTGAGCGCGCGGCGCGTGCCAAGGAAAGCGTCAGGCGCGAGGCCCGCCGGCGGCTGCGCGATCTGGAGGCCGATACCGCCTCCAGCTATGCGCCGGAGCCCCGCCACCACGTGTACGCCGACGATTTCCTGACCCGGCGCGACCGCTACGGGTACTAAGGGCCGGGCCGGCTTGGTCACCGGCCCGCCCCAACTCCAGCCAATTAGGCGCGGATCCAGGTCTCCGAGAACGCCAGCATGGCGGTGGTGATGGTGTGGCCGGCGATCTCGCGCGGCACCGGCTTACCGGGCAGCCTGCGGCCGTTCACCGTCACGCTCGCATCCTGGCAGCCGACGAACAGGCTCGGCATCGAGTGCCGCCCGGTCGCCGACTTGTCGGGCGGCAGCGCGAAGCAGAACGGCTTGCCGAGCCCGCTCCAGGCGAGACGCACTGTGATATCGCCCGAGCGCACCGTCTCGCTGTAGTCCTTGGCCGGATCGCCCGCGGCCTCGACGCCGTCGAGCCGCCGGTAGGCGAGGCTGGCGAGCCCCGCCTGCCCTTTCCAGGCGCCGAAATGCGAGACGAATTCGGCGACCAGGTAGCGCGCCAGCGGCTCGTTGTCGTGGAAGCAATAGTTTGCCCGCTCCGCCGGCGGGTTGGCGTCCTGCGGCGACTGCAGCAGCACCAGGGCGTGGCCGCGGCCGTGCGGCGAGAGCACGACGCGGAAGAAGCTCGCAAGCGTGACGAACGGCCCGCCCGGCGTCTCTTTGAGCGAGATGCCGGGATTCTCGCCCGACCAGTCGACGGTACCGGGAAAGACGATCGCGTCGGCCATGGTGATCTCCTTGGTTTGGAAAGGGTGTATGAGCGCGCGGCGGGCCCCCATTGTGCGCAAATTGCGTTTTCACCCGCAAGGCGTTAGTCCAGCCGGCCAGGCGCGCCCAAGGCGTGCCACACTAATTCCTGATCCAATAGACCACGATGAACCAGGCGCCGGCCGCAAAAATCTCGTTCGTCTCGCTCGGCTGCCCGAAGGCGTTGGTCGATTCCGAGCGCATCATCACGCGGCTGCGCGCCGAAGGCTATGAGCTCGCGCGCAGCCACCAGGGCGCCGACCTGGTGCTGGTCAACACCTGCGGGTTCCTCGACAGCGCGCAGGCGGAGTTGCTTCAGGCGATCGGCAGCGCGCTCACCGAGAACGGCAAGGTGATCGTCACCGGCTGCATGGGGGCCGAGCCGGAGAAGATCACCGACCGCTTTCCGCAGGTGCTCGCCGTCACCGGCCCGCAGCAGTACGAGTCGGTGGTCGAGGCGGTGCATCGCGCGGCGCCGCCGCGGCACGACCCATTCCTCGACCTGGTGCCGGCGGAGGGCATCAAGCTTACCCCGCGGCACTACGCCTATCTGAAGATTTCCGAAGGCTGCAACAACCGCTGCACGTTCTGCATCATTCCGCGGCTGCGCGGCGACCTGGTCTCGCGGCCGCCGGCCGACGTGCTGCGCGAAGCCGAGCGGCTGGTCGCGGCCGGGGTGAAGGAGCTCTTGGTCATCTCCCAGGACACCTCGGCCTACGGGCTCGACATCAAGTATGCGGCGTCGAGCTGGCGCGGCCGCGAGGTCAAGGCGCGCTTCCTCGATCTAGCGCAAGCGCTCGGCGAGCTCGGCGTCTGGGTCCGCCTGCACTACGTCTACCCCTACCCGCACGTCGACGCGGTGATCCCGCTGATGGCGGAGCGGAAAATTCTCCCCTACCTCGACATCCCGTTCCAGCACGCGCATCCCGCGGTGCTGCGGCGCATGCGCCGTCCGGCGGCGCAGGAAAAGACGCTCGAGCGCATCCGCGCGTGGCGCGCGATCTGTCCCGACCTCACCATCCGCTCGACCTTCATCGTCGGCTTTCCCGGCGAGACCGATGCGGAGTTTGAGACCCTGCTCGACTGGCTCGACGAAGCCGCGCTCGATCGCGTCGGCTGCTTCCGCTACGAGCCGGTCGCGGGCGCGGCCGCGAACACAATCGCGCCGCCGGTTCCCGACGCGGTGAAAGAGGAGCGCTGGCATCGTCTGATGCACCGCCAGCAGGCCGTCTCGGCGAAGCGGCTCCAGCGCAAGGTCGGCCGCACGCTCGACGTCATCATCGACGAGATCGGCCCAGTCCCCCGACTTGATCCGGGGATGGCCAAGGGCCGCAGCAAGGGCGACGCGCCCGAGATCGACGGCGCGGTCTATCTCGCCAGCCGCCGCCCGTTGCGCGTCGGCGAGATTGCGCGAGTGAAGATCGAGCGCGCCGACGCATACGACCTGCACGGCATGGCGGTGGGGTTTTGATCGCAATATTGGCGGCGGCAAAGCGCCCCAAAGCGACGCTGGCGATAGTCCGCGGCACAGCGCGTTCCTTTCTGCGATTTTCGGCGCTCTCGTCTTGCCGGTGGCAAGGGCGTGCCGCCGGAGCCACGAAGCCGGTCTGATTGGGCCGATGCCGAGCTGACTGCTGCGTGCTGCAAAATTCATTTGATCACGGCCACAGGTTATGGCATCACCGGCATGCAACTCTGGGAATGGCGGATGGTCTTTCGATTGGGTTCGGTAGGTGCCGGTGCGTTGTTGCTTGCGGGCTGTGTGAGCACCGATCCGCCGAGCTTGTCAGCCGCGCAGGTCGCCGCGCTGAGAGTTCGAGCGCGTCGACGTGAGCTTGGCGCCCGATGCCCTGATCAGCTGGGCCGAAGGCGAAAAGGAATTCGTTCGGTCCAAAGGCTTGCACTTTCCGACCGGCGTGACCATCGATCGGGAGCAAGAGGCGGACTTGCCGGCGCTGGGTGAGTACCAGGAGCGCTATAAGGCTCTGGTCAGGACTCCCGAGGCCGCGGCCTTCGTGCGCAACCGTGCGGCCGAATATCTGCGCAACGGCGTGGCCGAAGCGCTGGCCGGACGGTTGACGGGTCAGCAACCGGCCCGCGTTGAAATCGTTCTCAGGCGACTGGTTGTGCAGCAGCGTCTGCTGCGGGTGTTGGTCGACAACGACGATGTTCTGCTTGCCGACGCCACGCTGGTGGAGTTGGCGACCGGTCGCGCGCTCGCGAGCTTCCCATCGCTGCAGGTGACGTGGAGAAATACCGGCGGCTTCGTCGGCGCCGCACTTGCGCCCGCCATCGAGCGCCATCCTGTTTCCCGCCTTGCAAAACGTTACGGCGAGCGGTTCCGCGATTGGCTGCTGCCGAGTTGACCGGCCGCCGAGCTCGCAAACGGAGAGAAAGGGACCAACGGCTCCGTTTCGGAGCACGCTCGCCGAGTGCCGGCTTGAACCACCCGGGCCCCGGTCTGCAGCGCATCACTGCGTGCGGCGCTGCCCCCGGGACACGAGTGGGACACGAAGGGGTCACGGCTTCAAGATCACCGAGCCGGTGGTCTTGCGGCCCTCGAGGTCGCGGTGCGCCTGCTGAGCGTCCTTCAGGGCGTAGACGTGGTTGATCGGGATCTTCACCGCCCCCTTGATCACGACGTCGAACAGGTTCTGGGCGGTCTTGAGCAGGTCCTCGCGCTTGGCGGTGTAGGTATTGAGCGTCGGCCGCGCGGCGTAGAGCGAGCCTTTCTGTGAAAGGATCCCGAGATTGAACGCCTCGATCGGACCGGATGCGTTGCCGAAACTCACGAACATGCCGAACGGCGCCAGGCAGTCGAGCGACGCCGGGAAGGTGTCCTTGCCGACGCCGTCATAGACCACCGGCACCATCGCCCCACCGGTGATCTCCTTGACGCGCGCGACAAAATCCTCGTCGCGGTAGAGGATGGTGTGATGGCAGCCGTTCTGGGCGGCAAGATCGGCCTTGGCCTTCGAGCCGACGGTGCCGATCACCGTGGCGCCGAGGTGGTTGGCCCATTGGCAGGCGATGAGGCCGATGCCGCCGGCGGCGGCGTGGATCAGGATGGTCATGCCCTTCTCGACCTTGAACGTGCGGTTCAAGAGGTATTGCACGGTCATGCCCTTGAGCATCATGCCGGCGGCCTGCTCGTAGGAGACCTGCTCCGGCAGCTTCACGGCGCGCTCTGCCGGCACCAACCGCTCGGCCGCATAGCCCCACATCGGCGCCACGTAGGCCACCCGGTCGCCGACCTTGAACTCGGTGACGCCCGGCCCGACCGCCGTCACCTCCCCGGCCGCCTCGTTACCGGCCACGAACGGCATCGACGGCGCCGGATAAAGGCCGCTGCGGAAATAGGTGTCGATGTAGTTGAGACCGGCGGCGTGCTGCTTCACCCGCAACTGTCCGGGACCGGGCTGACCGACCTCGACGTCCTCGTAGGTCAGCACTTCCGGACCACCGGTCTTATGCACGCGCACCGCTGCGACCATACTCGTCTCCCTGCGTTGATAGGGCTGCGCCGAGGCGCTACCGCCACCCTTGTCCCCTGCGGCCTTCCGCCGGCGCGGGCGGCATCATAGGGGCGGCCGGCGCGGACACAAGAGAGCCCGGACCGTCGCCAGCCGCCGGCAGCGCTCAGCGGCCGCCGCCCACGCGCAGCACGCTGGCGGTGACATAGGAGGCGGCGTCGGAGAGCAGGAACAACACGTTCTGCGCAGCCTCCTCGGCGGTGCCGACGCGGCCCATCGGTACCATCGACTGCAGGCGCTCGAGGCGGCCGGGCGCATGGATCTCAGTGTCGATCAGGCCGGGCGCGACCGCGTTGACGCGGATGCCCTCGCCGGCGAGCTCGCGGCCGAGCCCATAGGTCAACGAATCGATCGCGCCCTTCGACGCCGCGTACCAGACATACTCGCCGGCGCTGCCGAGCGTGGTCGCGCCGGATGAGATCAGGACGATCGCACCGCCCGGACCGCCGTGCCGCGTCGACATGCGCGGGATCGCGGCGCGCGCACAATAGAACGCGCCGAATACGTTGACCTCGAACACGTCGCGCAAGGTCGCGGCCGAGACCGCCTCCACCCGCGACGCCGGGCCCGTGATGCCGGAGTTGTAAACGAGGTGGGTCAAGCGGCCGAGCTCGCGATCGATGCTCTCGAACGCACGCGCGACCTCGTCCTCGCGGGCCATGTCGCCTTGCACCGCGATGGCGCGCCGGCCGGTCGCCCTCACCTCATCGACCATGCGGTCCGCGGCCTCCGCGTTGCTCTTGTAGTTGACCGCGACGTCGTAGCCCTGCCGGGCTGCGAGACGCACGCAGGCCGCACCGATGCCGCGGCCGCCACCGGTGACCAGGAGGATCTTCGCGCTCATGCCTTGGGTTCCGTCGAGCTGCCGCCCGAATAGCGCGCGCGCAGCCGCTGCCGGCGCCGCCGGTTGCGCCCGGCGATCACGTTGAACAACTCGACCGCGGCCGCGAACGCCATCGAGGAGTAGATGTAGCCGCGCGGAATATGCACGCCGAACCCGTCGGCGACCAGGGCGACGCCGATCAGCACCAGGAATGCCAGCGCCAGCATCTTGGTAGTCGGGTGACGCGAGATGAAACCGGAGACCGGCCCCGAGGCGACATACATCACGATCATGGCGATCACGATCGCGGCGATCATCACTTCGATGTCTTTCGCCATGCCGATCGCGGTGATGATCGAGTCGAGCGAGAACACCAGGTCGACTGCTACCAGCTGCGCCACGATCCACAAAAAAGAATCCTTGGGCGAGGCTGCGAGCGCATCGTGATCCTCCGCCTCGACTTCGGCATGGATCTCGTGCGTCGCCTTGGCAATCAGGAATATGCCGCCGCCGATCAGGATGAGATCGCGCCAGGAGAACTCCTGCCCGAGCACCTCGAATACCGGCTGCGTCAGCCGCATGATCCAGGTCAACATGAAGAGCAAAACGACCCGGAATACGAACGCGAACAAAAGTCCGATCTGTCGGGCCCGCCGCGCCTGCCGCTCGTTGCAGCGCCCGACCAGCACCGAGATGAACACGATGTTGTCGATGCCGAGCACGATTTCGAGCGCTGTCAGCGTGATCAGCGCGGCCCAGGCGTTCGGATCGGTCAGGAGATCGAGCATCGGTCAAGCCGGTCCGACGCGCATGAAGCCTGCCGCGAGGAAATAGAGCCCGATGGCACCAAGTCCCGCGGTCACCCAGCCCGGCGGCGCCAAATCGTGCCACAGCGCGACTGCGGCGAGCACCGTCCATGCGGCCAGCAGCACCGCGTTGAGCAGGCGCAGCCGCTGCACGCGGAAAGGATGGACGAACGGCAGCGGCACGAACGTCAGCGCCGCCAAGGCCACCACCGCGAGCGCCGCCAGCCATGGGGAGGGTCGCAGCAAGAACAGATAGAAGGCCACCGCATTCCACACCCCCGGGAAACCGAGGAAGTAGTTGTCGACGCTCTTCATCCGGGTATCGGCGAAATACAAGGTGCCGGTCATGACGATCACCAAACCCAGAGGAACCGCGATCGGTTCCGGCACGATACCGCCGGTTACGATCGCATAGGCCGGCACGAACACGTAGGTCAAAATATCGACCACGAGGTCGAGCACGTCGCCGGACCAGCGCGGCAGCAGGCGGGCGACGGCGAGCCGCCGCGCCAGCGCGCCGTCCACCGCATCGACGATCAGCGCGACGCCGAGCCAGACGAACATCAGCGCCCAGCGGCGCTCGACCGCAGCAAGCAGCGCAAGCAGCCCGAGCCCGGCGCCGGACGCGGTGAGGACATGCACTCCGAACGCCGCGGCGCGGGTCGCTGGGGGAACGTCGTGCTCGGACGTAGCCATCGTGCCTCGTTGGCGGAAGTCGCGTGCGTGGCGCCGTGTCTGCCGCGGTCGCGGTTCGCCGACGCTGAGGCCCATGCGGTGAAGGATGAACTTGGGCCCACCCTGTAAATGCCCCGCGCAAAAGCGTAATGACTCCGTCCGATGAACTCAAATGGCGCCGAGAACTACACCGTTGAAGCAGCCGTGATCGGCGGCGGGCCGGCCGGGTTGACCGCGGCCATCGCGCTGGCCGACGCCGGCGTCGAAACTGCGCTGGTGGCGAAGCCCGCGCCGCCCGACAGTCGCACGACCGCGCTGCTCGCCGGCTCGGTGCGCGCGCTCGAGACGCTCGGCGTGTGGAGCCGATGCCGCGCGCATGCCGCCCCGCTCGAGATCCTGCGCATCGTCGACGACCGGCCGGGCCTGCTGCGGGCCCCCGAAGTCGCGTTCGGCGCCGCCGAGATCGGGCTCGAGGCCTTCGGCCACAATATCGAGAACCGGCACCTCACCGCCGCGCTCGAGGCCCGCGCTGCCGAGCTCGGATCGCTCGCGCGGGTCACAGCGAGCGCGGAGCGGATCGCAGTCACGGGCGACGGCGTGACGGTGCTGCTGAGCGGCGGCGGCCGCGTGCATGCCCGCCTCGCCATCGGCGCCGATGGCCGCCACTCATTGGCCCGTGCCGCGGCGGGCATCGGCACCGATGCGCTGAGCTACCCGCAGACCGCGCTCGCGCTCAACTTCGCCCACACCCGGCCGCACGGCAATGCCTCGACCGAGTTCCACACGCGCACCGGCCCGTTCACGTTGGTGCCGTTGCCAGGCCGTCGATCGAGCCTGGTATGGGTGGTCGAGCCGTCGCAAGCAGCCGCACTCGCCGCGCAGGACGATGCGGCGCTCGCCGCCGAGATCGAGCGCCGCTCGCATTCGATCCTCGGCAAGATCAGCGTGGAACCGGGCCGCGGCGCGTTTCCGCTGGCGATCGCGACCGCGCACAGCTTTGGGTCGAACCGGATTGCGCTCATCGGCGAGGCCGCGCACGTGATGCCGCCGATCGGGGCGCAGGGCCTCAATCTCGGCTTGCGCGACGCCGCCATGATCGCCGAGCAGGCGATCGACGCGCGGCGGGCCGGAACGGACATCGGTTCGCCCGATCTGCTGGCGCGATACGACGATCTGCGTCGCGGCGACGTTGCCAGCCGCACGATGGCGATCGATCTCCTCAACCGCAGCCTCGTCTCCGACTTCCTGCCGCTTGCCGGGGTGCGGGGCTTCGGCCTCTATCTGCTCGATCGTGTCGGGCCGCTGCGCCGCACGCTCATGCGCGAGGGCGTCACGCCGCGCGCCGGCACGCCGCAGCTGATGCGCGGCGAGCCTCTGTCGAGCTGAAATCAGCGAATCGGCCTGCCGGGGAGCCGCTTGGCCGACACCGGCCGTGACCGCGTGGAACGCAAGACTTGTGTTCGAATTCGACGATACAATCATGAGTTCAAAATCGTAATAGTTGACGGCGACCCAAAAACTGTCAAACAATTGCAGCCCGGATCGCTTACGGCGGAGTGCGACATGCGCAACGCTCGTTTGGCCCTGATGATCCTTTGCGGCATAGGCGCCGTCTCCGAGGCGCAACGCACCGCTTACGCACAACACGACGGCCATGGCGCGACCCTCTATGTCGCCGCCATCGAGGGACAACAAGTTGTCCCCCCGGTCGCGACCGAGGCGACCGGAACCGGGGCCTTCACATTGCAAGGCAGCGGAAACCGGCTCTCCCTTCGCTACGACATCACCTATCAGGGTCTGGCGGCGCCGCCGACGCGCATCGTTCTGCGCAACTTCGGTACAGGCGGCGTCGGGGAGGTCGTGCACGTGGTGTGCGGAGGTCAGGCGGCGGCCTGCCCGCAACAACCCGGTGCCACGCTCAATGCGGAATGGAACGACCGGGCCACGCCCCCGATCAACGCCGCGCTGGCGCGCGAGGTTGTGGTCGGGCGCGTCTATGTCGAGATCGAGGGCGAACGCGGACAGGGCCTCGCGCGCGGACAGATCGTCACCTACGGCAGCATGCTGCCGGTACAGGGTTTCGTCACGCGGCTGCGGCCGATCGGAACGGCTGCGGGGCCCGACGCGCCGTCTGGAACCGGCGCGTTCTATCTGGCGCAAACGCGCGACGGCAGTGAGATCATGGCCTATCACCTGACAGCGGCGAAGACCGATGGCGCCCCGACCAAGGCGCTGATCGTATCTTCCGATGCGAGCGGCACGCCGCCGGGAGCGCAAGCATCGCCATTGGTCGAGGCGGTCCCGCAGCGAGTCTCGCCACGACTGGCGCCCGATCAGCCTGCCGGCACGCGCGGGCAGCGGGGCGGCACGATCGCGGGCACTGTTGCGGCACCGCCGACGCGTGGCGCCGGCGCGGCTGACCTGCGCGCTCTCGCCAGCCGGCCCCAAGGGCTCAACGTCATCGTCACCACCGATGCCAACCCGGCCGGCGAACTGGTCGGCGAGCTGGTCCCGGCCGAATAGCCGGCGACGGAGGGCTTTTCTTCGGCGCGCTGCAGGACAACGGGAGGGATCGATGCGCGGCTTTAAGCGCCTTCATCGGGACCGTACTGCTTACCGGGGCCGTCGTCGCATGGGCGCCCAATGTCGGCGTGGTTGCCCCGGTCCCCTGCGGCGCCGGTACCCTCGATATCATCGGGTCCTCAGACACACCGGTCACCCTGCCGACGTTCAATGTCGGCCAAAAGGCGATCCTCACCGCCACGCCGGTCGGTGTGACGCCCACCGCCTACGCGTGGACCATCGACGGCCCCCACATCAAGGACTACGACGAGCGCGTCGGCACCGCCGCGACCGGCCCGATCTCGTGGAGCACGACTACGCTTGCTGCCGTCGATCTGACCCAGCAACAGGTCGAATTCTACTGGAAGCCCGCACCCGGCCAGATTCATCCGCTCAACGCCGGCCCGGTCGCGCGCGCCGTGAGCGTTGTGGCGACGGTCGCGGGAGGGACGTGCACGGCGAACGCGTCCTTCATGGTCGAGCGCAACGGCACCGATACCGACAAACAGGCGGAGGATTTCTATACGTCCAATCACCGCGCGCCGACCGAGACCAACCCGCTGAAGGGCCGGGTCATCGACGATCACATGGAGTGGCATCAGTTTCCCGCCACCCATCTGGCGGGAACTCCTGGAAGGTTCCTGCCCTGGCACGCGACGTTCTTGGAGCGCTTCAATCAATGGCGCGCCGAATTCGGATATCCGCCGACCGTTCCTTGGTATCCCGGCTCGCCGCTTCCGACCGGGCCGGACGTCGACCACACGCCGAGCTTGCGGCTCGCGTACAACCCAGCCAACAACCGGCTCTCGCCTTGGTTCACGCTTGTCGGCAATGGCACGACGAGACCCGGAGGTACGGAGCAGCGGCTGCGCGACTTCGCGAACCTCACCACCTTCTCCAACGCTTTCGAGTTCTGCAATCAATCGGGTTGTCACGGGGCGGTCCATTGCAACATCGGAGTCGATCTCGGAGGAGACTTCTTCAGCGGCAGCGCGCCCGATTTCGGCAGCATGTGCAAGGCATCCTCGCCGAAGGACCCGATGTTCTTCCGCTGGCACGGCTTCATCGACGTGATGTATCGCAACTATTGTGCGGACAAACCCATTGCCTGTGCGATCACGGCGGCGCCTACGACCGACGTATGGATGGGCGACAATGCGACCGACATCGCCAACAACGGGACCGTCCCGTCACCTGCGCCGCACTGGCTCAGCCCCGATATTTGGAACCGGACCGCAAAGCATCCGGCCTGCCTGGAACCGAACTCGCAGGCCGGCACGACACGCGACTGCGGGTCGGCCGCCGATCATGAGAACCCGGTCGCCGGCGTCGATAACTATCTCTATGCGACGCTGCGCAACAACCGTCCGAACGCCAACCTGCTCGTCTACGCCGAGGTCGCAGTCTACATCGCCAACGCCGCGACCGGTCTGTCCTGGCCCACCGACTTCACGCCGCTGCCGCAATCGCGGCAATTCATCACATTGCACCTGAAGCCGGGCGAGACGACCGACATCGGCCCGCTGCCGTGGATCCCCCCCAATCCGACGCCGTCGGATCACTTCTGCCTCTATGTTCGCGTCGTGACGGTGCAAGACCCGCTCGGGCCCGAGGGGCCCAATGTCGACGTCAACACCGGCGACAGCAACAGCATTGCCTGGCGCAACCTTAATATCGTCGGGCCGGTAATGGCCGGGCTCGCCGTCAGCAACACGACTTTCATCGTGCGCAACATCAAGCGCGACCCACAGGCGATCGGCTTGCGCATCGAGGCGCCGTTGGAGCTGGTGGAGCGGGGGCAGGTGGATTTCGCCCTGGATCCAACCCTGCTCAGGCTGTTGGACCAAGGCAGGCCCCGGCTCGAAGGGTTGGAGCGGGTCGGCCGTACATTCCGGCTGGTGCGGCCGCGAGCCGTGCTCGAAGGCCTGCCGCTGCGTTCGCGGGAAGCCGGATCGATCGCGGTGAGTCTCAGAGGCCGAGGTGAGCCAGTCAGAGGCGAAGTCACCATAACGCAGGTCTCGGAGGGAAAGGTCGATGGCGGGGTTACGCTGCAACTCGCCGCTTCGCCGCCCGTCGGCACTGATCGGCTGCCGGATCTGACGGTGAAGCTCGCGGGACCTGCACGGGCGAGGCCGGGCGAAGACATCGGCCCGCAATTGCGGGTGACCGTCGCCAATCGCGGTGGCGCCCCGGCGACCGGTACGATGGACGGCCAGAATCGCGGCTACATGGTCGATCTGGTGCTCTCCACCGACGAACAACTGCCTGACCGTTTCGCCACGTTCAGCGGAAGATTTGCCGAAGACGCCCTGCTGCGCGGCGGTCGCGTGAGCAACACGCGAACACTGCAGCCGGGCCAAAGCATGGATTTCAGGGCCGGCGCCCTCATTCCGCGCGACACGCCCGTCGGCATGTACTGTCTCGGGGCCATCGTCGATCCGGGACAGCAGGTCGCCGAGTTGATCGATAGAAACAACGTTTTCTGTCATCGCCTCGAAGTGCGCCGGTAGCCCAAAGGGGCGGACCGGCGGCGCGTGGACCGCCGGTCCGCTTCGACAGAACGGCGATCGTCACATCGGCTTCTTCGCCCTCTTCTTCTTCATCGCCTTCTTGTGGTTGCCGCCGCGCGCTTCATTGATCGACGCCGTTACACGCGATCACGAACAGATGATCGGGGCGCGATCGATGGCTTTGCGTCGCTCAAAGCTTGACGAGATACATGACGAAAGGCTCGGCCTCGATGCCATAGGATTCATAGAGCCGGCGCGCCGGCGCATTGTCCGGCTCGGTGCCCACCCAGGCTTCCTCGCATCCCAATCGCGTGCCGAGCGCGAGCATCGCGTCGAGCATGCGGCGGGCGATGCCTTGCCGGTGCAGTGCGGGCGTGACGCCGACTTCGTCGATATAGAGCTCGGTCGGCTTGTCCGGGTGACGGTGGATCACGGCGGCGACCTGCCCGACCACTTCGCCATCCCGCATGGCGACCAGCATGCAATGGTTGGGCTCGCGCAGGTAGGCTGCAAGACGTCGCGCATCGATCGGCGCATCGAACACGTCCGGCGCGACCCGGTCGAACAGCGTCGCGTCATCGCCGCCGACGCGCCTGATTTCGAGTCGCGCCGTCGCTCCCGCGTTGTCG
Organism: uncultured Alphaproteobacteria bacterium; assembly: GCA_963788095.1. Lineage (GTDB taxonomy): Bacteria > Pseudomonadota > Alphaproteobacteria > Rhizobiales > Xanthobacteraceae > CAVTXS01. The sequence goes on along the minus strand of CAWBFP010000024.1, from coordinate 57,478 downwards.
TGCATTCTTTCACCTCCTGGCGCTCTAATTGCGGCCGACAATATAGCTTGGGCGCTGCGGTCGAACCGCGTCGGCGCCGCGCGCCATGGAACTCGGCTGCCGACGGCCGAGTTGCAGGCTGTTCGCCATCGTCGTGCACGGCGACGTCGAAGGCGCCGAGGCCGTGCGCCGCGCGATCTCCGACTGGCTCTGCTTCATGCACCTCTATCCGGCCGGGCCGACCGCTACATCGGCTACTGGAAGCCGTACGCGACCAGCCACGACGAATTGGACGCCGACCAGGCGATCCAGGACGAGGTCCGCAACGCTGCGCGCGCGCTGCTCGAGGGGATAGAGGCGCGGCGATCCGGCCGGCTGGTGCCCGCGAGGACCTTGCGCCGCCGCGGCAGAAGTGAGGCCCGCGGGCGGCGTTTCACAAACGGTTGCAGCTACCCCGCCAGCATGCCGTCGTGCGCGCCGAGCGCGCTTGCCGCCTTGGCGGTACCCGGCGGATCGCGGAACTGCGGGGCGATCGGCAACGGGAGCGCCGGCATGGTGGCGCCGGACCCGGCCGCGAGCCGATGGGTGAACAGGCCGCGCTCGACGAAATGCGGGTCGCGCAACGCCTCCTCGAGCGAGGCCACGATGGTCACGCAGCAATCGGCGGCGGCAAAGATCGGACGCCAATGGTCCGCGGTCTCCTTGGCGATGATCCCGGCGACCGCCGACTTGGTGGCTGCCGGGTCGGCCGCATCGTCGGCCAGCGCCGGCGGAAGGCGGATGGTTGAGACGAACGTCTCCCAGAACTTCTGCTCGAGCGCCGCGCACGCAACCAGCTTGCCGTCGCGGGTCGGATAGAGCTGATAGCGCGGCGATCCGCCGGCGACGCGCGCTTCGGCGGGTCCCGGGAAGCGCCCCTGCGCGTGCCCGGCAGCGAGCGCATGCCAGGCGAAGGTGAACATCGCGTCGGTCATGGCGATGTCGATGTGGCTCCCCTCGCCGGTTAAGTCGCGCTGGCGCAGGGCGAGCAAGATGTTCATCACCGCCGGCAGCGAGCCGCCGGCGATGTCGGCAATCAGGCCCGGCGGCACTACCGGGCGGTCGGGCGGCCCGGGATTGAGGGCCAAAAGGCCGGTCGCGCCGATGTAGTTGAGGTCATGACCGGCCGCGCCCGAGCGTGGCCCGGTCTGGCCGTAGCCGCTGATCGAGCAGAAGACGATGCGCGGATTGACGGCGCGCACCGCATCGTATCCGAGGCCAAGCCGCGTCATCACGCCGGGCCGGAACTGCTCGACCAGAACGTCGGCGCGCCGCAGCAGCGGGTCGAGCTTTTTGCGCGCCACCGAGTCCTTGAGGTCAAGCACCACGCTCTTCTTGCTGCGATTGAGCAGGGCGAAGGCGGCCGATTGGTTTTCCCAACGCGGCGGATACTTGCGCGTTTCCTCGCCTCCCGGGCGCTCGATCTTCACCACCTCGGCACCGGCTTCGGCCAGCATCAGGGTCGCGAGTGGCCCCGGCAACAGCGTGGTGAAATCGAGAACGAAGACGCCGGAGAGGGGCTGGATCATCGGTCATCCGTTTGTGCGAGCGGTGGTCGGCATCGCTTTGCGCGGCTTCACCCTACGCCGTCGGAACCATCAATAGAACAGTGCCGGCGGCAGCAATCGCAGCTTCACCACCCACATCACGGTCGTCAGCATGACGACCGACGCGAGCGTTCCCAACAGCACCGCTCCCGAGGCCTGCTGTACTCGCACGCCGTACTGACGGGCGAGAATGAAGACGCTGAGCGCCGGCGGCAGCGCCGCCATCAGCACCGCGGTCAGGACCCAAATCTCCGGCTGCGGTCCGAGCGCGCATAGCAGCACAAGCACCACCGCCGGATGGACCCACGCCCTTGCCACTGGCGGGTTCGCCGCCGCATCACTACTATCAACGGACGATGAGCAAGCCACGCGAGGCCAAGTACAAGATCGGCGAAGTGGTCCGGCACCGCGTGTTCCCGTTCCGCGGCGTGGTGTTCGACGTCGATCCGACATTCTCGAATACCGAGGAATGGTGGCAATCGATCCCGGCCGAGATCAGGCCGCACAAGGACCAACCTTTCTATCACCTGTTCGCGGAGAACGCCGAGACCGAATACATCGCCTACGTATCGGAGCAGAACCTGCTTCCCGACACGTCCGGCGAGCCGATCCGACACCCGCAGGTCGCCGAAGTGTTCGAGCGCGGCGCCGACGGCGTCTACCGGCCGCGCAACACCGCGCTGAACTAGCGTTCACGCAAGTCCAATACGAAACGGGCGCGCTCGGCGCGCGCCCGTTTCATCGACCTGGCTATGGCTTACTGCTTGATGCAACTCGGGTTCAGTGGAAGCAGCGGCCTCACCGCGAGGTTCCGGTGATCGGCCCGGCGGGTGCCCGGCTTTTGCCCAGTTCCGGGCTCAGGGCGCGGAAGCCGCCGATCGCGGCTCGATCCTTTCAGCTCCGCGGAAGGCGCATCCAAACGAAATCTCGATGGCGCGCCAATTTAGGCTGCGAGGCGGGGCGCGTCCGTTACCTTGACGCGCTGGTAGACCGCACTGCGAACCTTCTGGAACGCCCGCATCTCGATCTGGCGCACCCGCTCGCAAGATACGCCGAGCTCGTCCGCGAGCCGGTTGAGCGTGATCGGCTCATCGGCAAGGCGGCGATCAACGAAGATCCGCCGCTCGCGCTCGCTGAGCACCGCGAGTGCCTCGGCCAATGCCTTGCGTCGCGTGGCGCCTTGCTGACTTTCTGCCAAGGTTCGTTCCTGGCTTGGCGCCTCGTCGACCAGGTAGTCTTGCCAAGTGCTCGCGTCGTCGTCGACCAGGGGAGCATTGAGCGACAAGTCGCCGCCAAGACGGCGGTTCATGTCGATGACATCCTGCGCTGTGACGCCGAGTTCCTTGGCGACGATATCGACCTGGTCGGGGCGCATATCGCCGTCCTTGATCGCGCCAATGCGGCCCTTGACCTGGCGAAGCTTGAAGAACAGCTTCTTCTGATTGGCGGTCGTGCCGATCCTGACCAGCGACTTGGCGCGCAGGATGTAATCCTGGATCGATGCTCTGATCCACCACATCGCGTAGGTCGCGAATTGACAACCCCTTTCGGGGTCGAAGCGCTCGAGCGCGCGCATGAGTTCCACATTGCCCTCGGAAATGATCTCGCCCGCAGGCAGCCCGTAGCCGGTGTATCCTGATGCGAGCTTCATGACCAACCGCAGATGGCTGCTGACAAGGCGCTCCGCAGCATCGTGGTCGCCATGCTCTCGCCACCGCCGGGCAAGCAGCAGTTCTTCGTGCGCTTCCAACATCGGAAACCGTCGGATTTCCGTGCAATATTGCCGGAGGCCGGAATCAAATGTCGACATCCAAGAGCTTGCAATGCGCCCCATGTTAACGATCTCCCGATAGGTCAGGTCCGCGTTCTACTTGCACTGCGCGCCGCTTCTCGTACGAAAGGCGAGGTCAGACGCAGCCGATGAATAGAAAATACGGGCGGCGTTCGTGAGCTCCACTAAATTGCGGTTCAGCAAGCTAAATTCGAGTTTAGGTCTCCTCGCGCTTGCTCCATGCGCGCATTCTGCGCCGAACGCCATTGAACCTTGGGAGAGCGCAGGTCATATCAACGTATGAGAAGCTGGCGGCCGGCCCGCGATTGAGCAAAAGGCTCGGCGCGGGCCGTGCACGCAATAGCAAAGCTTGGTCCGCATTGGTTGGCTACTCAAGCGCGCGGGCAAATGATCTCGACAACGCAATGCGGGCCAGCCGACATGCTCAGCCGGAAGCCGTGCAGTTTGACAATGGCGGCAACCAGGCTGAGGCCGAGCCCCACGCCTTGGGTTTGTCGGCTCCGATCCGAACGATAGAAGCGGCGGAGGACGATTTCGCGCTCATCCTCGCTGATGCCAGGACCCGTATCGCTGATGCGCACGACGCAGTCGCCGGCGCGGTCGAGCAAGGCGAGTTCCACGTGCCCGCCGGCGGGCGTGAACTTCACGGCGTTGTCGACGAGGTTCGCGATCGCCTCGAGGAGGAGATCGCGGTCGCCATGCACGACCGGTTCTCCGCTCGCTTGCACCCGAACTTTGACGCCCTTTTCCTCCGCAATTGGCTCATACAGATCGCACACCTCCCGCACGATCCGCGCCAGCGCCACTCTGCTGAAGCCCGCAAAGCGCTGACTGTGCTCGATCTCGGCGATGCGCAGCAGTGCGGTGACGATGGCGAGAGCCTGATCGAGCCCGCCGATGGCCCGATCAAACGCTGCCTGCGCCTCTGAGAGGGTGCGGGAATTCGCGCGGCCTCGCTCGAGGCCGACGCGCACCCGTGTCAGCGGCGTGCGCAGATCGTGCGCGATGTCGTCGCCGACGCCAGCGATCTCGTGAATGAGGGTTTCGATCCGGTCCAGCATGCCGTTGACACTGCCGGCAAGCTGGTCGAATGGATCACCGACGCCACGAGTCGGAAGCCGCTCTCTGAAATCCCCGGCGACGATGCGTCGGACTCTCTCGTTGACCTCCTCCACTCGCCTCTGCGCGCGGCGGCTTAGAAGCGCGCCGGCCACGATGCTCATACACAGGGCCGGGAACAGGCCCAATGCCAAGGTCTGTGCAACGATCCTGGTGAGCTCCGCACCTTCGTCGACCTTTCGGCCGATGACGAGCACGCTCCCGTCCGACAGCCTGCGCCCGATGCCGCGCACGAGCTGTTCGTCGCTCGGTCCGGGCCCGATCGGCACCATAACTTGCTGGGCAGGGCCGTCGATCTGAAGGTCGGCCGGCACGCGCGCCAAGTTGCCGGCGATACGGTGTCCGTCGGCGGCAAACAGTCCAACGTACTGTACGCCGCGCGGATCCTGCGCCAAATGCCAGTCGATCCGATCCAGCCGCTTGTCCGGCTCGGAGGCCGATAGCACGCGGGCCTGCTGTGTGACCACGCCGTCGGATCGTGTTGTCAGGAAGCGTTCCGCCCGCTCATAGACAATCGCGACCAGCAGCAGCGTGAACGCCGCGAACGCGCTGCCGACCACCAGCGTCCAGCGGAACGTGGTGGTGCGGGCGAGATCAGGCAGGGGCACGGAGAATGAATCCGACGCCGCGTACATTGTGGATCATGGGCGGCTCGTGCGGCTCATCCACCTTTCGTCGGAGTCGGCCCATATGAACGTCGACCAAATTGGTTTGCGGAACGAATTTGTAGTTCCACACTTCCTCAAGCAGCATCGCCCGCGTCAGCATCTGGTCCTTGCGCCGCATCATATACTCAAGCAGACGAAACTCGCGCGGCAACAGGTCAATAGAGCGATCACCGCGCGTTGCGGTGCGCTCTATGAGATCGAGCTCGAGCGGTCCCACCCGCAGCTTGGTGTCGCGGGTTTCGGTCGGACGCCGCAGCAAAGCTTCGATCCTTGCGATCAGTTCGACCAGCTCGAACGGTTTAGTGAGATAATCATCGCCTCCTGCCCGCAGTCCCCGCACACGGTCGTCGACAGCTGCGAGCGCACTCAGGACCAGGACAGGTGTGCGGACATGCTCCTGCCGCAACGCTTCCACGATCGTGAGGCCATCCATCCCGGGCAGCAGCCGGTCGACGATCATCGCGTCCGGATCGCCGGAGCGGGCCTTATCGAGCCCCTCGATTCCAGTCGCGGCCCAATCGACCGCAAATCCGTGCTCGACCAGCTCGGCGATGATCTCCTCGGCCGTTTCGCGGTCGTCCTCGATGAGCAGCAGTTTGGCCATCGTTGCTTCCCGGTCCAGCATGGCACAACCTCGATGCAGCGAGTAGTTCCGGGGATTCGCGTCCCTTTTCGAGCCGAAGCCGGGCGGCGGCGACACCATAAAAATAGGCGCGTCGCCATCGCGCACCACTAAATTGCGATTTAGGATCGAGGGCGACGGCCGCGCCGAAGGACGTGTGCCGGCGAATCCGACGCGCTTCAGGGCTTGGAGTTGCCCGGCAACTCTCGAACGGCCTTGGCGTCCTCGAGGCAAACGAGCAGCTCGACATAACTCGGAGGCCCGCCGGCCTGCGTTTCCGCAGTGCATGCGCGCCGGTCCGAGGCCCGAAAAGTGAGCCACTGTCCCTCCAGCTGCTTGCGGGCGCTTTGCTCGGTGTCCATACAGGTCTGAAACGTCACTTTCTGGGTCGGGTCGATGATCTCGGCTTCATGACAGCTCGGCCGCAGATCGAACTCCGGCACCTTGTCCCCGGCCACTAGAACCACCTGACCGACCAGCGCTGCCGCAGCAAGCGATGTGAACATCGTGAGCCTCCGTGGGTTGATGCCACGTCGCCGGAACGGCGAAGCGACCAAGCGACGGAGCAAGACATAGCGAGGCCAGTCGTGGGCTCCATGGCGTCGCATGCAACTTCTTCATAAGATCGAATTTAGTCTCCGATCGCGAAGAATTTAGCTTTGTAAATCGCAACTTAGTGGCCTGCGCGCGGCCCGTCGCCATTTCACTGGTGTCGCTTGGATCCTGGTGGCCCGACCGGCTCACGCGACCGGCGGCAGGAAAGAGCACGAGTTTTTCCTGATCAACGCAAGCATGGAGATGCATCATGAAAACCCTTGTGGCTGCCGTAGCCGTTGCGGCCCTCATCGCCTCGCCGGCTGTCGCGCACACCGCGCGTGACCATCCGGTGGAATCCGGTCTGGCCGCATCGGTGCCTTGGGACGCCGTCATCGAAGAGAGCAGGATCGTCGGGCGGGATCCGGACCCAAACGTGCGGCTTGAGCTGCGCCGCGATTACGATTTAATCGATCACTAAGTCATCCGGCTGGCTCGCTCTCGCAAAGTCTCGGGCGGCGTCGCCCGCGGCCTTGCTGAAGCGGGCCAAGGAACCAAAGCCCCAAATCTGTCCGCTGGAGACTGCACATGCTGAAGCATTAGGATCCCGTTGTTCCGCAGGTCGTCCAGTTCGGTCCGCCCGAAATCACCCGACGCCACGTCGCATCGTGGTGCGGCATGCACGCGGATGCGGTGCAAGTCACCCGCCACTAGCCGTTCGAGTTCAGCTTTCGGGCGCCGTATCATCTTCTCATCGCTTACGAACGCGACGAGCGTTTTGACGGCGAGACGCGCATTGAGGGGTTGGCCATTTCGCCCCTGCGCAATTTCATCCACAAGCTGACCCTGGTTCCCGCCGGACTTCGATTTGACGGCTGGCAAAAGCCGCGCGCGCTGACCCGCGCGACATACTTTTACATCGACCCGCGGGGGCCCTTGCTCGATCCCGAGCTCGACTTTGCGGAGACGGAATTTGAACCACGAATGTTTTTCTTCGACCGCGACCTCTGGGGTACCGCGATGAAGCTAAAGGTGCAGGTTGAGCGGCCGGAGCGGGGACCACAGCACTATCTGGAGGCCCTCAGTCTTGTCATGCTGCACGAGCTGTTGCGGGTCAACGGCGGTGGCGCGACACCTGAGCCGATCGCGCGCGGAGGGCTGGCCGCGTGGCAGCAGAAGCGTGTAACAGAGTACATCGACGAGCACCTGGCCGACGATGCCCCTCTGGCAACGCTGGCCGCGGTCGCGCGACTGAGCCCCTATCACTTTTCGCGCGCGTTCTCGCACTTTCGCCACCGTTCTGCACGATCGGCATCGCGCTGCGCATGCCCGTCACGACCACAGCATTGATAAGAACAGCGCAACGACCGTGATGGCCATCAAAGCCGTGCCGGCCCAACCGGCGGCCGCTAGCCACGGGCCGGCTTTGAAGCGCCCCATCGCCGATTTATTGGTGACGACCAGCATCATCATCGCCATCACCGGCACCGCCACGACGCCATTGATAACGGCAGTCCACACCAGCATCTTAATGGGCTCGATCGGCGTGAACCCCAATGCAAACCCGATCACCGTCGCCGCAAAGATGATGGTGTAGAAGCCGACCGCTTCCGGAAACTTCGCCTCGAGGGTGGATGGCCAGCCGAATACTTCCGCGCCCGCATACGCCGCCGAGCCGGCCAATACCGGGATCGCGAGCAGACCCGTGCCAATGATGCCCAAGGCAAACAAGAGGAACGTGAGATCACCGGCAACAGGCCGAAGCGCATTGGCGGCATCAGCTGCCGTTTGGATGTTGGTGATCGATGAAGCGTGAAGTGTAACCGCCGTTGTGAGCACGATGAAGTACGCAATCACATTGGAGAAAACCATGCCCACGGTAGTATCCACCGCCATGCGTCGGATTTCCGGATCGCCACCGCGGCTCAAGTACTTCAATGGCCGCCTGCGAGCCTTGCGCATCTCTTCTGTTTCTTGAGAGGCTTGCCAAAAAAATAGATAGGGGCTGATGGTGGTGCCAAGGACCGCGACGACCAGCATCAGGTAATCTGAGCCGAAGGAGATCGTCGGAATAAGCGTTCCGGCCAGAACAGCCCGCCACGGAATCTCGACGGTGAAGACGACCGCAACGTACAGGAACAGAAAGAGCGTCAGCCACTTCAACAGCGGCGCATAACGGTGGTACGGCACGAAGACCTGCAGCAACACCGAAGTGGCCGCAAAGATCAATGCGTGCTCGTGTTTCAACCCGCCTATGACCAAATAGAGCGCCTCCCCCATCGCGGCGATGTCAGCCGCGATGTTGATGGTGTTGGCAATGATAAGAAGGGCCACAAGGGAAGCAACGAACGGCTTCGGATAGAATTCCTTTACGTTGGCTGCGATGCCCTTACCGGTGACGCGCCCGATGTACGCGCTAACCAACTGAATCGCGATCATGAAGGGCGTGGTGAGAAAAACGGTCCACAGAAGCCCGTAACCGAACTGTGCTCCGGCTTGCGAGTATGTGGCGATGCCGGACGGGTCGTCGTCTGCCGCCCCCGTTACCAAGCCAGGGCCAAGCAACCGAAGTAGGATGTTCTGCTTGTTGTGCCTCGTGCCCATCTGACGTGCTTCGGTTCACTAGATTAGTGGTGACAGCCCGCTTCTCGCCGTTCTTCAGATCTGTACGGGGGCATTGAGGGTGAGATCGCGCCACCGCATCGATGACCTATCTGCGTGATGGCGTTTGCGGATACTACTTCCAGCTTCTAGCGGAAATTTCGGCAGGAACCCGGCTGCCCGCCGTTCGTTGCGACCCGCAGGCGAAGCGATCCCGGCCAGCCGCGCCGCACCCGGATGGCTTCGTCGCCTACGCTCCTCGCAATCACAAACGTAAGTTCCGCTTTCAAGGCTTGGCGTTGCCCTCCAACTCTCGAACGGCCTTGGCGTCCTCGAGGCACACGAGCAGCTCGACATAACTTGGAGGCCCGCCGGACTGCGTCTCCGCGCTGCAGGCGCGCCTGTCCGCGGCCGGAAACGAGAGCCACTGTCCCTCAAGCGCGCCCCGGGCGCTTTGCTCGGTATTGATGCAGGCTTGGAAGGTCGTCTTTTGGGTCGGGTCACTGGTCGCGGCCGCATTGCAGGTCGGCCGCATATCGAGGGCGGGCACCTTGTCCGTGGCCACAAGAACCAGCTGACCTGCGAGCGCCGCTGCCGCGATCCATGTGAACATCGTAAGCCTCCGCAGTTTTTGCGTCGAATTCGGCTCGCCGGAACGTGTGAAGCGACCGGGCGACAGAGAAAGAAATAGCGTGTCGCACCGTAAGGTCCATGATCTCGTGCGCATCTTGTTCTTAAAATCGAATTTAGTTTCTGCTCGCGAAGAATTTAAACTCTATGAACTGTAATTTAGTGGCTGTCGCGCAATCCCTCTCCATCTCACCGTTGCCTTTTACAACGGCTGGAGACCACACATGCTGAAGAACGGTGGCCTTATCGCTCCGCGGGTCGTCCAGTTCGGCCCACCCGAAATCTCCCGGCACCACGTCGAGTTCCTGGTGCGGCATGCATGCCGATGCGGTGCAGATCACCCGCCACGAACCATTCGAGTTCAGCTTTCGGGCGCCGTATCATCTTCTCATTGCTTCGGAACGCGACGAGCGTTTTGAGGGCGAGACGCGCATTGAGGGGTTGGCCAATTCGCCCCTGCGCAATTTCACGCACAAGCTCACGTTGGTTCCCGCCGGACGGCGGTTTGACGGCTGGCAGAGGCCGCGTTCGCTCACCCGTGCGACATACTTTTACATCGACCCGCGGGGTCCTCTGCTCGCCCCCGAGCTCGGCTTCGCGCAGACGGAGTTTGAACCACGAATGTTTTTCTTCGACCACGATCTGTGGGACACCGCCATGAAGCTCAAGACGCAGATCGAGCGGCCGGAGTGCGGACCGCGGCTCTATCTGGAGGCGCTCAGTCTCGTCATGCTGCATGAGCTGTTGCGGGTCAACGGCGGTGCCGCGACACCTGAGCCGATCGCGCGCGGAGGGTTGGCCGCGTGGCAGCAGAAGCGTGTAACAGATTACATTGACGAGCACCTGGCCGACGATGTCCCCCTGGCAACGCTGGCCGCGGTCGCGCGACTGAGCCCCTATCACTTTTCGCGCGCGTTCGCACAGTCGCTTGGAATGCCACCCCATCGTTATCACGTTAGCCGCCGGATCGAACACGCCAAGAGCTTGCTGGCGGATCTCTCCGTATCGGTGACCGAAATCGGTGTGCGGCTCGGCTTCAGTGGCAGCAGCGCGTTTGCGGCGACGTTCCGCAAATTTGCCGGATGCACGCCGACCGACTTCCGCCGCGGCTTGCAATAGGGTCGCTACAGGCAGCCTAGGGAGGCTCACGTTTTGGCTTTGATAGAAACCTTGGAGCCGGCGGACAATGCGCGCATTCCGGCGTCGGCGCGACAATCGGGCGTCGCAAACAGAGCCGGCGAACCCAGGGGGCCTGGGCCGCAGGATCGCCGCTCTGACCCTGCGGCTGTGCCGGCAAGCCAAGAGGACGAGGGATCGAAAACCGAAGACGACAGCGGGAAGGAAGCGCGCAGGAGCCCGACGCGCCGCCATCCAATCGGAGCCGTACTCGGCGCGATCCTGCTCGCAGCAGCCACGGGGGGCGGATACGTCTACTGGGATCACGCCGGGCACTTCGAGGCGACCGACGACGCTTTTATCCAGGCGCGCCAATTCGCGGTAGCGCCGAAAGTGTCTGGCTACATAATCGCCGTGCGCGTGACCGACAATCAGCACGTGGCCGCCGGCGATGTGATCGCCCGCATCGATGATCGCGATTACCGCGTCGCGCTCGCGCAAGCGGAGGCGCAGGTCGGCGCCGCCAAGGCCAACGTCGAGAATATCGCGGCGCAGATCACTGTGCAGCAAGCGCAAGTCGACGCGAGCCGGGCGCAGGTTGAGCGCGCGCAGGCGGCGTTGACGTTCGCCGAACAGCAGGCGACGCGCTACCAGGAGCTGGCCGACCGCGCGGTCGGGACAGTCCAGATGGCGCAGCATACGGCCTCGACGCTTCGCCAGGACCAGGCGGCCGTCAAGGACGCCACCGCGGCCGTCACAGTTGCGGAACGCCAGATCGACTCCCTCAAAGCCCAGCGCGGCAACGCCGAAGCCAACCTTGCGCAAGCCAACGCCCAGCGCGACCTGGCAGAGCTCAATCTCTCCTACACGACGATCACCGCAGCCCAGGCGGGGCGCGTCGTCAACCTCACGGCAGCACTTGGCCAATTCGCTCAGGCCGGCACGAGCCTCGCCATGTTCGTTCCCGATGAGATCTGGGTCACTGCGAACTACAAGGAGACTCAGCTTGCGCGCATGCGGCCGGGCCAGTCGGTGGTCATGCGCATCGATGCCTATCCGGACCGAGCCGTGCAGGGTCATGTCGCCAGCATCCAGCCGGGATCCGGAACAGCATTCTCGCTGCTCCCGGCCGAGAACGCGACCGGCAATTACGTCAAGATCGTTCAGCGAGTGCCGGTGAAGATTGCACTCGACGATCCGCCGGCGGATCTCGCCCTCGGCCCCGGCATGTCGGTCGTGCCAACCGTGCGCGTGCAACCGGAGCCCTCGCTGTATGAGCGGCTGACGAGGCGCGCATGAGCGCCGGTTCGCGGGCGGAACCTGGCGGGTTCGACCTCGCTGAGGACGCCGCCGGTAACCCCAATCCGTGGCTGATTGCCGGCGTGGTCTCCTTGGCGACCTTCATGGAGGTGCTTGACACCACCATCGCCAATGTCGCGCTCCCGTACATCGCCGGCGGTCTTGCGGTCAGCGCCGATGAAGCGTCCTGGGTGGTCACGACTTATCTTGTCGCCAACGCCGTCATTCTCACCGCCAGCAGCTTCCTAGCCAGGATGTTCGGCCGCAAGCCGTTCTTTGTCGTCGCTGTCGCCCTCTTTACCGCAAGCTCGCTGCTCTGCGCCTTCGCCTGGAACATCCAGTCGCTGCTGCTGTTCCGCGTGCTGCAGGGCCTCGGCGGCGGCGGCATGGTGCCGGTCTCGCAATCGATCCTCGCCGATTCGTTTCCGCCGGCGAAACGCGGTCAAGGTTTCGCGCTGTTCGGGATTGCGGTCGTCGTCGCCCCGGTGGTCGGGCCGACGCTCGGCGGCTGGCTGTCGGACAATTACGGATGGGAGTGGTGCTTCCTGATCAACGGGCCGGTCGGGCTTGTGTCGATGGCGCTCGTTTTCTTGATCCTGCGCGAGCCCAAGGCTGCCATCGAGCAGCGCAAGGCGCTGAAGAAGGAGGGAGTTCGCTTCGATCTCATCGGTTTCCTGCTGGTCGCGACTTTCCTGGGTGCGCTCGAAGTCGTGCTCGACCGTGGCCAGGAGGACGATTGGTTCGGGTCGCACTTCATCATCGCATTCGCAGTCATTTGCGGCTTGGCGTTCGTGCTCATGATCCCATGGGAGCTCACGCGCCGGAATCCGGTGGTCGACATCCGGATGGTGGCCACGCGCCAGTTCGGATCCTGCTTCCTCGTCATGCTGGCAACCGGCGCCATCCTGCTCGCGACGACACAGTTCCTGCCGCAACTCGTTCAACAGCAGTTCGGCTACACGGCAACCTGGGCCGGCCTCGCCCTGTCGCCGGGCGGTCTCGTCACCATGGCGATGATGTTCGTCGTCGGCCGCCTCACCGGCCACGTCCAGCCGAAGTACCTGATCGCCGTCGGTGCAATCATTGTCGCCCTCTCCATGCACGGTCTGACGAGGCTCAGCGGCGACGTCGACTTCTGGTTTTTCGCGTGGTCGCGCATGGGTCTCGGCGTCGGGCTGCCTCTGATCTTCATTCCGATCGTCACCGCGTCCTATGACGGCATTCCGCCCGGCAAGACCGATCAGGCCTCGGCCCTGATGAATGCGGCGCGTAACGTCGGCGCCTCGATAGGGATATCGCTCGCCGTCAACGTGCTGGCGTACCGCGGACAGTTCCATCAGAGCCGACTGGTCGAGCACGTGGCTCCCTCCAACGTTGCCTACCAGCAAACGCTCCAGCAGGTGACGGAATACTTCGCGGCGCACGGCGGCTCAGCGGCACAAGCCCAGCAGCTGGCGTTCGCCTGGATCGCGCGGCAGGTGCAGACGCAGGCGTCGCTGCTCGCCTACATCGACGTCTTCTGGACATTGATGGTGATCTCGATCGCGGCCGTGCCACTGGCGCTCGTCCTGCGCAGGACCAAGGGCGGAGAGGCCGGCAGCCCGACGGTACACTGAGGTGCGGCTCGGGGGCTGCCGGGCAGACCAAGCCCGTCGCTACTGGCTTTCGCTTGCGCTTACACGAGCTGAGTGAGCACGATCTGAATTTGCGCCGATGCCGCGTTCAACAGATCCTCGTAGTTCGTCTGGCCGTGGGCAGCGGCCTTGAGGATGAATTCGGCCATGTGCGTTTTGACTCCGGGCGTCGCCTGCTCGACAGGGACCTTCGTCATCGCCTCGTCGAGGGCCGCCCGCATGGTTTGGACGAGTTCTGGACTGTAGCTCGGCATGATGCGGTCTCCTTTTGCGCCGCAAGCGTTGCCGGCTTCGGCGCTCACATGCCAGACACGAAACCGCGAGCGGAGTCACACTAATTTGAGGTCGGTGCTTTTGTCGCGCGGCGACGTGTGCCGCTTGCGAAAACCTGAAAGCGTTTCTCGTGCCGAGAGGCGACCGGTTGAAATGCAGAGCCCCGGCCCGGGGGCCGAGGCTCTGGCGATGTCCGCCTGCAGATCAAACAATTGATTACGTGTGGACGATCAGTCGCCGCCGTGCGGAGACTCGCGACGGAGCTCGAGCCGTACGTCGGGATCGGGATCCGTGCCGCGATATTCGCCGCCGACATAGACCGAGCCCCGGGTGTAGATCTGCGAATCGGGACCCGCGCTCAGAGCCGGTTGCGCGGAAGCCGGGAAGGCGAAAGCCGCGGTCACGACTAGTGCGGCGAGAAGCGTTCTCATCTTGCTCTCCATTTTGTGATTTTCAGCACCAACGCGTGCTGACGAGCGGCACCGGCCGCTGTGCCTCACAGATGGGCGAGCGCGCGTCGCTTTGCTTCGCAGCCTTTGCGGCATTTGCTGCGAACTTGCGCCATCCGGTACGATGGCATGCGTTCGCGACGCGGCCTCGCTTACTGCTCGGCGGTGCATCGACCGAGGGAAGGCAACCGGCCCCCGAGGAGAGGAGGCGCCGGGTCGCAGCGCCCCCGCCTGGCGGCGGACAACCGATGCCCTTGCCATCGAAGGTCTCCCCTCCGCGCTTCATGGGCTCGACGGCGCGCCGGTCGAATGGCTGTTCGGATTGGGCGTGCAGTATCCGCCGTCAGGACGCATGAACTGTGTGCATTCCTGCAGCGTCCGATACACGCATTCGGACGTTCCCATCGCGTGCTCGGCTCCGCACCACGGTTGGTCCGTTTGAGCCCGAGCGGCGGGTGTCGCGGCCAGCAGGCCCATGGCGAGCGCGCCGGCACGAAAATAGCTGCAACGGTTCATTGGATGCTCCTTTCGAGAGGGGTTGATCGAGCTCGCATCTGAGCGGCCCGCAGGTCTTCCACAGCGGCAAATGGTCGTCGCGAATACAAACCGCTTCGCCGGGATTGCTGGGTTTGTTTGGTGCTTGCTTGTACCGCGCTTGGCCGCAAGCTCCAGAGGCGCGGAAGGGTTGCTTGCTCGCCTGCGCGCAGTGAAACTCCCGAGCCGTCATTCGGCGGGCAGCGAGTTGGCGTAGCCGGAGACCGCCTGCTTTGCGGGCTCGCGGAACATCCAGGTCTGCAGCCGATCGAGATAGAGATAGACGACCGGCGTGGTGTAGAGCGTGAGCAGCTGCGACAGCAGCAGGCCGCCGACGATGGTGTAGCCGAGCGGCTGGCGAATCTCGGAGCCCACTCCGGTTCCGATCATCATCGGCACGCCTGCGAGCATCGCCGCCATCGTGGTCATCAGGATCGGCCGGAAGCGCAGCAGGCAGGCCCGGTAGATCGAGTCTTCGGCGGTGAGGCCCTCGGTGCGTTCGAGGTGTTGGGCGAAATCGACCAGCATGATGCCGTTCTTCTTGACGATGCCGATAAGCAGGATGATGCCCACGATCGCAATCACGCTGAGATCGTAGTGCGCCGCCCACAGCAGCAGCAGCGCACCGAGGCCGGCCGACGGCAACGTCGAAATGATGGTGATCGGATGGATCAGGCTCTCATAAAGCACGCCCAGGATGAGATAGATCACGAACAGCGCCGCTGCGATCAACAGCGGCGTGCTCGACAGTGACGCGCCGAAGGCCTGAGCATTGCCCTGAAAGCTGGTCTGCAGCGAGAGCGGCTTGCCGATCTCCCTTTCGATTTGCTGGATCGCGCTCACTGCCTGCCCGATCGCAGTCCCGGGCGCGAGGTTGAATGAGATGGTGACCGAGGGAAATTGACCCTGATGGTTGACCACGAGCGGCGTTACTTTCACCGCGGTGTCGACCAACGTGGACAGCGGCACCTGCTGGCTGGAGGACGATTTGACATAGATGCCGTTGAGCGCTTCCGGCCCGTACTGGAACTTTGGGTCGACCTCCAGGATGACATGATACTGGTTGAGGGTCGTGAACATCGTCGAGACGATGCGCTGTCCAAAGGCGTCGTCGAGCGTGTTGTCGATTGCCGACGGCTGGATGCCGAAGCTCGCGGCGACGTCGCGCTTGATCGTGATGTCGAGCACCGGCCCGGCGGTGAGCTGGTCCGTGGTGACGTCGGCCACGCCCGGGATGGCCTTGATCCTGTCGAGAAAGAGCGCCGCCCATCTGGAAAGCTCGCCGGGGTCGGCGTCCGCCAACGTGTACTGATACTGGGTCTTGGCCAACCGGGCGCCGATGGCGATGTCCTGCGCTGCCTGCATATAGAGCGTGATGCCCTGGATCTTGGCGAGATTGTTGCGCAGCCTTGCGATCACTTGGTCCGCGTTCGGCCGCTGGTTGGGCGGCTTGAGCGCAATGAATAGGCGGCCGTTATTGACGGTGCTGCTGGCGCCGCCGGGGCCGATTCCGGATCCGACCGAAGCGACCGCAGGATCCTCCAACACGGCATCGATCAGCGCCTGCTGGCGCTCGGCCATGGCCTGGTAGGAGATGTCCTGCGCGGCCTCGGACAGGCCTAGGATCAATCCAGTGTCCTGCTGAGGAAAGAAGCCCTTGGGCATGGCCACATACAGATATCCGGTCAGTGCGACCGTGCCGAGCATGACCATCATCGTGACGAAGCGGTGCCGCAGCACGATTTTGAGGCCGGCCTCGTAGCGATTGCGCAGGCCATCGAAGCCGCGTTCGAAAAGTCTGTACAGCCATCCATGCTGCTTGCTCGCGGGCTTGAGCAGGCGCGCGCACAGCATCGGTGTGAGCGTGAGCGAGATCAGCAGCGAGAGCACCAGAGACACGCTCACCGCAACCGCGAATTCGCGGAACAGCAATCCGATATAGCCCCCCATCAGGAACAGCGGAATGAACACCGCGATCAGCGACAGTGTGATGGACACGATCGTGAAGCCGATCTCGCCGGCTCCCGTCAGCGCCGCCGCGAACGGCGCAGCGCCCTCCTCGATGTGCCGGACGATGTTCTCGATCACCACTACCGCGTCATCGACCACGAAGCCGACCGCGATCGACAGGGCCATCAGGGAGAGATTATCGAGGCTATAGCCGAGCTCATAGAGCACCGCGAACGTGCCGATCAGGGACAACGGCACCGTCACCGCCGGAATGATCGTCGCCCAGACATCGCGCAGGAACACGAAGATCACCATCACCACCAGCGCGACGGTCAGCAGCAGGGTGAACTGCACGTCGCTGATCGAGGCGCGGATGGTCTCGGTGCGGTCGGAGATGATGTTGAGCTTGATGGCGGGCGGAATCGAAGCCTGCAATACCGGCAGCATCGCCTTCACCCGATCGACCGTCTCAACGACGTTGGAACCGGGCTGGCGCTGCACCGTCAGGATGATCGCCCGGTCCCGGTTGTACCAGCCGGCGATCAGCTCGTTCTCCGGGGCCGAAATGGCGCGGCCGATGTCGCGCACGCGGACCGGCGCCCCGTTGCGGTAGGCGATGACAAGATCGGCGTATTCGTCGGCCTTGAGCAACTGGTCGTTGGTATTGAGCGTGTAGGTCTGGCGCGGGCTGTTCAGCGTGCCTTTGGGCAGATCGACATTGGCCTGGCCGAGCACAGTGCGCAGGTCCTCGAGGCTGATGCCGCGCGCCGCCAGTGCGGCCGGGTCGACCTGGACACGGATCGCCGGCTTTTGCTGGCCGGCGATGCCGACAAGGCCGACCCCGGATATCTGCGAAATCTTCTGCAGCAGGATGTTTTCCGCAAACGCGTCGACCGTGGTTAGCGGCAAGGTATCCGAGGTGAGGGCGAGAACAAGGATCGGTGTATCGGCCGGGTTCACCTTCCGGATGGTCGGCGGATACGGCAGGTTCTGCGGCAGCTGCGCGGCCGCCGCATTGATCGCAGAGAGCGTGTCGCTGACCGCCCCGTCGAGCTGGCGGCTCAGGTCGAACTGCAGCGTGATCTGGGTGATGCCGAGCGCGCTCGCCGAAGTCATCTGGGTGAGGCCCGGGATTTGGCCGAACTGCAATTCGAGCGGCGTCGCCACCGAAGACGCCATCGTGCGGGGGTCGGCCCCCGGCAATTGCGCGCTCACCTGCAGCGTCGGGTAGTTGACGTTCGGCAGCGCCGCCACCGGCAACAGCGGATAGGAGACCAGGCCGCCGGCCAGCAACCCGACCATCAGCAGGGCAGTAGCGATCGGCCGCTCGATGAACGGCGCCGAAATATTCATGGGATCGGCGCCTGCTGCGCGCTCTGGGCTGCGGCTTCCTCCGCCGCCTTGCCGTGCAGGATGGTCACGTGCGCGCCAGCCTGCAGCCTGTACTGGCCATCGACGACGACGCGCTCGTTCGCCGTCAGTCCGGAATCGATCAGCGCCTCGCCTCCATTGACGTGCGCGACCTTGAGCGGACGCACCTCGGCCGTGTCGTCGGAATTGATGACGTAGGCATAGGCTGCTCAAGACCGAGATCAATCCCGTCATGACCAAACTGATCGAGAGCGGCCTCGAGATCACGGCCGTCCACAATCACCTGCTACGCGCCAGCCCGACGACCTTCTACATGCATGTCGGCGGGCACGGCGATCCGGTGCAGATGGCGGCAGCGATCCGCACCGCGCTCGCCGAGAGCAAGACACCGCTGGCGGCGGCCGCGCAGGCGGCGGCCGGCACCCCGCCCGCTATCGACCTCGACACTGCGCGGATCGACCAGGTCATCGGCGTTAAAGGCCAGGCCAACAGCGGGGTTTATCAATTCGCCGTGCCGCGTCGCGATCCGATCACCGAACACGGCATCGAGGTCGCACCGCCCGGACCGATGGGCGTTGCCACCGCCATCAACTTCCAGCCGACCGGCGGCGGCAAGGCCGCGATCACTGGAGACTTTGTGCTCGCCGCCAACGAGGTGAACCCGGTGATCGCGGCACTGCGCGCCGCCGGCATCGAAATCACGGCGCTTCACAACCATATGCTGGATGAGCAGCCGCGCCTTTTGTTCATGCATTTCTGGGCCAATGACGAGGCGCTCAAGCTTGCGCACGGACTGCGCGCCGCGCTCGACAACACCGCCAGCGACCGCTGAGACTGAGGCCGCCTGAAAACCCGGCGGACATGTGCCATGGAGAGTGCCATGAAAGTCTTTGGTATTGCACTTGTTGCCGCCATCGCGTTGGCAGCAATTGCCGCAGTGAGTTTGAGCTTAGTCCAGCGGACAGTGGTGCAGGCTTACACGACCGGGGCGGATCGTCTCGACTATCAGGAAAGCGTCAATTCGTACGGAAGGTGATACCGAGCCTGGCCGAAAATTAGCCCTCGGCCTAGGTGCGGACATGGCAGCGTCCGAGCCGCGAAGCAAACTCCAGAAGTCTCCAACAGCGCCGGCGCGCGTGCCTCAATCAGCCGACCGGGGCACGAGGGACCACTGAGATCTAGGAGGACGCGACTTCGTCGCTTCGCGTTGGGGCGGTTTGCCCATTACGGAGCACCGCAGAATAGGCAGTAGTTCAATTGGAGACTATGATGAACCGACGGACATTGATCGGGGGCGCCGCCGCTGTGGCCGCTTTGCCCGTGCTTAATCGAATCGCCAGTGCCCAGACATCGCTGAAGACGAAGAATGTCGTGTTCGTACACGGACTGTTCGCAGACGGCTCCTGCTGGTCTAAGGTCATCGCCCGCCTCCAGCAGAAGGGCATCAACTGCACCAGTGTGCAGAACCCTCTGACCTCGCTGCATGAGGCGTCGGAGGCCGCGCGGCGGGCGATCGCGGCGCAGCCGGGCCCGACAGTGCTCGTCGGCCACTCCTTCTCCGGAATGATCGTGTCGGAGGTGGGGCTGGACCCGAAGATCACCGCCCTCGTCTACGTCGCTGCACGGGCACCCGATGCCGGCGAGGACTATACGGCGCTGGCAAAGAACTATCCGACGCCCCCGGCCACAGCCGGCATTGTCTTCAACGACGATTGGGGCCAGTTGTCGGAGCAGGCTTTTCTCCACGACTTCGCGGGCGACGTGCCGCCTGAGGAAGCGCGCGTCCTCTACGCGGTTCAGCAGCCGTTCAAGAAGTCGCTGACGACCGAAAAGACGACGAATGCCGCTTGGCGCATCAAGCCGACCTTCTATGCGGTGTCCACACAAGACCGGACGATCAATCCCGACCTGGAGCGCTTCATGGCCAAGCGAATGGGCGCGAAGACGATCGAGATCAATGCGAGCCACCTGGCGCTGATCTCACATCCCGATGCGATCACGAACCTGATCCTGGAGGCACTCGCCGTCTGAGACCCCCGACCACGGTCGAGCTCGAGGGGTGGACGCGCCGGGGGGAGGGAACGCTGGAGCGACGCCTCCGCGAGAGCAAAAGCGCAATACGAAACGGGCGCGCTCGGCGCGCGCCCGTTTCATCCACCTGGTTATGGCTTACTGCCTGGGCGGCGTCTGCTGCTGCTCGAGCTTCTTGCGCGCCTCGTCGGCACGGCGCTGCAACTCGTCCTGCAGCTTCTTCTGCTGCTCCTCCAGAACCTTCGGATCGGTCGGCGGCCCCTCGTTGGCCTTGGCGAAGTCGACCAGCGGGAACGCGAAGCTCGCCACCTGGCCGTTGAGGTTGAACGCCTGCAGCACCATCGACTGGCCCTTCTTGATGCGGCCGACGAAGTCGGCTGCCACCTCGAAGTCGGCCCAGCAGCCGTTTGGCAGGCAGAACGAGAACAGGCCGGTCATCGGCGGCTGCGTGTCCACCACCATGCGCGTGCCGTTGCGCAGCATCAGGCCGAGCGGCAGCGTCACCCGCAAGATCTTCTTCTGGTCGCCGTTGACCTCGATCAGGCCGGCGGAGGCCACGAACTGCCCGGTGTCGAGGCGCGCCTCCTTGATGGTGAAACAGACTTCCTTCTGCGACGGCTGACCGGGCTGGCCTTCCTTGCCGCACACCTTGGTCCAAGGCGAATAGATCAGCGGCGGGGTCTCCGCGCTCGCCGGCACCTGCGGCGCCGGGGCGGCCGGCGCGGGCGTCGCGGGGGCTGCGGGGGCCGCCTGCGGCTGGGCGGGACGCGCCGGCTGCTGCGCCGGGCGCTGCTGCGCCGGCGGCCGTTGCTGTTGCTGTTGCGCCGGCTGCTGAGCGAGCGCGGTCGATGCGGCGATCAGGGCGCAGGCGCCGATCGCCGCGAAACCCAGCGAGCAACGCGCGGGCACGGTCATCATCCGAAAATTCATCAATTGGATCCTCTTGCTCGCCGCGTTCCGACTGGCCCGACGCTGGCGCCCCCTCTCGGCGGTCTCGACGCCAAATACGGCAACAGCGTGACACCCGACCCGGCACTCGTCGCGCGGTTGGATGCGGGCCCCCGATCCGCGCCGGCCGCCATGTTAGTATTATAATAGCGCAACCGAATCGATACCAATACTGCGATCAAACAAGTCACCGTGTCGAGACTCCTACACCGGTCCGGCGCGCAACGCCCAGCAGCCTGCGCGATGGTCGTCGCCGCCACCGCCCTCGCATCATCCTGCGTGTGTGCAGCCGGCGCCGAGCCGACGCCGCGGCACGCCATCGCCATGCACGGCGAGCCGGCCCAGCCGGCGAATTTTCCGCATTTCCGCTACGTGAACCCGGCCGCGCCGAAGGGCGGCCGACTGACCCACAGCCTGATCGGTACGTTCGACAGCCTCAATCCGTTCATCGTGAAGGGGCTGCCGCTGCAGGAAATCCGCGGCCACGTGGTCGAGAGCCTGATGGTGCGCGGCTACGACGAGCCGTTCACGCTCTACGGCCTGATCGCGCGCACGGTGGAGACCGATGCGGCGCGCTCGTACGTCACCTTCACGATCGATCCGGCGGCGCGTTTCTCCGACGGGACGCCGGTGACCCCGGCCGACGTGGTGTTCTCCTGGCAGCTGCTGCGCGATCACGGGCGGCCGAACCATCGCACCTACTACGCCAAGGTCGCCAAGGCCGAGCCGGTCGGTGCGGATGCCGTCCGCTTCGACCTGACCGGCGCCAACGACCGCGAACTCCCGCTCATCCTCGCGCTGATGCCGGTTCTGGCCAAGCACGGGATCGATCCCGACACGTTCGAGCAGACGTCGTTCACCGCGCCGCTCGGCAGCGGTCCCTATATGGTCGCCGAGGTGCGACCGGGCGAGCGCGTGACGTTGCGCAGCAACAGCGACTACTGGGGCCGCAATCTGGCCGCCAATCGCGGCTTCTGGAATTTCGACGAGATCCGGTTCGACTTCTATCGCGACGGAAATACGCAGTTCGAAGCGTTCAAGCGCGGGCTCTACGATGTCCGCGCCGAAACCGATCCGGCGCGCTGGGAGGTGGCCTATGACTTTCCGGCCGTGCGCGAGAACCGCATCGTAAAGGAGGCGTTCGACACAGGATTGCCGAAGGGGATGACGGCATTCGTGTTCAACACCCGTCGTCCTCCTTTCGACGACATCCGCGTGCGCGAGGCGCTCGGACTGCTGTTCGACTTTGCCTGGGTCAATCGCAACTTTTTCTTCGACCGCTATCGCCGCACGACGAGCTATTTCGAAAGCTCGGAGCTTTCCTCGCATGGCCGCGCGGCCGGCGCGCGCGAGCGCACCCTGCTCGCGCCGTACCCGCAGGCCGTCCGCGAAGACATCCTCGCCGGCACTTGGTCGCCGGCGACGACCGACGGATCAGGCCGCGACCGCGGCGCGCTGCGGCGCGCGCTCGCCCTGCTGTCGGCGGCCGGATGGGAGGTCGAGGACACCGTCCTGCACCAGCGCGCGACCGGCAAGACTTTCGCCTTCGAGATCCTCGTCGCGACTCGGGACCAGGAACGGCTGGCGTTGGCCTTTACGCGCGATCTCGAGCGGGCCGGGATCGCGGCGCGGGTCCGTCTCGTCGATGCCGTTCAGTACGACCGTCGCCGGCAGACCTTCGGCTTCGACATGATCCCGAACGAATGGGGCGCGTCATTGTCGCCCGGCAACGAGCAGAGCTTCTACTGGGGCACGGCCGCGGCCGACGAGCCCGGCAGCCGCAACTATATGGGAGCCAGAGAATCCCGCCATCGACGCCATGATCGAGGCGATGCTGGCGGCGGAAAGCCGCGAGGATTTCGTTGCCGCCGTGCGCGCGCTCGATCGCGTGCTGCTCTCCGGATTCTATGTGGTGCCGCTGTTCCATCTGCCGCAACAGTGGGTTGCGCGCTGGTCGGAAATCGAACGACCCGCTGCAACGTCGCTCTACGGATACCTGCTCGAAACGTGGTGGCGCCGCCCGCAGGGACAATAAGGAGCCCATCCCATTCCTCCCGCCGTACCCCGGGAACTAACGCTTTCGGCGGCACCGACGCTGGCACGCTCGACCAAATCCTTTGCCGCAACGTGCGGCCGCCGCTTGAAAAGCAGGCCGGCGGCGTAGGGATTTTCCGCACCTGGTTCGGCCTTCGGCGAATCGCCCGGCCGAGGCCGCGGATGAACGATAGGAGCAAGCGCGGTTGCGGTCGCTCTCCGGCACGCCTACGTTTGGACAAACGGAGACCACCGATGATGAACGCTTCCGCATCCGGCGCACCGCTCACGGTCGACGTCGTATCCGACGTCGTCTGTCCCTGGTGCTTCATCGGCAAGCGGCGGCTGGAAAAGGCGATCGCGCTTCGGCCCGACGTTCCGGTCGAGGTGCGCTGGCACCCCTATTTCCTCAATCCATGGGTGCCGCGCGAAGGCATCAGCCGCGCGGACTACCTGCGCACCAAGTTCGGGTCGGTCGAGCGTTACCGGGAGATCGCCAAGCGGGTCGCGGCGGCGGCCGCCGACGAAGGCCTCGTCTACAATCTCGACAAGATCGCGCGCCAGCCGAACACCCTCGACTGCCATCGGCTGATCCTGTGGTCGGGCAATGTCGGGGATCCCGGCCGCATGAAGCAACGGCTGATGGATCTCTACTTCACCGAGGGCGCCGACCTGACGGACGTGGACGTGCTGGTCGGCGCGGCGAGCGACTGCGGCATGGACGCCGATCTCACGCGCCGGCTGCTTGCGAGCGATGCCGACGTCGAGCGCGTCGAAAAGGCCTCCAAATCCGCCAAGGAGGCCGGCATCGACGGCGTGCCGTGCTTCATCCTCGGCGGCAAGTTCGCAGTGTCCGGCGCGCAGGAGCCGGCCTACCTCGCCGACGCGATCGCGCGCGCGGCGAGGCAGCGGCACCAGAGTGAGACTGCTGCGTGACGTGTTCATTCACTTGACGACGTTGATATACGCGACGTTACCTCCCGCGAAAGCGGGTGACCCGGTAAACGACGGAGTTGTAGATTTTGCGGAGGCGACGGCGCTTACTGGGTCATCCGCTTTCGCGGATGATGACGGTGGTGGGTGCTACGCCGCCTTGGCGCGCTCGGCCAGCGACACCAGACGGCGCAGGATGTCGGTCGTGCCCTTGAGGCGATCCTGCGCGCTCTCCCAGTCGTCGAAGAACACCACCTTCATGTCCGGGCGCACGCGCGCTGCCGGCCCCTGCTCGCGGATCAGCCCGACGAGCCCCATCGGGTCCGCGAAGCTATCCTCGCGGAACGACAGCACCGCGCCCTTGGGCCCGGCCTCGATCTTCTCGACATTGGCCCGACGGCAGAGCGACTTGATCGCGACGATCTTGAGCAGGTGGTCGGCCTCCTGCGGCATCGGGCCGAAACGGTCGACCAGTTCGGCGCCGAAGGCCTCGATCTCGCGCTCGTCGGCGATCTCCGCCAGCCGCCGGTAGAGCGACAGCCGCACGCTCAGGTCGGCGACGTAGTCATCCGGGATCAGCACCGGCGTGCCGATCGTGATCTGCGGCGACCACTTGTCGGCGGCCGGCTCCGCCAAGCCCGCCTTCAGGCTCATCACCGCCTCTTCCAGCATCTGCTGGTAGAGCTCGAACCCGACTTCCTTGATGTGGCCGGACTGTTCCTCGCCCAACAGGTTGCCGGCGCCGCGGATGTCGAGGTCGTGCGAGGCGAGCTGGAACCCGGCGCCGAGCGAATCGAGCGACTGCAGCACCTTGAGCCGCCGCTCC
The DNA here is from genome assembly GCA_963788095.1 of uncultured Alphaproteobacteria bacterium. Lineage (GTDB taxonomy): Bacteria > Pseudomonadota > Alphaproteobacteria > Rhizobiales > Xanthobacteraceae > CAVTXS01. The sequence continues at coordinate 32,549 of CAWBFP010000024.1, read as the reverse complement.
GCCTGCGGCGTGATGCGCCGCTCGTTCGGCAGTGCGAACAGCGAATAGGCGCGCACCTTGGCACGTCCGACACGGCCCCGCAGCTGATAGAGTTGCGAGAGCCCGAAGCGGTCGGCGCGGTGCACGATCAGGGTGTTGGCGTTGGGAATGTCGAGCCCGGACTCGACGATCGTGGTCGACAGCAGCACGTCGTATTTGCCGTCGTAGAATGCCGACATGATGTCCTCGAGCATCGCCGAGGGCATTTGCCCGTGCGCGACCGCGACCCGGACCTCCGGCACCTGCTTGTCCAGGAAATCCTTGGCCGCCGCCAGATCTTCGATGCGCGGGACGACGTAGAATCCCTGCCCGCCGCGATAGCGCTCGCGCAGCAGCGCCTCGCGCACCACCAGCTCGTCGAACGGCGAAACGAAGGTGCGCACCGCCAGCCGGTCGACCGGCGGCGAGGCGATGATGGAAAGCTCCCGCACGCCCGAAAGCGCGAGCTGCATGGTGCGCGGGATCGGCGTCGCGGTCAGCGTCAGCACGTGCACCTCGGTGCGGAGCTGCTTGAGCTTCTCCTTGTGGGCGACGCCGAAGTGCTGCTCCTCGTCGATCACCAACAGCCCGAGGTCCTTGAAACGGATGCTCTTGCCGAGCAGCGCATGCGTTCCGATCGCGATGTCGATCGCGCCGGAGGCCAGCCCCTCCTTCACCTTCTTGAGCTCCGGACCGGACACCAGCCGCGAGGCCTGCGCGATGTTGACCGGGAACCCTCTGAACCGTTCGATAAAGGTCTTGGTGTGCTGACGCGCGAGCAGCGTCGTCGGTACCACCACCGCGACCTGCTTGCCGTTCAGGGCCGCAATGAACGCGGCACGCAGCGCCACCTCGGTCTTGCCGAAGCCGACGTCGCCGCACACCAGCCGGTCCATCGGCCGACCGGATGCGAGGTCGTCGACCACGACGTCGATGGCGACGCGCTGATCCTCGGTCTCCTCGTAGGGAAATCCGGCACAGAACTCGTCGTACATGCCGGCAGCGACCGTGAGACGCGGAGCTTCGCGCAGCTGCCGTTCGGCCGCGACCTTGATCAGCTCGGCCGCGATCTCGCGGATGCGGCGCTTCATGCGCGCCTTGCGCGCCTGCCAGCCGCCGCCGCCGAGGCGGTCGAGCTGGACGCCCGCCTCTTCGGAGCCGTAGCGGCTGAGCAGCTCGATGTTCTCCACCGGCAGGAACAGCTTGTCGCCGCCCGCATAATGGATCTCCAGGCAGTCGTGCGGCGCGCCACCGACCTCGATCGCGTTGAGGCCGACGAAACGTCCGATTCCGTGATCGACGTGCACGACGAGGTCGCCGGCGGTGAGGCTCGTCACCTCGGCGATGAAGTCCTGCGCCCGGCGGGCCGCCCGGCGCGGGCGCACCAGCCGGTCGCCGAGAATGTCCTGCTCGCTGATGACGGCGAAATCGCCGGTCTCGAAACCGGCTTCGAGGCCGAGCACCGCGAGCGAGACCTCCGCCTTCGGCCGCGCCTGCAGCTCCGGCCAAGAGGCAACGTAGCCGAGATTGCCGACCGCGTGCTCGGCCAGCACATGCCCCATGCGTTCGCGCGAGCCCTCGCTCCACAGCGCGATCGCGACGCGCTTGCCGGCCGCTTGCAGCACGAGGACGTGCTTCTTCACCGCCTCGAACACGTTGGCGTTCGCTTCGGCGCGTTCGGCTGCGAAATTGTGACCCTGGCGCGTGTCCATCTCGACGACGCTCGCGCCGCTTGACGGAACCGAGAACGGCGTCAACGCTGCCACTGCCGCGCCCTCCAGCCGGCTACGCCACTCGTCGACGCCGAGGTAGAGGCGGTCAGGCGGCAGCGGCTTGTAAGGAGGCCCGGCCGCCGGCGCCTCCAGCGCCTGGCGGCGCGCCTCGTAGTAATCGGCGATCTGCGCCAGCCGCTCCTGCGCGGCGTCTTCCGCCTGCGGCTCCAGCACCACCGGGGTGCCGGGCAGATAGTCGAACAGCGCCTCCATCAGCTCGTGGAACAGCGGTAGCCAATGCTCCATGCCCTGATGACGGCGGCCCTCGCTGACCGCCTCGTAGAGCAGGTCGTCGCGGGCCGGCGCGCCGAACGCGGCCGCGTAGCCGGTGCGGAAGCGGCGGATGGTTTCGCCGGTGAGCTGGAACTCCGCCGCCGGCACCAGGTCGAGCGCATGCAATTGGCCGACCGTGCGCTGGCTCTCGGGATCGAAGCTGCGGATCGACTCGAGCGTATCGCCGAAGAAGTCGAGCCGGATCGGCAGGTCCATGCCGGGTGCGTAGAGGTCAATGATGCCGCCGCGCACCGCATAATCGGCCAATTCACGCACGGTCGAGACGCGGGAGAACCCGTTGAGTTCGAGCCACCGTACCACGCCGTCCAAGTCGATGAGGTTGCCGGGCGCCGCCGACAGCGACTGGCCGGCGATCGCGGCCTTCGGGGGGACGCGCTGCAGCGCGGCGTTCACGGTGGTGAGCAGCACCGCCGGGCGTTGGCGCCGCTTCACCCGCGCCAGCCGCGACAATGCGATCATGCGCTGAGCGACCACGCTCGCGTGCGGCGATGCGCGGTCGTAGGGCAGGCAGTCCCAGGCGGGAAACTCCAGCACCGCGACATCGGGCGCGAAGAACGCAACCGCGTGCGCCAGCGCCGCCATCCGCGGACCATCGCGGCAGACGACGACGAGGCTCGTCGCCGGCGCCTCGGAACGCGCCGCAACCGCGCGCGCCAGGTCGCCGACGATGAGCCCCTCGGCGCCGTCGGCGACGCCGGCGAGCGTCAGGCGCTTGCCCGGGACGAGCAGTTGAGCTGGGGATTGCGTCATCGGAAATCGGCCGAATGGAACGTTCGCAGGCGCCTGAAGATGGCGGTGTCATGATCGCGCGGCACCGGCATTTCGCCGGTGAGCCATGAATAGAGCTCGGGATCGGGCCGCTCCATCAAACGCTCGTAGTCGTCGAGCTCGGCATCGCTCAACTCGGCAATGGCCGCGTCGGCAAAACGGCCCAGAATCAAATCCATCTCGCGGGTGCCGCGATGCCAGGAGCGAAACAGCAGCCGCCGGCGGCGCGGATCCAGTCCATCGCTCGATCGCGCCGTGCCGGTCATCCATTTCTCCGCAACGCCAAAAGCCCGGACGGGCCGGGCGAGCGCTATATAGCGATCTTGAGCGTGAATGTCAGGGCATGCTTCGAGACGCGCGCCTTTGGCGCGCTCCTCAGCATGAGGAGCCTTGTGTTATGCCGGGCGCGCCACGTCCTCCTTGAGGAGCGGTCCGAAGGACCGCGTCTCGAAGGATGCAAGGAGCGATCTGCAAGTTCACGAAATGCGCCCCAGCCTCCTCGACCCGCTGTTCGCCCCGGTGACCAGCATTGCGGGTATCGGGCCCAAGCAGCAGAAGCTCTACGAGCGCCTGCTCGGGCGCGATGGCGGGGCGCGCGTCATCGATCTCCTGTTCCACCTGCCGAGCGGCGCCATCGACCGCCGCAACCAGCCGACATTGCGCGACGCTCCGCTCGACACCGTGGTCACGGTTGCGGTCACGGTCGACCGGCACCGGCCGCCGCCGCCGCACCGGTCGCGCGCGCCGCACCTGATCTACACCAGCGACGCAACCGGCGACCTGATCGTGACCTATTTCAACATGCCGAAGAGCTACCTCGAGAAGCTGTTTCCGGTGGGGGAGACGCGCTACGTGTCCGGCACGGTCGCGCTCTACGACGGCATGCTGCAGATGGTGCACCCCGATCGCGTCGTGCACCCGAAGGATTTCGGCAACCTGCCGCTGGTCGAGCCGGTCTACCCGCTGACCGAGGGCCTTACCGTTGCGCAACTGCGCAAGTCGCTGGCCGTCGCCTTGCCGCGGACGCCGATCCTGCCCGAGTGGCAGGACGCGGCGTGGATCGCGCGCCAGAAGTGGCCATCGTTCAAGGCCACGATCGAGGCCCTGCACCGACCGGGCGAGCCAGCCGACGTCGAGGCCGACACGCCGGGGTGGTCGCGACTCGCATACGACGAGCTGCTGGCGAGCCAGCTCGCGCTCGGCATGGTGCGCGCGCACATGCGCCGGCCAGCGGGCCGGCCGGTGACCGCGAGCGGCCGCCTGCGCGCACGCATCATCGCCGCCCTGCCCTACGCGCTGACCGCATCGCAGCGGCTTTCGATCGAAGAAATCGTCGCCGACCTCGGCCGGCCGCAGCGCATGCTGCGCCTGCTGCAGGGCGACGTCGGTTCCGGCAAGACCGTGGTGGCATTGCTTGCCGCCGCAACCGTGATCGAGGCCAAACGGCAGGCCGCGTTGATGGCGCCGACGGAGATTCTCGCGCGCCAGCATTACGCCACCATCGCGCCGCTCGCCGAGCAGGCCGGCCTCTCGTGCGCCCTGCTCACCGGCCGCGAGCGCGGCGCCGAGCGCGGCGCGACGCTGGCGCGGCTGGCCGACGGCACGCTCGATCTGATCGTCGGCACGCATGCGCTGTTCCAGGATGAGGTCGCGTTCAATGATCTGGCGCTCGCGGTGGTCGACGAGCAGCATCGTTTCGGCGTGCATCAGCGGCTCGCGCTTGCCCGCAAGGGCGAGGCGGTCGACGTGCTGGTGCTGACCGCGACGCCGATTCCGCGCACCCTGGTGCTGACCTACTTCGGCGACATGGACGTCTCGCAGCTGCGCGAGAAACCGGCCGGACGCCGGCCGGTCGATACCCGCACGCTTCCGCTGTCGCGCCTCAACGAGGTGGTCGAGGCGGTCGGCCGCGCGATCCGCGACGGTCAGCGCATCTATTGGGTCTGCCCGCTGGTCGCCGAGTCAGAGAACATCGATCTCGCCGCCGCCGAGGAGCGCTTCGGTATGCTCAAGGCCCGGCTCGGAAACGCCGTGGATATCGTCCACGGCCGCCTGCGGGGCAGCCAGAAGGATGCCGCCATGGCGCGGTTCGCGGCGGGCGAGACGCAACTGCTGGTCGCCACCACGGTGATCGAGGTCGGCGTCGACGTGCCGGAGGCGACCGTGATGGTGGTGGAGCACGCGGAGCGCTTCGGCCTCGCGCAGCTGCATCAGCTGCGCGGCCGCATCGGCCGCGGAGCGGCGGCGTCGACCTGCCTGCTGTTGTACAAGGCGCCGCTCGGCCAGACCGCCAAGGCGCGGCTCGCGATCATGCGCGAGACCGAGGACGGCTTTCGCATCGCCGAGGAGGACCTGCGGCTGCGCGGCGAGGGCGACTTGCTCGGCACGCGCCAGAGCGGCATGCCGGGGTTCCGCGTCGCCCGCATCGAGGTGCATGGCGCATTGATCGAAGCGGCGCGCGACGATGCCGCGCTCATCCTTTCGCAAGACCCCACGCTCGAGACGCCGCGCGGGCAAGCGCTGCGCCACCTGCTCTACCTGTTCGAGCGCGACGAGGCGATCAGGCTGTTGCGGGCGGGGTAGAGTTAGACACAGCGTGCGGGATACGTGCGCTACTTCGCCGGCGCGGTCGCGCGCGCGGCCTGGGCGGCGCGGGCGGTTTGCGCCAGCGCCGCGAGCGTGCGTTGCTGGTCGCCATTGCCTCCGGGCTGGATCATGCCGGCGGTCATGATCAGCTTGGCGGCCGCCTCGACCGGGATGTCGAGCTCGATGACGCCGCGGCGCGGCACGTAGAAGAAAAACCCGGTAGTGGGATTGGGGGTGCAGGGCATGAACACCGAGACGTGCTCCTCGGGCGGCAGGCGGTCGGTGACGTCCGCGCCCGGCGGCGTGGATAGAAAAACCAGCGACCACATGCCGGGCGACGGGAACTCGATCAGCGCCACCGTGCGGAAGGTCGACCCGGACTTGGAAAACAGCGTCTCGAACACCTGCTTCAGGCCGCGATAAACGGGGCGGACGATCGGCATGCGCTCGAGAATCATCTCGCCTGCCTCGACCAAGGTGCGGCCGACCAGGTTGGCGGTGAGGAAACCGAGCAAGGTCAGCGCCACGAACGCGATGATCAGCCCGAAGCCCGGCACCTTGATCGGCAGATAGGTCTCCGGCCGATAGGCCAAGGGGATGAACGGCCGCACCAAGTCGTCGACCCAGGTGACGAAGGACCACACCAGCCACAGCGTGATCGTAACCGGCCCCGCCACCACGAGGCCGGTCAGGAAATAAGTGCGGATGCGGCTCCAGATGCCGGAGTGTGGCACCGCCGCCGGCTCGAGCTCGGCGGATGCGGTCGGCTCAATCGGTACGCTGGTTCTGTCGGTGGCGGTCATCGGGAAGTTTCGAGTGTCGTCGGCGCACCGATTATATGGCGTGCGCCGGGCGGCCTGCCACTGCAGGCGGGCGCCCGGCGGGTGCGACTTTCGGTCTACTCGACCGTCACCGATTTGGCCAGATTGCGCGGCTGGTCGACATCCGTGCCCATGATCACCGCGGTGTGGTAGGCGATGAGCTGCACCGGGATTGCGTAGACGATCGGCGTGACCGTCGCCGGCATCTTCGGCAGGGTCAAGGTCGCCACCGAACCCCCCGTGGCTTCGCGCGCTCCCTGCGAATTGGTCACCAGGATGATGCGGCCGCCGCGCGCCGCGACCTCCTGCACGTTCGACACCGTCTTTTCGAAGATGCGGTCATGCGGGGCGATCACGATCACCGGCATGGTCTCGTCGATCAGTGCGATCGGCCCGTGCTTGAGCTCGCCTGCGGCGTAGCCCTCGGCGTGGATGTAGGAGATTTCCTTGAGCTTCAATGCGCCTTCGAGCGCGAGCGGGTAGCTGGTGCCGCGGCCGAGATAGAGCACGTCCTTGCTCTTGGCGAGGTCGCGCGCCAACCGCTCGATCTGCGGCTCCAGCGACAACGCCGCCGCCATGTGGCGCGGCACCTCGATGATGGCGCGTACCAACTTGCGCTCTTCCTCCGCCGAGAGCACGCCGCGGGCGCGGCCGGCCGCGATCGCGAGGCAAGCGAGCACCGTGAGCTGGCAGGTGAAGGCCTTGGTCGATGCGACCCCGACCTCGGTGCCGGCAAGCGTCGGCATGGTGACGTCGCTTTCGCGGGCGATCGTCGAGGTCGGCACGTTGACGACCGACAGGATCTGCTGGCGCTGCTCCTTGGCGTAGTGCAGCGACGCCAGGGTATCGGCGGTCTCGCCCGACTGCGATACGAAGATCGCAAGGTTGCCGGGATCGAGCGGCGCCTCGCGGTAGCGGAACTCGGACGCGATATCGATCTCGACCGGCAGCCGCGCGAAGCGCTCGAACCAGTATTTGGCGATCATTGCGGCATAGAACGCGGTGCCGCAGGCCGAGATCGCCACCCGCCCAAGCTTGGCGAAATCGAACGGCAGCTTGCCGGGCAGCGCCACCCGCTCGGTCGTCATGTCGATGTAGTGCGCAAGCGTGTGGCCGACCACTTCCGGCTGCTCGTGAATCTCCTTGGCCATGAAGTGGCGATGGTTGCCCTTGTCGACGATGAACGCCGACGCGGTCGTCTTGATCACCGGCCGCTTCACGCGCGCGCCGGTGCTGTCGCGGATCTCGACATGGTTGCGGGTCACCACCGCCATGTCGCCGTCCTCCAGATAGCTGATCGTGTCGGTGAAGGGGGCGAGCGCGATGGCGTCGGAACCGAGATACATTTCGCCGTCGCCATATCCGACTGCGAGCGGCGGCCCTTTACGCGCGCCGATCAGCAGGTCGTCCTCGCCTTCGAACAGAAAAGCGAGCGCAAATACCCCGCGAATGCGCGGCAACGCCGCCTGCACCGCCTGCGCGGGATCCTTGCCGCGCCGCATCTCGCCGCTCACCAGATGGGCGACGACTTCGGTATCGGTCTCGGTGTTGAATTCGACGCCGGCAGCTTCAAGCTCGTCGCGCAGCTCGCGGAAATTCTCGATGATGCCGTTGTGGACGACGGCGAGCTGATCGGTGGCATGCGGGTGGGCATTGGTTTCGTTTACTCGGCCATGCGTCGCCCAGCGCGTATGGCCGATCCCGATCGTGCCCTTCAACGGCTCGCGGTGCAGCCGTGCTTCGAGGTTCTTGAGCTTGCCCTCGGCGCGGCGGCGGGTGAGATGGCCTTTTTCCAGCGTGGCGACGCCGGCCGAAGTCGTAGCCGCGATATTCGAGCCGTTTGAGCGCTTCGACCAACGGCGTAGCCACCGCTTCGCGGCCCAGAATTCCGACGATCCCGCACATGTCTCGCGTACTCTCCCTCGCAGCCAACCACGACTTTGGTCTCAACGGTGCTTAGACCGCTTCAAACGAATTAAGTAGTCACAAACGATTGCGGCGTGTGACAGGGCGCCGCCGGGCCAGCCTCGGTCAATCGGACATTTGCGGCTGCTTGATCTTGGCGAGGCTCATGCGCGCGCGCAAGCGCGCCGCCTGGTTTTCCTTGACGACCTGTCGGGAGCGAGCGATGGCGAGCCCGTCCGCCGGCACGTCGTGGGTCACCACCGATCCGGTCGCCACATAGGCGCCCTCCCCGATCGTGACCGGCGCCACCAGCGCGCTGTTCGAGCCGACGAACACGTTGTCGCCGATCTCGGTGCGGTGCTTCTGCACGCCGTCGTAGTTGCAAAAGATCGTGCCGGCGCCGATGTTGGCGGCCTCGCCGACCCGCGCGTCGCCGATATAGGCGAGGTGATTGGCCTTGGCTCCCGCGGCGATCGCGGCCTCCTTCACCTCGACAAAGTTGCCGATGCGAACCTTCGGTCCCAGCCTGGTGCCGCGGCGCAGCCGCGCGAACGGGCCGACCGACGCTCCCGTGCCGACGTAGGCGCCCTCCAGATGCGAGAACGAATGGATGACGGCCTCGTCCTCCACCACCACGCCGGGGCCGAATACGACGTACGGCTCGACGACGACGTCGCGTCCGAGCCTGGTGTCGGCCGACAGGAACACGGTATCGGGCGCGACCAGGGTCGCGCCGCCGTCGAGCGCGGCGGCCCGCAGGCGCTTCTGCAACACGGCTTCGGCTTCGGCGAGCTGCGCCCGCGTGTTTACCCCGCGCACATCGTCCTCCTCGGTTTCCAGTGCCACCGCGGTGAGCCCGAGCGCATCGGCGAGCCGGACCGCGTCGGTGAGATAGAACTCGCGTTGCGCGTTGCGGTCGTCGATAGCATCGAGGATCCGCAGCGCCGTTCTGCCGTCGAGGGCCATGACGCCGCCGTTGCACAACCCGATGGCGCGCTCGCTTTCGTCGGCGTCCTTGTGCTCGCGGATGTCGACGAGCCGGTCGCCTTGCATGATCAGCCGGCCGTAGCCGGTCGGATCGGCAGGCCGGAAGCCGAGCACCGCCACCGCGGCGCCCTTGGCGATGGCTTCCCGCAGCCGGGCCAGTGCCGCCGCCGGCACCAACGGCGTATCGCCGAAAACGATCAGCACATCATCGGCGCCGCGCGCAAAAGCCTCGCGGGCGCACAGCGCCGCATGGGCGGTGCCGCGACGCTCGGCCTGGATGAACACGTCGGCGTCAGGCAGGATCCGCTTCGCCTCCGCAGCGGCCTCCTGTTGGCTCGGGCCGAGCACGACGGCCGCGGCGGTCGTGCCGGCGGACGCCACCGCGGCCAGCACGTGGGCCAACAGCGAGCGCCCGCCGATCGCGTGCATGACTTTCGGGAGCCGCGAGCCCATACGGGTCCCGTCGCCCGCAGCAAGCACGATGGTCAGGCAGGTTCTTGCGCTCACGAAATCTCCGTGGACCGAAAATCCGCGCCCTCATAGCCGAGCCGGATGCGGCACGGAAGGGCAGGAACTCGTCCGCACCTGCCGGCCTTGCCACCGGCCTCGGCGGCGGACCTTCAGATCCGAGACCGCCGCGGCCGACGCGCGCGCCGCTCCGAGCCCAAAATCATACTGGAACAATAGGCTTGCGGGCGTCCGTTGATTCGGGAGCTCGGATGAAAACGTGCCGCTTTGCTGTTGTCACTGCGCAGTGATTTGCTGCCGGAGACAAGGGCCATGCCGAACCAAAGCCACGGCGACCCGTTTATGCGGACGAGGATCGCGCTTGCGGGCCGCGTGCTAGGGTGGCTGGATGACGCGACGACCATTTCTTCCGACCGCGCGGCAGACCAACGTGCTGCTGACCGTTGGCTTCCTCGCGCTCGGCTATGCGCTCTATCTGCGCTACCTGGTGATCGAGCAGTCGACGGTCGGCATACCCTGCGAAGCCGGGCTTGCCACCTGGCTCTGCCTCACGCGCCAGGTGACGATCGTGCTGTTCAGCTACAGCGTCTTCGGCGCCATCGCGCTCGGCGCCGCGGTGCTCAACTTCGTTCGTCCGTCGCTCAAGCTGTTTCTGATCGGCCTGGCCGCCGCCGCCTTCGGCATCGTGCTCTACAACGTCGCGGCTTCGTCGCTCGCGGTCGCGCTGCTCATCCTGAGCTTCGCGCGACCGCGGCCGGCAACAGGACAATGACCAGAAGGACGAGCGCGGCGGAGAACCAGACCGCCTGCCAGTTTGCGAACCCTTCGTTGAGCACGACATAGACGGCGCAGAGGGCGAGAGTGAGCGCGGTGATGCGTTCCGCCATGGCGTCGACGCCCCGCTCCCGCGGGTTCATGAGCGCCAGCAGCAGATAGGGGACGCTGGCCGCGGTCAGCGCCGTGAAGGGGAAGTCGCGATAGCGCGGGTCGAATACGAGCCCGAGCGCCTGCTGCAGCGCCATCGCGCCCAGCGCCGCGAACACGAGGCCGAGTTCGAACGCCAGGCGGTCGGGCTTGCGACATTCGACGCCGCCGAGCACCTGCGCGAAGCGCGGCAACGCGACGCCGTGGGTCAGAGCCGCGGCGGTGACGGGCGGCGCCACCAGCGCCAGCATGACCAGCGCGGCGGACCGCAGCCAGCCGCCGATGCCGAGGCTTTCGAGCGCCGCCTTCTCCAGCGTCCACCCGATGAGCACGCCCGCGACCGTCGCGACGAGGGCCACCGCCAGCCAGCGACGGCGCGGCGCTTGCCGCCCTCGGCCGAACCAGGCGGCCGCGAACACCGCCGCCGCCAGGACGACCCCGGCTGCCGCCTGCAGGCGCCAACCCGGATGGTCGGAGACGGGCTTACCCCAGCCGAATTTCGGCTGCCGCTGGTAGGCATCGAGCAAGCCCCAGTGGCCTCCGACCGTGCCCTCCAGGCGGCGTTTCCAGGGCTGGTCGAACGCCTCGATGACGTTGACGTTGTAGCCTCCCCGCTTGGCCGCGGTCAGCACGTCGTGCAGCACACGCGCCTGATTGGACGGCGAGGGTAACGCACCGGCGCGCATGCGCCCGTCGGAAGGCCAGCCGGTCTCACCGATCACGACTTCCTTGCCCGGGAAGGCGGCCACCAGCCGGGTGCGAATGGCGTCGACGTGCCCGGCGGCATCGCGCGCCGCAATCGGAAAGTCCTCCCAGTAGGGCAGGATATGGATGGTGACGAAGTCGACGGCCTCGTAGACGTCGCGGTAGCGCAGCCAAAACTCCCAGACATCGGCATAGGTGACGGGGACCGGCACCCGCGCCTTGACCTGGCGGATGGTGGCGGCGAGGTCGGGTGACGCCATCTCGCCGCGCAGCAGCACCTCATTGCCGACCACGACCGCGTGCACGGTGTCACGATATCGATCGGCAAGCGCAACGGCGGTCTCGATCTCGCGCGCGTTCTTTTGCGGATCGCTGGTGAGCCAAAGGCCGAGCGTCACCTTGAGGCCATGCCGGGCCGCGATCGCCGGAACCTGGTCGATGCCGTTGCTGGTCGAGTAGGTGCGCACGCAATCGGTGAGCCGCGCCAGTCGCGCCAGATCATCGTCGATCTGATCGGCGGGAACGCGCGTGGCGGGTTCAAGTGGACTTTGCCCGCCGCGGAACGGTGCGTAAGAAACGCAATAGAGCTTCTCGTTCGCCCCCAGCGGCGACGGCGGCATCGCGACCGGGGCGCCGAGCCAGGCCCAGGCGGCGACGATGGCGGTCGCCGCGATGATCAACAAGCCGACAGGAAGATGCATCGCCGGGATCGGACCAAAGCAGGTGGGACGGCCGGCTTAACGTGGGGCCCACCGCCTGCCAAGTCGCCACGCGCTTTGGTGCGATTGTCGCAAGCTGGACAAAATCTGCATTAAGATCATGATCAGTGCGGCTGAGGGGGAGCCGTCTGGCCGGTCGCGCCAGAAATCACTGCCATCCGTTGGGAACCCAAAGCCAAGGGCCATGCGTTCAGTCGGTCGTTTGTTCCCTATCGCCGCCGTGGTCGCGGCCATGTTGGTATTTCCGGCGATCGCCGCCGCCCAAAGCGGCGATCCAAAGGCCGGCGATCAGCAGCGCGCCCAACAAGCGGGCGATGCGGCCAAGGACGCGGCCAAGAAGGCCGACGAGTTCGCCGAGGCCGCCAAGCTGGGGGGCGCAGCCGCCAACCCGGAATGCGTCTGGCTCGGGCGGCGAGCCGTCAATCTGCTGTGGCGCGACGACCTCGACACGGCGTTTCGCCATCTCGATCTCTACGATCGCTTCGGTTGCCCGACCGGACACCTGCAGATGACTTTCCGCTGCGTGATCCGCCTTGGCGCCATCGATGCCAAGGGCCCGGAGAGCCTCGGTCAGCGCGTGCATGCCTGCTGGATCAATCCGAATCAGCAGGCGCAGGCGGCGGCCCCACCGTCACCCGGCTCGCCGCCGGGCACGCCGCCTGCCCAGTCGAGCGGCTCGGCTACACAGTAATACCGACGGCGTAAGCCGTTGACCCATGCATCGCCATCGCCGCACGGGAAAATCACCGCAGCGATCGCGGCGGTTGGCGCGGCCATCCACATCTTCCTTTCCTTCTGAGCCCGTGCGAGAAGGAAGACGTGCGTGCCCGGCACACGTCGTCGGAACCCTACGCGCGCTGTCGCGTTGAATTTTTTGTCGTCGGTAGGTGCGTGCGCCTTCAAAACGCCACCGCCCCTACCTAGCTACAGCGTGTTTCCGGGGCTGCCGACGACGACAGCGTAAACCGGGCCGGATCCAGGGGACGGATTCGAGAACCAGCCACCTCAGCCCCATTTGGTTTCGCGTCGATGCGCGTCGCTGCCGCCGTTGTTGCGCTCGTTGTGTGCGCGCATAGCGCCATTTGGGCCGTCAGCCGGCAAGAGGTTTCGGCTCCCGACGTGACCGCGCCGCTGGCGAGCGTTTCGTTCGCGCCCTATCACGGCTCGCTCCATCCCGACAAAGGCAACCGACCGACGCCGGCGCAGATCCGCTCCGACCTCAAGATTATCGCTCCGCACGCGCGCGCGATCCGCACGTACTCATCTACCGGCGGCGGCGAACTGGTGCCGGCGATTGCGAACGAGGTTGGTCTCAAGGTCACGACCGGCGCCTGGATCGACAAGGACGACAAGCGCAACGACCGCGAGATCCGCGCCGCGATCGACCTCGCCAAGCGCCATCGCAACGTCAAGGGCGTCGTGGTCGGGAACGAGACGATCTTCCGCGACGAAATGCCGATCGGCGAGCTGATCAAGCTCATTCACAAAGTTAAGCGTGAGGTACAAGTACCTGTAACAACGGGAGAAATTTGGCACGTCTGGATCGAGAACCCGGAGCTCGCCTCGGCCGTCGACTTCATCGCGGCCCACATCCTCCCGTACTGGGAAGGCTTTTCCGAGCGCCAAGCGGTCGACCAGGCGGTGCTGATCTATGACCGGCTGCGGCAGGCGTTCCCGGGCAAGCGCATCGTGATCGCGGAGTTCGGTTGGCCGAGCGCCGGCTACAATTTGAAGAGCGCCAATCCGGGGCGCGTCGAGCAGGCCGAGGTCTTGCGGTCCTTTGTCGCGCGCGCCGAAGCGCTCGGCATGGACTACAACCTCGTCGAGGCCACCGATCAGCCCTGGAAGATCTTCGAAGGTAGCGTCGGGCCGTATTGGGGAATCTTCGATTCCTCCCGGCGAATGAAATTCGCCTGGTCGGGCGCGGTCACCAGTTCCGAGCATTGGAAGTCCGCCGGCATCGCCGTGCTGGTCGGCTTCCTGCTGTCGCTGCCACTGCTGGTGATGGCCGGCGTCACGGCGGCACAGGCGGCGCTACTTGCGGTCTCGGCGCATGTGGTGGGTGCCTGGATGGCGACGGTGCTGGCATTCTGGACCGGGCACTATTTCGTTCCCGGCGCCGCGGTCGCGCTCGGCGGCGGCCTCGCCCTGCTGATCCCGCTGGTGCTGATCGCGATGTCGCGGATGCAAGACATCGCCGCGATCGCCTTCGGGCGCCCGGATCGCCGGGTGCTCCGGGGTGCGGCCACCCACGGCTTCGCACCCAAAATATCTATTCACGTGCCGGCCTATCGCGAGCCGCCGGAGATGCTCAAGCAAACGCTCGACGCGCTAGCGCGGCTCGACTACCCGAACTGGGAAGCCGTCATCGTCATCAACAATACGCCGGATCCGGCGCTATGGCGGCCGGTCGAGGAGCACTGCCGGCTGCTCGGCGAGCGGTTCAAGTTCGTCAACGCCGAACGGCTGGAGGGCTTCAAGGCGGGCGCGCTGCGGTTGGCGCTAGCGCACACCGATCCGGAGGCGCAGATCATCGGCGTGATCGACGCCGACTACGCGGTGCATCCGAACTGGCTGAAGGACCTGGCGCCGGCCTTTGCCGATGCCCGCGTCGGGCTGGTGCAGGCGCCGCAGGACCACCGTGACGGCGACCGCAGCGTGATGCACCATGCCATGAACGGCGAGTATGCCGGCTTCTTCGACATCGGCATGGTCGAGCGCAACGAAGTCAACGCCATCGTGGTGCACGGCACCATGTGCCTGATCCGGCGGGCCGCGCTCGAGGCCGCCGGCAACTGGCCGAGCGACACCATCGTCGAGGACACCGACCTCGGCCTGACCATTCTGGAGCACGGCTGGCTGGCCTACTACACCAACCGTCGCTATGGCCACGGCCTCCTCCCCGACACCTTCGAGGCCTACAAGAAGCAGCGCCACCGCTGGGCCTATGGCGGCTTCCAGATCATCAAGAAGCACTGGCGGCGATTCCTGCCCGGCGCCAGCCTGCTGACGCGTGACCAACGGCGCGAATACGCACTCGGCTGGCTCAACTGGCTCGGCGCCGAGAGCCTCGGCGTCGTGGTGGCGATCATGAACCTGATTTGGGTGCCGGTCGTCGCGTTCCTCGGCATCGCCATCCCCGACAAGATCCTGACCTTGCCGATCCTCGCCGCCTTCACGGTGACGTTTGCGCATTTCATCTGCCTCTACCGGCTACGCGTCGCGATTCCGGTGCGACAGACGGTGGTGTCGGCGTTCGCGGCGATGTCGCTACAATGGACGGTCGCCAGGGCGATCGGCGACGGCCTGATCAGGGACAACCTGCCGTTCGCGCGCACCGCCAAGGGCGGCGCGCGCGCCGCCGGACCCTCCTTCGAAGCGTTCTGGGAGGCGGTGCTGGGCGGCCTGCTGGTGGTCGGCGCCGTGGTCGTGTTCGCGACCAACCGTCAACAGGTCCGCGAAATCTACATCTTCGCGGCAGTGCTGCTGATCCAAAGTCTGCCGTTCCTATCGGCAGTGGGCATGGCCCTGCTGGAACGGGCGCGTTGCAACGATTTCGCCTACTGGAGCACCCTGCGCCTGCGCTGGGCCGAGCTTTGGACACGCCGCCCGGCACGCGTCGCGCCGGCCCGCGCCCCTGCCCCGTCGGAGAACCGTATCGAGGCGGCGCAATAGCAGCGAATAGCGAATGGCGAGTGGCGAGTGGCGAGTGGCGCGATCTCGCTATTCACTATTCGCCATTCGCTGAACCGCTCACGCCGGCATCGCCTTCTCGACCAGCCGCACCCAGTACGAGGTGCCGAACGGGATCGCCTCGTCGTTGAAGTCGTAGGCCGGGTGATGCAGGCCCGCGGTGTCGCCATTGCCGACGAAGATCATCGCCCCCGGCCGCTCGTTGAGCATGAACGAGAAGTCTTCCGAGCCCATGATCGGCGGCGCATCTGCGTCGACGCGGTCGGCACCGGCGATCTCGGACGCCACCTTGACGGCAAAATCGGTCTCGCGCGCGTGGTTGATGGTGACTGGATAGCCGCGCTCGTAGGTGAGCTTCGCCTTGGCGCCATAGAGCCGGGCGGTGCCCTCGACCACCTCGGTGACGCGCCGCTGCACGAGGTCACGGGTCTCGGCGCGTAGCGTGCGGGTGGTGCCGAGCAGCAGCGCGGTCTGCGGCACCACGTTGTGGGTCTCGCCGGCCTTGAACGCGCAGATCGAGACCACGGCGCTGTCGAGCGGATCGACGTTGCGGGCGACGATCGACTGCAGCTGGTTGATGATCTGGGCGCCGACCAGCACGGTATCGACCCCGAGGTGCGGCTTGGCGGCATGCGCGCCCTTGCCTTCGATCTCGATCCTGAGCTTGTCGGCGGCGGCCAGCATCGGGCCCGACCGGATGGCGAAGGCGCCGACCGGGAGGTCGGGCACGTTGTGCATGCCATAGACCTCGGCGATCCCGAACCGCTCCATCAGGCCGTCCTTGACCATCTCGCGGCCGCCACCGTCGCCTTCTTCCGCCGGCTGGAAGATGACGACCGCGGTGCCAGAAAAATTGCGGGTCTCGGCGAGGTATTTGGCCGCTCCCAACAGCATCGCGGTGTGGCCGTCGTGGCCGCAGGCGTGCATCTTGCCGGGCACGGTCGAACGATACGGCAGGCCAGTGAGCTCCTCGAGGGGGAGCGCATCCATGTCGGCGCGCAGCGCGATGACCTTGTCGGATTGAGCCTTGCTGCCGCGAATGACGCCGACCACGCCGGTGCGGCCGATGCCGGCGACGATCTCGTCGCACCCGAATGCCTTGAGCTTGTCGGCGACGATTTCGGCGGTGCGATGGACGTCGAAGCCGAGCTCCGGATGGGCGTGCAGGTCGCGCCGCCAGCCGGCGACCTCCTGCTGCAGGTCGGCAACGCGGTTGACGATCGGCATCGGAGGCACTCCTGGTGGCGGCTGGGCCCGGGCGGTCGGGGAGGTAGCAAACCCGACGCAATGGTCGGGGTCAACGGGCGGTCGCCCAAGCAATATTGCGTAGCTGCTGCGACTGCCAAGCCGTGGCGCTGCACGGGGCGGCAGGCGCGCGCCCCCGCTGGACCCGCGGGAGGCATCGCGAGTACACTTATCTCAAGACCGTCCGGCACTTAAGGAACGGGTCGCGACGGCCCACTTCAGTCCAAGGAGAGAACATGAGACCATTCAAGCCCGCTTTGCTTGCATTTGCGCTGGCAGCCGTGACGGCCGCTTCCCCGTCCGGGGCCGCGACGTTTCGTTACGCGTTCCAGGGCGATCTCAACGCGCTCGACCCCTACACGCTCAACGAGACCTTCACGCTCGGCGCGCTCGGCAACGTGATGGAGGGGCTGACCAAGCGCGACAAGGATCTCAAGATCATCCCAGCGCTCGCCGAGCGCTGGGAAACGCCGGAGCCGCTGCGCTGGCGATTCCACTTGCGCAAGAACGTGAAATTCCACGACGGAACGCCGTTCGTCGCCGACGACGTCGTGTTCTCGGCCGACCGCGCGCGCGCCGACGGCTCGCAGATCAAGAGCCGGCTGCCGGCGGACGCCAAGGTGGTCAAGGTCGACGACCACACCGTCGACTTCGTGCTCACCTCGCCCAACCCGATCCTGCACTACGAGTGGGACACCTGGTACATCTTTTCCAAGAAGTGGGCCGAGAAAGTCGGCGCGGTGGCGCCGCAGTCGGCGACGGCGACCTCGCTCAACCCCTGGGCCCTGACCGCCAATGGCACCGGGCCGTTCAAGGTCGAGAGCCATCAGCCGGGAGTGAGGACGGTGTTCAAGCCCAACCCGGATTGGTGGGGCAAGGTCGAGCACAATCTCACCGAGGTGATCTTCACCACCATCAAGTCGGACGCGACACGCGTTGCGGCGCTGCTCTCGGGCGAGATCGACATGATGGATCCAGTTCCGGTGCAGGACGTCGATCGGGTCAAGAGCAACCCCACCACCACGGTGCTGACGGCGCCGGAGCTGCGCACGATCTTCCTCAACATGGATTCGTTCCGCGACGAGCTGCTCTATTCCAACGTCAAGGGCAAGAACCCGTTCAAGGATGCGCGCGTGCGCCGCGCCTTCTACCAGGCGATCGACATGGAGGCGATCAAGACCAAGGTCATGCGCGGCATGTCGACGCCCTCCGCGATCCTGATCTCGCCGCTCCTGTACGCGCGCTCGGGCGAGTTCAAGCGGCATCCCTACGATCCGGATGCCGCCAAGAAGCTGCTGGCGGAGGCCGGCTATTCCAACGGCTTCGAGGTCGCGATGGACTGCCCGAACGACCGCTACGTCAACGACGAGGCGATCTGCCAGGCGGTCACCGCCATGCTGGCGCGCGTCGGTGTCAAGGTGACGCTCAACGCCATGTCGAAGGCGCGCTACTTCGAGAAGGCCGGCCCGACCAACAAGTACGATTCCTCGTTCAACCTCCTGGGCTGGACGCCGGGCTCGTTCGACTGCATGGAACGTGCTCGCCAACATCGCCGGCTGCCGCGACGCCGCCGGCAAGGGCGCGCAGTTCAACTACGGCGGCTACTGCAACTCGAAAGTCGACGCACTCGCCAAGGAGATCTTGGTCGAGAGCGACACCAAGACGCGCGACGACCTGATCGCACAGGCGTTCAAGATTGTGCACGAGGATGCCGGCCTGATCCCGCTGCACCAGCAGGCGCTGGTGTGGGGCGTGTCCAAGAAGGTCGATATCGCCCAGCGCGCCGACAACCAGATCCTGTTTTACTGGGCGAAGAAGCAGTGACAGCTCGCGTCCCGGGCGCAGCGCAGCATCCCCGGGTCCGCGCAACGCGCGGCCCGGGGACAAGCTTGCCCTCGGACGCGCGACTGCGCGATCCGAGGGTGGTGCGCTGCAGACCCGGGACCCCCGTTTTTTGGTTGTTTTGACAAATTGAAGAACCCGAGTCCGCATCTGCGGTGCAACGCTTGGCGTTGCACCGCGTGCGGGACACGCGGTCGGGTCCTGACATGCTCGCGTTCACGATCCGCCGGCTGATCGAGGCCGCCTTCGTCATGCTGACGGTGGCGGCGCTCGCCTTCGTGCTGTTCCGTTTCGTCGGCGATCCGGTCAACCAGCTGGTCGGCCAGGACACCAGCCTCGAGGACCGCCTCAAGCTGCGCGCGCAGCTCGGCCTCGACGATCCGATCGCGGTGCAGTTCGGTCGGTTCGTGTGGAAGGCGCTGCACCTCGACTTCGGCATCTCCTACCAGGTCAAGCAGCCGGTGCTCGGGCTGATCATCGAGCGGGCACCGGCGACGCTCGAGCTCGCGATCGTCGCCGCGCTGTTCGCAATCGCAGTCGGGGTGCCGATGGGAGTCTACACCGGCATTCGCCGCAACTCGTGGCTCTCCAGCCTGTTCCTAACCATCTCGCTGATCGGCATCTCGTTGCCGACGTTCCTGATCGGCATCCTGCTGATCTACGTGTTCTCGGTCGGGCTCGGCCTGCTGCCGTCGTTCGGACGCGGCGAAGTCGTGCACATCGGCGGCTGGACCACCGGACTGCTGACGGCGTCGGGGTGGCGCTCGATCATCCTGCCGGCGATCACGCTCGGCCTGTTCCAGATGACGCTGGTCACCCGGCTGGTGCGGTCCGAGATGCTGGAAGTGCTGCGCACCGACTACATCAAGTTCGCGCGCGCCCGCGGGCTCACCAGCCGCGCCATCAACTTCGGCCATGCGCTGCGCAACACCTTGGTGCCGGTGATCACCATCATCGGCCTGCAGCTCGGCGGGCTGATCGCGTTCGCGATCATCACCGAGCAGGTGTTCCAATGGCCCGGCATGGGCCTCTTGTTCATCCAGTCGGTGCGCAATGCCGACGTGCCGGTGATGGCGGCGTATCTGCTGCTGGTGGCGTTCCTGTTCGTGTTCATCAACTTCATCGTCGACGTGCTGTACGTGGTGATCGATCCACGCATCCGCATCATCGGCCGGCCGGCGTGACCGACCATGTCTTCCGTGAACACTCCGGACGAGGTCGGCGCGCGCGACGGCAGCACCGGAACGTTCGCGCACATCGCCGACAGCGATCTGGTGCACAGCTTCCTGCGCTCGAAGATCGTGGTGCTGGCGGCGGTGGTGACCCTGCTGATGGTGGGCGCCGCCGCACTCGCGCCCTGGATCGCGCCGCACAGCCCCTACGACCTGACCACGGTGAGCCTGCTCGACGCCCACAACCCGCCGGCGTGGACCAAGGGCGGCGACTCGCGCTTCCTGCTCGGCACCGACGACCAGGGCCGCGACCTGCTGTCGACCATGCTCTACGGCACCCGCGCCTCGCTCACCATCGGCCTGCTCGCCACGCTGCTCGCGCTCGTCATCGGCGTGTCGCTCGGGCTGACCGCCGGCTACTTCGGCGGCCGCGTCGACATGGTGATCATGCGGATCGCCGACGTGCAGCTGACCTTTCCGGCCATCCTGTCGGCGCTCTTGGTCGACGGCGTGGCGCGCATCGTATTCCGCACCCACGGCAGCGGCGGCGCCGAGTTCTGGATCCTGGTGCTGGCGATCGGCCTGTCGCTGCTGGGTGCCGTATGCGCGTACGGTGCGCTCGTCGACCCTGGTCGAGCGCAACAAGGAATACGTGCAGGCGGCGCGCCTGATCGGCCTGTCGCGGCGCTCGATCATGTTCCGCCACGTGCTGCCGAACGTGACCGGCCCGGTGCTGGTGATCGCGACCATCAACATCGCCACCGCCATTCTGTGGAAGCGACGCTGTCGTTTCTCGGCATCGGCCTGCCGCCGACGCAGCCCTCGCTCGGCACCCTCATCAACATCGGCAACCGGTTTCTGTTCTCGGGCGAATGGTGGATCGTGATCTTCCCGGGCGCGACCCTTGCCGGGCTGATCCTGGCGGTGAACCTGCTCGGCGACTGGCTGCGCGACGCGCTCAATCCGAAGCTGCGGTAATCCGAGCGGTCATCCCGGGAGCCGGCGACGGCGGCTATCCGGGGACCCTGAACCACCGGTTCGTCGGGGCATTCCACCACTTCGTTGTGCCATGCGTCCCGGCTCTCGCTGCGCTCGGCCGGGATGACAGCGGTTTTGACCCACCCGGCTTCGCTGTCGCGCGGAGCCACCCTCCCCGTTTCAGGGTCCTTTGGGGGAGGGATGAAGTGACGCGCGTTGCGGCCGAATCGCGCCGTGACAACGATGGCTTGCCGCCTTAAATTGCCGCCACGTTCGATCCGGGCGGCGCCGCCGCCCGCAACAGGAGAGGTCGATGTCCTCACGATTGAAACTGTTCGCTGTAACCTTTGCGGCCGCCACCGCCCTGAGCGTCGTCTGCGCCGATGCCCGCCCGATCAAATGGGCGCGTTCGGGCGATGCCTTGACGCTTGATCCGCACGCCCAGAACGAGGGGCCGACCGCCAATGTCAACCGGCAGATCTACGAGCCGCTGGTGGAGCGCGACCGCTCCGGCAAGCTGTTGCCGACGCTCGCGGTCTCCTGGAAGATCACCGACGACCCGACGGTGTGGGAGTTCAAGCTCCGCCAGGGGGTCAAATTCCACAACGGCAGTGCGTTCGACGCCGACGACGTGCTGTTCTCGCTCGACCGCGCGCGCCAGCCGACCTCCGACTACAAGGGCTATCTCACCTCGGTCGAGAAGGTCAGCAAGGTCGATGCCCACACCGTCCATATCAAGACCAAGGGACCGAACCCGATCCTGGTCGAAAACCTCACCAACCTGTTCATGATGGACAAGGAGTGGTCGGAGGCGAACAACGCCGGGAAGGTTCAGGACTTCAAGAACAAGGAAGAGAACTTCGCGGTCCGCAACGCCAACGGCACCGGGCCGTTCGCGCTTGCTACGCGCGAGCCGGACGTCAGGACCGTGCTCAAGCGTCATGATGCCTATTGGGGCCGCGGCGAGTTCCCGGTCGAGATCACCGAGCTCACGCTCACCCCGATCAAGGCCGATGCGACGCGCGTGGCCGCGCTGCTCTCCGGCGAGGTCGATTTCGTCCAGGACGTGCCGGTGCAGGACGTCGAGCGGCTCAAGAGCGCGCCCAAGGTCACGGTCACGGTCGGGCCGGAGAACCGCACGATCTTCCTGGGCATGGACGTCGGCTCGAACGAGCTGCGCTCCTCCGACGTCAAGGGCAAGAACCCGTTTGCGGACCGGCGCGTGCGCCAAGCCATGAACATGAGCGTCACCCGCGACGCGATCCAGCGCGTGGTCATGCGCACCCAGTCGGTTCCGGCCGGCGCGATCGTGCCGCCGTTCGTCAACGGTTACACCAAGGAGCTCGATACCGCGCCGCGGCCCGACAATGCCAAGGCCAAGGCGATGCTCGCCGAGGCCGGATATCCGAACGGCTTCTCGGTGTCGTTCCACTGCCCGAACGACCGCTACCTCAACGACGAGGCGATCTGTCAGGCGGCGCCCCTCCGAGGCTCGGGCTCAACGAGCCGGTGATCGTCCAGTTCGCACATTTCATTGCCGACGCCGCGCGCGGCCAGTTCGGCATGTCGTACCGGCAAGGCCGTCCGGTCGCCGACCTTTTGATCGAGCGGCTGCCGGCGACGGTCGAGCTCGCGGTGCTCTCGGCGCTGTTCGCACTCGTCGTTGGCATCGCGTTCGGCGTCTATACCGCGGTGCGCCGCCATGGCGTCTTCGCCCACGCGGTGATGTCGCTTTCGCTGATCGGCGTGAGCCTGCCGACCTTCCTGATCGGCATCGGGCTGATCTACCTGTTCGCGGTCGAACTGCGCTGGCTGCCCTCGTTCGGCCGCGGCGAGGTGGTCAAGCTCGGCTGGTGGTCGACCGGGCTCTTGACCGAAAGCGGCCGAAAATCCCTGATCATGCCGACGCTCACGCTGGCCTTCTACCAGCTCACGCTGATCATGCGACTGGTGCGCGCCGAGATGCTGGAGGCGCTGCGCGCCGAGTATGTCAAGTTCGCGCGCGCCCGCGGGCTGCCCGAGCGCTCGATCTGGTTCCGCCACGCATTGCGCAACACCATGATCCCGGTCACCACCATCGCGGGGCTGCAGCTCGGCTCGGTGATCGCCTTCGCGATCGTCACCGAGAGCGTGTTCCAATGGCCTGGGCTGGGCTCGCTGTTCGTACAGGCGGTGCAGTTCGTCGACATTCCGGTGATGGCGGCGTACCTGATGTTCGTCGCGTTGGTATTCGTGGTGGTCAACCTCGCGGTCGACATGCTGTACTTCGTGCTCGATCCACGCCTGCGCGGCACCGTACTGGCGGCGGCGCGCTGACCGATGGCCGCCTTCGTTCCACTCTCCGACGACAAGCGCGGCCGGCTCGCGCGTGCCTGGGATTTCGACATCTTCTGGAGCTTTCGCCATTCGCCGGTCGCGGTCGGAGCCAGCCTGGTCGCGCTCATCCTCATCCTCGCCGCC
Source organism: uncultured Alphaproteobacteria bacterium (assembly GCA_963788095.1). Taxonomy (GTDB): domain Bacteria; phylum Pseudomonadota; class Alphaproteobacteria; order Rhizobiales; family Xanthobacteraceae; genus CAVTXS01. The sequence continues at coordinate 9,192 of CAWBFP010000024.1, read as the reverse complement.
GTGCTCGCTCCCGTCATCGCGCCGCAGAACCCGTTCGATCCCGCAACCCTCGACCTGATGGAAGGGTTCTCAAGGCCCGGCGAGCCCAACGCCGTCACCGGCCGCACCTTCATCTTCGGCTCCGACAGCTTTGGACGCGACGTCTACTCGGCGATCCTCTACGGCTCGCGGGTGTCGCTCTTGGTCGGCTTTGCCTCGGTGGTGTTCTCGGTCGTGCTCGGCGTCGGGCTCGGATTGCTGTCCGGCTACGCCGGCGGTCGCCTCGACGCGCTGATCATGCGCATCGCCGACATTCAGCTGTCGTTCCCGGCGATCCTGATCGCGCTCCTGGTGTTCGGCGTCGCGCGCGGCCTGATCCCGCCCGCGCATCATGAGCAGATCGCCGTCGCGGTCCTGATCCTCGCCATCGGCCTGTCGAACTGGGCGCAATATGCGCGCACCGTGCGCGGCTCGACCCTGGTCGAGAAGAACAAGGAATACGTGCAGTCGGCGCGCGTCATGGGCCGCTCGCAGTTCGTGATCATGACGCGCCACGTGCTGCCGAACGTCGCCGGGCCGGTCTTGGTGATCGCGACCATCAACCTGGCGCTGGCGGTGATCGAGGAAGCCACCCTCTCCTTCCTCGGCGTCGGGGTGCCGCCGACGCAGCCGAGCCTCGGCACCCTGATCCGCGTCGGCCAGCAGTTCCTGTTCTCCGGCGAGTGGTGGGATCCTGTTCTTCCCGGCGGTGGCGCTCATCCTGCTCGCGCTCTCCATCAACCTCTTGGGCGACTGGTTGCGCGACGCCCTCAACCCGAAACTGCGGTGAGGATCGTGATCGAAACGCTGCACACGGATGCATGGTTCGAGACGCGTCGCTTCGCGACGCTCCTCACCATGAGGGCAGCGGATGCTCGTCCATACTCGGCCCTCATCCTGAGGAGCCGCCGAAGGCGGCGTCTCGAAGGATGACGGAGCCCGTGCTCAGCGTGCGCAACCTGCGGGTCGAGTTTCCGACCCGGCGCGGCACGCTGACCGCCGTCGACGACGTGTCGTTCGACATCATGCCGGGCGAGGTTTTGGGCGTGGTCGGCGAGTTGGGCGCCGGCAAGTCGATGACCGGCAATGCCGTCATCGGGCTGTTGGAGCCGCCGGGACGGATCGCCGGCGGCTCTGTCCACCTCAAGGGCCAGCGCATCGACAAGCTGCGGCCCGATGCCATGCGGCGCATCCGCGGCAAGCGCATCGGCATGGTGTTCCAGGATCCGCTGACCAGCCTCGATCCGCTCTACCGCATCGGCGATCAGCTGGTCGAGACCATCACCACGCACGCGCGGGTGTCGACCGGGGTCGCGCGCGCGCGCGCGGTCTCGCTGCTCGCCGAGGCCGGCATCCCGGCGCCGGAATCGCGCATCGACAACTATCCGCACCAGTTCTCCGGCGGCATGCGCCAACGCGTCGTGCTGGCACTCGCGCTCGCGGCCGAGCCGGAACTGGTGATCGCCGACGAGCCGACGACCGCGCTCGACGTCTCGGTGCAGGCGCAGATCATCGCGCTGCTCAAGCGCCTGTGCGCCCAGCACGGCGTCGCCGTCATGTTGATCACCCACGACATGGGCGTGATCGCGGAGACCGCCGACCGCGTGGCGGTGATGTATGCCGGGCGCATCGCCGAGATCGGGCCGGTGCGCGAGGTGATCAAGTCGCCGTTCCACCCGTATACGCGCGGGCTGATGGGCTCGATCCCGAGCCTCGATTCGGAGGCCGACCGGCTGGTGCAGATCCCCGGCTCGATGCCGCGGCTCACCGCTATCCCGCCGGGCTGCGCGTTCAACCCGCGCTGCCCGCATGTCTTTGCGCGCTGCGTGCTGGAGCGGCCTTCGCTGCTGCCGCTCGGCCGCTCGCAGGCGGCGTGCTGGCTCTTCGACGACGAAGCGGCCGCACTGGCGGAGTTGGATCGTGCTTCGGTGTGAATCGTTGAGCCCCCTCACCCGGCTCGCACCTTCGGTGCTCGCCGATCTCTGCTCACCTGGGAGCCGTTATGCGGCGGCGCAGTTCAGGCCGACGGACACCGCGGAGGCGGCGCCATGAGCGGCGAGCCGCTGGTGCAGGTCGAGGGGCTTACCCGCGTCTACGACGTGTCGAAGCCGTGGCTCAACCGCGTGATCGAGCGCAGCTCGCGCCAGCTGCTGACCGCGGCCGCCGACGTCACCTTCGCGATCGATCGCAACGAGACGCTGGCGCTGGTCGGCGAATCCGGCTCCGGCAAATCGACGGTCGCCAAGATGGTGGTCGGCCTGGTGCCGCCGACCACGGGCGAGGTGGTGATCGACGGCGTGTCGATGACGCACCCCAAGCAGCAGGCGGCGCGGCAGCGGCTGCGGCGCCGCATCCAGATGATCTTCCAGGATCCGTTCGCCAGCCTCAATCCGCGCTGGCGCGTCGACGACATCATCGCCGAGCCGCTGCGCGCCTTCCGGTTGGTCACGGGCACGCGCGAGCAGAAGGCGCGCGTCGCCGAGCTGCTCGACGTAGTCGGCCTCCACCCCGCCGACGGCCGCAAATATCCGCACGAGTTCTCCGGCGGACAGCGCCAGCGCGTCGCGATCGCGCGCGCGCTCTCGTCGCAGCCGGAATTCATCGTCTGCGACGAGCCGACCTCGGCGCTCGACGTCTCGGTGCAGGCGCAGATCCTCAACCTGATGCGCGACCTGCAGGCGCAGTTCGGCCTCACCTATCTGTTCATCAGCCACAACCTCGCGGTGGTGCGGCACATGGCGAACCGCATCGGCGTCATGTATCTCGGGCGGCTGGTCGAGGTCGCACCGGCGCGCGAGCTGTTCGTGGCGCCGCGCCACCCCTACACCCGCATGCTGCTCGACGCGGTGCCCGACCTCGACCTGTCGGGCCGCCGCCGCAAGCCGGTCGAGGGCGAGATCCCGAACCCGATCAACCCGCCGTTGGGCTGCCCCTTCCACCCGCGCTGTCCCTATGCGTTCGAGCGCTGCCGGGCGGAGCGCCCCGCGCTCATCGCAGCGGGGCCGGCCTTCGTCGCCTGCCACGCCATCGAGGAGGGCCGCATCGGGCCCGGCGTCGGGCTGATCGGCCGCGCTATTGACCCTGCTCCGGCGGCCTCCTGAACACTCGCCCCGCCAAAACGTCGCGAGCCCAGGCATGCTCGCTCATCTACGGGATCTCCCATGCCTTCTTGATCTTCATGATCGTGTTCGCGCCGAGCTTCGGGGCCGGGACGGAGCCGCTGCCATCAAGCGGGAGTGTCTTTCCGCCCACGGTTCCACCGACCGAAATCACCAGCTTGGCGATGAAGACGTCATCCTTGCTGTGTGCGCAATTCGTGAGGCCGATGCAGTGGATGAGCTCATGCATCAGGATGTGGTGACGCACGGGCTGGCCGGCAGCAACCCCGCCTACTTGCGGAGTTTCGGGCACCCGCAGCGTCACGAAGTCGAGCCGTTCGTGCTCGCCCGACCCCATCGTGGCCAGTGCGCTTTTGCCATGGAGGCCGGAACCCGAAACGGTTTCGGCAACGATCTCGCTGCCGGCCTCGTTGTCTGCCTTTTTGAAGGCGAGACCAACCTTGCCCTTGAGAAGCTGGTTGATCGCCGTGATCGCCTTGTCGAGATCAGTCGCCCAGATGCTCCCGGTGAAGGTCGACCCGGGGAATACCGTGAGCTCGCCCGTGCGCCGGATCCGCTCATGCCAGGGAATGATCTCCGGCTCCTTGCACTTCGGATCAGCCATGACGACCCCCTTGCAGTGTGCCGAGCGCGGGCTTCAGGCGAGCAGCGACTTCCTCGTGCACACCCTTGCCGACCTTGAGCCTGTTCTCGTTGGTGACTTCAGCGAGGGCGAACTTGTTGCGGTCGTAGTCGAGCTGGTGCAGGCTTGCGCCCGCGAGTATCACCAGGTTCGCGCCGCCCTTCGGCAGCATCATGAACACCGAGCCCTCCCGGGGCCCGACGGCGCCGAGCGGCCACAACTCCCTAAACCTCGCCCATAGCTCCCCCCCGCGCGTTCGTCGCCCTCCGCCGGTCTCCATGAGCGGTCTCCCGAGCGCTCCGTGCGTCAGGAGAGAATACTTGCGGGCGGCATCGTTCCTGGTTGGAGCTTGTAATCTACGGGCCCGGCTGATGCTTGCAGAGCGTGTTGAGATTTTCTGGAGATTGTTCACTCCATGCGAACGGATATGTCCGATCGAGAATTGGACTGCGCCGGGAGCGGTTCGAAGGCTCACGGCGAGGTGATCCTTCCCGCAGCGACCGAGAGGCTCAGGGCCTTCCGCCCGTCAGGCGGCGTCACCTCGATCCGGCTGGTTGAACCTCCGACGGTGCGGCACATGGCGAACCGCATCGGCGTCATGTATCTCGGGCGGCTGGTCGAGGTCGCGCCGGCGCGCGAGCTGTTCGTGGCGCCGCGCCACCCCTACACCCGAATGCTGCTCGACGCGGTGCCTGACCTCGACGCCGGGCTGCCCCTTCCACCCGCGTTGTCCCTATGCGTTCGAGCGCTGCCGGGCGGAGCGGCCCGCGCTAATCGCAGCGGGGCCGGCCTTCGTCGCCTGCCACGCCATCGAGGAGGGCCGCATCGGGCCCGGCGTCGCGCTCATCGGAGGCTCATCGGCCGCGCTATTGACCCTGCTCCGGCGGCCTCCTAAACACTGGCCGGGCCGAAACGTCGCGGCCGAGCGCGTAGCTCAGGTGGTAGAGCAACTGACTTTTAATCAGTAGGTCCTGGGTTCGAGTCCCAGCGCGCTCACCAAGTAAATCAAGCACTTAGTGCACTGATTGTCAAGCCTCCAACCCTGATGTAAGGCTTATGTAAAGCCGGCCAGGACGAGACCGGTTCCCGGGCCTTGCGCGAACAAGCCGGATCCTGCCCCCGCTTGATCTGTCCGGCGGGGTCGCTTAGGATCAAGGTTCCTCCCACGCTCGGGTCCGATCCCCGAGACGAAGGGCAGGACCGCGGCATAGACCCCGTCCGATTAAAGGTTCATCCCCTCGGCGGGCCGCTTCAGGCGCTTAACCAGCGCCGGAGCGGCCTATTGTCTTTTGGTCACTCCGGTGCGCTCGACCAGGAGTTGACCGATGTCCACCTCACCCCCGGCTAGCCGCCGCTCCCGGCTCACCCACCGGGCCAACCCGTTCCGCCTCTACCGCACTGGCCGCCTCGCCAAGCTGCTCGACGTTGATCCCTCAACGATTTGGAAGTGGCGGCAGAACGGCACCCTGCCCGAACCGATCCAGATCGGTGGCATCAAGGGCTGGTCGGAGCAGCAGCTGGAGGAAATCTTCGCGCAGCACGAGCGGGGGCAGCGATGACTGAAATCGCGCACCTGCGGTCCAGGCTCGCGCACCTGCGCGCCCGCAACCGCGCCGAAGCGGTTGAGCGGAAGGAAGCGATGGAGAAGGCCCTTAAGCCTATCCTCGACGAAATAACCGACGACGAGTGGCACCAGATCGTCGCCAATCGCCAGCAGATCGAACTCACCGAGCAGTTGCTGGAAGCGAGGTTGGACGGACTTAACGAGTATTTGCGGGAGATGCAGCGGCGGCGATCAATGCATGGAGGCGGTGATGCGAGTTGAACTCACCATCCCGCTCGAGCCCGGCGACGATCCCGATCTGGTTGCCAAGCGAGCCGTCGACCAGTTCGAGCAACAGCTGATTGCCAATCGCGAGCGGACCATCGCCGAGCTGCGACAACGCTCAGGCCGGAGCTGTGGCCAGTGTTCAATGTGCTGCCGGGTGCTGAGCATCAGCTCGGCGGCGCTGAGCAAGCCGGCCGATACCTGGTGCCAGCACTGCAAGCCCGGCGGCGGCGGTTGCGCGATCTATGCGACCCGGCCGACCGGCCTGCCGGGTGTTCGCCTGCCAGTGGCTGGTGGATGCGAGCTTGGGCGACGAGTGGTATCCGCTCAAGTCCAAGATCGTGGTGCAGACTAGCACCGACGAGGTCGGCAATGAGACCGTGCTGTTCCACGTCGATCGACGTTACCCCAATCGCTGGCGGGAGCCGCCGTACTATGCGGCGATCAAAGCGCTCGCCGCGCACGGGCTACGCCTTGGCGCCAACGGTAGGCCAGCGTTCTTCACCGAGGTCCGCGTTGGCGATCGCTGCTTCGCGGTGCTGTTGGATCGCGAAGTAGAAACCGACCAGGACAGCCGCGGCGTAGTGATGCTCGGGGCTGATGGTGAGTGCCGCTACATCCACTGCGACAGCGCCGAAGACGCCGAGCGGGTGATGGAAGGTAACCGCGCCGTCTTCGCTGCCATCAAGGCCAACCCGGAGCTGCGGCGGAGGCTGGAGGCAGTCCGCGACGAGGTGCGGGCGAACCCGCAACTGCGGGCGCAGTTGGAGCAGTCGCTCGCCCAGCTTGATAGCGACCCGGCGTTGCGGCGGCGATTAATGCTGGACCAGCCGCAATGACCGGCGATGACGCCAGCGATGATTGGATCGTGATGCTGCTGGTGTGCTTAGCCAACCGCGACCTACTGGCACCGGGCTTTGAGCGGCAGCTCGTCAACTCGCTGGAGCACTGGGTTGGGACCCCGACCGACCGGCAGCTCGCCAAGCTCGCCGAGATCCACGCGCGCGTGCAGCAAGCGATCCGCACCGAAGAGATAGTGCGATCGCGCCATTGGCGGCGGGCCTGAAGGAACCGCGCCGGCCGGATGCCGGTAACAGAGCGGCTGGGGGTGAAGCCCGGCTGCCATCTTAGGAGAAGATCGATGAGTTCAGTTGTTGCGCTGTTGGAGTGCGTGGTCGAGGTCGACCAGAAGGCGCTGGCCAAGATGCTCAAACTCGTTCGCGAGGCCGAGCACCAGACCCACATGGCCAAAATGTCTACGCTTAAAGGAGCGGTCCTCGATCACGAGTTCAAGCTTTTTGTCGAGAAAGTTCAGAAGCTCGGTCGCAAAGGCGCGCACCGAATTGTGAACGACGCTTGTGACTGGCTGGAGGCGCAGCAACTCGCTGCCGTGCCCGCTCCGTGAAGATGCGTGATTCTTAAAAAGGGAGCCCCGCAGGACGCTGACACCTGCGGGGCTCGCATTTCAACCACCTTCACCACCCGATCAGAAAGGGTAAAGGCACATGACAATTCTAGAGCAGGACCGCACAGAAAGCCAGCCGCGGCTAAAGCGCCCGCGCTCGCTTGACGATCTCGCCGAAGCTAAGCGCTGGGTCACCTGGCGGGTGGAAACCCGCGTCAACGCCGACGGCACTGAAGTGAAGACGAAGGTCCCTTACGATCCGCAGCGGGGCAGCAAGGCCGAAATCCCGTCCAACCCGTCTACCTGGGGGACACGGGAGCGGGCCGAGCGCCGGTGGAGCAAAATGGATAACGGCAGTTGCCCCGGTGGAGTTGGCATCGTGCTCGGTGATCTGGGGACCGGCTATCACCTGCTCGGCATCGATCTCGATCAATGCCTACGCCAGGAGAGTGATGGCGGGGTGGATGTTGATCTCTTGCCTAACGAGATCATCAAGCGGTTCCAGACTTACACCGAGATCAGTCCGTCGGGCACCGGCGCTAAGCTGTTCTTCCTGATCACCGATGCGGACATCGAGGCGGTCCACCAGCTGCTGGGATTCGACGGTGAGGGCAAAGCCAAGACCCGCAAGCAGTTTGCGGTCAGTAAACATCACGAGATCGCGCTCGACCGGGCGCGTTACTACGCGGTGACCGGGAAATGGCTTGAGGGCTTTGATCGCCTGCGGGTCTGCACCGTCGATGATGTGCGGTGGTTGATCGAAGAAGCCGGACCGGAGTTCAAGCGCCAGCATAGCGCGACCGACGAACGGGTGGCGCCGAGCACAGCCGCGACGAGAGCGGCTCCGGCTATGGCTACCGCTTCTTTGCCACCTGCAAGGCGAGGGGGATGAACTACGGGCAGGCGTGGGCGGCGCTCCAGCGTGATGCTGGTCCTGCCGGTGAGTGGGCGAAACGAGCCGGCGTTCGGCAACTGCAACGGACCTGGGACAACGCTAAGCCACACCAGTATCCAGATGTACAGCCGCCGGAGCCGGAAGAGCGGCTGGAGGTCGTGTGCGTCGCCGACGTGGAGATGAAAGAGGTCGAGTGGGTGTGGCCGCTCCGTCTCGCCCGCGGCAAGATGACGATCATTGCCGGCGAAACCGGATTGGGCAAGTCGCAGATCGCTTGTGACGTGGCGGCCCGCATACGCGCGGGTGGAGTTGGCCAGACAACAGCGAGAGAGCGCCGCGTGGTAGCGTCGTCATCTTGGCATCCGAGGACGCCATCAACGACACCGTCCGTCCCCGCTTAGAAGCGTTGGGGGCCAAGGTGGAGCAGGTCCATGTGGTGAAGATGGTAGTCAAGGAGCAGGGCGCCAAGCGCCTCGTCAACCTGGCCGCCGACCTCGACAAGCTGGAAAGCCTGGTCCGCTCGCTCGGCGATGTGGTGGTGGTCGAGATCGATCCGATCAGCGCCTATCTCGGCAATGCCGATTCCCACATGCTGACGGCGATTGCCCCGATTATGTCGCAGGTCGCCGACTTTGCCGAGCGCACGAACGTGGCGGTACTGGCGATCCACCATCCACCGAAAGATTCCGCAAGAAGGCGGTACATGCGTTCTCCGGCTCGGCCGGCTTTGTGACCGGGCCGCGGTTTGCGTTCATCGCGGTGGAGGAACCCGACAGCGACCGCAAATTGTTGCTGGCGGTGAAGACCACCAACGGCCCCAAGGCCGCCGGTCTCGGCTATCGGGTAGTTGGGACCTCGGTCGACCATCGCTTCACCACCTCGTGCGTGGAGTGGGATGACGGGCCCGTCACCGTCAGCGCCAACGAGGCGTTGCGGGCCGCCAATGGCGGAACCCGCCTGCGTAAGGTTGATGAGGCGGTGGAGCTGTTGCAGACCGAGCTGGCGAGCGGCCCGCTACCGTTTGCCGAGTTACTGCGGCGCGCTCACCGGGAGGGGATTAGCGAGAGTACGCTGCGGGAGGCCAAGAAGCTGCTCAACATCAAGGCGGAAAAGAGTGACTTTTCGGGCGGCTGGAGGTGGCGGCTGCCCAACCGGCGGGGAGATCGCTGACATGGGCGCGAAACACCGGAGTAACGGGTGGCCCGGTGGCGGGGCGTACGAAGGCGTTGGGCTGCGAAGATGGTGCTCTTTCTCCCCCGTTCACCGTCTTCGCAGTTTCTGTCCAGGGTTTATTACCTTCTTCTT
>CAWBFP010000023.1:0-340645 GCA_963788095.1 uncultured Alphaproteobacteria bacterium | reverse complement strand
CATCGGAGTTTCGGCGACGAATCCGACCTCCGCAAAATCGCGCTCAAGATCGAAGGGAAGCGTTCGTTGGATCTCCGGCATGATCACGAAAGTGGTGATGGTCGCTACATAAAGGGTGTAGCCGTCGGCTTCAGCCGTTGCCGCGGCACGGCCGGCTACGACCCCGCCGCCGCCCGGATGATTGAGAATCAGCGCCTGTTGACCCCATCGTCTCCCGAGATGCTCGGCGACGATCCGGGTGATGACATCGGGCCCGCTTCCCGCGGCACCCTGGGTAATGATTCGCACCGGCTTGGCCGGATAATCGGTCGCGACCGCGGGAGCGATCAGGATCGACGCAAGCAGGATCGTGGTCAGCAGTGTCGGAAAGCCTGGTCGCTGTCCCATGGTCCTTGCTCCGAGATTTGAGCGCGATCCGAGGCTAGCGCAGCTCGGGCATAGCCGTGTAATGCTATTTTGCGATGAGGCCATAGCTGTTTGTTGAGGGGATCGGCGATGGATTGGGTCGATCGGATCGGACGCCGGATCAAGCTGCGCGATCTGCACGTCCTGCTGGCGGTGGCCAAGTCGGGCAGCATGGGAAAGGCCGCTGCGGATCTGGCTGTGTCGCAACCGGTCATTTCCAAGGCGATCGCCGACCTAGAATACGCGGTCGGGCTTCCCTTGGTCGACCGAAGTCCGTACGGCGTCGAACCGACAGCCTACGGCCGGGCGCTGCTCAAGTGCGGGGTCGCGGTATTCGACGATCTTCGGCAGGGTGTGCGGGAGCTCGAGTTCCTGTCTGACCCATCTGCAGGCGAGCTGCGCATCGGCTGCACGGAAGCAGGCGCAACCGGTTTTGTTCCCACGGTGATCGATCGGCTTTCTCGGAAGTATCCCCGCGTAATTTTTCGCGTCGTCACCGCCGATCCGGCGACGCTGACCGGACGCGAGCTTCCCGATCGCAACATAGAACTGGCAATCGGCGCAACGCCGGGACCCACCGTCGGCGCTGAAATCGAATTCGAGATCCTGTTTGAAGAGCGTCAGGTGGTCATGGCTGGTGCAAAGAGCAAATGGGTGCGCGCGCGCAAGCTTGCGCTGGCCGATCTTGTCCACGAACGTTGGGTGCTTCCGCCGCCCGACAGCATTGCAGGCTTTCATGTCGCCGAAGCGTTCCGCGCGAGCGGTGTGCCGCTGCCGTCCGCGCAAGTGCAGTCATTTTCGATGCCGCTTGCGCACCATCTGTTGGCGTCAGGGCGGTTCCTATCGATGCAGCCCGTCGAAATGGCGCGCCTTGCCGGACATCTGCCGCTGCGGATTCTGGACGTTCAGTTTTCCGGCATTCCTCGCTCAATCGCGATCATGACCCTCAAGAATCGAACGATCAGCCCTCTGGCCACGCTTTTCATAGGCTGCGCTCGGGAAATGGCGAGAGGCCTTGGCGCTCCGCTGGGACGGGCAAGCAGTTGAGCTCCACTGGAGCCATTCAGGCTGAAAGTGGAGAACTGGCTTGCCTGTGAGGGGCGGTATTCGTTCGCAGTGGCGCCATGATGCCGCGGCCCGCCATGGACGCCACTCGGCGCCCGGCCTACACAAATCCGCCTGGGTCAGGAGCTTCTCCTAAATCCGGGGCAGCCTCTCCACAGCTCGGCGTCGCCACGCCGCCGGGCGGAGGCCGATCGGCAACGCGAGATGCTGCGGGCCGCGGCGATCGAGCGGGAATATGCGCCAAGCTCGACGATCTGCGCCACAACTACGCCCTGCGCGTCACCGTCGAATGGGTGCAGGCGCTCGACCTCTATGTGCCGGTGCAACGCTTTTGCGTGCTGATCCGCCGCCGCAAGGGCGAGCGCGTGATCGCGCTGGACTGGCATCCGCTGCTCAAGACGGCCGAGCTGCCGCTGTGCCAGGCGGGCCTCGGCCTCGACCGCGTGCGCCTCGTCTGTGACGACAAGCTGCACCTGACCCAACCCGCCGGGCAGCGGCCCTGTCCGTCATGCGGCAAGCCGTTCTGTCGCGCTTGCCATCCGGCCTGCCCGCGCTGCAGTCCGGCGAATTGAGCAGAAAGCGACGCGCGCGAAGGGTGCAGGGGGGCCGCCATATCGTGCCTTGGCGTACGTTGGCGCGCCCCGCTGCGAACACCTATGCACTTGAATTTCCGATCAAATAAGGTGGGAAAAGCGATGCGCTATTGGGCGGGCGGCACGCCCAATCCCGGGCGTACGGATGGTCACTGACGTTGCCCCAAGTTTTATCCAAGCATGCGCTCTGGCTTTCCTACGTGGGCGACGATCCCGCCTCTCGCCCTACAATGGCTCGGGACGAGCCGTCCGCCGATCATCGGCCCATTCCAATTGCACTTCTCGCTCTGTAGCCGCTCGCCTAGAATAACACTCGCGGAAGAAGGGCTGTTTGTGGACAGCGGGCGAGCGATGAACGAGCGCGAAAAACGTTTGCTTGTCGCCCACAAATTCATTTGCGCCTTGTTTGATCTACGCAGAGAAAGGGGGGTTTGGATCACCGGCGGAAAGACTTGGGACTGCATCAAGTGGAGCTACGGCGACGTGTCGATATCGCGCCGCGCCGTTTATGAATGGTTCTCTCGACCAGAGATACCCTCATATCGATTTCCCGCAGCGAAACTGGGGGGCCGAAACGGCTCCCGCGCATTTGTGGCCGAGCACGTCTACCCCACAAGGTCGCTGCAAACTCTCGTGCTTGTGAAATTCTCAGATAGAAATCCAACTGAACGGGAGGTAGCTGAGCTGCTGTCTCGGTTCAACAAGATTTGCTACGTTTGGCACGAAGAGAATGAGGCTCTCGACAACGCCGGATTCAAGAACTCGATGCCGCACGATGCCAATGAAGCGGATGTTCTCGCGCGGTATCGCAAAGTCGGCATTGACTTGGTAGAAACCCCCTTCAAGAATGGACCGCCGCTCTTCAGACAACTGGACATGTGGCGGCAGACGGGGATTTCTGGGGATGAAGCAATCGGCAAACTTGCGACGTTTGATCGTTGAGTTCATCCATCCCGGCCAAGAATTTTTGCCCCCCGCACGCTCAACAAAAGATCGCGTGATTTGGGATGACGATCGGCGCCTTAGCGGCATCCGTTCATGGAACAATGAGAAGCATCATAAGCGAAAATTTCTTATCTCGAACGGGATGTACCGCACCTCTCCGGACGGGATGGATGTCAGCGGGCGTTTGACATTGTGGGGAGAATGGGAGCCTCAATCTCGATTCCGAAAATTGTTTGACCCGCCGCCCTCCTATGTTCACGACCCCTTGCTCGAGGAGTGCTCGACCGGACGGCACAATACGGATCCCTTCGTGTTCGGAAGGGAATTTTGGTTCACCAACTGCCACCAAGCGAGATACCGGTTTTTGAGAACTTTGAAGCGTGGATCGATAATACTTTTCGGCACCGCTTACAAAGAAGGGTTTGCGCTCGACACTCTCTTTGTTGTGGAATCTCGCGTCACTCCGGATCAATATCTCAACCATCGGACGATGTGCCCCGATCAGCTAAGAATGGCCACCCTCGACCATTGCAAGATGGCTGAAAACAATCGGAATTTTACCTTCTACCGCGGAGGGACACCCGCTCATGGGCAACCGTTTTCGTTTGTTCCGTGCCGTGCGGCTAGCGCGGGCGACGTAACAGGACACAATCGCGTCCTGCTCAGTTATAAGGAGTTTGATCTGCCCGAGATTAAGCAGGGTTGTGCTAAAGTGAAGCGTCGTGCCGTACTGAAGCCAGAAGGAGCCTCAGAGCAGGCTGTCCTGAAATTTTGGAAACAAGTGGTGCACTGGTGTTGCGCTCAAGGATACCTGCTGGGACATTCTCTGGAGCTACCTCCGATCCAACGTGATCGAGGCCGAATCGCACATGCTGAGAAGGCTCCGCTCGTCTCATGCGGACCCTCGTGTTAGTTGGGTGCACGACGTCCGCATCTGACAGCCTCACCGAACGGCGGGATTCGGGCTCAGTGAACCGACGTTATACGTGGCGCTTGCTATCTGGCCTGCCCGCGCTGCCGGCCCGCGAATTGAGCAGAGAACGATGATCCGCTGCATCATCCGCTCGCCCTCCGGATCGCGGAACAGCTTGCACCATTCGAGCGTGCACTGAAGTTGCCGTTCACCGTGAGCCAAACTCCGTATCGTTGGCCGCGGCTCGCCAGGATGGCCAACGCGGCAATAGTGCGAGATTGCGCATGAAGTGGCAGCACAGCAGCACGACGCGGCGCAACCGCTCCCGCTCGCGCAATACCCGACCCGTCAGCCTCCCTTGTTCCCTTGGCGAGATTGAGTAGACGCGCGCGGACCGAGGCTCCCACATTGCGCAGCGGTTTACGCATCGACGGTCAACGCTTCGAGATAGGGCTGGACGACTTTCCAGATGCCGGCGTGCTCCGCATAACGAGCGATCTCGGCGGGCGTCGCTTTGCGCTGACGGAACGCCTCCTTCATCCCCTGCACGGCCTGACTGAGGCCAACCCTAGAGCCGAACCGGCGGTGCTGCCGGTGCGCGGTGAAAAAAAGATCGGCGACAGTCTTCGCCGGCTCGTAGATGCGGACCGGCACGCGCTCGATCAGGTGCTCCTTGTACCCGGTGTCGAACACCTTGGGCCCGAAGCGGACGATGTGCACCGGCGGCTGGGTGATGCGGGGCCGCCATTCCCTGAACGCGATGGCGACCCACACACCGGACGGAATGCGGTCCGTGAGGCCGTGGAAGGCGAGCGCGGAGTCCAGACAAATGATCCCCTTGGGGATCAGCTTCGCCGCCTCGGCGAGCGTGTGGTTGGCATCGAGGGGCGCGTCAGGAAGCTGGTAGAGGCCACGGCTCAGATGGGTGATGAACCCCTTCTTCTCCATCCGGGACACCGTCGCGGCCGTGATCCCTTCGGCTATGAACTCCGAGAGGCGCGCCATGCCGCGCGCCTCGAGCAGCGCAATGGCCCGGTCGCGCTGGCGTTCGGAAGCAACTGGCATAAACTAAATTGATATGAAACCTTACATTTGTCAATGGAAACAAAATGATATATATCCATCTCCAACTACTTACCATACTGATTTTTCACTGATTTTCTAGCGGAGCAAATTCATGACCCTTAAATGATCGGAAGGTCGGGCCTGTTCCCGACCGCGGCCACCTACGCGACGCCTGGCGGCCCTTCTCGACAAGCTATCGGCCAAGGCGGCCGCAAACGACCCGCAGTGAATCGACTGCGACGAGCGGACCATGACGGGGCGGCTCAATCGGGACCAAGGGCTGGGCCCGCGGGCCGATAGCGCGTGATCAGTGCACTATAGGCTGCGCAAAGGCGCGCGCAACGCGGCTTTGCGGCGGCCGCGCTATCGCGGTTGGTCGTGCGCGTGCGCGCGGTTCGCGATCCGGTCATGCAAGTCGCGGATCATGCGGCTGGCCGTGGTCTCGAACAGGCACGGAATGATCGCATGCACGAGCGCCGCGCACGCGGCACCGAACAGGCGTGCCGCGAAGCCGAGCGCAAACAGGAAATGCTCGCCGTAGGATTCATCGACCGCTTGCGGATGCGACATGAACAGCCGGTGCAGGGTGGCTTGCATAGGGAGGTTCCAGCGCTGGATGGCGTCGCCAATCTAGCGCGTCCCCCGTGAGAGTACGTCCCAAATATCCAACTAATATCGGCACTGCGGTTGAAACTGGACGATGATTTAAGATATTCTTGGGATAGATGGACAACACGGATCGAAGGCTTCTCGATCTCCTGCAACGCGACGCCAGCCTGTCTCTGGACGACCTCAGTGAGCGGGCCGCCTTGTCGCGCAATGCCTGCTGGCGCCGCGTCAAGCGGCTGGAGGAGGACGGGATCATCAAGGCCCGGGTCACGCTCCTCGATGCGCGCCGCATCAATGTCGGCCTCACCGCCTTTATCGCGCTGCGCACGACCGAGCACAGCGCCGAATGGCTCGAGGCGTTTGCCCGCGCCGTGCGCGACATCCCGGAGATCATCGGCGTCTATCGTATGACCGGCGACGTCGACTACCTGCTGCAAGCCGTGATTCCGGACGTCGCCGCCTACGACGACCTCTACAAGCGGCTGATCAACAGGATCACGCTCGCCGACGTGTCGTCCTCGTTCGTCATGGAAGAGATCAAGGCAACGACGGTGTTGCCGCTCGACTATGCGCCGCAGAAACGCGGCTAAGTCGGCGCGTCGGTCAGCTCATCATCCTGCTCGCAACAGGGCTAAAGCGTCTGACATCGATGTAGCCATCACCTGACCGGCTCCAATCCATTCCATCTTCATCTTGGAGGCTCATTTTCGCTTTGGCGCCGTTCGTTCTCTCTTCACCGCGACCCGACGCGCTGCCGCCAGCGCCAATCGCGCCCACGTGACGAGCTCATCGGGTTCGTCAAACAGCCGCTCCGGCGCACGCCAAAAAGCCAGGTCGATGGTGCCGCCCTTCTTCTCGTAGTCGAGGGGCGGAAAGGACTCGGCTTCCTTGAAGGCCGCCCGGTTGTCGTCATCAACCCGGAAGTAAAGCGTGTTGTCCCTCACCATCCCGAGCATGAACCCGTCACAGAACACGCCGGTCTTGCCGAACATGCGCCGCATCGTTATGCGCCCGAGGGGAGCGAGCTGCTCGCGCAGGAACTCGGCAAAGCTGTCGCTGGCAACCATCCTCAATCCTCGGCGATTTTGACTCGAAACTCGGTTGCAGCGCAGATACGGCTGCCGGATGCGCTCAGCATCAGATCGAACAGGCTGCTAGAAGCCGCTCTGACCGCTGCGCTGTGTAAGCATAAAACCGGCTCTGCGAGCGCGGCGCAATGTCTGCTTTGTCCCGAAAGCGACCTAATTGCTGTCAGCTAATCATCAACCCAAGCGCGGTCACGATTGGCGTCATGGCGAGCCGGCGCTCCGGGATTGTCGACGTCGACCCGGCTCCCGAGATCGGGCGCCTTCCCCGGCCCTTGCAGCGCTTCCCACTGCGACAGCTACGGCGCCGTGATACATTGTGCGATGCCCGGTAGGCCGACGCATGACCGGTTGTCATGCGTCATTTGCCGGCTGCTTAGAGCGAGGAGAACGATTTGGCGCTCCGCTTTGGCGATTTCGAGATCGACCTCGCACGGCACGAGCTCCGCCGAAGCGATAAGGTTGTTTCCATCGAGCCTCAGGTTTTCAGCCTACTGGCTTACCTTATCCAGAACCGCAACAGAGTGGTGACCAAGGACGACTTGATCGACGCCGTTTGGCAGGGCCGGAGCATTTCGGAGGCCGCGCTAAGCTCCCGCATGAGCGCGGCGCGGCGCGCCATCGGCGACAATGGCGACGATCAGCTCCTGATCCGCACCCTCCACAAACGCGGATTTCAATTCGTAGGCAAAGTCACCGACGAGACCGTGCCGCCGGAATTGCCAAGCGGTGGGCCGCCGGCCGCCGCTCACCCCGTGCGCAACGCGGAGGCCAGCGACAAGTCCGAGCCAACTCGCGCTGCAGCGCCGGCGCCGGCACTGGCGCTTCCCGACAAGCCTTCGATCGCCGTCCTTCCGTTCGCAAACATGAGTGGCGACCCCGACCAGGAGTATTTCGCCGACGGCCTAACGGAGGACATCATCACGGGTTTGTCACAGCAGCGATGGTTCTTCGTCATCGCGCGCAATTCCAGCTTTGCTTTCAAGGGTGAAGCGATCGACGTGCGGACGGTGGCAAGCCAGCTCGGTGTCCGCTACGTCCTTGAGGGGAGCGTGCGGCGGGCCGCCGGCAGGGTGCGGGTGACCGGGCAGTTGATCGACGCCACACGTGGCATTCACATGTGGGCCGAAAAGTACGATCGTGAATTGGTCGACATCTTTGCTCTTCAAGACGACATCACACAAAGGGTCATTGGCTCGGTCGGACCAGAGATACTAGCCGCTGAAGCGGCTCGCATTCGCCGAACACCGCCGCGCAGCATGGATGCGTGGGACCTTGTTATGCGGGCGCTGCCGCACATGTGGCGTGTAAGCGCGGACGAGCAACGACGGGCGCAGCAATTCTTGCAGCAGGCCCTTGTTCTTGATCCCGAGTATGCGCACGCGCACGCGTTGTTGGGATGGACCTATTTGAGCATGTTCAACATGGATTCTCGGACCCCCATCGGCGAATTCACGGACAAGGCACTCGATGCTGGAGCAAAGGCGGTCAATCTAAACGAAGAGGAGCCCTGGGGTCATCTTGTGTTCGGGCTCGGCCACGCACGTAGGCGAAGGCCTGAGACGGCCATCGCTCACCTGTCCAGATCGCTCAACTTGAATCCCAGCTTTGCGCTCGGTCATGCGGGGCTTGGCTACGCAATGGCATGCGGCGGCCAGCCTGAGCGCGGAATACAGTCTTTGGAGCGCGCGCACCGACTCAGTCCGCGCGATCCCTTTCTGGCAATCTATGCGCCGACGGTGCGGTATATGGCTCTCTTTGCTCTTGGGCATTACGAGGAGGCGTTCACGGTGTGCCGCTCCACTGCAGAACGGTATCCGAATCACGTGGGTGCCTGGCGGTTGATGACCGTGTCGTTGGGATTGCTTGGAAGAATCGACGAAGCCAGGGAGGCGCTCGCCCACACGCTAACGCTTCAGCCGGATCTCACGAGCGCTCACGTCACAAACGATACGGTGTTTGCCGACCCTGTCGTTCGCTCTCAATTTCTCCTTGGGCTTCGCAGAGCCGGACTAGAGGATTAGCTCGCGTTCAAGGACTTGACCCGCCAGCGCGCACCAATGGGGCCCTGCTGCAAGCAAAGGCATGGGCTGCGGCAGAAGAGGGTCGTTTCACGAAGGAAAGGGCAAACGCCTTGGATGCAGACCGGATCCGACACCCTTGCGCGCACATTGGCCGATTGGGACGCGGCGATGACCACGAACGATGCGGATCGGATCGGGGCATTCATGGCCGGACGATTGGGTTATCGTTGGCGCCGACGGCAGCCTGTCTGACAAGGAAAGCTTCCTCGGCCATGTGCGACGCGGCGTCCTGACGCATGATGTCATGACCACCGAAGCGCCTTCGGTCCGCTTCCATGGCGATTGCGCCACAGTGATCGCCTGGGGTGTGTCTGGCGGATGCTATGCCGGCACGTCGTTCCGGCACCGCGAGCGCTCGTCGAACGTCTTCATCTGGCAGGACGGTCGGTGGCGGTGCGTGCTCACGCACCTGTCGCAGCCGGAGGACGTCTGAGCGATGGCAGACGCGCTCGCTGCGAAGGTCGAGGCGGTGCTGAAGTCGCTGCGGGCGCACGCCTCCGCAAAGGTGCGCAAGGAGATGGCACCCCGCTACGGCATCGTCGTCGACAAAGCGTTCGGCGTGCCGATGGCGAAGATGCAGGCCGTGGCCAAGCCGCTCACGCCCGATCACAGGCTCGCCGAAGCGCTGTGGCGGACCGAATGGTACGAAGCGCGCATGGTCGCCTGCATGATCGACGATCCGACGCTGGTGACGCCGAAGCAGATGGATCGCTGGCGCGCGGACTTCGACAATTGGGCGATCGTCGACACCGTCTGCTTCAAGCTGTTCGACCGCGTGCCGCATGCCCCGGACAAGATCGACGAATGGGTGCGGCTGAACGACGAGTTCGGGCGCCGCGCCGGCTTCGCGTTGCTTGCGTGCGCCGCGTTGCACGGCGGCGGCGAGCGGGCCGACTTCCTGCGCGGCCTGAAGCACGTCGAGGCGGCGGCCACCGACGAGCGCAATTTCGTCAAGAAGGGCGTGAGCTGGGCGCTCCGCGCCATCGGCGGGAAACGCGATCCGGTGTTGCGACGCGCCGCGCGTGAGGTGGCGACACGTCTTTACGCCTCAACAGACAGAACCGCGCGCTGGATCGGCAAGGATGCGCTGCGCGTCTTCGCGAAAGCGGATCGCAAGACCTAAAGGGCGCGCTTGCAGTTGCCGATGCAGATACGTCGCGTAGCTACCGGCTAGCCGGTGGCGCGCCGGCGTTGATCAAACTGATACCTACATATCCGCTGGGACACTATGATGTTCTATCCTTCAGACCGCGAATTCCGCCGCGCGCATCCGAGACTTGCCAAAGCTGCTACGATCGATGGACTCTATTTTACAGCGGGTCTGGCAGGCCTTGGCGCTTCCGGCGGACAGTCGATTCAATGTGTCGGTCACGGGAACCGGCAAATGCCCTTGATATCTTTAGCTTATTTGGCCTAGGTTGGCGCTAGCCCCCGGCCTAGCCCCGCGCGGGGTTGGGCAAGCGTTCTAGCGACCGTAAGGGGGTGGAGGGGTATTTTAGTACCCCCATGCCCCGGCGCCGGGGCGTTAAAGGGGACCCCCCGCCCGGCGCGACCCTAGAGTACGCCGGCGCCTCGCGTGTAGGTTTTTGGTGGCGGCCGGTACCCAACCTAAGGGTAGGCGCAACTCCCAATCAGTGGCCCTTGTAGGGTCGCTGTAAGCCGCGTAATTTTATTACCGCAGCGACGAAGAATTTGAGATATTATTGCACAAGACGCGGCCGTAGGCCTACCCCGGCCCCTACGTTTTACGGACGACGATCCCTTAGGGGCGCGCGGGCCTATCGGGGCCCCCGGGGGCGTCCCGGGCCGGGGAGACCGCCGGTAGGAGCGCTTCCTAGCGGGTCCGGGCCCTGGTACGTTTTGCCATTCCTGCAACCGAAACGCATGGCTATGGCAGACGCTCTTCTTCAACAGTGCCCCATTTGCAAATCCGAGGCCAAGGCACTCCAGATGGGCGATGTGCTAAGCTTCGCGTGCCCGAAGCCGGAGCACGACAAGTTCAAGGTTTCCGACGCCGTCTATGCCGTGCCGAACTTGTGGAGCTCCGACACCGAACGCTGGGAAGCTGCGCTGAGAACCGCCAAGGCGCGTACCCAGCCCGGCGAATGGCCAACGATCACGAGCTACGACTTCCCTTCCGCTTCGTACTAGGCCGAGCGGCTACTGCGCGCCCACCACCACCCCGCCCGCCACGACGCGTCGCCTTAATCTCTCCGGCGGCGCGGCGAGCACCTGGGAGCGGCCGCGGGACCTTCTGCCCGTCGTTCTTCTGCTCGGACAGCGGAACCGTCCGCTTGGGTCACGGTTATCCGTAATTACGGGGCTTCCCGGAGACTGCGGATGATTAGACCGGCAGAGGAATTTCATCGGCACGCCCTTGAGTGCCGCAACATGGCACGCGCTACGCGTGATCTGGAGAGCAAGGCCTCTTGGAACCGACTCGCTGACCGATGGGCACGTTGCGCTGAGTTGGAAGAAGGGAGACCCGCGCCGCAGCGTAGGGTTCCCCGCTACCGCCGTGTCGACGAAAGGCGGATTTATGGGCACGCTTCTTAGCCCCGAAGGCCGCCTCAGTTGGCGGGCTTCCTTCCCCGCGGTCCCCCATAGCCGGGACCTCCTGCCCGGAACGTTGGGAACCAGTCGTTAGGTGCCAAGTCTGCGGGTTCCAGTATGAGTAAGGTGGACGAGTTCCGGCGCCATGCTGCGCTGTGCCAGCGGATGGCCGACGAAAGTATGCGCGCATCCGATAAGATTGAATGGTTGAGTCTGGCGCAGGATTGGCTGGCCTTGATCCGAGCCAGCGAGTGGGGTCACACCGACGTCGCGCGCTTGACCGGCCAAGAGGGATCTACGTCGTCATACTGACCGATGCGTCGCCCGCTTGGCTCTCCGGTTAGCTCTCGGCTGTCCGAGCTACTGATATAGCGGCCGAAACCCCGGCGAGCGCACCGAGACCCCCACGGAGGGCCGTCGTGGCGTATTGGGACGGGCTACTGCCCGGAGAACCGACTTGCGTTCAGATCGGGGCGCGACCCCCAAGCATCAGCCGTTGCCTCATCGAGCGGGATCCGGTGCTCGCGGGACACGATCGCGAGACACTGCAGGCGGAACTCGCGCTGCGAATTCAGGAGATAATGAGCGGGAGCAGTTCGAAGCGCGACCCGCTGCACCTAAGCAGAATTGCACAGCTTGACCAACGGACTGCCCTCCCGAACCAATGTCTGCACTCGGCGGAACCGGACGTGCGGCCCGCAAAGAGGTGTTCGGGTTTTGACCGGAAGCGTAACTCACACCCGATAACGAAAGGCGGAGGCCGCGTCGCGAAAACAGGGAGTTGCAAAAACAATATATTGCACCAAACCGCTACGCGGCACGGTCATGTTATTGGGGTCTCGTCGCAGAGAAGACGATAGCCTGGAGGGGCATGCGACCATCGGGACCGAATTCGCGGCGCATGACCTCCGTGACAGAGTCAACGACCCGATCAGGATCAACGCCACCGCGTTCTCGGATTTGGTCGACTAACGGATTGCCGTAAACCAATCCTCGCGCAAACATCTCCACGTTGGGGATCATCTTTTCGAGCTTGACGACCGCAATCTGGATGTCGGTGAGCCCGACCTCCAGCAAGGACTCCTTGATCGGATCAATCTGATGATATGAGAACGGCACCTTGTAGAACTGCGGAGGGTCAGCGGGGAAGAATCCGCCGGCCGCTTCATGTGCGATTTTGCCGAATGGATTGTAGCGGTACGAGTCCCAGACATTGAACAAGTAGCGGCCACCAGGTGCCAGCACCCGATACACTTCCCGGTAGGACTTGGCCTTGTCTGGAAAGAACATCACGCCGAACTGGCACACCACCGCATCGAAGGTGGCGTCCGAGAAGGGGAGTGCCGTGGCATCGGCCGGGCGCAGTTCCACGTTTTCGCCCGATCGGAACTTCGTCCGCGCCACCTCGATCATCGGTGGATTGAGATCGGTTGCCGTCAGTTGTACGCGGGCCGGCAAAGCATCACGCAATTGGCGGGTCACGATCCCGGTACCGGCTGCCGTCTCCAGTACACGCGTGGCAGGACGACTTGCTGCGCGCCCGGCAATATCAGCCGCATAGTCGACGAAGATGACCGGTCCCAGATATCGATCATAATTGTCGGGGATGTTGCCTACAAAGCTCGCTGCACTGCTGGCCACGACGATCCTCGCTTGGAGACGTAAGCAACGAGGGAAGTGCCCTAGTAGAGCCAGTCTTGATACGTCGCACAACCTGCATTTTCGTGGCAGCGTGTTACGACGTGTTTAAGCATTTGCGCGGCCATGTCAGCAACGAGAGTCCGGTTGTGGCACATAGCTGCCCAGGCGACGTCTTGTCCGCAGTTGGTGAAAGCCGACGCTGCGTCCCTCGGCGCATCCGTTGGTCCAGCCGACCGAAACTTGCTTAGCCAACCTGGCGATCGGTCGAGTGCGCGAGGAGATGCAGGAGCCGCAGCGGCACCTCGCGACTGTAAGACTTGCGTCGTAGAGGCTCTTCGCGAACCCATTCGTTCGCGTTTCATGTTCGGCGTTGGCCGCTGCCCCAGCCCTGCGGCACGATGCTGGGCGCGTCGTCTACTTCCCTGGCCTTGTGACGGAACTGCGTGGCCATCTCGATAAGACGCGCGGCCACGTGCTGATCCGATAGCTGAGCGAGCTGCAGACAGAGGTCAGCTTGACGACGAAGATACTCACCAGAGACCACGATCACCCTCCCTGGTACGCTACTGCAAACTAGGAAAACGTTGATTTGAATTGTGCCAAATGTTGGGAGCTGTCACCTCTGCCCGCGCGCCCTTCGAGCAATGATCCCGCGCGCTCAAGACAAGCGCCTCAATCCGACCATCGATGCAAGATGAACGCTAATCCGAACACGCGTCTCCAATGACAGGACCCTGGCGGTGTGAAAACGGATACGTCGGCGAAATGTAGGAAAATACAATACAATTCTCCAACAAGGTATCGAACGTCGCGCGCAGCATCTTTCGACTCCGCGAGGCGCAATTTCGTCGAACCCAAAGCTGACATGTGCGGTCGCGCCCCCTCGAAGCGGTAAAGTTTAACCTGCGACTTAGCTTGTAGGCCCAGCGGCGATGTCCGAAAATGCAGAATGCAGTCTCGGATCGCTGCATCGTTTGTATGGAGAGCGTCATGCGTCTTCTCGAGAAGGAAAGAGGCCTTCGTAACATTGGGTTGTCGGTGAGCCTTGCGGCACTGATCCTCACCGCTCCAGCGATTGGCTCGGCGCAGGAGTCGCTGCCGTTTCCGCCGACGCCATCGGGCAGCAAGGCGGCCCGCACGATGCAGGAATTGACCTATGCGCCAAATCCCGGTCCGCGACGGTTGCCGGGCGACGCTCCCAACATCATCATCATGATGCTGGATGACGCGGGCTTCGCGCTGCCGAGCACGTACGGTGGTGATGTCAATACGCGGACGCTCTCACGCATTGCCCACGCCGGTATCTCATACAACCGCTTTCATAATGCTGCGATGTGCTCACCGACGCGCGCGGCGTTGCTCACCGGACGTAATCACCATCGCGTGGGCAACGGTCAGATTGCGGAGTTTGCGAATGACTGGGAAGGCTACAGTGGCCTGATCCCGCGGACCGCGGCCACTGTCGCCAAAGTGCTGGGCTACTACGGCTACAGCACGTCCGCATTCGGCAAATGGCACAATACGCCTGCCAACGAGACCACCACGGTCGGGCCCTACACAAACTGGCCGGTCGGCCCGGGCATCGGCTTCGACTATTTCTACGGCTTCCTCGCTGGCGAGTTTTCGCAATACGAGCCCGCGGTGGTCGAAAACACCGTACGGCTGAGCCCGGCCCATGGCCGCAAAGACTATCACTTCACCGAGGACATGACCGACAAGGCAGTGTCCTGGATTCGTCAACAACGCGCCCTGACGCCGGAACGTCCGTTCATCATGTATTGGGCACCCGGCGCGGTGCACGGGCCACACCACGTCGCCAAGGAGTGGGCGGACAAATACAAAGGCAAGTTCAACGAGGGCTGGGATGTCATGCGCGAGCGCGTGTTCGCGCGCCAGAAGCAGCTCGGCTGGGTCCCCGCCAACACCGAGCTGACGCCGCGGCCCGCGACGCTTCCGGCCTGGCAAGATATTCCGGATGACGAAAAGGCCTTTCAGCTTCGCCTGATGGAGATGTTCGCCGGCTTTGTCGAGCACACCGATACCCAAGCCGGCCGGCTCATCGACGTGCTTGATGAACTCGGCATCCGGGAGAACACGCTCATCTTCTATATTTGGAGCGACAACGGAGCGAGTGCGGAGGGACAGAGCGGCACGATCAGCGAACTGCTGGCTCAAAACGGCGTTCCGTCGACCGTCCAGGATCACATGAGGACGATGAATGAGCTCGGCGGCCTCGACATACTGGGCAGCCCCAAGGCGGACAACATGTTTCACGCCGGCTGGGCCTGGGGCACCTCGACGCCGCTTAAGGCGACGAAGCTGGTGGCAGGGTTCTTTGGCGGCACACGCACGCCGATGGCGGTATCGTGGCCCAAGTCGATCACGCCCGACAAAAACCCTCGCCCGCAATTCCATCACGTCAACGACATCGTTCCGACGATCTATGACGTGCTCGGCATCACGCCGCCGCGACTCGTGGACGGGGCCAGCCAGGATCCTCTGGATGGCATCAGCCTCAGATACAGCTTCGCGTCCGCAACCGTGCCCGGCGAGAAGAAGGAGCAATATTTCGAGATCATCGGCAGCCGGGCCATTTACCGCGATGAGTGGATCGCATCGGTTTTCGGCCCGCGGATTCCATGGGTTCCAGGTGTCGACCCCAGCATTCTAACGTGGAACCCGGACCAGGATGTCTGGGAGCTTTACGACTTGCGCAACGACTACTCCCAAGCTCGCAACCTGGCCGGTCAGCAGCCACAACGGGTCGAGGACATGAAGAAAGCGTTCGACGCCACCGCGGAAGCGAACAAGGTCTTTCCCATTGGCGGTGGCCTCTGGTCCGTGGTGTTCAGGCCCGACGCCGCGCCGCGTAACCCGGCGACCGAATTCCGGTATACGCAGGACGTTGTCGCCGTTCCCGAAGGGGTTGCGCCGAAGCTTGGGGCGGTCAGCAATCTCGTAACGATCAATGCGGAGCTAAAGCCAGATTCGGCTGGCGTCCTTTACGCGCTCGGAGGATTCTCCGGTGGTCTTGCGCTGTGGGTCGAGGACGGCAAGCTTTTCTATGAGTACAATCTGTTCATAATCGAGCGCACGCGTATCGTGTCGTCGGCCCCGCTGCCGACAGGCAAGGTGAAGATCGAGGTCGAGTCACGCAACTCCGGGACAGGACATGTCAAGGCAATCGACGTCGTAATCCGCGTTAACGGCCAGGAGGTTGCCAAGGGTCGCGTGCCGCGCAATGCGCCAATCGTATTCACTGCCAACGATAGCTTTGACGTCGGCATGGATAGCTATTCGCCGGTTTCGCTCGCCTACTACGATCGCGCCCCGTTCAAGTTCAACGGCAAAATCGAAACGCTGGAGGTGAGCTACCTGAAATAATTGGCGACTGGGTCATCCCTGCACGGTCTATTTCCAACGTCTTGGGCTCACGAGTTTGCCTTGGCGTGGATTATCGTCACGCTATCGCGCATCAATAGTTCACTGCGGCATTTCTTTTATGACACATCGCGACCAAATGCCGATGTCCGCTCCTACGTCAGCTCGTAGGGGTAAACCGGAAGAGATATGCTCAGTCTGCGACTTGTCGATTTTTACCCAGGCGGACCACGATCGCGGTGTCGGCCGGAGGGGCGAATACCCGAATTGAGTTGGCGCTCCTCGGGCAAACTCACGTTCTTCAGTGCCCGGAGAGAAAAGGACGACGCCGCTCCAGTGTATCCGAAGGACTCTCGCCGAATCGTCTCCGATACTCGACGGAGAAGCGTCCCAAATGGCTGAACCCCCAACTCATTGCAATGGTCGTAACGCTCTCTCCCGGCTGCGCCCGCGCCAGTGCCTCACGCACCTTCTCGAAGCGCGCATTGCACAGGTAGCGCATCGGGGAAACGCCCTTCGTGTCTCTGAAATGCTTCAACAGAGTCCGGCCCGCGACCCCTGACGCCTCAACGATCGCTTCGAGGGTTACGGCCGAGTTGAGGTGCGCCTCTATATAGTCGATCGCGCGCTTCACGTCGCGCGGGGCAATCCTTCGCGCACGGCGTCGAAGCGCTTCGAGGTAGTTGTGCGGGTGCGACAGCAGCAGCCCGGTCATGATGAACTGCTGGAACACGCTCATCGTGATCGGATTCAGTAGCGTTGAATTGGGCTGCTCAAGATCGGCAATGGCCGCGAGCACGTACCGCGCGAGGCTCTGCCCGTAGCCTGCCGCCAAGTCCATTTCTGGTGCGAAATCCAACGGGGCATCAGGCGGCTCGCCGAGCAACGCTGCAAGCTGCCTGGTCAACGCATCGCCGGTTATGCAGAGCTGGATGCGAGCGCTGTCGGCGCTCGATAGGAATTGGCACTTTTCACGTCTAGGCGATGCAATCGCAGCGCGTTGCGGACCGCAGGCGATGCTGTGGCCCTCAATGCGTGTTTCCAGGTGCCCGCGAAGGGGCAGTTGAATCAGATGATCTTTGCGGGCCCGCCCGGCCGTGAGCGCAACGGATACGGTGCCGTAGTGAATGTAAGCAATGTACAGGCTCGGCATGTAGACGGCATTGAGCCGCGCGTCGAGCTGTCGGTCCCGACGCCATGCCGGATCGAACCGGTAGTCCTTGCGGCCCAAGAACGCACGCGTCTCTTCCGCGTCTCGGCTGTGAAAGACGCGGTGACGCTCAAGGAGCGGACCTATGCCAAAGCCCATTCTCTGCCTCGGCCCTTCCAGAGCAGGATAACACAGTCGGCGCCCGTACAGGAGACAGCGAACACACCTTTTTGCGATTTTTGGATAGTGATGCTTGCGGGGCGTCAAAACCAAGCCGTTGTCGCGAAGGCTCGGGCCAAACTTGGATATCGACACGGCCTCTGGATGACTAGGCTCTCGCTAAAAAGGAGGATTGCCTGACCCGGACCCGATTTTCGTAGGCAGGAAGGTGGAAGAAAGGCCAACCTCGATGATGACGGCCCTCGTGCTGATCTGCTCCCTGGCCAAAACGCCCCTTGCGATGGACTGTGGCACCGACAACGCCGTCGACGTGCTCAGGGTACCGGGGGAGTACAGCTCCCTGGTCACTTGCTTCACCCGCGCCCAAGCGTTCGTTGGGGAGTCGCGATACGAGCTTGCTGCTGACCACTACCTGAAGGTCGTTTGTGGGAAACCAAACCTGCCCGCGAATGTCGCTTAGACTGCGCAACGTGGGACGGTCTGGGCCAAGCAGAGACTGGCCGCCGGTTGCCCCAAAATCGCAGCTCGCAAGATGTCTGCGGCGACGCGTGCGGCAAATCTCGCTGCCGCTCATTTCGCTTGACGAGCCGGCCTACCAACCGCCGCCAAGCACGCGAGAGCGCCGCAGCAGTGCGTCGAGCTTGGCTTGCGCGCGTCCAGACTGGAACGGCACGATCAGGCGCACCGGTCGCGACGGATAGGCTTATGCCCGCGATGCGCGATACAGCCGGCAACGCGGCAGTGCCAACGGCGAGATGCAGAAATTTTCGGCGCGGGAGTTCCATTCCAATCCCTCTTCGCGGCGCGTGATCCGACGGGGACCGGTCCGAGTAGGCTAATCCCTTTCCTGAGATCGCGAAAGCGGCAATGTCGCCTATTGGCACTAAGAGCGCGGGTTCGCTGCGATGCCGAAATACGTCCGGAGTCGACGGTAGACCGGACTCGTCACCAATTTTGCTCCACCTTCGAATCCGCTGAAAAAGCCCCGAAGGGCTTCCGCAGCGCAGGGCGCTCGTGCAGATGAGCTGTTTGAGTAAATAATACGTATCTTGGCTGGGCGAACAGCTTATCGAACGAATGTTAAAAATTGGAAAGCGATGCCTGGTACCTGAGCGAATTTCTTCCTCGCGTCACCTGGTCTTCAGGAATTTAGTTGCAGGTGATGGTGCACCAACACTGCGTATCCTGACCACGCGTTTACGGCTTGCAGGTGTCAGACCGAGTTGCCGCGCCAGCTTCATGCTGTATTCACACGCCGCATTTGAGATTCCGATGTACGGATTATAGCGGCCCGATCCGCGTCGCGATTTGATCATCAACCCCTCTCTTTGCACGTGTGCGTCGGCTTCGAGGAACCGCGCATACTGTACGCAGTAAGCCGCGAGCATTTGTTTGCAGTCCACGTCGTAGATGCCGTTCGTGACGAGCACTCGCGCCGTCTCGGCCCAGACCTTCTTCGCTCCTCCCAAGAGATAGTCGGGCGGAGCGGGAACACGTCTTGGTGCCGAAGGGAACGCGACCACGTTGAGTGGGAGTTTAACCGGTTTGCGTCCTCGCATAGCTACCCTTGGCTCCTATTGGCTCCTACGTGGTTGAACGTGCTTTCCCCCCGTCATTTTTCGTTGAGGTTACAAACGAAGGCCCGGCCCGCAGGTTCTCTGGGGCGATCATTTGGCTTAAAACCCTCCCCCCCGGGGTCAGGCATGGGCGCGCTCCGGCACTTCTTCGAACAGCTGTGTTTCGAAGGGACGCATGTCGAACGTCGCGGGGTTGGGGACCGGGTTCGGCAGATCGAAGCCGGTAGTCAGGATGGTGCCGTCGGTCAGCGTCGCATAGACCACCACCGACTGCGCATCCTCCGCAATGCCGCACTCAATGTGGGCGACAAGATAGGTTTCCCCTGCAGCTCTGCGCTCCAGCAGCTGGCGGTCCAGGTCAAAGCGAGCGTGGTGGATGGTATCCATCCCTAACGTCCTCCCGACTTGACTGCGAGCTGCCAACACGCGTTGCCGTGGCCGGGTCGAGTCCCGGTCGCCTCCGCCTGGCAACACCACAGTCCGCCGTCATGCGTGACAAAGTTGCCGGCTCGGTAGCGCTCGCCGTTACGGTAGATGCCGCAGTACTTCAGCTCGCCACGCGCTTCGAGGACCGCGATCCGTTCGCGCAACGGCTTGCGAGAAATTGACTTGTCCAGCACCGCCGCCAAACCATCGAGCGTGAGGTCACTCGCTCCGACCCGGATTTGCTTGGCCTGAGCGATCGCTTCGGCGGGTGTCATATCAGTCCCGTCAAAACAGCGACCGCGGCGTCGTTGAGCCGTTCGAACCCGAAGTAGCGTTCGGCCTTGATCGCCGCGAGATTTAATTGCCATAACGACGTGAGTGGTGCCGGCCCGTCCGCGGGCGCGTCGTCGAGCTGGATCGCGGCCTGTGTGGCCTCGTCGAGCGTGACCGTACCGGTGCCGGCGGCGATCTGGGCGGCGTCGACCATGACGAGCGTGCCTGCTGGCACACCATCTGACGCAAGGACCGGTATCCCGCCGATTGTTCCGCCCGCTGGCGTCATGCCCGGAAACGACAACGATCCGACGTTGGATGGCATCACCGCCAGCTTTTTCGTTATCGCCGCCGTGGTGATCGCGTAGAGCCGCGAACCTGATCCGGTCGCGATGTTGGCGAGCAGGTCAGCGAGATCGCGGATGACGTGGTCTGCGTCGTTGCCGCTGCTGGGGGCGGTAAAGATCGCACTGCCCGCAGTCACCCCGGCGATGAACTCCGCGTCTGTGACGGTGCCGACGGCGTTCCGCAGCTCGCGACCTATCAGCGCCAGCGCTGCGTCTCCGCCCGCTCTCGCCAACTCATGCGACACCGCCACGATTGCGTAGGCCTTTCTGGGTTCCAGCTGCGCTCCCGATAGTCGCATTTCGCTAAGGCGCTTCGGCGTCCCTTCCTGGGCGATCGCGCCGGTTGCGCCAGCCGTCACAACGATCGTTCGGGTGCGCAGCGGCAAGACGCGAAAGGCACCATCGCCGAGCATCCGGTCGAAGGCTGATGCAGATCGCAGCGACTCGACGAAGCCTTCGACGATGAGCCGGTAATCCGCGAGATTGCCTGCCCAATTCGGATCGGCAAGTGAGCCGGCAGCGACAGCACTTTTCAGCACGCTCTGGACACGACGCGGGGTAGTGTCGTCCGCCGCGGCGCGGGCGGCGGCCTCTGGTATGTCGCCTTTGGCGCCGAGCAGATGCGCTACCAAAGCATCAAACTCGCTGGAGCCACGCCCGACATAGTCGGGGCGAAACGGCACGCCGGTTCTCGCCGGGACAATCACACTAGATTGTTTCATGTCTTCGATACTACTACGGCTTGCGGCCGGCGGCGCTAATGCATTAGTGCCGGGACGTAGCAGATTTGTCTCTCGCTAGTTCCGATCGGATCACAGCGAATTTTCCGCTGTCGGAAAATTACAATCCAAAGCGTGCGATGATCTAAGTCCTTAATCGTCTTTCTGAAGCCTGATAGACTGCGGTGCTCCACGGGAATGCATCGCAAGCCGCCGGTGTTCCGGCGCGCAAGGAGGTCCTAATATGCGTTGGGTTCACTTGACCATCGTCGTCCTGTTCGTCGCCGTAATGATTGTTTTCGGCATCCAGAATCGCGGGATCGTCACGATGACGTTTCTCGGGTTCGGCATCCGTGCGCCCTTAGCGCTGGTCGCGGCGGGCTTCTATGCGCTGGGCGCGATCACGGGCGGCAGCGCGTTCGCGCTGTTGCGCCGCTCATTTGAAGCGTCCCCGCTGACGCGCATCTAGGTGCCTGCTTCTTCCGAAGCTCAGAGTCCGCTTTCGGGGGCAAACCGGAAGAGATATGCGCAGGTTGACTTTCTTCTCAGTTTGACCCGCAGTCTGAAGTCTTTGCCGCGATGCACCAAGCTGCAAAGGCGGCGATTTTCCTGTCGTCGCCGCGCAACCGCTGACCCTCGAGGTCGAAAACGCCTCTTACCGATCTCGAGGCTCACCCTAATGAGCAGCCAATCCGCTCCTGAAAATCTTCATAACTCACGCCTCGGGCAATCCGGCCTTGCGCAGCCCCTCGAGATACAGATCGTACATCCAGTCGTAGCGGAAGCTTGCGCGGCGTGCGCGTGCGAGCGTAGCAATGGGATGCAGCGCGAGAATCTTGTCGATCTCGACTTCGCGCCTCGTCGCGACGCCCGAGATGCCCGAGAGCCGCGGCAGCAATCCAACGGGCTATACTTGCGTCCGGTGTGATTGCCATTGTGCGCCTTCCCCAGCGGACGCTCTCCTCGAAGCGACGCGCAAAGAAATGCGCCGTCGTTGCGACGGTGAAGGTGACGGTCGCCGTCTTGTTGTCGAGCGGGTTCATGCGCTGCGCCGCCTCGAACTGAGCGATCGCTTTGTCGCTCTCGCCGCTGACGCTGTAGACCGCACCGGCCCGGTTGCGCACGAAGGTCGAGTTGGGGTGCACCTGGATCGCCCGCTCAGCGAGCTCGAGCGCCTCATCAAACCGGTGTCCAAGAATGCCGTAGGCAAAGGCTGCGCTCGCAACGCATGTACTGTTGTCCGGTCCCGCCGCAAGGGCGCGACGTGCAGCCTCGCAAGATTCATCGGTTCCGCGCCTCCGGCTCTCATGCCAGCCGGTTGATGTTCGCATGGCAATACAGTCGGCGAAGGTACCCAGTGCCTCAGCATACCCGGGATCCAGATCGATAGCCTCTTGCAACAGCGTTTCGGCGCGAAGGACTGCCTCTCTGGTTTGCGAGTAATAGTACGGGAGCGCACGCAAATAGGAGTCGTAGGCGGTGAGACTGCCGGTCGGCTTTGCAAGCGCGCGTTTGATTTCAACTGTTCGAACGGTAGGCTCGATGGCGCTGACGATCCGCTCCGTGATCTCGTCCTGCAGAGCGAAGATGTCCTCGATGCCGCGATCGTAGCGCTCGGCCCAGATGTGCGCATCCGCCTCCGCATCGATGAGCTGGGCGGTGATGCGCACCCGGGTGCCGGCCTTGCGCACGCTGCCCTCGACCACGTAGCGCACGCCGAGCTCGCGGCCAATCTGCCTCACGTCGACGGTCCTGCCCTTGTAGCAGAAGCTCGAGTGGCGGGCGATCACGAACAGCCAGCGCACGCGCGACAGCGCGGTGAGTATGTCGTCGACCATACCGTCGGCGAAGTATTCTTGTTCGGGATCACCGCTCATGTTCGTGAACGGCAGCACCGCGATCGAGGGGCGATCCGGCAGCGCCGGCGGGGCAATTGGCAGCAGTTTCGCGGCAGTAGACGCCCATCGATACAACCGCATCGGGCGGGCAATGTTTTTCAGCGAATGCTCGCCGATGTCGTCGAAGGCGAACGGCAGCTTGCCTTCGATGTGACGGAAAGCATCGAGCGAGAGGCAAACGGTTCCGGGACTAGCCGCCGCTTCCAGACGGGCGACGACGTTGACGCCATCCCCGAGGAGATCATCACCTTGGATCAATACGTCGCCAACATGAACGCCAATGCGAAGCTGTAGCGGCTCCTCCCCCGATTGGCCGCCGTTCCGCTGCGCATTTTTCTCCTGGATCTCGATTGCGCTGACGGTTGCGTCGACCACGCTCGCAAACTCGGCAAGGAAGCCGTCGCCCATGTCCTTAATCAGGCGGCCCGATTTTCGACTGATCGCCGGCTCCAGCAACTCCGTACGCAATCGCCGCACGCGCTCGATCGTGCCGTACTCGTCGATGCCGACAAGACGGGAATAGCCGACGATATCGGCCATCATGAGAGCAGCAAGGCGACGCTTTGGTGAAGGCTCATTCATCTACTGCCGCTCTACGCTTGCCCCTGCGCGCCCAATTTTTGCTCTCGGCCTTCGGCTTATGTTAGCAACATTTCGAACGCACTGTCCTCCGGTATCAAAGTACGGCTCCGCCCAGGGCGCCCGCGCCGCAGGCGAAGGTCGGCATTTTGAGATGGCCCGCTTTCGGAGGCAAACCGGAACATCGCCAGCGAGCGCCGGGCAATCGCGATTTATGAGTACGCCCTTAAACTAAGCCGAACTATTCGGTGCGGCCGCATCGGCCAACATTGCGCCAATCGCCCGGGACACCTCCTGCGCGTCAGTCGCCTTCGCATCGTCCAGCCATGCGGTCCGCACCAGCATGTCGATAACGGCCCCGTTGGCCTCGACAGGATACACGGCCATCCCCGCCCTCCTGCGCGCCATGCAGCGCGCCACACGTGCGCGATTGAGGCGGGCGCGACGCTGCTTGCGATTCTCTAGGGGAGTTGCGCGCATGCCGGGGCTAAAATGGAGGCGTCTCCCTACCAGAACGACGTCACGCCATCGCGCTTCTTGCGGGGCTCATCCGGGCTCAGCTTTGCCACCCGTTCGCCGTGCTCCCGCATCAACAATTCGTCGGTGCAGACCAGAGTGCGTGCCAGCAGGTTTGCATACATCCCGGTGATCTGGTCCCCACCTTTCTCGATCTCGTTGATCAGGTCCGTGACTAGCGCGCTGCGGCGCTCTAGTTTCCGTTGCAGCGCAGGTGTGATTTCGCGATCGTGGTCGATAGCGTGATACTTCTGGTTTACCCAGTCAAAATAGTAGCCCATTGCTGTTCTATCCCGTCTACACCAACATACGGGCGCGCCGCTTTTATACCCCCGCCTGGACGCGCAGAAAATAGGTCTGTTGACCGCGCCGGGTTCTCCAAAAAACCATCGTAAAGGGTAATATCCTTAGTTTCCGGCTCTCTAAACCGGCTCCAAACTCTTCCCTAAACTATCCCCCGTAAAAGGTCCCCTGGCGGTCGGGGTTTAGGGTTTAGCGCCTTAGGGTAATTAAACCCTAAACTTTCCCGCTTAACAGCGGTGGGCGTTCTACAGAGCGCACACACCACCACGAGAGAGGATTTCCGCCGCGCTGGTTTAGGGTTTAGCGGGCCTAGGCGCCTAAACCCTAAACCACCCCCTAAACCGCTATTCCGCTTCCTCAGTTTCCGCGTCCGCGGTGCTCGGTGCCGGTTTCAGGCCATGTTCCTTGACGATCTGTGAGACGCGCCCTTTCGTGACGCCGATCTCCTCCGCGATATCGGCTTGCGCCCAGCCTTCTTGCAGCAACTTCTTCACTTGCTCGGTAGTGCTGGCTTTGACCGACTCGTGGCGCCATTGCACCCGGTTGTTCGGGGTTGACAGGTACATCACCACCGGGGCCGCGGCAGCGCCATGGAACTCACGGGCCTTGGCAAACTCCAGCTTCAGCGCGGTTTCATCATCGGTGGTAAGGTTCAGGTCCTTGGCAAGCTTGATCCGGGCATCCAGCACAATCTCCCGTGACGAGGTACCGCGTGGCTTACCCGAACGCCCGTGGTGGTGCAGGTAGATGACCGAGCGCCCGCGCGCCCGATGCTTGAGGCTCCAGGTCTGAATGGCCCGCCAGGACTTTACGTCGTTGTCTACGCCGGAGCGCACTAGGGTAGATACCGAGTCCAATACGATGAGCTCGATTTCGTGTTCCTCGATCCAACGGTCAAGGTAGTCGCGTGCTTTCGGCGTGCCGAGGTCGATCATCTCCTGCCCACGTGCGCCGAATTGCGCTTGCGTCAGCCATAGTAAGTCGGTGGCGGGCAGCGCCGGTCCTAGTTGGTCAATGCGTTGTTGCAGTAGCTCGCCGGGCAGTTCGCCGTCTACGTAGAGCACGCGCGCTTTCCGCGCGCACTCCCACCCGAGCAGGTTTTGGCCAGCAGCGACCGCGTAGGCGACCGACAGCGCCAGCCAGGTCTTACCATGGCCAGCCTCGGCATCGATCATGGCTAGCCCGGTCGTCGTCAGCCATGGCTTCAACAGGAAAATCCGAGGCGGAAACTTCATGTCCAGAAGTTCGCGCGTTCCTAGCGGCCGGATTAGCGTCTGGCTAAACAGGGGCGCTTTCAAGATCTGCTGCTTTAGCTTCTCGACCTCCACGTTGGGGTCGCGCAAAGCGTCGTTCCAGTCCTTGTGATCCGCAGGGATCGCGATCCGAACTGGACGCTCTGCGCGGATGAACGCTTCCGCTGCCGCTTCCGCTGCCTTGCGCCCCGTGCCACTTGGATCGTTGTCGCCCGCGATAATCAGCTCCGAGCATGGCGGCAGGTCGACTGCCTTCAGGTTGGCGTTACCGGCCGCGATCGCGGGCAGGCCGGTGATCGCCTCGATGGACAGCGCGTCCTCCACGCCCTCGGTCAGCACCAGCGGCGCGTCGGCCTTGTAATCGTGCCCCAGGGGAATAAAGCCCCCCTTGATCAGGCCGAAGGTAAGGCGGACACTCTTCCCGTTCGCGCGGCGCACGTTGGCACTGCTGTCCTTTGTCAGGTACGTGACCATGACACCCCGGAATTTGCCGTCATGATCAAGGAACGGCAGTACCACCGCGGGGTAACGCATGCGCTTCGCGTCACGGCCCGGCAGCAGGGTACCGGCCGGCAGCAGGGAGGCATGAGGCGGAACGTGATCGATGCCACGAGTTCCGAAAATAGTCGGCGAGGACCTTCTTGCACTCCTCGGGCTGCTTTTTCCTGTGCTTAGCTGCGCTCAACCGAATCTTAGCGGCTCGTTCAAGGCGGTCGAGTTCGAGATCTCGGTCGTCGGCGTCCGGGTCAAGCCCGGTACGCGGTGGGTTCGGGCTGCCTGCGCCCGCACCCGGCCACCAGCCTTGCTCCCGTAGCGCGGCTAGCACGTCTTCCTGCGCGCACCCGGCAAAGCAATGAAACACCGGCCGCCCGTTACGTCCCAGATCGACGCTCAGGTTGGGGGTGTTCCGATCATCGTGCGCCGGGCAGAAGCACATGTCGCCCTTATGCCCGAGCGCGCGTTTCAGCTCTTCAACGGTGGGGTATTCCTGGACTTCGGTTTCGTCATCAATACTCATCGCCGTTCACTTTCGTCAGCCGTATGTAAATGCTCTGGAGCCACTTGATCTGCTTCACACTCGGATCACGCGCACTGAGCATTTGGAGGCAAAAGTCGTGCTCCCGGCCGTGCAAGTGGCTGGCGTGGACAAGGCAATAACAGGCTTGCCGCCCCGGCTCCCACTCCCATGGATCGTTACGCGTGCTCATCACTCGCCGCCCGGTCGCGCTCAGCGATTTTGGATTCGATCCAGGCGTCAATTTCGGATTCGAGGAACCCAAACTTCCTCGGCCCGAGCTGTACTAATTTTGGGAAATTGCCCTCGGCCTGCATCTTCTCGATCTGCGTGCGCTTATAACCGGTGCGCGCGTAAACCTCGCCCTTCCGTAAAACTCTGTGCGGCATTATCACGTCCTCCTTTGTTCACCTTTACAGGCGCGCGCCGTTAGGCAGCCGCTACGCGACTATTAGGTCTACCGTGAGTTGCGGCGCTCCTACGGGTCAAAATAAATGCCCTATATCTTTTGACCGATACGTCGCCTACCGACATCGATAGGGTGCGCGCGCGTGCAATTCAGGCACCGGAAAGGAGGTGCTGAACTATGGAAATGAAGATCGACGTCATCGCCATGATGACGGAGGATTTGAAGAGGCTCGGCCGTGAAGTGGAAAAGTCAGTGGGCCTCGGCGGTGGCCGTGAATACTTTTTTGCACGCGAAGTCGATTTGTTCTGCCGCCGCTGGCAAAGTTGGGCCAACCTTGCATACACAACGATCGTCGAGTCGAAGAAAGCCGCCGCCTAATCGTTCTCGGCCAAATCTCAACGATGAAGGAGAGCTGAACTCATGCTCACCTGCGTCGAAGCAGCGGAAGAAAGCTGCGGCCTAATATAAAGAGCGGCCCCCTGGGCCCCGATCTTAACCGGTCGGGGTCTTTTTCGTGCGCCCACTCGGCATCAGTTTCAGAAACGTATGATGCGAAAGTCGGGGGAAGCGCTCGGTGGTATCCTTTGCTGCCTTTTCCTTTGATACGCCGCGTTCGACTAACTCGGCAGCGTATGCAAGCATGTCGGCATGTTTCGCCTGCCCCGCGTCCCGGCGCGATCGCCGCTTCGCCATCGCCTTCTGCCGCCGCGTGAGCAGCGGGCGGCCTTCGGGCAATTTTGCCGTCTTCGCCAGCGCGACCAAAAACCACAACATCCATGCGGGGAGCGTGACCTTGGTGTCGTCGTCCTCGATGCTGCCCAGGTAGTTGCGCTCAATGAGGGCGAGTAAATGCCGCTGCTGCCGCCGCCAGCCCGGGAACTCTTGCTCGAACTTGAGCTTGACATTGTCGTCCATTTACGAGATCCGCAACTGCCGCACATTGTCAGCCTGCGCGACCGGCGCTTGCCCGCAGTAGGTCGCCCAAGCTTCCATCAATTTGCGGCGTTTGGCGAACAGATCGCCACGCCTGTACGCAGCTTCGACCTTGTCGCCGACGGCGTGCGCCAGCGCCATCTCCACCACGTGGTTGGGGTAGTTGGTACGCTCCGCCGCCCAATCGCGGAAACTTGAGCGGAACCCATGCACCGTGATATCGTTGCGGCCCATGCGATTGAGCAACTCCGGCATGGCCGCGCCACTCAACGCAGCATCGCGTCCGATGAACAGGTACGGGTTACCGTCCTCGGTATAGCAACCGCGTAGCAAGGCGACTACGGCCGGCGCTAGCGGTACGCGGTGCTCGCGTCGGCCCTTCATTCGGCGCGCCGGTACCGTCCAGGTGGCGGAGTCCAGGGGTTCCACCTCAGCCCAAGTAGCGTTTAGCACTTCGCTGGATCGCGCGGCGGTCAAGATGAGGAACTCCAGCGCCTGGGCCGCCACGCCTTCGCGCTTGCGCAACGCCATCATGAATGCCGGGATCTCTGCGTACGGTAACGCGGCGTGGTGCTGCGTCCGCTGTAGCTGCGCCCTTGCCGGCAGCACCTCGCCTATGTGCCCCTTCCAACGCGCCGGGTTATCGCCAGTACGGTAACCGCGCACGGTGGCCCAATCCAGCACAGCCTCTATCCGCTTGCGCACCCGGTTGGCCGTCTCTGTCTTGGCGTGCCAGATTGGCTCAATCACTTTCAACACCAGGCCGGTATCGATAGCCGCAACGGAGAGACGGCCGATAGTGGGGAGCGCATAGACCCGCAGCGACGACATGAATTGGTCGCGTGACTTTGCGTTGCTCCATTTCTTTTCGTGCTGGTTAAAGTATTGGGTCGCCGCTTCCTCGAAGGTGAGCGCTTTAGCTGCCGCTAACGCTGCCGCCTGTTTGACCGCAGCCTTGGCTTCCAGGGGATCGATGCCATCCAACAACTGCAACCTTGCAGCCCGTGCACGTTCGCGCGCTTGTGCAAGGCCAACGGTATGCAACGGACCTAGCCCTAACCACCGTTCCCTTCCATTACGTTCGTAACGGAACAGCCAGGACTTGGTACCGGCTGGCGTCACCTGCAGCAGAAGCCCATGCCCGTCACTGTAGCGGCCGGGCTTGCTAGCGCGTTCCACTCGTTTAGCCGTTAGTGCCATGGTTTTCCTCCAACCCCGCCTAAACCCCCGGCTCTGCCGCCGGCGGCTAACGGCTAGTATAGGCCGGTGCCGGCTAACCGTAAAGCCGATTTACCAGCATTTGTAGAGGGATGGCTAAGCCCTAACGGCGCTTACCGGTAGCACGCGGGCCTATAGGGGCCGGTCACGGGGACCGACAGCCTGCCCGCCCGGTTCCCTGTGACGGATCTCGCGAGTGCGTCCATCGGTGCGGCCGGGCTGGCTACCTCCGAATTGCTCGCCATGGTGGGCTCCTCTCACAAAGCCGTTGTCGTCAACCGGCATCTGGCGTCCGCCTGGTTCGGGTGGTCGATAAGACCGCTCGGATGGACCCTGCCTGAACCTTGGGATGCTATCGCCGGAGACTATCGGACGGCCGACGGCTGGATCAGGCTGCACACCAACGCTCCCCGTCACCGCGCCGCTGCTCTTTCTGTTCTTCGATGTGAAGGCGACAAAGGCGCCGTCGCCAAGGCGGTCTCGGCCGCTGTTTGTGATGAGCTGGAGCGCGCGATCCTAGATGCCGGCGGCTGCGCCGCCGCCATGCACTCGTTGCCGGTGTGGCGGGAGCATCCGCAAGGCCAGGCGGTGATGAAGGAGCCGTTGATCACGCTCGGGCAGGCCCGAGCAGGCGTGCGCCCGGCCTGGCGTCTCTTTGCAGACAGACCTCTGGCTGGCGTCAGGGTCCTCGACCTTACCCGCGTGCTGGCCGGCCCGGTGGCCACCCGCTTCCTGGCAGGAACTCGGGGCCGATGTCCTCAGGATCGATCCTCCCGACTGGGACGAGCCGGTAGTCGCCCCTGACGTGACGCTTGGCAAGCGATGCGCGCGACTCGATCTTCACAAATCCGACGACAGACGGGTGTTCGAGGGGCTGCTGGCGGAAGCCGACATATTGGTCCACGGTTATCGCCCCGGCGCCCTTGATCGGCTCGATTATGGAGAGGCGCGGCGCCGGTCGATCAATCCTGGCCTGATCGACGTGTCTCTGTGCGCCTATGGATGGACCGGGCCATGGGCGACCCGCCGAGGGTTCGACAGCCTCGTACAGATGTCGTGCGGTATCGCCGAAGCAGGCATGCGTTGGAAGCAGGCCGATAGGCCGGTGCCTCTCCCGGTGCAGGCGCTCGATCATGCCACCGGCTACCTTGCGGCAGCAGCGGCGATACGCGGGTTGATCGCTCGGCTGCGTGACGATGCCGCGATGACCGCAAAGCTGTCGCTTGCCCGAACGGCCGCGATGCTTGTGACATCCGGTGAAGGCAAACCGGGTCCGGTCTTCAGCCACGCCGCCGACGAGGACTACTCGACCGATATCGAGGACACGCCTTGGGGACTTGCGCAGCGCTTGCTAGCGCCGGTCGAGATTGAGGGTGTCAGCATAAAATGGGATCGGCCCGCCTCCAGGCTTCATTCGGCGGAAGCATCTTGGCAAAGCTAGAGTCCTTGACCTGAGCTTTTGTGGAGCAGTTGAGTCAAGTTTTAGGCGGCAAGCGCGAAGCCGATCATCTCCGCCTGAATCGCAGGTAACAGGGCACGCGGCCTTCGCGCACCGCCTTGGCTTCGTAGCGGGTGGCCGCAAAGCCCGGCCACGGCCGGCGCCAGTCGTG
This sequence comes from uncultured Alphaproteobacteria bacterium, assembly GCA_963788095.1. Lineage (GTDB taxonomy): Bacteria > Pseudomonadota > Alphaproteobacteria > Rhizobiales > Xanthobacteraceae > CAVTXS01. The sequence continues at coordinate 309,900 of CAWBFP010000023.1, read as the reverse complement.
TGCGCGTTCCGCGCGCCACTCGAAATCCGGCGAGCGGATGAGCCGCTCGAGCGTCCAGGCCGCGTAGTCGGGCACGTCGGTGACGAAGCGGAACTCGCCGCCCGGCCGCAGGACGCGCGCAAGCTCGGCCACGCGCGCGGCCTGCACGAACCGGCGTTTCCAATGCCGCCGTTTCGGCCAGGGATCCGGGTAGATCAGGTCGACGCCGGCGAGCGACGCCGGCGGCAGCCACGCGATCACGTCGGTCGCGTCGCCCAGATGCAGGCGGACGTTCGACAGCTTCCTGGCGGCGATCGCCGCCAGCGCCTTCGCCATGCCGTTCACGAACGGCTCGCAGCCGATGAAGCCGACGCGCGGATGCATTTCCGCTTGCGCCGTCAGATGCTCGCCGCCGCCGAAACCGATCTCGAGCCGGATCTCGTCGGGCGCGGGCGCAAACAGCGATCGCAGATCGGCGGGCGCGGAGCTTTCGAGATCAAGCGCCAGCTCCGGCAGCAGGGTGTCGATCAGCTCGGCCTGCCCGGCGCGCAGCCGGTGCCCCTTGCGGCGGCCGAAAAACGCGCCCTGCCCGGATGGCTTGGTACCGATCATCATGCGCCGTCGCGCTGGCGGTGCGGTAGAACCCCGTCATTGCGAGTTGCGCACCGGCCTTGCGGCCGATCCACCTGGATGAAACTTGGCAATCCCTCATCCTGATCAGGATGAGGGTGTTGTGGGAGCAACGCTTGTTCTGACTCGTCATCCTGAGGCGCTCGCCCGACGAAGTCGGGCGAGCCTCGAAGGACGCACAACATAGCAGCTGCATGGCAGAGCAGCATCCTTCGAGGCCCTCGCTTCGCTCGGGCACCTCAGGATAACGGCGTGGGGAGCCCGAACCCATCCGCCTCCGTCATTGCGAGTCGTTCGTTTCTTCCCAGGAGCTTTAGCGACGAAGCAGTCCAGAAACGGCACGGCAGCTTGGATTGCTCACATGGGGATGTGCCGAGTTAAGGTCTCTCCACACCAAGTCAAGGTCTCGCCGATCCGGCGGCGGTCCTCTTCCTCGGCGCAAGGGGCGACCACCATCGAGCACACCCGCGGTTCGCCCCGCTTGTAGGCCAGCAGCACCCGCAACAGCGCCTCACCGTCGATCTTGTCAGTCTTCGCCCGCCGCCGCCGCCGCGGCACCGCAACCGAGGCGGCGTCCACCACATGGCTCTCGATCCCCTCCTGCTGCAGCACGCGGTGCAGCGAGAACCCGTCCAGCCCCGCCTCCTGGATCGTAATGATCGGATAGTTCTTGCCGGTGCGCGCAAACGCCTTGCGCTGCAGCTCCGCAAACTTCGCCAGCAGCGCTCCGATATCTCCCGCGACAACGCCGTGCTTCGACATCTTTTCGCCGTTGCCCGGCGACAGCGAAGTGATCAACCAAGTCGAACGGCTCAGTTCCAACGAAACAAAAATTGCGCCAAGATGCGTTCGGATAGCGGTCGGTTCAGTGTCAGCGATACGATCAGCGAGCAGCATCGGTCGTCCTCCAGGTTGAGTGGGTTGAAGCAACCTCAGTCTGGACCTGGACTCGGCTGCTATCCACTCGCCATGGAATCTTCGCTGCGCTCGCAATGACGGCTCCGGCGTTATGCCGATGGCTTCGCCTTCGGCTCGCAATGACGGCGCGATCTGCCCTCTTGATGGATCCTCAGCTCACCGCCTTGCGGATGGTGTCGGCGAGGTCGGTCTGCTCCCAGGAGAAGCCGCCGTCCTTCTCGGGCGTCCGGCCGAAGTGTCCGTAGGCGGCGGTGCGCCGATAGATCGGCCGGTTGAGCTTCAGCCCACGACGGATATTGATCGGCCGCAGCGGAAAGATCTCCGGCAGCACCTTCTGCAGCTTCGCCTCGTCGACCGTCCCGGTTCCATGGGTGTCGACCAGAAGCGACATCGGATCGGCGACGCCGATCGCATAGGCGATCTGGATGGTGCAGCGATCGGCGAGCCCGGCGGCGACCACGTTCTTGGCGAGGTAGCGCGCCGCGTAGGCAGCGGAGCGGTCGACCTTGGTCGGGTCCTTGCCGGAGAAGGCGCCGCCACCATGCGGCGCGTAGCCGCCATAGGTGTCGACGATGATCTTGCGGCCGGTCAGCCCGCAATCGCCGTCGGGGCCGCCGATCACGAAGTTGCCGGTCGGATTGACCAGAAAGTCGGACGCCTTCTTCGGCATCCACCCCTCCGGCAGCGCGGACGCGACCGCGTCGGCGATCATCTCCTTGACCATGGTGGGGGTATATTTCCTGCCGTTGCGGCTCTCGGCGTTGTGCTGCGTCGACACCACCACCTTGGTGCAGCCGATCGGCTTGCCGTCGACGTACTGGACCGTGACCTGGCTCTTGGCGTCGGGCTGCAGATCGAACAGCTGCCCCGAGCGGCGCTTTTCGGACAGCACCTTCAGGACTTTGTGCGCGAAGTAGATCGGCGCCGGCATGAACGAGCCCTTCTCGTAGACTTCGCTTTCGGTGCAGGCGAAGCCGAACATCATGCCCTGGTCGCCCGCCCCCTCCTGCTCGCCGTCCTTCTTCTTCTTGGCATCCACCCCCATGGCGATGTCGGGCGACTGGCCGTGCAGCAGCACCTCGACGTCGGCGCCGTAGTAGGAGAAGCCGTCCTGGTCGTAGCCGATATCCTTGACCACGCCGCGCGCGATGTCGGCGATCATCTGGCGATTGACCACCGTCTTGTCGCCATGCCTCACGAACCACGGCGCCTGCCCACGCCCTTCGCCGGCGATGACGATCTTGTTGGTGGTGGCGAGCGTCTCGCAGCCGAGCCGCGTATTCGCCTTGCTGTCGTCGGCAATGCCGAGCTTGATGTCGTTTTGCAGGAACGCGTCAAGGATCGCGTCCGAGATCTGGTCGCAAACCTTGTCGGGATGACCTTCCGAAACGGACTCGCTCGTGAATAGGAAATTTTTGCGGGACACCCAGGGAACTCCTGAATAGCGCGCGGCCGGCCCGCCGCCCTCGATCGGGAGGGGTTGTTGCAGCGTCGGATGGCGGGGTCAAGATGGCTGGCACGCCGTCCTCAGCTTGGCCGGACGCCATCAGGATTTGCGGCGGGCGACGATCGCCTGGACCAGATTGACGATGCGGCGGCGCAGTTTTGGATCCTTGATCTGCACGAAGGCTTCGGCCAGGAGCAGCCCATCCGGGGCGGCGAGGAAATCGGACAGGAAGGCCGGCTCTCGGGTGGTCCTGGCCGAGCGGTCCGACGAACCCGGGGCGCCCTCGAAGAAATATGACGTCCTCACCTTGAGTGCGTCGGCGATCTGTTGAAGGCGGCTGGCTCCGATCCGATTGCTGCCTTTTTCGTATTTCTGGACCTGCTGGAAGGTGAGCCCGAGCAGGTTTCCGAGCTTCTCCTGGGTCATCCCGATCAACAAGCGGCGCATGCGCACGCGGCTGCCGACGTATCGGTCGATCGGGTTCGGCACCTTCGCGGGCATAAGGACGTCCTCGCCAGCCTGGCGGCGCCATGATGCCCGCTCAGCTGAAGAGGTATACAACCCAGCATGTCAACTGCAGATGGCAACGGTGTACAAAATCACGTGAGCCGCATCCGCCGGTGCACGCCCAGTCCCAGCGCGCAGGCGACCAACAGCAGTGCCATGCCGTCCCCGGCGCGCGTGTAGAGCGTCCCCTGCAATCGCTGCGGCAGCGGCGAGTCGAGGACGGCTTCGGCGCCGAGCGGCAGCGAGGCGACGATGCGGCCGACCGGATCGACGACCGCCGAGATGCCGGTGTTGGCGGCGCGCACCAGCGGCAGCCCCTCCTCGATGGCGCGGACGCGGGCCTGCTGGAAATGCTGGTGCGGACCGGTGCTGTTGCCGAACCAGCCGTCATTGGTCAGGTTCAACAACCAAGCCGGCCGTTCGCCGGCCGGCACCGCTTGGCCCGGAAAGATGATCTCGTAGCAGATCAACGGCACGCCCGGCGGCAGCCGCGGTACGGCCAGCAGCCGGCGCCGGCTGCCGGGTTGGAATCCGCCCTGCACCTTGGTGAGCTGACGCAGCCCCAGGCCTTCGAGCAGCCGCTGGAACGGCAGGTATTCGCCGAACGGGACGAGGTGAACCTTGTCGTAGACGCCGAGTATCGATCCGTCGTGGTCGATGACGTAGATCGAGTTGTAGGCGTGGAGCGGCCGCTCGGCGCCGGCGGCCGGCTCGGCGCGGGCGGCCCCGGTGATCAACACCGTGCCCGGCGGCAGCAGATCGGCGATCTGCGCCATGGCATCGGGTTCGCGCGTGAGCAGGAAGGGAAACGCCGATTCCGGCCAGATCAGATGGGTGACGTCGCGCACCCCCCGGTTGTTGGGACCGGTGGCGCGGTCGGACAGCGTCAGGTAGTGGCTCATCACCTGCTGCTTGGCGCTGTACTTGAATTTCGTGTCCTGCGGCACGTTCGGCTGCATGATGCGCAGGCGCACGCCCTCGACGAAGCTCGTGGGCGTGTCCACGAGCCGGACCGTGCCGTAGAGCGCGAGCCCGGCGAGCGCCGAGACGGCGAGCGCGAGCGGCAGCCACGGTCGCCGCGTCGCGGCGGCGGTGTCGGCGAGCACCGCGGGGCTTGCGAAGGCGGCGACGGCGAGAAAGGTCAAGCCCCAAAGCCCGACCAGCGAGGCGCCTTGCGCGAGCGCGAGCGGGGAGGTCAAGGCGTAGCCGAAGGCGTTCCATGGAAACCCGGAGAGCGCATGGCCGCGCAACCATTCGGCAATGGTGAGGGCCGCCGCGAGCGAAAGCACCCGCGTCGCGCCGGGCGTCCAGATGAGCGCCGCCAGCGCCGTCCCCATTGCGGTCAACAGCGCCAGGCCCGCGGGCAATCCCATCACCGCGAACGGCATCAGCCAGGCGAAGGTCTTGGCGTCGACCAGAAAGGCGATCCCGATCCAATAGAGGCCGGCAAGGAAGTACCCGAAGCCGAACCACCACCCGACCGCGGCCGCACTGAGGACGCGGCGCAAGCGAGCGGTCCGGGTGCCGTCGATGAGCCAGACCAGGACCGGAAAGGTCAGGAACATGACCGGCCAGGCGTGAAACGGAGCGAGCGCCAGGGTCGAGGCGGCTCCCGCCACAAAGGCGATCAGCGCGCGCCGCCAGCCCGAGGCGCGGACCACGGCATTGGAAAGGCGCGTGAGCGCCGTCCCGAGCGCGCGCTCAGGCGAACGGGTCGGGGACGCCGAGCGCGAATAGGATGGCGCGTTCAAGGCCTTCCATCTCCTCCGCTTCTCCCTTGCGCTCATGGTCGTAACCCAGGAGGTGGAGAAAGCCGTGCACGGCCAGGTGGCTTACATGATTCTTGAGGGGCTTTCCCTGCGCCGCCGCCTCGCGGGCGGTGGTCTCGTAGGCGATGACGACGTCGCCGACGAGGCTCCGACCGGCGGCGCCGGAGGGCGCGGGCGGTGCCGGGAACGAGAGCACGTTCGTCGGCCGGTCGCGCTTGCGCCAGCGGCGATTGAGGGTGCGGATCGCGGCATCGTCGGTGAGCACGATCGCGAGCTCGGCCTCACCGAGGCGCACCTGCGCCGCGGCGGCGGCGACCGCGCGTCGCAGCATCGGTCGCAAGCCGCGCACCGATTTCCACAGCGGCGAGCTCACCACGATGTCGAGATGCACAGCCATGAGGGCAGTAGGCGCGGGCCGCGCACGTCATTCCTTCGGCTCGCGGCGGGCGGTGGCGGAATTGTAGGCTTCCACGATGCGGCTCACCAGCTCGTGCCGGATCACGTCGTGATGCGTGAAGGCGACGTGCCCGATGCCCTCGACGCGCGCGAGCAGGTGCAGGGCCTGGGCGAGGCCGGAGGTTTGTCCCGGCGGCAGGTCGACCTGGCTCGGATCGCCGGTGACGATCATGCGCGAGTTCTCGCCCAGCCGGGTCAGGAACATCTTCATCTGCATGGCGGTGGTGTTCTGAGCCTCGTCCAGGATCACGGCCGCGTTCGAGAGCGTGCGGCCGCGCATGAACGCAAGCGGCGCGATCTCGATCTCGCCCGACTGCAGCGTGCGCTCGACGATGCGCGCGTCCATCATGTCGTAGAGCGCGTCGTAGATCGGTCGCAGGTAGGGATCGACCTTCTCGCGCATGTCGCCCGGCAGGAAGCCGAGCCGTTCGCCGGCCTCGACCGCCGGACGCGACAGGATGATGCGGTCGACCTCCTTGCGCTCGAACAGCGCGACCGCATACGCCACCGCCAGCCAGGTCTTGCCGGTGCCGGCGGGACCGGTTCCGAACACCAGGGCGTGGCGCTTCATCGCCCGGATGTAGGCGTCCTGCGCGGCCGTGCGGGCGCGCACCGGGCGCTTGCGCAGGTTGATCTCCTCGAACGTGGCGCGCGCGCTGTCGGCCTCGAAGGCGAACAGCTGCCCCTGCGCGATCGACTGGCGCACCGCGCCTTCGACGTCGCCGACCGCGAGATCCCGGCCGCGCCGAAGCTGCTCGTAGAGATTTTCCAGAACGCGGCGGGCCTGCTCGCAGGCATCGCGCGGTCCGCGGATGGTGACGTGGTTGCCGCGCTGGTCCGCGGTCACGCCGAGCCGGCGCTCGACCAGGGCCAGGTTCTGGCCATACTGGCCGAACAGGGCCGAGGCGAGGCCGTTGTCGTCAAACGCCAGCACGATCTGGTCGTGCGCTGTGTCGCTGTCAGGAGGGATCAGGTTGTCGGTGCCGAGGGTGCGCAGCGTCAGGCTCCTGCCAAGACCTCGAGCCGCTGCTCGACGTCGGCCTCATCGACTAGATGGCCATCCTCGGCCGCCAGCACAACACCGAACAGGCTGTTGGCGGAGACCTCGGTGATCCGGACCGTCACGATGCGGCCGGCGAGCGCGGCCGGTGCCGCAACCTGCACCGGCTGAAGGTAGGGAGAACGGCCGGTGAGCTGGCCGGGATGACGGCCCGGCTTCTCCAGCAAGACCTCGAACGTTCGGCCGACGCAGGCGGCATTGAATGCTGCCTGCGCCCGGTCGATCGCCGCCTGCAGCTCCGCCAGCCGCGCGACCTTCACCGCCTCGGGCACCTGTTCCATGGCGGCCGCCGGGGTGCCGGGGCGCGGCGAATATTTGAACGAGAATGCGCCGGCAAATTTCACTTCTGCGACCAGCGAGAGCGTTTCGCGGAAATCCGCCTCGGTCTCGCCCGGGAAGCCGACGATGAAGTCCGACGACAGCGCAAGCGCTTCTTGCGCGCGCCTGAGGCGATCGACGACGCGCAAGTAGTCGGCGCGGCTGTGCCGGCGGTTCATGGCCGCGAGCACGCGGTCGGAGCCTGATTGCACCGGCAGATGCAGGTACGGCATCAGCGCCGGCAGGTCGCGATGCGCCGCGATCAAATCCTCGCCCATATCGCGCGGATGCGAGGTGGTGTAGCGCACCCGCGCGATGCCCGGCACGCGCGCCACCCGTTCGATCAGCCGCGCGAGCGACCAGCTGCCGTCCGGCGCGTCCCCGTGGTAGGCGTTGACGTTCTGCCCGATCAGCGTGACCTCGCGCACGCCTGCCTCGGCGAGGCGCTCGACCTCGGCCACGACCTTCCCGGGCGGGCGCGAGACTTCGGCGCCGCGCGTATACGGCACCACGCAGAACGTGCAGAACTTGTCGCAGCCCTCCTGCACGGTGACGAACGCGGTCACGCCGCGCGCACGGGTGCGTTCGGCGGTGGCGGCGGGCAGGAAGTCGAATTTGTCCTCGACTGGAAACTCGGTGTCGACGATCGAGCCGTCACGCTCTGCGCGCGCCAACAGGTCGGGCAGCCGGTGGTAGTTCTGCGGGCCGACCACGAGATCGACGACGCGTGCGCGTCGGATGATCTCCTGCCCTTCCGCCTGCGCGACGCAGCCGGCGACGCCGACGGAGAGCGCGCGGCCGGCGCGCGCCGCGCGCTCCTTGAGCACGCGGATGCGGCCGAGCTCGGAATAGACCTTCTCGGCCGCCTTCTCGCGGATGTGGCACGTGTTGAGGATGACGAGGTCGGCCTCCTCGGCGCTTCCCGTCTCGACATAGCCGTCCCGCGCCAGCACGTCCGCCATGCGCTGCGCGTCATAGACGTTCATCTGGCAGCCATAGGACTTGATGAACACGCGGCGGGCGGGGACGGCGGTGTCGCCCTCGGGCCGGATCGGCGGAACGGGCTCAGGACCCCGGCGGTCGGTCCGAACCTCGCTGGCGCTGTCGATGTCTTTCAGCATTCCGATGCTTCTGGCCCCGACGCTCGTTCCGACCCGGTTCTTACGCAGTGGGCCCGGTTTAGCGGGTTTCACGGTCGAATGGAACAACCGGACAGAGCAGCCGAGCCGCCGCAACCGGACATTCGCGAAAGCGTTGTCGAGTTCAAGCTTAGGGGTTAGGGGATAGCGAGCCGATGTCCGAGAACCCTGACAAGACCGGCGATGCCGAGCCGCCCGCCCTGGACAAGGCCGTGCAGGATCACCTCGGCCAGAAGCTGCGGGCAGCTTACGCCGAATTGGAGGACAAGCCGGCCTACCTGGGCGATCCGGCGCTGCCGCCCGAGCTCGAGCACAAGCTGCTGGAGGTCGAAAAAGCGGCCGAGGTGCACGAGAAGGGCGTCGAGGCGGTGAAGGACGCGCTGGGCGTGCCGGATCCTGCGCGAGAGCATGGCATGGAAGCCGTGCGCGAGGCTTTGGGCGAGACCGCATCGACGGCACCGCCTGACGATTGATCCGCGTCGGCTGTGCTAGGGTGGGCGGCGGCGTGCGTGACGCCCGCCCTGCAACCATCACGCCTTAGCCGAGCTTCAGAATGGAGACCGCTGTCCGATGCCGCTCCCGCTCCTGCCCACCACCGTGGTCGGCTCCTATCCGCAGCCGGACTGGCTGGTCGACCGCGCCATGCTGTCGAAGACCGTGCCGCGCGTGCGCATGACCGAGATGTGGCGGGTGCCCGAGCCGTTGCTCGAGCAGGCGCAGGACGACGCCACTTTGCTTGCGATCCGCGACATGGAGCGGGCCGGCATCGACATCGTCACCGACGGCGAGATGCGGCGCGAGAGCTACTCCAACCGGTTCGCGACCGCGCTCGAAGGCATCGACCTCGACAATCCCGGCTTCGTCAAGACGCGCTCCGGCGCCATGACGCCGGTGCCGCGCGTCACCGGCAAGATCCGGCGCACCCGCCCGGTCGAGGTGCGTGACATGCAGTTCCTGCGCGCCAATACCGAGCGCCCGGCGAAGATCACGCTGCCGGGGCCGTTCACCATGAGCCAGCAGGCGAAGAACGAGTTTTATCGCGACGACGAGGAGATGGTGCTCGACTTCGCCGCCGCCGTGAACGCCGAGGCGCACGACCTGCAGGCGGCCGGCGCCGACGTGATCCAGCTCGACGAGCCGTGGGTGCGCAGCGATCCCGACAAGGCGCGGCGCCACGCGGTCCAGGGCATTAACCGCGCGCTCAAGGGGTTGAGCGTGCCGACGGTGGTGCACTTATGCTTCGGCTACGCGGCGGTGGTGCCGGGCGAGACCAAGCCGACCGGCTATTCGTTCCTGCCGGAGCTGGCGGCTTGCGACGCGCAGCAGATCTCGATCGAGGCCGCGCAGCCGAAGCTCGATCTTGGCGGTGCTGCGCGAGCTTGCCGGCAAGACCATCCTGCTCGGCGTACTCGACCTCGGCGACCTCAACGTGGAAAGGGCCGAAACGGTCGCCGAGCGCATCCGGCGAGCGCTTGCCTACGTTGCGCCCGCGAACCTGATCCCGGCGCCCGACTGCGGCATGAAGTACCTGCCGCGCGAGATCGCGTTCGGCAAGCTCAAGGCCCTGGCCGACGGCGCCGCCATCGTGCGGCGGGAGTTGTCCGCGTCGTAGGGTGCGCAAAGCGGCGCGTGCGCACGCGTTGGCCTCTATCGTGCGCACGGCGCCTTCGGCGCCTTTGCGCACGCTACAGCGAGTTGGCTGAGCGCAAAGCGCTCACGGTCATCCGTCGCACCGTCGCCTCCAGCGAGCGCGCCAGCGCCTTGCGGTCGGTCGTGGCGGCGCAGGCGACCGGCTCGCCCCAGCTCACCGCCACGTCGACGGCGCCGCGGCGCATCACTTCCGCCAGGTGCGGCAGCAGGTCGAGGCCGCCATACCATGCGACGCATGGCCGATGCGGGCGCCCGAGCGGAAGCCCGTCGAGCCCCACATAGGCAATCGACACCGGCTGGATCCACACGACCGCATCCTTGTTCCCGCAATCGGCAGCGGCAACGTTCGCCAGCACCGCATGCGCGGCGCCGATCAGGCTGGAGCGGAACGGCAGCACGCGGTTGCCGTCGCTCGATGTGCCTTCCGCGAACAGCACCACCGGATCGCCCTCCGCGAGCCGCGCGGCGATCTCGGCATTGGTGGCTGTGGTTAGGAGCCGGCGCTCGCGGTCGACGAACACGGAGCGCTGCAGCCGAGCGAGAAGGCCGAAAAGCGGCATGCTCGCGACCTCGCGCTTGGCCACGAACACGACGGGCGCGAGCGCGGTGAGCACGCAGATGTCGAGCCAGGAGGCGTGATTGGCGACGATCAGCAGCGGATGCCGCCGCAACCGTTCGCCGGCTACGCGGACGCGCACGCCGAGCAGCGCGCACATGGCGCGGTGGTAGGCGACCGGAATGGCGCGTCGCGTCGGCAGCCGCAGTCGCAGCGATAGCCATTGCAACGGCATGAGCGGGATCGTGATCGCGGCGACGGCGGCCGCGACCAGCGCCACGCGCAGCATCACCGTTTGGCTTTGTCGTCGAGCGGTACCGCGTAGAGCTCGAGGCGATGGTCGACCAGCCTGTAACCCAGCCGGCGCGCCATCTCGGCCTGCAGGCGCTCGATCTCCTCGGAACGGAACTCGATCACCTCGCCGGTCCGCAGATTGATCAGGTGGTCGTGGTGGGTATCGGGGATCTGCTCGTAGCGCGCGCGACCCTCGCGGAAGTCGTGGCGCTCGATGATGCCGGCATCCTCGAACAGCTTCACGGTGCGATAGACCGTGGAGATCGAGATGCGATCGTCGACCACGGCGCAGCGCCGGTAGAGCTCCTCGACATCGGGATGGTCGTCGGCAGCAGCCAGCACGCGCGCGATCACGCGCCGCTGCTCGGTCATGCGCATGCCCTTGGCGACGCATTTCGCTTCGATGTCGCCGGTCTTGGTCGCGACCACGGTGGCTCCGGCTTTGCCCGTTCACTCGACCTATAGCTAGGCCATCCCCGGGGCACGATCAATTCAAGTCGCGCCGCAGCACGACTGCGGCGAGCGGCTGCCCGCCATCCTGCGGGTAATAGCCCGGCCGCCGCGCCACCTCGCGGAAGCCGGCGCGCGCATACAGCCGGCGCGCGGCTGCATTGCCTTCCTCGACCTCCAGGAACGCGGCGCGCACCCCGAGGCCTGCCAGACGGCGCAGGTGCAGCGCGAGCAGGCGGCGCCCCACGCCGCGGCTTTGCCGCCGCCGCGACACCGCGACCGAAAGGATCTCCGCCTCGCCGGCGGCGAGCCGCGACAGGATGAAGCCGGCGATCTCGCGACCGAACGTGGCGCGGTGCGCGATCACGTTGCGGTCGACGAGCAGCCGCTCCATCTCGTCCTCGCTCCAGCCGCGGCGGAACGAGGCCGCGTGCAGCGCCGCCAACGCCGCCGCGTCCGCAGGGCGGGCGTCAGCGAGCGAGGGCTCGGCGCGGCCCCACAGGCGGGCGAGGAGGTCGATCATTGCCGCGGCAGTCCGGCTCCGTCCTGCGGCTGCGCACCGGGCGGTCGCAGATAGGCGGGCTTGGGCGGAGCAAGGCCCGCCTGCGCGACGGCGCCAAGCTTTGCGACCCATTCGATATCGGGCGCGGCCTTCGGTTCGGCGACGAGGGGTGGCGGATACTCCGCCGGCCACCTGGCGGCGAGCTGAACCGTGGCCGAGCCAGCCAGCTGGCACGGCCGTCCGAGCGCGCGCACCGGCCCGAGCCCGACCGCCTCGCTGATCGCAACGTGATGCGGCGACACCAGCGAGCGCCCGCCCGGCCCAAACAGCTGAAAATAGATCTGGTCGTTGCGCGCATCGATGGCGACCGCGACGGCGGCGGCCCGATCGACCGCGATGAAAGGCGCCGCGTAGGCCGACAAGGTCGATACGCCGACCGCCGCCCTCCCGGCCGCGAGCGCAATGCCCCGCGCCGCCGCAATTCCCACGCGCAGGCCGGTGAAGCTGCCGGGCCCGACCGTCACCGCGATGCGGTCGAGCTCGACGAACTCCATCCCGGCCCGCTCCATCACGCGGGCCACGAGCGGTATCAGCGCTTCGGCATGGCCGCGCGCCATCGCGATGCTTTCGATGGCCGCGATCGCGCCCGCGTCGGAATCAAACACCGCCGCCGCACAGGCGCCGAGCGCCGTATCGATCGCGAGGAGACGCATTCGGATGACAGATATCAGATGCCAGATGTCAGGGGCCCAACGGATCTGTCATCTGACATCTGACGTCTGTCATCCGTTAGACCGGCCGGACCTCGGTCACGTCCGGCACGAAGTGCCGCAGCAGGTTCTGGATGCCGTGCCGCAGGGTTGCGGTCGACGACGGACAGCCCGAGCAAGCGCCCTTCATGGCGAGATAGACGACCCCGTCCTTGAAGCCCCGGAAGGTGATGTCGCCGCCGTCGTTGGCGACCGCCGGGCGCACGCGCGTCTCGATCAGCTCCTTGATGGTGTCGACGGTGTCCTTGTCGGCCTCGTCATAGAACTCCGCGGCCTCGTGCGAGCTTTGGGCGTCGTCGAGGACGATCGGCGCACCGGACATGTAGTGCTCCATGATGGCGCCGAGGATCGCCGGCTTGAGCTGCTGCCACTCGCCGCCGGATTTGGAGACGGTGATGAAATCCGAGCCGAAGAACACGCCGGACACGTGGGGAACATCGAACAGCCGCTCGGCCAGAGGCGAATTGGCGGCCTCGGCCTTGTCGCGCATGTCCAGCGTGCGATCCGCGAGCACCGGGCGGCCGGGCAGGAACTTGAGCGTTGCCGGATTGGGGGTCGGCTCGGTCTGGATGAACATTGGCTGGCTCCTTCGCCGCGCTCCGCCGCTAAGGCGCGGCCATGCCCAATAAGTGGGGGTTTCGGCCGCCAGCGTCAACTCGATCGAACCCGCTTGCGCGCCGTCCAATCGTAGGGGCGCCTCTTGGGGCGCCCCTTGTGGGCGCCCGCTCTCGATAACGCGGCCCCGGGCAACCACAAGGGTTGCCCCTACGGCGGGGCGGTCTCGACCAGCGTCAGCAGCTCGCGTGTGCGCGTGATCCCGGACGGCCATGAGCGGTCGAAATCGGCCACCAGCGCCTTGAAATCCTCCGATTGCAACGCGGCCTCGAGCCGGCCCTTGTCGGCGAACTGATAGACGGCGACATGCACGGAAGGATCGCGGTCGCTCCACAGCCGCCACGCCTTCTCGGCCTGGAACACCCTGACCGCCCACGGCAGGTGATCGGTCGAATACCAACGATCCAATCGCGCCCGCAGCGAAGTATCCGCCACGGTCGCGCGGACGACGAAGAATGCCTTGTCGGGCATCTGCTTCTCCTCCGTACCCTGCACCGTCATCATTCGCGAACGCGGATGATCCAGTAAACACCGGCGCGCGGGTACTATCCCCAAAGCCATGGTCTACTGGATCCCCGCTTTCGCGACGCTTTCGCGGGGATGACGGACGGTGGCAAGCGACTGGCTCAGAGAGTGGGCCCGGCGGTCCCCGGGACGCACGGCATCACGACAACGAGTTCGAGCTCATCGTCGGTGAGATGACCCGGCACGATGGCGACCGGGATCGGGAAGCTGCCGATCATCTTGCTCAGGCCCGACACCAACGGGCCCGGGCCTTCCTTGCCGGTGCCGGCGGCGAGCACGAGCGTCGCGATGTCCTCGTCCTCCTCGATCAGCGCCAGGATCTGCTCCATCGTGTCGCCTTCGCGGATGGCGCTCTCGGGCGTGATGCCGGCAATGCCGTTTACGCGCCCGGCGAAACGGTTGAGCATGGTATTGGCTTCCTCGTGCGCCTCCGCCCGCATCACCTCGGCGACGCCGAGCCATTGCTGGTTGCGGTCGTGCGGCTCGATCACGCGCAGCATGATCAGGCCCGACTCGTTGCGATGCGCGCGCCGGCCGGCGTAATAGACGGCGCGGTCGCATTCCGGCGTCTCGTCGATGACGACCATATACTTCGGCTTGTGGCCGGCCTCGTAGCTGCGGCGCTTGGACGTCATCCCTTACTCCCGGCTCCGCCTGACCGCGGTCACCCCTGCCGTCGCGCGCAGGCGCGATGCTGCCATGGCGGGCGGGACCGAAACAAGGCGTGGGCGCATCGCCGGCCGTCGCCTCGGTTCGACCAACCGGCGCTCATTGCCGGATGAAGCCGACGATGTCCTTGACGGATTTCATCGTCGGCGCCGCCAGAGCGCGCGCACGCTCGGCGCCATCGGCGAGGACGGCGTCGATATAGCCGGGGTCGTGTTGCAGGCGCTGCATTTCGGTCGTGATCGGGGAGAGCTTGGCGACCGCGAGATCGACCAGCGCGGCCTTGAAGGTCGAGAACTGGGCGCCGCCGAATTCCTTGAGCACGTCGGCTCTGGTCGTGTCGGCGAGCGCCGCGTGGATTCCGACCAGGTTGTCGGCCTCCGGACGGGCCTCGAGATCCTTCTCGTCGTGCGGCAGCGGATGCGGGTCGGTCTTGGCCTTGCGGATCTTCTGCGCGATCGTATCGGCGTCGTCGCTCAGGTTGATGCGCGAATAGTCCGAGGCGTCGGATTTCGACATTTTCTTCGAGCCATCGCGCAGCGACATGACGCGCGTCGCCGGTCCTTGGATCAGCGGCTCGGTCAGCGGGAAGAAGGCCTCGCCGTGCCCGTGGGCGCGGATCGAGTCGGCAAAATCGTGGTTGAACTTCTGCGCGATGTCGCGGGTGAGCTCGAGGTGCTGTTTCTGGTCCTCGCCGACCGGCACGTGGGTGGCGCGGTAGATCAGGATGTCGGCCGCCATCAGGCTGGGATAGGCGAACAGGCCGACCGACGCATTCTCCCGATCCTTGCCGGCCTTCTCCTTGAACTGCGTCATGCGGCCGAGCCATCCCATGCGCGCAATGCAGTTGAACACCCAGGCGAGCTCGGCATGCTCGGCGACCTGGCTCTGGTTGAACACGATGTTGCGCTTGGGATCGATGCCACTGGCCAGGTAGGCGGCCGTGACCTCGCGGATCGCGCGCGGCAGCTCGGCCGGATCCTGCCACAGCGTGATGGCGTGCAGGTCGACCACGCAATAGATGCAGTCGTAGGTCGACTGCAGCTCGACGAAACGCTTGATCGCGCCGAGATAGTTGCCGAGATGCAGATTGCCGGTCGGCTGCACCCCGGAGAACACCAGCTCTTTGAACGGCATCTGTCCCCGCCGAAATTGCGCCGCGCGACATGCCACGACGCAACGAGGCGCGCAAGGCCCGGGATCGGCGTCCCGGTCGGTTAAGGCGGCGCAGCGGCAGGTGCCCACGGCGGTGAATCCGCAGGTGAGCACGGCGCGCGCCCGTGCGCTCTTGCTCGTCCCTACGGACCGACGCCGATCAGCCGTAGACCTCTCGCCGATGGCCTACGGTCACCACCAGCACGACCAGCCGGTCGGCCTCGATCTTGGCTACGATGCGATAGTCGCCGACTCGATAACGCCAAAGCCCCTTCAGGTCGGCGGTCAATGGGCGGCCGAAGCGCCGCGGATCTTCGGCGGTCGCGATGCGGGTGCGCAGATAGGTCAATATCAGGCGCTGCGGCTCGGGGCCGAGCTTACGCAGCTCGCGTGCCGCATCGGCGTCGAACTCGACGCGCCAGGTCCTGCGGCTCAACGTCTGGGCGCACCTTTGGCGCCGCGGAGCTTCCGCGCCGAGCGGTCACCGGCGGCCGCTCGCCGCCGGCGCGCGCTTCCGCCGCCGGATGCCTCTGCAAGCTCTTGCTCCAGCTCTTCGAGCGTGACGCGTTCGCGGCCGCGAACAAGCCGGCGCTGCGCCAAATGGTAGTCCTCCAGATCCTCGACATGCCGCAGAATCGCCTCGCGCACGTAAAAGCTTTTGGTGCGGCCGGTCTTTTGCGCCAGCGCCGCAAGGCGTTTCTCGATGTCGGGCGGTAAACGAATGGCAAGCATGCCGTGGCTCCGTGGCATATGCTATACGTGTATAGCATGCGGCGTGCCGTGTTAATGATTTCGAACAAGGCGATGCGGCGGCATGCGCTCTTCCCTCGGCGCGCGCGCCGGCTATAGTGCGCGTCCCTTCCGCCAGGCTCCCCGCATGACAGAACCGCAATACGACGTGCTCGCCATCGGCAATGCGATCGTCGACGTGATCGCGCGCGCCGAAGACGACTTCCTTCTGGCGCTCGGCATGCACAAGGGCGCTATGACGCTGATCGACGAGGCGCGGGCGCGCAGCATCTACGATGCCATGGGCCCGGCGGTCGAGATTTCCGGCGGCTCGGCCGCCAACACCGCCGCCGGCGTTGCGAGCCTGGGCGGCCGCGCGGCGTTCATCGGCAAGGTCAAGGACGACGAGCTTGGGCGTGTGTTCGCCCACGACATTCGCGCCGCCGGCGTCGCGTTCTCGTCGCCGCCCGCGCTCGATGGGCCGGCCACGGCACGATGCTACATCCTGGTGACGCCGGACGGCGAGCGCACGTTGAACACGTATCTCGGCGCCGCGCAGAATCTCGGCCGCGCCGACATCGACACCGCGACGGTCGCGGCGGCCGCGATCACCTACCTCGAGGGCTATCTGTGGGACCCGCGCGACGCCAAGGACGCGTTCCTCAAGGCCGCCGCTTCGGCGCATGTGGCCAGACGGCTGGTGGCGCTCACGCTGTCGGACGCGTTTTGCGTCGATCGCTGGCGCGACGAGTTCCTTGCGCTCGTGCGCGGGCGCACGGTCGACCTCCTGCTCGCCAACGAGTTGGAGCTGCGCAGCCTGTATCAGACCGCCGATTTCGACACCGCGCTCGCGGCGTTGCGCGCGGATGCCAAGCTCGCCGTGGTGACGCGCAGCGAGAAAGGCTGCGTGGTGGTTTCCGGCCCCGAGACTTACGAGGTCGCGGCCTTCCCGATCGAGCGCATCGTCGACACCACCGGCGCCGGCGACCTGTTCGCAGCAGGCTTCCTGTTCGGGCTGGCGAGCGGCAACGATCTTGCGGTGGCGGCGCGCATCGGCGCGGTGGCGGCGGCCGAAGTGATCCAGCACATCGGCGCGCGACCGCAGAGCTCGCTGAAGGCGCTGGCGCAGCAGCACGGCCTGCCGATCGAGCCGTCATTGCGAGCGCAGCGAAGCAATCCAGGCTGAAGCGCGGTTTCTGGATTGCTTCGTCGCTAACGCTTCTCGCAATGACGGGTGAGGGATTAGCGCGCTGCGGTGAAGACGATCCAGCGCGGTGCGCAGGGGCGACAAACGGCCGAGCGGGTCGAGCGATCGATCGATTTCAGAGGGCGCTTGAACGGCACTGCAGCGCGCGCCGGTAACCAATTGGTAAGCGCCGCATGGTTACCGGTGGATGAAAAGCGCCATCGGAATTTGAACCATGGACACGCACAATACCGATACTGCCCCGACGACTGCTGCTGCAGCGCCGCTTGGCGAAAGCCAACCTGCCATCGAACCTGCCGAGAGCAAGCCCGCGCTCGAACCGGTGGCGGCAGCGCCGACGGTTGCGGCGCCGGCTACGGAGCCGCAACTTCCCCCGGCCGCGATGCTGCCACCGGTCGCACCCACTGCCGCGGCCCCGGTAATGCCGCCGGCCGCCCCCGCTGCCGCCGCTTTGGTCACGCCGCCGGCCGAAACGCCGAAATCAGTCGAGCCGCCGAAGCGCGCCGCGGAGGCCTCGGCGGTGGCGAGCACGCCCGACGCGCCGCGCCGGGCGCCGCCGATCGTGACGCCGCCGGTGATCGCGGCGCGCGCGGGCGCGCGCCCACACGGCAGGGAACGGTCAGGCCGATTCGCAATGCTTACGACGCTCACCGCGCTGGCGGCCGGCATCGGTGGCGCGCTCGGCGCAACCGGATTCGCCGCCATGTCGAACATGATGACGCCGGGGCCCGAGCCGGTGCAGCAGCGCGCCGCGGTCGTCGAGGATATCAAGGCCGAGCTCAAGGCGCTGCGCGATCATGTGGCGCAGGCGCGCGCCAGCATCAAAGTGGTCGGCGACAACGTCGGGACGCTCAAGGGCAGTTTGGAAAGCGCCAACAAGGCGAGCGCCGGGCAGTTCGCCAAAATGGGCGAAACGATCGCGCGGCTGAGCGAGGGGGTCGACCGCGCCGAACGGATCCAGGCCGAGCCCGCGGCACGGCTCGGCAAGGTCATCGAGACGCTCGAGCGGCTGGAGCGGCGGGCCGCCGGCATGCCCGGGATCGGCGAGTCCACGGCCTCCGTCCCGGGGCCGCAAGCGAGGACGTTGGCTCAGGGCCCGCAATCGCTGCAACAACAGCAACAGCAGCTGCAGGCGCAGCCCGCGGCCGCGCCGCCGTTGCCGCCCCCGCAGGCCGTCGCCGACGGCAAGGCCAGCTCGCCCCCGGTCGTCGATGGCTGGGTCTTGCTGCGTGTTCAGGGCGGCGTCGCCCTGATCGAGGGCCGCTACGGCCTCGCGGAGGTCGAGGCGGGAGACAATATTCGCGGTCTCGGGCGCGTGCAGGAGATCAAGCGGCAGCAGGATGGCCGGTGGATGGTGGTGACCGCCCGCGGTCTGATCTTACCGGCGCGGTAACATGGCACCACGAGCTCGCAATCCGCAGCGACCGGCGGACGTCGTTTAAGCTCTTGAATTAGCACAAAAAAAGACCCCGGCTGCCAGGGGGCCGGCTCGCCGGGGTCGCGCCACGTCCAACTCGTCCGCAGGCCGGTCGGGGGCTGGAGATCGACCTGGGACCAGGATTAAACCGCCGGGCGCGCGGCCGGTTCCGCGCCTCCTGAAATTTTTTTTTGATACGCTCGCTTCGAGCCCCGGTTGATCCGGGCCCGGTCCCGTGGGAGAAGGCCGGCGGGCCGCCGGTTGAGCCCGGCGGAGGTCGTCTGCGTCTTGGACCGGTCGCTCTCGACCAGGAACTAAGAGGATGTCGTCGCACGAGGGATTGTCGCCGACAATGCGCCGGCGTGTGCTGGTCGTTGAGGATGAAATTCTGATCGGCATGCTGCTGGAAGACATGCTCGGCGAGCTGGGCTACGCGATCGCGGCCACCGCCTCGCGCGTCGAGGAGGCGACGGCGCTGGCCCGCGATGGCGAGTTCGATGCCGCCATCCTCGACGTCAACCTGAACGGCCAGGAGGTCTACCCCGTTGCCGACATTCTCGCCGGCCGCGGCATCCCGTTCGTGTTCGCCACCGGCTACGGTGAGCGCGGTCTGCCCCCGACCTATCAGCACCGACCGACGCTGCAGAAGCCGTTTCAGCAAGAGACGCTCGAGCGCCACCTGGCCGAGCTGTTCGCGGGCAAGCCCTCGCTTTGAGTAGCGGGACCGCGGCAGGGCTGCCGACCGGATAGCCCGCACCGACAAGACCCGGCCGACCTGGGCCTTGAGCCGGCGGAGGGCCGTCAGGCGCTAACTACCCCCCCGGCTCAAGGCCGGGGTCGCTTGGCCGGATGACACCCAGGGGCCAATTAGCTCATGAAACGAAAGTTAGGGCCTATGGGGGAGAGCCGGGATCCAGAGACAAGGCCCTGATAGACTGTACTGCATGGATCCCGGCGCTCGCTCGCTGCGCTCGCCATGGCGGGGATGACAGGTACGACTTGCAACCCTTGCCAAGCCGAGCCCGATCGCCGAAATGAGAGGCGCTCGGCGGGGAACGAAGCCGCGTGACGTTTCTGTTCGATTGCTCCCGTATCGCGATCGAGGCCTTCTATCGTTTCAACAAGGACGACGGTTGGGCGATCGCCAGCCATATCGCGCTGTCCGCGCTGATGGCGCTGTTTCCATTTCTTCTGATCGTCACAGCGCTTGCCGGCATGTTCCGATCCAGGGAACTCGCCGACGAGGCCGCCCATATCCTGCTACAGACCTGGCCCGAACAGGTGGCGGCGCCGCTGGCGGTCGAAATTCACGGCGTGCTGACGAGCGCGAGCGGCGGCGTGCTCACGGTCGGTGCGGCGCTCGCGCTGTTCTTCGCGTCGTCCGGCGTCGAGAGCCTGCGCATCGGGCTCAACCGCGCCTACGACATCGTCGACACCCGGCGCTGGTGGGTGCTGCGGCTCGAATCGATCGCCTACGTCATCGTCGCTGCGTTCGCGCTGCTCGCGCTGTCGTTCCTGGTCTTCCTGGCGCCGCTGATCTGGAAGGCGGTGCTCAAATACGTGCCGGAGCTCGAGCCGCTGTCGTTCACGATCACGTTCGTGCGCTTTGCGGCGGCGTCCGTCATCCTGGTCGTCGCGCTGGTGCTGGTGCATCTCTGGTTGCCGGCCGGCCGGCGACGTCTCCTCGACATCGCGCCCGGCGTGATCGCCACCCTCATCCTGTGGCTGCTGGCCGGCGCCATCTTCGGCCGCTATCTGGCGGAGTTCGCCTTTACCTATTCCCGCTACTATGCGGGGCTCGCGACGCCGATGATCGTGCTTGTGTTTCTGTATTTCACGTCGTCGATCTTCATCTACGGCGGCGAGCTCAACAGCGTCATCACCGACTTGCGCCGTGCCCGGGCACGCCAGCGGCCGGCAACCGAGCTGCCGTAACGCGCTTGCGTTGGACCTGGGGTTGTTGGTCCGGCCGCGCCGCGCGCGCTAAGCTCGCAGGCGACAAGCACAACACGTTCATCGCTGGGGGGAGGGGAAGCATGCTCGGAGTCGAAAGCATTGTCGTGCTGCTGATCGTCGGCGCGATCGCCGGCTGGGCGGCGGGGCAGATCGTCCGCGGCTACGGATTCGGGCTAATCGGCAATATCGTCGTCGGCATCGTCGGCGCCTTCATCGGGGTGTGGCTGCTGACCCGGCTCGGCATCACCGTCGGAAAAGGATTCGTCGCCGCGACGGTCAACGCCATCATCGGCGCGGTGATCTTGTTGGTGATCGTCGGGCTGTTCCGGCGCCACTGAGCACGCCGTCGGCGCTTGGCCGGGATGAACCGACGCGTAGCGGGACGCTTGCTCAGACTGTCGTCCCGGCCAAGCGAGCGCGAGCGAGCGCGAGCCGGGATCCACGTATCCCTGCGGTTCCGGCCATGTCTCTTAGCGGTGTGAGACATGGATCCCGGCGCTCGCGCCTTCGGCGCTCGGCCGGGATGACATCCGAGGACATTCGTCGATCAAGTCGATCTCGTCGCCAGGTCGAGCATGACGCGGATGTCGTGCGGGCGCGCGCCCGCGGCGCGCAGCTCGCGCAGCGCGGTCGCGCGCGTCGCCTTCGACAGCTTGCGGCCGTTGGGTCCCATCACCAGGCGATGATGCCGATAGCGCGGGGCGGGCAAACCGAGCAGTGCCTGCAGCAGCCGATGCACGCTGGTCGACCAGAACAGGTCGGCCCCGCGCACCACGTCGGTGACGCCCTGCAGCGCGTCGTCGACCGTCACCGACAGATGGTAGCTGGTCGGTGTCTCCTTGCGGGCCAGGATCACGTCGCCCCAGGCCTGCGGTTGAGCCGCCACGGTTCCGGTCTCGCCCTGCGGTCCTGCACCCTGTTCGTGCCAGGCCGGGGCGCCGGCGCGCTTGACCGCGGCCGCCATGTCGAGCCGCAGCGCATAGGGCTTGCCCGCCGCCATGCGCCTCGCCCGCTCCGGCGCCGACACCTCGCCGGCGCTGCCGGGGTAGAGCGGCGCGCCGTCGGGGTCGCGCGGCCATGCGGCGGACGCCTCGCGCTCCGCGACCCGCCGGGCGATCTCGCCGCGGGTCTCGAAGCTCGCATAGATCAGGCCTTGGGTTTCAAGCTGCGCGAGCGCGGCCCGATAGTCGTCGAGATGCTCGGACTGCCGCCGCACCGGCTCGTCCCAGTCGATGCCGAGCCAGGCGAGGTCCTCGTAGATCGCCGCCTCGAATTCCGGCCGGCAGCGGCTTGTGTCGATGTCCTCGATCCGCAGCAGCAGGCGGCCGCCGGCGGCGCGCGCGAGGTCGAAATTGGCGAGCGCGGAGAGCGCGTGGCCGAGATGCAGGTAGCCGTTCGGACTCGGCGCGAAACGGAAGATCGGGGGCGTCATTGCAAAGAAAATGTAGGGTGGGCAAAGGCGCGCTTGCGCGCCGTGCCCACGTGAACTCGCACGACGTGGGCACGCGCCGCTTCGCGGCGCTTTGCCCACCCTACACGGCTCGCCATGACGGCAACAGCGGGGCGACTGGCGCAAAGAAAGGGTTGCGCGGCCCTTGCGATCATAGATGCTTGCCGCCCGATGTACGCCGTCATCCACACCGAGGCCGACGTCGCGACCGGCCTCGAGGCGCTCATTGCCCGCGACCCGCGCCTGCGTGCGGTCTGCGCCATCGCCGGCGAGATCCCGCTGCGGCGCCGTCCCGACGGCATCGAGGGGCTGATCCGCATCATGGTCGGCCAGCAGTTGTCCACCGCCAGCGCCGAGGCGATCTGGGGCCGGCTGCGCGCCGCCTACGATCCGTTCAATCACATCGCCCTGCGCCGCGCCGGCGCGCCGAAGCTGGCGCGCATCGGCCTCTCCGCCGCGAAGATCAAGGCCCTCAAGGCGATCGCCGCCGCCGTCAAGACCGGTGCCGTCGACTTCGAGGCGCTGACCCGCATGCTGGCGGACCAGGCGCATGAGATCTTGACCGCGGTCCATGGCATCGGTCCGTGGACCGCCGACATCTACCTGCTGTCCTGCCTCGGCCATGCCGACGCCTGGCCGGCCGGCGACCTTGCCCTGCAGGAGGCGGCGCGGCTCGCGTTCGGGCTCCCGACCCGCCCGAGCGCCAACGAGATGACCGCGATGGCGGAGCGCTGGCGGCCATGGCGCGCGGTCGCGGCGCGCCTGCTGTGGTCGTACTATCGCGCCGTCAAAGGCCGCGAGCCGGCCCCGGTGTAGCCGACGGAGACGCCGATGGCGGCCGAGCTTTCCGGTCCGCGGCTGGAGCCGAAATCGCGCCGGCCGGCGCGGCAGCTGGTGGTGTTCGTGCACGGCTACGGCGCCGACGGCAACGACCTGATCGAGATCGGCCGTGCCTGGCAGGACCTGATGCCCGAGGCCGCCTTCGTCTCGCCGCATGCGCCGGAGCCGCTCCCGGGCGCCGTCATGGGCCGGCAATGGTTCGAGCTCACCTTCCGCGATCCGCATGAGCGTTGGCGGGGCGTCAACGCGGCGGCGCCGGCGCTCGAGCGCTTCCTCGACGCCGAGCTTGCCCGCCGCGCGCTGCCGCCGTCGGCGCTCGCGCTCGTCGGCTTCAGCCAGGGCACGATGATGTCGCTGCATGTCGGCTTGCGCCGCGCCGTCGCGCCGGCCGCCATCGTCGGCTATTCGGGCCTGTTCGTGCTGCCCAATTCGGCGGCACCCGACGCGGTTTCAGGCGAGATCCGCGCCAAGCCGCCGGTGCTGTTGGTGCACGGCGAGAACGACGACCTCATCCCGGCGGAGGCGCTGTTCCATGCCGCCGAGGCGCTCGCCGCGCTCGGCATTCCGACCGAGTGGCACCTCTCGCCCGGCATCGGCCACGGTATCGACCCCGAGGGCCTGCGCCACGGCGGGGCATTTCTGGCGCGGCGATTCGGCGTGTAACCTGGCCGGACAGCACAGGGACAACAGTCATGTTCATCGGCGTGCCGAAGGAAATCAAACCGGACGAATATCGCGTCGCGCTCGTGCCCGCGACGGTCGAGGAGCTGATCGCACGCGGCCACGCGGTCGGGGTCGAGCGAGCGGCCGGAGACGGCGCCGGGATCGCCGACGGGGAATATACCGCGGCCGGCGCCGAGATCATCGCAAGCGCCGACGAGGTGTTCCGGCGCGCCGACATGATCGTGAAGGTGAAGGAGCCGTTGGCGCCGGAGCGCCAGCGGCTGCGCCGCGGCCAGATCATCTTCACCTATCTGCACCTGGCGGCCGATCCCGCCCAGGCGCGCGAGCTGATGGCTTCCGGCGCGACCGCAATCGCCTACGAGACCGTGACCGACGCGGCCGGAAGGCTGCCGCTCTTGGCTCCGATGTCGCAGATCGCCGGCCGCATGGCGGCGCAGGTGGCGGCGCATTTCCTGGAGCGGACGCAGGGCGGGCGCGGCATTCTGATGGGCGGCCTCGAAGGCGTGCCGGCCGCCAAGGTCGTCGTCCTCGGCGGCGGCTCGGTCGGGCAGAACGCCGCGCAGGTCGCGCTCGGGATGGGCGCCGAGGTCACCATCGCCAGCCGTAGCGCCGACACGCCTCGGCTGCAACAGCTCTTTGGTGACCGCGTCGAGCTGGCCTCCGTCGAGAGTGCCGATATCGAGGCGCTGTGCACGTCCGCCGACGTGGTGGTGGGTGCGGCTTTGGTGATGGGCGCCGCCGCCCCCAAGCTGGTGTCGGCGCGCACCGTTAAGGCCATGAAGCCTGGGGCCGTCATCGTCGACGTCTCCATCGACCAGGGCGGCTGTTTCGAGACCTCGCGGCCGACTACGCATTCGCACCCGACCTACGTGGTCGATGGCGTCATTCACTACTGCGTCGCCAACATGCCGGGAGCGGTGCCGCGCACCGCGACCTTCGCGCTCGACAACACAACCCGGCCCTTCGTTCTGGCGCTTGCCGACAAGGGATTGCGGGCGTTGAACGAGGACGAACACCTTCGAAACGGGCTCAACGTCCATGACGGCCGAATCACGTCTCGCCCGGTCGCCGACGCGCTCGGCCTTCCGTACACCCCCGCGGCCGAGGCATTGCGGGCGACCTGACGGGCTCCGCGTCCCGGACGAGATTTTGTAGGGTGGGCAAAGGCGCGCGCTTGCGCGTTAAACATGACGCGCGTGGGCACGCGCCGCATTCGCGGCGCTTTGCCCACCCTACGGCTTGGCGCGACCCTACCGCTTGAGGCACCCTACCGCTTGAGGCTTCACAATCCGGTCACGCTGCCTGTAGACTATGCCGGCAAGCTGTGGTGCGAGCAGCGTCAGGAGGCACAATAAGGAATCCGCACCCTTGAATGCCCACGTGACGTCCGGCGGATGGCCGGCCCTGGTGCTCAACGCGGACTTTCGTCCGCTGAGCTATTACCCGCTCTCCCTGTGGTCGTGGCAGGACGCCATCAAGGCGGTGTTCCTGGAGCGCGTGAACATCGTCGCGCAGTACGACAAGGCGGTGCACTCGCCGAGCCTCGAGATGCTGCTGCCGAGCGTGGTCTCGCTCAAGACCTTCGTGAAGCCCTCGACCCACCCGGCGTTCACGCGCTTCAACGTGTTCCTGCGCGACCGCTTCTCCTGCCAGTATTGCGGCGCGCGCGAGGACTTGACCTTCGATCATCTGTTGCCGCGCTCGCGCGGCGGCCACACCACCTGGGTCAACGTGGTCGCGGCGTGCTCGCCCTGCAATCTGACCAAGGGCTCGAAGACGTCGGCGGAGGCCAAGATGTGGCCGGCGCAGATGCCGTTCCAGCCGAGCGTGCATCACCTGCACCGCAACGGCCGCCTGTTCCCGCCCAACTACCTGCACGACAGCTGGCTCGACTACCTCTACTGGGACACCGAGCTCGAGCCGTAGCGGCACTCCCGTCTCGCAACCGGCGTAGGGTGCGCAAAGGCACGCGCGAGCGTGGCGTGCGCACGTCTTTGAACAAGGCTTTGCGTGCGCACGTCGCGCGCTTACGCGCGCTCCTTTGCGCACCCTACGATCACTGCGTCATTGCGAGCGAAGCGAAGATTCCATGGGGAGTGGATAGCAGCCGAGTCCAGGTCCAGACTGAGGTTGCTTCAACCCACTCAACCTGGAGGACGACCGATGTTGCTCGCTGATCGTATCGCTGACACTGAACCGACCGCTATCCGAACGCATCTTGGCGCAATTTTTGTTTCGTTGGAACTGAGCCGTTCGACTTGGTTGATCACTTCGCTGTCGCCGGGCAACGGCGAAAAGATGTCGAAGCACGGCGTTGCGGCGGGAGATCTCGTGGCGCTGCTGGCGAAGTTTGCGGAGCTGCAGCGCAAGGCGTTTGCGCGCACCGGCAAGAACTATCCGATCATTACGATCCAGGAGGCGGGGCTGGACGGGTTCTCGCTGCACCGCGTGCTGCAGCAGGAGGGGATCGAGAGCCATGTGGTGGACGCCGCCTCGGTTGCGGTGCCGCGCCGGCGGCGGCGGGCGAAGACTGACAAGATCGACGGTGAGGCGCTGTTGCGGGTGCTGCTGGCCTACAAGCGGGGCGAACCGCGGGTGTGCTCGATGGTGGTAGCCCCTTGCGCCGAGGAAGAGGACCGCCGCCGGATCGGCCGTGAGCGCGAGGTCTTGCTCGACGAGCGGATCCGGCATGTCAACCGGATCAAGGGACTTTTGCTGGCGCAAGGGATCTCTGGCTATGCCCCGTTGCGGCGCGATCGACGGGCGCGGCTGGAGGCGCTGCGCACGGCGGACGGGCGTGAGCTGCCCCAGCAGCTGAGGGCGCAGATCGGC
This sequence comes from uncultured Alphaproteobacteria bacterium, assembly GCA_963788095.1. Classification (GTDB taxonomy): domain Bacteria; phylum Pseudomonadota; class Alphaproteobacteria; order Rhizobiales; family Xanthobacteraceae; genus CAVTXS01. The sequence goes on along the minus strand of CAWBFP010000023.1, from coordinate 283,379 downwards.
CGCGAGCTCGACCGGCTCGAGCTGCTGCTTGTGCAGATCAAGGCGGTCGAGGCGGAGCGGGACGCGATGCTGGCGAGGTTGAGCCAGAGCGTGGACGAGAACACGCGGGAGCATCCGCTGGCGATGCTGCTGGGGGTGAAGGGGATCGGGGAGGAATTTGCGGCTGCGCTTTGGTTCGAGTGCTTTTACCGGAGCTTTGCCAATCGCCGGCAGATCGCCGCCTATGCGGGCTTGGCGGCGACGCCGTGGCAGAGCGGGTCGGTCGCGCATGAGCAAGGCGTGTCCAAGGCCGGCAATGCGCGACTGCGCAAGAAGCTGGTGCAGCTCGCCTGGCTCTGGCTGCGCCATCAACCGGGGTCGGCACTGGCGCGCTGGTTCCATGCGCAAGCCCATCGCAAGGTCGCCATCGTCGCACTGGCGCGCAAGCTGCTGGTCGCCTTGTGGAAGTATGTCACCGCCGGCGTCGTGATCGAAGGTGCGGCGCTCAAGGGCGCTGCCTAGGCGGCAAGCCAGGCGTCTCGTCAGGCGAGCCACCTCACCCACAGTTGAGCAGCAACAGCACCATGACCAATCCGCCGAGACCCGATCAGTCTCGGCCGATCCGGGCGGACGAACCGATGGATTGCATGGCTTCAAAAGCCGTAGCGAAGAATGGCTTCGTCCTCTCGAGCCGCCCGCCGCAAGCGGAATCCTGGTACGGCACGCTCGTGCGGCCGACCGAATGTGAGTTTGATCTGGCGTCAAACCTGATCGCGAAACCGGCTCGACCTCGATCGTAGAAAAACTGCAAATGGTCCTCCTTGCATCATGAACCGCTCTTCGTCCCGACCGCTGGAGCCTGATGGCGTGCTCGATCGCGTCAAGGCCAAGCCGCTGCGCGGCGGCCCTGCGGGCCGACCTTGACCCGATCTGCGCGCGCCATCTTCAAAACTCCACGCTCGGGACGAAGAGGTGCTCCTCGCTCGAACAAAGAGGTGACCCCAAAGTGTGAGACCTTGACTCGGCACATCCCCATGTGAGCAATCCAGTGCCAGACTGGATTCAGACGCGCGCCGGCGGCTCGTACTTGATCGGCCGGGTCATGATCTCGTCCCAGGAATAGGGACACGTTCCCGGGAATCGATCGACGTCCATATCCGTTTCGGTGGAGGCCCGATCTCTGCCGTCCAGATAACCTTCAGCCACAGCTTCGTCCCGGAGCGGCCTCAGGCCGGGGTTTTTCTTTAGCACCCGCTGCACACGGCGGCGCTGCTCGCGAACGGTGCTCTCCCAGCTCCGGGAGCGCCCCTCCGGCTTCCCATTTGAGCAGATGCAGGAGCAGCATGGCGAGAGCGCTTTCGAGCTTGTCGTACTGCTCGTTGCCCACGTCATCGAGCTCCTCGGCGATGTTCGGCGCATCGATCTCAGTCAGTCGCCCCGCGCGCAGCAGCCGTGCCTGCTCCACGGCCCAGCCGTAGAGGTCGGCATCGTAGCGGGTGGGCCTCTCTGGCCCGGCCGCAGCAGCCGCGTTACGCGCGCGTGGCTGTTTTGTGGTCGCGTCCTTGGTCGCCATCATGCACCTGCCAGCCTGCGAGCATGCCGGCTCGCGACGATCCCGGCGACCGCGACGGCGGCGAGCGCGAGCGAGATCAGAAAATTCCAGCCCGCAAGCGAGAGGCCGAGGAAACGCCACGCCGCCTCGTCACAGGGTACGACCCGCGTCTGCTGCATCCGCTGCAGCAGGCTGCCGCCCCTGCCGAGCCCGCCGCCGGGCGCGAGCGCGCAGTCCTGCGGGCCCGCCCACCACTTCCACTCGACGCCGGCATGATAGGCGCCGAGATAGGCGCTCCACAGCCAGAGCAGCGCCAAAACCGCGAGCCCGGCGGTGAGCAGCGTGCGCGAGGCGCGGCGCCCGGCCGCGATGGCGATGACGAAGGCGAGCGGGACCGCGACGTAGTAGGGGGTGCGCTGTTCGAGGCAGAGCGGGCAGGGCGCAAGGTTAAGGCCGTACTGGAACAGCCAGGCGCCGAGAAGCGTCGCCGCACCCGCGAACGCGATCGTGGCGGCGGCGGCCGCGATCGGGTCGGCCTCGGCCCATGTTCGTTGTCGTGCCAGCATCCGCTTGTCCGATTCCCCGCCGGCGTTGACCCCGGCCCCGCCGCCGTTATATCCGGTCTAGCGCATGATCCCGAAAGAGCCTGCCCCGGACTTGATCCGAGGTGGGTACCGGTTTTCGGATAAGATCATGCGCCGCGATAACGGGCCCCTGTGGCGGAATTGGTAGACGCGCTCGACTCAAAATCGAGTGCCGCAAGGCATGCTGGTTCGAGTCCGGCCAGGGGCACCACTCCATCGAGCGTAGCCCGGATGAGCGTCAGCGAAATCCGGGATTTTGCCGCGAGCTCCGCCCGGGATTTCGCCTCGCTCATCCAGGCTACGGCTGAGCCCGGATGAACGTCAGCGAATCCGGGATTCCTCGCACAGGGCTGCTTCGGATTTCGCTACGCTCATCCGGGCTGTATGAGGGCTGTATGGGGGGTGCGGCTTTCGACAGGCGCGGTGCGATCGGATCATGCTCGCTTCCCGATCGGTGCCCCCTGGTGCCGCTCTGATGCAACTCCGCGGCGGCAAGCCCGCGCGGTCACAATAGGGAGGGAATGCCGCCATGAGAAAGATCGTGATGGCGCTGGCTGTTGCGGCCGGCACCGTGCTGACGAGCGCGCCTGCGCGCGCGGCCGACGTGATCTGTTACAACTGCCCGCCGCAATGGGCCGATTGGGCCTCGATGCTCAAAGCCATCAAGGCCGATCTCGGCCTCGACGTCCCGCATGACAACAAGAACTCGGGGCAGACGCTGTCGCAGCTGCTGGCGGAGAAGAGCAACCCGGTCGCCGACATCGGCTATTTCGGCGCCACCTTTGCCATCAAGGGCAAGGCGGAAGGCGTGCTCGAGCCCTACAAGCCGGCGAAATGGGACGAAGTGCCCGCGGGGCTGAAGGATCCCGACGGTTACTGGCACACGATCCACTCAGGGACCCTCGGCCTGTTCGTCAACAAGGACGCGCTCGGCGGCAAACCGGTGCCGGCGTGCTGGAGGGACCTGCTCAAGCCCGACTATAAGGGAATGACCGGCTACCTCGATCCGTCTTCGGCCGCGGTCGGCTATGTGGGCGCGGTCGCCGTCAACCTGGCGCTCGGCGGCACGGCGGAGAATTTCGGCGCGGCAATCGATTACTTCAAGCAGCTGCAAAAGAACCAGCCGATCGTGCCGAAGCAGACATCCTATGCCCGCGTGGTGTCGGGCGAAATCCCGATCCTGTTCGACTATGACTTCAACGCCTATCGGGCGAAGTACACCGAGAAGGGCAAGTTCGAGTTCGTGATCCCGTGCGAGGGGTCGGTGACGTTTCCCTACGTGATCGCCCTGGTGAAGAACGCGCCCAACAAGGAGAAGGCCAAGAAGGTCCTCGACTTCACGCTGTCGGACAAAGGGCAGGCGATCTGGACCAATGCGTTCCTCAGGCCGGCCCGCGCAATTCCGCTGCCGCCGGAGGTCAAGGCGAAGTTCCTGCCGGAGAGCGACTACGCGCGCGCCAACGACGTCGACTGGGGACAGATGGAGAAGGTCCAGAAGGCGTTCACCGACCGTTATCTGGCGGAAGTGCGCTGAGCATTGCGCGCATCGCCGGCGAGAACCTGAAACAGGCAGATGTCGAAGACCACCTTCGTGTGGCTCTGCCTCGCGCCGCTCGCGCTCGTCGCGACGGCGTTCTTCGTGGTGCCGATGGCGCAGCTCATCGCCGCGGGCGCCGCGCGGTCGGGCGCCTTCGGCTATCTCGCCATCCTCGTCGAGCCGCGCTATCGCGCCACCCTGATCAACACGCTCGTGCTTGCGGCCGCGACAACGGCCGTCACCCTTGTCATCTCCACGATCTCCGGCCTCTTTCTGCAGCGCAATCGCTTCTTCGGACGCGAGCTCCTGGTGGCGATGCTGACGTTCCCCCTGGCGTTCCCCGGCGTCGTGGTCGGGTTCATGATCATTTTGCTCGCCGGCCGGCAGGGCCTCATCGGCGAGGTCTCCAACACGCTGCTCGGCGAGAAGATCGTGCTCGCCTATTCCACCGCGGGCCTGTTCCTCGGCTATCTCTACTTCTCGATTCCGCGTGTCATCCTTACCGTGATGGCGGCGATCGAAAAGCTCGATCCGCGCCTGGAAGAGGCGGCGCGGTCGCTCGGCGCGGGGCCCTGGGCGGTACAGCGCGACGTCATCCTGCCCGCCCTGCAGCCCGCCTTCGTGGCCTCGGGCGCGATCTGCTTTGCCACTGCGATGGGGGCGTTCGGCACCGCCTTCACGCTCGCCACCAACATCGACGTGCTGCCCATGCTGATCTACACCGAGTTCACGCTTGCCGCGAATATCGGAATCGCGGCGGCGCTCTCGGTCAGTCTCGGCCTGATTACCTGGGTGGTGCTGTTCGCCGCCCGCTCGGCTGCCGGCACCGCGGTGGCGGCGGCGGGATGACCATGGCGCGCCGACGCCTCTTGTTCCTTGCGCAGCTCGCCTTCACGGTGCTGGTCGCCGCGTTCCTGATCGTTCCGGCACTGCAGTCCATGCTCGCCGGCGTGACGGTGAACTATTTCCGCGGCGTGCGGTCGGGACTGACGCTCGAATGGATCGTGGAAGTCTGGCGGCTCTATGCGCCGACCATCGGCCTGTCGTTCCAGATCGCGTTCGCGACGCTGGCCGCGACGCTCGCCGTCGGCATTCCCGCCGCCTACGCGTTGCATGTGCGCGGCGGCCGGCTCTCCCGGCTTGTCGAGGAGATGATCACGTTGCCGCTCGCCATTCCGGGCCTGGCCACCGCGCTCGGCCTGCTGCTCGCCTATGGCGGCTTTGGCGACTTCCGGCGCTCGTGGATGTTCATCCTCGCCGGCCACGTGGTGTTCACGCTGCCCTTCATGGTGCGTTCGGTGATGGCGGTGTTCTCCTCGATCGACGTGGCGACCCTCGATGAAAGCGCCGCCTCGCTCGGCGCCTCGCCCTGGCGCCGGTTCATCGACGTGATCGTGCCGAATGCCAAGCCTGGCATCCTCGCCGGCTCGCTCATGGTCGTCACCCTTTCGCTCGGCGAGTTCAACCTCACCTGGATGCTGCACACGCCGCTGACCAAGACGTTGCCGGTCGGCCTCGCCGACTCCTATGCGTCGATGCGGCTGGAGGTGGCGTCTGCCTATACGTTGATTTTCTTCATCATGATCATTCCGCTGCTCGTCGCCATGCAGATCTTCAGCGACCAGGAGCGGCGCCGCCGGAGCGCTTAACGCATGAGCCTCGATCTCAAAGGGGTCTCCGTCAGCCTGCAATCGTGCGGCAAGACTTTCCCCGACGGCACGCGCGCGCTTATGCCCGTGACGCTCGACATCGCCCGCGGCGAGACGCTGGTGTTCCTCGGGCCGTCCGGATGCGGCAAGACCACCACGCTGCGCATCATCGCGGGCCTGGAGAATCCCGATCCAGGCGGGCGCGTGCTGTTCGATCGCGAAGACGTCACCGCCATCCCGATCGAACGGCGCCAAGTCGGAATGGTGTTCCAGTCCTATGCGCTGTTCCCCAATATGACGGTCGCCGAGAACATCGGCTACGGACTCAAGATCCGTGGCGTCGGAAAATCCGAGCGCGCCGCGAGCGTCGCCGAATTGGTGGCGCTGACCGGCATCGAAGGCCTCGAGGACCGCAGGATCGATCAGCTCTCGGGCGGCCAGCGCCAGCGCGTGGCGCTGGCGCGCGCCGTCGCGGTGCGGCCGCGCGTGCTGTTGCTGGACGAGCCGCTCACCGCGCTCGACGCGGCCCTGCGCGATCGCCTGCGCGGTGAGCTCGATCGGCTGCTGCGCTCGCTCGGGATCACCGCCGTCTATGTCACCCATGACCAGTCGGAAGCGATGGCGCTCGGCGACCGCATTGTCGTGATGAGTCGCGGCGAGATCGCCCAGATCGGCACTCCGAAGGAAATCTATTTCGAGCCGGCCACGCGCTTTGTCGCCGAATTCATCGGCGCCGCCAACATCATCGAAGGCCCGCTGGACGGAGGGGCGATCATCCTGCCGGGCGGAAAAGTCGGCTATGCGGGACCGAGCGGGAGCGGCCGCGCTACGGCCATGATCCGCCCCGAGGCGATCGCCGTGGTCGACGCGGGGCCGGCGAGCCTGCACGGGCGGGTCGATGCGGTGAGCTTCCTCGGCGACAAGCAGCGGCTGATCGTGATCGATGCCGTCGAGCGGCCGCTCACGGTCGATGCCCCGAACACGCTGGCGGTGCGCGCCGGCGACCGCGTCGGGCTCGCCATCGATCCGCATGCGGTTCGCATTCTCGAGCGCAGGTCCGCGGGATGACCGCGCCGCTGCTGATCGCCCAGATCTCGGACCTGCACATCAAGCGCGGCGGCGAGCGCGCCTACGGCGTGGTCGATACGGCGGCAGCCCTGCGGCGCTGCATCGAGGCCTTGAACGGCCTGCAGCCGCGCCCGGCACTCGTGGTCGCATCCGGCGATCTCGTCGATGGCGGGGGACGCGAGGAATACAACCACCTGACCTCGCTGCTCGCCGCCCTCGAAATTCCGATCGCCGTGCTGCCTGGCAATCACGACGAGCGCGATGCGATGCGCCGGGCCTTTCCGGCACAGAGCTTCGCATCGCCCGCCGGGCCCATGAATGCGCGCGTCGACGTCGGGCCCGTCGACCTGCTGCTGATCGACTCGACCGTGCCGGGAGAGCCGCACGGGGAACTGGCCGATGAGACCCTGGCCTGGCTCGACGAGGCCCTGGCATCGAATCCGGCGCGTCCCGCGCTCTTGTTCCTGCATCACCCGCCGTTCCAAACGGGCATCTGGCATATGGATCGTCAGAATCTATTGAATACCGACGCACTCGTGAATGTCGTGCGGCGACACGCGCGCACGCGCCTGATTGCGGCCGGGCACGTGCACCGGGCCGTCGTGACGCAGGTCGCCGGCATTCCGGCAACCATCTGCCCAGCGCCCAATCACGCGGTCGATCTGGACCTCGGTCACATCCGCGAGCCGTCATTCCGGCTCGAGCCGCCCGGCTTTCACCTCCATGCCTGCTTTGCGGACGGCGCGGTGGTCACCCATGCGGTCGCGATCGGCGATTGCGGGCCGCCCTATCCTTTCTTCGGTCCGGACGGAAAGCTTCTGTAGCGGGCCCCCGCGGGTTGCGCGTGGCGGCACCAGCTGATGGCGGCCGGTGAGCTCGCTCGCATGGGCGCGCCTTATCGGCTGAGGCCGACGCAAGCGCGCAGGGGCGCCCCCGCCAAACACCGCGTGCCTCGAAGCCGCCCCTCGGCTAAGGTTGCAAGGCGGTCTCTCAAATCTTTTAGGAGAATGCTTCTTTCCCCCCGCGCCGCGAAGATGGAGGGCATTCATGCGCACCCGCTACGACGCCAGACTGAAAGCCCAGGTCACGCTCGACGACGACGGAAGAGTTCGCGCCGTCAATCACCTCGAGCCGCCGGTCATGGACCAGCCGACGCCGAGAGCAGCCGCCGAAGAATACCTGAGACAGCTCGGCGGGACGCTGAGGATCCCGGGGGAGGGAATGCGCAGTCTCAGCGAGCGCGTATCGCACGCGGCGCCGCAGGAGCAGGGGGTCGAGTATCGGCTGGCGCAGGAAAAGACCTTGTTCGATTCCACCACCGTTGCGTTCGCACAGACCATCAACAACTTGCCGATCTGGGGCGCGGAAGTCACGGTCACGGTCAAGCACGGCCCCAATCGCGTCGTCGGCTCGACCGACACCAGTCATCCGTCGCCGCGCGCGCCGCTGCCCTCTCCGGGAGCAGTAGGACGGCTGCAGCAGGTGTTTGGGGTCGCTGAAGCGGAGCAGAAGCTGCGTCAGAGCGGACTCGACCCGGCGACGCACATGAGCCCTGCCGCCCGCACGCTCGGCCTCGAGGGCGAGCCGGCGACCTCGCGTTTCGTGCGCGAAATCCTTCCCGCCGGCGTGACGGTTCCGGGGGGCGGCGAGCTCATCCGCGGGCGATTGTTCGTCTATCGCTACAATGCGGAGGAGCGGCTGCCGAAGCATGGTGCCGTGCCGCCGGAGACGCCGGAGGCACCCGAGGCGCATCACGATCCGGTGCTTCCGCTTCCACCGGTGCCGGCCGCGATCGAGGACGGCCGGTATTACACGGTCGCCGAGATCACGTTCGCCCTCGGCATCCCCGGCAATGAGAGACTGGTTTGGCTGGCGCTGGTGGAGGTCGAGACCAACGCCGTGCTTTACCTGCGCGCGCTGGCATCCGGCGTGAATGGGTTGGTGTTCGCGCTCGACCCGATCACGCAGAGCGGCAATGCCGCCAACACGCCCGACCAGACCGATGCGGTCCTCAATCCGTTCCGCGCCTCGGTCGTGCTGCCCAATCTCAACGGGCCGGTCGCCGGCATACAATCGCTGACGGGGTCGCGCGCCGCCGTCGTCGATGTCGAAGCGCCCATAGTTGCGGCACCGACCAAGCCGAGCGGCAACAACTTCGATTTCAATGTGCGCACCAACGACTTCGCCGCGGTCAACGCCTACTATCACGTGGACAAATTCTTCGAGGTCGTAGAAAGCCTTGGGTTTCCGATCGCGACCTATTTCAACGCGACCACGTTTCCGCTCCCGGCCGATCATCGCGACATCGGCAACACCGTCAACGCACACTGCATCGGCAACGGCCTGGGCGGGATCGGCCACGTGGGCTACGCGCTCAACGATACCAACGACCTCGTCAATCCGATCGGGCGGGCCTGCGACTCGCGCGTGACCTGGCACGAGCTCGGCGGGCACGGCATCCTCTACGAGCACGTCAATTCCGCCAATTTCGGCTTCGCGCACAGCGCCGGCGATAGCCTGTCGGTCATCTTCCACGACCCCGAGAGCAAGGCGCCGGACCGCTTCCGCTACGCGCCGTGGAACCCCATCAACACGCGGCGCTGCGACCGCGACGTCGCGGCCGGTTGGGCCTGGGGCGGCAGCCAGGACGTCGGCGGCTACAACAGCGAAGAGATCCTCGAAACCACGATGTTCCGGGTCTACCGCTCGATCGGCGGGGATTCCTCGAGCCTGGCGCGGCGCAAGTTCGCGGCGCGGGCGACGATGTATCTCATCCTGCGGGCGGTGAGCCTGCTCACGCCCGGCACCAATCCGAACAACGTGCTCGGCTTCGCCAACAAGCTGATCGAGGCCGATCTGCTCAACTGGACCACGGAAGGCATCTTCGGCGGCGCCTACAACAAGGTGATCCGCTGGTCGTTCGAGAAGCAGGGGCTCTACCAGCCGCCCGGCGCGCCTCAGCCGGTCGTCACCGCCGGCGCCCCGCCGGCGGTCGACGTCTATATCGATGACGGCCGTGCCGGCGAGTATCAGTACCAGGCGGTGCGTCCGGCCGAAGCGCGGCGCTCAGCGCGTAGCCCGGATTGAGCGTCAGCGAAATCCGGGATTGCCGCCGCGGTCAGCCCGGGTTCGCGCGCTCACCCGGGCTACGGGCACCTACGGGCCGCCTCAGTGCGCCAGCACCTTCGCCAGGAACACCCGCGCTCGCTCGCTCTGCGGCGTGCGGAAGAAGTCGGGCGTGCCTCGAGGATTTGGCCCTCGTGCATGAACACGACGCGGTCGGCGACCGCGCGTGCCAGAGCCGCCATCCCCGCGCCCGGCCGCATTGGAGGAGCGAGCGCGAGCATTCCCGATGCCCTCGCAGGGTCTGGGGAATGCTTCGCCTCCGACGCGAAATGGCGGCGAGTGCGCGACCAAATCGCGGCGCCGAGGCAGTCCTTAGCGTTCCAGCCGCACATGCACCTGAAGGCCGGCGCGCTTTTGCAGGTAGCCGAGCACGCTGAACAGGTTTTTGGCCTGCGGATTGCCGCGCGGCCCGAACATCCGGATCAGGCTCTTGGGCGGCGTATCGGTCGCTCGTCCCAGCTTTTCGAAGCCGACCGTCGCCTTGATATAGTCGCGCAGGATCGTCTTGCCGGTCTCGATGTCGCCGCCAAGCATGGTCTCGATCCCTTCGCGCAGCAGCGCCTCGGCGAAGGCCGGATCGGTCGCAACAGATGCCGCACCAGCTCTTTGAAACTCTTGCTCCGTGCCATCTTCGGCCCCTTCACGCCATCGTCTGCCTTGTTTGTAGTCCCGCCAAAACGTTGCCGCGTCCAGGATGTCCCGTTGCTGCCGCTTCCCTACCGCCTGTCAGCAGGATCACCAGCACGTCGCCGTCGCGACCAAAATAAACCCGATAGCCAGGTCCGAAATCGATCCTGTATTCGAGCACTCCCTGGCCGACCGATTTCACTTTCGAGAGGTTGCCTTGCTCCATGCGGGCGAGCGCTGCGGCAACCTTTGCCCGTGCAGTCGAATCCAGATCCGCGAACCAATCGGCGAAGGGAGTGCGCCCGTCGCTCGCGACGTAATAGCGAAGCTCGAGCATGACGACTGGTAACATAAATGTTACCAGTGGTCAATATGGCAAGAGCGCAAGAGAGCCGCAATTCACCGTCCGGGCCGCTCCGGGTTCGCCGCGCTCACCCGAGCCGGTAGGGTGCGCAAGCGTCCGCGCGAGCGGCGCGCGCGCACGTCTCGCGATGAGGCGCACGTGCGCACGGCGCGCGGCCGCGCCTTTGCGCACCCTACGCGATGCTCAATGCGCCAGCACCTTCGACAGGAACACCCGCGCCCGCTCGCTCTGCGGCGCGCGGAAGAAATCCGCGGTCGGCCGCGCTTCCAGGATTCGGCCCTCGTGCATGAACACGACGCGGTCGGCGACCGCGCGCGCAAAGCCCATCTCGTGGGTGACGACCACCATGGTCATGCCCTCGCGCGCGAGGCCACCATCACGTCCAGAACCTCGCTGATCATTTCCGGGTCGAGCGCCGAGGTCGGCTCGTCGAACAGCATGGCGATCGGGTCCATGGCGAGCGCGCGGGCGATGGCGACGCGCTGCTGCTGGCCGCCCGAGAGCTCGCTCGGATAGGCACGCGCCTTGTCGGCAAGCCGACGCGCTCGAGCAGCGCGGGCGCGCGCCTCGGCCTCGGCCGCGGGCCGCTTGAGCACGTGGCGCTGGCGCCAGACAGATATTGTCGAGCACGTGCATGTGCGGATAGAGCTCGAAATGCTGGAATACCATGCCGATGCGCGCGCGCAGCTTCGGCAGGTCGGTCGTGGGATCGCCGACCGAGACGCCGTCGATCAGGATGCGGCCGCGCTCGAATCGCTCCAGCGCGTTGATGCATTTGATCAGGGTCGACTTGCCGGAGCCCGACGGGCCGCACACCACCACCACCTCGCCGCGCGCGATCGTCAGGCTTCACGTCCTTGAGGACGTGATTGTGGCCGTACCACTTGTCGACGGCGTCGACCTCGATCATCGCGGCGGTCGCTCATGCGGCGACCCGCCGGCGCGCGGCGCGCACCGCAAGCGAGGCCGCGAAGCAGAGCACGAAATAGACCGCGGCCGCGAAGCAATAGAGCTCGATCACGCGGCCGTCGCGGCCGGCGACGATGCTCGCCGCGGTCATGAAGTCGCGCAGCGTGATGACGTAGACGAGCGAAGTGTCCTGGAACATCACGATGCTCTGCGTCAGCATCACCGGCGTCATGGCGCGGAACGCCTGCGGCAGGATCACGAGCCGCATCGTCTGCCACGTGCGTCATGCCGGTCGCCTTGGCGGCGAGCGCCTGGCCGCGCGGCACGCTCGAAATGCCGGCGCGGATGATCTCGCAGAAATACGCGGCCTCGAACATGACGAATGCGGTGATCGCCGACGGAAAGGCGCCGATCGGGCGCCCGATCGCGAGCGGCATCAGGAAATAGAACCAGAACAGGACCAGGATCAGCGGCAGCGAGCGGAAGGTGTTGACGTAGAGCGCGGCCAGCGCCGCGACCGGGCGCACCGGCGAGAGCCGCATGGTCGCCAGCAGCGTGCCGAACACGATGCCGCCCGCGATACCGGCGGCGGTGAGCATCAGGCTCACCGTCATGCCGTCCCACAGGAACGGCAGCGCGCGCACGATCACGCCCCAGTCGAACCCGGTCATGGCTGTGCCATCGGTTCTGACTCGACGCGCGGCGCCATCCCTGCCCCGTGCATCGCAGCGGAACGCAGATCGACGCTGGCGGCGTCGCACCTCTCCCTTGAAAAGGGAGGGTCGCGCTCCGGCCTTGAGGCCGGGAGCCGGGGAGGGGGTCGCAAGGGCCTGCGTGACCCCCTCCCGGACGAGCTTCGCTCGCCGACCTCCCCCTTTCAAGGGGGAGGTGAGAGCCCCCATCCCGGCCAGCGCTGCGTCGCCAAACTCTCGATCGTCATGGCGCCAGCGTCCCCTTGGCGACGAAGCCGGGGATGCGCATGCGGCGCTCGATCAGGTGCATGGCGAGCGTCGCCGCGACCGCGATCGCCGCATAGAGCGCGGTCGCGGCGGCAAAGCTTTCGAAGCCCTGGAAGGTCGCGTTCTCGATCTGCCGGCTCTGCGCGGTCAGCTCGAGCAGCCCGATGGTGAGCGCGACCGACGAGGTGCGGATGATCGACAGGAACTCCGAGGTCAGCGGCGGGATGATGATGCGGAACGCGATCGGCAGCAGCACCAGCCGGTAGCCTTGCGCCAAGTGTCAGGCCGCTCGCGAGCGCGGCTGAGAGCTGGCCGCGCGGCACTGCCTCGATGCCGGAGCGGACCTGCTCGGCGACGCGCGAGGCGGCGTAGAAGCCGAGGCACACGACCGAGGTCCAGAACTCCGGCAGCGGCAGGTCGCGCTTGAGCCAGCGGCCCCAGCTCTCCGGCACCAGCTCGGGCAGCACGTAGAACCACAGGAACAGCTGCACCAGCACCGGGATGTTGCGGAACAGCTCGACATAGGCGGTGCCGAGCGCGCGGGCGGCGCGGCTCGGAAGCGTGCGCGCAACCCCGATCAAGGTCCCGAGCGCAAGCGCGATCGCCCAGGCGCACAAGGTGACCAGGATGGTCCAGCGCAAACCCGAAAGCAGCCAGCCGAGATAGGGCTCCTGGAACAGGATGCCCCAGTTCCAGGTGTAGTTCATGGCGCTTCGTCGGCGTTGGAAAGGACTCCGGCGACGGCAGCGCAGGCGGCGCCGCTGCCTAACCTCTCCCCGCGTGCGGGGAGAGGTCGACCGCGCCGAGCGGAGCGAGGCGCGGGCGGGTGAGGGGGCGTGGAGGCGAGGCACGTGTTTCGCGGCCGCCCCCTCACCCGGCTCGCTTCGCTCGCCGACCTCTCCCCGCACGCGGGGAGAGGTGCAGGCGCGGCGCCGCCGTGCACCACCATCGCCGAGAGCGCTCTTTATTCCGGAAACGCCTGCACGGCGATGGCGTGCTTCATCTCGTCGGTGAGCGGGAAGCCGACCTGGTCGAACCATTTGGTATAGATCGCTGCGAGCTCGCCGGAGCGGAACAGCCGCGCCAGCGTGCGGTTGGCGACGGTGAGCATGGTCGGATTGTTCTTCGGCACCATGAAGCCATAGGGCGCGTAGCTCAGCGCCCGCCCGCTCACCACCATCGAGCCCGGCTGGCGCGCCTTGGTGGCGAGCCCGTAGAGGATGATGTCGTCGGTCACGTAGGCGTCGGCGCGGCCGGTCTCGACCGCGAGCAGCGCGTCGGCGTGGTCGCGGATCAGGTTGACCTTGATGTCGAGCTTGCGGTCGGCGACCAGCTCGTTGAGCACCTTCTCGCTGGTGCTCGCCTGCGGCACGATCGCGACCTTGCCGGCGAGATCCTCGATCTCCTTGATGCCGGATCCCTTCTTCGCCATCACGCGGTCGGCGGCGATGAAGGTGACGAGGGTGAAGTCGACCTGCTTCTGGCGGCCGAGCGTATTGACGGTCGATCCGCACTCGATGTCGACGGTGCCGTTCGCCACCAGCGCCATGCGGTTCTGAATGTTGACCGGCACGTACTTGATTTGCAGCTCCGGCAGGTTGAGCTCCTGCTTCATCGCCTCGGCGATCTTCTGGCAAAGCTCGACCGAATAGCCGACGACCTTCTGCTGTTGTCGATGTAGGAGTGCGGGATCGAGGTCTCGCGATGCCCGATCGTGAACGTCTTGGTCTCGCGCAGCTTCTTGACGATGGCGTCGACCTCCTGCGCCGGCGCCGGGCCACCATCGTCGCGGCCAGGTTCCCACCGCCAGCCCGAGTAGACGCGTCGGGTCGCTGTCATGACGTTCCCCTTCCCGATCCATCTGACGCATTGATGCACTGTGCCTACGGCCAGGAATGCCAAGTGGAGCAAGGCAAATCGCGCGGGGCTGAAAGGTGCGATATCGAGCTCTCGGTTTGATTGCGGACAATTGTTGACACAACTTTTCCGGTCATCGGCGCGGCCGCCATGCCGACATGGCCGTGGCCGAACGCGTAGACGACGTCGGGTGCGCGGCGCGATCGGCCGATCACGGGTAACGACTCTGGCGTGCTCGGCCGGTGCCCCATCCACATCGAGAGGCGCTCCTCGGGATAGCTTTCCTCAAGGCCGGAAACATGCGGTGCACGTGCTTGAGCAGAACGCGCGCGCGCTCCCAGTTCGGGCGGCGCGTGCAAGCCCGCAAGCTCCACCGTGCCGGCAAATCGCAGGCCTGTCTCCATCGGCGTCGCGACGAACTTTCCGTCGGCATCGGCGATCGGGATGCGCGGCAGCACTTCGGGATCACGGATGATCAGATGATAGCCGCGCTCGGTCTCGAGCGGGATGTCGTCGCCAAGCTCGGAGGCGAGCGGTTTCGACCAGACGCCCGCCGCAACGACCGCGGCGTCGGCGGCGAGCGTGCCATTCTCGGTACGGATGCCCATGAGCCGCGTCCCGTCGAGCTCGAAGCCGAGCGCGCGCCTTCGTTCGATGCGGCCGCCGTTGCGGCGGAACGCCTCCGCAAGGCTGTTCACCAGACGATGCGGGTTGGTGGTATGGCCGTTCTCGCGAACCAGCACGCCCTTGACGTATTCGCGCGAGAGGCTGGGCTCGAGCTGGCGCAACTCGTCGGCGTTGAACTCGTCCCAGACAATGCCGTTGTCGCGCCGCAGCGCCCAGGCCGCGCTCTCCTTCGCCACTGCTCTCGGCGAGCGGTAGACGAACAGATGGCCGACGCTTGCACCAGATCCTTGGCGCCGGCGTCCTTGAGCAACGGCACGAGCGTGGCAAGCGAAGGCCGAGGATGCGCGCAACGCGCGTGCCTGCGCCCGCACCTTCTCCGGCGTGCCCGCGCGGATGAAGCGGATCAGCCAGGGCGCGAGCGTCGGCAGTAGCTCCAGCGGACGACCAGCGGGCCCATCGGGTCGGACAGCCAGCCCGGCACGTTCCGGATCATGCCCGGCATCGACATCGGCACGACCGACGAGCTGTTCAGGCAACCGGCATTGCCGAATGAGGTGCCCTCGCCCGGATTGCCCGGCTCAACCAGGAAAACGTCGTGGCCGGCGCGCTGCAGAAAGCTCGCGGCCGCGACGCCGACCATTCCGGCGCCGATGACGCCGACGATTTTCTTGCTCTGTGTCACGCTGCACCTATGACAATGACGTCATCCTGAGAGTGCGCCATAACGTAGCAATCCGGCAAATCGGCGCGGCAACTGGATTGCAACGCGAGCCGTCATTGCGAGCGAAGCGAAGAAAAATATTTAAAAAAAAAAAAAAAAAAAAAAAAAAAAAAAAAAAAAAAAAAAAAAAAAAAAAAAAAAAAAAAAAAAAAAAAAAAAAAAAAAAAAAAAAAAAAAAAAAAAAAAAAAAAAAAAATGAACTCAGCCGTTCAACCTGGGTCATCACCTCACTCGCTCCGGCGGCAACGAGAAGATGTCGAAGCCGGTCGGCGGTGAACTCGCTGCTCTTCTTGCGCGCTTGCCCAGCTCCAGGAGAAAGCACGCGCTCGACGGGCACGTCTTTCCGATCATCGTCATCCAGAAGCGGGGCTGGATGGTTCTGGATCGACCCGGATCCTGCAGAAGGAAGGATCGAGAGCCATGTCGTCGATCCCGCCTCCATCGCTTACCCCGTCGGCGTCGGCGGGCGAAGACGACCGGATCGACTGTGAGGCTTTGGCGCGGGCCTTGCTGGCCTACAAGCGGGGCGAGCCCCGGGTTTGTGCGATGGTCCAGGCCCCGACCCCCCAGGAGGAGGATCGGCGCCGGATTAGTCGCGAGCGCGAGACCCTGACAGCCGAACGGTCGAGCACGTCAATCGCATCAAGGCTTCCGTTCGCCCAAGGGATCTTTTTTTCGGCCGCGAAGCGGCCGAGCCTTTTTTTCCCCCCCCCCCCCCCCCCCCCCCCCCCCCCCCCCCCTCGAAGGATGCTGCTCAGCGGTGCCGTCCTTCGAGGCTCGCCCGACTTCGTCGGGCTCGCACCTCAGGATGACGGCTCAGAGGATGCATGTCCAAACAGCCCATCCTCTCAGAGTTTTTGCACCGGAATACTTTTTTCCCCCCCCCCCCCCCCCCCCCCCCCCCCCCCCCCCCCCCAATCCAGCCTTCAGTGCCGCATCTGGATTGCTTCGTCGCTGACGCTCCTCGCAATGACGAGACGCATCAAACCACCTGGTTGCGCAGCGTGGTCTCGCCGCGCCACAGCCGATCGAGATTCTCGACCAGAAGGTCGATGACGTTGTCCTCGTAGCGGCGGGTCTCGCCGGCGGTGTGCGGCGTGACTAGCGCGTTCCCGCAGCCCCACAGCGGCGAAGCCGCCGGCAGCGGCTCCTCGACCGTGCAGTCGATGCCGGCGCCGGCGATGCGCGCTTCGGTCAACGCGGCGACCAGCGCCGGCTCGTCGACCACGCGCCCGCGCGCGACGTTGACGAGGAACGCCGACGGCTTCATCGCGGCGAGCGCCCGTGCGTCGATCACCGCTCGGTCTCGGGCGTGAGCGGGCAGGTGAGCGCGACGACGTCGGCCTCCGGCAGCCGCTCGAGCAGGCGGTCCTGCGCCACCACCTCGTCGGCGGCGTCGCGCCCGTCGAGGGTCGCGCTTGACCGCGATCACCCGCATGCCGAACGCCTGCGCGAGGCGGGCCAGCCGCGAGCCGATGCGGCCGAGGCCGACGATCATCAGCGTCTTGCCGCCGAGCTCGTCCTCGCGCCGGGAGAGTCGCCGATCATGCCGCGCCAGTGGCGCTTCGCCTGATTGTCGCGGCCGGTGTGGAGCTGGCGCATCAGCGCGAGGATCAGCGCCATTGCGTGCTCGGACACCGCGTTGGCGTTGACGCCTTGCGCGCTCGCGACCCGGATACCGGCCGCCTGAGCGCGCGCGGTCGTACTGGTCGGTGCCGGCGCTGATCGATTGGATGAAGGCGAGTTTCGGCGCGCGCGCGATCAGCTCGTTGCGCCACATCATCGAGACCGAGAGCACGTCGGCTTCGCCGATGCGCGCGGTGAGCTCGTCGAGCGAGCCGACCCGGAAATGACTGATGCCGGTTCCGCGCAGCGCGAAGCGCTCCGCCATCCGGTAGGCGACATGAGCGAAGCAGACGGTCAGCTCGTCCTTGGTGGGAATCGTGCGCATGGGCCTCTCAGTGTCATGCCCGGGCTTGACCCGGGCATCCATCATCCTTCGCAAGAGTCTTTCTAAGGGATGGATTGCCGGGTCAAGCCCGGCAATGACGAGTGACCGCTTCTTGCCGCTGGTTTGAGCAACCCGCGGATCGTGAGGTTGCCCTTGGTGGGAATCGTGCGCATGGGCCTCTCAGTGTCATGCCCGGGCCTGACCCGGGCATCCATCATCCTTCGCAAGAGTTCTTTCTAAGGGATGGATTGCCGGGTCAAGCCCGGCAATGACGAGTCACAGCTTGTTGCCGCTGGTTTGAGCAACCCGCGGATCGTGAGGTTGCCCTTGGTGGGAATCGTGCGCATGGGCCTCTCAGTGTCATGCCCGGGCCTGACCCGGGCATCCATCATCCTTCGCAAGAGTCTTTCTAAGGGATGGATTGCCGGGTCAAGCCCGGCAATGACAGAGTTCACAGCTTGTTGCCGCTGGTTTGAGCAAACCCGCGGATCGTGAAGTTGCCCTTGGTGGGAATCGTACGCATGGGCCTCTCAGTGTCATGCCCGGGCTTGACCCGGGCATCCATCATCCTTCGCAAGAGTCTTCTAAGGGATGGATTGCCGGGTCAAGCCCGGCAATGACAGTCACAGCTTGTTGCCGCTGGTTTGAGCAAACCGGACGAAGCCGGCGGAGCCGTCGCGCGCGATGCGGGCCGGCAGGTCGGTCTCCCAGGCGAGGTAGTCGGCCATCGCCGCGGTGACGCCGGCCGGCTGCTCGTAGGGCTTGAGCCAGAGATCGACCGCCTCGTCCGCCATCCGCGGATCGTCGGCCGTGAGCGGATGGCCCGCGGCCTGCCACGCTGCGTTCCCGCCTGCGAGGCAGCGCACCGGAACGTCGGTGAGGGCCGCGGCCTCCGGCGCCGCCAGCTCGGCGAGCGCGCCGTCCTCCGAGGTCAGCACCATGGTGCCGGAGAGCGGAATGCGGGCAAGCGCGGCGCCGAGCCGCGCCCGGATCGCGAACCATGCACCCGGGATATGGCTGCGCCGATAGTCGCGGCTGAACGAGAGGTCGACCACCGTCGCGTCCCCACGCGCCAGCAGCGCTGCAAGCGCCGCGCGCGTCGATGCGAAGCTCCGGCCGCGGCTCGAGGCCGAGCACCGGCGTCGCCGGCCATCCGGTCTCGGCCCCCGCTCTCGGCCAGCACGAGCACGTCGCGCCAGCCCATCTGGCGCAGCCACGACGCCGTCATCAGCGCCCGCACCCGCTTGTCGTCGGTGAGCACGATGCGCGCGCCGAGGGTGCCGACATACTGGTCGGTCGCCTGCACCAGCTGCCCGCCCGGCGCCGAGACCGCGCCGGGCACGTGGCCGGCAAGATATTCGGCCGGGTCGCGCACGTCGAAGACGTAGAGCGTGCGCTCGCTTTCGGCGCGCCAGCGTTCGAGCGTCGCGCGCTCGATGCATGCTACGCCGCAACGCCGCGCCACCTCGGCGGCCGCCGCTTTGGCCCAGGCAAGGCCGTCGCGCGACGCTTCCGGGGCACGCCGGGCCTGGCCGCTATCGCAGGTCAATCCGGCGAGGCTCCAACCCATGGTGCCGTTGCGCAGCGCCACGACCTTGTTCGGCACGCCGGCATTGATCAGCGACTGCGCCCCGATGATGCTGCGGGTGCGGCCGGCGCAGTTGACGACCACGAGGGTCTCGGGCGAGGGCGCGACGTCGCGGATGCGCAGCACCAGCTCGGCGCCGGGCACGTTGATGCCGCCCGGGATCGACACGCGCGCGTATTCGTCGAACGGACGGCTGTCGACGACGACGAGGTCGGTGCCGTCGCGCACGAGCCGGTCGAGCTCGGTTGGCCGCGATGCTGGGCGTTCCGTCCGCGTGCTCGATGAACTCGCCGAATGCCTTGCTCGGCACGTTGACGCCCGAGAACAGCTCGAGGCCGGCTTGCCGCCCACGCCGCCACCCCGCCGCTGAGCACCGACAGATCGGTGTAGCCGAAGCGGCGGAGGATCGCGGCCGCGCGCTCGGCGAGCCCGTCGGCGGCGTCGCACAGCACGATGCGGGTCGCGCGCCGCGGCACCAGCTGCGCGATCTTGAGCTCGAGCCGGCTGAGCGGCAGCGAGCGGGCGTGCAGCAGATGTGCCTTGCGAGAAGATCAGCTCCTCGCGCAGGTCGAGAAGCGCGAGCTCGCGGCCGTCGGCGAGCATGTGGGCAACCTCGCGCGCGCTCACCGCGCGTGCGAGCGCTTGCGCGCGTGCGCCCTCGTTCACGGATGAATTCACGTCGCCTGCTGCGGGGTCATCCGGTTCACCTTCCCGGTCGCGAGGTCGAAGCTGTCGCGCTTGATGCGGTCGAGGTTGGTGCCGGTGACGCGGATGAAGCGGGAGTTGTCGGGATAGTCGATCGAATGGATGGCGCCGTCCTGGTAGATGCCGGCCTGGCCCGGATTGAGCCGATACTTCTTCACCGGCTTGAGCTCCGCGCGCCCGCTATCGGCGCCGTCGTCGACGCGCTCCCATTCGGTCATGTCGGTGTGCTTGGTCGCCTGGCCGTAGATCGCCCAGGAGGCGCCATGATCATGCGGCGGCGACACCCGCGCCTTGTCGTTGATGTGGGAGAGGATCTGGAAGCCGAGGTCGGGGTCCTCGTAGAGCACCTTGAGCCCCTTCGGCGCGTCGTCGCCGCAATAGCGTTCGACGAACTCGCGGTCGGACAGCAGGCGCTCGAGGCGCACGCGCACCTCCTCGCGGCCGTTCGGGCCGGAATCGCGCTTCAGCGCGGCGCGGCAATCCGCGATGAACTGGTCGAGGTCGTACGACATGCGGCGGCTCCCAGTGGCGAGCGGGTTGGGCGACGATTCTTGCGCATCTGCGCGTGGCGCACCAGACCCGTCATTGCGAGCGAAGCGAAGGGTTTCGGGCCCCCCACGCCGTCATCCTGAGGTGCCCGAGCGAAGCGAGGGCCTCGAAGGATGCTGCTCTGCCGTGCAGCTGTTATGTTGTGCGTCCTTCGAGGCTGTGCGCCGGGAGACCGGCAAGGAGTATGAGGTGGAAGTCCTCTGCAGTGAAGGCGTAGCGAACCACACTGGCCCCGAGCCGTGCGGACGTGCCCGCGAGGACACGGTCGAAGCGTCGGCAGGGGAACGCATAGGCCAGCCATTGAGCCGCGATAGAAGGATCGTCCCGGGTGCCGACGCCGTAGCTTCTGCGGAAGGCAACACGCACGGGTGCGCCAACGCGAGCGCCCGGGCGACCCGGCGTGGTCGCAGACCCTGGCATGTGCGCACGCTCCTTGCGCGGGAACCGGGAGACCTCACGACTGACCGTCGGCCGAGTAGGCTGGCGGCCCGCATCGGGAAGGCGAGGAGCCGAAGCCGATGATGCACGGACGTGAGGAGTTAGACCTCGCCATAGTAGCTGCGAAGCCGACGAACGCAGCGGAGCGATCTGCGGCGGAGCCGGTGGAGCCAAGGGCGGGGGCCGAGGGGAATGCGGGCCAGCACGACACGGGCCGGATGCAACGCCGGGGAACCGTGACCCAAGGGCTGGAGCGCATACGGAAAGCGGCCAGTACGCTTTGCCGTCAGACACCCGAGGTGGGAGCCGTATGCCTTAATTGGGCCCGTACGGTTCTGTGCGGGGGGCGCTCAGCAATGAGCGTCCCTACCGCGATCGCCCGACTTCGTCGGGCGAGCGCCTCAGGATGACGAGTCAGAACAAGCGTTTCCCCCACAACACCGTCATTCTGATCAGGGTGAGGGATTGCCCAAGTTTCATCCAGGTGGATCGGCCGCCAGGCCGGTACGCAAATCGCAATGACGGTCGCGCACGGGAACGCAAATGAAGTCTGAATCACGGCCGCAGGATCCGGGGCCGCGCTCGCTCGCCGAGCTGGAGACGCGGTTTGCCCGCGACCTCGAACTGCTCACGCTCCCGCCGGCAAAGCAATGGCTGGAGCCGCGCAGCCATCCGGAGCTTGGGCCGGTGCTCGATGTCGCCATTGTCGGCGCCGGCATGGCCGGCCTCGCCGCGGCGTTCGCGCTCAAGTGCCTGGCGTCCGCAACATGCGCGTGTTCGATCGCGCGCCGAAAGGGTTCGAGGGACCGTGGGCGACGCACGCGCGCATGGAAGTGCTGCGCTCGCCGCCGGAGCTGACCGGCCCGGCGTTCCAGTTCGCCAACCTCACGTTCCGGGCCTGGTTCGAGGCGCAGTTCGGCCGCGGCACATGGGAGAAGCTCCACCGCATTCCGCGCCTGCAGTGGATGGACTACCTGCGCTGGTACCGGACGATGATCGACGTGCCGATCGAGAACGAGACCGAGCTGGTCGATCTTGACGGCGATGCGAGCACCGTCGTTCTGAGCTTGCGTTCCGGCAGCGATGTCCGCCGGGTCGCGGCGCGCCGGCTGGTGCTCGCCAGCGGCCGCGACGGACTGGGCGGCCCGTACGTGCCGGCGATGATCCGTGGGCTCGACCGCCGGTTCTGGGCGCACACCAGCGAGACAATCGAGTACGCGGCCCTGCGCGGCAAGACCGCGGCGGTGATCGGCGCCGGCGCATCCGCGGTCGATGCCGCGGCGGAAGCGCTCGAAGCCGGAGCCGCGCACGCCGCCATGCTGGTGCGGCGCGCCGACGTGCCGCGCATCAACAAGGCCATGGGCATCGGCAGCGTCGGCTTCTGGCTCGGCTTTCACCGCCTCACTCCGGCGCAGCGCCTCGCGATCATGCGCTATATCGACGATCAGGCGGTGCCGCCGCCGCGCGACTCGATGCTGCGCTGCTCGCGACACGAAAACTTCTCCATCGTCGCGCGCTGCGAGGTGCGCAAAGCCGTCGCCGCCGACGGCCGCGTGCTACTCGACACCACGCGCGGCGTGCTGGCGTTCGACTACCTGATCCTGGCGACCGGGCTTGCGATCGACTGGGACCAGCGACCGGAGCTTGCGGCGCTCCGCCCGCACGTGCTGACGTGGCGCGACCGCCTGCGGTTCGACGAGCACGGCGAGCTCGCGCACGCCGATTATCCGTTTCTGGGTCCGGATCTCGAGTTCCTGCAGCGCCAGCCGGGCGCGGCCCCGTGGATCGAGCGCGTGCACTGCTTCGCCTTTCCGGCCAACCTGAGCCACGGGCAGATCAGCGGAGACATCCCGGCAATCAGCATCGGGGCGCAGCGCGTCGCCAACGGCATCGCCACCGCGCTGTTCGCCGAGGACTACGAGCAGACCTGGCGCCGGCTGCTGGCGTGGGACAATCCCGAACTGCGCGGCGACGAGTTCGTGCTGGCGGAGGCCATCGAGCCGTCATTGCGAGCCGAAGGCGAAGATTCCATGGGGAGTGGATAGCAGCCGAGTCCAGGTCCAGACTGAGGTTGCTTCAACCCACTCAACCTGGAGGACGACCGATGCTGCTCGCTGATCGTATCGCTGACACTGAACCGACCGCTATCCGAACGCATCTTGGCGCAATTTTTGTTTCGTTGGAACTGAGCCGTTCGACTTGGTTGATCACTTCGCTGTCGCCGGGCAACGGCGAAAAGATGTCGAAGCACGGCGTTGCGGCGGGAGATCTCGGGGCGCTGCTGGCGAAGTTTGCGGAGCTGCAGCGCAAGGCGTTTGCGCGCACCGGCAAGAACTATCCGATCATACGATCCAGGAGGCGGGGCTGGACGGGTTCTCGCTGCACCGCGTGCTGCAGCAGGAGGGGATCGAGAGCCATGTGGTGGACGCCGCCTCGGTTGCGGTGCCGCGCCGGCGGCGGCGGGCGAAGACTGACAAGATCGACGGTGAGGCGCTGTTGCGGGTGCTGCTGGCCTACAAGCGGGGCGAACCGCGGGTGTGCTCGATGGTGGTAGCCCCTTGCGCCGAGGAAGAGGACCGCCGCCGGATCGGCCGTGAGCGCGAGGTCTTGCTCGACGAGCGGATCCGGCATGTCAACCGGATCAAGGGACTTTTGCTGGCGCAAGGGATCTCGGGCTATGCCCCGTTGCGGCGCGATCGACGGGCGCGGCTGGAGGCGCTGCGCACGGCGGACGGGCGTGAGCTGCCCCAGCAGCTGAGGGCGCAGATCGGCCGCGAGCTCGACCGGCTCGAGCTGCTGCTTGTGCAGATCAAGGCGGTCGAGGCGGAGCGGGACGCGATGCTGGCGAGGTTGAGCCAGAGCGTGGACGAGAACACGCGGGTGCATCCGCTGGCGATGCTGCTGGGGGTGAAGGGGATCGGCGAGGAATTTGCGGCTGCGCTTTGGTTCGAGTGCTTTTACCGCAGCTTTGCCAACCGCCGGCAGATCGCCGCCTATGCGGGCCTGGCGGCGACGCCGTGGCAGAGCGGGTCGGTCGCGCATGAGCAAGGCGTGTCCAAGGCCGGCAATGCGCGACTGCGCAAGAAGCTGGTGCAGCTCGCCTGGCTCTGGCTGCGCCATCAACCGGGGTCGGCACTGGCGCGCTGGTTGCATGCGCAAGCCCATCGCAAGGTCGCCATCGTCGCACTGGCGCGCAAGCTGCTGGTCGCCTTGTGGAAGTATGTCACCGCCGGCGTCGTGATCGAAGGTGCGGCGCTCAAGGGCGCTGCCTAGGCGGCAAGCCAGGCGTCTCGTCAGGCGAGCCACCTCACCCACAGTTGAGCAGCAACAGGACCATGACCAATCCGCCGAGACCCGATCAGTCTCGGCCGATCCGGGCGGACGAACCGATGGATTGCATGGCTTCAAAAGCCGTAGCGAAGAATGGCTTCGTCCTCTCGAGCCGCCCGCCGCAAGCGGAATCCTGGTACGGCACGCCTCCTGCGGCCGACCGAATGTGAGTTTGATCTGGCGTCAAACCTGATCGCGAAACCGGCTCGACCTCGATCGTAGAAAAACTGCAAATGGTCCTCCTGGCATCATGAACCGCTCTTCGTCCCGACCGCTGGAGCCTGATGGCGTGCTCGATCGCGTCAAGGCCAAGCCGCTGCGCGGCGGCCCTGCGGGCCGACCTTGACCCGATCTGCGCGCGCCATCTTCAAAACTCCACGCTCGGGACGAAGAGGTGCTCCTCGCTCGAACAAAGAGGTGACCCCAAAGTGTGAGACCTTGACTTGGCACATCCCCATGTGAGCAATCCAGTAACGGCGGTGTCGACCTGGATTGCCTCGTCGCTTACGCTCTTAGGCAATGACGTTGGAGGCAGTTGAGGGAGCATCATGAGCGACAAGGCCATCGGGTTCATCGGCGTCGGCCGCATGGGGCGGCACATGTCGGCGCGCATGATGGCGGCCGGCCAGCGGCTGGTCGTCTACGACGTCGATGCGCGCGCGCTGCAGCAGGCGACCGCCCACGGCGCGCTGGCGGCGCATTCGGCCGCCGACGTCGCCTCGCAGGCGGAAACCGTGCTGGTGAGCCTACCCACGCCCGATATCGTCAAGCAGGTCGCGCTCGCGGACGACGGCGTGATTGCGGGATCGAAGGTCAAGACTTTCGTCGACCTGTCGACCACCGGCCCCAAGATCGCAGCCGAGGTGGCGCAGGCGCTGGCCGAGCGCGGCATTGTGGCGGTCGATGCTCCGGTGAGCGGCGGGCCCGCCGGCGCCGAGAAGGGCACGCTCGCGGTGATGGTCTCGGGTCCGAAGCGATTGTCGGCCGAGCTCGAACCGATCCTCGCGCCCATCGGCAAGGTGTTTTGGGTCGGCGAACGACCCGGCATGGGCCAGATAATGAAGCTTGCCAACAACCTATTGTCGGCGACCGCGATCGCGATCACCTCCGAGGCGCTGGTCATGGGGGTGAAGGCCGGACTCGATCCGGCACTGATGCTCGACGTCATCAATTCCGGCAGCGGCCGCAACACCGCGACACAGGACAAGTTTCCGCGTTGCGTATTGCCGCGGAAGTTCGATTTCGGGTTCGCGACTGAGCTGCTCTACAAGGATGTTCGACTGTGTCTCGAAGAGGGCGAGCGGCTGGGCGTTCCGATGATGGTAGGCAACGCGGTGCGCCAGCTCTTGGCAGTCGCCAAGGCGAGCGAGGGGGGAGAGGCCGATATCACCCGCATCGTGCGACCGGTCGAGCAGTGGGCTGGGGTCGAGGTCAAGCCGGGCTCGCGCTAAGCATTTTAGCGACGTGTGCGCACGCGCGGCGCCGAGGCTCAGCGTGCGCGCGGTGCGCCTCGCGCGCATCCTACGGTAGGCGGCGCCGCGCCCGCGCCGGTTTAGCCAAGAAATACAAGCCGCTAGCTGACGACTTGTTGCCGAAATGAAGACCCTCTACATATCCCGCACCATCGGCCTCGGGGCATTTCGAGGCAATCAAGCAGGACAACCGGGACACAATTTCCATGTCATCGCTGTCGACGAGATCGTTCGTGCACGCATTCAAGGCGGCAGCGGTTGCCGCTGCGCTCGTTCTCACCGGTTCGCCCGGTCATCCACAAGGCAGCGCCCAGGCGGCGGCGGGCCCGTTCGAGGACTTCGAGGGATCGTGGTCGGGCACCGGCACCATCAGCATGTCGAACGGGACCAATGAGCGCATCCGGTGCCGCGCGTCTTACCAGGTCACCGAGGCCGGCCGGTTGTTGTCGCAAGACCTGCGCTGCGCCAGCGACAGCTACAAGTTCGAGCTGCAGACTACGGTGGCGCATCAGGGCGGCACCATTTCGGGTACCTGGAACGAGACGACCCGCAGCGTGGTGGGAAGCATCTCCGGCCGCATCAGCGGCGGCACGATCCAGGCGCAAGCGAGCAGCGCGGCGGTCTCGGCCAACCTCTCGGTCGTGACCAAGGGCAACCAGCAGTCGGTCACCATCCAGTCGCCGGGGAGCGAGGTGTCGGAAGTCTCGATCACGCTGCGGCGCGGGTCGCGCTGACGCCAAAACTTCGTCCTGCGGCGCGGCAAGGAATAGCGATCGGGCAGCGGCGCGTTTCGGATCAGAAGGGCTTTCGCCAGTCTTCCTCCGGAGCTACCAAAAGCTCTTCGAGAACGGCCTCAATCGTCACGCAGACCGGATTGAGCCCGCGGACGAACCGTCCCGCCCACACCGCGCCGGTCGGATCACCGACAACGCCGGAAACCCCGGCCGGCTCGACGCCGCCTTCATCGAGAGAGATCTCCCCGGAAAGCGACAGAAGCTCGACCGCGGGTCCCTGGATCCGGCGCGGCTTGCCGTCAGCGCCGGCAATGGTCGCATCGATCAGACTGCCGAGGCCGCTCCTCACCAGAGCCCGGCGGAACCCGAGCTGGGCTGCCGCCTGATCCAGCGCTTCAAGCAGGTCCTCGTTGGGCGCGACGCGCACGCTGGCGACGCGACCGGTGTTAATTTCCAGAATGGTGGATTGCGGCATGAGCCGTCGCCTCCGAATACGGGAAGAACAGGGAGAAACGAGTCTCGCGATCGACGACCTGCTTGAACCCGACGGTGAGCATGAGGATCGCGCGCACGCCGCCGGGACCGACCACGCACATGGTCGGCGAGATGTGGCCGCCGTGGGCCTGTCCGGTTCGCTCCGCCAGCACGCCGTGAATGTGGAGCAAAGGCAGGCCGGACAGATCTTCGCCATAGGAGCCGGTCGCGCGCATTACGCGCGCGCCGCCCTCGATCCGGACGGGTGGCCCATACTCGGCGGCTCGGACGCTGTCGTCCCTCGGACCGGCGACGTGATAGACCGCCGAGGACAGCTCGCCGCCCAGAAGCTGAAGAATTCCGGAGCGAACGCCAAAGCGAGCGAAGGCGGATACCAAGGCATCATGCAGCGTCTGGCCTTCCGGCAGCCAGACCAGCGCGCGCCGGGGACGCGGCGCAGCCGCGACCGCGACGCGATCGGCCCGCGGCGGGCCGGGTTGCAACGTGCGCCGGGCCGAAACGACAATAGCTCCCATCACCCCATCCCCCGGCTAGAGGTCGGCATCGTCAAGCGCTCCCGGCCATGATCCCGGCCGCGGTGAAGCCGCCGTCGACGCAGATCGTCTGCCCCGTGATGTAGCTCGACTTGTTGTCGTCGAGCAGAAAGGTCGCGGCCCCCGCAAGCTCGTCCGGGGTGCCGTAGCGGCGCTGCGGGACCGTGCGCATCCACGCGGCTCGCGCCTGATCGGTATGCACTTCCTTGACCAACGGAGTCTCGACCGGTCCGGGAGCGATCGCATTGACCCGAATGCCCGACGGCCCCAACTCGACCGCCATCACCTTGGTCATGTGGATCACCGCGGCTTTCGAGGAGCCGTAGGCCACCCGTCCGGAATTGCCGCGCACCCCCGATACCGAAGCGATGTTGACGATCGACCCGCTGGCGCGCGCCCGCATGCGCTGGGCGGCCTCGCGCGACGCCACGAAGCTGCCGATGAGATTGACCTCGACCATCTTGCGGAAGAGGCCTGTGCTGGTCTCCAAGGACGCCACGTCGGCACCGATACCGGCTGAGTTGACGAGTCCTATCAGCGGGCCAAATTCCGCATCGCACCGGGCGATCGCGCGGCTCACACCCTCCTCGTCCGTGACGTCGAGCGCTTCGAACCGAATCCGTTCCGCGTCGCGGCCGAGCTCTTGACGGGTTTGGTCGAGGTTGCCCTGCGCCAGGTCGGAAACGACCACGCGGCGGCCTTCGTCCAGGAGGGCGCGCACGATGGCGAGCCCGATGCCTGAAGCCCCGCCGGTCACGAACACGGTCCCGTTCGTATGCATTCCTTGTCTCCAGCGACGAGCGCTTCAACGTCAGCGCTCGAAATGACGGAATGGTTGCGCGCTGCCTGGCGTGGCTTAAGCGGAAGCCTGCCTCGGCTTGTCGAGCGGCAGGATGCCGCGCGCCTCCAACTCCTCGCGCATCAGTTTTTTCGTGATCTTGCCGTAACCGGACTTGGGCAACGCCTGCCAGAAGAGCACCCGCTTGGGGAGCTTGTAGCGGGACACCTTGCCCTCCATCCAAGCCAGGAGCTCCTGCTCGTTGAGCCGCGCGTCAGGCCGCAGAACGCAGACCGCAACGCCAACCTCGCCCCAGGTCTTGTCCGGAACACCGAGGATAGCGACTTCGGCAATCGCCGGGTGCGTCAGCATCTTCTCCTCGATCTCGCGGGGGTAAACGTTCGAGCCGCCGGAGATGTACATATCCGACGCTCGGCCGGTGATGTAGAGGAAGCCCTCGGCATCCATGTGCCCAAGGTCTCCGGTGCGAAACCAACCGGCACGAAACGCCTTCGCGTTGGCATCCGGATTGTCGTAATACCCGGCGAACACCGCCGGACCGCAGACGCAGATCTCGCCGGTCTCAAACGGCTTAAGCTCGCGGCCGGCGTCGTCCTGGATCGAGACCTGCATCCCCGTGCGCTCATAGCCGCAGGTGCCGACCTTCACGCCGGGACCATCCTCCGGGTCATGCAGCGCGGGCGGCAGCACCGTAATGTTGCCGGTGACCTCGCCGAGCCCAAAGTACTGCACCATCACTTTGCCAAGCTTCCTGAGTGCGTGCTTCTGATCCTCGCGGTACATCGGCGCGCCGGCATAGATGACGTAGCGCAGCGAGGAGTGGTCGTGAGCGTCCACCGAAGGGTGCTCGGTCAGCATTTTTACGATGGTGGGAACGGTGAACATGTTGGTGATGCGCCACCGCTCGACCAGCCGCCATGCCTCGTCGATGTCGAACCGATCGCTTGCAAGCAGCACGGTTTTTGCCGCGCGCGCCGCCTGCGCAAGCTGGTGAATGCCGGCTCCGTGCGACAGCGGCGCGACCACCAGCGAGGCATCGGCGTTGGTCGTGCCGGGCATCAGGTCGCACAGGTGGTTCGTCATCACGAACGCCATCTGCCCGTGGGTGAGCACGGCGGCCTTGGGTCGCCCGGTGGTGCCGGAGGTGAAGAAGAACCAGCACGGATCATCGTGCTCGACGGGCGCGACCGCCGGCGCGTCTCCGAGATGGCGGGCGACCAAGGCGTCATAGTCTTCGCCAAAGTCCGAGTTTCCGATCGCGACGACGAACCGGATGTCCGGAACGGCGGCTCGCGCGGCGCTCGCGTGCTCGGGGAAATCGCTGTGGCAGATCATCGCCGAGGCGCCGCTGGCTTCGCCCAGATAGGCAACCTCGCCCGGAGTTTGCCGGAAGTTGGTAGGCACCCACACCGCGCCGAGGCGAAAACACGCGAACATCGACTCGAACAGCTGGTTGCAGTTCTTCGACTGCACCAGAACCCGGTCGCCCTTGTTCACGCCGCGCTCGGCGAGCGCGGCCGTCATGGCATCGACGCGGCGATCGAGCTCGGCCCAGGTCCAGGTCGCGTCACCCCATACGAACCCGATCTCGTTGCCGTGACGGCGCGCCGCCTGACGCAGGAAATGCGAAAGGTTCATCACCCGCTTCGATACCGGCGCGACGCCTCCTGCGGGGGCGATGCCCGACGTCGTCATTTGCGGCGCTCCAGGATCGAAACGTAATTGGCGACAGCTGCGCCGCCCATGTTGAAGACGCCACCGAGCTTGGCGCCCTCGACCTGCATGTCGCCGCCCTCGCTCATGAGTTGGAGGCAGGCCATCACGTGCATCGAGGTGCCGGTCGCGCCGATCGGGTGCCCCTTCGACTTCAGCCCGCCGGACACATTGACCGGGAGCTTGCCGTCCTTCTCGGCAATGCCGTCGCGCACGACGCGGTAGCCTTCGCCCGGCGCCGCCAGCCCCATCGCCTCGTATTCGATCAGCTCCGCGATCGTGAAGCAGTCGTGGGTCTCCACGAAGTCGAGATCGTCGAGCGAGATGCCGGCGGTCTCGCGCGCCTTCGCCCAGGCGCGGCGTGCGCCCTCGAACGCGGTCGGATCGCGGCGTGAGAGCGGAAGGAAGTCGTTGACGTGGACCCGGGCGCGGAATGCGATCGCCCGCTGCAGCGATTCCGCCGTCGCCTCGTCCGCGACCACGAGCGCGGCGGCCCCGTCCGAGATCAGCGAGCAGTCGGTGCGCCGAAGCGGGGCCGCGACGTACGGATTCTTGTCCGACACGGCATTGCAGAACTCGAACCCGAAGTCGCGCCGCATCTGCGCGTAGGGATTGCGCACGCCATTGCGGTGGTTCTTGGCGGCGATGCGCGCGAGCTCCTCGCTGCGGTTGCCGTAACGCTGGAAGTAATTGGCCGCGATGCGGCTGAACACCCCCGCAAAGCCGCCGTCGATGTTCGCTTCCTCCTTGCGATAGGAGGCGCTGAGCAGAATGTCGCTGGTCTCCGCCAGCGGCGTCGCCGTCATCTTCTCGGCGCCGACCACCAGCGCGACCTTGCCGCGCCCGCTCTCGATGAAGTCGAGCGCGCCGTAGAGCGCCGCCGATCCCGTCGCGCAGGCATTCTCGAGGTGGGTGGCAGGCACATGGGCGAGATCAGGATGCGCAAGCGCCACCTGCGCGCCCTCGAAGCCCTGCTTCGAGAACCCGCTGTTCATGACACCCACATAGATGCCGTCGACCTGGTCGGTGCCGACGCCGGCATGAGCCAGCGCTTCGCCCGAGACCCGGGCCATCAGGCTCTCGACGTCGGGATCATCCAACTTGCCGAAGGGCGTGTGCGCCCAACCGACGATGCAACCGCATGCCATGACTGTGCCTCCAGCGTTCGAAAAGGTCTCAGGTCGTCCAAGTGCCGCAAGGATCGCCGCTTCATCGCCGTTACAGGAACCCGGTCGAGATCCACGGGACGGCCGCGATCACGACGAGGCCGGCGAGCAGGGCGACGAGGTAGGGCCAGATCGCCCCGATCGCCTCGTCGGGCGGGACATTCCCGATCCTGCAGGCGAGGTAGAAGCCGACGCCGATCGGCGGAGCCATCAGCCCGATGTTCATCGCCGTCACCACGACCATCGAGTAATGGATGTCGTTGATGCCGAGGGTCTTGGCGATGGGGAACATCAGCGGCGCCATCAGCACGATCGCCGGCAGGCCCTCGAGAATGCAGCCGAGAAGGAGGAACACGACGATCGTGAGGCCCATGAAGCTGACCCAGCCTCCGGGCAGCCCCGTCATGAAGGTGGCAATACCTTGCGCCACTCCCGCCTGCGTAATCGCCCAAGCCATCGCGAGCGCAGTGCCCAGGATCATCAGGATCGCCCCGGTGAGCGCCGCCGTCTCGACGAACATTTGGTAGAGCTTGCGCCAGCCGAGGCCGCCGTAGAGAACGATCCCGGTGAACAGGGAGTAGAGCACGGCGATGGTCGAGACCTCGGTCGCGGTTGCGACCCCGCCCGTTACCGCACTCCGGATGAGAAACGGCAGGACCAGCGCCGGCGCCGCGACCAGCAGCGTGCGTCCGATCAGGGCAGCGGGCGCCCGGCGCACGCCCTCCAGATTCTCATGACGACTGTTCCACCGCGCCAAAATGGCCAGCGCGACGAGCAGCACCATCGCCACCGTGATGCCGGCCGTGAACAGGCCCGCGATGGAGACGCCGGCGGCCGCCCCGAGCACGATCAGCACGATGCTGGGCGGCACGGTGTCGGCCATGGCCGCGCCGGTCGCCAGCAGCGCGATCATCTCCTTGGGCGAATGACCGCGTCGCTTCATCTCGGGGAAAAGTGCCGGCGCCACGGTCGCCATGTCGGAGACCTTGGAACCCGAGATGCCGGACACGATGAATAACGAGCCAAGCAGGACGTAAGACATGCCCGCGCGGATGTGGCCGAGAATCGAGGCGAGGAAGTCGACGATGGCCTTACCCATGCCGGTAGCGTCGAGAATGCAGCCGAGCAGCACGAAGATCGGTACCGACAGCAGGATGAGGGCGGACATCCCTTCATCCATGCGCCCGATCATCACGAGCGTCGGCGCTTGGGTCGCGAAGGCAAGGTAGCTCACCGTGCCGATGCCGAAACAGAACGCGATGGGCACGCCCGCGACCAGGGCCACGACCACGAACACCACCAAGAACAGCACAAGCTTGATGTTGCCGGCTTTGACCAGCGCGGGCGAAAAAAACCACAGGACCGCCGCGACCGCCGCGATCAGAACGGCCGCAAGCAGCAGGTCGCGTCGCTCGGCCGTCCGCACCGCGTACACGACCACGATGGCCAGCATCATCGCCATGCCGAACGGAATAGCGGCGACGCGGAACGTGTTTGGAATGTTGAGCGCGGGCGAAATGATGAACCACTCTTCCCACGCGTAATCGAAGGCGGGAACGATCAGGGCAAGCAGGAATGCGGCAACGACCAGCGGAGCGAGAGCATCGATGAATTGCTGCAACCGCTTTGGCAGCATATGCAGGAACAGCGTCAGCCGCAGATGCTCATTGCGATCGAGCGCGATCGCCGCTCCGAGCATCGCGAGCCAGAGGAAGGAGATCGATGCAACCTCGTCGATCCACACGATCGGCAGTGAAAAGACGTAACGAGAGATCACGCCCGCCAGCAACAGCAGCACGAGAGCGAGCAACAATCCTGCCGAGACGGCTTCGACCGGCCGCAACAGCCGGGAGCCGACATGAACCTCCTCGGCCTCGGCATTGAAGGAAAGCGGTGCCGGGATTGCATCGGTCGAAGAAGTCATGCGGCCTTTCCCGAACAGTCCGGCGATCGCCGGTTGCCGGGTCTCCTTTCGTTCCAGCGCAATCGATCGGCGAACTGAGCGGCTTAGGTGAGCTTTCCGGTGAACTTCTCGAGGTTGGCCCAGGCTTCGTCGCCGTACTTGCCCTTCCACTCGGCATAGAACCCGGCCTTGCGCAGCTTGTCGCGGAACGGCGCGGGGTCGGGCTGGTTGAACACCATGCCCTTTCCGGCGAGCTCCTCCTGGAGCGAGGCGTTCAACTTGGCCACGTCCTCGCGTTCCTTTTCGGCGGCCGCATTGATGTGCTTTGCAACGACGGTGCGCACATCCTGCGGAATTCGCTCCCAGGCCCGGCGGTTGGCCAGAAACCAGAAGCCGTCCCACATGTGGTTGGTCAGCGAGCAATACTTCTGGATTTCGAAAAGCTTGAAAGTCGCGATGATCGCGAGCGGGTTTTCCTGGCCGTCGACGATCTTCGTCTGCAGGGCAGTGTACATCTCGCTCGCGTTGATCGAAGCGGGTGCCGCCTCGAACGCCTTGTACATGGAGGTCCATAACGGCGACACCGGGACCCGGATCTTGAATCCGCGCAGGTCGTCGGGGGTGTTGATCGGCTTGGTCGAGGACGTCGTCTGGCGGAAGCCGTTGTCCCAGATCTTCTCCATGGCGATGAGCCCCGGCCGGGCGATCTGCTGGCGCACGTAGGCGCCGAGATCCCCGTCCATCGCCTTCCAGACGCTGCCGTAATCCGGGAAGGCAAAGCCGATCCCGTTGATCGATGCGGCGGGTACCAGCGTGGAAAGGATCAAGCCGGATAACGTGAAGAACTCGACGCCGCCTGAGCGCAACTGGCTCAGGGTGTCGGTGTCAGACCCCAACTGACCCGACGGGAAGATGTTGATCTCGACTCGACCATTTGTCTCCCTCTTGATGGCGTCCACCATCTCCCGCGCCCGAATGTTCATCGGGTGCGTAAGCGGCAAGTTGTTGGCGTACTTGTAGGTGAACTCCGCCTGCTGGGCGCGCGCGATGAACGGAGCTCCCAGGACCCCGCCGACGACGGCGGTTGAGCCGGCGGCGAGCAGGCGACGACGAGACAGGATCATGTAAACCTCCCGAGGTTCCGCGGACGCCACGCTTTTGCAAAGCCTTCGTGGGTCCATGATATGGACCTTAATGGGTCCATCAAGCGGACCTCTTGTTGTTACTGGAGCCGCGCGGATACAAATATCGATGAAGCGTTAATTGTCAATCATTATGTGCGGTCATAAGGAAATATACCAACTATACTTTCGCGGCGGTCCATATAGTGGAATATGCCCGCACGTCGTCGTCGCTGGAGAGGAATGGTCGGCATGACCAAGCGCTTGCAGGATAAGGTCGCGCTCGTGTTCGGCGCAGGATCTTCCGGCCCTGGTTGGGGCAACGGAAAGGCAGCAGCCGTTGAGTTTGCGCGCGAGGGGGCGCGCGTCGTCGCGGTGGACCTGAAGCTCGCAGCGGCAGAGGAGACCGGTCACGTCATCGAAGGCGAAGGCGGAAAATGCTTGACGCTCGCCGCCGACGTGACGAGCTCCGAGAGCGTCAAGCGCGCTGTCGATGCGGCAATCGCGGAGTTTGGTCGCATCGATGTGCTTCACAACAATGTGGGCGCCGCCAGCATGGGCGGCCCGGTTGAGCTGACGGAGGAAGGCTGGCGCACGGCGATCGACGTCAATCTCACCAGCGTCTATCTGACCTGCAAGCATGTGCTGCCGATCATGAGCCGACAAGTGAGCGGCGCAATCGTCAACGTCTCATCCCTCGCGGCCATCCGGTACACGGGATATCCGTACTTCGCCTACTACGCCGCCAAGGCCGGCGTGAACCAGGCGACCGTGGCGATCGCTCTGCAATACGCGGCGCAAGGGATTCGGGCCAACGCCATCATGCCCGGCTTCATCGACACGCCTTTGATCCATAGCCAGATCGCGGGCCAGTACGCGAGCAGCGACGAGATGATCCGCGAGCGCAACAAACTCACGCCGATGGGGCGCATGGGGATGGCTTGGGATATCGCCAAGGCCGCCATCTTCCTCGCCTCGGATGACGCGCAGTACATAACCGGGGTCTGTCTTGCGGTTGATGGCGGAGTGAGCGCTCGAATTGCCGGATGACGCGAGGGGTCGGCGGACCCGCCGCTATGCGCGGCGGACGCCCTGTCCGACGGCCTTCACCCGATTTGTGCCTAAGGCCCTGCCAGATCCTTTGACCATCCGCCGCTCGGGCTCGTGGCGCTCGAGACTTTGCGCGCGCGCGATGGCGGCGCAAAGGCGATCCCGCTCCGCGTACATCGCCGCCACCAGCTCTCGCTGACGTTCAGGCGTCATTCGGCTGGCGATTGCGGCAATGCTTAAAGCCGCCAGCGGGTGACCCCGGTCGTCCGGCACCGCGACACCAATGCCGTACGAGCCCGGCACGACCAGCGCCTCGATCAGCGCGTAGCCGGTCTGCCTCGTGCGCTCGACCAGCTCGCGCAGCAATTTCGGCGTGAAGATCGCGTACTTGTCGGCGCAGACTTTCGCATTGGCGGCGATGATCCGGTCGACTTCGTGATCAGGCATCGCGGACAGCAGCGCCAGGCTGCCGGCACCGACGCCAAGCGGATGGCGCCGGCCGACCGAGAGTGCATGGCTGCGGATCGGGAACGCGCCTTCCTCGCAGTGCAGGCAAACCAACTCGCTGCCGCTCGGGACCGACAGGAAGACGGTGTCTTCGGAAACCTGCGCAAGACGCACCAAGGAAGGAACGGCGATCTTGTGGATGCCGTACCGGTCGGCGGCGACCGTTCCGAAAACGTACATCTCCTGGCCGAGGAAATAGACCCGCGAAACTGGATCCTGCTCGATCGCCCGTTCCCGGATCATCGCGGCGAGGATGCGTCGCACGGTCGGTTTCGAAACGCCTATTGCGGCCACGATATCGGTCAGCCGTGCGCCCTTGTCCCGGTGTGCGGCGACCACCCGCAATACGCTGAACGCACGCTCGATGCTCTGCGCGCCTGTCGGCGCAGCCGCGTCAATCGTCCGCTCCTCCGCCATGACCTCTACCTTTGAGCTCGCGCACGGTTTCTCAACTGAGCGCCGTGAGCAAGAGCCAAACGCCGCCCTACGCGCGGCGTTTGCGCCGCGCCAGCGAGAACAGGTACATCGCGGTCGGGCGCAGGATCAAAAGATCCGCGACCAGCGCGGCGATCATCGAGAACGCCGACAGCCAGCCGAACAGCCGCAGCGAGGGCAGGTCCGAGAACACCGTCACGGCGAGCCCGCATGCCAGCACCACCGAGGTCAGGATCAACGCCGGACCGACCAGCACGGTCGCGCGTTCGACCGCAATCGCCGGGTCTTGTCCCGGTTTCGACCTCGAGCCGCAGCCGGTTGAGGAAGTGGATCGTCGCGCTCAAGCCGAGCCCGAACGACACCGTGAGCGCGACCACGCTGGCAAACTGCAGGCCCTGTCCCATCGCCCACAGCAGCGTGCCGGAGACGACCACCGGAAAAATGCCCGGCAGGATGCTCACCAGCATCACCACGAATGAACGGAATGCCAACCCGATGAAGGCGGCGACCAGGATGAACTCGGCGGTGAGCGCGAGGTTGAGCTTCCCGATCATGTCGGCGCTGTTGCGCGCCGCGATCGCCGAGAGGCCGGTCACCGATATGCGGTAGCCCGGGTGCTTGGCGCGCACACCGTCCATGGCTTTTTCGAGTTCATGGATCACCGGCAACAGCTGGCTGGCGTCGACGTCGGGAATGCGTCCGCTGACGACCACGGCGTCCTGCTCGGCGGAGATGAAGCGGCGAGTCAGGTGCTCCGGCAGGATGTCGACATACTGTTTGAGCGTGGCAACGTCCGGCTTGCCGGCCTTCTCGGCGAGCCAGCGCCGCAGCGTCTCGAGCGACCACACATTGCCGACGCCGGCCTGCTTCTCCACCGTCGCATGTACGTCCGCGATGGTGGCCAGGGTCTCCGGCGCATAGAGCGAGGCACCCTTGGGGAACTCGATCAGGACGTCGATCGGATTGGCGCCGGTGAGCTTGGCGTCGAGGCGACCGCTCGCCTCGACTGCCTGCTGCTTGTCCGGGACCTGGTCGGCGAGTCGATAGCGCGGCTCGAGATTGGCGTAGATCAACGCCAGACCGCCGACCACCGTCAGGCTGATGAGGCTGTAGAGGCCGGGGCGGCTCACCATGCGCACCGCGATCCAGAAGCAGAACCGGCGCAGCGCATTCGACGCCCATGTCGCCGCGCCTGACCCTCTCGGCGAACACCTGTTCCCTGCGCACCAGCAGCACGCCGAGCACCGGCACCAGCGCCAGCACCGCGACGAGCGCGATGGCGGTCGCCAGCAGGCCGGCTTCCCCAAAGGTGCGGATCAGGTCGGA
The DNA here is from genome assembly GCA_963788095.1 of uncultured Alphaproteobacteria bacterium. GTDB lineage: Bacteria > Pseudomonadota > Alphaproteobacteria > Rhizobiales > Xanthobacteraceae > CAVTXS01. The sequence goes on along the minus strand of CAWBFP010000023.1, from coordinate 246,005 downwards.
ACTGGAGAACTGCAAGGCGACGAACGACAGGCCGGCGGTGCCATGGGTGAGCACGCAGGCCGGCCCGACCACCAGCACCGCATTGCGAAACGCTTCGTACTTGCTTTCGCCGGCGATCAGCCGGTCGCGCGCCGCGAAGGTGAGCTGCATCGAATCCGCGAAGCTGATCACCATGATCAGCGGCGTCATCACGTTGAGGAACATGTTGAGGCGGAAATCGAGCCAGCCGAGCGCGCCGAGCGACAGCAGGATCGCGAGCAGCGGCGGCGCCGCCGCGATGATCATGAACGACACGCGGCGGAAGAACAGGATGGCGATGGCGCATCCGGCGATGAAGCCGATGGCGTTGTAGACCAGCCGGTCGCGCTCGACCGCGTTGCGGATCTCGAGCTGCATCACCGGCACGCCCGAGAGCTGCGCGCGCACGTCGGTGCCGTCGAACGCTTCCGCCATCAGCTTGCGGATCTCGCCGACCGTCTCGTTGAGGCCGCGGCTCTCCACCACCTCCGGGTCGAGCGCCAGCACGACCAGCGCCAGCTCGCCGTCCTCCGACAGCAGCTTGCCGCGCATGATCTCGTTCGCCTTCACCCGCTCGATCAGCTGGTCGTATTCGGCGCCCTTGCGGCAGCTCCTCGGGAAACAGCGCCGCCGGCAGGCGGTCGCCCTCAGGCGGCTGCCGCGCCGAGAACAGCGAGATCACGCCGCGCACGCCGTCGATGAGCTGGACGTCGGTGACGAGGTCGCGCATGCGCTCGAGCGAGTCGCGCGTCGAGCAGCGACTTGCCTTCGACCACCATGAGCACGTCGAATTCGCTCGACGGGAAGCGGCGCGTCACTTCCTCGTACTGCCTGAATTCGGGGGTGTCGGAGCGGAACAGCTGGCTGAGCGAATCGTCGACCTTCAGGCGCGCGACCCCGAACGCCGCCGCAATCGCCAGCAGCGCGACGACGCAGCGCCGCCAGCAGCGGAAAACGCAACGGAACAAGGCCGATCCGCTCGACCCCGAGCGCGATGTTGACCGGCTTCGGTGCACGCCCGTCGCCGGCCACGGCATCCCCTTGCGCAGGTTCGGTTTTTCCGACCGGGGCGGACATCGTCTGAGGCTCTCGCAGCATCCCGGCGCGTGGGCTACGTGAAACCTCATTTCAGGTCAAATGCTTCCGCCGGCGTAAGTATGGATGGTCAGATCTCGCATCTACCGGTCATCGCGACCCGACGGCAGTCCAGGTCCAGACTGAGGTTGCTTCAACCCACTCAACCTGGAGGACGACCGATGCTGCTCGCTGATCGTATCGCTGACACTGAACCGACCGCTATCCGAACGCATCTTGGCGCAATTTTTGTTTCGTTGGAACTGAGCCGTTCGACTTGGTTGATCACTTCGCTGTCGCCGGGCAACGGCGAAAAGATGTCGAAGCACGGCGTTGCGGCGGGAGATCTCGGGGCGCTGCTGGCGAAGTTTGCGGAGCTGCAGCGCAAGGCGTTTGCGCGCACCGGCAAGAACTATCCGATCATTACGATCCAGGAGGCGGGGCTGGACGGGTTCTCGCTGCACCGCGTGCTGCAGCAGGAGGGGATCGAGAGCCATGTGGTGGACGCCGCCTCGGTTGCGGTGCCGCGCCGGCGGCGGCGGGCGAAGACTGACAAGATCGACGGTGAGGCGCTGTTGCGGGTGCTGCTGGCCTACAAGCGGGGCGAACCGCGGTGTGCTCGATGGTGGTAGCCCCTTGCGCCGAGGAAGAGGACCGCCGCCGGATCGGCCGTGAGCGCGAGGTCTTGCTCGACGAGCGGATCCGGCATGTCAACCGGATCAAGGGACTTTTGCTGGCGCAAGGGATCTCGGGCTATGCCCCGTTGCGGCGCGATCGACGGGCGCGGCTGGAGGCGCTGCGCACGGCGGACGGGCGTGAGCTGCCCCAGCAGCTGAGGGCGCAGATCGGCCGCGAGCTCACCGGCTCGAGCTGCTGCTTGTGCAGATCAAGGCGGTCGAGGCGGAGCGGGACGCGATGCTGGCGAGGTTGAGCCAGAGCGTGGACGAGAACACGCGGGTGCATCCGCTGGCGATGCTGCTGGGGGTGAAGGGGATCGGGGAGGAATTTGCGGCTGCGCTTTGGTTCGAGTGCTTTTACCGCAGCTTTGCCAACCGCCGGCAGATCGCCGCCTATGCGGGCCTGGCGGCGACGCCGTGGCAGAGCGGGTCGGTCGCGCATGAGCAAGGCGTGTCCAAGGCCGGCAATGCGCGACTGCGCAAGAAGCTGGTGCAGCTCGCCTGGCTCTGGCTGCGCCATCAACCGGGGTCGGCACTGGCGCGCTGGTTGCATGCGCAAGCCCATCGCAAGGTCGCCATCGTCGCACTGGCGCGCAAGCTGCTGGTCGCCTTGTGGAAGTATGTCACCGCCGGCGTCGTGATCGAAGGTGCGGCGCTCAAGGGCGCTGCCTAGGCGGCAAGCCAGGCGTCTCGTCAGGCGAGCCACCTCACCCACAGTTGAGCAGCAACAGGACCATGACCAATCCGCCGAGACCCGATCAGTCTCGCCGATCCGGGCGGACGAACCGATGGATTGCATGGCTTCAAAAGCCGTAGCGAAGAATGGCTTCGTCCTCTCGAGCCGCGCGCCGCAAGCGGAATCCTGGTACGGCACGCCTCCTGCGGCCGACCGAATGTGAGTTTGATCTGGCGTCAAACCTGATCGCGAAACCGGCTCGACCTCGATCGTAGAAAAACTGCAAATGGTCCTCCTGGCATCATGAACCGCTCTTCGTCCCGACCGCTGGAGCCTGATGCGTGCTCGATCGCGTCAAGGCCAAGCCGCTGCGCGGCCGCCCTGCGGCCGACCTTGACCCGATCTGCGCGCGCCATCTTCAAAACTCCACGCTCGGGACGAAGAGGTGCTCCTCGCTCGAACAAAGAGGTGACCCCAAAGTGTGAGACCTTAACTCGGCACATCCCCATGGAGCAATCCAGACGGCCGCGGCGAATCTGGACTGCTTCGTCGTGGCGCTCCCCGCAACGACGAGCGGAGGCCGAACAGCGGACGCAGCCAGCCGACGCGCCGTACGACCTCGTAGGTCAACGCGCAGGCGACCGCGGTGCCGGCGATGATCGCCGAGGCCTCGAGCCATGCCGGCAACCCCGACGGCTTGAGCCAATAGGCCAGCATGATGATTACGGTCTGGTGGACGATGTAATAGCCAAACACCGCGTCGGTGAGATAGCGCCGGACCGGTCCATCCTTGCCGGCCAGCCAGCAGCGGCCGAAGCCCAGGATCGCGACGATCAGGCACCATTGATCGAAACCGTAGAGCAGGCGCTGCGCGAGGCGGATTGCATCGGAGGCAGGCAAGCCGCGCACGACGAGGATGATGCCGTAAGCGGTGAGCCCGACGACCAGGGCCGGCCATCGCAGCCGCACGACATCGGCCCAGATGCGTTGCGAGCGCGCGGCCAGGAAGCCGAATGCGAACACGGCGAAGTAGAGTGCATGACTGTACCAATCGTCGAGCAATGCATGGGTCGATGGAAACCGCGGAAACAGCAATATGCGGAAGGCGGCGAGGATCAGCGCCGGGATGACGAGCAGTCGCGCGCCGGAAAGGATGACCTCGAGCGCCCGCTCGGCACGTGCAACGAAGCCGGGCGAGAGCGCGGCGGCGGCGACGATCAGGGTGTAGACCCAGAGGTAGACGACGAACCACAGATGGTTCCAGGTCGGCAGCAGGAGACCCGCGCGCTCGCCGTTTCCGGGGTCGAATGCATGGAAGGCGAGATAGTGCTGCCGGTAGAACTCCGTGAACGTCCCGGAGTAGCCGTATTTCTCCACCACTTCGAGGTAGGACTGCGGCGGCACGATCACGAGCATCCCGAACGCGAGCGGCAGCAACAGCCGCGCCGAGCGCGCTCCGGCGAATGCGCCGGGTTGCCATTTCGCCAGCATGAGCCGGCTGGCGGCGCCGGATACCAGGAACAGCAGGGCCAGTCGCCACGGGTTGAGCGCCAGCATCAGCGGCTCGATCTCGGCCAGGCGATGCGCGCTCTTCACGTGAAAGTTCCACGGCACGTACAGCATGCCGACGTGGTAAAGGATGAGAAGCCCGAAAGCGGCGATGCGGATCCAGTCGAGATCGAGGCGGCGCGCGTCCGCGGGAAGGTTCATCATGGTGGCGACCTTTGAGCGATGCTGACGAGAAACGACGCCACAAAAACGCCTGCGGGCCGTTCCGTCGAGACGGCACGGGACGACGCCGCGTCGTCCCGGGATCAACGCGTCGGCCCCGGGACGAACGGCATCGCGGCAGGGACGAGCGACACGACCGCACCGCAGGCGAGCCACGCTTCAGGGCCGATCAAGCCCTGGATCGTCTACGCCGCGGTCGCGGTCGGCGTTGCGGCGACCTGCGCGGTCAACGCCGCCTCGATCCCGGCCGATCTGGCGCGCCACGGCGCCGCGCCCCTTTCGTCGTGGATGCCATGGGTGTGGGAGGCCTCGAGCGCCATCGTCATCCTGGCACTCGTCCCGGCGATCCACTACGCGGTGCGCAAGTCGTTGCGGTGGCCGGTGCATCCGATCGCGCTGCTGCCGATCCATGGCGCGTTCGCGCTGGCGTTCTCGGGCGCGCACGTCCTCGCCATGGTGGGCTTGCGCAAGCTTGCCTACGCGCTCATCGGCGCCGGCCCGTACCGGTTCGATTTCTCCGCTGCGAACCTGTTCTATGAGGCGCGCAAGGACCTCGTCGCGTACTTCCTGATTGCCAGCGTCTTCTGGCTCGCCGAGCGTCGGCAGGCGGGCCACGCCGCGGATGCCGGCCCGCCTGCGCGGGCGATCGATACGCAGCCGCCCGGCGAGCTGTGGCTGCGCGACGGCACGACCAGCGTCCGCATCGACCCGCGCGAGATCGCCTGGGTCGCGTCCGCCGGCAACTACGTCGAATACTCTCTCGCGAGCGGCAAGCGCCACCTGATCCGCGCCACGCTCGCGGGCGAGGAGGAGCGGCTGGTCCCGCTCGGGCTGGTGCGGGTGCATCGCACGCGGCTGATCAACGGGCGCCGGGTCAAGCGGATCACCACCCGAGGATCCGGAAGTTTTGAAGTCGAACTTGACACCGGCGAGACCGTCTTCGGCAGCCGGCGCTATCGCCAGAACCTCGCGGGTCTTGGCCTGGGCTGAGGCCGTGTCATTGCAAGCAGGACGCAAAGCAGATCAGGCTTGTCGCGCTTTCTGGATTGCTCCGTCGCCTACGCTGCCGGCGATAGCGCCCGGCGGGCCGCCTCTGCGCCAGTCGTCGCGCGAGGCCTTCGCTCACGCCGGTCATCGGCAGCCGGACCTCCGGACTGTCGATCAGGCCGCTGTGCCACAGCCAGTGCTTGATCGGCGCTGGGCTGGGCTCCGCAAACAGCAGCCGAGGCAGCTCGACAAGGCTCCTCCAGGCCTCGAGTGCGCCGCGCTGATCGCCGGCGAGCAGGCGATTGCGCACGTCGGCGAACGCCTGCGCTTCCACGTGCGCGGCCGCCAGGATCCCGCCGTCCGCTCCCTGTGTCAGCGCACCATAGAACAACGCATCCTCGCCGGTGAGCACGGCAAAGCCCGGCGGGCGTGCGCGCAGGAGATCGAAGGATTGCGCCTGATCGGCGCAGCAATCCTTCACACCGACGATGTTTGGCAGTTCGGCGAGCCGCAGCAGAATCTCGTTCGCAAGATTGACGCCGGTCCGATACGGGATGTTGTAGACGATGATCGGCCGTGCGGTTGCCGCCGCGAGCATCGCGAAATGCCGATACATGCCCTCTTGAGACGGCCTCGTGTAATAGGGGCAGACGACGAGATAGCCCTGGATCGGCCAGCCCGCGGTGCGGTCGAGCGCGTGCAAGACTTTGCGGGTGTCGGTGCCTGACAGGCCGAGATAGATCGGGCGACCATCCGGTGTGCCAGCCGCCACGACGTGGCAGAGCCGCTCCGTTTCGTCGTCGTCGAGGGTCAACCCCTCGCCGGTGGTGGCGGCGAGGATCCAACCGTCGAGCGGCTGCCCGGCGTAATGTCCGACCAGCCTTCGCAGCGAGGCTTCATCGAGCCGTCCGTCCCGGAATGGCGTGACGAGGGGAAGCCAGAGTCCTTCAAGGCGTGAGGCATGTCGTTCCATGGTCGTCTCCTCCCGATTGGTTGGGCCGGAGGGGAGGGACCGAAATGCACAAGGCCCCGTCCGAACCGGCGGGGCCTGTTGAGATCCTTAACGTCGTGCGATTGCGTTACGCCAAAGAAGATCTCCGGTCCCCGAAGCGGGACGTTTTGGATTTCTGGCGGGCGCAACGCAGGCTTGGCATGGCGGCATCGTCAAGGGTGCGGCGGCCGATGTCAACGCGCCGTGCGTCCCTCCCCGCCGGTCGAGCCGAAGCCGCCCTCGCCGCGCGACGTGCCGGCAAGCGAGGTCGTCTCGGCAAGCCGCGCGGTCGCGACCGGCGCGACCACGAGCTGGGCGATGCGGGCGCCGCGCTCGACCGTGAACGGCGCCGCACCGTGATTGATCAGCAGCACCAAAACCTCGCCGCGGTAGTCGGCATCGACCGTGCCGGGGGCGTTGAGCACGGTCACGCCATGGCGGGCGGCGAGGCCCGAGCGCGGCCGCACCTGGCCCTCGTGGCCGGGCGGCAGCGCCAGCGCGATGCCGGTCGGAATTGCCGCCCAGCAGCCCGGCGCAATCACGATCGGGGTTGCGGCCGGCACGGCGGCGTGCAGGTCGAGCCCGGCCGCATGGGCGCTGTGATAGGCGGGCAGGGGAAGATCGGCGCCATGCGGCAGCCGCGTCACCTGCACGTTGATCGCCGTCATGGATGTCCCGCACGCGGTGCAGCGCGCGGGGTCCCCATCGCGCGAAGCGCGATGGGGTGCCCCTGCAGCGGTGCACCGCAGATACGGGACCTTCGCAGGTGCCCGCGTTTGTGAAGGTCCCGGTTCTGCGGCGCATCACTGCGCTTCGCTGGTGCTGCGCCGCGTCCGGGACACGACTCGCGTGTGAGCTCTGTACGAAATAGGGCCGCGCTCACGAGCCCGCTCCCAGCGCCGCGGCGATGCGGGTGACCAGGTTTCTCGCCACCTCGTCCTTCGACTGGGTCGGCCACGACTCCACGCCGCCAGCCGTCACCAGGTGCACGGTGTTGCGGTCGCCGCCCATGACGCCGGATTGAGGCGAGACGTCGTTGGCGACGATCCAGTCGCATCCCTTGCGGGCAAGCTTCTGCCTGGCGTGCTCGATGACACGGTCGGTCTCCGCCGCGAAGCCTACCACCAACCGCGGCCGGTCGACGTTGCGGCGCGCCACCGTCGCCAGGATATCGGGATTCTCCACCAGCGACAGCGTCGGCGGCTTGCCGCCGTCCTTCTTGATCTTGCCGGCCTCGACCGCATCGACCCGCCAGTCGGCGACCGCCGCCGCGAACACCGCGACGTCCACCGGCAGCGCCTGCTCGACCGCCGCCAGCATGTCGCGCGCGCTCACGACCTTGATGGTCGTCACCCCAGCCGGATCGGGCTGCGAGACGGGCCCCGAAACCATGACGACGTCGGCGCCGGCGGCGGCGGCGGCGGCCGCGATCGCGTGACCCTGCTTGCCGGACGAGCGATTGGCGATGTAGCGCACCGGGTCGATCTGCTCGTGGGTCGGCCCCGAGGTCACCAGCACGCGCCTGCCCTGCAGCGGCCGATCGACGCCGCCGACCAGCATCGCCTCCGCCGCGGCCGCGATCTCCAGCGGCTCGGCCATGCGCCCGAGGCCGCGCTCGCCGCTTTCGGCCATTTCGCCCTCGCCCGGTCCGACGAACGCGATGCCGTCGGCAGCGAGCGTCGCAAGGTTGCGCCGGGTCGCGGGATGCGCCCACATCCGCGGGTTCATGGCCGGCGCCATCAGCACGGGCTTGTCGGTCGCGAGCAGCACTGTGGAAGCCAGGTCGTTGGCCAGGCCTTGCGCGGCCTTCGCCATCAGGTCGGCAGTGGCGGGCGCGACTACCACGAGATCGGTATCGCGCGCCAGCCGGATGTGACCGACGTCGAACTCGCTCGCCTGGTCGAACAGGTCGGTGAACGCCCGCTCGCCCGCGATCGCGCCGACCGACATCGGCGTGACGAATTCCTGCGCGGCGCGCGTCATCACCACGCGCACGGCGAGGCCGCGCTCGCGCAGCCGACGGATGAGGTCGAGCGATTTGTAGGCCGCGATCCCCCCGCCGATGATCAATAAGAGTCGCGCCGCAGCGAGCCTGGGTGGCGAACGCATCGGGCCTCGGGGCATCTGCTCGAGCTGGAAGTCCCCCAGCGATGCGAACCGTTGGCGAATTGCCGTACCAAGCCCGACCTCTTTGCTCACGGGAGCGTCGACCGCGGTCCGGAGCAGATGGCGCGCCTCCTCCTCCATCGAGCGGCCATGTTTGGCCGCCCGCAGGCGCAGGAGTTTCTTAAGGCCCTCGTCGAGCTTACGAATAGTCAGGCTGGCCATTTCCCACGTCCGCTCAGCCACTCGACGCTACCTCATGATTGCACTGCAATCAATGCAATCAATAGCGATGCCCTGGCAAGCCTGTTCGTCAGGGTGTGCCTGACAGTCAGGAATGTCCTGACGCAGCGGAGGTCGATATGTCAGAGGCCGCCCCGAGACACTGCGGAGACTGCGGCGGCGACCGCCGGCTCCGTGCAAACGAAGAAAATGTACTGCTCGTTCTGCTTCAAGTCGCATGACCAGGTGAAGATGCTGATCTTCCGGTCCTGCCGGGATTTTCATCTGCAGTGAGTGCGTTCTGCAGTGAGTGCGTAATGCTGTGCAACGAATGCCTCGCCAGTCGTTTTCCAGACCGCTCGAAACATCTGTCCGTCCAGGAGCTGCCGACGGAACATCTGTTGGAGCGACTTCAAGCGATCGAGGACACGCTGCAAGGCAGGGGCAATCAACTCCAACGAGTGGTTGAGGTTCTTCGGTCCCGCGAAGTGAGTTGGGCCCAGATCGGCGCCGCGCTGGGAATCTCGCGTCAATCCGCGTGGGAGCGCTTCAGCTGAAGCCAGCGGCGGTAGGGAATGGACTTTCTGGCGGTCGCCATTCCCCGCGAAAGCGGGGAACCCGAGCAGCCACCGAACCGTCGGTGTCTATCTGGGTCGTCCGCCTTCGCGGACGATGACGGCGGAGGATGACCATTGGCGTCGCCGGTATGAGAGGTCCAGGCACCTGAGGATCGCTCAAATCATCTTCCACACCGCGATGGCCACCAGCCCGGCGATCACCCACAGCGCGATCGTCATCCAGCGATTGCGCCGCGCCTCGGCGGCGCCGATCGCCCGCACCGTCTCGGGCGCCAGCACCAAGCCGTTGCGGGTGATGGCATCGAGTTGATCGACCAGGGTGGCGGCGCGGGTCAGCAGGCCCGGCACGCTGCCGATGAAGCGGCCGACCTCCGACGCTCCGTCGGCGGCGCCTTCGAGCGCGCCGGCGGGCCCGAGGTGGCGCTCGACCCATTCGCGCACTACCGGCTCGGCGGTCTTCCACATGTCGAGCTTGGGGTCGAGCGAACGCGCGACGCCCTCGACCACCACCATGGTCTTCTGCAGCAGCAGCAGCTCCGGCCGGGTGCGCATGTCGAACAGGCCGGTGACCTCGAACAGCAGGGTCAGAAGCTTAGCCATCGAGATGTCTTCGGCGGTACGGCTGTGGATCGGCTCGCCGATCGCGCGGATCGCCTGCGCGAAGCTTTCGACCGAGTGGTGCGACGGCACGTAGCCGGCTTCGAAGTGCACCTCGGCGGTGCGGTGATAGTTGCGGGTGATGAAGCCGTAGAGAATCTCCGCCAGGAACCGGCGCTCCTTGGGGCCGAGCCGGCCCATGATGCCGAAGTCGACCGCGACCAGCCGCCCGCCGTCGTCGACGAACAGGTTGCCGGGATGCATGTCGGCATGGAAGAAGCCGTCGCGCAGGGCGTGGCGCAGGAACGTCTGGATCACCGCGCGGCCGAGCTGCTCGAGATCGAAACCTTTCGCCTCGAGCGCGGCGCGGTCGGACAGCGGCGTCGCCGTCGACCCATTCCAGCGTCAGCACGTCCCGCGCGGTGCGCTCCCAGTCGACCGGCGGCACGCGGAAATCGGGATCGTCGCGAGTATTCTCCCCCATCTCCGAGAGCGCCGCCGCTTCCAGCCGGAAATCCATCTCGATCGCGACCGACCGCGCCAGCGTCTCCACCACCTCGATCAGGCGCAGCCGCTGCGCCTCCGGCGATTGCCGCTCGGCGTTGCGGGCGGCGAAATGAAGGCATCGAGGTCGGCGCTTGAAGCGCTGCTCGATGCCGGGCCGCAGCACCTTGACCGCGACCGGCCGCGGCCCTCCGGCGTCTCGACCTCGGCGCGATGCACCTGCGCGATCGAGGCGGCCGCGACCGGCGGGCCGAACTCGACGAAAACCTGCGGAGCGGCCGGCCGAACGCCTTCTCGACCGCGGCTTCCGCCTCGGCCTGCGGAAACGGCGCCATCTTGTCCTGCAGCGTCTCGAGGTCGCGCGCGAGCGCCGCGCCGACGATGTCCGGCCGCGTCGCCAGGAACTGGCCGAGCTTGACATAGGTCGGCCCGAGCCGGGTCAGCGCGGCCGACAGCCGCGTCGCGGCGCCGTCCCGGTCGGCCGCTCGATCAGACGCGCGAGCCGCAACGCCGCGCGCGCGCCGGCCGGCAGCGGCGCCGGTATCGACCATGCCGAACACGCCCTCGCGCGCGAACACGAAACCGGCGCGGGCGAGACGAGGGAGGTGGGCGAGGGCGGAGATCACGCGCGGCCCGACGAGACTAAACGCCAGCCGGAATGCAGCGCGACGATGCCGCCGGTCATCGCCGGATACGACACGCGGCGGAAGCCGGCGCGCGCGGATCATCGTCGGCGAAGGGCTTCGGGCTTGGGAAAGCGGCGGATCGATTCGACCAGATAGCGATAGGCCTCGGCGTCGCCCGCGACCGCGCGCCCGAGCGCCGGAATGACGTTGAACGAATAGAAGTCGTAGAGCGCGTCGAGACCGGGCACATCGACGGAGGAGAATTCCAGGCACAGAAACGCCCGCCGGGCTTGAGCACCCGATAGGCTTCGCGCGAGCGCCGCGCTCGATGCGCGGCACGTTGCGGATGCCGAACGCGATCGTATCAGGCGTCGAAGCGACGGTCCGGGAACGGCAGCGCCTCGGCATTGCCCTCGACGAACGCGATCGCGTCGTCGAGCCCGCGCTCGATCGCGCGCTCGCGGCCGACCTCGAGCATCTCGGCATTGATGTCGAGCGACGGTCGCGCGCGTGCCGGCGCCGCCGGCCGCGACCACGCGGATCGCGATGTCGCCGGTGCCGCCGGCGACGTCGAGCAGCGCGAAACGGCGCCGGTCGCTGCGTCGGCGGGATTGACGGCGGTGACGAGCGCGTCCTTCCAGGCCCGGTGCAGGCCGCCCGACATCAGGTCGTTCATCAGGTCGTAGCGGCGCGCGACCTTGTGGAAGACGTCGTCGACCAGCGCCTGCTTGTCGGCGAGCGGCACCTGGCGGAAGCCGAAATGGGTGTGCGGCCGGTCGCCGGGCGGGCGTCGGCTGAATATTCCTTTTGCGCCAGCACCATAGCGCGGCGGCTGCGCGGGCGCTATGTCACGGCGTCGGCTGACCGGCATCCTGATGCGAGGCGCCGCAGCGGCCGAGCCTCGAAGGATGCTGGCAATAACGGGCCGACGCCCTTCGATCGCCCGACTTCGCGGGCGCGCTCGGGCACCGTAAGTGTGCCGACAACGCCTGTCGCATGCCCGAACTGCCCGAAGTCGAAACCGTGCGCCGCGGCCTGAGCCGGCCATGGAGGGCGCGCGCTTCGTCAAGGTCGAGGCCCGCCGGCCCGATCTGCGCTGGCCGTTTCCGAAGGATTTCGCGAAGCGGCTGAAGGCCAGACCGTCGACCGGGCTCGGCCGGCGCGCCAAATATCTGCTCGCCGATCTCTCCTCCGGCGACGTGCTGATCATGCATCTCGGCATGTCGGGCTCGTTCCGCGTGCAGCGCGGCGCCGGCGAGCGAACGCCCGGGCGAGTTTCATCACGAGCGCTCGGAGCGACCGCGCGCACGACCATGTGGTCTTCCACATGTCGTCCGGCGCGCAACGTCACCTTCAACGATCCGCGCCGGTTCGGCTTCATGAAGCTCGTGCCGCGCGCCGAGCTCGACCGCGAGCCGCTGCTGCGTGCGCTCGGGCCGGAGCCGCTCGGCAACGAATTCGGCGCCGCGCTGCTGGCGGCCGCCTGCGCCGGCAAGAAGACCTGCTCAAGGCGGCGCTGACGCGACCAGCGGGTGGTCGCCGGGCTCGGCAATATCTATGTCTGCGAGGCGCTGCATCGCGCGCGGCTGTCGCCCAAGCGGCGCGCCGCGACGATCGCCGCGAAAAGCGGCCGAGCCGAACGAGCGCGCGCGACGCGCTGGCCGACGCCATCAAGGCGGTGCTCAACGACGCGATCAAGGCCGGCGGCTCGTCGCTGCGCGACCATCGCCGCACCGACGGCGAGCTCGGCGACTTCCAGCACGATTTCCGCGTCTACGACCGCGAAGGCAAGCGCATGCCCGACGCCCGGCTGCCGCGGCACGATCCGCCGCATCGTGCAGACCGGCCGCTCGACCTTTTACTGCCCGGTCTGCCAGCGCTGTGAGTATATATCGTGAGCGCAGGCAAAATTCCATGGGGAGTGGATAGCGGCCCGAGGTCCGGTCCAGACTGAGGTTGCTTCAACCCCGCTGGACCTGAAAGCATACGATGCTGCTCGCTGATCGTATCGCTGACACTGAACCGACCGCTATCCGAACGCATCTTGGCGCAATTTTTGTTTCGTTGGAACTGAGCCGTTCGACTTGGTTGATCACTTCGCTGTCGCCGGGCAACGGCGAAAAAATGCTGGAAGCACGGCGTTGCGGCGGGAGATCTCGGGGCGCTGCTGGCGAAGTTTGCGGAGCTGCAGCGCAAGGCGTTTGCGCGCACCGGCAAGAACTATCCGATCATTACGATCCAGGAGGCGGGGCTGGACGGGTTCTCGCTGCACCGCGTGCTGCAGCAGGAGGGGATCGAGAGCCATGTGGTGGATGCCGCCTCGGTTGCGGTGCCGCGCCGGCGGCGGCGGGCGAAGACTGACAAGATCGACGGTGAGGCGCTGTTGCGGGTGCTGCTGGCCTACAAGCGGGGCGAACCGCGGGTGTGCTCGATGGTGGTAGCCCCTTGCGCCGAGGAAGAGGACCGCCGCCGGATCGGCCGTGAGCGCGAGGTCTTGCTCGACGAGCGGATCCGGCATGTCAATCGGATCAAGGGACTTTTGCTGGCGCAAGGGATCTCGGGCTATGCCCCGTTGCGGCGCGATCGACGGGCGCGGCTGGAGGCGCTGCGCACGGCGGACGGGCGTGAGCTGCCCCAGCAGCTGAGGGCGCAGATCGGCCGCGAGCTCGACCGGCTCGAGCTGCTGCTGTGCAGATCAAGGCGGTCGAGGCGGAGCGGGACGCGATGCTGGCGAGGTTGAGCCAGAGCGTGGACGAGAACACGCGGGTGCATCCGCTGGCGATGCTGCTGGGGGTGAAGGGGATCGGGGAGGAATTTGCGGCTGCGCTTTGATTCGAGTGCTTTTACGCCGCTTGCACCCGGCGGCCGTCGCCGCCTTTGCGGGCCTGGCGGCGACGCCGTGGCAGAGCGGGTCGGTCGCGCATGAGCAATGCATGTCCAAGGCCGGCAATGCGCGACTGCGCAAGAAGCTGGTGCAGCTCGCCTGGCTCTGGCTGCGCCATCAACCGGGGTCGGCACTGGCGCGCTGGTTGCATGCGCAAGCCCATCGCAAGGTCGCCATCGTCGCACTGGCGCGCAAGCTGCTGGTCGCCTTGTGGAAGTATGTCACCGCCGGCGTCGTGATCGAAGGTGCGGCGCTCAAGGGCGCTGCCTAGGCGGCAAGCCAGGCGTCTCGTCAGGCGAGCCACCTCACCCACAGTTGAGCAGCAACAGGACCATGACCAATCCGCCGAGACCCGATCAGTCTCGGCCGATCCGGGCGGACGAACCGATGGATTGCATGGCTCAAAAGCCGTAGCGAAGAATGGCTTCGTCCTCTCGAGCCGCCCGCCGCAAGCGGAATCCTGGTCCCGGCGCGCCTCCTGCGGCCGACCGAATGTGAGTTTGATCTGGCGTCAAACCTGATCGCGAAACCGGCTCGACCTCGATCGTAGAAAAACTGCAAATGGTCCTCCTGGCATCATGAACCGCTCTTCGTCCCGACCGCTGGAGCCTGATGGCGTGCTCGATCGCGTCAAGGCCAAGCCGCTGCGCGGCGGCCCTGCGGGCCGACCTTGACCCGATCTGCGCGCGCCATCTTCAAAACTCCACGCTCGGGACAAAGAGGTGCTCCTCGCTCGAACAAAGAGGTGACCCAAAGTGTGAGACCTTAACTCGGCACATCCCCATGTGAGCAATCCAGACGGCGGTATCCTCGATGGATTGCTTCGTCGCTTGCGCTCCTGACGGATGGGAAGACTGAATGACGGAGCGGATGGGTTTGGAGCCCCCCACGCCGTCATCCTGAGGTGCCCGAGCGAAGCGAGGGCCTCGAAGGATGCTGCTCTGCCCTGCAGCTGCTGTGTTGTGCGTCCTTCGAGGCTGTGCGCCGGGAGACCGGCAAGGAGTATGTGGTGGAAGTCCTCTGCGGTGAAGGCGTAGCGAACCACACTCGCCCCGAGCCGTGCGGCCTTGTCGCGAGGAGCACGGCGAAGCGTCGGCAGGGGAACGCATAGGCCAGCCATTGAGCCGCGATAGAAGTATCGTCCCGAGTGCGACGCCGTAGACTTCTGCGGAAGGCAACACGCACGGGTGCGCCAGCGCGAACGCCCGGGCGACCCGGCGTGGTCGCAGACCCTGGCATGTGCGCACGCTCCTTGCGCGGGAACCGGGAGCCTTCACGATCTGACCGTCGGCCAAGTAGGCTCGCGGTCCGCATCGGGAAGGCGAGGAGCCGTAGCCGATGATGCACGGACGTAAGAAGTCAGACACTCGCCGTAGTAGCTGCGAAGCCGACGAACACAGCGGAGCGATCTGCGGCGGAGCCGGTGGAGCCAAGGGCGGGGGCCGAGGGGAATGCGGGCCAGCACGACACGGGCCGGATGCAAAGCCGGGGAACCGTATCCCAAGGGCTGGAGCGCATACGGAAAGCGGCCAGTACGCTTTGCCGTCAGCCACCCAAGGTGCGAGCCGTATGCCTTAATTGGGCACGTACGGATCTGTGCGGGGGGCGTTCAGCAATGAGCGTCCCTACCGCGATCGCCCGACTTCGTCGGGCGAGCGCCTCAGGATGACGATTCAGAACAAGCGTTGCTCCCACAACACCGTCATCCTGATCAGCCGCGCTTGACTACTCCACCTTCCGCTCGTCCTCCGGCGGCAGGAACAAATCGTCGAAGATGTCGGCGGGCTTCGGTTTGTTCTTGAATGCATAGCCGAGGGCGAGCTGCTCGATCGCGCGCTCGAAACGGGCGGCGTCGATCTCGCCGAGGCCGTTCGCCTTCACCTCGGGCGTCAGCATGTGGACCTTGAGCGCGAGGAGCAGCCGCTCGAGCTCGATATCGCGGCTGGCGCCGCCGTTGCGCTGGATCACCGAGAGCACGGCGTTGACCGGGTCCTTGACGGTCTCCTTGACGGCCTTGGTATAGGCACGCAGGAACGCCTTCACGGCCTCCGGCTTCTCGGCCGCGAACTTCGGATTGACGATGATCGCATTGCCGTAAAGGTCGAGGCCGTAGTCGGCCATCAGCATGACGACGATGTCCTCGACCGGCACGCTCTTTTGGCGCAGATTGATCGACGGGCCGTAGGACGGGCCGGTGACGGCATCGACCTCGCCAGCCGCCAGCATCGGCTCGCGTACCGGAACGCCGACATTGAGCACCGTCACCTTGCCGGCGTCGATGCCGTTGATCTTGGCGAAGATCGGCCATTGCGCCGATGCCGGGTCGGCGGCGGGCGCGCCGAGCTTTTTGCCCTCGAGCTCCTTCGGGTCGTCGACGCCGCGGCTCTTGCGCGTCACGATCGCGTAGGCCGGCCGGTTCTGCACGATGAACACCGCCTTGAGCGGCACCGACGGGTTCTGGTCGCGCCAACGGATCAGGGCGTTGATGTCGGCAACACCCATATCATATCCGCCGTTTGCGACGCGCGTGATCGCCTCGGCCGGATTGGCCGCCGGCTCGATGGTCACATCGAGATCCTCGGCCTTGAAATATCCGAGATCGAGCGCGAGCAGGAATGGCGTCGCCGGCCCTTCGACCCGACCCTCGAGCGTGAATTTCACCGCCGTCTGTGCGCAGGCCGGCGCGGCAATTGCCGCCGTCAACGCGGCGGCTGCAAGAACGGCCATGAGGCCGCCGGGGCGGGTGACGCGAACGCCCATACGGGTTACCCTTTTTGGCCGCCGCGCGCCGATTCTCGTCGCCCCCCGAGGCCGCAGTCGACGGTATTCGACCTAACAAAGAGCATGCCGGACGAAAGAGCAAGGCGGGAGACGGATTCGCGCCGTCTTGGACGCGAATCGCGGCAGCATGCCGCAGCGGCAACCTTGCCGCATGTACAGCCGTTCATCGCGCCGTACGCTCCGCCGGACGAAGACATCGCGCGCCGCTTGCTGCGCGAGGCGCCGCGCGGCGCCGACGCCGAGCGCCGCATCGATGCGCGCGCCACGACCCTGATCCGGGCGATCCGCGCCGGCGCCGGGCCGCTCGGCGGCATCGAGGATTTCCTGCGCGAGTACTCGCTCTCGACCAAGGAGGGCCTCGCCCTCATGGTTTTGGCGGAAGCGCTGCTGCGCGTCCCGGATGCCGCGACCGCCGACCGGCTGATCGAGGACAAGCTTGCCGCCGCCGACTGGTCGCACCACGAGACCAAATCCGGTGCGCTGCTGGTATCGGCGTCGGCCTGGGCGCTCGGCATCACCGCCCGCATCGTGCAGCCCGGCGAGACACCCGAGAACATCCTGGAAGAGCTGGCAAAGCGCCTTGGCCGTCCGGCCGTGCGGGCCGCGACCCGGCAGGCGATGCGGCTTCTCGGCTCGCATTTCGTCATGGGCCAGACGATCGAGGAGGCGCTGGCGCGCGCCGGCGGAGAGCGCGAGTTCCGCTACTCGTTCGACATGTTGGGCGAAGGCGCGCGCACCGCGGATGATGCGGCGCGCTATTTCGAACTCGTATGCGGGTGCGATCGAGGCGATCGGCGCGGCAGCCGGCAACGAAGCGCTACCGGCGCGGCCGGGCATCTCGGTCAAGCTCTCGGCGCTGTATCCGCGCTACGAGGCGGTGTCGCGCGAGCGCGTGCTGGCCGAGCTCACGCCGCGGCTGCTCGAGCTTGCGCGCCAGGCCAAGACGCATGACATGAATTTCACCGTCGATGCCGAGGAAGCCGACCGGCTGGAACTGTCGCTCGAGGTGATCGCGGCGGTGTTGGCGGACCCTTCGCTCGCCGGCTGGGACGGTTTCGGCTTGGCGGTCCAGGCCTACCAGAAGCGCGCCTCGCAGCTGATCGATTGGATCGTCGCGGCCGCCGAAGCGCTCGACCGCCGGCTGATGGTGCGCCTCGTCAAGGGCGCCTACTGGGACACCGAGGTCAAGCGCGCACAGGAGCGCGGGCTCGCCGACTACCCGGTGTTCACCCGCAAGGCGATGACCGACCTCTGCTACATGGAATGCATGCGGCGGCTGTTGGCCGCGCGGCCGCGCATCTTTCCGCAATTCGCAACCCACAACGCTCTCACCGTCGCGACCGTGATCGAGGAGGCCGGCGGCGCCCGCGGCTACGAGTTCCAGCGCCTGCACGGGATGGGAGAGGCGCTCTACGAGGCCCTGCTGGCCGATATGACGGACGCCGCGTGCCGCGTCTACGCCCCGGTCGGCAGCCATCGTGACCTGCTCGCCTACCTGGTGCGCCGGCTGCTCGAGAACGGCGCCAACTCCTCGTTCGTCTCGATCGCCGCCGATCCGGCCGTGCCGATCGATACAATTCTGCGCCGTCCGCAGTCGTGGATCGCCGATGCGGCCCATGCCCGCCATCCGCACATTCCGCGCCCGCCGGATCTGTACGCGCCCACCCGGCGGAATTCCGCCGGCATCGAGTTCGGCGAGCGCGCGGCGCTCGAACGTCTGCTCGCGCAAACCGCTCAGGCGGGCTCCGAGCCCGCGCGCGCGGCGCCCTTGCTCGGCGGGATCGCGGGTGCCGGCACACGCCGGCCGGTTGTTTCGCCGATCGACGGTGCAGCAATCGGCGAGGTCGTCGAAGCCGACGAGGCGACCGCGCTTGCGGCCATGCGGGCGGCGGCGGAGGGCTTTCGCTCCTGGGCCGACACCCCCGTCGAGCGCCGCGCGGCCGCGCTCAAGCGCGCCGCCGACATGCTGGAGGAAAATCGCGGACGGCTGCTCGCGCTGCTCGCGCGCGAGGGCGGCAAGACCCTCGACGACGCGGTCGCCGAGGTGCGCGAAGCGGTCGACTTCTGCCGCTACTACGCGGCCGAAGCCCGCCGTGCGCTCGCGCCCGAGCGGTTGCCCGGGCCGACCGGGGAATCGAACGAGTTGCACTATCGCGGCCGCGGCGTGTTCGTTTGCATCTCGCCGTGGAATTTCCCGCTCGCGATCTTCCTCGGGCAGGTGGCGGCGGCGCTCGCCGCCGGCAACGCGGTCGTCGCCAAGCCGGCCGAGCAGACGCCGCTGATCGCGGCCGAGGCGGTGCGCCTGCTGCACGCCGCCGGCATTCCGCCGTCGGCGCTCAACCTCGTGCCCGGCGGCGGTGACGTCGGCGCGGCGCTCGTCCGCAACTTCCGCGTTGCCGGCGTCGCCTTCACCGGCTCGACCGAGGTCGGCTGGGCGATCAACCGCGCGCTTGCCGCGAAGGTTGCGCCGATCGTCCCGCTGATCGCCGAGACCGGCGGCATCAATGCCATGATCGTCGACGCCACCGCCCTGCCGGAGCAGGTGACCGACGACGTGATCACGTCGGCGTTCCGCTCCGCCGGCCAGCGCTGCTCGGCGCTCCGCCTCTTGTGCGTGCAGGACGATGTTGCCGACCGGATGATCGCGATGATCGAAGGCGCCGCGCGAGAGCTTGCCCTCGGCGACCCGCGCGATCCCGCGACCCATGTCGGCCCCGTCATCGACCCGGAGGCGAAGGCGAAGCTCGACCGCTGGATCGCCGACATGGAGGCACAGGGCCGCGTCCGCTTCCGCTGGGATCGCGATCGCCCGTTGCCGTCAGGCGGCACTTATGTTCCGCCCACGATCGTCGAGCTCGACCGCGCCTCCGACCTCAAGGAGGAGGTGTTCGGCCCGATCCTGCACGTCGTGCGCTGGAAGGCCGCTGCGCTCGACCGCGTGCTCGACGACATCGCCGCCAACGGCTACGGGCTCACCCTCGGCGTCCATTCGCGCATCGACACGACGGTCGAGCACGTCGTCGCCCGCTTGCCGCACGGCAACGTCTACGTCAACCGCAGCATCATCGGCGCGGTGGTCGGCACGCAGCCGTTCGGCGGCAGCGGCCTCTCGGGCACCGGCCCGAAAGCGGGCGGATCGAACTATCTGCGCCGCTTTGCGAGCGAGCAGACGGTGACGATCAACACCGCCGCCGCCGGCGGCAATGCCAGCCTGCTGGCGGAGCCGGAGGAGTAGCGAAGCGATGTACAAATCGTAGGGTGCGCAAAAGCGCGCGGCACGCGCGCTGTGCGCACGTGTGAGCCGGGTGGAAGGTCGTGCGCACGCGCCGCTTCGCGGCGCTTTGCGCACCCTACGAGCTCGTCATCCTGAGGCGCTTGCCCGACGAAGTCGGGCGAGCCTCGAAGGACGCACAACATAGCAGCTGCACGGCAGAGCAGCATCCTTCGAGGCCCTCGCTTCGCTCGGGCACCTCAGGATGACGGCGTGGGGGCCCGAAACCCATCCGCCTCTGTCATTGCAAGTCCCTCCGTTTCTTCCTAGTCCTACTGAGTCAGAACGCCGCACCCGCTGGTGTGAAGAATCAATTATTGGAGGCGCTTCCCACGCGGCAGGGGAGGTTGGGATGGGTGTTCACCGGGCGGCCGATATTGAACGACGTTTTGCGAGTTATATCGAGGGTCTTGTGAGCGTGATCGGGCACCGGGATCGGGCCGGGCCGTTACGCGACTATTGCGTGGGCTTGGTGATGCCGGGTGCCCGCAAGAGCGTGGAGCCGATGGCGGCGCTCACGGCGCCTGAGCGGACGGCGGCACAGCATCAGTCGTTGCTGCATTTTGTCGGCCAAGGGCCGTGGTCGGACGAGAAGGTCTTGGCGAAGGTTCGTGAGCTGGTGATGCCTCGGATCGAGCGTGCCGCGCCGATCGAGGCCTGGATCATCGACGACACGAGCTTCCCCAAGCAGGGACGGCATTCAGTTGGGGTAGCACGTCAATATTGCGGCCAGCTTGGCAAGCAGGCGAACTGCCAGGTGGCGGTATCGCTGTCTATTGTCAACAGGCACGCGAGCCTGCCGGTGGCCTATCGGCTGTATTTGCCGAAGGACTGGGCGCAGGATGGTGAGCGGCGGCGCAAAGCGGAGATACCGCAGCAGATTAGCTTTAAGACCAAGCCGGAGATCGCGCTGGAGCAGATCGGCTGGGCGTGTGAGGCCGGGCTTCCGCGCGGGACCGTGCTTATGGACACTCGCTACGGCCACGATGCGAAGCTGCGCACGGGCATCACCGAGCTTAAATTGGCCTATGTGGCCGGCATTCAGTCGCCGACGCTGGTCTCGGCACCAGGCCCGCGGCCTGGCCCCGCGCCGCGCAAGGGCCGCCGCCGCGAACCAGATGCGCTCTCGGTCAAGGAGGTTGCCGTTGGGCTGAGCAGGAAAGCGTGGCGCACGATCACGTGGCGCGAAGGCACGAACGAATGGCTATCGTCACGCTTTGCCCGGTTGCGAATTTGCGTTGCGTCGCGGGATGGCGAGAAGTCGAGCAAAGAATGGCTGCTGATCGAGTGGCCCGAGGGTGAGAAGGAGCCAACCAAATACTGGCTCTCCACCTTGCCAAAAAAGACCCGCTTCCGCGATCTCGTCGAGCGCGCCAAACTGCGCTGGCGCATCGAGCGCGATTATCAGGAGCTCAAGCAGGAGGTCGGGCTCGGGCATTTTGAAGGGCGTGGATGGCGTGGCTTCCATCACCACGCCACACTGTGCATTGCGGCCTATGGCTTCCTGGTCTCCGAAAGGGAGACGATTCCCCCCTCAGGACCTCGTTCCACCGCGCGATTCGCGCAACTTGCTCTACCCAACGGTTACAGACCCAGAGGATCCGCCATTGCGGCCTGAGCGGCACATCCCAAACTCAATCGCAACGATGCGAATACGCTTGATCGATGCGATCGCCAAGAGCTTGCCACGATGTCCATGCTGTGGGGCACGCCATGCCAACCGCAACCGGAGAATATTGTGACGCAGTAGGACTAGAAGCGCAGCGACGAATCAATCCAGAAACCGCGCCACAGATTGCTTCGCTTCGGCTCGCAATGACGTCGATAGGCGCGTCATGGCTGACTCAGCTTTTCGAGCGCCTCATACACGGAGCGGTCGATCTCGATGCCTTCTCGCAACGCGCGCTCGCGGGTGCGGAACGACCGTTCGGACGGGATGCGGATCGCGTCGACGGCCGGCTGCCGGGGCGTCGCCTTGATGCGCGCGATCAGATCGGACACCTGGCGTTTGAAGTCGTCGGCCGGCATCAACAAATCGGGCTTGAACGCGACGAACAGGTAGCCGTTGTCGCTCTCCGCATCAAGCGCCGAGCCGGCGAGCAGGCCGAGGGCCTGGACGATCAGCCCGAGGCCGAATCCCTTGTGTCCGCCGAACGGCAGCAGCGCGCCCGCGCGCGCCTTGGCCGGGTCGCGCGTCGGCGCGCCGTCGGGACCGATCGCCACGCCTTCGGGCAGCAGCTCGCCGAGCCGCTCGCGCAGCATCAGCTCCGTCATCATGAATGCGGAGGTGCCCATGTCCAGAATGAGCGGATCGCCCGCCGTCGGAATGCCGATCGCGATCGGGTTCGTTCCCAGCATCGGCAACATGCCGCCGGGCGGCGCGACTGCGCGCGAGCTGCTGGCGGTATGGATGACGACCAACCCTGCCTTGGTGATCATTTCGACGAAATAGGCGCTGCGGCCGCTCATCCAGGCGTTGGTCACCGCCACCAGCGCGAACCCAAGACTTCGCGCCTTGGCGATGGCCGCTTTGGCGGCGTGATAGAGCGCCACCATGCCGACATTGTTGCCGCCGTCGTACGCAATCGACACGTCCGTCTCGCGCAGCACGCGCATCGGACCACGCTGCAGCTTGAAACGCGGGCTTTCGGGAAGATTGAGGATCTTGGCGAGACCCGAATACTCGTAGCCGCACAGCGCCGCATCGATCACGTGATCGGCGATGATGCGCGCATCTTCCGCGCCGTAGCCGATGCCATGAAGCGCCGACACCGCAAGCGCGCGCGCTGCATCGACCTCCATTCTTATTCGATCATGCATCTTCACCAACCTTGCCTCGCCGTCTGCGGCGGCCGCAATCGTAACCGCTTCGTTGCCCGGATCGATAGAATTCGATCGCCGGTTCAAGCTCACGCAGTCTTTTTCGGCCAGGCTTTGAGATCTGGCGTGGGCCGGATACGCGCCATGCCTGCGGCCTCTAGGATTCGCGCAGCGAAAAGCGGTAGAACCCGAGCCACAGGAGCCGCCACCAAGGAGGCCGCATGCGGACGGGTTGCTGGCTGTCGGTGGTCGCGGCTTCGATCGCGCTCGCGGTGACGGGCGCGTCAGCGCAGACATTCCCGACCAAGCCGATCCGCATCCTCGTGCCCTACGCGCCGGGCGGCTTCACCGACGTGGTGGCCCGGCTCTATGCCGAGCAGCTGCGCAAGCGCTTTGGCCAGGCGGTCGTGGTCGAGAACAAGCCGGGCGCGTCGGGCATCGTGGCCATCGAGGAGATGGCGCGCTCCCGCCCCGACGGCCACACGCTGATGGTCGGCAACATCTCGACCAACGGCCTGACGCCGGTCCTGCTCGCCAAGAAAATGCGCATCGACTACGGCAAGGAGGTGCAGATCGTCGCCCGGCTGGCGGATGCGCCGGCGTTCTTCCTGGCGACCACCACGAATTTCCCGCCCACGACCTTTGCCGAGTTTCTGCAATACGCCCGACAACATCCCGGCAAGGTCCGCTTCGGCAGCGCCGGCACCGGCAGCTATCAACAGGTCAACACCGCGATCCTGGCAAAAGCCGCCGGCCTCGATCTCGTCCACATCCCGTTCAAGGAAGGCGGCGCACCCTTGCTCAAGGACCTTGCCAATGGCGACGTGCAGGTGTCGTTCTTCAACATCACCAATCCGGTCGGGATGATGAAAGCGGGGCGCGTGCGGCCGCTCGCGGTCTCGGCGCGGGCGCGGCTTGCGGACTATCCCGACATTCCGACCTTCGCGGAGCTGGGTTTCCCCGGCGTTCGGGCGGCGCAATGGGTGGCGGCATTCGCGCCGTCCGCGACGCCTGCCCATGTGGTCGAGACGTTGCACGAGGCGTTCGCGAGCGCGGTCGACGTTCCGGAGTTGCAGGAAGCCTTCCAGAAGGGCGGCGTGGTATCGCCGCCGAAAGGCTCGCTTGCCGATGCGAAAGCGTGGGTGGAGCAGGAAATGGCGACCTGGAAGCGCGTCGTGGATGAGCTCGGCATCGTCGTAGACGAGTTCTAGCGCCGAGTACTCAACACACGCATCGGCCGCGCATGTACAATCTTCATCTCAGCGCAGAGCAGCTGGAAATCCGCGACACGGTCCGCGATTTCGTGGCGCGAACCGTCAAGCCCGCGGCGTTGCGGCCGGAGCGGCTGGAAGCTGCCGAGCGGCTGCCGGCATGGGACCTGCTCGAGCCTGCCTCGCGGATGGGGCTGCGCGCGCTCGCGCTGTCGGAGCAACGGGGCGGCGCCGGAGCAGACACGCTCACGTCCTGCCTGGTCGCGGAGGAGCTCGCCGCCGGCGACGTCGACACCGCGGCGACGCTCAATGAAACCTCGACGTTGGCGCACCTCCTGTTCGACCGGCTGATGACGGACGCGCAGCGCGATCGCTTGCTGCCGCAGTTCCTCGCGGACGATCGCTATCATCTGGCTTTTGCGGGTCGCGAGCCCGACGCCGGCACCGAGCTCGGTGTCAACTACCACCGTCCGGCGGCGCGCGAGGCCGCGATATCGATCACCGCCTTCCGCGCCGCCAATGGCGAGTGGATCGTCAATGGCGCCAGCGGTCGCGTCGCCAACGCTCCCGTCGCCAAGCTCGTGGCCGTGCGGGCGACGGCTGCGGAGCGCGTATGCGTGCTGCTGGTTCCGCGCGAGACGCCGGGCCTGAGCGTCCACCCCGATGCCGACGCCCACGGCTGGCATCACGGGACATGCGGCGATGTGACCTTCAATGATTGCCACGTGCCGGCCGACAACTTGATCGCGCTCGAGCATCGCGGCGCAGCCGGCGCCGATGGCGCCTGCGCGCAGAGCATCGGGACGCAAGGCGCGGCCATGAACCTCGGCGTCGGCCGGGCCGCCTACGAGGCGGCGCTCGACTACGCGCAGCTGCGCGTGCAGGGCGGCCGGCGCATCATCGAGCACCAGGCGATCGGCGCGAAGCTGGCCGAGATCGCGATCAGGCTGGAAGTGGCGCGCGCCGCCGTCTGGCAGGCGGCGTGGGCGGCGGACCATCCGGAAGCGGTCGCGGATCGCAGCCTGCCGGACCTGCCGCTCGCGACCATCGCGCGGGTGTTCACCGCGGAGGCAGTGTACCGGGTCGCCAAGGACGCGGCGGAAGTTTTCGGCGCCATGGGCGTGATGCGGGACATGCCGCTGCAGAAGTACGTCCGCGATGCCTTGACCTTTCTTCGTTCCGGCAGCGGCGTGAGCGACGCCAAGCTTGGCATCGCCGAAACGCTGGCCGGCTACCGCCGCCCGTCCGTCCCCGACATGCGCGCCGCCGAGTGATGCACGTGATGCCCAGGACCTGACTCATGGACTTCGCACTCAACGAAGAGCAGCGCGCGTGGCAGATGAAGGCGCGCAGGTTCGCCGAGCAGGAGATCGCGCCGATATCGCTTGCGCGCGACGCCTCGCCCGACGCGTTCGACTGGGAGATCATCCGCAAAGGCTCGCGGCTCGGCTTCCGCACCGCGGCGGTGCCGAAGGAATGGGGCGGTCACGGCACCGATTTCGTCACCCAGGCGCTGGTGATGGCGGAGCTCGCCAAAGCCGACAGTGCGATCGCGAAGACCTTCAGCCAATGCTGGAAGTGGAGCCACTTGATCGCAGCGGTCTGCACCGACGAGCAGAAGCAGAGGTTTCTCAAGCCCTTCCTCGCCGACGATACGTTCCTGCTGGGCAAGGGTATCACCGAGCCCGGCGCCGGCTCCGACAATCGCATGCCGCCGGAGGACGACCCGAAGGCGGGCCTCAAGCTGCGGGCGGAGCGGCACGGCGACGAGTGGATCCTCAACGGCGAGAAGGCGTTCATCGCCAACGGCAGCGTCGCGAAACTGTTCTTCCTCGACGCGCGCACGGACCCGAACGCGCCGCTGCGGCAAGGCACCACGATGTTCATGGTGCCGAGCGATACGCCCGGCTTCCGGGTCGGCAAGGTGTTCAACAAGAGCGGCTGGCGCTTCTATCAGAACGCGGAGCTGATCTTCGAGAATGCGCGCGTGCCGCATGCCAACGTGGTCGGCGCGGTCGGCGGCACCGACATGAGGCGCCATGCGGCCAGCGACCGCACCGGCGGCGATCTGTTCGGCGACCTGGAGCTCGCCGCCAACGCGCTCGGCGTGTGCGAGGCGGCGTGCGCGCAGGCGCTCCGTCACGCCCGCACGCGCAAGCAGGGCGGCCGCTTTCTGACGGAACAGCAGCTGGTGCTGCTCAAGCTCAACCGCATGCACATGCTCACCGAAGCGCTGCGCTCGTTCGTGATGCGGGTCGCCTGGGAGCACGACCGCAAGATTCACTCGCCCAACGCCGGCTTGGCGATGAACTTCTCGACCGATGTGATTCAGGAGGTGACCGAGCTCAACATGGACATCCATGGCGGCGCCGGCTGCCTGATGGATCGTAGCGCCGACAAGCTGGTGCGCGACGGCTTCATCTGGAGCCATCTGGCGGGCGATTCGGTGCAGCGCCTGAAGGTCGCCAAGCGCATCGCGAAGTAGCCCTTTGCCAGCGGATTGGATCTTTGCTCGTCATGTCGGGCCGTCGGCGCCTGCGCCTGGACCATGCAACAATTATTGCTCGAGCTGCTATGGCATCTCCCAGTGGGGTTGGTGCACAGCAGCGCCCCTGCGCCACCTCTCCCCGACGGGGAGAGGTCGGCGCGCAAAGCGCGCCGGGTGAGGGGGCGGTAGACTTTGCCGGCAAGGCTGCAACCCCTCACCCGCCCGCGCTTCGCTTTGCTCGCGCGGTCGACCTCTCCCTCCGGGAGAGGTGACTCAACGTGAGCGACATTTGCGGTAAAAGGCGTGCGTGTTGGCTCACAACCGTAATGAGGATCGAATGAACGGCGCGGAAAGTCTGGTGCGGACCCTGGTCGGCGGCGGCGTCGACGTGTGCTTCGCCAATCCGGGCACCTCGGAGATGCATTTCGTCGCCGCGCTCGACCGCGTCGAGGGCATGCGCTGCGTGCTGGCGCTGTTCGAAGGGGTGGTGACCGGCGCCGCCGACGGCTATTCGCGCATGACCGACAAGCCGGCCGCCACGCTCTTGCATCTCGGGCCCGGCATGGCCAACGGGCTTGCCAACCTGCACAACGCCAGCAAGGCGTCGAGCCCGGTGGTCAACATCGTCGGCGACCACGCCACCTATCACCGCGACTACAATTCCCCGCTCACCTCCGACATCGAGACCGCGGCGCGCCCGTTCTCCGGCTGGGTGCGCACCTCGCCGTCGGCGAAGCAGGTGGCGGCCGACGGCGCCGCCGCGATCGCGGCCGCCCGCACGCCGCCCGGCCAGGTGGCGACGCTGATCCTGCCCGCCGACACCGCGTGGAACGACGCCGACGGTCCCGCCGCGGTGCCGGAGGTTCCGGCGCGGGCGCGCGTCGACGCCGAGGCGGTGCGCGAAGCCGCGCAAGCGCTGCGATCGGGCGAGCCGGCGGCGCTGCTGCTCACCGGACCGGCGCTGCGGCAGGAGGGGCTCGAGCTCGCCGGCAGGATCTGCGCCAAGACCGGCGCCAAGATGCTGGCGCAGACCTTCAACCGCCGGATGGCGCGCGGCGCCGGCCGCATGGTGATCGACCGCATCCCCTATCCGGTCGATCAGGCGCTCGCCACGCTTGCCGGGCTCAAGCACATCGTTCTGGTTGGCGCCAAGATCCCGGTGGCCTTCTTCGCCTATCCGGACAAGCCCAGCCTGCTGGCGCCGGAGGATGCGCAGTTCCACACGCTGGCGCGGCCGGAGGAGGACCTGCTGCATGCGCTCGAATGGCTTGCGGACGAGCTCGGGGCGCGCACCCAGCCGGTCGAGCCGGCAAAATTCGCGCCCCCCGCGCCGGCGACTGGCGCGATCAACTCGATGACCATCGCGCAGTCGCTCGGTGCGCTGATGCCCGAGAACGCCGTCGTGGTCGACGAGGGCGTCTCGACCGGCCGCGGCTTCTTCCCGGCGACGCGGCATGCCCATCCGCATGACTGGCTGCAGAACATGGGCGGCTCGATCGGCATGGGCATGCCGATGGCGACCGGCGCCGCGCTCGCCTGCCCGGACCGGCCGGTGTTGAACGTGCAGGCGGACGGCAGCGCCATGTACACGATCCAGTCGCTGTGGACGCAGGCGCGCGAGGGGCTCAACGTCACCACGGTGCTGCTCAACAACCGCTCGTACGCGATCCTCCGCCACGAGCTCACCAACGTCGGCGCCCAGAACGTCGGCCGCAAGGCGCTCGACATGCTCGATCTCGGCCGCCCGGACCTCGACTTCGTGGCGTTGGCGCGCAGCATGGGTGTGCCGGGAACGCGGGTCGATACCATGGACGACTTCAACCGCGCCGTCGCCCACGGCCTCGCGACCGCGGGCCCGTACCTGGTCGAGGTGATGCTGGTGTGAGGTCTGTCTCCAGGCAGCGCCGCAATATCACCGTCATCCAGAGGTGCCCGAGCGAAGCGAGGGCCTCGAAGGATGCTCCAGAAATCGCCAACGGCGCCGACGTGCGTGCTTCGAGGCTCTCCCGAACTTCGTTCGGGAGAGCGCCTCAGCATGACGGTGTTGGAATTCGTCGCGTTGCCAAGCTCAGTCGTAGCCCGGCGGCGGGACGAACGCCTGGAACTCCCGCTCCAACAGCCGGGCGAACGCGATGCAGGTGCGGTCGCCGTATTGCGGGCCGACGATCTGCACGCCGATCGGCAATCCGCTCTTGCTCGAGCCGATCGGCGCGACCGTGGAGGGCAGGAACGCGACGCCGGAATAGCCGGCCCAGAACAGCTGGTCGGTCGACGGAACCTGCTTGCCGTTGACCGTGATGGTCTGCTCCCAGCGCTCGCCCTGATGGTTGTGCGGGAACGCGGCCGAAGCCGCCGCCGGACACAGCAGCAGGTCGTACTCCTCGAAAAACTCGGCCCACTTCAGCCGCATGCGGTGGCGTTCCTCGTTGAGGCCGAGCCACTCGCGGTGATGCATGACGTTGGCGCGCACCTGGCGTGCGAAATAGCTCTCGTCGTCCGCCGCCAGCGTCGGCACGGTCGCGAGGTTGCGCCGGAACGCTTCGTCCGATTGGCGCTGGGACGTGGCAGATCGCAGCAACGCGATGTAGACGCGCTGGGCATGGGTGGTGTCGATGGCAGGCCGCGCCCGCTCACTCACCTTCGCCTTCTTCCTGGCGAGGAAGTCGGCGAGCGCCTGGATGCGATCCTGCACCTCGCGGTCGACCTCCGCGTTCGGATCGTCGAGCATCACGGCGACCTTGAACTGGCGCAGGTCGTTCTTGGCCGGCGCCGGCAGCGCCAGCCGATAGCCGGCGCCATCGATGCTGTCCGGGCCCGCCATCGCCGCCAATGCGATGGCGAGATCGTCGGCGCTGCGCGCCAGCGGGCCGATCACCGAGATGTCGGCGGCCGCGACGCGTCCCGGCAGCGCCTGCCCGCGCGGCGGACAGATGCCGTACGTGGGCTTATGCCCAAAGACGCCGCAATAGTGCGCCGGGTTGCGGATCGAGGCACCGATGTCGCTGCCGGCCTCGATCCCCGCCAGGCCTGCGGCCAATGCAGCCGCCGACCCGCCGGACGAGCCGCCCGGCGTGCGGCCGAGGTCCCAGGGGTTGTTGGTGGTGCCGTAGACCTCGTTGTAGCTCTGCCAATCGGCGAGCATCAGCGGCACGTTGGTCTTGCCGAACAGCACCACGCCGGCCGCCAGCAGGCGATCGACCGCCAGTGCGTTCTTGCTGGCGATGTTGGCCTTGAGCTCCGGCATCCCCCAGGTCGTTGGCATACCTGCGACGTCGAAGGATTCCTTGATGGTCATCGGGACGCCGTGCAGCGGTCCCCACACCTCGCCGCGCGCAAGCGCGCGGTCGGCGGCCCGGGCGCGCTTGCGCGCGCCCGGGATGTCGGTCGCGATGATCGCATTCAGGCTTGGATTGTAGAGCTCGACGCGCGCCAGGTAGTGGTCGAGCAACTCCAGGCATCCGATGCGGCGGCGGCGAATGTGGCCTGCCAGCCGTTTGGCCGACCAGAAGGCGATATCCTGCATGTCTCTGCCCTAAGTGGGAGGTGGGGCGGCCGGCTGCCGAGAACGCGAAATGCCGGTCTTGTGAGGGGAAGAGGGGCCGTGATCATTGTAACGGACGCGACGACAGGTCTAGAATAACCGCAAGGAACCACGAAAAACAAAGCAAGACGCGAAGAGCCGCGTATGGCCGCAGCGTCGTCATGGCACGCCTGACAGGGAGAAAATCATGGAGCAGGTTACCCGTAGAGGTCTACTGAACACGCTCGGCGTCACGGTTGGCGCCGCCGCGGCCGCAACCGCGGTTCCCGGCATTACCCCTGTAGCGGGCCAGGCCGCCGCGCCGAAGGGCAACATTCCGACCACACCGCTTAAGTTCGGTCACATGACGTTCCTCACCGGCCCGGCCGCGGTGCTCGGCGAGCCGTCGCTCAAAGGCCACATCCTGGCCGCCGAGGAGATCAACGCGGCCGGCGGCATCCTCGGGAAGCGCAAGATCGAGACCCTCACGGCGGACGAGCAGGCCGGCACCGACGCCAACGTCAAAGAGCTTCGCCGCATGAAGCTCTCCGAGAAGATCGACATGTTCACCGGCGTCATCTCGAGCGGCAACACGCCGGCGCTCGGCCCGGTGGCCGAGGAGCTCGGGCTGCTGACGATCTTCGTCGACGGCTGCACCGACTTCCTGTGGGACAAGGCGGTGCCGAACCCGAAATACACGTTCCGCATCACCAACATCCAGTCGGCTGACGGCGTCACCTGCGCGGTGGCGGCGGCGCAGACCTGGCCCACGGCCAAGAAGATCGCGCACATCCATCCCGACTACTCCTACGGCCGCAACGCCTTCGACCATTTCATGGTCGCCTACAACAAGCTCGTGCCCGGTGCTTCGGTCGTCTCCGAAGGCTGGCCGAAGCTCGGCACCACCGACTTCACCGCCCACATCACCAAGACGATCTCGGCCGATCCCGACCTGATCGTGTCCTCGGTGTGGGGCGGCGACTACGTGGCGCTGTACAAGCAGGCGCTGCGCTACGGCATGTTCAACAATGCCAAGTTCGCCAGCACGATCGCCTTCGGGGTCGCCCCGCATGCCATCGGCAAGGATCACCCGGAGGGCGTGATCGCGGGCGTGCACTCCAACTACTACTTCACCTACCCGCCGGGAAACCGCTGGCCCACCAACAAGACCTTCGTGGAGAAATACTTCAAGCGCTGGAACGAGTATCCGAACTTCCAATCGGACGGCGCCTATCACACGCTGTACATGTACAAGCTGGCGGTCGAGAAGGCGAACCGGCTCGCCGGCGGCTGGCCGGACGAGGAAGCAATCATCAGCCAGCTCGAGGGTATGTTTTATGAGACCGCGGCCGGCTACCTCTACATCCGTCCCGATAACCACCAAGGCTACAAGGACGCGGTCACCGGCTTCTCGAAGAACGTGGCCGAGTACCCGTTCCAGATCCTTGACCCGAACCGGATGATCACCATCCCGATCCGCAACATCACGGCGCCCCCGGGCTGGCCGAAGCCGGGGCAGGGCCACAACGACCCGACCGCGACCTACAACTGGATCAAGGAAACCTGGCCACAGGTGAGCTGAACCATCGTCGAGATCGGATGCCGCGGACTCGTGAGACGCGGCCTTCGACGACGGAAATGTCGGACTTCTTGCCTCATGCGCGCGCAGGGGGCGGCCTCAAGGCCGCTTCCTGCGCCGTTCTGTTGACCGCAGCTGTGGCGGCGCATGCCGGCCACGAGGTGCCGTACTATCCGTCGTTCTACCCACAGGAAATCCGCATCGAGCCGCTCGATTCGGAACGCGCCGCGAAGGAATTCGCCAACCCGCGCGATCCGCTCCACGCCTATCTCGGCGGAGCCCCGGCGTTCGGGGAGAAACGCCCGCTCAGCTGAAATCGGCCGTCTCGCTCGCCTCGTTCATTACCGCCAGCGTCAATCCCAGCCGCTTTGCGGGCCGGGAGGCGCGATGTCGCGTGCTCGAGCGCGCTCCCGAGGTGCTGGCACAGCACCCTGACATCGTCGTTCACCACTATCCGGTGACGCCCTATCACGCCGACTATATCGGCCACGCGGACCGCATTCCCGGGGTGCGGTTTACACCGGTCGTCCCGAGCCTGATGCCGGCCGAACGGACTTCGGGGCCGCTTGCCGTTCACGACGATCCGGGCAGCGTACCGTTGGCGGCAAATGTGCGGGTCGACGCGGTCGATTGGGATCTCCGCTTCGACGAAGTGAGGCCGGAAGATCTAATGCGCTCGGCCGGCATCGGTTCGGCCGTGTGGCCCGCCGAGCCCTGGGTCAAGGAGGGCTGGTTTCAGGCCTATCACATGCTGCGGGGCGACCGCCTTCGGCGAGTCCGGCGGGCGCGAGCACGCCAAGGCGATCTACACGCGCCTCACGCATGGCGAGTACAAGGACCAGACCGAGCGGGTCAGTCTGGAGCGCCAGTTGATCGCGGCGCTCACCGAAAGCTGCCAGCAGGCCGTCGTCGGTTATCGGCTCCGGCGCGAGTTCTACAGCGACGACTTTTCCAACGGCATCGAGAACATCGCCTTCGACGCGCAATCCGGGTTCAACTCGCCGATCTTCGTGCGCACCGTGAAGCTCAAGGATCTCCCTTGGAACGGCTGGCTGCGCCTCGGCATCGACCAGCCGCCGGCGGCCGCCTGGAATCCGGTCGCGGGCTTCACCGATGCGGCCGGCCGGCTGGCATGGTCGGTGGTCGGCGACAACGCATTCTTACCCGTCCCCTACAACAGCGGCTGGGTTTTCAATCGCACCGAAATCCGCCCCGCCGACGATGACAAGGCCGCCCAGTCCATTCGCGTCCCCGCCGACGCGCTGGCGCCGCAACCAGCTACCGGCCGCATCGCTCCGGTCGGAACCGGCAAGGCCGCGATGGCGAAGGTGCAGTACCGCGTCTCCGCCTCGTCGTTCCACGACGACACCGAGATGGAGCCGGCCGACCATTTCTACCAATACGTCTTGGCGTTCCGCTGGGGCGGAGGCGAGCCGAACGGCGAGACCCACGATCCGGCGATCGCCGCCGCGACGCGGCTGATGCGCCAGCGGCTCAAGGGCGTCCGCATCGTGCGGGTGGAAGAGACCGTGCTGCCGATCGCCGACCTCAAGTTCCATTACCGCTGGCCGATCGTCGAGGTGTATCTTGACGACGCGTCCACCGACGAGCAGCAGAACGCGCTGATCGCGCCGCCGTGGAGCACGGTGCCGTGGCATCTGCTGGCACTGATGGAAGAGGCGGTCGTGCGTGGGGTCGCGGCGTTTTCGCAGGCCGAGGCCGCGCGCCGGCGGGTGCCCTGGCTCGATCTGGTGCGCGATCCGGGTCAGCTCGCCCGGCTGCGCGCTTTGATCAAGGAATTCGCCGAGACCGGTTACCGGCCGGCGGCGCTTGCCGATGCTGGTCACTCCCGAGGGCGCGAAGGCGCGCTGGCAGGCACTCGACAAGTTCGTCGAGACCCATGGCCATCTGCTGGTGACCAACGGCCCGTACAGGCTGCGCAGCTATTCGCCCGAGGTCGCCACCTTCGACGTCATCCGCGAATTCACCTATCCGATCGGTCTCGGCACGTTCGACGCATATGCCTATCCGCCGCGCGCCGACATCATCGGGATCGAGCGCGTCGGAGACCACATCCTGGTCGCCGCCGACGTCGAGATCGCGGTCAAGCAGATGCGCGACCGCCGCCTCACGCGCATGCCGCTCAAGCGCGACACCTTGCGCGAGACGCTGCCGATCCGGCCGGTGGCGCGCTACGTGATCGTCGACGCCGCCGGCAAGGTGGCGGTGGCCGGCAATGCGCAATGGGAGCGGGACGGACGGTTCTCGGCGGCGCTGTCCACGCTGCCGGCCGGCCGCTACACTGCGTTCATGGGGATCTTCCTCGACGGCAACGCCAGCGATCCGGCCATCGGCCGCATATCCTTCGAGAAGAACTGAAGGGGCTTGGAACCGCTTTCGCACATCACGTGCTGGGGGGCACCGTGACGATCTTCATCATCCAGGTTCTGAATTCGCTGTTCTACGCGGCGGTGCTGTTCCTCATCGCCGCCGGCTTGAGCCTGATCTACGGCGTCATGCGCATCGTCAATCTCGCGCACGGCACCCTCTACGCCCTCGGCGCCTACGTGACGGCGTGGCTGGTCGGCAGCGCGGTCGGCCACGCATTGCAGGGCACCCTCGGGCTGGTCGGACTGCTGCTGCTGTTGCCGGTCGGCGCGGTCGCGATCGCGGCGGTCGGCGCCGTGATCGAGCCGACGCTGCTGCGTCCGCTTTACCGGCGGCCGGAGGAGTACCACCTGCTGATCACGTTCGGCCTGCTGATGATCCTGGAAGACGCGATGAAGCTCCTGTTCGGCGGCACCCCGCTGAACGCCGGCGCGATCATGGACCGCATGGGCTCGATACCGGTCGGCCGGTTTCTCTATCCCGGCTACAACATCTTCGTCATCGCCATCGGCCTGCTCTCCGCCGTCGGCCTGTGGTGGTTCATCTACCGCACCAAGTTCGGGGTGATTCTGCGTGCCACCTCGCAGGACCGGCGCATGGCTGCGGCGCTCGGCCTCAACGTCGGGCGCGTCTACGTGCAGGCCTTCGCGATCGGCTGCTTCATGGCCGGACTCGGCGGCGCGGTCGTGGTGCCGGCGCAGGCCGCCGTGCTCGGCATGGGGGTCGATGCCTTGATCCTGTCGTTCGTGGTGATCGTGATCGGCGGGCTCGGCAGCCTCGAGGGCGCGCTGGTCGGCGCGCTCATCGTCAGCTTCGTGCGCACCGCCGGCATCCAGTTCTTTCCGGAGATCGAGCTCGCCGTGCTCTACCTGATCGCGGCCGCCGTCCTCATGATCCGTCCGACCGGGCTGTTCGGAAGGGCATGACCATGGCGCTCAAGGAAACCGGCCCGTCCGCCGCACGGCTGCTGATCGTGGCGCTCTTGATCCTTGCCGCACTGGCCGCGGTGCCCTACGTCGCCGACATCTACCAGACGCAGCTTCTGACCTACGGGCTCGTGTTCGCCATCGCGGCGCTCGGGTTCAACCTGCTGCTCGGCTATACCGGGCTATTGTCCTTCGGCCATTCCGCCTATTTCGGGACCGGCGCCTATGCGGTCGCCTTCGTCGTGCGCGACCTCGGCACGCAGTCGATGGAGCTCTGCATCCTCGGCGGTCTCGCCGCCACGCTCCTGGTCGCGGCGCTGTTCGGATACGTCTGCGTGCGCCACACGCGCATCTTCTTCGGGATCCTGACGCTCGCGCTCTCGCAGGTGCTGTGGAGCCTCGCCTTCAAGTTCTTCTGGGTGACCGGCGGGACCGACGGCATTCGCGTCGCATCGAACAAGCTTACGCTGCTCGGCGGCCTGATCGATTTCCAGGGCCGCGGCGCGTTCCAGCGCTTCGTGTTCGCCTACTACTACTACGTGCTCGCCCTGTTCGCGATCTCGACGATCCTCATGTGGGTGATCGTGCATTCGCCGTTCGGCAAGGCGCTGCAGGCGATCCGCGACAACGAGACGCGCGCGAGCTTCATCGGCATTCCGGTGAAGCGCTATCGCTGGATCGCGTTCGTGATCTCCGGATTGTTCGCCGGCCTCGCCGGCATCCTGTGGGTGCCGCTCAATGGGCTCACCACGCCGGACATCCTCTATTGGCCGTTCTCCGGCGAGATCGTGTTCATGGCGGTGCTCGGCGGCTTCCGCACCTTCACCGGCCCGATCATCGGTGCGGTCGCCTTCAATTACCTGAAGACCTATGCGGTGGCGAGCAGCGAGTATTGGCAGCTCCTGCTCGGCCTGGTGCTGGTCTGCCTGGTGCTGGCGCTGCCCGCCGGCATTGTCGGCACCATCCGCAATCTCTATGTCCGGTTCGCGCGGAGGCCCATGACATGACCCTCCTCGAAACCGTGCACCTGAAGAAGTACTTTGGCGAGACGCGCGCGGTGGACGACGTCAGCCTGACGATCGCAGAACGCGAGTTCATCTCGCTGGTCGGGCCGAACGGCGCCGGCAAGACCTCGCTCTGTCACGTCGTCTCCGGCTTTCTGCGTCCCGATTCCGGCCAGATCATCTTCCGGGGACAGGAAGTCACGCGCGCGACGGTGCCGGAGCGGGTGCGGGCCGGAATCGCGCGCAGCTTCCAGCTCGTCAACCTGTTCGACGACCTCACCGCGTTCGACAACGCGGCGCTGGCGATCTTCTCGCGCGAGGGCAAGACCCGCAACATGGCGGCGCTGGCGCATCTCGACCGCGCCGTGACCGATGAAGCCGACGCCGTGCTCGGCCAGTTCGGGCTCGCCGGCAAGCGCAACGAGATCGCGCGCGGCCTCGCCCAGGGCGAGCGCAAGCTGCTCGACGTGGCGCTCGCCTATGCGCTGCGGCCGAAGCTCCTGTTCCTGGACGAGCCGACCAGCGGCGTGAGCACCCGCGACAAGGGGCAGATCATGGACACCATCGCCGCGGTGGTGCGCAGCGAAGGTATCGCCGCCGCGATCATCGAGCATGACATGGACGTGGTGTTCAAATATTCCGACCGCATCGTGGTCATGCATCAGGGCGCCATCCTGGCCCAGGGCACGCCCGATGCGATCAGGAACAATGACGAGGTGGCGATGGTCCTGATCGGCTCCTCCGGGCCCGGATGCGTTTGCCAGAAAGGACTGATCGTGCTCGACGTCAACGCGATCGATACCTACCGCGGCGCCGCCCATATCCTCAGCGGCGTCTCGCTGCGGGTCGACAAGCAGGAGGTGGTCTGCCTGGTCGGGCGCAACGGTGCCGGCAAGACCACGACCATCGAAAGCATCATGGGGTTCCTGCCGGTGCGGGCCGGCGCGATCACCTTCCACGGCGAGAACGTGACCGCCCTGCCCCCGCATGAGCGCGCGCGGCGCGGCATCGGCTATTCGCCCGAGGACTGCGGGGTGTTTCCGGAACTGTCGGTGGCCGAGAACTTGATGATCAGCCGCTGGCTGGGCGACGAGGTCGCGAAGCGTCGCAATGGCGGGGCGCGCCCCGATCCCGAAGCGCAGGCGTTCGCGGTGTTCCCGGAAGTGCAGGGCCTGCTGGCGCGCCAAGGGCTGCATCTGAGCGGCGGCCAGCGCAAGATGGTGGCGGTCGCGCGCGCGATGATGCTCTCCCCCACGCTGCTGTTGCTGGACGAGGCGTTCGAGGGGCTGGCGCCGGTCGTGGTCAACCGCTTCATCGAGGCGGTCATGCAAATCAAGGCGATGGGCGTTTCGATCCTCATGGCCGAATCGCATCTCGGGGCGGCGTCGCGCATCGGCGACCGGCTCTATGCGATCGACCGCGGCGAGATCATCTTTCACGGACCGCCGCGGGAAGCGCTCGCCGACGAAAGGGTCGTGAAGGCCCTGCGCGGGTGAGCAAGTTTGCGGGAATGCCGCAATGAAAGGACGCCTTGCAGTGCTGGTGGCCGTGGCGGCGGCCGCGGCGGCGACCGTCGCCCGCAGCGGGCACGAGCTGCCGGTCTATCCCTCCTACTATCCGCACGAGATCCGCATCGAAAGTCTTGCGCCGGGCCAGGCGGCCGGGCTGCTGCGCGCCGGAAAGATTCAAGCGCACGTGGGCGCGGAGCTACGCTTCGCCGGCGACCTGCCGGAGGGCGTTGCGGCAATCGATTCGCTCGGCGCCTACCTGGTCGTGCGCGTCAACCCGGCCTCGCCGCTGGCGCCGGACGAGCTGGCGGCCTGCGCGCTCGGCCAAACGGTCTTGGCCGACCTTGCGAGCAAGCGGGGCGACTTCGTCTTTCATCCCTATCCGGTGACGCCGTTTCACGGCGATTACCTTCACCATGTCGATCTCGCCGAGGCCTCGAGGGCGCGCTTCGCCGCCACCGCGTCGCCTGCGCGCGACTTGCGGCTGAAGGTGCTCGATGCCACGGCGGCGCGCCTTGTGCGCCCGGAATGGCGGACGTCCGGAACCGAGTGGGATGCCGCGATCGAGACGATCGACGTCGGCGCGCTGGTTGCCGCGGCGACCTTTGCCACCAACGGCTGGGTCGGCCCGTCTTGGGTGCGGAACGGCTGGTTCCACGCCTATCGGGTGCTGGCGGACCCCGACGCCGATTCAGACCGCAGCCGACGGGCGGATGCCGCTTTCGAGCGGCTGCAGGCAGGCGACGCCGGTGGAGAGATCGAAAGAATCAATCTGGAGCGCGACCTGGTGCGGTCGCTGGCCGCCGACTGTCGCCGCATGGTCGCAGGCTTCATCCCGAAACGGGAGTACATCAATGCCGAGTTCTCGGCCGGCATCGAGAACATTGCCTTCGACGCCATCGCCGGCCTCAACTCGCCGATGTTCATTCGCACGGTCAAGCTCAAGGATTTTCCGTGGAACGGCTGGCTGGTCCTGGGGACCGAGGCGCGGCCGGACGCCGCCTGGAACCCGATCGGCGGTTTCACCGACGCGTTCGGACGACTGACCTGGTTCGCGCTGAGTGATCCCGCCGCGATGCCGGCACCCTACGAGGCGGCGTGGGTGCTCAATCGCGTGTCGGATGTTCAGCCGAACCCGGCGCGCTGAGTGCGAGCGGCCGTATGCCGAAAGCGCGAATCATTCGACCGATTCTGGCGCTGGTGCTTGGAGCAATGTCGGCCTTCGGGGTCGATGCGACCAGTGCCGAAGAGCTGACGTTTGAATTGAGCGTGGAGCGCGGGCGCGTGCCGCAGGCGATGCGTCTCGTCCGGGTCAAGCAGGGCGACGCGGTCAGGCTGCGCTGGCGCAGCGACCGGCCGCTGCTGCTGCACCTGCATGGCTACGACATCGAAACCAAGATCGAACCTGGTGCGGTCGCCGAGCTCGCCTTCACGGCCCGCGCGACGGGAAGATTTCCGATCCACGTGCACACCCCGAAGCAGGGTGGCGGTCACACCCACGAGGCGCCTCTTGTGCAGGTCGAGGTCCTTCCGCGCTAGCGCCGGCTTCGTCCGCGCCGCGTCACCTCTCCCGGAGGGAGAGGTCGACCGCGCGAGCGAAGCGAAGCGCGGGGCAAGAGCGGCAGGTAAGGCGGGCACGGCCTCGTGCGTCCCTCCCCCCTTGCGGGGAGGGTTGGGGAGGGGGGTGTTCGCGAATTCAGAGTTGCCGGTTACCCCCCTCCCGTCCCTCCCCCGCAAGGGGGAGGGAACGCTGGAGCGACGCCTCCGCGAGAACGCAAGCGCAGTTTCAGCCGGCGCTCAGATGTGTTCACGCCTTAGCCCCACCGGGGAGAGGTGGACGACCGGCGCCATCATGCAGCAACATCAGCCGGTTTGATGTCGATGCGATTTGGCAATGTCGAAGGATACGGTCGCTTCGCATTCTTGCGCTGGCGCTGGCGCTGACCTGCACCGCGCCGCCGGCGATCGCTCATGGTTTCGGCCAGCGCTACGACTTGCCGATCCCGCTCGCGTTCTACCTGTTCGGGGCCGCGGCGGCGGTCCTGCTGTCGTTTGCGGTGTTCGGCCTGTTCGTGCGCGGTGGCGACAGGGCAGGGGCCTATCCGCAACGCAGCGTGCCCGTTACGGCCGGCCGATCGACCGCGCTCGCGCTCGTCGCGGTCGCGCTGAAGCTTGCGGCGTTGGCCGCCTTCATGGTCGCGGTTCTCGCCGGGTTCGTTGGCGACCAGAATCCGTACCGCAACATCGCCCCCACGCTGGTGTGGATCATCTGGTGGGTCGGGCTTTTCTACGTTTCGGCCTTCGTGGGCGACCTTTGGGCTGTCATCAACCCGTGGCGAACCGTTTATGACGGCGCGGATTGGCTCTATCGCCGCGCGACCGGCCGCCCGGCATTGTCTTGGCGCGTGCCGTATCCGCGGACGCTTGGCGCGTGGCCGGCCTGCGCGTTGCTGCTCGCCTTCGCCTGGATCGAGCTCGTCTACCCCGATCCGGCGGTCCCCGCCCATATCGCGTGCCTCGCGGTCGCGTACTCGATCCTCACCTGGGGCGGAATGCTGCTGTTCGGCCGCGATGCCTGGCTGCGACACGGCGAAGTCTTCACGGTCTTCTTCGGCACCATCGCGCGCTTCGCCCCGATCGGCGTGATGGGTGGCGACGATGTACCGGGCCGCCGGCTGGTGCTTCGCCCCTTCGGCTCCGGGCTGCTCGCCGATGCGACGGTTTCGACCTCGCTGATGGCGTTCGTGCTGCTGATGCTGGCGACCGTGCTCTATGACGGCCTGCTCGGCACTCCCGAATGGTCGGCCTTCGAAGCCGCCGTGCGCGCATCGTGGCCGGCTCCGGCGGAATACGGTTCGCTCGTGGTCAAGACCGCCGGGCTGGTTGGGTTCTGGGCGATGTTCCTCCTCGCCTACCTTGCGGTCTGCGCGCTCATGAGCGCGGCCGCCATGGGTGGGGCGTCGGCGCTGACGCTTGCCCGCGGCTTTGCCCTGACCCTGGTGCCGATCGCCATCGGCTATCACGTCGCCCACTACCTCGTGTTCCTGCTGGTGCAGGGCCAGTACATCGTGCCGCTGATCTCCGATCCGTTCGGGTTCGGCTGGAACCTGTTCGGCACCGCGGAGTACCGGGTGGACATCGCGCTCGTCGGCGCGCGTTTCGCCTGGTATGCGGCGGTGGTCGCGATCGTGCTCGGCCATGTCGCGGCCGTCTACCTCGCCCACGTCAAGGCGATGCAGGTGTTCGAGAGCCGACGCGCGGCGCTGCGCTCGCAGGTGCCGCTGACCGCCTTGATGGTGCTCTATACGTTCGTCGGCCTTTCGATCACCGCCGAGCCGCTCGTCCAGCAAGCCGCGCCCGCCAAGCCGACGGCGATAGCGACCGCCGCCGAGGTTCCGGCCGTCGCGGTGCTGCCGTTAGCCGGGACCGGCCGGCTGCAAACGGTGGGCGAGGGGAAGCACGCGCGCCAGACGCTGACCTACCGGGTGTACGGCTCCGCCTTCCATGACGGCACGCGGCTCAACGCCACCGACCTGATCTATGCCTACATGTTCGCCTACCGCTGGGGCGCGCGCGGCGATGCCGACGCCGAAGGTGGGGCGCACCACGACCCCTATGTCGAGGCGGCGTCCGCGGCGATGCGGCGCCACCTGGTCGCGTTTCAGGTGGTTGGATCCGATTCGAGCTCGAAGAGCTTCCGCGTCGCCGATGTCAATTTCGTGCGCGAGCTCTTCGCCGTCGACGTCTTCCTGTCGGTCGCGTCGGACGACGCGGAACAGGATGCCGTGGTCGCGCCGCCGTGGAGCACGCTTCCCTGGCACCTGATCGTGCTGATGGAGGAGGCGGTCGGTCGGGGCTGGGCGGCGTTCTCGCACGCCGAGGCGACGCGTCGCGGCGTTCCGTGGCTCGATCTCGTCCGCTCCGAGGATCTGAACCAGAAACTTGCGGCGCTGGTGGCGACGTTCGCGCGCGACGGCTACCGTCCGGAGGCACTGCGGCCCCTGGTCAGCGACGAGGAGGCGCGCCAGCGCTGGGGCGCGCTTGCCGCCTTCCACAAGACGCACGGCCATTTCCTGGTGACCAACGGACCCTACCGGCTCAAGGCGTGGTCGGGTGAAAGCGTGACGCTCGAGGCGTTCCGGGACCTCACCTACCCGTTGGGCGTCGGATCGTATGATTCCTACGCGATCCCCCGGCGCGGATTCGTCAGCGACGTGGAACGCGACGGCGACCGCGTCACGCTCACCGGCGAGATCGAAGTGGTCGAGAAATTCCAGCGCAGCTACCGCCTGGTGCGGACGCCGTTGCGGTCGCTCGCGCCCGAGGTGATCAAGCGGGTGGCCCCCGAATGCCGATACGTGATGATCGACGAAGGCGGCCGCATCGTGCGCGCCGGCACGGCGCGCCCGGACGACGATGGCAGATTCCGCATCGACCTCGCGGGTCCGCTGCCCGCCGGCAGCTACGCGCTCTCGGCGCTGATCGCGGTCGGCGGCAATGCGATGAACGCCGAAATCCGCCGCATCCCGGTCGTCATTGCCAGCAACTAGCCGGGGCTCGCCGCGCCGCCGGCGCATCTCTTCGCGCGCACTTGCTGCCGCGCAGCGACGCGCCGTGGTATGGCTCTTTCACCGTAACCTCGTTCGTTATATTGCGAGCCGAAGGCGGAGCAATCCAGGCCGGCGTGCGGTTTCGGGATTGCCTGCTCACTTCTCTTCTCGAACGGCGGCACGCCCGCGCCTAAACCGGAAAACCAGGATGGATCAGATCGACCGCAAGATCCTTGATCTGCTGCAGCACGACGCGACGCTGTCGATTGCCGAAATCGGCAACCGTGTCGGCCTGTCGCAGACGCCATGCTGGAAGCGTATCCAGAAAATGGAAGCCGAAGGCGTGATCGAACGCCGGGTCGCGCTGCTCAATCCCGAGAAGCTCGGGCTGGGGATCACCGTGTTCGTATCGATCGAGACCGCCGACCATTCGCGCGAATGGCTGGCGCGCTTCGCCGAATTCGTGTCGAAGATGCCGGAGGTTTTGGAGTTCTACCGGATGGCCGGGGACGTGGATTACATGCTGCGGGTCGTCGTTTCCGATATGGCGGCCTACGACACCTTCTACAAGAACCTGATCGCCGCCATCCCGCTCAAGAACGTCACCTCGCGGTTCGCCATGGAACGCGTGAAGGCGACGACGATCCTTCCGATTGCGCTGGGGCGAGTGGCGAGTGCGAATAGCGAATAGCGAATAGCGAATGGCGAATAGTGAATATGAATAGTGAGTGGCGAATAGCGCGTAGCGACTGTTCCCTTACCGGTGGCCATTCGCTATTCCACTCGCACTCACCACTCACCACTCACCATTCGCCATTCGCCAAAGGAGATCGTTCTCCCCAGTCGGCCCCGGCGGGACCGCTTCGCTCGCAATGACGGTCTACCGGCTCAGCACGAAGTCGGCCGGCCAGGTGACGATCCCGGGAAAGACCGTGATCAGTATCGTGAAGCTCACCATGATGAGAAAGAACGGCAGCACCTTCCAGGCCACGTAGGTCTGCGAGTCACCGGTCAGGTTCTGGATCACGAACAGGTTGAACGCGACCGGCGGGCTGACCTGCGCCATCTCGATCGTGAGGGTGAGGAATACGCCGAACCAGACCTTGTCGTAGCCCGCGCCTTGCACCAGCGGCAGCACGATCGGCAGGGTCAGCACGATCATCGAGAAGCCTTCCAGCACGGTGCCGAGCACGATGTAGAACATCATCAGGAACATGATGAGCAGAAACGGCGGAAGCTGCCACGAGCCGATCTGCTGCGAGATGAATTGCGGCAGGCGCAGGTTGGCAAGCACAGTGCCAACGATGAAGGCGCCGAGCACAATCAGCCCGATCATGCAGGTCGTCTGAACCGTGCCGAGGCAAGATTCTCGCAGCGATTTCCAGTTCAGCGTCCGCTGGTGGGCGGCGACGAGGAGGGCCCCTACAACGCCGATCGCGGCGGCCTCGGAAGGGCTTGCGAACCCGAGATACATCGTGCCGAGCACCGTGAAGATCAGGAACGCGACCGGTCCGAGCTCGGCGAGGCTGCGCAAGCGGTCGGCGCGCGTCCACTCCGAGACCCGGCGGTCGTGCTCGGGCACGATCTCCGGCCGCAGCAGCGCGCAGACCGCGATGTAGGCCATGAAGCCGCCGGCCACGATAAAGCCGGGCAGGAAGCTCGCCGTGAACAGGCGCAGCAGCGATTCTTCAGCCAACACCGCATAGATGATCATGACGATCGACGGCGGGATCAGGAAGCCGAGCATCCCACCGCCTGCGAGACTGCCGACCGCGAT
The DNA here is from genome assembly GCA_963788095.1 of uncultured Alphaproteobacteria bacterium. Taxonomy (GTDB): domain Bacteria; phylum Pseudomonadota; class Alphaproteobacteria; order Rhizobiales; family Xanthobacteraceae; genus CAVTXS01. Next base: position 202,514 of record CAWBFP010000023.1, on the reverse strand, counting down.
GCCCTTGTCGTAGCCGCGCCGCAGGAGCTCGGTGAGCGTGATGCGCCCGACCACCTGCGTGGTCGCTGCCGACGAGCCGGAGATCGCCGAAAACATTGAGCAGCCGAGGATGGTGGTGTGCAGGAGCCGACCCGGCAGGAAGGCGACCCAGGGGGCGATGCCGGAGAACAACGACTGCGACAGACGCGTGCGGAACAACAGCTCGCCCATCAGGATGAACATCGGCAGCGAGACGATCTCCGATGTCGTGAGCACGTTGTAGGACCAGATGCCGATCAGACGTGTGGTTGGACGGTTGGTCAGCGTCTCGAGCATCACGACGCCGATGCCGATCAATGCCGGTCCTATCCATATGCCGGCGAGCAGCGTGACGGTAAGCAGCGTCAGGAGCCAGGTGAGCGCGACGGTCACGAGGCGGCGCCTTCTGCGTCCTGGCCGACGCGCAGGCGCACGTCCTCGCCCGGCTCGCCGCGCACGAGGCGCACGAAGCGCGCCAGCGCCTGCAGCGCGAACAGCGCGGCGCCAAGTGCGAGCGGCGCCTGCGCGATCCAGAGCGGCAGTTCGCTCGCCTTATCGGAGCGCGATCCGCGCGTAAACGACAGCCAGGCAAGCTGTGCAAGCGCCCAGGTGAGATAGCCGATGGCGACTGCCGCGCACGCCGTCGCGAACAGGTCGAGGGCGTGACGCGCGCGCGGCGGCAGATTTTCGAGCACAGCCATCACGCGGATCTGGGCGCCGCTGCGCAGCGAGTAGGCGGCGCCCAGCATGAACGCCGCCCCCATCAGGAAGGACGAGAACTCCCACGCGAAGTCCAGGCTGATGTTGAAGAGGTTGCGCGCGGCGACTTCGCCCGCGATCAGAACGAGGATTCCGGCGATGCACGCGACCGAGGCCCAGGCGCCCCAATCCGAGAGCCGATCGACCGCGTCAAGCATGCGGCCGATCGCATCCGGAGTGCGTTGAGCCGTTACGTCCTCGGACATGCTCCGCATCCCCCGGTGCGCTTCGAGCTTTCGACTCGGCGTCGTCCCCGCGAAAGCGGGGACCCAGTAACCACCGACCTCGCGAGTTACCCGACCTCGGTGTTTACTGGATGCCCGCCTTCGCGGGCATGACGGCTTTCGAAACGGCCATGCTTTCAGCGCGTCGTCCCCGCGAAAGCGGGGACGCAGTAAACAATGACCTCGGGGCTTACCCGATGGCAATGGTTACTGGATGCCCGCCGGAGCCTGTGCTCGGGCCGGCCAAAGGCCGGACCCGAGTGCGGCCATGACAGTTTAGGCGCGGCCCAAATCCTTCTTGTACTTGGCGATGATGTCGGATGCGGCCGCGCCTGCTCGTCCCACGAACGCCTGCTCCAGCCCGGCGGTCTTTTCCCGCATCTCCTTGAGCATGGCGGCCGGCACTTCGATCAGCTCCATCCCGCCCTCGATCAGGCGCTTGCTGCTCGCCACGTCGGCCTCGATCGAGACCGCCCAGAACTCCGGCTCGAGCTTGCGAGCGACATCCTGGATCGCCTGCTGGTGCGCGGGCGAGATCTTCTTCCAGGTGTCGTTGTTGATGGTGACGATCTGCGAGCTCCAGACATGATTGGTGCGGTAGAAGTACTTCAGGAACTCCCAGAACTTGCCGTCGACGCCGGACACCGCCGAGGTGGTGACGCCGACGACCGCGCCCGAGGCGAGCGCCGGCACGGTCTCGCCCCAAGGGATTTGCACGCCGACCATGCCGAGCGAGTTGACCATGTCGCCGGCCTGGCGGTCGGGCACGCGGATCTTCAGGCCCTTGAGGCCCTCCAGCTTGTCGGTCTTGACCTTGCAGTGCAGGTACTGCGTCGGCCACGGCACCGTATAGAGGATGGTCTGGTTGTACTTCGTGGCGATCTTGTCGAACTCCGGTCGCGCGTACTTTTGCAGCACCTTGAGCTCGTCCGGGCTCGACACCAGGAACGGCACGCCCTCGACGCCCAACAATGGCGCCTCGCCGACCTGCTGGATGTTGAGGATGTCGGCCATCGGCACCAGGCCATCACGCACCGCGTTGAGGTGCTCCGGTCCCTTGTAGCCCAGCGAGCCGCCGGAATGGACCACGATCTCCACCGCTCCTCCCGTCGCCTTGCCGACCTCCTCGGCGAAACGGCGACAGTTCTTGGTGTGGAAATTGCCGTCCGGCCAGACCGTCGAAAGGTCCAGCTTCATGGTGGATTGCGCGCGCGCGACGTGCGGCATCGCCAGGATTGCCGTCGCCGAGGTTCCGGCTTTCAAGAACCTGCGTCTGGTCGTGATCATGACTGTCTCCCTCTTGTCTTCTCGCAACCTGGTGTCCCGGGCGCAGCGCAGCATCCCGGGTCCGCGCTCCGCGCGGGCCGGGGACAAGCTTGCCCTCGGACGCGCGAAAGCGCGATCCGAGGGTGATGCGCTGCTGGTCCGGAACCGTCAGAGCCTGTGACGGTCCCGGATCAGCGGTGCACCGCTACGGGGGCCCCATCGCGCAAAGCGCGATGGCGTGCCCCTACGCGCTGCACCGCATCCGGGACCCTGCTCTCACTCCGCGGCCAGCGGCGGCTTGAACCCATAAACCTCCTCCGCCGCCCGCGGCGAAATCATCTCGTCGGCGAGATCGCCCGCCACCTGTCGGGGCGCGCGCTGCTTCGGCTCGCCGATGCCGCCGCCGCCCGGGGTGAGCGCGACCATGCGCTCTCCGGGCGGAATCTCCTGGAAGCCCTTGCCGCGCAGCTTGCGCCCGGACTTGAGGCCCAGATAGCCGGCCGCGCCGTCGCGCCCGCCGTCGCGTCCGCGCGGCGGGTAATCGATGCGATCGAAGGCCGCGAGGATCTCCCACGGGCGGCCGATGCCGCTCTCGATCTCGATGATCTGGCCGAGGCCCCCGCGGGTGCGCCCGGCACCGCCGGAATCGGGCCGCAACTCCTTGCGCCAGAAGATCAGCGGCGTCTGGCTTTCGGCGATCTCGACCGGCGTGCCGCGCACGCCGCTCGGATAGGCGGTCGCCGAGAGCCCATCCTTGTCCGCGCGTGCGCCGGTGCCGCCGTTCGAGGTCACCGCCATGGTGAAGCCGTAGTTGCCGCCGCTGCCGGACTGGGTCTCGCCGCGCACGTTGAGGTTCCACAGGCATGATGTGCCTTCGGCCGGAACGCGCTCGGGAATGATTTGGCGCAGGCAGCCGAACACCACGTCGGGCAGCATCTGCCCGATGACGTGGCGGATGCAGACCGGTGCCGGCTTCGGCGCATTGACGATCGCGCCCGCTGGTGCCGAGACCGTCAGCGGCGCGAGCGAACCGGCATTGTTGGGGATCTTGCTCGCCACCACGCAGCCGAGGCCGAACACGGTATAGGCGGTGGTGTAGGACATCGGCACGTTGATGCCGTAGCGCGACTGCTCCGACGTGCCGGCATAGTCGACGTGGATGCCGTCATCCGACACCGTCAGTGCGGCGGCGAGCGTCACCGGCTTGTCGTAGCCGTCGAGCGTCATCGTGTTGTGCCAGGTGCCGCGCGGGAGCTTGCGGATCTCCTCCAGCACGGCCTCGCGCGAGCGCGCGCAAATGTGCTCGGCGAGCGCCTCGAGAGTCTCGATCCCGAACTCATCCATCATCTCGGCCAGGCGCTTGGCGCCGACGTCGTTGCAGGCCGCGAGCGAATAGGTGTCGCCTTCGGTGTCGATCGGCAGCCGCGTGTTCGAGCGGATCATCGCCATCAGGGTCTCGTTCACGTTGCCCTGGTCGATCAGCTTGAGCATCGGAATGTAGAGGCCTTCCATGAACACGTCGGTCGCGTCCGGCCCGAAGCCGATGCCGCCGATGTCCATCAGATGGCTGGTGCACGAGAACAGCGCCACGCAGCGGCCGTTCTTGAACGCCGGCGTGGTCACGACGAAGTCGTTGAGGTGGCCGGTGCCCATCCACGGGTCGTTGGTGATGAAGGCGTCGCCCGGCTTCATGGTCTCGATCGGGAAATGGCGGATGAAGTGCTTCACCGACTCGGCCATCGAGTTGACGTGGCCGGGAGTGCCGGTGACGGCCTGCGCCAGCATGCGGCCCCTGAGGTCGAAGACGCCGGCCGAGAGGTCGCCGCACTCGCGCACGATCGGGCTGAAGGCGGTGCGCATCAGCACCTGCGCCTGCTCCTCCACCACCGCGATCAGGCGGTTCCACATGATCTGCAGGTCGATGAGGCCGGCGTCGTTCGCTGTGGTCATCGCAAAGCTCCTGCCTACGCGCTCGCTCTTCCACCTCTCCCCAGTGGGGAGAGGTCGACCGCTCTGAGCGAAGCGAAGCGCGGGCGGGTGAGGGGGAACCGCCTCACCGAATACGCGCACGCCCCCTCACCCGGCTCGCACCTTCGGTGCTCGCCGACCTCTCCCCGCCGGGGAGAGGTGAAGAGCGGCGGCGCACTGCGCGCGTGCGTGTCCGCGTGCATGGTCAGCCCGTCTTCCGGTCCATGACGATACACCCGGCAGCGTCGATATGCGCGTCGAAGCTCGCCGAGACGAAGGTCGAGGTTTCATCCTCCGCGATCAATGCGGGCCCTCGCACGCGCACCCCCGGCTGCAGGTGCTCGCGGCGGTGCAACGGCACCTCGATGCCGCGCCCGGCGCGGCTGTCGAAGACCGTGCGGGTTCCGTTGGGCGGCGGTGGGTGCTGCTCGGCCACTGCGGCGGTCGGCTGCGGACGTCGGGCCGCGGTCGTGACCAGCACGGACCAGCTCAAGGCTTCGATCGCCGCCCCGGGAATCGGGCGCCTGAACAGCTCGGCGTATTCCCGTTCGAATGCATCGCGCAGCGCCGCCGCATCCTGCGCGGTCAGCCCGCGCACCGGCAGCGGCACGGTGATCTCGTGGCCCTGCCCGACATAGCGCATGTAGGCGAGCCGCCGTTCGGTCAGCGGCGCGCCGCCCGCGCCGGGCGCGACCAGGGCGTGCGCCTCGCGCGCCATCTCCGCCAGCATGGTCGAGACCGCCTCGGCCTCGAAGCGGTCGAGGCGCGCGTGGCGGCTGCGCACGATTTCGTAGGAGATCGGCGACGACAGGAACCCGACGGCCGAGCCGACGCCCGCATTCGGCGGCACGATCACGCGCGCGACGCCGATCTTCTCGGCGACGCGTGCCGCATGCAGCGGTGCCGCTCCGCCGAACGCGATCAGCGCGTGCTCGCCGATGGTCGCGCCGCGCTCGCCCGCGTGCACGCGCGCCGCGCTCGCCATGTTCTCGCACACCATCTCGTGCACCGCATAGGCGGCGGTCTCGACGTTGAGCCCGAGCGGCGCGCCGACATCGTCGCTGAGCGCCTTGCGCGACAGCGCGGGGTCGAGCGCGATGGTGCCGCCGGCAAATGCGTCCGGGTCGATCAGGCCGAGCGCGACGTCGGCGTCGGTCACGGTCGGGCGCTCGCCGCCGCGGCCGTAGCAGGCGGGGCCCGGCTCCGAGCCTGCGCTCTCCGGACCGACCGTGACGCGCTTGAGCGCGTCGATCCTGGCGATCGAGCCGCCGCCGGCGCCGATCTCCACCATCTCGATCACCGGGATGCGCACCGGCAGGCCGCTGCCCTTGAGGAAGCGCGCGGCGCGATCGACCTCGTAGAGGCGCGCGCTCTGCGGCTCGAAATCCTTGATCAGGCAGATTTTCGCGGTGGTGCCGCCCATGTCGAAGGAGACGACCTTGCGCTCGCCGGCGCGCGCCGAGATCTCGGCGGCGAAGATCGCGCCGCCGGCCGGGCCCGAACTCGACCAGGCGGACCGGAAAGCGTCGTGCCGTCTCGATCGAGGTCAGGCCGCCGCCCGAGGTGACCAGATAGATCGCGCCGCGGAACTGCTCGTGCCGCAGCGCTTCATCCATGCGGGCAAGGTAGCCGTCGATCAGCGGCTGCACATAGGCGTTGGCGACCGCGGTCGAGGTGCGCTCGTATTCGCGGATCTCCGGACAGACCTCGCATGACAGCGTGATCGACAGCTCCGGCATCGCTCCGGCGAGGATCGCTCCGGCTCGCCGCTCGTGGTCCGGATTGGCGTAGGAGTGCATGAAAGAGATCGCGACGCTCGCGATGCCGTTGTCGCGCAGGAAGCCGATCTGCGCCTCGACCGCCGCCTCATCGAGCGGCAGGCGCACGGCGCCGTGCACGTCGACGCGTTCGGGTACCGTTGCGCGCAGCGCACGCGGCACCAGCGGCTTCGGCTTCTCGATCGTGAGGTCGTATTGGTCGTAGCGGCTCTCGTTGGCGATATCGAGCACGTCGCGGAAGCCGTCCGTCGCGATCAGCGCGGTGCGCGCCCCGCGTCGCTCGATGATCGCATTGGTCGCGAGCGTCGTGCCGTGGACGAAGACGTCGATGTCGGAGAAATGTAGCCCGGCGTCGCCCAGCACCAGCCGCGCCCCCTCCAGCACGCCTTGCTCCGGCCTGCTCGACGTGGTCAGGACCTTGCGGGTCAGCCGCCGGTCGCCGCGGTCGAGGACGATATCGGTGAAGGTGCCGCCGATGTCGACGGCCATGCGGATGTCGGACTGCTCGCTCACGAAGTTACCTTGAGGCCTTGGGCGGCCGGACCTTTGCACAGGGTGGCCGGCTGCGGAAGCCCGTCGTGCGCAATTTGTAGGGTGGGCAAAGGCGCGCGCTTGCGCGCCGTGCCCACGCGGTCTGCACAACGTGGGCACGCGCCGCTGCGCGGCGCTTTGCCCACCCTACGACCTCCCGAGCTTGGCGTTGAAATTCGACCGCGGGTCGAATTCCGGCGACGTCCTGCCCAAAGGTTCGGCGGCGGGTCCGGCCTCGCGCGGCAGGAAGCGCCCGCTGCCGGGCTTGGCGGTGAGCGCGCCGTTCTCCACGATCACCGTGCCCCGCCGCAGCACGGTGATCGGCCAGCCCTTCACGCTGCGCCCGACCCACGGCGAGTAGCCGGCGCGGTCGCGCACGGTCGCGTCGCTGAACGTCACCCGCTTCTTCGGGTCCCAGACCGCGATGTCGGCATCGGCGCCGATGGCGATCGAGCCCTTCTTGGGATGCAGGCCATATAGCTTCGCCGGCGCGGTCGCGGTCCACTCCACGAAGCGGCATAGATCGAACCGCCCCTTTGACACCATGGCGTCGAACAACAGCGGCAGCCGTGCCTCCAGCCCCGGCATGCCGTTCGCGATCTGCTTGAAGGTCGGGTTCTTGCCGGCCGCGAACTTGCCGGTCTTGTCGTAGGCGTAGGGCGCGTGGTCGGACGAGACCAGCTGCAGGTCGCCGAGCCCGAGCGCCTGCCACAGCGCCTCCTGGTCCGACTTCTCCCGCGCCGGCGGACTGAACATCCACTTCGCGCCTTCGTGCCCCGGCTTGTCGAGGTCGGCCTTGGTCAGGAACAGGTACTGCGGACAAGTCTCGCCGAACACCTTGAGCCCCTGTCCGCGCGCCTGGCGGATCACCGCGGCGCCTTCCGCGGTCGAGACGTGGAACACCATGATCGGCTGGTCGACCAGCGCCGCGCAGGCGATCAGGCGGGTGATCGCTTCCGCTTCGGAAACACGCGGATGCGAAATCGAATGGTACTTCGGCGCGGTGTTGCCGCCCTTGAGCAGCTGCTTCGACATCCAGGTGATCATGCCGTGGTTCTCGGCGTGCACGCAGACGAACGCGCGGTTCTCGCGCGCGGTCGCCAGCACGTCGAGCAGCTGCTCGTCATCGATGCGCAGCCGGTCATAGGTCATGAATACTTTCAGCGATGCATGCCCGGCCTTGACCAGCGCCGGCACCTGCTTGAGCGCGTCCTCGGTGGGGTCGGCGAGGATCATGTGGAACGCATAGTCGATGATGGCGCCGCGATCGGCGAGCCGGTGATAATCCTCGACCACGGTCTTGAGGTTCATGCCGACGTGCTGCGCCGCAAAGCAGATCACGCTGGTGGTGCCGCCGAACGCCGCCGCGGTCGTGGCGCTCTCGAACGTATCGGCATTGACGAGCCCGGCGGCCGAGAGCTGCTCGATATGGGCATGCGGATCGACGCCGCCGGGCAGCACCAGCTTGCCGCGGGCATCGATCTCCCGGCCCGCCCGCGCCAGCCCCTGCCCGAGCGCCACCACGGTCTCGCCGCGGATGCCGACGTCGGCCGCCATCACGTCGCTCGCGATCGCCACCGTCCCGCCGCGGATCACCAGATCGAAAGCTTCTTCCATGATTTCCTTGTCTCCGGCCGCCGTTATGCCCGGACTTGTTCCAGGCCTCCATGGCTTTAAAGTAGCCTAGTCAGCGATCAAAGACGTGGATAGCCGGGAGAAGCCCGGCCACGACGGAAATCCTACGATGGACAATGGGCGCGCACGGATCCGGGTCATCAACCCCAACTCGAACGAGGCCGTGACCGAGGCGATGAGCGCGGCGCTTGAGCCGCTGCGCTTTGCCGACGGCCCCGAGATCGTGTGCTCGACGCTTCGTGAGGGCCCGCTCGGCGTCGAGACCCAGGCCGATGCCGAGATGGTCACCATGCCGCTGCGGCGGATGGTCGAGGCCGACAACGCATCGGACGCTTTCGTCATCGCCTGCTACAGCGACCCCGGCCTGCATGTCTGCCGCGAGGGCACCACGCGGCCGGTGTTCGGCATTGCCGAGTGCGGGGTGCTCACCGCGCTGGCGCGGGCCGAGCGTTTCGGCGTCATCGCCATCCGGCAGCGGTCGATCGCGCGCCACGTGCGGTACCTGCGCCAGATGGGCCTGATCGACCGGCTCGCGGGCGAGCGGCCGCTGGAAATGTCGGTCGCCGAGACGGCGTCGGGTGACAAGACGCTCGATCGCATGATCGCGGTCGGTCGCGAGTTGAAAGAGCGCGATGGCGCCGACGCCATCATCATGGGCTGCGCCGGCATGGCGCGCCACCGCCGTCCGCTCGAGCAGGCGCTCGACGTCCCGGTGATCGACCCGACGCAAGCCGCGGTCACGATGGCGATTGGCGCGGTGCGGCTGGCGCGGGCGTAGTACTCGCGCCCACGCCGTCATTGCGAGCGAAGCGAAGCAATCCAGGCTAGCGGTGCCGTTTCTGGATTGCTCTGATGTCCCGTTGTCAAGCTCCTGGGCAGGGTCGTTCGTTGTCCGCGCGATCGCCGCGTGGAGGCAAGCTGTTGTGGTCGTGCAAGGGTGGGAGCGAAGCCTTGAGACGTCGGTCAACATCCTCTGATCCGCGGGTTCTCGCATGTCCGAATGTCCGTCCGAGGCTGTCCCTGTCTTCGTACGGGCGTCGATCTTGCGATCGGCCTCAAAGCAATCCTCGGGAATTCCCCACCGCGGCTTGCGCTCCCGCCGTTGCACGAGATCGTATTGGCCGCACCGTTGCCCCGGCCTTGGGCTCCCTGATGGTGGTGATCCGCAATCTCTTCCCTCGATGGCCCACTTAGCTGACGGCAGCACGGGCCGTGGTGAGCTCGCGGTTGATCGCCCAGATGAAGGCGGCCAGCTCGCGTGCCACCGCGGTGACGGCGACGGTCTTGAGCTTGCCCCTCCGGATCAGCGAGCGATAGCGCGCGCACAGCCGGCCCTGCGCCTTCCAGGCGATCGCGCCGACCTCTGGTGGCGCCGCTGCAACCTTGACCTGCTTGTCTTTGCCGACCCGCGGGGGATGCTGGTAGCTCCAGGCGCACTCCACCAGAACCCGGCGGGCACGGCGGTTGCCGGCCTTGGTGATCGGGCCGCGCTTGATGGTGTCGCCGGTGGAGTCCTCCGATGGCACCAGGCCGAGATAGGCCATCAGCTGGCGTGGCGTTCGAAACCGCGACAGGTCGCCGACCTCGGCCAGAAACGCCGTTGCCGATATCAGATCGATGCCGCGCATCGCCATCAGCGCGGGGACGACCTCGCGCAATGACCAGTCCTCAACCGCCGCACGGATCGCCTGCTCGAGCCGCTCGATCCGCTCCCCGGCTTGCCGCACCGCCAACAGCATCTCCTCGAAAGCGATGCGTTGCTCCAGATGCGCAAGCTTGAGCCCTGCAAGCCAGCTCATGTGCGCTTTGGTCCAAGTCCGCTTGCCTCCATGGCGCAGCTCGTGCCGCAACAGAAACGCAGAGACCTGCTGGCGCTTCGAGCGCAGATCTACAACCGCCGCCTCGCGCGCCCGAGTCAATTCCCGCATCGCCTCATGGCGTTCGTCAGGAACCCACACCGCGGTGAGTTCCCCGGCGCGCAGCAGCTTCACCAGGCTCATCGCATCGCGCCGGTTGGTCTTCACCCGATCGCCCGGCCGCTTGGGAATGAGCGACGGCGCAACCACCAGGCAGTCTTGCCCAAGGCCCTTGATCTGCCGGTACAGCCCATAGCCTGTCGACCCGCGCCTCGTAACAGAACGTCAGGCGGGCGTACTTGCCGGCAAGCTTACGTACCAGCTTGGCGGTTGCCGCTGCACTGTTCTCAACCTCCCCAACAAAGCGAACCTCACCCGCCCGTCCGGCCTCCGCAACCGCCACCGCATTCCGCCACTTGGATGTATCAAATGCTACAAAAGCTTCGCTATCATGCCTCATGACTCGCCCTCCTTGCTTGAGGCTCTGCCCGGCCCATCCGGGCAACCCTCGCACTCGCATCGAGGGCGAGTCGCCTCCGCAAGAAAAGGGACATACGGTCTTCGTCGCTGACGCTCGCCACACTCGGCTCGCTTCGCTCGCTCCCCTCCCCCGCTCACGGCGGCAGGATGACGCCCGTCTGGCTGGTGATGCGGCCGTAGTGCTCGACGCGGCGGTGGCGCTTGAAGTCGAAGATCGTTTCCTTGCCGAACACCGTCGCGTCGAGGTCGCAGTCGACGACCACCAGCTCGTCGCCATCAGTCTTCGCCTCGGCGACGATCTCGCCGTCCGGATTGACGATCGCGCTGTTGCCGAACAACGGGTGGCCGTCCTCGACGCCGCACTTCGCGGTCGCCACCACCCAGGTCGAGTTCTGGTAGGCGCCGGCCTGCAGCGACAGGCGATGATGGAAGGTGCGCATCTGCGGCCCCTCGCTCGGCTTCTGCGAGTTGACCGACGGGGTGTTGTAGCCGAGCACGATCAGCTCGACGCCCTGCAACCCCATCACCCGGTAGGTCTCCGGCCAGCGGCGGTCGTTGCAGATGCACATCCCGACGATGCCGTCCATCGTGCGCCAGACCGGGAAGCCGAGATCGCCGGGCTCGAAGTAGCGCTTCTCCAGGTGCTGGAACGCGCGCTGCGGGTCGTATTCGGAATGTCCAGGCAGGTGCACCTTGCGGTACTTGCCGACGATTTGTCCGTCGCGGTCGACGAGGATCGAGGTATTGAAATGGCGGCCGTCGGGGGTGAGCTCGGCGTAGCCGAACGACAGCCCGATGCGGTAGGCGGCCGCTTTCTCGAACAGCGGGCGCGTCGCTGCGTTCGGCATCTCGCGCTCGAACCAGGAATCGACGTCCGCCTGGTCGGTCATGTACCAGCGCGGAAAGAACGTGGTCAGCGCCAGCTCCGGATAGACGACGAGGTCGCAGCCTTGGGCGTGCGCCTGGTCCAGGAGGTCGAGCATGCGCTTGACCACGACCTGGCGGCTGTCGGCTTGCTGGATGGCGCCCATCTGGGCGGCGGCAATGCGGAGAATGCGAGGCAAGGTGTGCTCCTTTTCCGAAAGTCGCGTACCGCGGCCATCCTTCGAGACGCCGCGCGTTCCGCGCGGCTCCTCAGGATGAGGGTTGGAGCAAGCCGCCCCCTCTGACCTCATCCTGAGGAGCCGCCGAAGGCGGCGTCTCGAAGGATGGCCGCAAATGCAGACATCCTATTCCCTCTCACGACGCCAAGCGCCGCTCCATGCGGCTCACCAGCCGCACCACCGGCCACAGGATGACCAGATAGATGGCGGCGGCCAACACGATCGGCGAGGTGTTGAACGTGATCGAGCGGGCCATGTCGGCCGAATAGAGCAGCTCCGGCAGCGCCACCACGCTCGCGATCGAGGTCAGCTTCACGACCTCGACGGTGTTGGAGACCAGATCCGGCAGCACGTTGCGGATCGCTTGCGGCAGCACCACGGAGGCAAGCGTCTGGGCGACGGTCAGCCCGGTGGAGCGCGCGGCATCCCATTGGCCGCGGCCGACGCTCTCGATCCCGGCGCGGTAGATCTCGCCGTAGTAGCTCGAGGTGTTGAGGAAGAACGCGACCGCGACCGCGGCGAGCGGCGACAGGCGGATGCCGGCGAACGGCAGGCCGGAATAGACGAAGATCAGCAATACCAGCGGCGGAATGGCGCGGAAGAAGTCGATTGCCGCGATCATGCTCCAGCGCGTGGCGCGCGAGGAGCTGAGCGATACCAGCGCAAACAGCAATCCGCCGGCCAGGCCGAGCGGAATGACCACGAGGCACAACACGACCGTCTGGCGCAGCCCGGCAAGCACCAGCGGCAACGCCTTGGCCATGATCTCCAGGTTGAAGAACTGCTGCAGCAGGGCGTCCATTCAGGCCCTCCGCCACGCGAAGCGCGTCTCGAGAAAGCGGCCGAGCGCCACCACCGGGATGAACAGCACCACATAGGCGATGGCGCCCATCATCAGCGGGGTGGCGTTGCCGGAGAAGGACTGTCCGGTGGTCGCCTGATTGAGGATTTCGGGAACGCCGATGACGGTGCCGAGCGCGGTGTTCTTGGTGATCGCAACCGTGCGGTTGGTGAGCGGCGGAACGGTCAGTCGCACCGCTTGCGGCAGCACGATGTAGATCAGAGTCGCAAGCCAGCCGAAGCCGGTCGAGCGCGCGGCCTCCCATTGCCCCTTCGGCACCGAAAGGATGCCGGCCCAGAAAATCTCCTCGGCGAACGCCGCCAGCACCAGCGACAGCACGACCCACAGCACGGCGAACGAGGGCAGGTTGATGCCGACGTTCGGCAAGCCGAAGAACACCAGCAGCACCAGAACCAGCGGCGGCAACGCCCGGAAGGCATCGACGAACACCACGATCAGCGCATTGACCGGCTTAAGCCGCCACGCGCGCACCACCGCCAGCGCGAGCCCGAGCGCGATGCCGGTGATCACCACGGCCAACGCGATCTCGATGGTAACGAGCATGCCCTTGAGGATCGAGGGCAGGTACTGCTCGATCAGCTGCCGCTTGAAGAAGGTGTCGAGGAAGCGCGACCAGGCGTCCATGGCACCGCTCAGCGCGTGAGCTCGGCCAGGAAGGCCTGGGTGCGCGGTTCGCGCGGGCTGGCGAAGATTTGCGCCGGCGGACCTTGCTCGACGATGCGGCCGTGATCCATGAAGATCACGCGATCGGCGGCATCGCGCGCGAAACGCATCTCGTGGCTCACCACCAGCATGGTCATGCCACCGTCCTTGAGCTCGCGCATGACCGCGAGCACGCTGCCGACCAGCTCGGGATCGAGCGCCGAGGTCGGCTCGTCGAACAGCATGATCGTCGGCTCGAGCGCGAGCGCACGCGCGATCGCAACTCGCTGCTGCTGCCCGCCCGAGAGCTCGGCCGGATAGGACTTCGCCTTGGCCGCAAGGCCGACCCGTTCGAGCGCCGCCGTGCCGGTCCGTTCCGCCTCGGCGCGCGACTGGCCGACCACCTTGCGCAGCGCCAGCGTGACGTTTCCGAGCGCCGTCATGTGCGGATAGAGGTTGAACGACTGGAACACCATGCCGATCTTGCGGCGCATGGCGTTGATGTCGGTCGAAGCCGCCATCACGTCGATCGAGTCGATACGGATCGACCCGCCGGTCGGCTCCTCCAGCCGGTTGCAGCAGCGCAGCAGTGTGCTCTTGCCCGATCCCGACGGTCCGATGATGAACACCAGCTCCTGCGGCCGCACCGCAAGGTCGATGCCGCATAGCACCTCGGTATGGCCGAAGCTCTTGCGCAGGCCGCGAATCTCCAGGATCGGCGGCCGCTCGGGGGTCATGGCCTTCCCGTCATTGCGAGTTGCACACCGGCCTGGCGGCCGATCCACCTGGATGAAACTTGGGCAATCCGTCACCCTGATCAAATGAGGGTGTTGCGGGGGGCAACGCTTGTTTGCCTCGTCATCCTGAGGCGCTCGCCCGACGAAGTCGGGCGAGCCTCGAACGACGCACAACATAGCAGCTGCACGGCAGAGCAGCATCCTTCGAGGCCCTCGCTTCGCTCGGGCACCTCAGGATGACGGCGTGGGGGGCCACGAAACCCAACCGCCTCCGTCATTGCGAGTCCCTCCGTTTCTTCCTAAGCGCGCAGCGACGAAGCAATCCAGATTCGGCTTAGCCGTTCTGGATTGCTTCGCCTTCGGCTCGCAATGACGGTCAAAAGCGCAAGATGACAGGCCAGAGTCAACCGCACGACGGCGTGTGCTCGGTCGGATCGTAGCCCGGCATGCCGGGGACGCCGTAACCTGGGAACACCTTCACCGCCGCCGACTCGGGCGCCGGCTTGGTGCCGAACCACTTCTCGTGCATCTTGGCAATCGTGCCGTCGAGCTTCATGCACTCGATGGCGTTCTCGATCTGCTTGCGCAACTCGGTCGAGTCCTTGCGCATCGGCGCGGCCCATACCAGGCCGGTCGAGTGCAGGTAGGACAATTCGAGCTGCGGATTGTTCTTGACCGCCCAGGCGACGACGGTGTTGCCGGCGACGTTGGCGTCGGCGCGGCCGGCGAGCACCGCCTGCACGGCGTCGGTCTGCGTGCCGAACGACTCGACCTTCCAGCCGATCTGCGCTTCCAGGCCGCGCGCCCACGAGTCGTAGGCCGAACCTTTGTTGACCGACACGGTCTTGCCCTTGAGGTCCTCGAGCTTGTTGATCCTGGGCGCGCCTTTCTTGATCAGGAACTGGAAGTCGGTGTTGAGATAGCCCTCGGTGAACAGGAGGTTGTCGGCGCGCTCCTTGGTGACGGTGGTCGGCGCGGCGACGAAATCGTAGGTCCCCGCCTGCAGCGCCGGCAGGATGCCGGAGAACTGCGTGGCGTCGATCGTGACCTTGCGTTTCATGCGCTTGCCGATCTCGTTGGCGAGATCGATGTTGAAGCCCTCGTAGCCGCCGGCGAGGCTCGGCATCGCATGCGGCGCAAAGGTGCCGTCGACCGCGGTGCGCATGTCCTGCGCGGGCAGCAAGGACGTGGACAAGAGCAGGCCCGCAGCCGCGAGCAGCACCGGTCGCTTCATGAAAGTCTCCTCGAGAACGGCGTTTGTTGATCGAAGTCTTGTCGCCCTCTATAGCAGTGCAACGGACAAAGGCGAATAGGTGGGCCGGAATGGCGACGAAGCTGCTCGATGCCGATGCCAAAGGCGTCTACGTCATCGCCGCGACGCCGTTCACCGACGACGGCGCGATCGATGGCGCCAGCCTCGATCGGCTGGTCGACTTCTACGTCGGCTGCGGCGTGGCCGGCATCACCGTGCTCGGGATCATGGGCGAGGCGCCGAAGCTCACGCACGCGGAATCGGTGGCGTTGACACGTCAGGTGGTCGGGCGCGCAAAAGTTCCCGTTTTGGTGGGTGTCTCGGCCCCCGGCTTCGCCCCGATGGCGGCACTGAGCAAGGACGTCATGGACGCGGGCGCAGCCGGCGTCATGATCGCGCCGCCCGCGAGCGTGAAGACCGACGACCAGCTCGCCGCCTACTACGGCAACGCCGCCGACGCGATCGGGCGCGATGTGCCGTTCGTCATCCAGGACTACCCCTACGCCAGCGGCGTCGTGTTCGCGCCCGGCGTCATCCGCCGCATCGTCGATGAGAATCCGTCGTGCGTCATGCTCAAGCACGAGGACTGGCCCGGCCTCGACAAAATCACGGCGGTGCGCCGCTTCATCGCCGAAGGCGCGATGCGGCGCATCAGCATCCTGTGCGGCAACGGCGGCCTGTTCCTGCCGCAGGAGCTCGAGCGCGGCGCCGACGGCGCCATGACCGGATACGCATTCCCGGAGATGCTGGTCGAGCTGGTGCGGCTTGTCGGCGCCGGCGAGCGCGCGGCCGCGCACGACCTGTTCGACCTGCACCTGCCGCTGCTGCGCTACGAGCAGCAGCCGGGCATCGGGCTTGCGGTCCGCAAGTACGTTTTGAAGCGCCGCGGCGTGATCGCGTCCGATGCGCAGCGCAAGCCGGCGAGCCGCCTGTCGTCGGAATCGGTCGCCGAGGTCGAGTGGTTGCTCGGCCGGCTGCAAGCTGGGCTGCAAGCGCACGCACCCGCTGCCGCCGGGGACGCCGAGCGGGCCGCTTGACCCCGCGCGCGCATCGGCCGCACGATCGAATTCCATGAGTTTCGTGAGTTTCCCGGCGCAATTCCTGATCAACGCGCAATGCGATCGCGCCAGGCCCTACGGGCCGGACGAGCGCGCGATCCTGTCGATCGAGAACGGCCGCAAGGCCTGGTCGACGATCGCGGCATGGCCCGGCTACGCGCCGACGCCATTGCTGCGACTTGCCGCGCTCGCCGACGAGACGGGCGTCGGCGAGGTCCTCTACAAGGATGAAGGCCGGCGGTTCGGCCTCAAAAGCTTCAAGGCGCTGGGCGGCGCCTATGCGGTCGAACGGCTGGCACGGGAGCGCGATCCGGCGACCCTGACGGTCGCCTGCGCGACCGACGGCAACCACGGCCGCGCGGTCGCCTGGGGCGCTGCGCGCGTCGGCGCCAAGGCGGTGATCTACGTGCACGAGACCGTGAGCCCGGGCCGCGCGGACGCGATCGCTCGGCTCGGCGCCAAGGTCGTGCGTGCCGGCCGCGTCTACGACGATACGCTGCGGCTGTGCGCGCAGGCCGCTCGCCAGAACGGCTGGCAGATCGTTTCCGATACGTCGTGGCCCGGCTACGAGCAGGTGCCGTGCGAGGTCATGCAGGGCTATTCGGTGGTGGTCGGCGAAGCGCTGGAGCAGGGGGCAGAGCCGACCCACGTGTTCGCACAGGGCGGCGTCGGCGGCCTCGCCGCAGGTCTGCTCTCCTGGTTCTGGGAGGCGCAGGGGCCGAGCCGCCCGGTGTTCGTGGTGGTCGAGCCCGATCGCGCCGCATGCCTGTTCGCGAGCGCCGAGGCCGGGGCGTTCAAAACCATCGCGGGCGACTTCGATACCATCATGGCGGGACTGGCCTGCGGCGAGCCTTCGCTCGTCGCCTGGAAAATTCTCGGGCCGGCGCCGATGCCTTCATGGCGATTCCCGACGAGGCCGCGGCGCGCACCATGCGCGACCTTGCGGCCTTCGGCATCGTCGGCGGCGAGTCCGGCGTGGCGGGTCTCGCCGGATTCCGGATCGCGGCGAGCCGACCCCGCGATGCGCGCAGCGCTGCGGCTCGACGCACGATCACGGGTGCTGTGCATCGGCACCGAGGGCGCGACCGATCCGGACGTCTACGCCTCGATCGTCGGCCGGCGCGCCGAAGAGGTCGCAATGGAAACCACCGCATGAGCCGCATCGTCACGGTCGGCGCCGCCCAGCTCGGGCCGATCCAGCGCGCCCACAGCCGCGCCGACGTGGTCAAGCGCATGCTCGCGCTTCTGCGCCAGGCCGCCGAGCACCGCTGCGACCTGGTGGTGTTTCCGGAGCTTGCGCTCACCACCTTCTTTCCGCGCTGGTGGATGACCGACCAGGAGGAGGTCGACACGTTCTTCGAGCGCGAGATGCCGTCGAACGAGACCGCGCCGCTGTTCAACGAGGCGCAGGCGCTCGGCATCGGCTTCTGTCTCGGCTTTGCGGAGCTGGCGGAGGAGGGCGCGCGCACGCGCCGCTTCAACACCTCGATCATCGTCGACCGATCGGGCGCGGTCGCGCTCAAGTACCGCAAGATCCATCTGCCCGGCCACGCCGAGCACGAGCCGTGGCGCGCGTTCCAGCACCTCGAGAAGCGCTACTTCGAGATCGGCAACCTCGGCTGGCCGGTGAAGCGCACCATGGGCGGACTCATGGGCATGTGCATCTGCAACGATCGCCGCTGGCCGGAGACCTACCGGGTCATGGGGCTGCAGGGCGTCGAGATTGTCCTGCTCGGTTACAACACGCCGCGGCACAACCCGCCGGCGCCCGACCACGACCGGCTCTCCGACTTCCACAACCAGCTGTCGATGCAGGCCGGCGCCTACGCCAACGGCACCTGGGTGGTCGGCGTCGCCAAGTGCGGCGTCGAGGAAGGCTGCGAGCTGATCGGCGGCTCGGCGATCATCGCACCGACCGGCGAGGTGGTGGCGCAGGCGCTCACCCTCGACGACGAGCTCTTGGTCGCGCGCTGCGACCTCGATCTTGGCCGCTCCTACAAGACCACGACGTTCAACTTCGCCCGCCACCGCCAGCCCGACCAGTACCGCCTGATCGTCGAGCGGGCGGGCGCGATCGAGCCGGAGTGAGACGCCATGGCGAGACGACCGATCGACCGGCTGCGCGCGATCTGCCTGGCGCTGCCGGAGGCGGTCGAGAAGGAGACCTGGGGCGACCCGACGTTCCGCGTGCGCGACAAGATCTTCGCCATGGAAAAGCGCGGCGACGGCCGCGTGTCGATGTGGTGCAAGGCGCCGCCCGGCAGCCAGATGGTGTTGGTCGGCGCCGACCCGGAGCGGTTTTTCGTGCCGCCCTATGTCGGGCACAAGGGCTGGATCGGGGTCCGCCTCGACCGCAACCCGGACTGGGACGAGGTGGCGGTGATCGTCAAGCGCAGCTACCGCATGACCGCGCCGCGCAAGCTCGCCGAGCTGGCGCAATGAAGGAGCACTGGAACACTGAGCTGTCATGCCCGCGAATAGTCTTAGCGGTAGAGCCAGTTTATCTACCTATATCACAAATCGCTGCGAACCGAGATTGGAGCAGTGTCGTCGCTCGGCTTGGCGGCGCGGAGTTGCTCAACAACAGCGCGCGCGCGACGAAAGCGTTCTTGCGCCCGCGCGAGATCGAAACGCCGTGGATCTGCTGCGCATGATCCTGGCGTATTGTCTGGGCGAGAGGGGCCTGAGATCGACAGCCGCCTGGCGGCCTCCATTGGCTTGGTCAATATCTCGAACGTGGCGCTGCTCTACCGCTTGCGTCAGTGCGGGGATTGGCTGCCATGCTGGTGGGGGAGGCATTGACGGCGGCGACGCCCAAGGCGAGCCGCGGTCGCCTCATCCGTATCATTGATGCGACCACGGTGCCGAAAGCCGTACGGTGGCCTAGAAGCGCAGCAAGTTGTGGCGCATTCACAGTGCGTTCGATCTTCCGCACGAACGCTTTGGCTATTTTGAGCTGACCGATCAGCAAGCGGGCGAGACGCTCGACCGGATACCGGTGGTCGAGGGGAAATCCGCATCGGCGATCGTGCCTATCTGCAACCCGATCGCATGGCGGCCGTCCTCGACGCCGGGGCCGATGTGCTCATCCGTGCCGGTTGGAAGAGCGCGTCCTGGCTCGATGCAAACGCTGATCCGATCGATCTCATTGCCGAACTTCGCAAGGCGGCGGCACGCGGTCTGATCGATCGGCCGATCTTCATCGGACGCAAGGGTGGGGCTCCCCTTGCTCTGCGCCTGGTTGCGGTCAAGAAGCCGGCCGCGGCGGCTGCGGCCGCGCGGCGTAAGGCGCGCCGGGAAGCTCAGCGGGAAGGCTATCAACTCTCGAAACGAACGCTCGAGGCCGCCGACTGGGTGATCCTGGTGACCTCGCTCACCCCCACGGACTTCGCAACCGCTGACATCCTCGACCTCTATCGCTTGCGATGGCGCATCGAACTCGGCTTCAAGCGGCTCAAAAGCCTATGGGAAGCGGGCATCCAGTAAACTCCGACTATGGATTTGATTACTGGATCGTCCGCCTTCGCGGACGATGACAACGCAGGAGTAGCGCCTGATAGCAATGATGAGTAACCACACCCTCACTCGTCATGCCCGCGGAAGCGGGCATCCAGTAAACTCCGACTATGGATTCGATTACTGGATCGTCCGCTTTCGCGGACGATGACAACGCAGGAGTTGCAGCGGCTGATAGCAATGATGAGTAACCACACCCTCACTCGTCATGCCCGCGAAAGCGGGTATCCAGTAAACACCGACTATGGATTCGGTTACTCGATCGTCCGCTTTCGCGGACGATGACAACGGAGTAGCGGCTGATAGCAATGGCTCGAAGGTAGGAGCGCAGATGCCATTCGATCTGATCCTCAAGGGCGGCCGCGTCATCGATCCGTCGCAGAACCACGACGGCATCGCCGACGTGGCCTTCACGGGCGGCAAGGTCGCCAAGATCGGCACCAACCTGCCGGCGGAGCCGGGGACGCAAGTGCGCGACGTCTCCGGCTACATCGTCTCGCCGGGCCTGATCGACCTGCACACCCACGTCTACTGGGGCGGCACCTCGCTCGGCATCGACGCCGAGGAGTTCTGCCGCACCAGCGGCGTGACCACCGCGATCGATACCGGCAGCGCCGGCCCGGGCAACTTCGCCGGCTTCCGCAAGCACGTGATCGAGCAAAGCGCGGTCCGCATACTCGCCTACCTGCACGTGTCGTTCGCCGGCATCTACGGGTTCTCCAAGACCGTGATGGTGGGCGAGAGCGAGGAGCTCCGCCTGATGGCGCCGGCCGAGGCGGTGGCGGTGGCGGACGCCAACCGCGACGTGATCATCGGCATCAAGGTGCGGGTCGGCCGCCATTCGAGCGGCACCTCAGGGATCGCGCCGCTCGACATTGCGCTGCAGGCGGCGGAGGCGGCCGGGATGCCGCTGATGTGCCACCTCGATTTCCCGCCGCCGCGTTACGAGGACGTGGTCGACAAGCTGCGCCCGGGCGACGTGCTCACCCACTGCTTCCGCCCGTTCCCCAACACCCCGGTCGACAGCCAGGGCAAGGTCAAGGACGCGGCGCTGCGCGCGCGCGGGCGCGGCGTCGTGTTCGACGTCGGCCACGGCAAGGGCTCGTTCGCGTTCCAGGTCGCGCGCGCGATGCTCGCCAACGGCTTCTATCCCGACACCATCTCGTCGGACGTGCATGCGCTCTGCATCGACGGCCCGGCCTTCGACCAGGTGACGACGTTGTCGAAGTTCCTGTGCATGGGCATGCCGCTCAAGGAGGTGATCGCCGCGACCACCGTCAATGCCGCGACCGCGCTCAAGCGCCCCGAGCTCGGCAGCTTCAAGCCTGGCTGTGTCGGCGACGCCACCATTCTGTCGATCCAGGAAGGGCAGTTCGACTATGTCGACGTGGTCGGCGAGCACATGACCGGCGACAAGAAGATCGTCTCGGAGGGCGTCGTCATCGCCGGCAAGTGGTGGCACGCGCGCGACAGCGCGAAGTTCGGCCCAATCGGGCGGGCGGCGTGAACTTGTCCGGTATGGCCGCGAGGGCGTCCAGCCTCGGGCTTGATCCTGCACGCAACGGCACTGCAGCCTGGATTGCTCACATGGGGATGTGCCGAGTCAAGGTCTCTCACACCGAGTCAAGGTCTCTCACACTTGGTCTCACCTCTTTGTTCGAGCGAGGAGCACCTCTTCGTCCCGAGCGTGGAGTTTTGAAGATGGCGCGCGCAGATCGGGTCAAGGCCGGCCCGCAGGGCCGCCGCGCAGCGGCTTGGCCTTGACGCGATCGAGCACGCCGTCAGGCTCGCACGGTCGGGACGAAAGCGGTTCATGATGCAAGGAGGACCATTTGCAGTTTTTCTACGATCGAGGTCGAGCCGGTTTCGCGATCAGGTTTGACGCCAGATCAAACTCACATTCGGTCGGCCGCACGAGCGTGCCGTACCAGGATTCCGCTTGCGGCGGGCGGCTCGAGAGGACGAAGCCATTCTTCGCTACGGCTTTTGAAGCCATGCAATCCATCGGTTCGTCCGCCCGGATCGGCCGAGACTGATCGGGTCTCGGCGGATTGGTCATGGTGCTGTTGCTGCTCAACTGTGGGTGAGGTGGCTCGCCTGACGAGACGCCTGGCTTGCCGCCTAGGCAGCGCCCTTGAGCGCCGCACCTTCGATCACGACGCCGGCGGTGACATACTTCCACAAGGCGACCAGCAGCTTGCGCGCCAGTGCGACGATGGCGACCTTGCGATGGGCTTGCGCATGGAACCAGCGCGCCAGTGCCGACCCCGGTTGATGGCGCAGCCAGAGCCAGGCGAGCTGCACCAGCTTCTTGCGCAGGCGCGCATTGCCGGCCTTGGACACGCCTTGCTCATGCGCGACCGACCCGCTCTGCCACGGCGTCGCCGCCAAGCCCGCATAGGCGGCGATCTGCCGGCGATTGGCAAAGCTCCGGTAAAAGCACTCGAACCAAAGCGCAGCCGCAAATTCCTCCCCGATCCCCTTCACCCCCAGCAGCATCGCCAGCGGATGCTCCCGCGTGTTCTCGTCCACGCTCTGGCTCAACCTCGCCAGCATCGCGTCCCGCTCCGCCTCGACCGCCTTGATCTGCACAAGCAGCAGCTCGAGCCGGTCGAGCTCGCGGCCGATCTGCGCCCTCAGCTGCTGGGGCAGCTCACGCCCGTCCGCCGTGCGCAGCGCCTCCAGCCGCGCCCGTCGATCGCGCCGCAACGGGGCATAGCCAGAGATCCCTTGCGCCAGCAAAAGTCCCTTGATCCGGTTGACATGCCGGATCCGCTCGTCGAGCAAGACCTCGCGCTCACGGCCGATCCGGCGGCGGTCCTCTTCCTCGGCGCAAGGGGCTACCACCATCGAGCACACCCGCGGTTCGCCCCGCTTGTAGGCCAGCAGCACCCGCAACAGCGCCTCACCGTCGATCTTGTCAGTCTTCGCCCGCCGCCGCCGGCGCGGCACCGCAACCGAGGCGGCGTCCACCACATGGCTCTCGATCCCCTCCTGCTGCAGCACGCGGTGCAGCGAGAACCCGTCCAGCCCCGCCTCCTGGATCGTAATGATCGGATAGTTCTTGCCGGTGCGCGCAAACGCCTTGCGCTGCAGCTGCGCAAACTTCGCCAGCAGCGCCACGAGATCTCCCGCCGCAACGCCGTGCTTCGACATCTTTTCGCCGTTGCCCGGCGACAGCGAAGTGATCAACCAAGTCGAACGGCTCAGTTCCAACGAAACAAAAATTGCGCCAAGATGCGTTCGGATAGCGGTCGGTTCAGTGTCAGCGATACGATCAGCGAGCAACATCGGTCGTCCTCCAGGTTGAGTGGGTTGAAGCAACCTCAGTCTGGACCTGGACTCGGCTGCTATCCACTCCCCATGGAATCTTCGCTTCGCTCGCAATGACGGCATTCGTCATTGCGAGTTGCGCAAGCGACGACGCAATCCAGAAAGGCAACTGCAGCCTGGATTGCGGGCGAGGCGCCGTCCGATCAGTCGGTATTCGGGCCGGTCGTGGTCGGGCCGCTATAGGCGCTGGGCTTGCCGGTCTCCTCGCGCTCGCGCATCGCGTCCCGCGCGCCACTGGCGGTGCCGCCGCCACTCTGGCCCGTATACGTCAAGGCCGCCGGCAACGGGATCAACGCCACCACCTTGCTCGCCAGCGAGTCGACGATCGCGATCTGGCGATCGAGATGCGCGCCACTTCGCAGCCGGGCTACGATGCCCGCGGCTCGGTCTTGTTCCCCGGGCGTTGGAACACGAAAGAGACGCCGGTCATCTACGCGGCCGAAACCTACTCGGCCGCGATGCTGGAGAGACTCGCCGGCGGCAACGGCCGGCTGCCGCCCAATCAGCACTGGATCAGGATCACGGTTCCGCACGGCATCAGGTACGAAGCCGTGACCAAGGATCACCTGCCGGGTTGGGACACCGCTGAGCCGTCGGTTTCCCGGGAGTTCGGCGCCCGATGGGTCAAGGCCGCCCGTTCGGCGATCCTGCTTGTGCCGAGTTTCGTCGCTCGTCTCGAGCACAACGTCGTGATCGATCCCAATCACTCCGAAGCCGGAAAGATCACAACAAGCTTGGCTGAGCCGGTCTGGTGGGACAGCCGTCTGCTTTAAGGCCACCAGCTTTGGTGACGGCGGGCCGCTTGCTGGCTGACGCAGGGCAGACCGCACCATCCGCAACCGCCTGCCTTGTTCATCGCCAGTATAGACCGACCGCCCAAGGATTTGGCAGAGTGTGGGCCGGGACTAGGCATCCAACGAAAAACCAGGAGAGGCATCATGGACCGCAGGACAGTCTTGAAAGGGTTCGCCGCGACCGGGGCGCTCGCCGCCACCAGTGGCCGGCTTGCCGCCCCGGCGGTGGCGCAGGGCGCGGCCGCGCGCACGCTCAAGTTCGTGCCGCAGGCCAACCTCGCCAATTTCGATCCGATCTGGGGAACCCAGTACGTCGTCCGCAACGGGTCTTGTGTCACGAGTACCGCCGGTCCAAACGGCGATGCGCAACTGTACGAGAGATGAAGGAGGGCCCTTCGAGTTCGGCAATCAGGTGCTGATCTCAAGCCACCGCAAGCTGCTGTCGTCAAAAGCGATGGTGGTGAACGTTGCGGAAACGTTGGGACGTGATCCCAGCAGGCATGGTTGAGAGAGGCGAGCGCAAGCAAATCGCTGCGGAAGTGTCGAAAGCGGATTAGGTGATGTCAAAACTGGGGGGTGACCCGTCCTCCGGGATCAGTTCGGGGGGTGTCCTGAGACTGCCCGAGCGGCATCCGGCATGTAGGCGGCGCGAAGCTCAACCAGGCTCTTGTACGGAACGTGAGAACCTACACGGCGATGCTAAGGGAAAAGGCACAAGCGGCTACAACTGCGAGGCCGAAAGTACCGAGGCGCCGGTTAGGGGCGGACTGCTCCGTAATAGTGATGAAGCGGGGTAACGCCCGTGGAGCGAAGGGAGCAGGCCATCGCCATTTGGCTCGGGTCAACCGGCAACGGGAGGAACCCGATGTTCAATGGAAGGCGGCAGCCTTCAAGCGGTGGCACGAGCCGGATAAGTCGAGAGGCTTAAGTCCGGTTCTGTGAGGGGCTCGGGGTGAAATTCCCCGGGCCTACTCGGCGGCATTGGTGTGGGACACGCCTTACGGCGTCGACGACAAGCTCCAGCCGCAGCGGCAGATGGTCGAGTCGGAGGAAACCTCGAGCGACGGCCTGACCTGGACGTTCAGGCTGCGCCCTGGCCTGAAATTCCACGACGGCGAGCCGGTTCTTGGCAAGGACGTGGTCGCCTCGCTCACCCGCTGGTCGAACCGCGACCCGATGGGCCTGATGCTCAAGGCGATCCAGAACGAGCTTACGGCGGTCGACGATCGCACCTTCAAGTGGGTGCTCAAGAAGCCGTACCCGAAGATGCTGTTCGCGCTCGGCAAGAACAACTCGAACTGTGCGTTCATCATGCCGGAGCGGATCGCCAAGACCGACCCGTTCAAGCAGATCGAGGAATATGTCGGCTCCGGGCCGATGAAGTTCGTGCGCGGCGAGTGGGTGCCGGGCGCCAAGGCGGTGTTCGAGAAATTCGCCGATTACGTCCCCCGGCAGGAACCGCATTCCTGGCTCGCCGGCGGGAAGCGCATGCTGGTCGATCGCATCGAATGGGTGATCATGCCCGATCCGGCGACCGCCTCGGCGGCGCTCCAGAACGGCGAGGTCGACTGGTGGGAGAACCCGATCCCCGACCTCGTGCCGTTGCTCAAGCGCAACCGCAACGTCGCGGTCGATATCGCCGATCCGCTCGGCAACATCGGCACCTTCCGCATGAACCACCTGCACCCGCCGTTCAACGACGTGCGGGCGCGCCGCGCCGTCCTCATGGCGATGAACCAGGAGGAATACATGCGCGCGATCGTCGGCGACGACAACGACCTGTGGAAGCCGCTGCCCGGCTTCTTTACCCCCGGCACCGCGCTCTACACCGAGGAGGGCGGCGAGATCCTCAAGGGCAAGCGCGACATCGACGCCGCCAAGAAGCTGCTCGCGCAGAGCGGCTATTCGGGCCAGCCGGTCACCTGCGTGGTGGCGCAGGACCAGCCGGTCACCAAGGCGCAGGGCGACGTGACCGCCGAACTGCTCAAGCGGCTCGGCATGAACGTCGACTTCGTCGCCACCGACTGGGGCACCACCGGTCAGCGCCGGGCGCAGAAGTCGCCGCCCGGCCAGGGCGGCTGGGCGATGTTCCACTCCTGGCACGCCGGCGCCGACTGCATCAACCCGGCGCCCTATACGGCGGTACGCGCCAACGGCGACGGCGCCTGGTTCGGGTGGCCGAAGAACGACGAGGTCGAGAAGGAGGTCACCGCCTGGTTCGAGGCCAAGAACCTGGAGGAGGAGAAGGCCGCCATCCGCCGCCTCAACAAGGCCGCGCTCGAACACGTGGTGTTCGCGCCCACCGGCTTCTTCCTCGGCTACCAGGCGTGGCGCAAGAATGTGACCGGTGTCGTAAAGGCGCCGCTGCCGTTCTTCTGGGGCGTCGGCAAGAGCGCATGAGTGCAAGCTACGTGGCGCTGGTGCGCATCAGGCCTTGCCATTTGCGGAGCTTGGCGGCTCCGGCGTTCCCTCCCCCCTTGTGGGGGAGGGACAGGGAGGGGGGTAGTCACAAACTCCTGCGGCTGCGGCTACCCCCCTCCCCCAGCCCTCCCCCGCAAGGGGGGAGGGAGCAGGCCCCGCCGTGCTGCATCGCTGAGGGCTGCCTCGTTGCGCGCTGCACCGCGTGCGGGACACGCGATGTTATAGTTCTCCCATGTTCGCCTACATCGTCCGACGGATTCTCGCGACCATCCCGGTGATGGCGGTGGTCGCGCTGTTCGTGTTCAGCCTGCTCTATATCGCGCCCGGCGACCCGGCTGCGGTGATCGCCGGCGACCAGGCAACCCCCGCCGACGTCGAGCGTATCCGCCAAAGTCTCGGTCTCGACCGGCCGTTCCTGGTGCAGTTCTGGGATTGGCTCGGTCGGCTCTCGCGTGCCGATCTCGGCCGTTCGATCTTCACCAACCTGCCGGTCACCACCATGATCGCGCAGCGGATTGAGCCGACCCTCTCGCTGATGCTGATCACACTGGTGCTCGCGGTCACGGTTGCGGTGCCGATCGGCGTGCTGGCGGCGTGGAAGGCCGGCACTTTCATCGACCGCGCCATCATGGCGTTTGCGGTGTTCGGTTTCTCGGTGCCGGTGTTCGTGGTCGGCTACCTGCTCGCCTACTTCTTCGCGCTGGAGTTGGAATGGCTGCCGGTGCAGGGCTACACGCCGCTTTCGCGCGGCCTGTGGCCGTGGCTCGAAAACCTGATCCTGCCGGCGATCGCGCTCAGCTGCGCGTTCATGGCGCTGATCGCCCGCATCACCCGCGCCAGCATGCTGGAGGTGCTGCAGCAGGACTACATCCGCACCGCACGTTCCAAGGGCCTGGGGCAGAGGCCGATCCTGTTCGTGCACGCGCTCAAGAACGCCTCAGTGCCGATCGTCACCGTGATCGGGATCGGCATTGCAATCTTGATCGGCGGCGCGGTGGTGACCGAGAGCGTGTTCGCGATTCCCGGCGTCGGCCGCCTCACCGTCGACGCCATCCTGCGGCGCGATTACCCGGTGATCCAGGGCGTCGTGCTCTTGTTCAGCTTCGTCTACGTGCTGGTCAATCTCGCCATCGACCTCATCTACACCCTGCTCGACCCGAGGATCCGGTACTGATGCGCGGCCTTTCGATCATTCGACGGCGGCGTTGGGTACAGCACGGGGCGGTGCTGCAAGGCTCGGCCTGCTCCCTCCCCCCTTGCGGGGGAGAGGTGGGGAGGGGGGTGGTCCTGGACTCATGCACACCCCCCTCCCTGTCCCTCCCCCGCAAGGGGGGAGGGAACGCTGGAGCCGCGCCGCTTCGTCTCGCGACCAGCCAGGGCGGCGCGCCCGGAACACGAGTTGGCACATGACCCCGCCGCCCGCTGCCGCAATCCCGATGCCGGAGAGCGTTGTGGCCGCGCCGGCGCTGCCGGACGTGCTGCCGCCGGTCAAGCGGCGGCGCGGCCTCGTCGGGTTTGTGTGGCGGCATCCGACCATCGCCATCGGCGGCACGCTGCTCATCCTGATGGTGCTGATGGCGGTGTTCGCTCCGTATCTGTGGACCGTCGATCCGACCGCGCTCGCCACCCATCGGCGGACGCGCGACCCCTCCGCGCTCTACTGGTTCGGAACTGACATGCTGGGCCGCGACATCTATTCGCGCGTCGTCTACGGCGCGCGGGTCTCGCTGGCGGTCGGCCTTTCGGTTGCGATCCTCGCCTCGCTCGCAGGCCTTGCGATCGGGCTGGTGTCCGGATTCGTGCGCTGGGCCGACGGCGTCATCATGCGGGTGATGGACGGGCTGATGTCGATCCCGCCGATTCTGCTCGCGATTGCGCTGATGGCGCTCACCCGCGCCAGCGTTCAGAACGTCATCTTGGCGATCACGATCGCGGAGATCCCGCGGGTCTCGCGGCTGGTGCGCGGCGTGGTGCTCTCGCTGCGCGAGCAGCCGTTCGTGGACGCCGCGGTCGCGGCCGGCACCCGCACGCCGATGATCATCCTGCGCCACATCCTGCCCAACACGCTCGCGCCGATGACCGTGCAGGCGACCTACATCTGCGCCAGCGCGATGATCGTCGAGGCGATCCTGTCGTTCATCGGCGCCGGCACGCCGCCGACCATCCCGTCCTGGGGCAACATCATGGCGGAGGGCAGGGCGCTCTGGCAGGTGAAGCCCTTCATCATATTCTTTCCGGCGATCTTCCTCTCGCTCACCGTGCTGGCCGTGAACCTCGTCGGCGACGGCCTGCGCGACGCGCTCGACCCGCGCATGGCCAAGAGGCTGTAGAAAATGCCGCTGCTCGAGGTCGAGAACCTGCAGACGCATTTCCGCACGCCCGACGGCGTCAACCGCGCGGTCGACGGCGTCTCGTTCCAGATGGCCGAAGGCGAGACGCTGGCGCTGGTCGGCGAGAGCGGCTGCGGGAAATCGGTGACGGCGAATTCCATCCTGCGCCTGATCCCCGAGCCGCCCGGCAAGATCGCCGGCTCGATCCGCTTCAACGGCATCGAGCTGCTCACCCTGCCGGATGGCGCGATGCGCGACATCCGCGGCAACGACATCAGCATGATCTTCCAGGAGCCGATGACGAGCCTCAATCCGGTGCTAACCGTCGGCCGGCAGCTCGGCGAGACCCTGCGGCTGCATCAGGGCCTCGACAAGAACGCCGCCGAGGCGCGCGCGATCGAGATGCTGCAGCTGGTCGGCATCCCGGAGGGGCGCCGGCGGGTGAAGGAGTATCCGCACCAGCTCTCCGGCGGGATGCGCCAGCGGGTGATGATCGCCATGGCGCTGGCCTGCAATCCGAAACTCCTGATCGCCGACGAGCCGACGACCGCGCTCGACGTCACCATCCAGGCGCAGATTCTCGACCTGATGCGCGACCTCAAGGCCCGCGTCTCCGCCGCCATCCTGCTGATCACGCACGATCTCGGCGTGGTGGCGGAGGTCGCCGAGCGGGTGATGGTCATGTATGCGGGGCGCAAGGTCGAGGAGGCGCCGGTGCGTCAGCTGTTCCGGACGCCGCGCCATCCGTATACGCAGGGACTGCTCGGCGCGGTGCCGAAGCTCGGCTCCTCACTCGCCGGGCCCGAGACCAAGCTCGCCGAAATCCCCGGCCTCGTGCCCGACCTCAAGGAGCGCATCGTTGGCTGCGTGTTCGCGAGCCGCTGCACGTTCGCGACCGACCTGTGCCGCAAAGTAGCGCCGGCCTTGGAGCCGAAGGCGCCCCGCCACATCGCCGCCTGCCACTACGCCACCAAGGAGGCGGTCGCCGCATGAGCCCGACGTCCTCGCCTCCTCATCCGTCATGCCCCGCGAAAGCGGGGCACCCAGTAAACGCGGGGCTCGCAGATCAATCCAAAGCGCCGGCGTTTACTGGATCATCCGCTTTCGCGGATGATGACGGCGGAGGATGTTGCACGTGCGGAGCGAGGCCATGACTGCGCCGCTGCTCGAGGTCAACGACCTCAAGAAGCACTTCGCGGTGCGCGGCGGCCTGTTCGGCGCCGGCAAGGGGTTCGTGTACGCGGTCGACGGCGTGTCGTTTCACGTCGCGCGCGGCGAGACGCTGGCGCTGGTCGGCGAATCCGGCTGCGGCAAATCGACGGTCGGCCGCGCCATCCTGCGGCTGTTCGAGATCACCGCCGGCCAGGTGATCCTCGATGGCCAGCGCATCGACGACCTCTCCGCCGGCGCGCTGCGGCCGCTGCGCCGGCGCGTGCAGGTGGTGTTCCAGGACCCGTTCTCGAGCCTCAACCCGCGCCTGCGGGTGCGCGATATCCTGGCCGAGCCGATGCGCAATTTCGGGTTGGCGACGTCCGCCTCCGAGCTCGATGCGCGCCTGGCAACGCTGATGGACAAGGTGCGGCTGCCGCGCGATGCGGTCAACCGCTGGCCGCACGAGTTCTCCGGCGGCCAGCGCCAGCGCGTCGGGATCGCGCGCGCGCTCGCGGCCGAGCCCGACCTGATCGTGTGCGACGAGGCGGTCTCAGCCCTCGACGTCTCGGTCAAGGCGCAGATCGTCAACCTGCTGCAGGACCTGCAGCAGGATCTCGGGCTGGCGCTGTTGTTCATCAGCCACGACCTCGCGATCGTCGAGCACATGACCCACCGCGTCGCGGTGATGTATCTCGGCAAGATCGTCGAGGTCGCGGCGAAGCGGCAGATTTTCGCCGCCCCCCAGCATCCGTACACCAAGGCGCTGCTCTCGGCGGTGCCGGTGCCCGACCCCGACGCGCCGCGCCAACGCATTATCCTCAAGGGCGATGTGCCGAGCCCGATCAATCCGCCGCAAGGCTGCCGCTTCCACACCCGCTGCCCATACGTGTTCGACCGCTGCCGGGTCGAGGAGCCGCCGCTGCGACCGACCGAGGCCGGCAACCTCGCCGCCTGCCACCTGCACGACCTGCCGGCGGCCGAGAATCCGCTGGTGGCGAAGGCGAACTGAGGCACGCTACGCGGCTTCCTCAAGGATCACCTGCCTCGTCATCCTGAGGCGCTCGCCCGACGCAGTCGGGCGAGCCTCGAAGGACGCACCGCACGGCAGCTGCAACGCCGAGCAGCATCCTTCGAGGCCCTCGCTCCGCTCGGGCGCCTCAGGATGACGGCGCTTTGTGTTTGCGCGCCCGCTCGAATGATGCTGTCGAACGCCGCCATCATACCTCCTCTTGTGCAGCCGTGACCTCGACCTCGATCTTGAATTCCGGGCGGGTGAATCCTGATACCACGACCAGCGTGGATGCGAAGGCGTCGCCGGCCACGTAGCGGCTGCGCACCGCGCCATAGACCGAAAAATACGCCCGGTCGGTCACGAATGCATTGAAACGAACGACGTCGGCGAAGCTCATTCCTACCTCGGCCAGGATCGCCCCGATGTTCTCGAAGCACAGCACGGCCTGTGCCTCGATATCCTCGGGGACGGTATCGTCCGGCGCGACGCCGAGCTGGCCGGAAGCGAACAGCATGCGCGCGCCCGGCGCGACCAGGAGGCCGTGGCTGTAGCGCGCGAACGGCGCGCGGATGGCGGCGGGCGACACCGGCCGGTGCATGGGCAGCTCGCTCAAATGTGCTAACAGGATGCCATGTCCTTTGGCTTCATAACCATCCCTGAAATCGCTGCCTATCGGATCGTCAATGCCCGGGTGCCGGCCGACCTTGCGCCGGCGCTCGCCGACCGCGCCGGCGCCGACCTTTTTGCGGCCTGCGAGCTGGTGGTCGATGGCGCGCAGATCTCCATGCTCGGCGCCCCCGGCGCGTTCCCGGTGGCGGCGGACCTGCCGACCATCGACCTGCGCGACGGCATCGTGTTGCCCCGCTTCGTCGACGCCCACACCCATCTCGACAAGGGCCATATCTGGCCGCGCAGCCCCAATCCCGACGGGTCGTTCTTCGGCGCGCGCGAGACCGTGATGGCCGATCGCGAGGCGCGCTGGGTCGCCGATGACGTGCGCGCCCGCATGGACTTCGCGCTGCGCTGCGCCTTTGCGCACGGCACCGGTGCGATCCGGACGCATCTCAATTCCATCGGCAAGCAGACCGCGATCACCTGGCCGCTGTTCGCCGAGGTGCGCGAGGAGTGGAAGGATCGCATCGCGCTGCAAGCCGTCGCGCTGTTCCCGGTCGACATCGCGGCCGAGGACGAGCCGCAGTTCCGCACCATCGTCCAGACGGTTGCCCGCTACGGCGGCATACTGGGCGGCGTGACTTTTCTGGGCGATCCGCCGGGGCCGAAGCTCGAGCTCGCGCTCGACCGCATCTTTGCCGCCGCGCTGGCGCACGGCCTCGACCTCGACCTGCATGTCGACGAGAGCTGCTCGCCCGACGCGCGCAGTCTCGAGCGCATCGCGCTCGCGGCGCGGCGCCACCGTTTCAAGGGCCGCATCGTCGCCGGCCATTGCTGCTCGCTGGCGCAGGCCTCCGACGCGGATTGCGCCCGCGTGATCGAGCGCATCGGCGAGGCCGGCATCGCGGTCGTGTCGCTGCCGATGTGCAACATGTACCTGCAGGACCGTTCCGCGCGCCGGACGCCGCGGCTGCGCGGCGTCGCCCCGCTGCACGAGCTCGATGCCGCCGGCATCCCGGTGCTGGTGGCGAGCGACAATACCCGCGACCCGTTCTACGCCTACGGCGATCTCGACATGGTCGAGGTGTTCCGCGAAGCGACGCGCATCCTCCACCTCGACCATTCCGACCGGCCATGGACGCGCCTGCTGGGCGCGGCCCCGGCGGAGATCGTCGGCTTTGCCGGTCGCGGACAGCTGGCGGCGGGCGGAGTTGCCGACCTCGTGCTCACGCGCGCGCGCACCGTGCAGGAGCTGGTGGCGCGTCCGCATGCCGACCGGGTCGTGATCGTGGCGGGGCGCGCCATCGACACCACGCTGCCGGACTACCGCGAGCTCGATCACCTCTACGCCAGCGAGCCCGCCGAGAGGTTCCCATGCCCGCCTATGACCTCGACGGCCTGAAGCGGCGCATCGCCGGCATTCGCCACGAGGACAATCCGGCGTTGGTGCGCCAGAAGAGCCGCGACTTCTATCTGGTACTCGCCGGTGCTCAAGCGGCAGCTCGAGCAGGTGATCGCCGACATCATTGTCTCGCCCGCGAGCGAGGCGGAGCTGTTGCAGGTGATGGCGGCCTGCTTCGAGCTGCGCATCCCGATCACGCCGCGCGGCACCGGCACCGGCAACTACGGCCAGGCGATGCCGCTCTCCGGCGGCGTCGTGCTCGACCTCTCCGGCATGAACCGGGTGACGGCGATCGCGCCGGGCCGCGTGGTGGCGGAGCCGGGTGCGGTTCTGGCCGCGATCGACCAGCAGACGCGGCCGCACTCGGGGCAGGAGCTGCGCATCCACCCCTCGACCTATCACACCGCCTCGATCGGCGGCTTCATCGCCGGCGGCTCCGGCGGCGTCGGCTCGATCCGCTGGGGCGGCCTGCGCGACTGCGGCAACATCGTCCGGCTCAAGGTCGCCACCATGGAGGCGCGCCCGCGCGTGCTCGATCTGGCCGGCGACGACCTGCACAAGGTGGCGCACGCCTACGGCACCAACGGCATCATCACCGAGGTCGAGATGCCGCTCGCGCCCGCCTATGCCTGGGTCGACGTGATCGTCGGCTTGCCGACGCTCAAGCAGGCGACCGCCTACGGCAACGCGCTCGGGGAGCAGGACGGGCTGCTCACCAAGAATATCGCCGTGGTCGAGGCGCCGGTGCCGCACCAGACCTTTGCGCGGCACCAGAAGTATCTCCGGCCCGGCGACCACGTCGCGATCGTGATGGTGGCCGAGCACGCGCTCGACGCCATGCTGGCCTTCATGCGCCGCCACGCGCGCGCCGAGATCCTGTTCCGCGCCGATCAGGTGCCGGAGGCCGACCGCAAAGGCCTGCCACCCGGCTTCGAGCTGACCTGGAACCACACCACGCTCCGCGCGCTGCGCATCGATCCGTCGATCACCTACCTGCAGGCGCTTTATCCGTTCCCGCACCAGCTCGACCTGATCGAGCGCCTGCACGCGCGCTTCGGCGCCGAGCTGCCGGCGCATCTCGAGTTCGTGCGCTTCGACGGCAAGGTCACCTGCTTCGGGCTTCCGCTGGTGCGCTTCACCACCGAGGAGCGGCTGGACGAGATCACGCGCGCTCACGAGGACTTGGGCGCGCCGATCTTCAACCCGCACCGCTACACACTGGAGGAGGGCGGCATGAAGCAGACCGACGCGGTGCAGCTTGCCTTCAAGCGCGAAGCCGACCCCGAAGGCCTGCTCAATCCCGGCAAGATGATCGCCTGGGATGACCCGAGCTACGACTACCGCACCGGCAAGACCTATCTGTTCCCGGGCCTTGCGGAGCGGATGGCGGGGTGATGTAGCCCGCATGAGCGAAGCGAAATGCGGGGGCCCGCGGCGAGGCTAATCCTCGGATATCGCTTCGCTCATCCGGGCTACGCCAGCTCGCGTGCGCAGCCGTCATTGCGAGGAGCGCGGCGACGAAGCAATCCAGGCTGAGGCGCCGCGATTCTGGATTGCTTCGCCTTCGGCTCGCAATGACGACGCTTAGGCAAAGCTGCTCAGCAAAAACGGACCGAATCACTATCGCCGTGCTTCGCGGCCGTGCCAGATGCGGGTGACGAGGATCGCTTGATTGTCCGGCACGATTGTATAGCGGACGATGTAACCGGAGGCGCCGAAGGGAACGACGATTGCCGGATGCGGGGATCGTCGGTGGCTCTTCCGGATTGCGGGAACTGTTCGAGGCGCTGGAGTGCAGCCCAGATCGCTTGCATCGCACGTATCGCGGCGCGCGGGTTTTTCACCCCGAGAAAGTTGCGCAGGCGGGTCACGTCCGAGCGCGCCTCGGACGACAGCAGGATCATGAGATCTTGCGCGGATCAGGAGCCGGCAGCTCGTCCGGTGTGCCCCACGATTCCACCCACGCCATGACCTCCTCGAACGGAATTGCTTCACGGGTGCGCTCGAATTCGCTCACGCGGCGGCGGTCTTCTTCGAGATCAGGCCCTTCGATGTCGAGAATGGTGTCGAGCAACTGGACCGCGTCCGCGACCACGGTGGCCGGATCCTGGCCGCGCTCGGCCGCAAGCGCGTCGAGCCGGGTGTTTGTCTGCGGATCGAGATCCAGAATGCGCCGGACGTTGTTCATGCCGGCATCCTAACGAATAGGGCGCCGACAGAGAAGATGCGGGTTTGCACCACGCGCAAGGCAGCAGCGCAAATTGCACCACGACATTGGCGATCATTGCGAGGTGCACACCGGCCTGACGGCCGATCCACGTGGATGAAACTTGGGCAATCCCTCACCCTGATCAGAATCACTGTGTTGTGGGGGCAACGCTTGTTCTAACTCGTCATCCTGAGGCGCTCGCCTGACGAAGTCGGGCGAGCCTCGAAGGACGCACAACATAGCAGCTGCACGGCAGAGCAGCATCCTTCGAGGCCCTCGCTTCGCTCGGGCACCTCAGGATGACGGCGTGGGGGGCCCGAAACCCAGCCGCCTCCGTCATTGCGATTTCGTTTCTCCTCCGTTTCTTCCTAGGGGCGCAGCGACGAAGCAATCCAGGCTGAGGCGCCGCGATTCTGGATTGCTTCGCCTTCGGCTCGCAATGACAGCAGTGGCGGCGGTTACGCCAAGCGACTGAGCGAAAACCGCGTCACGTCGCGCAACAGCTTGATGAACTCGGCCGCCTGGAACTCGGCGGTGGCGCGGCCCTTTTCGGCGGTGGCGCGCGCGGCATCGCCGGCGGCGCCGGACGGATGCAGGTCCTGCGCGATCCAGCCGAAGGCGGTGAAGCCGGTCGGGCGCAGGTGGGCGAATTCCTTGGCGATCTTGATGGACGAGGGCGCGAAGTTCTCGGCCCTTTCCATGCGCACGAGATCGGGCCGGAAGTGCAGCATCAGCGAGGTCTCGATGTCGCCGGCATGGATGCCGACGCTTGCCTCCTCCTCGGTATAGAGGCCGGCCGGCAAGCCGAAGCGGCGCCAGGCGCAGGTCACCACCAGCATCTGCAGCCGCACGCGCAGCTCGCGCGCGACGATGCTCAGGATGTCGACATTGCCGCCGTGGGAATTGACCAGCACCAGCTTGCGCACGCCGGCGCGGTTGATCGACTCGCCGATCTCGACCCAGGCCCGCAATGCCGTCTCGGCCGTGAGCGTGAGCGTGCCGGGCGAGCGCAGATGCTCGTTCGACTTGCCGACGCCTTGCGTCGGGAGGATCAGGATCGCAAGATCGTCCGGCAGGCGCCTGACCACCTCGCCGATCATGCCGTCGGCGATCAGCGTGTCGGTTCCGACCGGCAGGTGCGGCCCATGCTGCTCGATCGCCGCCACCGGCAGCACGGCGATCACCTGCTCGGGATCGAGGCCGGCGAAGTCGGTGGTGGCGAGCTCGCTCCAATAGCGCTTGCGCAAATCAAACCTCCGGCAAATCAGAAACCGGCCATCGCGCCACGTACCCGTTCCATGAAAGCCGTCCGCTGCGCCTCGGTGGCGACATTCATGTGGTAAAGCGCGTGGTAGTCGACGCGCGCGCGCGTCGTGGCGAAGCGCGGCAGGTAGCGCGTCACCAGCCGGCGCGGCGGATCCCCGACCGCGATCGCGTTCCAGCGCGGGCGGCCATAGGTGGTGATGCCGATGACGCGCTTGAGGTTCGACAGCAGTGACTTGCTTTTCGCGGGATTGGACAGGTCGAACGCCACGCCCGGCATCAGCAGGCGGTCGAAGTAGCCTTTCAGCATGGCGGGCGGGCCGAACGACCACACCGGAAACTGCACCACCAGCGCGCCCGCCGCCTGCAGGCGCTCGACCTGACGTTCGAGCCCCTGCCGGTTGCGGCTCGTGTCGTGGTAACGTCGGCGATCCTCCGCCGACATCACCGGGTCGAAGCCTTCGGCATAGAGATCAAGCAGGTCGACGTCGTGGCGCGCGGCCGTAAGGCCGTCCAGCGCCTTCACCCGAATGGCGGCGTGAAAGCTTTCCGGGAGCGGATGGCAGTAGAGATAGAGCACCCGCACGGTCAATTCCGCGCGGGCTTGTAGCTGCGCATCTTGCCGGGATTGAGCAGGCCGTAGGGGTCGACCTCGGCCTTGAAGCCGAGCTGGTCGGCATCGGCGCGCTTGTGGCGGCTGCCGTCCTCGAGCGTGTACACGTGGGGGTTGGCGATCAGCACGCCGTGGTGCTCGTGCAGCGCGATGATCTCGTTAAGCCGCGCGGCGTTCGTGTAACGCACGATCGGCAGCGCGCTGCAGGTGACGCGGCCGGCGAAGCGGATGAACTCGGTGTGGGGGAGCACCTCGTCCGGAAACATCGACCACATCTCGCGCACCGAATCGATCAGCCGGTCGTGCGGGAACAGGCACTGCAGGTAGGTGATGGTGCGGTCCTGCTTGAGCCACTGCAGCGTGGTGTGGTTCCAGGTGTACTCGTAGAGCGGCTCGACGCCCGGGCAGTCGTCATGTGGCGCCTCATAGGTGATGGTGCCGCGGCTTCCGAGGATCGCCTTGAAGCTTTCGAGCGACGGCTCGGCGATCATCGCGAAGATCACGCTCTTGCCGTCCGGGCAATGCCCGCGCAGCGGGCCGAAATGCTGCGGGATCGGCCAGATCATCGGGGTCAGGAGCTTCTTGACCACGCCGTCGGCGAGCGCCGCGTCGTAGCCGACGCGCATGGCGTCGAAGAAATCGTCGAACGTGATGATGAGATCGATCCACGGCCATGCCGGCGCAAGCGGCATTTCCAGCGCCGTGATGATGCCGGTCGTGCCGTAGGCGCGGTTGATCTTCTGCGCGGCGTCGCCGCGCAGCTCGATGACGCGCGGCTCTTCCTCGACGGTGACGATGCGCGCCGCCACGATGTTGCCGGGCTCGCGCAGGCCGCCATAGGTCACCGAGCCGATGCCGCCCGAGCCGCCGGCGACGAAGCCGCCGATGGTCGCGGATGCGCTTGGTCGAGGGATGCATGCGGAGCTCCCAGCCGGCCGGCCGGGTCATCGCGTCGATGTCGTCCATCTTGGCGCCGGCGCCGACGCGCACGAGGCCCGGCTTCTGCCATTCGATCGCGGCGAGGCCGATGATGTCGAGCAGCACGCCGCCTTCGAGCGGCACCGCCTGGCCGTAGTTGCCGGTGCCGCCGGCCCGCACCGTGAGCGGAACGCGGCGGCGCGCGCAGGCCGCGGCGACGCGGATCACGTCGGTTTCGTCGCGCGGCGTCGACGATGATGTCCGCCGACTTGCCCCTGAGCTGCTCGTTGAGGACGGGGCTGTACCAGAAGAAGTCGCGCGAGCGCCGGCGCACCGTTGACCGCGTCCGTGACCACCGGCACGTCGCCGATGTCCGCCATGAAACCCTCGATGTCGTAGCGACCGGGCTCGGCCTCGACAGCGAGGCTTGCGGCCGGCATCGGGTGAGCGCTCCTGCATTCATTGACGCGGACAGCCTTCCAATTCAAGCATACCGGCGCCGCCGGCTACTCGGATCGCAATACCGGCCGGCCGTGCCTGTTGAGCGGCAGTGCGACTGCCGTCAGGCGGGACAGGTCATGCGGCTGGAGCCTTGCCTCGCTTGCCTGCACGGGTCGCACGCGAGACGGCATGGGCATGTGCTGAGAATCGCAGCCTTAGCATGGGCGATCTTGGAACAGCCGGGCGCATGAAGGGAGAGCGACATGACCGCCGATGAAATATCGCATCGATCGCCGCACGGCCCTCGGCCTCCTCGGCGGCACCGCCGCCTCGTCCCTGATTCCGGTCCCGGGCGCGCGGGTGAACGCGCAGACGCTCGACAAGGTGAGCTACCAGACCAACTGGCGCGCGCAGGCCGAGCACGGCGGCTTCTATCTCGCCGTCGCCAACGGCATCTACAAGAAGTACGGCATCGACGTGCGAGTGCGCATGGGCGGGCCGCAGCAGAATCCCTCGCAACTGCTGCTCGGCGGGCGCGTCGACATGATCATGTCGAACTCCTTCGAGGCGCATCAACTACGCGCAAGGGAGAACCTGCCGTTCCTGTGCATCGCCTCGATCTTCCAGAAAGACCCGCAGGTGCTCATCTCGCACCCGGACGTCGGCAACGACAAGCTCGCGGACCTCAAGGGCAAGCCGATCCTGGTCGGCGCGGGCGGGCGCACCAGCTACTGGCCGTTCCTCAAGGCGCAAGTTCGGCTACACCGACGAGCAGGTGCGCCCCTACACGTTCAACATGGCGCCGTTCCTGGCCGACAAGAACATCTCGCAGCAAGGCTTCCTGTCGTCGGAGCCGTTCGCCATCATGCAGGCGGGCGTCAACCCGGTGGTGCACCTGTTCGCCGATGCCGGCTTCGACAACTACCAGACCACCATCAACATCTCGCGCAAGATGGTGGACGAGAAGAAGGACGTGGTGCAGCGCTTCGTCACCGCCTCGCTCGAGGGCTGGGCCGAATACATGAAGGGCGGGCCGGCGATCGAGGCCGCCAACGCGATGATCAAGAAAGACAATCCCGACATGGACGACGAGAAGATCGCCTATGCGCTCAAGGTCATGAACGAGAAGGGCATCGTGCGCTCCGGCGACGCGCTGAAGCTCGGCATCGGCGCGATGACGGACGAGCGCTGGAAGCGCTTCTACGACACCATGGCGGACGCCGGCGTGTTCCCGAAGGGCATCGACGTACGAAGGCCTACAGCCTCGAATTCGTCAACAAGGGCGTCGGTGCGTGAGCGTCGGCACTGGCGGCCGGGCGCGGAAACGCGCCGCACGGCGCGCCGTCCGCTGGTCTCGATCCGCGACGTCTCGAAACAGTTCGCCAACGGCACGCTGGCGATCCGCGGCGTCGACCTCGATCTTCAAGCAGGCGAGTTCGTCAGCCTGCTCGGGCCCGTCGGGCTGCGGCAAGTCGACGCTGCTGCGCATCATCGCCGGGCTCGGGGCGCCGAGCGCCGGCAGCGTGGACTGGCCGACCTCCGCGCACAGCGCGCGAGCGGCGAGGCCGAGCCGGACCTCGGCTTCGTGTTCCAGGATCCGACCCTGATGCCGTGGGCGAACGCTGTGCGCAACGTCATGCTGCCGCTCACGCTCGCGCGGCGTGCCGAAGGCGGAGGCCGCGGCGCGCGCCGCCGAGATGCTCGGCGCTGGTCGGGCTCAAGGGCTTCGAGCACGCCTATCCGCGCGAGCTCTCCGGCGGCATGAAGATGCGCGTCTCCATCGCCCGCGCGCTGGTGACGCGGCCGAAGATCCTGCTGATGGACGAGCCGTTCGCGGCGCTCGACGAGATCACCCGCCACAAGCTCAACGACGACCTCTTGGAGCTGTGGTGGCAGCACGCGCTTCACGGCGGTGTTCGTCACCCACTCGGTGTTCGAGTCGGTCTACCTGTCGCAGCGCATCGTGGTGATGGCGGCGCGGCCCGGGCGCGTCATGGCCGACCTGGCCAACGCCGCGCCCTACCCGCGCGACGCGCTGTTCCGCACCTCGGCCGAATACGCGCATCTCTGCCGCGTCGCCTCCGAGACCCTCAAGCAGGCGATCGCCGCATGACCGACACGCGCAGACTGCGCCGCATGATGCCGCTGCCGCACGACGGCACCGACGCCGCGGCGCGGCCGGTCTTCGCCGCAGGAGCGGCGGGTGCTCGGCGTGCCGGTGAGCGCCTGGCCGGGCGTCATCGCGCCCGTCGTCATCGGCATCCTGGCGCTCGCGGCCTGGGAAGCGACGGTGCGCATCAAGGGCATCCCGCCCTACATCCTGCCCGGCCCGATGCTGATCGCGCAGACGCTGTTGAGCGACTGGGGGACGCTGTCGGCATCGCTGCTGATCACGCTTGCGCATCACGTTCGCGGCGCTGATCGCCGCGGTGTCGGTCGGCGTCGCGCTCGCGGTCATCTTCACGCAGTCGAAATGGCTGGAGAAATCGCTGTTCCCCTACGCGGTGATCCTGCAGGTGACGCCGGTCGTCGCGATCGCGCCGCTGATCATCATCTGGGTCGGCGACATCAACCTGTCGCTGCTGATCTGTGCCTGGATCGTGGCGTTCTTCCCGATCCTGTCGAACACCATCCTCGGCCTCAACTCCGCCGACCATAACCTGATCAACCTGTTCCAGCTCTACCGCGCCAGCCGGTGGCAGACGCTGCGCATCTGCGGCTGCCGGCGGCGCTGCCGTATTTCCTCGGCGGGCTGAAGATCTCCGGCGGGCTGGCGCTGATCGGCGCGGTGGTGGCGGAGTTCGTGGCCGGCACCGGCGGCAGCGCCTCGGGGCTCGCCTACCGCATCCTGGAGTCCGGCTACCAGCTGCGCATCCCGCGCATGTTCGCGGCCCTGCTCCTGATCTCGCTTACCGGCATCGCGATCTTCCTCGCGACCAGTACGATCGCCTACCTGGCGCTCCGGCACTGGCACGAGAGCGCGGTGAAGCGGGAGAATTAGCTCTGTTATAGATTTGTAGGGTGCGCAAAGCGCCGCGGCAGCGGCGCGTGCGCACGCATCGCTTCGCGATGCTTTGCGCACCCTACAGGCGATCACCTGCGATGACCTCCTCCCGATGCACCGCGCGGCAATCCATCTCGTATTCGAGGCCTTGCACCGGCGGACGACAGAAGTGCCAGGTGAGGCCGGCGCGGGCGGCGCCGCGCCGCACGATCTCGTCGGCCAGGAACGGGTGCAGGTCGAAGACGGTGTAGACCTGCGTGGCGGTCGTGTCGGACCAGCCGAAGCCGAAGCGGCCGAGCCGGCGCTCCATCTCGTCGAGCACGTAGCGCGCCTTCTCGCGCATGGCGTCGGCACCGGTCTCGCCATGACGGACGGTGCGCTCCGCGTAGCTGCCGGCCCCTTCCCGTGCCTCGCCGCTGCCGGCAATCACGAACGAGGGCGCGGCATCGGCGGCCGCAACGGTGAACGAGAAAGCGTGGAACGAGGGCTCGGGCGGCGGATCGACCTCGGGACAGACGTTCGAGCGCGCAACCGGGTTGGTCTTGCCGTCGTAGATCCCCCACTTCTGCAGCGTCACCACGTAGATCTCGTTGAATGCGCGAAAGCCCGCGTCGTTGAACGGCGCCGGAGAGCGCAACTCGCAGGCGCAGAACGAGGTCGGCGGCCGGCCGGCATCGCGCATCACGCTGCTCGATCCGCTCGAACCCTTGCGCCAGCGGCACCGGCTGCTGGAACCGGACCCGGCGGATTGCGAAGCCGGGCAGGGCGGCGACGCCGCCCGAGTACTGGAACACGGCCGGGATGAATTGGTAGCCGCCGGGGGTGAAGTCGGCCGTGGTCATGACGCGCGCACCTGTGGGGCGGTTGCCTCCGGAGACGACGACCGCGATGGCTGCGGCGCCGCCGGCGCTGCGCGCTTCTGCCACCACTCGATCGCGGTGCCGAGGATTCCCTTCGGCATGTAGATGATGAACAGCACCAGCAGCAGCCCGTAGAGCGCGGTGTCGAGCGCGAGCGCCGCCGAGCCGAGCCACGCCTTCAGCAGAGCCGAGCTCTGGATCGCAACCCTGAGGCCTTCCGACAGCAGCTGGGTGAAGACGGCGCCGACCGTCGGACCGAGCAGCACCCACATCCCGCCGGCGATCACCGCGAACACGATGTTGAGCGAAACGCCGAGGCCGGCGATGGTGTCGGGCCCGATATACATCTGGTACTGGCCGTAGACGGCGCCGCCGACCGCGCACATGGCGGCGGAGATCGCGGTCACCTTGAGCTTTTCCCGCGTGACGTCGATGCCGACCGAAGCGGCGGCATCTTCGTCCTGGCTGGCCGCATCGAGCGCGTAGCGGTCCATGCTGCGGTCGACCCAGCGCCAGATCGCGAGCCCGATGAGCCAGAGCGCGAACGCCACGTAATACGAGAGCATGCGGTCGGGCTCGAACTGCATGGCGTAGAGCGAGAGCCCATCGCCATAGCGCGTCGGCTGGGTGCCGAGCGAGCCGCCGGTGTAGTCGCGCAGGCCGACGATGCACAGCCGCACGAACTCGGTGAGCGCCAGCGTCAGCAGCGCGAAATAGTGGCCGGTGATGCGGAGCCGGAAGCACGGATAGCCGACCAGGAGCGCCACCGCGACCGCGAGCACGACGCCGGCCGGGACGCCGAGCCAGGGGGTGAGGCCGGCGAAATTCCACAGCAGCACGACCGTATAGGCGCCGATGCCGGTGAAGGCGCCGTGGCCGAGCGAGGTCAGCCCGAACCGCCCCATCAGCGACCAGCCGGTGTAGATGAACGACCACAGCAGGATCTGCACCAGCAGGTGGAGGTAGTATTTTTCCGACAACGGAAACAGGGCGCGGACCGCGAGCGGCAGCGCCAGCAGGAGCACGAGGCCGATGATGGCGCCGCGTGATACGCCCATCATGACTTCGCCCCGAACAGGCCTTGCGGCCGGATGAAGATCACGACCATGAAGAACAGGAACGCGATCGCGTAACCCCACTCGGTCGCCACACACGAGCCGCCGATGGCGATGAACTGGCTGATGATGAAGGCGGCGATGAAGCCGCCGATCATGTTGCCCAGCCCGCCGAGCACGCAGATCATGAAGATCAGCGGTCCGAACTGCAGACCGATCTGCGGATAGATGTCGTACTGCAGCACCATCAGCGCGGCGGCGAGCCCCGCGAGCCCGCCCCCGATCGCGGAGGTGACGAGATAGATCTTGCGGCTGTCGACGCCCATCAGCGGCATGATCTGGCGATCCTGCGCGATGGCGCGGATGGCGGTGCCGAGGAAGGTGCGGGAGAGGAACAGCCACAGCGCCAGCATGCCGGCAAGCGCGATCGCGAAGGTGATGATCCGCGACCAGGCAAACGACATGTCGGCGAACCCGACCGAGCCGAGCCGGATGCCGAGATTCTTGAAGTCGATCCCGAACGCCATGGTGGCGGCCGCCTGCAGGAAGAACAGCACGCCGCCGGTCACCAGCAGCTGGTTGATCGGGGCGGAGTTGAGCACCGGCCGGATCACGAGGTGATGGAGGACGGCGCCGGCGAGCGCGATCAGCACGATGCCGATCAGCGCCGCGACGATGAACGGCATCCCGCCCTTGTAGGCGTAGTTGATGCCGTACATGCCGACCATCACCAGCTCGGCATAGCAGATCCACACCACGTCGATGACGCCGAACACCAGGTTGAGCCCGAGCGCGAGCAGCGCCAGCAGGCCGGCCAGCAGCAGCCCGTTGATGACGGCTTCGAGGAAGAAGATGTCGAGGTGGCAATCCATACGTCCTTCACATCTCTGCTGTCATCCCGGCGCGAGCGCGGAGCGCGAGAGCCGGGATCCACGAATCCTTGACTTCGGGGAGATGGATCCCGGATCCGCTCGCTACGCTCGCCGTCCGGGATGACAGCCGTGGTTGCCTCATCTACAGCCCCATATACGCCTTGCGGATCTCGTCGCTGGCGGCGAGCTCGGCCGCGGTGCCGCTCGCTTTCACGCGGCCGACTTCGAGCAGGTAGGCGCGGTCGACGATCTTGAGCACCTGGCTGACATTCTGCTCGACGATCAGCACCGTGTAGCCCTCCGACCGGATGCGCCGCACCAGCTCGAACACCTGAGCGACGATCACCGGAGCAAGTCCCATCGAGGGCTCGTCCAGCAGCACCAGCTTCGGGCCGCTCATCAGAGCGCGCGCGATCGCGCACATCTGCTGCTCGCCGCCCGACAGCGTGCCGGCAAGCTGCATGCGGCGCTCCCTGAGGCGCGGGAACAGGCCGTACGCATAGGCGAGCCGTTCGGCAAATTTCGCGCGCGCGGCCGGGATGAACGCGCCCATCTTCAGGTTGCTCTCGACCGAGAGCCGCGGGAACAGCCGGCGGCTTTCCGGAACGTGGGCGATGCCGGCCTCGACGATCCGATGCGGCGCGATGGTGCGCAGCGACACGCCTTCCATCGTCATCTCGCCGCCCGCAGCCGGCAGCAGGCCGGAGATGACGCGCAGCAGCGTGGTCTTGCCGGCGCCGTTCGAGCCGATGACGGCAACCGCCTCGCCGCCGCGGACCGTCATCGAGACGTCGAACAACGCCTGGAAGGCGCCATAGCCGGCATCGACGTTGTTGAGCTCGAGCATCGCGCCTTCTCTACGCAGCCGCCTCGGCGCCGAGATAGACCTCGATCACGCGCGCGTT
Organism: uncultured Alphaproteobacteria bacterium; assembly: GCA_963788095.1. Taxonomy (GTDB): domain Bacteria; phylum Pseudomonadota; class Alphaproteobacteria; order Rhizobiales; family Xanthobacteraceae; genus CAVTXS01. The sequence goes on along the minus strand of CAWBFP010000023.1, from coordinate 157,633 downwards.
CGACTGCGCGGCCTTCGGCGGTCCGGCGAAGATCACCTCGCCGTGGTCGAGCACCACCACGCGGTCGACCACGCGCATGAGCACGCCCATGATGTGCTCGACCCAGACGATGGTGATGCCCTTGTCGCGCCGGATCCGCTGCAGCATGTCGGCGGCCTGATCCATTTCGGAATGGTCGAGCCCGTTCAGGCTTTCGTCCGCCAGCAACAGGCGCGGCTGGGTGGCGAGCGCGCGCGCGAGCTCGAGTTTCTTGAGCGCGGCCGCCCCGAGGCCATCGGTGCTGCTGCGGGCATCGGCCGGAAGGCCGACCAGGTGCAGCGCCTCTTCGGCGAGCCGCCAGCATTCGCTGCGGGTCACGCCGCGGTCCTGGCCGAAATAGGCCGACAGCGCGACATTCTCGATGAGCGTCAGATTACGGAACGGGCGCGGAATCTGAAACGTGCGTCCGATGCCGCGATGACAGATGCGGTTGGCCGACAGCCCGGCGATCTCGCCGTCCTCGAACAGGATGCTGCCCGCCGTCGGCGCATAGAGCCCGGCGATGCAGTTGAAGATCGTGCTCTTTCCGGACCCGTTGGGGCCGATCAGCCCCAGGATCTCGCCTTCGTGCACCTCGAACGAGACGTTGTCGACCGCCCGCAGCGCGTCGAACAGCTTGGTCAGACCGGTTACGGCGAGCATCGCCATGCTACCTCTCCCCGCAAGCGGGGAGAGGGCAACCCGGCCGCACCGCTTTGATCACGCGATCAACGCGCGTAGGCGTGGCCTTTGGGCAGCGGCAGCACCGGGTCGACGGTCTTGAACGCGCTCGGCCAGGCGATCTTGGTCTCGCCCTTGACGTATTGCATCACCACCGGCGAGGAGCGCTCGTTCTGCCCCGCCATCTTGTGGCCGGGCGGGTTGAACTTGACGCCGTAGCCCTGGATCGTGCCGCCATCCGGAATGTCGGTCTCGAGCGCGGCCTTCTTGAGCGCCTCCGGATCAAAGCCGCCATGCTTCTTGATCGCGCGCGGCAGCACGTCGGTGAGGAAGATCCAGGCCTGGTTGAACCCCATCGAGACGTGCGGCGGCACTTCCTGCGCACCGGTCTCGGCCTTGTAGCGCTTGACCATCTCGGCGGTGAGGTCGCCGAGGCCGGGCTTGAGCGTCTTGCCGTCGAGCAGCTGCGCCGCCACCGGGTCGACGTTGTAGAACAGGTCGACATCGTCCTTGAAGGTCTCGATCAGCTTGTCGATCTGGCCGTAGCCGGCGCCGTGGCCGATCAGCGCGGCGAACTTCAGTCCCGCCTCCTTGGATTGGCGCAGGAACAGCGTGATGTCGGGGTTGTAGCCGGTGTGCAGGATGATGTCGGGCTGCGCGCGGCGCAGCTTGGTGACCAGCGCCGAGAGATCGGTCGCGGTCAGCGCATAGCCCTCCTTGTGCACGACCTGGATGCCGAGCTCCTTGCACTTGGCCTCGTTGCCCATCGCGACCCCGACCCCGTAAGGGCCGTCCTCGTGGATGATCGCGACCTTGATGTCCTTGGCCTCCTTGCCGAGCTTGGCCTTGGCGTGCTCGGCGATGAACGAGCAGGACGCTTCGCCGAACTGATCGGAATGGACCTGCGGCCGGAACACGTATTGCAGGTTCTTGTCTTTGAACACCGCCGAGGCGACACAGACGTTGGCCCACATGAACTTCTTGGCGGCGTCGACCTTGGCGGCCATCGGTACGCAGTGCGCGCTCGAATAGACCCCCATGAGCACGTCCACCTTGGTGTCGTTGAGCAGCCGTTCGGCCTCGTTGATCGCGACGTCGACCTTGGACTGAGCGTCGGCGTAGGTCGGCACGATCTTGTGGCCCTCGACGCCGCCCTTTTCGTTGACCATGTCGATGGCGAGCTTGTTGCCGATGGCGGCCGCCTTCGATCCGCCGCCCGCGAACGGGCCGGTGTAGTCATAGATCACGCCGATCTTGACGTCCGCATGCGCCGCGGTGGCGGCGAGCAGCACGCCGCAGCCAAGCGCCGCCAACCCTGCTTTCCACTGATGCATCGTCTCCTCCCGTCAGGCTGCGGTCGCGCTGCCTGTTGTCGTTCCAGCCAAGTCGAGTGTGCGAAGCGCGGCAAACGCTTGTCAATGGGGCTCCCGTCATCGCGAGTTGCGCACGTGCCAGGCGGCCGATCCACCTGGATGAAACTTGGGTAGCCCCTCATCCTGATCAGGATGAGGGTGTTACGGGGTAACGCTTGTTCTGACTCGTCATCCTGAGGCGCTCGCCCGACGAAGTCGGGCGAGCCTCGAAGGACGCACAACACCGCAGCTGCACGGCAGAGCGGCATCCTTCGAGGCCCTCGCTTCGCTTGGGCACCTCAGGATGACGGCATGGGGGCGCCCGAAACTCATCCGCTGCTCACCTCCATCGTTGCGAGTTGTTTCCCCTCCGTTTTTCCTAGGCTGGGAGCGCTAAACGGCACTGCGGCCTGGATTGCTCACATGGGGATGTGCCGAGTTAAGGTCTCACACTTTGGGGTCACCTCTTTGTTCGAGCGAGGAGCACCTCTTCGTCCCGAGCGTGGAGTTTTGAAGATGGCGCGCGCAGATCGGGTCAAGGTCGGCCCGCAGGGCCGCCGCGCAGCGGCTTGGCCTTGACGCGATCGAGCACGCCATCAGGCTCCAGCGGTCGGGACGAAGAGCGGTTCATGATGCAAGGAGGACCATTTGCAGTTTTTCTACGATCGAGGTCGAGCCGGTTTCGCGATCAGGTTTGACGCCAGATCAAACTCACATTCGGTCGGCCGCACGAGCGTGCCGTACCAGGATTCCGCTTGCGGCGGGCGGCTCGAGAGGACGAAGCCATTCTTCGCTACGGCTTTTGAAGCCATGCAATCCATCGGTTCGTCCGCCCGGATCGGCCGAGACTGATCGGGTCTCGGCGGATTGGTCATGGTGCTGTTGCTGCTCAACTGTGGGTGAGGTGGCTCGCCTGACGAGACGCCTGGCTTGCCGCCTAGGCAGCGCCCTTGAGCGCCGCACCTTCGATCACGACGCCGGCGGTGACATACTTCCACAAGGCGACCAGCAGCTTGCGCGCCAGTGCGACGATGGCGACCTTGCGATGGGCTTGCGCATGGAACCAGCGCGCCAGTGCCGACCCCGGTTGATGGCGCAGCCAGAGCCAGGCGAGCTGCACCAGCTTCTTGCGCAGTCGCGCATTGCCGGCCTTGGACACGCCTTGCTCATGCGCGACCGACCCGCTCTGCCACGGCGTCGCCGCCAAGCCCGCATAGGCGGCGATCTGCCGGCGATTGGCAAAGCTCCGGTAAAAGCACTCGAACCAAAGCGCAGCCGCAAATTCCTCCCCGATCCCCTTCACCCCCAGCAGCATCGCCAGCGGATGCTCCCGCGTGTTCTCGTCCACGCTCTGGCTCAACCTCGCCAGCATCGCGTCCCGCTCCGCCTCGACCGCCTTGATCTGCACAAGCAGCAGCTCGAGCCGGTCGAGCTCGCGGCCGATCTGCGCCCTCAGCTGCTGGGGCAGCTCACGCCCGTCCGCCGTGCGCAGCGCCTCCAGCCGCGCCCGTCGATCGCGCCGCAACGGGGCATAGCCAGAGATCCCTTGCGCCAGCAAAAGTCCCTTGATCCGGTTGACATGCCGGATCCGCTCGTCGAGCAAGACCTCGCGCTCACGGCCGATCCGGCGGCGGTCCTCTTCCTCGGCGCAAGGGGCTACCACCATCGAGCACACCCGCGGTTCGCCCCGCTTGTAGGCCAGCAGCACCCGCAACAGCGCCTCACCGTCGATCTTGTCAGTCTTCGCCCGCCGCCGCCGGCGCGGCACCGCAACCGAGGCGGCGTCCACCACATGGCTCTCGATCCCCTCCTGCTGCAGCACGCGGTGCAGCGAGAACCCGTCCAGCCCCGCCTCCTGGATCGTAATGATCGGATAGTTCTTGCCGGTGCGCGCAAACGCCTTGCGCTGCAGCTGCGCAAACTTCGCCAGCAGCGCCACGAGATCTCCCGCCGCAACGCCGTGCTTCGACATCTTTTCGCCGTTGCCCGGCGACAGCGAAGTGATCAACCAAGTCGAACGGCTCAGTTCCAACGAAACAAAAATTGCGCCAAGATGCGTTCGGATAGCGGTCGGTTCAGTGTCAGCGATACGATCAGCGAGCAACATCGGTCGTCCTCCAGGTTGAGTGGGTTGAAGCAACCTCAGTCTGGACCTGGACTCGGCTGCTATCCACTCCCCATGGAATCTTCGCTTCGCTCGCAATGACGGCTCCGGCGCTATGCCGATTGCTTCGCCTTGGCTCGCAATGACGGGCGGGACGCGTCGCCTCAGCGCACCTTGCCGCGGGCCGCCACCGGCCATACGACCTCGACCTTGCCGCCGCGCACGCCGTAGACCTCGTCCACCATATTGGTGACGACGCAGCAGTGGTTGGGGATGACGCTGACCACCTCGCCGACTTCGGGCTTGCGGGCGGACGCCGCGAGATCGACGTTGCCGTGCTCTTCCGAGAATCCGGCGATCTGCGCGTCCGGATATTCCACGATGCGGCCGTAGCCCTTGGCGTAATACTGGTCGTGGGTGAGCACCTTGGAGCCGGCATCGAGGATGGCGCGGTCGTCGGTCGGGCGGCTCACCACGGTCGTGCGCACCTTCATGGCGCAGTCGTCCCAGGTCACCGCACCGGTCGTCACCTGCATGACGTCGTTGTAGATGTAGGTGCCGGCGCGGTACTCGGTCAGCATCGGGAACTCGCCGACATTGCCGATCGACGGCGAGCCGCCGCCGGAGATGACCGGCACCGGGATGCCGGCGCCCTTGAGCAGCTGCAAGGCGCGCTCGAGATACTGGCGGGTCTCCGGCTTGGCGGTCGGGAACGTCATCAGCCCCTCGAACTGCATGCGCGGCATCCGCATCACCTCGCGCGCGAGGTCGAGGGCGGCCTGCGGGGTCTGCACCCCGTTGCGGCCGTAGCCGGTGTCGCACTCGATCAGGAAACGGATGTCGACATCGTGCCGCACGCCGGCCTCGGAGAGGCCGCGCGCCACCGTCTCGTTGTCGAGCACGACGGCCATGCGCTTGAGGCGCTTGATCAGGTTGGCGAGGCGCTCGGTCTTGGCCTCGCCCAGCACGTTGTAGGTCAACAGGATGTCGTCGGCGGCGCCGGCGTCGGCAAAAACCTCGACCTCGCCCAGCTTCTGGCAGGTGATGCCGATGGCCCCGGCCTCCATCTGCAGCCTGGCGAGTGCCGGTATCTTGTGGGTCTTGATGTGCGGGCGGTTGGCGACGCCGTGGCTCGCGAGCAGGTCCTGGGCGCGCCGGATATTGGCTTCGACGATGTCGAGATCGACGGTGACGGCGGGAGTGTCGAGTTCGCTGACGAGAGTCATCGAAATGGTCCTTTTGCTTGCATGACGAGCCGCAACCCAGTCTCATCCTCAAGGAGCGTCGCGCAAGCGACGCGTCTCAGCCCTCATCCCGAGCAGTCTCGCAAGCGACGCAACTCAGCCTCATCCTGAGGAGCGTCGCGCAAGCGACGCGTCTCGAAGGATGGCCGCAAGCGCAGCGTTGAAAAGCCCTCCTTCGAGACGCCGCCTTCGGCGGCTCTTCAAACCCCATCAATACGCGCTCATGCCGCCGTCGACGGTCAGGATGCTGCCGGTGGCGAAGCGGCTCTCGTCGCTCGCCAGGAACAGGATGCCGGCGGCGATCTCGTCCGGCGTGCCGAGCCGGTTGACGAGCTGGCGCGCCTCCAGGGCTTTGCGCGAATCCGCCGGATTGGTGCTTTTCTTCATGATCTCGTCGAAATACGGCGTGTCGATCGTGCCGGGCGCGATCGCGTTGCAGCGGATATTGTCGGCGACGTGGTCGATCGCGATCGCGCGGGTGAGCGCCGCGACCGCGCCCTTCGAGGCCACGTAGGCGGCGCGGTTGCGCACGCCGATCGCCGCCACCACGGAGGCGGTGTTGACGATCGCGCCGCCCCCTTGCGCCCGCATCACCGGGATCGCGTGCTTGGCGCCGAGGAAGACGCCGCGCACGTTGACACTCATCAGGTCTTCCCACGCCTGCTCGTCGATGTCGACGACGGTGCCGGCAATGCCGTAGCCGGCATTGCTGACCAGGACGTCGAGCCGGCCGAAGACCTTCACGGATTCGTCGACCATGCGCTTGCAGTCGGCGGACTTCGACACGTCGATCTCCAGCGCGATCGCCTGCCCGCCGTTCTTGCCGCACTCGGCCGCCACCGCTTCGGCCGCCGCCTTGCGCTTGTCGGCGACCGTCACCTTGGCGCCCTCGGCGGCAAACAGCAGGCAGGTCGCCCGCCCGATGCCGGAGCCGCCGCCGGTGACGATGCAGACCTTGTCCTTGAGGCGCATCTCTCCCCCGCTAGTTCTTGTCCTTGACCCAGCGCATGACGTGACGCGCGACCGCGACCAGCTCGCCGTTCTGGTTGACGACCTTGATGTCGGAGAGCGACTGCCGCTTGACCGGGTCGATCTCCGCCACCGTATAGGTGAGGGTCACGGTATCGCCGATGAACACTCCGCCCAGGAAGCGCACCTTGTCGTAGCCGAGCGACACCGGGGTCTCGTTGCCGGATGCGCCCGCGCACTTGTCGATCAACATGGTCGAGCACGTCGACATGTAGCCGACCAGCAGCGCACCGTGGGCGATGCGATGGCCGTATTTCGACCGCGCCATGTACTGCTCGTTGACGTGGTTGGCCGCGAAATCGCCGGTGATCCCAGCGAACATGTAGATGTCGCTCTCGCCGACGGTCTTGGCGAAGCTGACGGTGTCGCCGGGGCTGACGTAGAAGTCGCTCATTGTGCGCGCGTTCCCGAGTTGCTCATGAGGGTTCAGCCAAGCGCACGACGCCTTCGCTCGCAAGAGCCTGAATGTCAGCTGGGCCGAAGCCCAGCTCGCCGAGCACCTCCGCGGTCTGCGCGCCAAGCGGCTGCGGCGGCAAGGTGACCTCGGCGCCCTCGCCATCGTAGCGCACGGGGTGATTGACGACCGTGATCGGCGCTCGCGTCGTGCCGGCACCCGGCACCGTCACCAGCGCCTGCATGTGGCGGACCTGCGGGTCGGCGACGATCGCCGGGTAGTCCTGCACGCGCGCGTGCCACACCTTCGCGGGTTCCATCCGCGCCATCCATTCGGCCGTGGTCCGGCCTTGCAACGCGCCGGCGATGAGCGCGCTGATCTCGTCCTGCCGCTTGAACGCATCCTTGTCCGAGTAGGCGGCGAGCCGCGGCTCGCCGATGACCTCGGAAAGTTGCGCCAGCGGACACAGCGAGACCACCATATGGCCATCCTTGGTGGCGTAGACCCCGTAGGGCGCGGCATAGTGCCATCCGGCGACGTGGCGGTGCGCGCTGATCGCCGCGGGCTTTTGCGGCGCGTTGAGCCAGGCGACCAGCGATTCCGCCTGCAGGTCGAGCGTCGCCTGCATCAGGTTGGCGTCGACGCGGCAGCCCTGGCCGGTGCGCGCGCGCCGCACCAGCGCGGCCAGGATGCCGACCGCGAACAGCGCCGCGCCGTGGTGGTCGATCGCCGAGACGCCGACCGGACGCGGGCCGGCGTCGGGATGCCCGGTGATCGCCATCAGGCCGAACAGCGCCTGCGCCAGCAGATCCTGCCCGGGCCGCTCCGCATAGGGCCCGTCGGGGCCGTAGCCGGAGGCGGAGGCGTAGATCAGCGACGGCCTGCGCGCCTTGAGCGCGTCGTAGCCGAAGCCCAGCTTATCCATCACGCCGGGCCGGAAGTTCTCCGCCACGACGTCGGCGGTGTCGACGAGCTTGAGCGCGATCTCGCGCCCCTTCGTGCTCTTGAGGTCGAGCGCAATGTTGCGCTTGTTGCGGTTGGCGCAGAGGTGAAGCGCGCTCTGCCCGTCGTGCCAGACGTCGCCGCCGCTCCAGTGGCGCTGCCACGCGCCCTCGGTTGCCTCGATCGCGATCACGTCGGCGCCGAGGTCTCCGAGCGTCTGAATGCCCATCGGGCCCAACAGGAAATGATTGAAGCTGACGACGCGGACGCCCTTAAGCAGGTCGAGCATCAGCGTCGCTCCCCGCCCGTGGGGCTATCGCAAGCTACCCGGCGCCCGAGATCACCTCCTCCTGAAAGCGGGAGGTCGGCGCGCGAAGCGCGCCGGGTGGGGGTCGCGAGCGGCTTGCGATCCCTCCCCGGATCGGCTTCGCCGATCCGACCCTCCCTTTTCAAGGGAGGGTGGAGGGCAACCATGATTGCCGTGTGCACGCCGCGCCGAAGAGGAAATGCCATTATTCGGCGGCGACCGCGAGCGCGCCGTCGGGCTGGATGCCGGCCTCGTCGAGCGCCTGCTTCAATCCGGCGATTTCGGCCTCGGACAGCTTCATCAGCGGCGGGCGGACCACTGCGCGTTGCATGCGGCCGAGCAGGACCAGGCATTCCTTCATGCGGTTGTGCATGTCGAGGAACGGCGGCGCATAGAATGCCTGCTGCACCGGGTACAGCCGGTCATTGATCGCTTGTGCCCGGGCCAGATCCTTGGCCCTCACGGCTTCGAACAATGCGACCTGCAGGTCGGCCACCACGCTGCCGGCGCCCGAGAGCAGGCCGCCCGCGCCCATGATCAGCGAGGCCATGAGCCAGGCGCTGTGGGTGGTGAGCAGCGTCACCGACCGCGGGCGCGCCTGCAGGGTGCGGATGTGGCGCTCGTGCAGGATCGGGTCGGCGCACCAGTCCTTGACAGCGCGGATCGTGGGCACTTCCTCGACCAGGCGCATCAGCGTGTCGAACGGATAGCCGAGCCCGATCGCGGCCGGATACTGGAACAGGATGATCGGCAGGTCGGTCGCGTCGGCGATGTGCTTGAAATGCGCAAGCGCCATTTCGGGCCGCAGCTGGCCGCCCCAGCCCATGCTGTTGGGTGGGAACACCAGCAGCGCGGAGACGCCCTCAGCCGCCGCCATCCGGGCGATGCGCGCGGCCTCGAGGCTGCCGTCGGCATAGACGCCCGCGACCAGCGGCAGCCGGTCGCCGACTTCCGCCAGCGAGAAGCCGATGACGCGCTGCTGTTCGTCGAAGTTGAGCGCGTGCACCTCGTTGGAATGGGCGTTGACGGTGATGGCCGAGATCCCGCGGGTCGCCGCCACGTAGCTCAAATGCCGGCGCGTCTCCGCCTCGTCGATCGCGAAATCTTCTTGAAACGCGAGCAGCGTCGCCGGAATGACGCCGGCCGGCTCGAAATTGCGAAAGCGTCCCATCTTGTTGCTCCTGCGGGCGGGTTATCGTGCAAATTAGCTCGCCTCCTTGCGACTGTCACCCCGGCCGAGCGCAACAATCGACTCTCCTCTCGTCATTGCGAGTTGCACACCGGCCTGACGGCCGATCCACCTGGATGAAACTTGGGCAATCCCTCATCCTGATCAGGATGACGGTGTTGTGGGAGCAACGCTTGTTCTGAACTCGTCATCCTGAGGCGCTCGCCCGACGAAGTCGGGCGAGCCTCGAAGGACGCACAACATAGCAGCTGCACGGCAGAGCAGCATCCTTCGAGGCCCTCGCTTCGCTCGGGCACCTCAGGATGACGGCGTGGGGGGCCCGAAACCCATCCGCCTCCGTCATTGCAGCTCGTTTCCCTCTCGGTTTCTTCGAGGCGCGCCAGCGACGAAGCAATCCAGACAGCCGCACCGCAGTTCTGGAATCTTCGCTTCGCTCGCAACGACGGCTCCGCGCTAGCGGTGCTTGAAGCGCGGCGGTTCCTTGGCGAAGAACGCCCGCACGCCCTCGGCGCAGTCCTCGCTCGTGAATACCCGCCCGCTCAAGCGCAGCGAGGCTTCGACCGCGGCGTCCTCGGTGACGTCGAAGGCGGCGTCGACCGATTGCTTGCACGCCTCCAGCGCCACGCCTGGCTGCGCGGCGAGCGTGTGTGCCATCCTGAGTGCGACCTCAAGGGCCTGACCCTTGGCCACGACGCGGTTGATCAGCCCCCAGGCGAGCGCGGTCTCGACCGGCAGCGGCTCGCCGAAGAACATCATTTCCTTGGCGCGCCCTTCGCCGATGCGACGGGTCACACGAATGGTGCCGCCGCTCCCAGGGAACACGCCGAGCTTGATCTCCGGCAGCGCGACCGTGTTGCCGGCCTCCGCCACGATCAGATCGCAGCACACGGCGAGCTCGAGCCCGCCGCCGAACGCCAGGCCATTGAGCGCCGCGATGGTCGGTTTGGGAAAATCGTCGACGCGGCTCCAGGTCTCGTTTTCGAGCGCGAGCTTCCTTGGAACCACGGCGCCCGCCGCCATCATCTGCGGGAATTCCTTGATGTCGGAGCCGGCGCAGAACGCCTTCTCCCCCGACCCGGTCAGCACCATGACGCGAACGTCAGGGTCGAAGGCGAGCCTCGACACCAGCGCGTTGAGCTCGCGCGTCATCTCGAGGGTGACGAGGTTGAGCGGAGGGTTGTTGAGGGTAACGACGGCGACCCCGTCGCTGACGGTGCAAAGCACGGGCTCCGCGATCATCCTGACATCCTCGCTGCGGCGGTACATCGCGCACACGCAGGCGCGCGCCGCCGCTTGGTGCGGCCGCTCGGCTTGACTCCGGGCAGGGCCGAATTGATCATGTCATATGATGACCGAAGGGAGGAATTCATGACAACGAGAAATTCGAGACGCAGCTTTGCTGCCGCCGCAACGGTCGCGGGCGGGCTACTGCTGGCCGGCATGTCCACCGCGGCGGTGGCCCAGACGACGCTGCGGTTCGGCCACGACCAGCCGGTCGGCAGCATGTACGACGAGGGCCACAAGGCGTTCCAGCGCCTGGTCAACGAGAAGACCGGCGGCAAGGTGCAGATCCAGATCTTCCCCGCCGCCCAGCTCGGGGCCGAGGTGGCGATGATCGAGGGCGTGCGGCTGGGCTCGGTCGACGGCGCCGTCATCCACGTCGCCAACGCCTCGACCGTCATTCCGGAACTGTCGCTGTTCAGCGTGTCGTACCTGTTCAAGGACATCGATCACTTCGAGCGCGTGATCAACGACCCCAAATTCCAGGCCCGCATCGAATCGCTGGTCGCCGACAAGAAGCTGGGGCTGAAGGTCATCGGCTACTACGCCGCCGGCGTGCGCAACCTCTACACCCGCAAGGGGCCGGCGCAGTCGCCGGAGGACCTCAAGGGCACCAAGGTCCGGGTCATGAACAATCCGATCGAGGCCAAGATCTGGTCGACGATCGGCACGATACCGACGCCGATGAACTTCGGCGAGGTCTACCAATCGCTGCAGACCGGCGTGCTCGACGCGGCGGAAAACTCGCTGTCGGTGATCGAGTTCGAACCGCCACTACGAGGCCGCCAAGACCATCATCCTGACCGAGCATCAGCGCTCGCTCTCGCTGTTGTTCATCAGCGAGCGCAAATTCAACGCGCTGTCGGCGGATCAGCAGAAAGCGGTGCTCGAGGCCGGACGCGAGGCCTCGACCCATGAGCGCAAGCGCGACGCCGAGCTCAATGCCGAGGCGATCGATCGCATGAAACAGAAGGGCACGCAGTTCATCGTTCCCGACCGCGCCAAGTTCTCGGCCCTGATCGCGCCGATCCAGGACGAGGTGGCGCAGGCGCAGAAGATGACCGACGTGCTGGCGCTGGTGCGCGCCCACGCCAAGTGACCGCGGCGCGCCGACCTCGTGCTCGACCGCATTCTCGAATGGATCGAGCAGTGGGTGATCCTCCCACTGCTCGCCATCCTCCTCGCGTTCATCACCATCGGCGTCTTCATCGTGGTGGTGATGCGCTATGGATTCAGCACCTCGTTCCTATGGGGGGAGGAGCTGTCGATCTTCGCTTTCATCTGGTGCGTGTTCCTTGGCGCGATCGTCGGAGTTCGCCGCCACATCCATCTCGGCTTCGACTTCCTTTCCGAGTATCTCACCGGGCGCTGGCTGGCGGCGCAGAAGGTCCTCATCGACCTGAGCATTCTCGCCGTCGCGGTGCTGTTGCTGGTTGAGGGCTGGACGTTCGCCGAACTGAGCGTTCGGCGCTTTTCGCCGGCGCTCGGCATCAGCCTGTTCGTTCCCACCCTGGTCATCCCGATCACCGGGGGTTTGATGATCCTGGCCGTTCTCGGCGACCTTGCCCGCGACCTGCGCCATGCCATCACCGGCCGGAGCAGGTGATGCACCCGCTGCTGCTGCTGTTCGGGACGCTGGCGCTCACGCTCTTTCTCGGCATTCCGATCTCCTTCGCGCTGATCCTCTCCTCGCTGCTCGTCATCTGGTACGCCGACCTGCCGCTGACGGTTGCGGTGCAGCAGATGTTCCACGGCATCAACAGCTTTACGCTGCTGGCGCTGCCGTTCTTCTTCCTCGCCGGCGGCGTAATGAACGTCGGCGGGATTTCCGAACGGCTCGTCAAGCTCGCCATGGCGATGGTGGGCCATCTGCGCGGCGGGCTCGCCCACGTCAACGTCGTCGTCGGGATGCTGTTGTCCGGCGTCTCCGGCTCGAGCACCGCCGACGCGGCGGCGCTCGGCACCATCTTCCACCCGGCGATGGTGAAGCGCGGCTACGACGAGCGTTTCTCGGTCTGTCTCACCGCCTGCACTGCCACCATGGGGGTGGTCATCCCGCCGTCGATCCTGATGGTCGTCTACGGCGCGACCGTCGGCGTCTCGATCGGCGCGCTGCTGATCGGCGGCATCCTGCCGGGCGTGATCATGGGACTGTCGCTGATGATCCAGTCCCACTTCTTCGCCATCAAGTACGACTTCCCGCGCGAGCATCCGCACTTCCTCGGTTTCTGCGCCATCTGGCGGGGCATCAAGGAGGCGGCGTGGCCGCTGGGCGTGCCGGTGATCATCGTCGTCGGCATGGTGGGCGGCGTGTTCACGCCGACCGAGTTGGCCTCGGTCGCGGCGGTCTATGCGCTGTTCCTGGTGCTGTTCATATTCCGCAGCATCAAGTGGCGCGAACTGCCGAGCGTGTTCGCCGAAACCACCGTCCAGTTCGCGCAGGTGCTGTTCTGCGTCTGCGGGGCGTCGCTGTTCGGCTGGGTGCTGGCGTTCTACCAGGTGCCAGAAATGGTAACGAGGTTCATCCTCAGCTTCACCACCGACTGGATCGTGGTGATGCTGCTGATCGTCCTTGTCAACCTGTTCCTGGGCACGTTCCTCGACGCGCTACCCGCGATCCTGATTTTCGCTCCGATCATTCACCCGGTGGCGGTCAGCGTCGGCATCCACCCGGTGCATCTCGGCGTCGCGGTCGTGATGAACCAGGCCTTCGGGTTGCTCACGCCGCCGCTCGGCCTGGTGGCGATGACCTCGTGCGCGGTCGCGGGCGTGTCGATGACCCGCATCCAGGGCCTGCTGCACATCATGATGATCCCGCTCCTGATCGTCATTTTCCTGTGCTCGCTGTGGCCCGAGACGGTGCTGATCCTGCCGCGGCTGCTGGTGCCGAACTGGCTGTAGCTCATTTCTTCTGGTTGAAGCTGGCGTCGACCCAGCCGAACACGGTGCGGGCTTCGATCTCGGCGACGTTCGCCGGCCGCGGGAACGGCTCGGGCGCCGGCTCGCCGGGCGTGCGCGGCCGGCCGATCTCGGCGAAGAAGCGGTCGAGCCCGCCCGGCATCATGATCCACAGGAACGTCATCGGCTCCGGGTTCGGGTTGAGGAAGTGGTGCTTGCGGTTGACGCCGATATAGACCGCCGAGCCCTTCTCGATCGGATGCTCGACACCGTCGACGCGGGCCACGCCCTTGCCCTCCACCACGAAGATGATCTCCTCGTTGTGGGCATGGGTGTGCTCGCGGATGAAGCAGCCGGGGGCGACCGTCTGGGTACCGATGGAGAAGTCGTTATCGGCACCGAGGCCCTGGCGGCTGAAGATGTTGCGGACGAAGCCGTTGGCCGGCACCGGCTGCCAGAAGCTGTCGCCCTCGTCCGGGCCGACGATCTTGACGCTGCCGGTCTGGCTTTCCTGCACGCTCATGACTGTCCCCTGCGGCTCTCCCGTTGTCGGCCTACGGTAGGCGACAAGCTCGCCCGGCAGCAACCGGGCCGGCGTCTCACGCCACCTTTTGGTGCTCGCGCAGCACCTCGAAGGCGACCTGGTGGGCCTCGTTGGCGGCGGGAATTCCGCAATAGAGCGCGACCAGCAACAACAGCTCCTGGATCTGCCCAGCCGTGCAGCCGTTCGCGACCGCGCCGTTGAGATGCACGCGCAGCTCGTTCGAGCGGCCGAGCGCCGCCATCATCGCCACCATGGCGAGGCTCTTGCTGGCCGCCGGCAACGCCTCGCGGCTCCACACGTCGCCATACGCATAGGCGTTGATGACGTGCTGCAACGGCGCGCCGAACTCGCCGAGCGCGGTCATGCGCCGTTCCACCGCCCCTTCGCCCAGCATGCGCTTGCGCAGCGCGAGCCCGCGCTCGTGGAGCTCGTCCGTATCCATTTCGCCCTCCGCTCGTTAACTCTCGCGTGCGATCTGCGGTCCGGCGAGGTCGTTTGTCCAGCCGGGTCGGCTTTTGGGCGGTTGGCGAACGCGCGCAGACGCGATAGGTCCTTGGCCCGCATGACCGCGACTTCGATTGCCGCCGTGGCGCTGGCGACCTGGCTCTATCTGCTGGCTGGGCGCGGCGGCTTTTGGCTCGCGCGCGAGCGCGACGACTGGCAGGCGCCGCCACCCGCGGTCTGGCCGCGCGTCGCGGCGGTCGTGCCGGCGCGCAACGAGGCGGCTTGCGTCGGCGACAGTATCGGGTCGCTGGTGCGCCAGGACTATCCGGGACCGTTGCACGTCTTCCTGGTGGACGACAACAGCGAGGATGGCACGGCAGCGGTCGCGCGGGCCGCGGGCCGCAAGCATGGCAAGCACGGCCTGACGGTCGTTGACGGCCAACCGTTGCCGCCTGGCTGGACCGGCAAGCTGTGGGCGGTCAAGCAGGGCATCGATGCGGCCGAAGCCGCGCCCGCACGGCCTGACTATCTGCTGCTCACGGACGCCGATATCGTGCACGACCCTGACTCGGTCGGCCGCCTCACGGCCTACGCCGAGGCCAACGGCTTGGTGCTCGCTTCGCTGATGGCGGAATTGCGCTGCAGCAGCCTGGCCGAACGGGCGCATGTGCCGGCCTTCATCTTTTTCTTTCAGATGCTCTATCCATTCGGCTGGGTGAATGGCTCCGGGGCGACCGCTGCTGCCGCCGGGGGCTGCATGCTGGTGCGCGCCGACGCGCTGCGGCAGGCCGGCGGCATCGCCAGCATTCGCGACGCCTTGATCGACGACTGCGCGCTGGCCGCCAAGCTGAAGGCGCAAGGGCCGATCTGGCTGGGGCTGACCCATCGGGTGCGCAGCATCCGGCCATACCCGGGGCTCAACGATCTTCGCCGCATGATCTCGCGTTCCGCCTATGCGCAGCTGCGCTACTCGCCGCTGTTGCTGGCGGCCACGGTCACCGGCATGCTGCTGACGTATCTGGTACCGCCGTTGATGACGCTTGCCGGCAGTGGGGCCGCGCGCTGGCTCGCGGCGGCCGCATGGGCCTTGATGGCGCTTGCCTTTCAACCGACATTGCGCTTCTACCGGCTGTCCCCGCTGTGGGGGTTGGCGCTGCCGGGTATCGCGTTGCTGTACATGCTCTATACCCTCAATTCCGCTTACCAATATGCGCGCGGGCGCGGCGGCGCCTGGAAAGGCCGCGTGCAGGCGAACATGCCCGGCTCCTGATGCCGCGCGCCGCCGAACTGCGATCGGGCAAAGGCCACCGTGACGAGAATTTTCCGGTCGCGTCGCATCTCATTCATCCGCGACATCGCGGCACCATCCTCGCGTTCTACAATTTCGTCCGTGTCGCCGACGACATTGCGGACCACGCCTCGCTGTCCGAGGCGGACAAGCTTGTGCTGCTCGACCAGCTGGAAGCCTCTCTGCTCGGCCGCGACGATAACGACCGCGAAGGCGTCGTGCTGCGTGCGCGGCTGCAGGAGCGCAACCTGACTCCGCGCCACGCCCAGGACCTGCTCACGGCGTTCCGCATGGACGTCACCAAGTTGCGCTATCAGGATTGGAACGACCTGGTCGGCTACTGCACCTACTCGGCCATGCCGGTCGGGCGGTTCGTGCTCGACGTGCACGGCGAGAGCCGCGCGATCTGGCCGGCCAACGATGCGCTGTGCGCCGCGCTGCAGATCATCAACCACCTGCAGGACTGCGGCGCCGACTATCGCAATCTCAATCGCGTGTACGTGCCGCTCGATGCGCTCGACCGCGCCGGGGCAGCGGTCGAGGCGCTCGGCGCCGCGCGCGCCACGCCGGCCTTGCGCGCCTGCCTGCGCGAGCTGGCGGCCCGCACCGAAGCCTTGCTGCGGGAAAGCGCGGCATTCTCCAGTCAGATCAAGGACCTTCGTCTCGCCATGGAAGTGGCGGTGATCCAGAGCGCGGCCGAGCGGCTGACCGGGATGCTCAAGGCCCGCGACCCCTTGAGCGAACGCGTTCATTTGGGTAAGGCCGGCTTCGCCGGCATCGGTCTGATCGGCCTGGTCAAAGGCGTCGTCCATCGTCTGAGGCGAAAGGGCGCCGCGTCCCCCGCCCCGCAGGATGTGTAGTCGATTTTCGTGACCGCCGCGGCCCCAACAGATGCCGGCTCGACCACGCGGGCGTCCGGCAGCTCGTTCTACACCGCGATGCGGATACTGCCGCGCGCGCAGCGCGAGGCGATGTACGAGATCTATGCATTCTGCCGCAAGGTCGACGACATCGCCGACTCCGATCGGCCACGCGAGCGACGGCTCGCCGACCTGAGGCGGTGGCGCGAAGACATCGACTCGTTCTATGCCGGCGAGCCGGCGCGCCGGGTCGAGGGCCTGGCATCGGCCGCGCATCGGTTCGGGATGCGGCGCGACGACTTCCATGCGGTCATCGACGGAATGGAAATGGACGCCCGCGCCGATATTCGCGCGCCCGACTGGGCGACCCTCGACCTCTACTGCGACCGCGTGGCAAGCGCGGTCGGGCGGCTCTCGGTGCGGGTGTTCGGCATGGCGGAGGAAGACGGCCGGTTGCTCGCGCATCACTTGGGGCGGGCGTTGCAGCTCACCAACATCCTGCGCGATCTCGATGAGGATGCGGACATCGGCCGGCTCTATCTTCCGCGCGAGGCGTTGCAGGCAGCGGGAATCTCAGCCAGCGACCCGCCATCGGCGCTGGCAAGCGCCGCCCTCGGGGCCGCCTGCGTGCCGGTGATCGAGCGCGCCCGCATGCATTTCGCCGAAGCCGACGCGATCATGGCGCGCAGCCCGCGCCGGGTCGTCAAGGCCCCGCGCATCATGGGCGAAGTGTACCGCTCGTACCTCGACGACATGACGGCCCGCGGGTGGGCGCCGCCGCGCGCGCGGGCAAGGATCGCGCGCTCGCGCCTGATCGGGATCATCCTGCGTCACGCGTTCATCTGATGCCGCCGAGGATCCACATCATCGGAGCGGGCCTCGCCGGCCTTTCGGCGGCGGTGCGCCTCGCGCGCGACGGCGCCCGCGTGCTCGTCCATGAGGCGACCGCGCAGGCCGGCGGCCGCTGCCGCTCGTACTACGATCAGGCGACCGGCCTGACGATCGACAACGGCAATCATTTGATTCTGTCGGGAAACCGCGCGGCTCTGGATTACGCGGAAACGATCGGGACGAGATCCCGCCTGCTCGGCCCCGACAAGGCGGAGTTCCCCTTCATCGATCTCGCCGACGGCCGCCGTTGGACGCTGCAACTCGGCGACGCCCGCATCCCATGGTGGGTGTTGGATGCGGGGCGGCGCGTCCCGGATACCGGCGCGCTCGACTACCTTCGCTACGCGCCGCTACTATGGGCGTCGGCAGGCAGGACCGTTTGCGAGCAGGTCAACTGCGCCGGCCCGCTCTATCAACGGCTCGTCCAGCCGCTGCTGGTGGCGGCGCTCAACATCCAGCCGAGCGAGGGGTCGGCGAAGCTCGCCGGCGTCATCTTGCGCGAGACCCTGGCGGCGGGCGGACGCGCGTGCCGGCCGCTGATTGCGCGCGACGGGCTCAGCGCCGCCCTGATCGAGCCGGCCATCGAATTCGTTCGTACGCGCAATGGCGCTTTCCACTTCGAGCACGAGCTGCGCAAGTTGGAATTGGTCGATGGCCGCGTCGCGGCCCTGGACTTCGGCCGCGACCGCATTGAAATGGAGCCCGGCGACATCGTGATCTTGGCGGTTCCGCCTTGGATCGCGTCCTCGCTCATGGGCGAGCTGGCGACGCCGAGGGAGTTCCGCGCCATCGTCAATGCGCATTTCCGCTGCGAGCCGCCGCGAAACTTTCCGGCGATGATCGGCGTATTGAATGGGCTGGTGGAATGGATCTTCGCTTTTCCGGGGCGGCTGGCGGTCACCATCAGCGCCGGCGACCGCCTGCTCGCTACGCCGCGGGAGGAGCTCGCGCGCATGATCTGGCGCGACGTTGCCGCGGTAGCGGCGATTGCCGGTCCGCTGCCCGCGTGGCAGATCGTGCGCGAGCGGCGCGCCACGTTCGCGGCGACGCCGCATGAGGACGCGAGGCGCCCCGGACCGCGCACGGCGTGGAGCAACCTTTTTCTGGCCGGCGATTGGACGCAAACGGGGTTGCCCGCCACCATCGAAGGTGCCATCCGTTCCGGCTATCGGGCGGCTGCGCTTGTGATGCAGGGCGGCGACAATTGACTTGGCGGCCGTGTGCAGCCCGGGCGGTAACAGCGGACCTTGTGAACTTCCGTAATGTCTCTTAGGTTTCTTGCGATGCGCAAGCGAGTGACCGATTTGTCCCCGAGTGAACTTGAAACGCTCGCTCGAGAGGCTTGGGGTGCCGCCGCCAAGAAGGCATTGGCCCGGGGGCTGCCGGTCACGGGGTCGCGTGACGGCCGCCGGTTTCGCCGGCATGCCGATGGACGCATAGAGGACTTGGGTCCGGTTGTATCGCCGTCCGACGAGACGCCGGCGAGCGAAAAAAGCAAGCGCCATCGACAGCCCGTGGATTGACTATCCCAAGGACGGTCTATTTGCCGACGCCCTTTCTGTTGATGGTCGCCGGTCCGAATGGCGCTGGCAAGACTACGCTGATCGACTCTTTGCGAGCGCAGAACCTCGATTTGGGCGAGCACATAAATCCGGACGACATCGCTGCCGGACTTGAAGGCTCCTACGACTTCCGCGTCGCCGAAGCACAGATCATCGCCGACCGCCGTCGCGAGGCCTGCATCGCGGGCGGCCGCAGCTTCAGCTTCGAGACAGTCATGTCACACCCGAGCAAAGTGGAAATTTTGCATCGGGCAAGAGCCGCAGGTTTCTTCGTGCAGCTCTTCTTCGTTGGAATCGACGATCCAAGGACGAGCGTGGAACGCGTGGCCAATCGCGTGGCATTAGGCGGCCACGATGTCCCGAAGGATCGCATCGTTGCCCGGTGGACTCGGACGATGAAGCTGCTACATCAGGCGATCGTCGCAGCGGATCAGGCTTATGTATTTGATAACAGTGCCAGTATCCCATTCGACCGACCGCGGCTGGTGTGGTCGCGGACACACGAGAGGGGAGTGATGCGGATAGAAGCGTACGGTCCGGTGCCCGCTTGGGTTCGAGAATACGCCGCAGCCGATGTCGGGTCCGGCTCCCACGAGCTCGACGACACGATCGATCGGGCGACGAGGGCGCTGCTCGATCTGCAGCGGCCGGACGGCCACTGGGTGTTCGAGCTCGAGGCCGACTGCACGATTCCCTCCGAATACGTGCTGCTGACCCACTATTTCGGCGAGGATGTCGACCTCGAGCTCGAGCGCAAGATCGCCGTCTACCTCCGCCGCATCCAGGGCGCGCACGGCGGCTGGCCGCTGTTCCATGCCGGCGCCTTCGACATGAGCGCGAGCGTGAAGGCCTACTTCGCGCTCAAGATGATCGGCGACTCGCCGGATGCCGAGCACATGCGCCGCGCGCGCGAAGCGATCCTTGCGCGCGGTGGCGCGGCGGCCTCGAACGTGTTCACGCGCATCCTGCTTTCGCTGTTCGGGATCCTGTCCTGGCGCAGCGTCCCGGTGATGCCGGTCGAGATCATGCTGCTGCCGAAATGGTTTCCGTTCCACATCGACAAGATCTCGTATTGGGGCCGCACCGTCATCGTGCCGCTGCTGGTACTGATGGCGCTCAAGCCGCAGGCGCGCAACCCGCGCGCCGTCCGAGTGGACGAATTGTTCGTGGCGCCGCCCGCAACCGTCGGCCCGCCCCACAAGGCCCCGCACCAGAAATGGTCGTGGTTCCTGTTCTTCCGTGGCATCGACGCCGTGCTGCGCGCGGTCGAGCCGCTGTTTCCAAAGCGCCTGCGCCGGCGCGCGATCGACCGGGCGGTCGCGTGGACGACCGAGCGGCTCAACGGCGTCGAGGGGCTCGGCGCCATTTTCCCGGCGATGGCGAACAGCGTGATGATGTACGCCGTGCTCGGCTATCCGCGCGATCACCCGCACCGGTCGATCGCGCGCGCCTCACTCGACAAGCTCTTGGTGGTCAAGGACGACGAGGCTTATTGCCAGCCGTGCGTTTCCCCGGTGTGGGACACCGGTTTGACGTGCCACACGCTCATGGAAGTCGGCGACGGGCAGGCGGTCGCGCACGCCCACAAGGGCCTCGAGTGGCTCGAGCCGCTGCAGGTCTTGGACGTGAAAGGCGATTGGGCACAAGCCCGGCCGAATGTCCGGCCGGGCGGATGGGCCTTCCAGTACGCGAATGCCCACTACCCCGACCTCGATGACACCGCCGTCGTGGTCATGGCGATGGACCGGGTGCGCGCGCGGGCGGGAACGCGGCAGTTCGACGGCGCGATCGAGCGCGCCCGCGAATGGGTCGAAGGGCTGCAGAGCAGGGGCGGCGGCTGGGCGGCATTCGATGCCGACAACACTTACTACTACCTCAACAACATCCCGTTCGCCGATCACGGCGCCTTGCTTGACCCCCCGACCGAGGATGTGACCGCACGCTGCGTTTCGATGCTGGCCCAGCTTGGACAGACGTCCCGGACGAATCCCGCGATCACCACGGCAATCGACTATCTCCGCCGCACGCAGTTGCGGGACGGAAGCTGGTGTGGCCGCTGGGGCATGAACTACATCTACGGGACCTGGTCGGTCCTGTGCGCGCTCAATGCCGCGTGTGTCGATCGCGCCGGGCCGGAGATCCGCAAGGCCGTCGACTGGCTGCTCGCAATCCAGAATCCGGATGGGGGCTGGGGCGAGGACGGCACGAGCTACAAGCTGAACTATCGCGGCTATGAGCCCGCGCCGAGCACCGCCTCGCAAACCGCTTGGGCCCTGCTGGGTCTAATGGCGGCAGGAGAGGTCGATCATCCGGCTGTGGAGCGCGGCATCGGCCATATTGCAAAAACGCAACAACCGGACGGATTGTGGAGCGAAGAGCATTTTACCGCTACCGGATTTCCGCGTGTGTTTTATCTACGTTATCATGGGTACCGGAAGTTCTTCCCGATTTGGGCGCTGGCGCGGTACCGGAACTTGAGAAAGGGCAATAGCCGGTCGGTTGCCTTCGGCATGTAGCGGGGACTGGGGAACGCAAGCGAATGATCGTCGTGGTCGGCCTGGCGTTTGAGGCGCGCATTGCTGCGGGCCCAGGGGTCGAGGTCATATGCAGCGGTGACGGACAAGATCTCGCGACCTCGCTTGCGCGCGCCGTCAAGGGGGGGTGCCGGGGCCTCATCAGCTTCGGTGTCGCCGGCGGGCTGGCCCCGGATCTCAAGCCTGGGACGTGTGTGATTGGATCGGCGATTGTGTCCGAAAATGCCCGGCTGCAGACCGACAAGCATTGGTCGCAGAAGCTCCTGCGAACCCTGCCCGATGCCGTCTACGGTATGTTGGTAGGCGTGCCGGCCCCGATTGCCGATCCGGCTGCCAAGCGCGCCTTGCACGCCCGCACCGGTGCGATCGCCGTCGATATGGAGTTGCACATTGTGGCCGGTGTGGCGGCCTCGCACGACATCCCGGTGGCGGCGATTTGGGTGATCACCGACCCAGCGATGCGCGCGCTGCCGGAAGCCGCGTTGGCGGCAATGCGGCCGGACGGTACCACCGACATCACCGCGGTGATGCGGTCGCTGGTCAAGAAGCCCCGCGAATTGCCGGCCTTGTTGCGGACCGCGCTCGACGCGCGGGCCGCGCGCGCCACCCTACTTCGCGGCCGCCAGCTGCTTGGGCCGGGCCTCGGCCTGCCGAATTTCGGATAGCTTGCGCTCGACCTGCTGCGCAAAGACGTATTGCGCCGGCCGCTGGCCATCGAGTGGAATCTCTCGCGCCATCGCGCCTTCGGTCTTGACGCCGGCGAGCGCGACCTTGAGCGCCTGCAGCGGATGGGCGAAGGTGGCCGCCGCCGCCGTCGGCTCGTAACCGCAGTGCGCCATGCAGTTGGCGCACTTTTCATACCGCCCGGTGCCGTAGGCATCCCAGTCGGTCGCCTCCATCAGCTCCTTGAACGTCGCCGCATAGCCTTCGCCGAGCAGGTAGCAGGGCTTCTGCCACCCGAAGATGTTGCGCGTCGGCATCCCCCACGGGGTGCAATGATAGGTCTGGTTGCCGGCGAGAAAGTCGAGGAACAGCCCGGAATGCATGAACTGCCAGCGCTTGCCCTTGCCGAGCGCGAACACCTTGCGGAACAGCTCCTTGGTCTTTCGCCGCTGCAGGAAGTGCGCCTGGTCGGGCGCGCGCTCATAAGCGTAGCCGGGCGAGATCGAGACGCCGACGCCGAGCTCCTTGGCAAAGTCGAGGAACGCCGCAATGTCCTCGGCGGCGTGGCCGTCGAAGATCGTCGCATTGACGTTGACAGTGAACCCCTTGGCCTTGGCGGCCTTGATGGCGGACACCGCGCGATCGAACACGCCCTCCTGGCACACCGACTTGTCGTGGTGGTCGCGCAGGCCGTCGAGATGCACCGAGAAGAACAGGTAGGGAGACGGTTCGAACAGGTGCAGCTTCTTCTCGAGCAGAAGCGCATTGGTGCACAACGAAACGAATTTCTTGCGCGCGACGATTCCCTTGACGATCTCGCCGATTTCGCGATGGATCAGCGGCTCGCCGCCGGGTATCGCCACCATCGGCGCGCCGCATTCATCGACAGCGTCGAGGCAGTCCTTGACCGAGAGGCGGCGGTTGAGGATCGGATCCGGATAGTCGATCTTGCCGCAGCCGGCGCAGGCCAGGTTGCAGCGGAACAGCGGCTCCAGCATCAGCACCAGCGGGTAACGCTCGCGCCCCCGCAGCTTCTGCTTGACGATGTAGCCGCCGATGCGAATTTCCTTGAGAAACGGTATGGCCATTGTTCTTGCTTTCTACCTTTTTGCGTTCTACGCCTGGGCACGCGTCGCGCGCGGCGTGCGTTCGGCCAGTTCGACCGGCAGCCGGAATTGGATGTGCTCCTCGCGGCCGGGCAGCGTCGAGACATCGACCGGCCCCAGGCGCCGCAACGCCGCGATCACGTCCTCGACCAGCACTTCGGGCGCCGACGCGCCCGCCGTGATGCCGACGATCTCGGCATTCTTGACCCACGCCGGATCGAGCTCGTTGCCGTCGGCGATCAGATAACTCGGCACGCCCTCCTCGGTGCCGATCTCGCGCAGCCGGTTGGAGTTCGAGCTGTTCTTGGCGCCGACCACCAGGATGACGTCGACAAGCTTGCTCAGCTCGCGTACCGCCGACTGCCGGTTCTGCGTCGCATAGCAGATATCGCGCGTCTCCGGCCCGACGATGTCGGAGAAGCGTCGGCGCAGCGCGCCGATGATGCCGCGGGTGTCGTCGACGCTGAGCGTCGTCTGCGTCACATAGGCAACGGGCGTGTCGATCGGGATGTCGAGCGCGTCCACGTCGGCCTCGCTCTGAACCAGAATGACCGGTGCCGAGATCTGGCCCATGGTGCCTTCGACCTCGGGGTGGCCGGCATGACCGATCAGGATCAAGGTACGGCCCTGCGCCACGTAGCGCTTACCCTGATTGTGCACCTTGGTGACCAAGGGGCAAGTGGCGTTGAGCACCGGCAACCCGCGCGCTTCCGCCTCCTCCTCCACCGAGCGCGCCACGCCGTGCGCGCTGAATACGGTCACGGCATTGGGGGGCACCTCGGACAGTTCCTCGACGAAATGCGCGCCTTTTGCCTTCAGGCTCTCGACCACGTGCTTGTTGTGCACGATCTCGTGCCGCACATAGACGGGCGGGCCGTACTTCTCCAAGGCGCGCTCGACGATGTCGATCGCGCGCACCACGCCGGCGCAAAATCCACGCGGTTGGGACAGAACAACTTTCATCATGCCTGCACTCATCACACTATGTCTGCACTCATCACATCCCGCTCAAAGCGGCAAAGCTTAAAGCAGGTCTTGCTGCGCTGCGCAATGTATCGGCAGGCCAGGCGGATTCGCCGTTCTCTTGTCGCCGCAACCACTTAGGCAGACCCCCAAGCCAAAGTCAGCGCGATCATGCATTGTGGTTCGGGTGGCTATGAGGTTTTCGCACCGTTGAGCGCACGCGGCGCCGCGCGCCTGGTTTTGCTCAAAAAACTCGGCAACTGACATGCTTGCGGGTTGTGCGTTTGCGAATTCCACCTATTTCGCTAAAAGGATGCCCGCCGCGTTCCGAGTCAACGCCCGAAAAGCTATACGGTTCAACTCGATAGCTCTAAAAGGCCTGATTTTTCGCCTTGCCCTTCGGCCTCAGCAGTAACAAAAAGACGAAAATGTTCAACCCGATCCTGGTCAGAATCGTTAACGCGTGTACGCGCCATGCCTGGCCGGTGATCGCGGCAGCCCTTTTGGTCACGATCGTATGCGGCGTCTACGCGATCCGAAACTTTGCCATCAACACCGACATCGAGGCGCTGATTTCCCCCGAGCTGCCCTGGCGGCAGCGCGAAATCGCTTTCGACAAGGCGTTTCCCAATCGCTACGACCGCATTCTGGTCGTCGTGGACGCGCCGACCTCGGAACTCGCCAGCCAGGCCGCGAACGCGCTGGTCGAGCGGCTGTCGGGCCACCGCGAGCTGTTTCATTCCATGCGCCAACTGGGCCGCGGGGATGAGTTCTTCGCCCGCAACGGCATCTTGTTCCTGTCGGTCGAAGAGGTGCAGCGGACGGCCGAGCAGCTCGATCGGGGCTCGCCGCTGATCACGCTGCTGGCCACCGATCCAAGCCTGCGCGGATTGGCGGAATCGCTGTCGCTCGGTCTCACCGGCCTGCAGCGTGGTCAACTCGAGCTCGACAAGATGGTGTGGGCGCTGACCGTTCCGGCCGATGCGCTGGAAAGCGTCCTGGCCGGACGTCCAACCAACTTCTCCTGGCACACATACGCCAACAGCCGCGCCGCGGAACCGAGCGAACTGCGGCGTCTGATCGAGGCCAACCCGGTCCTCGACTTCGCCGCGCTCGAGCCCGGTCGCGCGGCGTCGGACGCCATCCGCAAGGCGGCGGCCGACCTCAATTTCAGTTCGCAGTACGGCGCGCGCGTGCGGTTGACCGGCCCGGTGCCGATCGCCGACGAAGAGTTTGCGACCGTTCAGGAGGGCGCGCTCGTCAACAGCATCGGCACCCTTGCCCTCGTCCTGCTCATCCTGTGGCTGGCGCTGAAATCAGGACGGATCATTTTGGCGGTCTTCCTCAGCCTGATCGTTGGTCTGTCGGTTACGGCGGCGGTCGGGCTATGGATGGTGAACGCGCTCACCTTGATTTCGATCGCGTTCGCCGTGCTGTTCATCGGATTGGGCGTCGACTTCGGCATTCAATTCAGCGTGCGCTACCGCGCGGAACGTTACGAGGTCGACGATCTGCGCACCGCGCTTGCGCGCGCGGCCGAATCGGCTGGCACGCCGCTCACGCTCGCGGCGGCTGCGGTCGCCGCCGGCTTCTTCTCGTTCCTGCCGACGGCCTATCGCGGCGTGGCCGAGCTTGGACTGATTGCCGGGGTCGGCATGCTGATCGCCTTCGTGACCAGCGTCACGGTGCTGCCGGCGCTGTTGCGGGTGCTGAACCCGCAGGGCGAGAAAGAGGAACTCGGATACGGCTGGCTGGCACCGGTCGACCGATTCCTCGAGCGGCGCCGCATTGCGATCATCGTCGTGACCGCTCTGGTGGTGGTCGCCGGCCTCCCGCTCCTTTACTTCCTGCGCTTCGACTTCAACCCGCTCAATCTGCGCAATCCGCGGGTCGAGTTGATTGCGACCTACCTGGAGCTGCGCAGCGACCCCGAAACGGGAGCGAGCGCGATTCAGATCCTGGCACCCTCGTTGGCGGAAGCCGGTGCGATCGAGGAGAAACTGTCGAAGCTGCCGCAGACGAAGCGCGTGATGAGCCTGAACAGCTTCGTCCCGCCCGATCAGGAGCGCAAGCTCGCCGCCATCAAAGAGGTTGCCGAGGGGCTCAATCCGGCATTCCAGCCGGACTCGGCGCTGCCCGCACCCACGGACGAGGAGAACGTTGCGGCGCTGAAGAAAACCGCCGACGACCTCAATAAGGCGGCGGCCGGCAAGGAGGGCCCGGGGGCGGCGGCCGCGGTCAGGCTTGCAGATCTCATCAAGCGGCTCGCCAAGGCCGACAAGGCGGTGCACGACCGCGCGCAGGTTACGTTCGTCTCTCCTCTGCTCACGGCGCTCGAGGAGCTCAAGGCTTCGCTTCAGGCCCAGCCGATCACGATCGACAATCTGCCGCAGGAGCTGGTGAACGAGTGGGTCACCTCCGACGGCCGCGCCCGCGTCGAGATCTTGCCGGCGGGCGACCCCAACGACAATGAAACGCTGCGCGCCTTCGCCCGCGCTGTCCTTGCGGTCGCGCCGACCGCGACCGGTGGGCCGATCTCCATCCTGGAATCCGGCCATACGATCGTGAGGGCGTTCATCGAGGCGGGCTTCTGGGCGCTGACCTCAATCGCGCTCCTGCTCTGGATCGTGTTGCGACGTTTCGGCGACGTCCTGCTTACGCTGATACCGCTTCTACTCGCCGGCGTGGTGACGATGGAGCTGTGCGTGATCCTGGGCATGCCGCTCAACTTCGCCAACATCATCGCGCTGCCGTTGCTGCTCGGCCTCGGCGTCGCATTCAAGATCTATTACATCATGGCCTGGCGGGCCGGGCAGACCGATCTCTTGCAGTCGAGCCTCACGCGCGCGGTGTTTTGGAGCGCGCTGACGACCGCGGTCGCCTTCGGCAGCCTATGGCTTTCGAGTCACCCGGGAACGTCCAGCATGGGCAAGCTGCTGGCGCTCTCGCTGCTGACGACGATGTGCGCGGCGGTGCTGTTTCAGCCGGCGCTTATGGGGAAGCCGAGGAACTCATCCGACGTTTGACGTTGGCGCAGACCTCGGCCACGGTCGGCGTCGCGGGCGGGGCCGGGGCCGCGGATCGCTCGCCCTGCGCCGGCGCGCCGGCAGCCCCGGCGGTGCGAGGCTGCGCCGGCTGGCCCGCCCGTCCCGTGGTCGGAGCGCTGGGCTTGACGCGGGTCCAATCCTGCCCGCCGCAGAAGATCAGCAGGCAGCCTTCGACCCGCAGCACATCCGGGCTCGCGAGGCTGACATTGCCGTTATAGGTCTTGCCGTTCTCGGAATTGTAGATCTGGCCGTCCCAGCGGTTGGGCCGCGTGGCTTTCATACCCAGCAGCACCGGCATGCCGAGCGTCGGCCGGTTTTTCTTGTTCGGGTCCGGATTGTTGGTATCGGTCCCCGGCTGCTGCTCCCAGGACACCACGCCCCAGTACTGATCGCCGCATTTCTCGATGCGGATGTTGGCGTAGCCGTCGGTCACCAGCCATTCGCCGATGGGCTCGGCCAAGGCGAATCCGGTCGAGAGAGCCAATGTCGCGAGGGCAAAACAGGTGCGTGTCATGCGCATAAACCTTCGATACGAACCCCCCAGACGCTGGGATTTGACCGCAATAGCTGCAGCCGGTTTCCGGCTTTATTTCGGCAACGAATGCCCGTTGCCGCAGGGCACGTATTCGGCTTAGGTGGGCCGCGCGCGCCCCCGGGCGGAGCCATGGACGAGCCTATGGCCCTTGATATTGCATCACTTTTTGCCGACCGCGAGGCCGAGCGCTTCGCCATGCATACCCGTCACCTCAATGAGCAGATGGTGCGGGTGCTCAAGACCATCGGCTACGACGTAGGGTTTTGCCGCGGGCGCGGACAGTACCTCTATGACCGCGACGGAGCCGAATATCTCGACCTGCTGAGCGGATTTGGCGTCTTCGCGCTCGGCCGCAACCACCCGGCCGTGCGCGACGCACTCAAGAGCGTGCTTGAGGCGGAGCTGCCCAATCTGGTGCAGATGGACGTGTCGGCGCTCGCGGGCGTGCTGGCCGAACGGCTGCTCGGACACATGCCATACCTCGATAAGGTGTTCTTCGCGAATTCAGGGGCGGAGGCGGTCGAGGCGGCGATCAAGTTCGCGCGCGCGGCAACGCGGCGTACCGGCATCGTCTATTGCGAGCACGCCTTCCACGGGCTGTCCTATGGCGCGCTCTCGCTCAACGGCGATGCGATCTTCCGTACCGGCTTCGAGCCGCTGCTGCCGGACTGCACCGGCATTCCGTTCAACGATTTGGCGGCGCTGGAGCGGGCGCTCGCGAGCCGCCAGGTCGCCGCCTTCATCGTCGAGCCGATCCAGGGCAAGGGTGTGAACCTGCCCGACGACGACTACCTGCGCGGTGCCCTCGATCTCTGCCGCCGCCACGGCACCCTGTTCGTCGCCGACGAAATCCAGACCGGCATCGGCCGTACTGGACGCTTCCTCGCAGTCGAGCATTGGGGCGTCGAGCCCGACATGGTGCTGCTGGCAAAATCGCTCTCCGGCGGCCACGTTCCCGTCGGCGCGGTGCTTACGCGCAAATGGGTGTTCGACAAGGTCTACAATCGCATGGATCGCGCGGTGGTGCATGGCTCCACTTTTGCCAAGAACGACCTCGCGATGGCGGCCGGGATTGCGTCCCTCGACGTGCTCAAAGCGGAAGGATTGATCGAGAACGCCGCCCGCGTCGGGGAACGGCTGCTGCGCAGCTTCTCCGCCATGATCGGCCGCTACGAACTCATGAAGGAAGTTCGCGGCAAGGGTCTGATGATCGGCGTCGAATTCGGGCCGCCACGCTCGCTCAAGCTGAAAGCCTCCTGGAATCTGCTGGAGGCGGCCAACAAGGGGCTATTCTGCCAGCTGATCACGATTCCGCTGTTCAAGCAGCATCGGATCCTGACCCAGGTCGCCGGTCACGGCAGCCACACCGTCAAGCTGTTGCCGCCGCTCGTCCTTTCCGAGCCCGATTGCGACTGGATCGAGCGCGCGTTCGACGCCGTGATCGCCGATAGCCACAAGGTTCCGGGCGCCGTATGGTCGCTCGGCAAGACCCTGGTGGATCACGCGATGCGGGCGCGGGCAAGCTGACGGACGATCCGCCACGCCCGGCCATGATTGCAGGGAGGATTTGGATGTACGTCCCACCCGGTGTCAAAACGAGCGCGGACTTTCCGATTCCCGACACCATGAAGGCGTGGGTGCTGGGCGATCCCGGCCAGCTGGCGCTAACGGACAAGCCGGTGCCGGTGCCAAGCAAAGCCGAGGTGCTGGTGCGGATCGACGCGGTCGCGATCTGTGCGACGGATCTCGAGATCATCTATCACGGGCCGCCGGCCATGATCCAAGGCGGATTGCCGTTCAACAAGAATTTCACTCCCGGTCACGAATACATGGGCACGGTGGTCGCGCTCGGTCCCGGGGTCGACGAATTCGCGATCGGTCAGCGGGTGACGGTGGAAATTCACGCCGGTTGCGGCCAGTGCAAGCGCTGCCGCGCCGGCATGTACACCTCATGCCACAACTACGGCCTCAACTACGGCGATGTCGACAAGGGGCACCGCGCCAACGGCTTCACCACCGACGGCGGCTTCGGCGAATACCAGGTCAACAACATCAATACGCTGATCGCGATTCCGGACGAAATGTCCGACCAGGAGGCGACGCTGGTGGTGACCGCCGGCACGGCGATGTACGGCCTCACCGAACTCGGCGGCCTGGTTGCGGGCAAGTCGGTGGTGGTGACGGGGCCGGGGCCCATCGGCCTGCTCGGCGTCGCGGTCGCCAAGGCGCTCGGCGCGCAGCCGGTGATCCTCACCGGCACCCGCGACAACCGGCTGCAGATCGGTCGCGAGCTCGGCGCCGACCATGTCGTCAACGTCAGAAACGAGGATCCGGTGGCAGCGGTGCGCCGCCTCAACGGCGGCAAGGGTGTCGATTATGTCGTCGAATGCTCGGGCGCCCCGAACGCGATCAACGAGGCCGCGCGCATGGTCAACCGCGGCGGCAAGATCTGCCTGGCGGCCTTCCCGCACGAACAAGTGCCGGTCGATATCGCCCACATCGTTCGCAACAACATTTATCTTTACGGCATCCGCGGCGAGGGCAAGAGCGCGACCCACCGCGCGGAGGCGTTCATGAAGCACAAGCGTTTCGACGCGACCAAGATCCACACCCACACCTTCGCGCTCGAGGATCTTCCGACCGCTTTGCGCTATGCCAAGGATCGCGTCGAGGATGCGATCAAGGTGGTGGTGAAGGCGCGCGGCGTTCCGGCCGTGCAGCGGGAAGCGGCGGAATAGCCGCTCCACACAAGGGAGGATTGCGGTGCGATTTCTGATGCGGTGCGCGGGCCTGGCCTGGATTGCGGCGGTGAGCGTCACCCTGGTTGCGGTCGGCGCGCAGGCGCAAGGCTATCCGTCGCGACCGATCACCGTGGTGGTGCCGTTCCCGGCCGGCGGTCCGAGCGACGTCGTGGCGCGAATCGTGACCGAGCACATGGCAAGAACCCTGGGGCAATCGCTGGTGATCGAAAATGTCGGCGGCGCCGGCGGCACCTTGGGGAGCGCGCGGGTCGCCGCGGCGCCAGCCGACGGTTACACGCTGCTGGCCGGAAGCATGGGCTCGCACGTGGCGGCGCCCGTGCTCACGCCCAACGTCAAATACGATTCGGCGCGCGACTTCGAGCCGGTCGGGTTTACCGCGCACGCCCCACCCGTCATCGTTGCGCGCAAGGATTTCCCGGCAAACGACCTGCGCGAATTCGTCGACTATCTCAAGAAGCACGGCGAGGCGGTGAAACAGGCGCACGGCGGGGTCGGAGCCTCGTCCCATATGGCCTGCCTGCTGTTCAATGCGGCCGCCGGCGTGAAGCCGACTTCCGTCGCCTATCGCGGCACCGGTCCGGCGATGAACGATCTCGTCGGCGGCCATGTCGACTTCCTTTGTGAGCAGGCGGTGAGCGTGGCCGGGCAGATCACATCCGGCGCGATCAAGGCTTATGGGGTCGCTGCCGGCGAGCGCTTGCCGTCGTTGCCGCAGGTGCCGATCGCCAAGGATGCCGGCGTCGACTATCAGATGAGCATCTGGGCCGGCATTTTCGCGCCCAAGGGAACGCCGCAAGCCGCGATCGACCGGCTGGCGGCGGCGATCGATGCGGCGCTCGACGATCCCGCAGTGGCGAAGCGGCTGGCCGATCTCGGCGGATCGGTTCCCGCAAAGGCCGAGCGCAGCCCGGCCGCGTTCGAGCGCTTCGTGCAGGACGAGATCGCGCGTTGGTCGCCGATTTGCGGGCGACAAGCGCCGACGCGAAGTGACCTCCGCCGCGCCATCGAGCAGCGCCGCGCAAGCACATCGCGATCTTCGCGCATGCAGCCAACTAGAGATTTCGAGGCCCTGCACGCGCGGCCCTTGCTTAAGGTTGCATTTGTGCCACCAGGTAGAACAGTTCGACCGGGCGCCTCGGCGTCACCCTCGGCGGAGTGTGGCGTTTTCGCATGTGGGTGATGGCCACACCGGCGTCTTTAAGTTGTGACTAATAGGTGAAAACTATTGACTGACCATTGGCGTTGTCACATACCGGTTTACCGGCAGCCGTCGATCGGTCGCGTCTGCGAGGAATATTGTCCAGCACGGGTCCGTGCGGTGGGGGGCCCGGCGGCGCCGTGCCCACCGAGATCACACAGATAAGGAAAATCGGCATGCAAAGGAATCAGCATACCCGCTCGCCAGACCCGCGCGACCGCGAAGTCGGCCAACGGATCCGCGCGCAGCGCTTGATCTGCAAGATGTCCCAGGAGGAGTTGGGAGATCGCGTCGGCATCACGTTCCAGCAGATCCAGAAATACGAAAAAGGCACCAACCGGGTCGCGGCTGGAAGGCTGATCCGCATCGCGGAGATCCTGGGCGTGCCGGTGAGTTTCTTTCTCGAGGGACCGGATCACAACGCTGCCCGCTCCAACGAGCAGGTCAACTCGGCTTTGAGTTTCCTCAAGACCGCCGGCGCGGTCCGCCTGCTGCGCGCCTACAACCAGATCGGCCCGTCCGAATTCGTCAGGCGCTGGTCGAACTGGCCGAGCAAGTCGCCAGCCGGGAGGAACGGCTGGTCAGCGCCAAACGGCGCCGCGCCCGCTCGGCATAGGCCGGCAGCGCGTCAGGTGCGCTGACCGCCAGCCGCCGACTTCTGCAAGTCCGGGGTCGGCGCGGCGACGCGCGCTCAGCGCTCATCAACTTCGATCGGATGCCGATCGGGCAGGACCGAGAGGGCCTGCGCGGGGCGAGCTTCGCTGGCCGGCGTGCTCAGCCGAGAATCAAGCGCGGCAGCCACAGCGACAGCGCCGGGATATAGGTCACCAGCACCAGCACGATCAGCATCGGGATGTAGAAGACCAAGATGCTCTTCGACACCGCCTCCATCGACACCTTGCCGATGGCGCAGCCGACCACCATGGTCGGACCGACCGGCGGGGTAAGCAGCCCGATTCCGAGATTGAGGATCATGATGATGCCGAAATGGACCGGATCGATGCCGAACTGCGCGATCACCGGCATGAAGATCGGCGTGCAGATCAGCAGCATCGGCCCGAGATCCATGAACGTGCCGAGCAGCAGCAGCAGAATGTTGACGTACAGCAGAAAGGTGTACTTGTCGCTCGATATCGCCACGAAGAACGCGGTCGCCTTGGCGGGAATTTGCATGATCGCCATCATGTAGCCAAAGGCGATCGAGAAGCCGATGGTGATCATCACCATGCCGACGGTGCGCACCACCCGGGCGACCAGCTGCGGCAGCTCGCTCCACTTGACGTCGCGATAGACGAACATCGTGACGAAGAAGGCATAGACGACCGCAACCGCCGCCGACTCGGTCGGCGTGAAGATGCCGGACAGAATGCCGCCGAGAATGATCACGATCGTGATCAAACCCCAGACCGCGTCGAGCGCGATCTTGAGAGCTTGGCGCAGCGGGATGACTTCTCCCTTGGGGAAGTTGTTCCGGTGGGCGATGATCAGAACCAGGATGATCAGCGACAGCCCGAGCAAGAGGGCGGGAATGACGCCGCCGAGGAACAGGTGGGCGATCGAGATCGTGCCTCCGGCCGCGATCGAATAGATGATCATGTTGTGCGAAGGCGGCACGAGCAGCGGCTGCAGCGAGCCGGAGATCGTGACGTTGACGGCGAACAGGCGGGGGTAGCCGTTCTTGATCATCTGCGGGATCATCACCGAGCCGATCGCGGCGGTGTCGGCGACCGAGGATCCGGACAGGCAGCCGAACATCGTGGAGGCGACGATGTTGACGAGGCCCATGCCGCCGCGCACGAAGCCGACGAACACCTTGGCGAGATTGACCAGGCGCTCGGCCATCCCGCCCACCGCCATGATGGCACCGGCAAGAATGAAGAACGGGATCGCCAACAGCGAGAAATTGTCCATTCCGTCCGACGTCTTGAGCATCACCGCTTCGAGCGGAATGTCGATCCAGATGGCGGCCAGGATGGCGGCAAGGCCGAGCGCGTAGGCGACCGGCATGCCGATCAGGCAGAGGACGGTGAAGCAGCCGATGAGGATGAGGATGTCCATGGATCGCTCAAGTCCGCAGCCGAACTATTCCGCCGTAACCGTACTGGTGGTCTCCAGCGTCGGCGCCTGGAACCACACCCCGGTCCACATCCGCTCGGTCACGAACAGGACGGTGATGAGGCCGCCGATTGGAACAGGCAGGTAGGAGAAGCCGACCGAAACGATCGGGAACTCCGCGATGCTTTGGTACCAGGTGGTTTGGACGAGCTTGATGCCCCACCACAGCATGAACAGATTGGTGATGAGCATACAGATCTCGATCACCCATCCGAGGATGGCGCGCGGCGTGCCTTTGAGGGCCTCCGGGAGGATGCCGACCCCGATATGCAGGTACTCGCGATAGCAGACGACCGCGGACAGGAACGACAGCCAGATCATCAGCAGCACCGCCATCGGCTCCGGCCATGACGACGCCGAGTTGAGCACGAAGCGGGTGAACACGCCCCACGGGATGATGATGGTGATGATCACCAGGGACGCGCCCGCGACGAACAGGCACGCCGCATGAATGGCGTCCATCGCCCGGATGTATTGCGCTTTCATTGCTTGGCCCCCGCCCCGAATGCAAAGCCGGCCATTCCGTCTCGGAAATGGCCGGCTCCGATCAAGAAAACGACGCTACTTCACGTCCTGGATGCGTTTGATGAGCGCCGAATGCTGGGCGCCGTACTTGTCCCACACCGGCTTCACCGCGGCCTGGAACGGCGCCTTGTCCTTGATCTCGTTTACGATCGCGCCTGCGTCCACCATCTTCTTGAGGGATTCCTTCTCGCGATCGTACCAGAGCTGGCGCTCCTCCTGCTGCGCCTCCTTGGCAAGCTTGCTGATCAGCTCCTGGTCTTCCTTCGAGAGGGTGTTCCAGGTGCGCTTGGAGAACACCAGGATTTCCGGAATCATCAGGTGGCCGGTCTTGGAGTAGTATTTGGCGTAGCGGTAGTGCTGGCCGCTCTCGTAGGTCGGGTAGTTGTTCTCCGCGCCGTCGACGACGCCGGTCTGCATGGCGTTGATCAGCTGGTCGAAGCCCATCGACACGCCGTTGCCGCCGAGCGAGTTCATCGTGTCGACGAACACCGGATTGCCCATCATGCGGATCTTGAGGCCCTTGAGGTCCTCGACCGTCTGGATCGGCTTCTTGGAATTGTAGACGTTGCGCGTGCCGGCGTTCATCCAGCACAGGCCGATCAGATTGGCGGTCGGGTGATCGGTGAGCTTCTTGAGCATCTCTTCGCCGATCGCGCCGTCGATCACCTTCTCCATGTGCGCATCGTCGCGGAACATGAACGGAAGGTTGAACACGTTGAGCTCGGGCACCAGCGGTCCCATCGGGCCGACGCTGATGCGCGCGATCGCGAGCGCCCCGACTTGCGCCTGCTCGATCATCTCCTTCTCGCCGCCGAGCTGCATCGACGGGTACATCTGGATCGAGAGCCGCCCGTTGGTCGCCTGCTCGAGCTTCTTGCCCATGCGCACCACGGCTTCCACCGTCGGATAGCCGAGCGGGTGCACGTCAGTGGCCTTGAGCACCATCTTCTGCTGCGCGGTCGCCGGACCGCCGAAACCGCTCGCCAATGCGGTTGCGGCTGCGAGCGCGCCAAGTCTAAGGACATTGCGCCTGTTCATTCGCTGGTTCCTCCCTGCTGAACATCGTGTGGGCGCGGGTATCGTGCACCGGTATGGCCCAGCCGCGCCGGTTGATCAACCGGCTGACCGCATGCTAGGCATCATGTCATATGATGACCTTACCACGCCGTGCGGTGTCAAGCCCGGTGGCCAAGTCGGATCAGAGCAAGCTTTCGGTCTTTCAGTTCGCGCCGGTCCAGCGCGGGTTGACGCACGAGCTGGCATCGCGCTTGGCCGCCGACATCACCAGCGGCAAGCTCACGCCCGGCGCGCGGCTGCCAACCGAACAGGAGATGATCGCGGCCACCGGCGTGAGCCGTACCGTGGTCAGGGAGGCCGTCGCAGCGCTGCGGGCAGAGGGCCTCGTCGTCACCCGGCAGGGGGTGGGTGCATTCGTCGCCGACAACGCGCGGCGACCGTTCCGTATCGAGCCGGACGAAGTCGGATCGATTCGCGAGGTGCTGGAAGTCATGGAGTTGCGCACCGGCATCGAGATCGAGGCCGCCGGCCTTGCGGCCGAGCGCGGATCGATCGAAGACGTGCGCAAGATCGCCGAGGCCTACGAGGCGATCGAGCAGGCGATCGAGCGCGGTGAATCCGGCGTCGATCAGGATTTCGCCTTCCACTGCAGCATTGCCCAGGGGACCGGCAATGCGAAATTCCTCCGCTTCCTGGAATATCTCGGCCGTTTCATCATTCCGCGCCAGACCGTCAACCTGACCTCGGGCGGCATGAAGCGGATCGCCTACCTGAAGATCTTTCAAAAGGAGCATCGCGCCATCCTGGATGCGATCCGGAGCAAGGCGGTTGCGCCGGCGCGGGCCGCGATGCGCCGGCACCTGCACAACAGCCGCAAGCGCTACCAAAAGCTCGCGGCCAGGTTGGAGCAGGCGGGGCGCTAAGGCGCATACTGAAAGCCGCGCACGTTCGGCGCGCTTCCGGTGCCAGCTGGATCCAAGGCCAATCTCTCTCAGGGACATCGCAACGACAATGAAGACAGTGCTGATCACAGGCGCGTCGGGCGGCATCGGGTCGCGGCTGCGCCAGCTGCTCAAGGGCGTGTATCCCGCGATCCGCCTGAGCGATATCAAGTCGCCCGACAATCTCGCCGCCGACGAGACGTTCGTGACGGCCGACCTCGCCAACCTCGCCGAGGTCGAGAAAGCGGTCGACGGCGTCGAGGGCATCGTCCATCTCGGCGGGCATTCGGTCGAGGGCTCGTGGGAGACGATCCTCAACGCCAACATCATCGGCTGCTACAACCTGTTCGAGGCCGCGCGCCGCCAGGGCGCCAAGCGGGTCGTGTTTGCATCCTCCAACCATGCCGTCGGCTTCTATCCGCGCCGCCGCCGCATCCCGACCGATGTGACGCTGCGGCCGGATAGCC
Organism: uncultured Alphaproteobacteria bacterium; assembly: GCA_963788095.1. Classification (GTDB taxonomy): domain Bacteria; phylum Pseudomonadota; class Alphaproteobacteria; order Rhizobiales; family Xanthobacteraceae; genus CAVTXS01. The sequence goes on along the minus strand of CAWBFP010000023.1, from coordinate 120,732 downwards.
GCTACGGCGTAAGCAAGGCGTTCGGTGAGGCGCTGGGCGCGCTCTACGCTTACAAGCATGGCCTGCGGGTGACTTGCCTTCGCATCGGCAATTTTGCCGATGCGCCGGTCGACCATCGCCGCCTGTCGATCTGGCTCAGTCCCGAAGACCTCGCGCAACTGGTCCGCATCGGGCTCGAGCACCCCGACATCCGGTTCGAGGTCTTCTACGGCGCCTCCGACAACGAACGCGCCTGGTGGGACAACGCCGCCGCCTATCGCTACGGCTACAAGCCGGCCGGCCGCGCCGAGGATCATCGCGAGGCGGCGATAGCGGCCCAAGCCAAGCTCAAGCCCGACCCGATCGGCGACTGGTACCAGGGCGGGCCGTTCTGCAGCGACGAATTCGACGGCGACGCCGGCCTCTCGCCGGTGTAAGTCCGGTGTGAGTACTGTACGCCTCCTCAACGCGCCGCGGCGCGCAGTCGCCTGATCTCGGCTTCCAGCATCTCTATGCGCTGGTCGCGATCGGCCAGCGCGGCCGCAACCTCGCCCGCTTCGAAACGCTGAGGAATATGCTGCGAGCAATTCGCGTTCCAGGCAGAAACAGTGAAAAGGATGACTTGTTCGGGGCGAGCCTGATAGCCGTCAGGCATTAGCCTGGCGGTGAGCCCGCCGTCGCCTTCGACCACGCGTGCTTCGAAGTTGCTTTCGAGCAAGGTGCGCGCCTTCATCGATGAATGCGTCGGCAAGCTTCGCGGCCTTCGCTTCGATTGAACAGAGGCGAGCCCCATGGCGCCCGCCCAGGGCGAGCCGTTCTGCAGCGACGAATTCGACGGCGACGCGGGGCTCTCGCCGGTGTGAGCCAGATAGCCTTCGCAGAATCCAAGGAGCGCGCCACCATTTCGGACCAGCGCCGACCATCGTGCCGCGCAAGCATGCGCGGACGATGCGCTCCCAAGCTCACTGGCGGGGCGGACGTTCTTCCTCCAGCTGTTGCATCGACGGCGCGGCGACTCTGGCGTCAAGCTGCGTCCTGCACGACGGTTCATCGAAAACCTTGGCAGCGCGGCAGATGCCCGGTGTCGGACCGGTCAGGTCACCATTCTGGCACGCCCTGCACATCCGGAAGATGGCGGCATCGAGCTGCAGCGAGTAATCCAGGGCCGAAACCGCGGGCTCGGTTGGATCGAACAGGTCGCCGCCCTTGAGGTTGCCGAACCAGGTATCGACATGTGCCCGCAGCTTGTCCTGATCCGTGATGTCGTTGTCCATGTCGAAGCGAAAGCCGAGCAAGCCCTTGGAGGAGCGCGGGCTGCGGGCCGCCGCGTGGCAGGAAAGGCAGGATGACCGGATATTGTCGGCCGGACCATTGGCCCTTCCGTTGAAGCCCAGTGTCGGACGCTTGGCCCATCCATACATGACATTGCGCAGGTCAGGGTTGGTCCAGCTTTGAGCAAGGGTGGTGGTCACCACGCCGGGATCGTTGCCCCATTGCAGTGAAACCGGCACGAGGTTGTCATAGAGCCCGTCACCCTTGGGCGGGCCGACCCAGCCGAAAGTTCCGAACACCCATACGGTCTCGACCGCCCGACGGTCCTTGACCGAGATGTCGACCTGCAATAGCCGGACAGATCGCTTTTGCCGTTGCGCGACAGGGCGGCCCTGGCTGCCGGAGCCGGCTCGATCGATATTGGCATCGTATTCCGGACCATCCCGGAGGTACGTCACTTCATCGGTGGACGCGTCTGTGAACAGGAACTTTACCGAGACCGTGCCCTCCGGGAAATTCAACGACTGCGGCAGCTGCGGATTGCAGGGATCGGCAAAAACCTTGCCCAGGATGGTTGCGCCGGGGGCGTTGTAGAAGCCCACCGCCCAAACTTGATGGCCCTCGACATTCGTCGGCGAGAGGTCACCGCTCTCTGGACCTCGTTCCTTGGTCAGGCCCATGAACGGCTCGCGACCCGAGGCCGTATAGTCGAGCCATAGCGAAATCCACCACTGCTCGCTCGTGGTGCCGACCAGCTTGCGGCCGTCGCGCCTGATATGCGGCTTCACCGTTTCGAGCACGGCGCGCAGGTATCCCTGGGGTTCGACACGGAAGTCGATGCTTTGCCACGGCATCGAGACATTGGTGACGGAGGCAGGATAGTCGGTCCGCCATCGCGCCTTCGGTACGTCGCCCACGTCCATCGTGCTGGCGCCAAAGCTGGCGCAGCGGGCAAACGCAATTGCAGGATCGAAGGCGGTCCCGATAAGGATTGCGCAAATCGCCAAAATGCGTGACATGCAGATTCTCCGCTGCCAGCTCGCCGAATTCAACTTTGGAAGGATTTTCAGGAGTTTGCAACAACGGTCGACGGCATCGCTTAGTCGCCCATTGCTCCGCCCTTTATCCGGGAGCATCATCGCGGCTCGCGATCGCAAGGAGCGGCTCCCATGCATGACATCGTGATTCGCGGCGGCACCATCATCGATGGCACCGGCGCGGCGGCGTTCACCGGCGACGTGGCGATTGCCGGCGGCCGGATCGCCGCGGTCGGCGGCAAGCAGGGACCGGCCCGGCGCGAGATCGACGCCGCCGGACTGTTGGTCACGCCCGGCTGGGTCGACGTGCACACCCACTACGACGGCCAGGCGATGTGGGACCCGCTGCTCGCGCCGTCCTGCTGGCACGGCGTCACCACGGTGATGTTCGGCAATTGCGGGGTCGGCTTTGCGCCGGTGAAGAAGCATCATCGCGGCGCCCTCATGGACCTGATGGAGGGCGTCGAGGAGATCCCCAACCCGGTGCTGGCCGCCGGGCTGACCTGGGAATGGGAGAGCTTCCCGGAATTCATGGATGCGCTCGATCGCCGGCCGCGTGCGATCGACATCGCCGCGCAGGCGGCGCATCTGCCGCTGCGCGTCTATGTCATGGGCGACCGCGCGATCCGGCGCGATCCGGCGACGGTCGAGGATATCTGCGAGATGCGCCGCCTGACCATCGAGGCGCTCAAGGTCGGCGCCTTCGGGTTCACCACGTCGCGCACCGATTCGCACAAGACGCCGGACGGCGAGCTCGTGCCGTCGCGCGATGCCGACGCCGACGAGCTCGTCGGCATCGGCTCGGCGCTGGGCGCAGTCGGCGCCGGCGCGTTCGGCATGAACAGCGATTTCGACGACGAGGCCTACGAGCTCGCCTGGATGACCCGGGTCGCGCGCGAGACCGGGCGCCCGGTGTGGTTCCTGCTCACCGACCGCTACGAGGACCCGGAGCGCTGGCGCCGGCTGATCAAGGCGGTGCATCAGGCGCGCGCCGACGGCCTGTCGTTCACCGCGCAGATCGCCGGCCGGCCGATCGGCGTGATGATGGGGATCGGCACCGCCCTCAACCCGTTCACGGTGCGGCCGAGCTACAAGGAGATCGAGGGCCTGCCGATCGCCGAGCAGCGAACGCGCCTGCGCGATCCCGAGATGCGGCGGCGCATCCTCGCCGAGACGCCCTCGCGGGCCGAGGTCGCCAAGCTGGCGCAGTTCCGCCAGCTCGTCACCACGCGCTGGGACAAGTTCTTCACCATGGGCGATCCGCCCGACTACGAGCCCGGGCCGGAGAAGAGCGTCGCGGCGATCGCGGCGCGCGACGGCCGTACGCCCGACGAGGTGGCCTACGACTACATCACCGGGGCCGACGGTCAGTACCTCTACTTTCCGGTGGTGAACTACGTCGCCGGCGATCACGAGCCGATCCGCGAGATGCTGGCCGACCCGGCCTGCCTGTTGGGCTTGAGCGATGGCGGTGCGCACTGCACCTCGATCGTCGACGCCGGCCTTCCGAGCTTCATGCTGGCGCACTGGGGCCGCGACCGCAGCCGCGGCCCGCGCCTGCCGCTCGAGCACCTGGTCAAGCGGCAGACCAGCGAGACCGCCGAGTTCTTCGGCCTCGTCGACCGCGGCCGGCTGGCGCCGGGGCTGCGCGCCGACTTGAACCTGATCGACTACGACGCCTTGCGGCTGCACAAGCCCGAGCTCGTCCACGACATGCCGGCGGGCGGCCGTCGCTTCGTGCAGCGCGTCGAAGGCTATGAGGCGACGCTGGTGGCGGGGACGCCGATCTTCGAGCGCGGCGAGCCGACCGGCGCGCTGCCGGGCAAGCTGGTGCGCGCCGGGCGGGTCGGCGAGTTCGCGCAGGCGGCAGCATAGCGGCGACTTTCGTCGTCGTCATTGCGAGTTGCGGACCGGCCTGGCGGCCGATCCACCTGGACGAAACTTGGGCAATCCCACCGCTCGCCTCCGTCGTTGCGAGTCGTCTTCACTCCATTTGTTCCTAGTCTTAGGAGGGTGAGCGACGAAACGATCGCCGGCCGCCAAACATCGGCTATGGGTCAGTTGGATCGGCAACCGACATCAGACTTAAAGAATGCGTTCGACTGTTTGGCGGGTAACCTCGCTGAACCCGAGGCACTCGTCTTCATTCAATAGGCGGTGGTGGCAAAGGGCCGCCAGTTGCATGAGCGCCACCGAGCGCCTGGGATTGTCGAATGCCTGCGCCAGTTCCTGGTCGCGTCGCTCAATCAAGCGATAGATCTGAACATACCGCTCGTGACTGCTCTTGAGGGAATTGGCGCGCAGACCGTCGATCTCAGCCAGCACGCGCTCGCAGAATCGCTCGAGCGCCACGGCTCGCAGCCATCTGAAGATCTTCCAGTCCGCTTCGGGTATCCGGTCAAGCACCGGTCTAGGATAGCTCAGCTTGTGATCGGCGTCCTTGCGTATCCTAAGCCTCGACCGGCGCCTCCCCAGGGTTCCCTCGTCGCCAAATGTTCACGGCGGCGGCCAACAAACGGCGCCATTCGCCACTATCTTTCTTGACATTCCAATCACAACACAGGAGCAGCCCATGCCCGTGAAACCTATTCCCGAAGGCTACCACGCGGTCACGCCCTATCTGGTCGCGCGCGGCGCCGACAAGACCGTTGAGTTTCTCAAAAAGGCGTTTGGCGCCGAATTGTCGTTCGAGCCGATGCTGCGGCCGGACGGCAAGATCATGCACGCCGACCTCAAGATCGGCGACTCGCACGTGATGATCTCGGAAGCGAGCGAGCAGCATCCGGCGATGCCGTGCATGGTCCATCTCTATGTGCCGGACGCCGACGCGGTCTACCGGCGGGCGGTGGCCGCCGGCGGCACCTCGGTGATGGAGCCGTCGGACCAGTTCTATGGCGACCGCGCCGGCAACGTGAAGGATCCGTCCGGCAACTCCTGGCACATCGCAACCCACAAGGAGGACGTCGCGCCGGCCGAGCTGCGCAAGCGCGCCGAAGCGATGTTCAAGCAACAGAAGGGCAAGGCCGCGTAGCAAGCGCATTAGGCGAACGAGCCTGATGCCCGACCCGTGGGGCGGGATGCGATCTCGCCCCACGGCCTTCATATCCGACCAGGCGGCAGCGTTTAACTATTGGTCGGGAAGGCTTTCAGACGGATCGATGACGGCGCCATCCATCGGCGCGAAATGGCGCCTATTGCGGGTGAGGATGACTAAGCCATGGCGTCGCGCGGTCGCCGCGATGGCGGTGTCGGCAAACCCGGGTGCCTGTCCGCGGCTGCGTGCGCGATCCGATAGGGCACCGGCGATCTCAGCGGTTGCGCTGTCGAAGGCCAGCACCCGATCGCCGTAAAGGTGCAGGACGGTTTGCAACCAAGCCGAAAGAGCCGCGGCCTTCCGCTTCGCACCCTCACGCCGAACCTTGGCAATTCCGTCCGAGATCTCGGCAATCGATATGGCCGACACAAACAGGTCTTGCGAGTTCGAGTCCATCCACTTGGCCAACTCGGACCGCGTGAGCGTCCTGTGGGGCGCCGTTGCCGAGACGACATCGGTATCGACGAGATATCGGCTCATAAACCGGCGTCGCGGAGCGGCGTGCCGCGGCGCTCGGGCAAGTCTCCCGCTTCGAGTGGCGCTGACATCAACAGGCGCCCGAACGAGGGCACGCGCGATAGCCGCTCCCAATCGCTAAATCCAAGCACTACCGCCTCGGGCTTCCCATGCCGGGTAATGACCGAGGGTTTGCCGCGCGCGGCTTGGTCCACCACTGCCGATAAGCTGGCCTTTGCGTCCCGTAGCTGAATCCTGCGCATCGCACGCTCCTGTGACTACAGTGGTCATATATCAAATGAACTGAGCAACAGCGAGCGTTCGCCGCGCCGCCTCTCGCTCGCCTCACGAAAATGCGCTAGGGCAGGGCGATGGCACCCACGAGCCCTTCCAAGCCGAGGCTGGTCGCGCCGCCCGGCACCTGCGACACCCACATGCATTTCTACGACCGTCGCTTTCCGACGGCGCCGACCGCGTTGATCACGCCGCCGGACGCCGGCGTCGGCGCCTACCGGGAGATGTGCCGACGGCTCGGCATCGAGCGCACGGTGGTGGTGCAGCCGACGACCTACGGGCGCGACAACCGCTGCACCCTCGACGCGATTGCCGCGCTCGGCGCCAATGCCCGTGGCATCGCGGTCGTGGACGAAGCCGTCGCCGACGCCGAGCTCGACCGACTGACCCGCGCGGGCATCCGCGGCGTTCGCTTCCATATGCTGCCTGGCGGCGCGCTGGGGTGGGAAAGCCTCGAGGCGATCGCGGTGCGCGTGCAGGTGTGCGGATGGCACGTCCAGCTGCAGCTCGACGGCCGCGAGTTCGTCGAGCGCGAGGCGCTGATCCGCCGCTTCCCCGGCACGTTGGTGATCGACCACACCGGCAAGTTTCTCGAGCCGGTGGCGCCCGGTCATGCCGCCTTCAAGGTGCTGCTCGCGCTCGTCGACAACGGCAGGACCTACGTCAAGCTGTCGGCGCCCTACGAGGTCTCCAAGGTCGGGCCGCCGCACTACGGCGACGTCGGCGCACTTGCCAAGGCGCTGGTGCGGGCCGCGCCCGAGCGCATGCTGTGGGCGAGCAATTGGCCGCATCCCTCCTCGCCGGCGGACAACAAGCCGGATGACGCGACGCTGCTGGACGTGCTGCTCGATTGGGTGCCGGACCAGGCGGTGCGCCGGCGCATCCTGGTGGACAACCCGGCGCGCCTCTACGGTTTCTAGCGATGCCGCGCCATCGTCTGGCGTTGATCGGCCTCGGCATGGCGGTAACGCCGCATGCCAAGAGCCTGCTCGACCTCGCCGATCGGGTCGAGGTGGCGGCGGCCTATAGTCCGAGCGCGGCGCGCCGCGGCGCGTTCGGGGAGCGGTTTCCATTTCCGTTGAGCGACGACCTCGGCGCCATTGTTGCCGACCGCAGCATCGACGCCGTCGCTGTCCTCACGCCGCCGAACACCCACCTCGACCTTGCCCGGCGCGCGGCGGCAGCCGGCAAGCACGTGCTACTGGAAAAGCCGCTGGAAACCACGACCGCGCGCGCGGTCGAGCTGGTTGAGGCATGTGCCGGCACGCGGGTGACGCTCGCCGTGGTGCTGCAGCACCGGTTTCGTCCCGCCGCCCGGAAGCTCGCCGCGCTGATGCGCGACGGCGCGCTCGGCGAGCTGGTCGGCTGCTCGACGTCGATCCGCAACTGGCGGCCGCAGAGCTATTACGACCAACCCGGGCGCGGCACCAAGGCGCGCGACGGCGGCGGCGTGCTGCTCACCCAGGGCATTCACACCCTCGATCTGATGCTCAGCCTCGCCGGACCGGTGGCCGAGGTCGCCGGCTACGCGACCACGACGCCGGTCCACCGCATGGAGACCGAGGATCTGGTGTGCGCGGCGGTGCGCTTCGAGAACGGCGCGCTCGGCACCATCGACGCCACCACCACGGCGTTCCCCGGCTTTCCCGAGCGCATCGAGCTTACCGGCACGCGCGCGACCGCCGCGCTCGCCGGAACCGAGCTTATGGTGCGTTTTCACGACGGTCGCGCCGTCGACCTTAAGGGCGATGGCGGTGCGGCCGGCGCCGGTGCCGACCCGATGGCGTTCCCGCACGACTGGCACCGCGCCCTGCTGGCCGATTTCCTCGATGCCATCGATGAGGGCCGCCCTCCCGCCATCAGCGGCGCCGAGGCCCTGCGGGTCCACTGTCTGATCGACGCGCTGTTGGAAGCGTCGAACGGGGAGGCCGCCGTCCGCGTCAAGGATCCCGCTTCGCTGCTGCAGTCATGACCAGCGCGCCCGTGCCCGACCTCGATGCCGAGCAAGCCTTGAACGAGCTTATCGCCGCATCGCGGCCGCTTTGCGCTCTGAGTCCAAGGCGACCGAGGCCACGCCGGCATTCATCCAACCAGCTCGCCCCATCCGTCGGTGCAGAGATAAGGCCTACCACGTGATCGATTGAGCAGGGCGCGCGATCGCCGGACCAGCTGGCGCGAGCGAGCGATCGTCTCCAACAATGCAAGGTATGTCTCGCAGTGCTGCTCGACCAATGCGCGGCTGCGGGCGGAGAGATGATTCAAGGTATGATCGATGGTCGCAAATCGCAGCTCAGAGACACTCTCGCCGTTCTCCCCGGTGATGCCCAAAAGCCAATGCCGCGTTTGCGGCTCGCAATTGTTCATCAGCTCGCCTGCCACGGTGCGCCCATAGGCGATCGCGGCAGCATCGTCCGGCATCTCGATAGCTTCGGCGTCTCGGATCGGCGCGGTCCCGTCGCGCAAATGATAGAAATACTGTGTCATTTATGGGCTCTTTGAGCGCGCGCGGCCTTGTGCCCTGATAGTAGCACCAGCAAACCGACAGAAGCAAAACGTTGCGTTGTTGACCGCAGGCGCATAGGCTACGTGGTGGGGACGACAACAAAGTCAACATGCAGGAGCGGGTTGTGGACGCCAGGCCACTGCACGCCCAGAACCGATTGCTGGCGAGCCTGCCTGACACAGACTTCGAGCTTCTTTCCAGCCGGATGCGGATCATGCCGCTGCGTGCCGGAACAGTGCTTCACGAGCCGGGGAGCGAGGTTAGCGAGGTATACTTTCCGCTTGCCGGCGCCGTCTCCTTAGGTGTCGTGCTGCGCAGCTCCGAAGTGGTCCAAACCGGGGTGGTCGGCCGCGAGGGAACGATCGGCGGTATCACGGCACTGGACGGGCGCGTCGGCTGCACCAGGGCCGAGGTGCATATCGAGGGCAAGGCATCGACGGTATACATCGGTCACTTGCGGCAGATTGCCGAAGACAGTGAGGCGCTACGATCTCTGCTGCTCCGTTACCAAGAGTATCTGCTCTGCCAGGCGCAATGGACCGCAGCATGCAATGCCTCCCATAGCCTTAAGCAGCGATTATGCCGATTGCTGCTGCGCTTTTGGCAAACGAGCGACCATCAGTCTTTGCCGCTGACGCAGGAACTGCTTGCCGAACTGCTCGGGGTCAGACGCACGAGCGTGACCGTGATTGCGCATGAGATCGGGCAAGCCGGTTTTCTTCGAATCCGCCGCGGCCACATGGAGCTGCTGAAGCCGGAAGCGCTGCAGGATGCCGCGTGCGAATGCAACGAAAGGATCAGTCGCCACTATGAAATGCTGTTCGGCGACGCTGCCAGGCGAGCCCGACAGCAAGCAGGCGCATGATCCCGGTCGGCTCACGCTGCCGCCCCCTTTCGCTGCAGCCCCGCCGGCCCTCTGCGTAGGCCAAGGCCGGCGGTGCAAGACGTCATGTAATGCATGCGTGCCGTCGCGGGCACGACCATCCATGGCAACATGAAGCCACGTATCCGTCGAATACGCGCAGACGAGGGGTCGCGCTTGCGAGCGCTCCGTCTGCGCGCGCTTGCTGAAGCGCCGTTGGCGTACGGCTCGACCCTTGCACGTGAGCAGGACTATCCGGACGACCTTTGGCGCGAAAGGGCTCTCGACGCATCGGCGGGGTGTGATGGTGCGACGTTTATCGCCGAATGCGACGGGCAATGGCTAGGCTTGGCGACTGGCCTCGCCCGAGCAGACGAGCCGGAGAGTGCGGGCTCGCTCCTCGTCGGCATGTTCGTTGACGGCACTGCACGCCGGCTCGGCGTGGGCGTCGAGCTGGTGGAGGCGGTGGCATCGTGGGCACGGGTATGCGGCGCCGCGCGCCTTGCTCTTTGGGTCACTTCCGGGAACGAACCCGCCACCGCGCTCTACCGACGCTGCGGATTCAGGCCAACGGGCGCAACCAGACCGCTCTCTCACGCGCCCGCGCTTGCCGAGTGTGAAATGATTCGAGAGCTGGATTAGGCGGGTCGCGGCAAACTGTGCAGCACCGAACAGCGCCGAAGATTCAGCAGCCGTTCGTCCCCGCTTCGAGCCCCACGCCCTAATCGCCTAATAAATAGGCAACTGCCTTCGTAGCGAGCTATTCCTTGGCCTTGCCTATTTTCGCGGCAAAGGTGTCTGCCCGATCACTGCGCGATTCCAGCGATTTCACGCCGCCGTGAGCTTGGCACGGGCTTTGCGATTTGCTGCGCATGCGGGCCGGTGCCGGCCGGATCGCACGCGTCAACGCAACAAGGACATCGCGATGCTCACTCCAACCGTTATGACCCGCCGCGGCTTGATTGCCGCGGCCGGCCTTGCTCTCGCCCTGGGCGTAGCCGGGCCCGCAACTGCGCAGGACACCATCAAGGTCGGTATTCTGCACTCGCTCTCGGGCACCATGGCCATCAGCGAGACCACGCTGAAGGACGTGATGCTGATGCTGATCGAGGATCAGAACAAGAAAGGCGGCCTGCTCGGCAAGAAGCTCGAGGCGGTCGTGGTCGATCCGGCCTCGAACTGGCCGCTGTTCGCCGAGAAGGCGCGTGAGCTGATCACCAAGGAGAAGGTCGCGGCCGTGTTCGGCTGCTGGACCTCCGTGTCGCGCAAGTCCGTGCTGCCGGTGTTCAAGGAGCTCAACTCGATCCTGTTCTATCCGGTGCAGTACGAAGGCGAGGAGAGCGAGCGCAACGTGTTCTATACCGGCGCCGCCCCCAACCAGCAGGCGATCCCTGCGGTCGATTATCTTGCCAAGGAAGAGAAGGTGCAGCGTTGGGTGCTCGCGGGCACCGACTACGTCTACCCGCGCACCACCAACAAGATCCTCGAGGCCTACCTGAAGTCGCGCGGCGTCAAGTCCGAAGACATCATGATCAACTACACGCCGTTCGGTCATTCCGATTGGCAGACCATCGTCGCCGACATCAAGAAGTTCGGTTCGGCCGGCAAGAAGACCGCGGTGGTTTCCACCATCAACGGCGACGCCAACGTGCCGTTCTACAAGGAGCTCGGCAACCAGGGCATCAAGGCGACCGACATTCCGGTGGTCGCGTTCTCGGTCGGCGAAGAGGAGCTCGCCGGCGTCGACACCAAGCCACTGGTCGGCCACCTCGCCGCCTGGAACTATTTCGAGTCGATCAAGACCCCGGCCAATGCCGAGTTCATCGCCAAGTGGAAGGGCTTCACCAAGAATCCCAAGCGCGTCAGCAATGACCCGATGGAGGCCCATGTCATCGGCTTCGCCATGTGGGTGAAGGCGGTCGAGAAGGCCAAGACCACCGATCCCGACAAGGTGATTGACGCGCTGCCCGGCATCGAGGCGCCGAACCTGACCGGCGGCATGTCCAAGATGCTCGCCAACCACCACATCACCAAGCCGGTGTTCATCGGCGAGATCAAGGGTGACGGCCAGTTCGACGTGGTGTGGAAGACCGACGGCCTGGTGCCGGGCGATGCCTGGTCGAAGGAGCTCGACGGCTCCAAGGACCTGGTTGGCGACTGGGTCGACAAGAAGTGCGGCAATTGGAATACCAAGACCAACAAGTGCGGCGCTTGAGGTCGCGTCTGTCCGAGTGACCGGAGGCGGCGGCCGCTTGCCGCCGCCTCCCAATATCTAGCTGCCGGGACCTGCTTGGATGCGTTTCTTTCGCGATGGCCTCATCGCGCTGGCCCTTGCTGTCGCCGTGCTGATTGCGATTGCGGGGCCGGGGCGTGCGCAAAGCTTCGAGGCGGCGCTCGCCGGGTTCACGACCGATTCCTTCGGCGATACCGAGAAGGCGATCAACGACGTGGCCGCGAGCGGGCACGCGCGCGCCGCCGACGTGATCGCGGCCCTGCAGGAAGGCCGCCTGCTGTTCGATCCCGGCGCCAAGAAGGTCTACGTCCGCACCCAAGCCGGCGCGATCGTCGACGCCGCGAGCGGCGAGCCGGCCGGCAGCGCGGCGCCGGCCGGCCTCAATCCGGTTCGTCTCAACAACCGCCTGCGGCGTGCCGTCGGGGCGGCGCTGGGCGGTCTCACGCTGCTGGCGCCCGATCCCGGCAAACGGCTGGAGGCGGCTCAGGCGGTATTCAGATCGCGCGATGCGAGCGCGCTGCCGACGCTCGACACCGCGCTCGAGAAGGAAACCGATGTTCGCGTCAAGCGCGCGCTGGCGCAGGCACGCGCCGCGGTCATCCTCAACAAGGCCGATGCCAATGACGACGACCGGCTCGACGCCGTCGTGGTGATCCGCGACCGCGGCGATCAGGACGCGCTGGCGCTGCTGGCGGCGCTGCCGGCGGGCGCGTCCCCCGAGGTCCAGAAGGCCGCTGCCGACGCCATCGGCTGGATCGAAGGCCGACTGGCACTGTGGAACGCCGCGCAGAACGCCTGGTACGGATTGTCGCTCGGCTCGGTCCTGCTGCTCGCCGCCATCGGCCTTGCCATCACGTTCGGGGTCATGGGCGTGATCAACATGGCGCACGGCGAGATGGTGATGCTCGGCGCCTATACGACGTTCGTGGTTCAGGAGCTGATCCGCGCCCACAACCCCGCGCTCTTCGACTATTCGCTGATCATCGCGGTGCCGCTCGCCTTCCTGGTCGCCGGCGCCATCGGCATCCTGATCGAGCGCGGCATCATCCGCTTCCTCTACGGCCGTCCGCTCGAGACCCTGCTCGCCACCTGGGGCCTGTCGCTGATCCTGCAGCAGGCGGTGCGCGTCGCATTCGGCGCGTCTAATCGCGAGGTCGGCGCGCCGTCCTGGATGAGCGGGGCGTTCGAGCTGGGCGGGCTCACCATCACCTACGGCCGGCTGTGGATCATCGTGTTCGCGCTTTCGGTATTTGCGCTGCTGCTCGCCCTGCTGCGCTTCACGCGGCTTGGCCTCGAGATGCGCGCGGTGACCCAGAACCGCGCCATGGCGGCCAACATGGGCATCCGCACCGGCCGCATCGACGCGCTGACCTTCGGGCTCGGCTCCGGCATTGCCGGCATGGCCGGGGTCGCGCTCTCCCAGATCGACAATGTCAGCCCCAACCTCGGCCAGAGCTACATCATCGATTCGTTCCTGGTGGTGGTTTTCGGCGGCGTCGGGAACCTGTGGGGAACGCTGGTCGGCGCCTTGACGCTCGGCATCGCCAACAAGTTCCTGGAGCCGTTCGCCGGCGCGGTGCTCGGCAAGATCGCGATTTTGGTGCTGATCATCCTGTTCATCCAGAAGCGTCCGCGCGGGCTGTTCGCCCTCAAGGGACGGGCAGTCGAGGCATGATCGCGCCGCTCACGACCCGCGCGTCCGACCGTGGCGCCATGGTCTTCCTGGGGCTCTTGATCGCGGTCGCGGTGCTGGTGCCGGCGCTCAACCTCCTGGTCCCGTCGAGCTCGCAGTTCCATGTGCCGACCTACCTGGTCGCCTTGCTGGGCAAATACCTTTGCTATGCCCTGCTCGCGCTCTCGATCGACCTGATCTGGGGCTATTGCGGCATCCTTTCGCTCGGCCACGGGGCGTTCTTCGCGCTCGGCGGCTATGCGATGGGCATGTACCTGATGCGGCAGATCGGCACCCGCGGCGTCTACGCGCACCCGATCCTTCCCGACTTCATGGTGTTCCTGAATTGGCCGGAGCTGCCGGTCTACTGGTACGGCTTCCAGTACTTTCCGTACGCGATGCTGATGGTGCTGCTGGTTCCGGGAGTGCTGGCCTTCGTATTCGGCTGGTTTGCCTTCCGCAGCCGGGTCACCGGCGTCTATCTCTCGATCATCACCCAGGCGCTGACGTTTGCGCTGATGCTCGGCTTCTTCCGCAACAATTTCGGTTTCGGCGGCAATAACGGCCTGACCGACTTCAAGGACATCCTCGGCTTCAACGTGCAGGCGCAAGGGACGCGGGCTGCCCTGTTCGTGGCCTCATGTGCCGCATTGGCGCTGGGGTTCCTGATCTGCCGCGCCGTCGTCACTTCGAAGTTCGGCAAGGTTTTGATCGCGATCCGCGATGCCGAGGCGCGCACCCGCTTCCTCGGCTATCGCGTGGAGTCCTACAAGCTGTTCGTGTTCACGCTGTCCGCCGGCATGGCCGGAGTTGCCGGCGCGCTCTATGTTCCGCAGGTCGGCATCATCAACCCGAGCGAATTCGCGCCGGCGAACTCGATCGAAGCGGTGATCTGGGTCGCGGTCGGCGGCCGCGGCACGCTTACCGGCGCCGTGCTCGGCGCCGTGCTGGTCAACTACGCCAAGACCTTCTTCACCACCGGGGCGCTCGCGCCCTATTGGCTGTTCGTGCTCGGCGGCTTGTTCGTGGCGGTCACGTTGTTGATGCCGCGCGGCATCGTCGGCACCCTGCAGCATTGGTGGGACGAGCGCAAAGATCGACGCGCCGCGAACGGCGGGCCGGTCGCGCTGGCCGATCCGCAGCCGGCCGAGTGAGAGCCGTCATGGACGTCCGCACCACCTCCGCCCTGCTCTACCTCGACGGCGTCACGGTGTCGTTTGACGGCTTCCGCGCGCTCAACAAGCTGTCACTCGCGGTCGAGCCGGGCGAGATGCGCGCTATCATCGGCCCGAACGGCGCCGGCAAGACCACGATGATGGACGTGATCACCGGCAAGACCCGGCCCGACGGCGGCGATGTGTACTTCGAAGGGATGTTCGATCTCTCCAGGCTCGACGAGACCGAGATCGCCGAGCTCGGCATCGGCCGCAAGTTCCAGAAGCCGACCGTGTTCGAGATGCACACGGTGGAAGACAACCTGCGGCTCGCGCTGAAGGCGGACCGGCGCGTGCGCACGACCCTGGTTTGGCGCGACAGCGCCGCCGAGCGCGCGCATATCGACCAGATTCTCGAGACCATTCGCCTCACGGCGCTGCGCGGCCGCGTCGCCGGCGCGCTCTCCCATGGGCAGAAACAGTGGCTCGAGATCGGCATGTTGCTGGCGCAGGATCCGAAGCTGCTCTTGGTCGACGAGCCGGTGGCCGGCATGACCGACGCCGAGACCCATCAGACCGCGGGCCTGCTCAAGGAGATCAATCGCGAGCGCACGGTGGTCGTGGTCGAGCATGACATGGCATTCGTGCGCGAGCTCGGCGTCAAGGTCACGGTGCTGCACGAGGGCTCGGCTATCGCCGAAGGCTCGATCGATCAGGTGTCGTCGAACGAGCGCGTGATCGAGGTGTATCTGGGAAGGTAGCGAATGGCGAATGGCGAATAGCGAATAGCGAATAGCGAGTAGTGAGTGGTGAGTAGTGAGTAGTGAAGAGGTAAAATGGCGGCGGGGCGAAGTGGCACTGTTGAAACCACTCGCTATTCGCTATTCGCTATTCGCTATTCGCCACCTAGGATCCAGCATCCCATGCTCGACGTGAGAAACATCGATCTGCACTACGGCGCCGCCCAGGCGCTGCGCGCAATCTCGCTGCAGGCCGAGCCCGGCAAGGTCACCTGCGTGCTCGGCCGCAACGGCGTCGGCAAGACCAGCCTGCTCGATGCGCTCATGGGCCAGCATCCGGTCAGCCGCGGCAGTATTGTGTGGGAAGGCGCCGACATCACCGCGCTGGCGCCCTACGCGCGCGCCCGCCGCGGCATCGCCTACGTGCCGCAGGGCCGCGAGATCTTCCCGCTGCTCACGGTGCAGGAGAATCTGGAAACCGGGTTCGCCCCGTTGAAGCGCGCCGAGCGTCAGGTCCCGGACGACGTGTTCTCGCTGTTCCCGGTGCTCGCCGACATGCTGCGACGACGCGGCGGCGATCTCTCGGGCGGCCAGCAGCAGCAGCTCGCGATCGGGCGCGCGCTGGTGGCGCGGCCGCGCCTGCTTCTGCTCGACGAGCCGACCGAGGGCATCCAGCCCTCGATCATCAAGGATATCGGTCGGGCCATCACGTACTTGCGCGGCTTGGGGCAGATGGCGATCGTGCTGGTCGAGCAGTATCTCGATTTTGCCCGCGAGCTCGGCGATCGATTCGCCGTCATGGACCGCGGCGCCATCGTCTATTCCTGCGAGCGCCAGGATATGGACGAGGGCGCGCTGCGGCGTGCGCTTGCATTGTGAGGAGTTGGACAGCGTGAGGAGTGCGGCGGTGCAGCAGGCGCGCCAGGTTTTCGACCGCAACCGCGCCGTCGGGCGGCTCGTCCTCGGCGTGGACGCCGCGGCAGGCAGCAGCCGCCGCAGGCGGGTGGAAGAGCAGGGCTCGCTGCGCCTGCGCTTTCCCCATACGGATGCCGCCGAGCTTGAAGCCGTGATCATCAACACCGCCGGCGGGATCGCCGGAGGCGACCGCCTCGACATTGAAGTTTCCGTGGCGGATGACGCACGCCTGGTCGTGACGACGGCGGCAGCGGAAAAAATCTACCGCGCTTCCGGGCCTGAGGCGACGATCGCGGTCAAGCTCGAGGTCGGTGCTGCTGCGGCGCTGTGTTGGCTGCCGCAAGAGACGATCCTGTTCGATCGCGCCCGGCTCTCGCGCCGCATCGATGTCGCGCTGGCCGATGACGCGTCGCTTGTTCTGGCCGAGGCACTGGTGCTGGGCAGGACCGCCATGGGCGAGGCGGTGAGCCACGGGCAGTTCGTCGACCGCTGGCGCATATGGCGCGGCGGCCGGCTCGTTTTCGCCGAGACCATGCGGCTCGATGGGCCGATCGCGCAGATGCTCGCCGAGCCGGCGATTGCCGGCGGCGGCGCTGCGTTGGCGGCGGTGGTGCTGGTGCCCGGCGACGAGCGTCAGACGACGACCGTGCGCGGGCTTGGCGATCGTCTGGCCGGCGAAGTCGGCATCTCGTCGTGGAATGGCCTTGCGGTCGCGCGGCTGTGCGCCAGGGATGGCGCTACGCTGCGCCGCGACCTCGTCGCTGTGCTCACGGCGGTAATGGACCGGCCGCTGCCGCGGCTCTGGCTCAACTGATCAGGCCGGCCATGCAACTTACGCCGCGGGAAAAGGACAAGCTCCTGATCGCAATGGCCGCGATGGTGGCGCGCCGGCGCCTGGAGCGTGGCGTCAAGCTCAACCATCCGGAGGCCGTCGCGCTGATCTGCGATTTCATCTTGGAGGGGGCACGCGACGGCCGCACCGTCGCCGACCTGATGGCGGCGGGTGCCCAGGTTCTCACCCGCGCTCAGGTCATGGATGGCATCGCCGAGATGATCCACGACGTCCAGGTGGAGGCGACCTTCCCGGACGGAACCAAGCTCGTCACCGTGCACGACCCGATACGTTGAGGTGCCTGATGAAAAGAGCGCTCTATCCCGGACTTTCACTCGCCGGTCTTGCCCTGAGCGCAACCGCCACGTCGGCTCACCCCGGCGACCACACCGCTTTCGGCTGGAAGTCGCTCGCCGCGCATCTGTTCGAGCCCGACCATCTGGTGTTCATCGCCTTGATCGTTCTGGTCGGGCTGCTCGGATACCGCCTTGCCCGCTGGACCGAGCGGCGGGTGAGTGAACGGAGCAGGCCATGATCCCGGGCGAGATCATGACCGTGGCCGGCGAGATCACGCTCAACGCCGGCCGCAAGACCGTGACGCTGACCGTCGCGAACACTGGCGATCGCCCGATCCAGGTCGGCTCGCACTACCATTTCTTCGAGACCAATCCGGCGCTCAAGTTCGATCGCGCCCAGGCGCGCGGCATGCGGCTCGACATTCCGGCCGGGACGGCGGTGCGCTTCGAGCCCGGCCAGCGCCGCGAAGTCACCCTGGTCGCGCTCGCCGGCAAGCGGACGGTCTACGGATTCCGCCAGCGGATCATGGGAAAACTCAAGACGCCTTGAAACGCCGGCGGAATTTGGGGTAAGGCAAATGACCCAAGTAAGGAATGATGGAAATGCCTTTCAAGACGCGCGCGACATTGACCAGCAAGGGTCAGATCACGTTGCCGGCCGAGTTGCGGAGACGCTGGTCGCTCAAAGCCGGTGACCGGATTGATTTCAGCCTGGAAGGTGACGACCGGGTCGTTCTGACCAGGCGGTCGCGCCGAAGCATATTGGAAAGCCGCAAGGATCTCGCGCCGCTGTCATTGGGACGAGCGCCGACGCAGAGCGACATTGATCGGGCCGTGGCCGCAGCGATGGCGGCGCAAGAATTGCGAATACGAGGGGGCCGTCGTCGGTGATTGGGCTAGACACCAATGTTGTGTTGCGGCTGTTCGATCGGACGGACCCAGGTCAGACCGACGCGGTCGAGCGCGTGGTGGCGAGTGGCGGCTGTTTGGTCAATCCGATCGTGCTCGCCGAATTCGTCTGGACTCTTGATCGTACTTACAAGCTCGAGCGGCGGCTGATCGCCGGTCACGTCGATCGCATCCTTCAAGCGCCCGAATTTATCGTTCCGTTCATCGATGAGGCATCCGCCGCCGTTGACCGGTACCGTGATGGGCCGGCGGATTTCGCGGACTACTTCCTGTCGGAGGTCAATCGCACGCTCGGATGCGCAACGACCGTGACATTCGATCGAGACGCCGCCAAGACCGCCAACTTTACGCTGCTTGCCGAGGGAGGTGGTCGATGAGGCTGAAGCCAGCCGCTGAGCTGTGCCTCGCTCCTTGCTTGAGGGTGCGCATGCAGCCGGCAAAAACGCAGCGGGCAGGCCGAAGCCTGCCCGCAGAGCTCACAACTCTACCAAGAGAAGGTAACTGGCACGATCTCGACCACCTGCTGTCGTTTGCACGACAACCGCGACCAATTTCAGCGCCCGCTCGACTTCCCTAAGCAACGTCACGAGCTGATGTGATGGTAGGTGAGGCCGGCGGATGAAGCAATGCGCTCGCGCCATCGTGCCCTGTGAATAACGGGAATTGCTCATGAGCACCAAGATCTCGCGTTCCGTCTACGCCGGCATGTTCGGTCCCACCACCGGCGACCGTGTGCGGCTTGCCGACACCGACCTGATCATCGAGGTCGAGAAGGACTTCACCACCTACGGCGAGGAAGTGAAGTTCGGCGGCGGCAAGGTGATCCGCGACGGCATGGGGCAGAGCCAGGTGACCAGCCGGCGCGGTGCCATGGATACCGTGATCACCAATGCGCTGATCCTCGATCACTGGGGCATCGTGAAAGCCGACGTCGGGCTCAAGGACGGCCGCATCGCGGCGATCGGCAAGGCCGGCAATCCGGACATCCAGCCGAACGTCACCGTGGTGATCGGGCCGGGCACCGAGGCGATCGCCGGGGAGGGCAAGATCCTCACCGCCGGCGGGTTCGACACCCACATCCACTTCATCTGCCCGCAGCAGGTCGACGATGCGCTGATGTCGGGCGTCACCTCGCTGCTCGGCGGCGGCACCGGCCCGGCGCATGGCACCTTCGCCACCACCTGCACGCCCGGCCCCTGGCACATCGGCCGCATGATCCAGGCGGCGGATGAGTTCCCGGTCAATCTCGGCTTCGCCGGCAAGGGCAACGCCGCGCTGCCGGCCGCGCTCGAGGAGATGGTCGAGGGCGGTGCCTGTGCGCTGAAGCTGCACGAGGACTGGGGCACCACCCCGGCGGCGATCGACTGCTCGCTCTCGGTCGCCGACGAGTACGACATCCAGGTGATGCTCCACACCGACACGCTCAACGAGTCCGGCTTCGTCGAGGACACCATCCGCGCCTTCAAGGGCCGCACCATCCACGCCTTCCATACCGAGGGCGCCGGCGGCGGGCACGCCCCCGACATCATCAAGGTCGCCGGTCTGGAGAACGTGCTGCCGTCGTCGACCAATCCGACGCGGCCGTTCACCCGCAATACCATCGACGAGCACCTCGACATGCTGATGGTGTGCCACCATCTCGATCCGTCGATTGCCGAGGACCTGGCGTTCGCCGAGAGCCGCATCCGCAAGGAAACGATCGCGGCCGAGGACATCCTGCACGACATCGGCGCGCTCTCGATGATGTCGTCCGACAGCCAGGCCATGGGGCGCGTCGGCGAGGTCGTCATCCGCACCTGGCAGACCGCCGACAAGATGAAGAAGCAGCGCGGCCGATTGCGGGAGGAGAACGGCGACAACGACAACGCACGCGCCAAGCGCTATGTCGCAAAATACACGATCAACCCGGCGATCGCCCACGGCGTGTCGCGCCACATCGGCTCGGTCGAGAAGGGCAAGCTCGCCGATCTGGTGCTGTGGTCGCCGGCGTTCTTCGGCGTCAAGCCCGATTGCATCATCAAGGGCGGCAGCATCGTGGCCGCCCCGATGGGCGATCCCAACGCCTCGATCCCGACGCCGCAGCCGGTGCACTACCGGCCGATGTTCGGGGCGTTCGGCAGGGCGCGCACCGCAAGCTCGCTGGTGTTCGTCTCCAAGGCGGCCGCCAAGAGCAAGCTGCGCGACAAGCTCGGCATCGAGAAAGAGCTCGTGGCGGTCGAGAACACGCGCAAGATCTCCAAGAAGAACATGTTGCACAACGGCGCGACGCCGAACATCAGCGTCGATCCCGAGACCTATGAGGTGGTCGCCGACGGCGAGCTGTTGACCTGCCCGCCCGCCGAGGTGCTGCCGATGGCGCAGCGGTATTTCTTGTTCTAGTTGGGCCGATCGGATGCACGTGCGTTGGCCGCGAAATTATTGATCTCGATTTTTTGCCGGAACGAAACGCGTGACTCGGGCAACTTCGATTCTCTCTGGCTCGGCTTTGATGCAAGCTCAGATCATCGATCGCATCGTCTTGCCCCATGACGGCCGCCACCGCCGGCGCGTCACTATGCGCACCGAGGGCGATCTCGTCTTCCTTCTCGACTTGCCGGAAGCGACGCGGCTGATGCACGGCGACGGGCTCGTGCTCGAGGACGGGCGCATCATCGAGGTGATCGCGGCCGAGGAGCCGGTGATGGAGATCACCGGCCGCGATGCGCACCATCTCGCACGCATCGCCTGGCACCTCGGCAACCGCCATCTGCCGACCGAGATCTTGCCGGATCGGCTGCGCATCGCGCCGGACCCGGTGATCGAGGAGATGGTGCACGGGCTCGGCGGCACGGTCCGGCGCGCGGAGGCGCGCTTCGAGCCCGAAGGCGGCGCCTACGGGATCGCGCACGGCCATGGCAACGGGCACCACCACGACCATTGAATGCGTTAGTCTCTAAGCGACCTGGTGCAAGAAAGCCGATGCTGCAGCGAAGCGATCCGGAGCGCGACCTCGAGGCCGGCGGCGAGGACGAGATATCCTCGGCCGCGCTCTGCCGGTTGATGGCATGGCTCTCGCCTGCCTATCCGGTCGGCGCCTTCTCGTATTCGAGCGGGCTGGAATGGGCAGTCGAGGCTGACGAGATCCGCGACGCCGAGACCTTGCGGCGCTGGCTTGCCGTCGTGATCGGGGAAGGGGGCGGGTACTGCGACGCGGTGTTCTTCGCCCATGCCCATCGCGCCGTCTCATCGGGAGACCAGACGGCGCTGCGTGAGGTTGCCGAGCTCGCCGCGGCGTTTGCACCCTCCAGGGAGCGGCACCTGGAGACGAGCGCGCAGGGGCGCGCCTTCCTCGATACCACGCAGGCGGCGTGGCCCTGTTCCGCGCTCGACAACCTGGTCGCCATCTGGCCCGGCCCCTACGCCTATCCGATTGCCGTCGCGGTAGCGGCCGCCGGTCATGGCGTCGCGCTTGCGCCCGCCTTGCATGCCTATCTGCATGCGGTGACGGCGAACCTCATCTCGGCCGGCATCCGCCTGATCCCGCTGGGCCAGACCGACGGCCAGCGCGTCCTTGCGGCGCTGCAGCCGGTCATCGAGGCGACCGCCGCGCGCGCTCTGGCGACCGCGCTTGCCGACGTCGGAAGCGCGACATTTCGCGCCGATCTCGCCAGCATGCGGCACGAAACGCAGTACACGCGGCTGTTCCGGTCATGACCTCCCTTGCCGTCATGCTTTTTCTCTCGCTGGCGGCGATCGCAGCCGCGCATGTGGCATGGGGGCTCGGCATGCGCTGGCCGGCCGAAAGCGAGCGCGACCTGGTGGCGCTCGTCGTCGGGCGTACCGGACAGACCCGCATGCCCGGGCCGGTCGAGTGTTTTGCCGCTGCGGCGGCGCTGCTGTGTGCCGGCCTGGTGGCACTGGCGCTGGCGGATCTTCTTCACGTGCGGGGGCCGCCACTGCTCGCAACGACGGCCGGCGCCATCGCCACCCTGGTCTTTGCCGGCCGCGGCATCGCCGCCTATCTTCCGGCTTGGCGCCGGCGCTTTGCTCAGGAACCGTTCGCCGTCATGGACCAGAGCTGGTACGCACCGCTGTGCCTGCTGTTCGCGCTCGCCTTCGGCCTGCTGCTGGCAAGACGGCTGGGAGGCTGGACGTGAGCAATCCGCATGGTCCGCTGCGGGTTGGAATCGGCGGCCCGGTCGGCTCGGGCAAGACCGCGCTGATGGATGCGCTGTGCAAGGCGCTGCGCGACCGCTACGAGATCGCCGCCATCACCAATGACATCTACACCAAGTGGGACGCCGAATACCTGGTGCGCTCCGGCGCGCTCGCCCCGGAACGCATCGCCGGCGTCGAGACCGGCGGCTGCCCGCACACGGCGATCCGCGAGGATGCCTCGATCAATCTCGCGGCGGTGGCCGAGATGCGCAGCAAGTTTCCCGCGCTCGACCTCGTCCTCATCGAATTGGGCGGCGACAACCTGGCGGCGACGTTCTCGCCCGAGCTTGCCGATATCACCATCTACGTCATCGACGTCGCGGCTGGGGACAAGATCCCCTCCAAGGGCGGCCCCGGCATCACCCGTTCCGACCTTCTGGTGATCAACAAGATCGATCTCGCCCCCCATGTCGGCGCCTCGCTCGAGATCATGGAGCGCGACGCCAAACGCATGCGCGGCACGCGCCCGTTCGTGTTCACCAACCTGCGCGGCGGCGACGGCGTCGCCGCGGTGACGCGCTTCGTCGAGGAACGGGGCGGATTGGCGTGATCCCCGGGCCGTCATTGCGAGGAGCGTCAGCGACGAAGCAATCCAGAAACGGCACCGCTGCCTGGATTGCTCACATGGGGATGTGCCGAGTCAGGTCTCACACCGAGTCAAGGTCTCTCACACTTGGTCTCACCTCTTTGTTCGAGCGAGGAGCACCTCTTCGTCCCGAGCGTGGAGTTTTGAAGATGGCGCGCGCAGATCGGGTCAAGGTCGGCCCGCAGGGCCGCCGCGCAGCGGCTTGGCCTTGACGCGATCGAGCACGCCATCAGGCTCCAGCGGTCGGGACGAAGAGCGGTTCATGATGCAAGGAGGACCATTTGCAGTTTTTCTACGATCGAGGTCGAGCCGGTTTCGCGATCAGGTTTGACGCCAGATCAAACTCACATTCGGTCGGCCGCACGAGCGTGCCGTACCAGGATTCCGCTTGCGGCGGGCGGCTCGAGAGGACGAAGCCATTCTTCGCTACGGCTTTTGAAGCCATGCAATCCATCGGTTCGTCCGCCCGGATCGGCCGAGACTGATCGGGTCTCGGCGGATTGGTCATGGTGCTGTTGCTGCTCAACTGTGGGTGAGGTGGCTCGCCTGACGAGACGCCTGGCTTGCCGCCTAGGCAGCGCCCTTGAGCGCCGCACCTTCGATCACGACGCCGGCGGTGACATACTTCCACAAGGCGACCAGCAGCTTGCGCGCCAGTGCGACGATGGCGACCTTGCGATGGGCTTGCGCATGGAACCAGCGCGCCAGTGCCGACCCCGGTTGATGGCGCAGCCAGAGCCAGGCGAGCTGCACCAGCTTCTTGCGCAGTCGCGCATTGCCGGCCTTGGACACGCCTTGCTCATGCGCGACCGACCCGCTCTGCCACGGCGTCGCCGCCAAGCCCGCATAGGCGGCGATCTGCCGGCGATTGGCAAAGCTCCGGTAAAAGCACTCGAACCAAAGCGCAGCCGCAAATTCCTCCCCGATCCCCTTCACCCCCAGCAGCATCGCCAGCGGATGCTCCCGCGTGTTCTCGTCCACGCTCTGGCTCAACCTCGCCAGCATCGCGTCCCGCTCCGCCTCGACCGCCTTGATCTGCACAAGCAGCAGCTCGAGCCGGTCGAGCTCGCGGCCGATCTGCGCCCTCAGCTGCTGGGGCAGCTCACGCCCGTCCGCCGTGCGCAGCGCCTCCAGCCGCGCCCGTCGATCGCGCCGCAACGGGGCATAGCCAGAGATCCCTTGCGCCAGCAAAAGTCCCTTGATCCGGTTGACATGCCGGATCCGCTCGTCGAGCAAGACCTCGCGCTCACGGCCGATCCGGCGGCGGTCCTCTTCCTCGGCGCAAGGGGCGACCACCATCGAGCACACCCGCGGTTCGCCCCGCTTGTAGGCCAGCAGCACCCGCAACAGCGCCTCACCGTCGATCTTGTCAGTCTTCGCCCGCCGCCGCCGGCGCGGCACCGCAACCGAGGCGGCGTCCACCACATGGCTCTCGATCCCCTCCTGCTGCAGCACGCGGTGCAGCGAGAACCCGTCCAGCCCCGCCTCCTGGATCGTAATGATCGGATAGTTCTTGCCGGTGCGCGCAAACGCCTTGCGCTGCAGCTGCGCAAACTTCGCCAGCAGCGCCACGAGATCTCCCGCCGCAACGCCGTGCTTCGACATCTTTTCGCCGTTGCCCGGCGACAGCGAAGTGATCAACCAAGTCGAACGGCTCAGTTCCAACGAAACAAAAATTGCGCCAAGATGCGTTCGGATAGCGGTCGGTTCAGTGTCAGCGATACGATCAGCGAGCAGCATCGGTCGTCCTCCAGGTTGAGTGGGTTGAAGCAACCTCAGTCTGGACCTGGACTCGGCTGCTATCCACTCCCCATGGAATCTTCGCTTCGCTCGCAATGACGGCTCCGGCATTCTCGATTGCTTCGCCGTCGGCTCGCAATGACGGCGAGACTACACGCGGGCGGGTGAGACCGCGGCCGGCGCGCCGGCGCGCCGGCGGCGGCGCTGCGCCAGGATGATGAGCCCGAACAACGCCAGCGCCGGCAGCGCGAACCAGTAGGGCGATGGGCGCTCGGCCGGCACCAGCACCGCGCGGATCTCGTCGCCCTGCTGCAGGCCGTATTTGCGCGCCTCGCTGCCGAAGCGCACCGATTGGATCATCAGGCTGTCGCCGCGCGGGCGCCACCGTGAGCCCGCTGGCTGCCAGGCGCTCGGCCGGCGTATTGCCCGGACCGAGTGTCAGGCGGATCAGCTTCTCGACCGGGTCGCCGCTCAAGTCTTGCGTCACCACCCGCAAGCGCAGCGCCCCGTCCTTCGGCGCCTTCTCGATCTGGGCCAGCGCCTGGCTGGCGGGCAGCGACACGAACGGCTCGTGGATCATGTCGAGCCAGAACGACGGGCGGAACAGCGTGAAGCAGATCAAGCAGCAGCGCGACCGTCTCGTACCAGCGATTGCGCACCAGCAGCCAGTGCTGGCTCGCCGCCACGAACGCGCCCATCGCCAGGACGCAGCACGTCGACCACGACTAGGAAATGAACCGGCCCGCCGATATCGATCATCAGGATTTCGGGATTGTAGATGAACACGAACGGCAACAGCGCGGTGCGGTTCTCGTAGCGCATGCCCTGCCAGCCGACCTTCATCGGATCGGCGCCCGCGATCGCGCCCGCCGCATAGGCGGCAAGCCCGACCGGCGGCGAGACGTCCGCCATCAGGCCGAAATAGAACACGAACATGTGGGCGGCGATCAGCGGCACCGCGAGGTCGTTCTGCGCCGCGAGCTCGACGATGACCGGCGCCATCAGGGTCGCGACCACCACGTAGCTTGCCGTGGTCGGCAGCCCCGCGCCCAGCACCAGGCAGATCAGGCCGGTCAGGACCAGCATCAGCACGAAGCTGCCGGCCGAGAGGAATTCCACGATCTCGGTCATCACCAGACCGATGCCGGTCAGCGTCACGGTGCCGACGATGATGCCGGCCGTCGCGGTCGCGATGCCGACCCCGATCATGTTGCGGCGCGCCGTTCTCGAGGCCGCCGAAGAACTCGCGCACGCCCGTCCATGCAGTGCGCGCCCAGCCGGCGCTCGCCGCGGAACAAGGCGGTGAGCGGGCGCTGCGTCAGCACCAGCCCGCCATCGCCATGACGCCCCAGAACGCCGCCAGCCCGGGCGACATTTCCTCGACCATCAGGCACCAGATCAGCACCGTGACCGGCAGCAGGTAGTGCAGGCCGGTGCGCGCGACCTCGTAGAAGTCCGGCACGATCACCAGTGCCTTGCTGGGATCGTCGAGCGGCAGGTCGGGGTGCCGGGCGCGCACCGCGATCAGCGCCATGTAGCCGGCGACGACCACGACGAGCGCAACCAGGCTCGCCGCTGGCCCGAACGCGTCCTTGGTCCAGCCGAGGCCCCAGTAGATCAGCCCGGAGAGGATGACCAAGCCGCAGAATGTCAGCAGCGCCTTGAGCGCGCCCTGTGCGAGCGTGCGCCGGCGGGTGCGCGGCAGGCCGGTCATGCCCTTCTTCGCCGCCTCGATGTCGACGATGTAGAACAGCGCCCCGTAGGTGATGATCGCCGGCAGGAACGCGTGGCGCACCACGTCCGCGTAGGTGATGCCGACATACTCGGCCATCAGGAACGCGGCGGCGCCCATCACCGGCGGCATCAGCTGGCCGTTGACGCCGGCCGCGCATTCGATCGCGCCGGCTTGCACCGGCGTGTAGCCGACGCGCTTCATCAGCGGAATGGTGAAGGTGCCGGTGGTCACCACGTTGGCGACCGAGGAGCCGGAGATCATGCCGGTCATGCCGGAGGAGACCACCGCGGCCTTGGCGGGCCCGCCGCGGAACTGGCCGAGCAGCGAGAACGCGAGCTGGATGAAATAATTTCCGGCGCCCGCCTTCTCGAGCAGCGCGCCGAACAGCACGAACAGGAAGATGAACGCGGTCGAGACGCCGAGCGCCACGCCGAACACGCCCTCCGAGGTCAGCCAGAAATGCGAGGCCGCGCGTCCGAGCGAGGCGCCCTTGTGCGCCAGCAGCCCCGGCAGATACGGGCCGGCGAAGACGTAGAACAGGAACACGATCGAGATGACCGGCATCCACGGCCCTTCGGCCCGGCGCGACGCTTCGAGCAGCAGCACCACGCCCGACCACCGCCACCGCGATGTCCGCAGCGCGTCGGCAGCCCGGGACGCAGGCGCGAGCTCGTGATAGAAGACGACGAGATACATGACCGCGCACGACCGCCGTGGCGGCCAGCACCCAGTCGAAGATCGGGACGCGGTCGCGCGGCGACGAACTCAGCGCCGGATACGCCGTGAAGGCGAGCAGCAGCGCGAACGAAAGATGGATCGCGCGCGCCTCGGTGTCGTTGAAGACGCCGAAGCCGAGCGTGAACGGCAGCGGCGAGGCATACCAGAGCTGGAACAGCGACCAGGCGATGGCGAGACCGGTCAGCAGCCGCCCGACGGCACCGCCGGGACTTGCGGCCGCCGAGATCGGCTTCGGCGACGAGCGCGTCGAGTTCGGCGCGTCGACCGCGGCGCACCGCTCTTGATCTCGCCGTCAACGCGCGCCTCGAGCTCGGCGCGCGACCGCGGGTGATCCACGTCAGCGTTCTGTTTGATCATTGCGACGGGCGGCTTGCAGCTTCGCGTCCCGGGCGCAGCGCAGCACGCAGTGATGCGCTGCTGAACCGGGTCCTTCGCAAACGCCACCGTCTGCAAAGGTCCCGCATCTGCGGCGCATCGCGGAGCCTGTCCTCGGGCCGCGCCGAGCGGACCCGGGACGCACCGCCGCGTGCGGGACACGACGGTCCCCGGGCGGGCGTCAGCTCACATCCAGCCCTTCTCCTTGTAGTACTTCACCGCACCGGGATGCAGCGGGGCCGAGATGCCCGCCTTCAGCATCTCCTTCGGCTCCAGGTTGGCAAAGGCCGGGTGCAGCTTCTTGAACTCGTCGAAATTGTCGAACACCGCCTTGACCAGATTGTAGACGACGTCGTCCGGCTGCTTGGCGCTGGTGACCATGAGGGCGCGCACGCCGTAGGTGGTGGTCGGATTCGGGTTGTTGGAGTACATGCCGCCCGGGATCGTCGCCACCGAGTAGTAGGGGAACTTCTTCACCAGCGAATTCGACCGCCGGGCCGGTCAGCGAGATCAGCTTCGCGCCGCAGGTCGTGGTCGGATCCTGGATCGCCGCCGACGGGTGGCCGACGCCGTAGAAGAAGCCGTCGATCTTGTTGTCGCAGAGCGCCGGCCCCTGCTCGTCGGCCTTGAGCTCCGAGGCGAGCGAGAAGTCGGACAGTTTCCAGCCCAGGTCGGCGAGCAGTTGCTCCATCGAGGCGCGCGTGCCGGAGCCTGGATTGCCGACGTTGAAGCGCTTGCCCTTGAAATCCTCGAACTTGGTGACGCCGGCTTCCTTGCGCGCCAGCACCGTGAACGGCTCGGCATGCACCGAGAACACCGCGCGCAGGTCGCTGACCGGGGCGCCCTTGAACTGCGCCTCGCCCTTGACCGCGTTGTACTCCACGTCCGATTGCGTCATGCCGAAGTCGAGCTCGCCCGACTTGATGGCGTTGACGTTGAATACCGATCCGCCGGTCGATTCGACCGAGCAGCGGATGCCGGTCTTCTGCCGGTCCTTGTTCATCAGCCGGCACACCGCGCCGCCGACCGCGTAGTAGACGCCGGTGACGCCACCGGTGCCGATGGTGACGAATTTCTGTTGCGCCGCGGCGGGGCCCGCCCAAGCGATGAGCCCGAGCGCGGCGGCGGCCGCGACGGCGTGACGACCGAAATGAAGCTTCGACATGGAGAACCTCCCGTTGGTGTTTTCGATTATCCGTGGTTTTGCCTATGCGGCCGCAACGCCGCGCGCGGCCTCTACCGCGGCGTCGACGGCATCGCCGAGTTGCTCGACGATCAGGTCGATCGACGGCGCGTCGACGATGAACGGCGGGGCCAGCAGCACGTGGTCGCCGGCAGCGCCATCGGCGGTGCCGCCGGACGGGTAGACCATCAGTCCCCGCGCCATCGCTTCTCGCTTAACGCGCGCATAGAGCTTCAGTTGCGGATCGAACGGCGTCTTGTCGGAACGATCGGTAACGAGCTCGATCGCCTGGAACAGCCCGCGCCCGCGGATGTCGCCGACGTGCGGGTGGTTGCCGAAGCGCTCCGCCAGCCGGCGATTGAGGCGCGTGCCCATCGTCTTGACGTTGTCGAGCAGGCGGTCGCGCTTGATCACGCGCTGCACCGCGAGCCCGGCCGCGCATGCGAGCGGGTGTCCGAGGTAGGTGTGGCCGTGCTGGAAGAAGCCCGATCCGTTGGCGAAGGCGTCGAAGATCGCGCGGCTCAGCAGCACCGCCCCGATCGGTTCGTACCCGCCGCCAAGGCCCTTGGCGATCGCGATGAGGTCGGGCGCAATCCCGTCCTGCTCGCAGGCATGCAGCGTTCCGGTGCGCCCCATGCCGCACATGACCTCGTCGAGCAGCAGCAGCACGCCGTAGCGGTCGCAGATCTCGCGGATGCGCTTGAAATAACCCGGGGCGGGCGGAACCGCGCCCGCGGTCGCGCCCACCACGGTCTCCGCCACGAAGGCGATCACGCGGTCGCGGCCGAGCTCGATGATTTTCGCCTCCAGTGCGTCCGCCGCGCGTTTGCCGTAGGCCTGCTCGCTCTCGTCCGCCCGGCGATGCCGGTAGGCAAAGCACGGCTCGATGTGGTGCGTCTCGAACAACAGCGGCGCGAAGGTTGCGCGCCGCGCCGTGTGGCCGCCGGTCGCGAGCGCCCCGAGCGTGTTGCCGTGGTAGCTCTGCCGGCGCGCGATGACGTGCCGGCGCTGCGGCTCGCCGCGCTCGACGAAATACTGCCGCGCCATCTTGAGCGCGCACTCGATCGCCTCCGAGCCGCCGCTCTGGAAATAGACGTGCGACAGTCCGGCGGGCGCATCGGCTATCAGCGTATCGGCGAGCTCCTCGGCGACCGCCGTGGTGAAGAAGCTGGTATGCGCATAGGCGAGCTGGTCGAGCTGCGCGTGGATCGCGCGCAGCACGTCCGGGTGGCCGTGGCCGAGACACGACACCGCGGCGCCGCCGGAGGCGTCGAGATAGGCGCGCCCGGCCGCGTCGTAGAGGTAGAGCCCGGCCCCGCGCGCCGCGACCGGCAACTCGGCATGGATCTGGCGATGCAGGATATGGGTCATCGGCTGTTCGGTGAGGGAGGTTTCCCCGCTTCATAGCGGCTCAATGCCGGCAAGCCAACCGCGCTGGCGCGCGGGTTCCCCTTCCCCCACGAGCGAAGCTAGTGGTGGGGAGGGGTCTGGGGTGGGGGGCTTGTGCCCGGCGCTGGCGCGATGTTCGCCGACCCTCCCGCCGCTCCGCGGGAGGGTGATCAAGCGGCGCTCGCCCACCTCAAGCTGTCCTACGTTCGATCGTGACGCCGCGCGCATTGACCGCAACCGGCGCGCCGCTTTCGATCGAGGCGACGATTGCTTCGAAGGCGCCGATCAGGTCGAGCATCTGCCGCGGCGTAACCGGGAACGTCGCCTTGCCTTCGACCGCGTCGGCGAAGGCTTCGACCAGGATACGGAGCGAGTTGACGCGCTCGAACGTGTGCGTCTGCGGCTCTTCGCCGATCCGCGCCACGATCAGCGTGTCCTCCCCGCGCGCCTCGGCCGCGCCGCGGGTGCCGAAGGCGTGCACGCGCCAGAACATCGGCGCAGCGCGCACCGTCGCCATCAGGCCGGTCGCGCCGCTTTCGAACTCCAGCAGCGCGGCGACCGCGTCGCGCGGGTCCGGCGGGGCTTTGCGCGCGGCCAGCCGCGCATCGACGCGCGCCACCGGCCCGACCAGATTGACGAAGGCGTCGAGCACATGCAGCCCGGGACCGGTCATGCCGCCGCCCGGCGATTCGTTCGGATCGTCGCGCCAGCCGCCTTTCACCCGCGTGCTGTGCTCGTTGCAGAAATGGCCCTCGATGTGGAAGACCTCGCCGATCGTGCCGGTCGTCGATCACGCGCTCGAGCTCCCGCATCGAGGCGAAGCAGCGCTTGTTGTTGCCGGTGCCGAGCGGCACGCCAGCCTTGCGGCACGCCTCGATCGCGCGCACGGCCTCGCCGCGCCTGAGCGCCAGCGGCTTCTCGCACCACACCGGCTTGCCGGCCTTGGCCGCCGCCTCGACCTGCCCGACATGCAGCGAATGCGGCGTCGCCAGGAATACGGCTTCGACCTCCGGATCGGCCAGCGCGCTTGCCAGATCGGTGGAGAGGCGGATGCCGTGCCGCTCGGCGATCGGCTGCGCCAGCTCCGGCTCCTTGCTCACGCCGTGCACGAAGCGCACGCGCGTGCTCTTGCCCTGCACCGAGCCGAGGATCGTCTGCCCCCAGCGTCCGAGGCCGACCATCGCGGCGTTGATCATGCTCTTCCGCTCCCCGTCGCGCCCGCTATGCTCTCGCATGCATCGCGGGCTTTGCACAGAGGGGCAACCACAAGGGTTGCCCTACGGTGCGACGGTTCCTAGGGGCGCCCCTTGTGGGCGCCCTGCCTGGAGGGCAGATGAGTGAGGATGTGCCGCGGATCGCCGCCGCGCCGCTGCAGGCCTTCGTGGCGCGGGCGTTCGAGGCGGCAGGGCTGCCCGCAGCGGACGCCGGGGTCGTTGCCGAGCTGATGGTGCAGGCGGATCTGCGCGGCACCGATACCCACGGCGTGATCCGCCTGCCGCTCTACGTCCGGCGCATCCGCGCCGGCGGCATCAACCTGCGCCCGGACATCCGGGTCGTGTCGGAGCGGCCGGCTGCTGCGTTGGTCGACGGCGACAATGGCATGGGACACCTGGTGATGCGGTTCGCGACGCAGACCGCGATCGCGAAGGCGAAGACCGTGGCGTCGCCTGGGTCGGCGCGCGCATGAGCAACCACGCCGGCCCGGCCGCGCTCTACGCCACCATGCCGCTCGCGCACGACATGATCGGGCTCTATCTGGCGGTCGGCGGCGCCAACCATTTGCCGCCGTGGGGCGGCAGCGAGATGCTGCTCGGCACCAACCCGGTCGCGATCGCGGTGCCGGCCCTGGACGAGCCGCCGGTGGTGCTCGACATGGCGCCGACGGTCGCGGCCTTCGGCAAGGTGCGGCTCAAGGCCCAGCGCAACGAGCCGATGCCGGTCGGCTGGATGATCGACCGCGAGGGCAAGCCCCTCACCGATGCCAAGCGGGCCGACGAGGGCTATCTGCTGCCGATCGGCGAGTACAAGGGCTACGGCCTCTCCCTCATGATCGGACTGCTCGCCGGCACGCTCAACCGCGCGGCCTTCGGCCGCGACGTGATCGAGATGGTCAAGGACGTCGGCACCGCCAGCAATACCGGGCATGCGATCGTCGCGATCGCGATCGACGCCTTCGGGCCCGCCGAGACGTTCAAGCGCGGCGTCGATGCCGTGGTGCGCGACATCCGCGGCTCGGCGCGGCTGCCCGGCGTCGCGCGCATCTTCCTGCCCGGCGAGCAGAGCGCCGAGAAGGCGCGCGAGCGCAGCGCGCGCCGGCATTCCGCTGCCGAAGCCGTTGCGTGACAGCCTCGACGGCGTCGCGCGCGACCTCGGCATCGCGCCGCTGTGAATGGAAGACGTAGTGTGCGCAAAGGCGCGCGTCTGCGCGCCGTGCGCACGTGGCTCTTGCACTGCGTGCGCACGCGCCGCTTCGCGGCGCTTTGCGCACCCTACCGGAGGCTGTGAGATGACCACCCTGTCGCCGGTCGGGCTCATCGGTGTCGGCCTGATGGGAACCATGTTCGCCGAGCGCTTGATCGCCGCCGGTCACGGTGTCCTCGGCTACGACATCGTGCCGGAGAAGAACGCACACCTTGCGGCGATCGGCGGAACCGCCGCGGCCTCGGGGGCCGACGTCGGACGGCGCTGCGACGCCATCCTCATCATGGTGTTCGACACCGCCCAGGTCGAGGACGTGGTCGAGAACGACATCCTGCAGGCGGTCGGGCCGCGCTCCAACAAGATCGTGCTGTGCGGCTCGACCTGCGATCCCGACCGCATCGCCGCGCTCGGCGCGCGCGCGACCGAGCGCGGCCTGCGCTTCCTGGAGACGCCGGTGTCGGGCACCAGCCAGCAGTGCCGCGAGGGCCTCGGCACCGGCCTGATCGGCGGCGACCCGGCGCTCGCGGCGCAAGTCAAGCCGATCCTCGACGCGCTCTATCCGCGCCAGTTCCACATCGGCGGCCACGGCGACGGCAACCGCGCCAAGCTCGCCATCAATCTCATCCTCGGCATCAACCGCACGGCCTTAGCCGAAGGCTTGGTGTTCGCCGAGCGGCTCGGGCTCGACCCGGCGACGTTCCTCGAAGTGGCCGAGGCTTCCGCCGCCTACTCGCGCGTGATGGACGGCAAGGGGCCCAAGATGGTGCGGCGCGACTACAGGCCGGAGGGCGCCCTCGAGGTCACCTACAAGGACGCGACCTTGGCGCGCGCGCAAGGGCAAAAGCTCGGGCAGGAGCTGCCGCTGCTCGAGACCTATCGCAACCTGATCGAGGCCTGCATCCGCCACGGCCAGGGCGCGCTCGACAACAGCTCGGTGATCGAGGAGATCCGCCGACGGAGGGTGTGACCGACGTCAGCCCATCGCGCACGGCACCCTGCGTCAACGAGAGCGCTTGCGGCCATAGCTGGTCGCCTTGAGATGTCTTTTTGTCTTCGCGCTGAGATCCGCGGACAGTCCATCCACCGAACCGACAAGATCGGCAATGGCGACGAGCGCCGCAGGTTGCCCGCGCCGCAATCCGGCGGCGTGACTCAAACGCTCGCGCACCACCTCGGATTTGGAAAGCTTCCGCTCGCGCAACTCCGCCTCGATCTGCGCCATGAGGGAGTCGGACAGGCGGACGGTGAACTGTTTCATGCAGCGATTGTATTGCGTTGGTGTTGATGGTGCCACACAGGACTACGCGCTCACTGAGGTTGGCGCTGGATTGCATTGCATCGTCCGTCGGGCGCGCCGCTTGACCAGCGCTGTCTCAGCCACTCTTATGCCGGGCAACAGCCGCCTGGCCGCGAGGCCGGTTTGCGGTCGACAACGACGAGATCAGGGAGGATCAGATGCGCTTTACGCGAACGCGGCGAGGCGCCATCGCGCTTGCGGCCGGTACCGTTGTTGCGGCAGCATGCGCTACCGGCCCGGCCTGCGCGCAGCAGATGCGCGACGTCACCTTCATGGTGGTCAACAACCTGTTCTCGACGCCGGCTTACGTGGCGGCGGAGAACGGCTACTGGGCGAAGCAGGGCCTCAACGTCACCGTCAAGCTCACCGGCAGCGGCCGCGCCGTGGTGCAGGCGGTGCAGGCCGGCGACGCGCAGT
The DNA here is from genome assembly GCA_963788095.1 of uncultured Alphaproteobacteria bacterium. Classification (GTDB taxonomy): domain Bacteria; phylum Pseudomonadota; class Alphaproteobacteria; order Rhizobiales; family Xanthobacteraceae; genus CAVTXS01. The sequence goes on along the minus strand of CAWBFP010000023.1, from coordinate 86,406 downwards.
TCGGCCACGCCGCCTTGAGCACGACGACCGCGTCGGCGCGCGCCAGCGGCAACATGCTCAAGGGCGTGATCGCCTACTACAACGCCGCCGACTACCTGGCGAAGGCGGGCGGGCGCGCCATCATCGGGCGCAAGGACCGTGGCATCGACGTCGCCAATCCGAAATCGATGGAAGGCAAGAAGATCGCGCATCTTACCGGCTCGACCAACGAGGTCTACCTGCGCGAGTGGTTCAAGCGGCACAAGCTCGACATCTCGAAGTCGCAGCTCGTCAGCGTGCCGGTCGAGAACATGCCGATCACGATCCAGCAGGGGCTCGTCGACGCGGTCGCTCCCTGGGAGCCGTACACGTCCCAGGCGGTGAGCGCGCTCGGCACCAACGCCGTCATCGTCAGTCGCGGCGAGGAAGGCTTGGTCACCGACGTGATCGGCGCGGTCGCGCACGAGGACTGGATCAAGAAGAACTATGACTTCGTCGAGAAATTCTCGATCGGCCTGATGGAGGCGGCGGCGTTCGTGCGCAAGAACCCCAAGGAGGCGGCCGAGATCGCCACCCGCTATCTCGACGGATTGAACGTCGCGGACGGCACCGAGGGCCTGAAATGGCTCACCTGGGATCCGCGCATCTCCGTCTGCACCATCGAGGGGCTGGTGCGCACCGGCAACGAGATGATCCGCAGCGGCCTGTTGAAAAAGGACAAGCCGTTCGAGCCGACCGATTTCTACGACGACACCGTGTTCAAGCGCATCGTCGAGAAGCATCCGGAGTTTTTCGCCGACCTGCCGCCGCTGCCGAAGACGCTGGCCGAGTGCAAGGGCCAGCCCGGGTGATGCATGGCGGCGCCGCCCTTTCACCTCTCCCCGGCGGGGAGAGGTCGGATTGCGTGCGCGAAGCGCGCGCAATCCGGGTGAGGGGGCACTATACTTTTCCGGCCGGTCCGTAACCCCTCACCCGCCCGCGCTTCGGTGCGCTTGCGCGGGCGACCTCTCCCTTCGGGAGAGGTGAAGAGCGATCGATGCCCGCTCCGCCGTCCGCCACCGAAGACAAGATCGTCGTTTCCGGGTTCCGGCATTTCTTCGATACCGCCGACGGGCCGGTGCAGGCGACCGGCGTCGTCGATCTCGCGATCCGCGCCGGCGAGTTCGTCACCCTGGTCGGCCCCAGCGGCTGCGGCAAGACCACGCTGCTCAAGGCGATCGCAGGCTTCATCAAGCCGACCGAGGGGGCGATCTTCTGCGACGGCAGAGAGGTCACGCGACCGGGCCGCGACCGCGGCGTGGTGTTCCAGGAGCTCGCGATCCTGCCGTGGCGCACGGTGCGCCGGAACATCGGCCACGGCCTCGAGATCGCGCGCGTGGCGCGCGCCGCGCGTGAGCGTGCGGTCGCGCGGCTGATCGAGCTCACCGGACTCGTCGGCTTCGAGGATCGCTATCCGCACGAGCTTTCCGGCGGCATGAAGCAGCGGGTGGCGGTGGCGCGCACCTGGGCGGCCGATCCCGACGTGATCCTGATGGACGAGCCGTTCGCGGCCGTCGACGCGATGACGCGGCTCACGCTGCAGGAGGAGCTGGCGCGGCTGTGCGCAGCCACCCGCAAGACCGTGTTCTTCATCACCCACAGCGTCGACGAGGCGGTGTTCCTCGGCGACCGCGTCCTGGTGATGACGCGGCGGCCGGGCGAGATCAAGGCGCGCATCGACATTCCGCGCCGCGCGCCGGGCGGGCGCGATTGGGAATCCTTCACCGCCGATCCCGAGATGCAGGGCATCGCCGAGCAGGTGCTCAAGCTGGTGCGTGCCGAACGCGGCGCGGCGCTGTTCGCGGAAGAAGGCGCGGCCCAACCGGCCGCGGCGCCGGCATGACAGCTACCGCGCCGGCAGCGGTCGTGCGACCGGCACCACCGGCGTTGGCCACCGCCGCGCGCTTGCTCAACAACCTGAAGGTCCTGCTGCCGTTCGCGCTGCTGGTCGCCGCCTGGTGGGCGATCCATGCGACCGGCGACTTCGCCCCCAACGTGCTGGTCTCGCCGCTCGCCGTCTGGCGCGCCTTCGTGCACCTCGTCGCCCACGGCGTGCTGGCCGAATACGCCAGCACCAGCCTGACCATGATCGGCATCGCGGCCTCGATCTCGATGCTGATCGGCGTGCCGGTCGGCTTTGCGGTCGGCGTCAACCGCTACGCGGCGCACGCGCTCGAAGGCTTCCTGCGCTTCCTGCAAGGCATTTCCGGCATCGCCTGGCTGCCGCTCGCGATCATCTGGTTCGGCTTCAGCCACACCACGACGCTGGTGATCGTGATGTACACCCTGATCGTGCCGATCATCTTCAACACCATGATCGGCGTGCGGGCGATCCCGGAGAACTACACGCTGGCGCTGCGCTCGCTCGGAGCCGGCCGCCTGCGCCTCGTCACCGACGTATACCTGCCGGGCGCGCTGCCGAGCATCGTGGTCGGCCTTCGCCTCGGCATGGGCTATGGCTGGCGCGCGCTGATCGCGGCCGAGATGCTGGTGCGCAAGGGCGGCCTCGGCGACCTGATCTTCGGCGCGCGCACGTTCGGACAGGTCGACCGCATCATCGTCGGCATGATCATGATCGGCGGCCTCTACATCGTCGTCGACCGGCTGATCGTGCAGCCGATCGAGAACCTCACCGTGGCGCGCTGGGGGATGCTGCGGAAATGATGCTCGTCGTTGCCGTCTGCGCCACGCGCTCCCTCCCCCTGAAAGGGGGAGGGTTGGGGAGGGGTTCATCCAACACGCGGCCGAGGACCCCCACCCGCCGCGCTGCGCGCGGCGACCTCCCCCTTTCATGGGGAGGTGGCGCAGCGACGCGGCATCGTCGTGGATGGGTGCCATGAGCTTGCAATCCACGACCCTTCGCGCGTCCGCGCATGGCAGCGCCCGTGACCTCGCCTGGCGGCTGTTGCCGGCGCTGCCGTTCGTGCTCGTGCTGGCGGCGTGGATCGCCTACTGGAATGCGTTCCGGCCACCGCCGGCGACGCTGCCGTCGGTCACCGCGGTGGTCGAGACGGTGATCGCGCTCGCGACCGACGGGCAGCTCGGCACCAATGTCGTGGCGAGCCTGTGGCGGCTGTTCCTGGGCGCGACGGTCGGGATCGTCACCGGCATCCTCGGCGGCTTCGTTGCCGGCCTCTATCGCAACGTCTCCGATTTCCTCAATCCGCTCGTGGTGTTCTTCAATGCGATCTCCGGCATCGTGTGGCTGCCGCTGATGATCGGCTGGCTCGGCATCGGCACCGCGCTCGCGGTGTTCGTGATCTGGAACACGGTGTTCTTCATCGTATTCCAGAACACCGTGCTCGGCGTCCAGCTGGTGCCGGAAGTGTACGAGCAGGGCGTGCAGGCGCTGGGGGGAGGGCGACTGGAGACCATTCGCACCGTCATTTTGCCGGGCGCCTTGCCTTACGTGCTCACCGGCATCCGCTCGGGGCTGGGCTTCGGCTGGCGCGCGCTGATCGCCGCCGAGCTGGTCGGCGCGCCGTCCGGACTGGGGCAGATGATCTTCACCGCCGCCGACTATCACCGCTCCGACATCATCATCGCCGGCTGCCTGATCATCGGCACCATCGCGATCGCGATGGACCGCTGGCTGCTGGCGCCGATCGAGCAGCGCACGATCCAGCGCTGGGGCCTTGTCATCGACACCGCCAAGGAGACGTGACTCGTCATTGCCGGGCTTGACCCGGCAATCCATCTCTCTCAATGAAAACTCATGCCAAGAGAGATGGATGCCCGGGTCAAGCCCGGGCATGACGACCTCGTGGCGGGCGATCGCGCGCCGGGCGTGGCGGCGAGGTCACGCCGGCTGTTGTCCGGTCGCGAGGGCCGCAAGATCCTCATCGGGATTGCGCTGATCGCGCTCACGCTGTTCGGACAGCAGCTCTACGGCATGGCGACGGCTTCTGGTCGGCTCGATCCTGCGCTCCGCGGCGCGACCGGTCCGCGCAACGTCGTCGTCGTACTGGACTTCATGCCCGACCGTTTCCACAACGAGCGGGTCCAGCAATATGGCGCGTTCGCCGGCCGCGACGGTGCGCTCAACCGTATGCGGTTGCGCAACGTCACGCCGGAGAAGCTCGCTCAGCTCGCCGCCATTCCGTGGATCGCCCGCATCGAGCCGATGCGGTGAACGCGATGCCGCGCCTCGCGCTCTCGGTCGTCATCCCCCGCGAAAGCGTCGCGAAAAGCGGGGGATCCAGTAAGCGACGGCCTAGGGGTCGTGCGAAGCCGGCGGGGTTTACTGGATCATCCGCTTTCGCGGATGATGACGCCGGGGGTGTATTAAGGGCGGAGGAAAACGAAGAGGTCACGCATGGTCCCATTCGACAAGCAGCAGGTCGCCGTGGTGAGACAGCGGCAGATCGGCACCGACACCGACTACCAGCCGCCGCTGCGCATCGGCTTCGGCATCAACGATGCGACCGTCGACGGCTCCAATGCCGTGATGGGGCGGACCATCCTGGTGCCGGGCGCGCGCCCGAACATGACGCACTATCACACCGAGAACGACGTCTGTTGGTACATTCTCTATGGCAAGATCCGCTGCATCACGGCGCGCCACGACGGCAGCGCGCGCAAGGAGCTGACCCTCGAAGGCGGCGACTTCGTCTACATTCCGAGCGGGGCGCTGCACGTGATCTCGAACGCCTCGGAGACCGAGGAGGCTTCGTTGATCTTCTGCTACATCGGCGTCGGCAGCACCGACCAAGCCGGCACCGTCAACCTCCCGCAGCTGCATGAGGCGTTCGTCAACGCATGACCGTGATCGACGCCCATCAGCATTTCTGGCAGCATGCGCGGCGCGCGCACAGCTGGCCGCCGGCGGCCGGAAACATACTTGATCGCGATTTCACCCCGCAGGACCTTGAGGTCGAGCTGCGCCGCGCCGGCGTCGACGGCACGGTTTTGATCCAATCGCTCAACGACGCGGAGGAGACGCAGGAATACCTCGATCTGGCCAACGCGTTCGATTGGGTTCGCGGCGTCGTCGGCTGGATTCCGCTCGACAGCGCCGCCGAAACCGAGGTTTTGATCGAGCGATTGGGTGACCGCGGCAAGCTGGTCGGTTTCCGCCACCTGCTGCGGTTCGAGGCGTCGCCCGACTGGCTGGCGCACCCGGATGTGCTGCAATCGCTGGCGCTGATCGCGCGCGCCGGGCTGGTATTCGAGCTGGTCCCGGTCAATTCGGCGCAGTATGCGCAGATGCTCGCGATCGCCAAACGCCTGCCGGAGCTGCGGCTCGTCGTCAATCACCTCGGCCGCCCGCCGGTGCCGGAACAGGGCTGGGAGCCGTGGGCGTCGTTCATCAAGGACGCCGGCGGGCACGCGAACCTCAACATCAAGCTGTCGACCGGGGTGGCGATGATCGCCAACTGGCGCTGGTCGACCGAGGCGCTGCGCCGCTACGTCGACCACGTGATTGCCTGCTTCGGCCCGGACCGCATCCTGGCGGCCAGCAACTGGCCGGTGATCTTGATCGCCGGCGAGTACCAGGAGGTCTGGGGCGGCATCACCGAGCTGGTGTCTGGCCTTTCGGCCGCCGAGCGCGCCGCCATCCTCGGCGGGACGGCCGAGCGGGTGTATGAATTGACCAGTTGAAATAACTTGCCGCCGTCATCATCCGCGAAAGCGGATGATCCAGTACCCACAGCGCCTCCGTTCGTTCGCAGGCTCGCGTTTACTGGGTGCCCGCTTTCGCGGGGCATGACGGCAGAGGTGGATCGAAGGCCCCCTCACTCTGGCGACATCAGCGCAGGAATTCCGGCGAGATCAGGCCCGGCAGGAACAGCGACACCTGCGGCCACACGATCACCAGCGCCAGCACCATCAGCATCGGGATGAGCATGATGCCGGTGTCCTTGATTGCATCCTTGATGCGGATTCCTGCGACCGCGCACGAGATCATCAGGCACAGGCCGTACGGCGGCGTCACCAGGCCGAACGCCAGCGACACGATCCCGATCATCGCGAAGTGCACCGGGTCCATGCCGACCGCCTTGGCAAGCGGCTCGAGGATGGGCGCGCAGATGATGATCGCCGGGATCGCATCGAGGAAGCAACCGACCACCAGGAACACGAAGGCGATGAAGAAGCCGGTCGCAGCGAAACCCATGCCCCAGGACTGCACGCCGGAGAGGATCGCTTCCGGGATCTTGTAGTAGGCGAGCAGCCAGCCGAACGCGCTCGCCGTTCCGACACAGAACAGCGCGACGCCCGCCAGTCTGCCGGTGTCGGAGAGCGCCGCGTATAGACCCTTTAAGTCCATCTCGCGATAGACCAAGAGCGACAGCACGGCGGCATAGAGCACGGCGATGCAGGCGGATTTGGTCGCCGTGAACCAGCCGAAGATCTTGCCGCCGATGATGATGCCGGGTGTCATCAGCGCCGGGATCGCCAGCCAGGAGGCGCAGAAGAACTCATGCCAGGTCGCGCGTGGATAGGTCGGATATCCGCGCGCCTTGGCGTAGGCATGAACGGTCGCCATCTGGGCGAAGCCGATCAGCAGCCCCGGGATGATGCCGGCGAGGAACAGCGCGCCGATCGAGACGGTCAGGATGCCGCCCCACACGATCATCAGGATCGATGGGGGGATGATCACGGCCAGGACCGCGGAGACCGCGGTGATCGCAACCGAGAACGAGAGATCGTAGCCTTCCTTGGTCTGCGCCTCGATGAAGATCTTGGACTGGCTCGCCGCATCCGCGGTCGAGGAGCCGGAGATGCCGGCGAAGAAGATCGACAGCACCACGTTGATCTGCGCCAGCCCACCCGGGAAGTGGCCGACCATCACGCGCGAGAGCTTCATCAGCCGGTCGGTGGTGCCGCCGACATTCATCAGGTTGGCGGTCAACAGGAAGAACGGCACCGCCAGCAGGATGAAGGAATTGTAGGCGTTGAACGTCTCCTGCATCAGCGTCACGGTGTCGAGCCGCGGCTCGATGATCAGGATCGGCAGGCAGGCGAGCCCGAGCGCGAACGCGACCGGCACGCGCCAGAACAGGAACAGGAAGAAGCAACCGAACAGGATCAGCGCGGCGACGCCGGGCGTGAGCACGGAGCCGGTCATGCGTCGTCCTCGACGATCGTTTGCAAATCGCCGTACATCTGCTCGCCGAGGAAGATCAGCCAGGTCGCGCCGGTAATTGGCCAGGCGACGTGGATCAGCCACAGCGGCAGTTCGGCAAGCTCGGAGATCCGGTTCCAGGCAAAACGCGTGAACTCGATTCCCGCCCAGACGAAGACCAGCGCCAGCACCAGGACACCGATGCGTGAAACCAGCTTGACGGCCGCCTCCACACGCGGCGGAACGCGCGGCCACACGTCGACCTCGAAATGCGTGCTCTCCCGCACCCCGATCATGGCGCCGACCATGATCGTCCAGATGAACAGGAAGCGCGCCATCTCCTCGGTCCAGATATAGGACGGGATCAGTTCGGTGTAGCGCGAGAAGATCTGCAGCGAGACCGGAACCACCAGGATCCCGACCGACAGCACCAGGATCCACGACAGCAGCCGGGCATATGCTTCCGTCAGGCGGCGCCAGGCGGCGGCCAAGCGGGCGCGGTGAAGCGGCATCAAGATCATCCGACCGGGAACAAAGGCGAGCCCAACACCCTCGTCATGTCCGGCCTTGTGCCGGGCATCCACGTCTTAGTCCGGAGACATAGGCAAATAAGACGTGGATGGCCGGGACAAGCCCGGCCATGATGTTTGATTGGCGTTCCTGGCGCCACCAGGCGCCGTTACTTCAGCCCGACGATCTGCTCGTAGATCTTGTCGGCGCCGATCTCCTTGGCGTAGGTCGCCATCACCGGATCGACCATCTTCTTCATCTCGTCGCGCCCCTGGAACGGGATGCGCTTGAGCTTGCCGGCCTTCTCGAGCGCGACCAGCTTCTGCTCGTCCTCGCTCGACTCGATCTGGCGGCCGTAGGCGCCGGCTTCCTTGCCGGCCTTCAGGATCGCCTCCTGCAGGTCCTTGGGCAGGCTCTTGAAAGTCTTGCCCGAGAAGCAGATCGGCCGGATCGTGATGGCGTGCTGCGTCATCGCGAGGTTCGGCGCCACTTCGTAGAATTTCATCTGCTCGACGCCGGCGGCCTCGTTCTCGCCGGCCGCGATGACGTTGTTCTGGATCGCGTTGTAGACCTCGTTGTAGGCGATCACGGTCGGCGCCATGCCGGCGGCCTGAAAGGTGCGCGACCAGATCGGCGCGCCTTGCACCCGCACCTTGAGGCCCTTGATCTCGGCGAGCGAGCCCATCGGCTTGTTGATGAAGATGTTGCGCACGCCGCCGCCCGCATAGCCGATCAGCATGACGTCGGCCTTCTGGGCGATCTCGTCGGCGACCGGCTTCAACAGGTCGGCGTCGAGCACCTTGTTCCAGTGCTCGAGATCGCGGAACAGGAACGGCGCGTCGATGAACGGCGCCGCGCGCGAGAACGTCGACATATGCGCCGGCGAGACGATGCCGTAGTCGACCGCCTTGCCCTGCGCCATGTACTCGAAATACTGCTTCTCGAGCCCGAGCGAGGAGTTCTTGTGCAGGACGAAGTTGATCGGCTTGCCGTAGTACTGCTTGACCAGCTCCTCGAACTTCACCAGTGCCTTGGTGAAGGCGTGATCGTCGTTGAACTGGACCGCGCCGTTGAGCGTGATCACCTGCTGCGCGCCGGCCGGCGCCGCGAAGGTCGCGAGTGCGACCGCGGCCGCGGCCGCGACTGCGCTCTTCACGAACGATCTCAATTGCATGAGCTCCTCCCTTTGGACTGCAGTGGTTGGGGCATAGGGGCCGGTGTATCCCGGCTCTCGCCATGTCCTTGTGTGCAATATTGCGGCACCTTTGTCGAGGGCGGGCCTGTCATTGCAAGGAGCGAAGCGACGAAGCAATCCAGGTGCGAGCGCCGTTTCTGGATTGCTTCGCCTTCGGCTCGCAATGACGGCGGGGGCGCGCCACGGCGATGGCGGCCGGCACCCCTTGCGCGCCCTACGCCAGGCGCCCCCTGGCTTCCTCGGCCGCCGCCTCCATGGTCCTAAAAACCGCGCCCTCGGCGATCAGCGTGTCGACCAGCTCTTCGAACGCCAGCATGCGGTAACCGCGGCCGATGACGTAGGGGTGCATGGTGTAGGTGAGCACGCCCCAGTCCACGGTCTTTTGCATGTAGCGGAATTCGTCGAGCCAGTTCTGCATCACGCCGCGCGCCGGCTGCAGGCTCGCGAGCACCGTTTGCGGCGTGCGCACGAACTCGAAATGCGGATAGTCGTCGAGCGACCAGCTGATCGGCAGCTCGATCAGCGAAGTGGCTTCGCCGAAGTGGTACGGCTTGCCGAGCTCGGCGCGGTCGCCGCGCCGGGCGAAGTAGGGCGCATAGTCGGCGCCCATCAGGCTGCTGTCGTAGCGGAACCCGTGCGCCAGCAGCAGGTCGACGGTGCTCTCGCTCAGGTCCCAGGCCGGCGAGCGGTAGCCGCGCGCCTTGCGGCCGGTCAGCTGCTCGATCGCCGCGTTGGCACGGACCAGATCGGCCTCCTCCTCATCGCGGGTTTGCGTTGCCGGCGGAACGTGCGCCCAGCTGTGGTGTGCAACCTCGTGGCCGTCGGCGACCACCGCCTCGCACGCTTTCGGATGGCTGTCGATGGTGAAGCCGGGGATGCACCAGGTCGCGGTGATGCCGCGCGACTTGAGCAGCGCAAGCAGCCGCTGCGCGCCGATCAGGCCGAACTCGCCGCGCGACAGCGGCGTCGGCGTGGTCATGCCGCGGGCGATGAAGCCGGACTGGGTATCGAAATCGAAGGTCAGGCAGACGATATGGCGCGGCATCGTGTCCTCATCGGCGTGGCCGGAGTTCCTGGATTGCTTCGCCTTCGGCTCGCAATGACGGACCGGGGGCGTTACGCCGCCGCCGACTTGCCGATCGCCGCATTCACCCGCGGCATCACCTCCTCGGCCATCAGCTGCATCGAGCGCCGGGCGAGCGCCGGGTCGACCCAGTCCATGCCGGCATAGACGATCTCGCCGAAATCGCCGATCTCCTCGCGCAGCGCCAGGATCTGGTCGACTACCCGGTTCACCGTTCCGTGGATCACCAGCTCGTCGAGCACGAAATCAAGCGTGATCTCCTCGTCCGGCTGCTCGCGCTGCTCTTTGAACACGAACAGCCGCTTGCTGCGCGTCATCTTGGCTTTCATCTGGCTGTAGTAGTGACGGTACGGGCTGTTCTCGTTGTCGCGGCCGTACGCGGCCGCGACCTTGTCGTCGTCGGCGACGAACACCGTGCGCGCCACTCGCCAATCGGCCGGGCTGGCCTTCTGGCCGACCTTGGTCTTGCCGTCGACGTAGTTCTGCCAATGCGTCGGAAGCCACTTCGTGAGCAGGAAATTCGCCGACAGCGGGTGAAAGTCGCGCTCGCCCATGCGCACCACGCCGGGCGAGAACGGCTGCAGCACCGTGCCTACGATCTCCGGGCGCGGCTTCTGGAACGGCTTCTTCAGGTAGCCGACGCCGAGATAGAGCGCCTGCGTCTTCTCGACCGAGACCTTGAAGCGGTTGTCGGGCAGGTCGATGTTGTAGGGCGGCTCGCCCTCCCAGATCGCCAGGATGACGTCGATCGCCTCCGCGAACATCTTGTTGCGGTCCTCGTCCAGGATGCCGATCGCCTCGGCGTCGGAGGTGAGCGCGCCCGGGCTGATGCCGAAGATGAAGCGCCCCTGCGCCAGGTGATCGAACATCGCGGCGTTGCACCGCCATCGGCACCGGATGCGATCTGCGAAAGATTGGCGGTGCCGGTCGCGAGCTTGATCTGGGTCGTGTTGTGGATCAGCGTCGCCAGGAACAGCATGCTGTTGGTGACGTTCTCGCAGTCGTCGGTCAGGTGCTCGCCCATGAAGGCGTCGTGGAAGCCGAGCTTGTCGGCCAAGATGATGGCCTCGCGATCCTCGCGCAGCGTCTCGCTCCAGTCGCGCCCGAGCGGGTGGACCGGCATCGTGAAGTAGCCCAATCGCATGGTCGCTCTCGCGCGCGGATATCGCGCCATCCGATTAATCAGCATCGCGCGGGCGAAGCAACCCGGAGGCGTTGCGCGCGTCGCGATGTCATTAGCCGCTCTGCTTGTCGGGATAAGGTTTCGTGATGCAGCGAAGGTCCGTATCCCGGGCGCAGCGCAGCACCCCGGGTCCGCGCTTCGCGCGGCCCGGGGACAAGCTTGCCCGCGGACGCGCGAAAGCGCGATCCGAGGGTGGTGCGCTGCAGACCCGGGATCGTCAAACGTTCGGCCGGCGGACAAGCAGCCAGCGCTTTCGACGGTCCCGGATCAGCGGTGCATCGCTGCGCGCTGCACCGCGTCCGGGACACGGGTTACGGCTCGATCTTGATGTTGCTGGCCCTGGCGACCGCGGTCCAGCGCTCGATGTCGGCCGCGATGGCGCGGCTGAATTCCTCCGACGTATTGCCCGCCGGCTCGACCGCCAGCGTCTTCATCCGCTCCTGGATGTCCGGCAGCCGCACGATGCGCCGCACCTCGTCCTGCAGCTTGTTGACGATCGCAGGCGGCGTTCCGGCGGGCGCGAACAGCCCGCTCCAGAACGCGACCTCCATGTCGGGGACGCCGGCCTCGGCGAGCGTCGGCACGTCCGGGAATTGCGGGCTGCGCTTGCCGGAGGTGACCGCGAGCGGGCGCACCTGGCCGGCGGCGATCTGGCCCGCGGCCGGCGCCGCGTCGACGATCGACACCAGGACCTGGTTGGCGACCACGGCGCCGAGCGACTCGTTGCTGCCCTTGTAGGGAATGTGCTGCATCGGCGCGCCGGTGCGTTGCTTGAACAGCTCGGCGGTGAGCTGGAAGGCGGGCGACGATGAGCCGTAGTTGGCTTTGTCGGGATTGGCCTTGGCGTAGGCGACGAGCTCCGCCACCGACTTCACCGGCGTTGCCGGGTTGACGAGCAGCAGGAACGGGAACGACGCCACCATCGAGATCGGCACGAAGTCGCGCTGCGTCGAGTACGGCAGCTTGGTGTACACCGCCGGATTGATGGTCATGGCGCCGCTTGCGCCCATCAGCAGCGTGTAGCCGTCGGCCGCCTGCCCCTTGACGTATTCAGTGCCGATGATCGCGCCGGCGCCTGGCTTGTTCTCGATCACCACCGGCTGGCCCAGGCTCTCGGACAGCTTCTGGCCGACCAGCCGCGCCAGGATGTCGTTGCCGCCGCCGGCCGTGAAGCCGACGATGATGCGGATCGGACGGCTCGGATAGCTCGCGGCCGCATCCTGCGCGGCCGCGCTGCCAAGCGCGGCCCACGTCATCGCCGCGAGCGCAAGGGCGAGCGCGCCGGTGCGCATCGGGGTCTGCAGCAGCCGCGCCATGCGTCTTCTCCTTTGAGCGGTTTTCGTTCCGTTGCGGCGGCATCTTGCGGCGCGCTACCCAGCCGCGCAAGCAATTGGTAGCCTGCGGCAGTCGGACAGTGACTCCCCGTCGTCATGGCCGGGCTTGTCCCGGCTTGACCCGGGCATCCATCATTACGTCGCAAGAGTTTTGTTGAAGAGATGGATTGCCGGGTCAAGCCCGGCAATGACGATCGTCGCTAGGCTGCCGCGTCGCTGTCTCGCGGATCAACGGCTCTCGACCCTCACTCGTCATGCCCGGGCTTGACCCGGGCATCCATCATTCTTCGCAAGAGGCTTGTTGAAGAGATGGATTGCCGGGTCAAGCCGGGCTTGTCCAGGCCATCCACGTCCTTCTTTCACTTGGTGTATAAGCAAGACGTGGATGCCCGCGACAAGCACGGGCATGACGTAGGGAGTCCGGCATGCGTCCCGCGCCCGCGCCGCAGCAAATGCAAGCAGCGCAGCCGCTGACTGCGCAAGCCTACCTCAGGGCGCTCAAGGCGCACGGCATCGACTATCTGTTCGTCAATTCCGGCACCGACTTCCCGTCCATCATCGAATTGTTCGCCCGCGCCGGACCCGATGCCGGCGAGCTGCCGCGCCCGCTGGTGGTGCCGCACGAGCACGTGGCGGCCGGCATGGCACACGGCTACTACGCGGTCACCGGCCGGCCGCAGGCGGTGATGTTCCACGTCAACGTCGGCACCGCGAACGGCATCTGCGCGCTCATCAACGCCTATCGCGACAATGTGCCGATCCTGTTCACCGCCGGGCGGACCCCGCTCACGGAAGACGGGCCGCACGGCGCGCGTTCGCGCTACATCCACTGGGCGCAGGAGATGTTCGACCAGGCCGGCATGGTGCGCGAGAGCGTCAAATGGGACCACGAGCTGCGCGGCGAGGAGCGCCCCGACGACGTGGTTGCGCGCGCGCTCGAAGTCGCGATGACGGCGCCGCGCGGGCCGGTCTACCTGTCGCTGCCGCGCGAGGTGCTGGCGGCGCCCGCCGCCGACCCCGATCGGCCGCCGCGCCGCTGGACGGCGCCCGCGCCGGCGGCGCCGAATCCGCAGGCGATCGACACGCTCGCCGACTGGATCGCCGGCGCGCGCTTGCCGCTCGTCGTTACCGGCGGGGTCGGGCGCGATCCCGCGGCGGTGGAGGCGCTGGCGGCGCTCGCTGAGCGCTTCGCGATTCCGGTCGTGTCGCTGGTGCCGCGCTACATGTGCCTGCCGGCCAGCCACCCGATGCACTACGGCTACGCCTCGGGCCCGGCCGTTGCGGAGGCCGATCTCGTTATCGTGCTCGATTCCGACGTGCCGTGGATCCCCAAGGCCGATCGGCTCAAGGCCGGCGCGCGGGTGGCGCATCTCGGCGACGACCCGACATTCTCGCGCTACCCGATGCGGAGCTACCCGAACGACCTCGCGATCGCGGCCGATCCGGCCCTGACGCTTGTCGCGCTCGATCGCGCGCTCGCCGGCCGCCTGGCGTCCGACGACGCGCGCCTGAGCGAGCGGCGTGCGCGCGCCGCCACGCAGATCGCGAAGCAGCGTACCGCCTGGGCGGCGGAAGCGGAAGCCGCCGGCCGCCAGGACGTCATCACGGCGGCCTGGATCAGCCACTGCCTGGCTGCGGTGAAGGGCGACGACGCGCTGGTGTTCAACGAGTACCACCTGCGGCCCGAGCATTGCGCGTTCGAGCGCCCCGCCAGCTATTTCGCGCTTAGCCCGGCCGGCGGGCTGGGCTGGTCGATCTGCGCCGCGCTCGGCGCCAAGTTGGCCGAGCCTGACCGGCTGGTGATCGCGGCGATCGGCGACGGCGGCATGATCTTCGCCAACCCGACCGCCTGTCACTGGGTCGCCGAGGCCCACGGCCTGCCCATCCTCGCCGTCGTGTTCAACAATCAGATGTGGGGGGCAGTGCGCAACGCCACGCTGTCGATGTACGGCCAGGGCGCGGCCGCGCAGGACGCCGGCCGGCTGCTCGCCGACCTGCGCCCGAGCCCGGCGTTCGAGAAGGTGGTCGAGGCGCAGGGCGGCTACGGCGAGCGCGTCACCGACCCGCAGGCGTTGCCCGACGCGCTCGCCCGCGCAGCCGCGATCGTGCGCTCGGGCCGCCAGGCGCTGCTCAACGTGGTGTGCCGGTCGTAGGCTGGTTGTAGGGGCAACCCTTGTGGTTGCCCGACTTGGGATCGACCGCGGTTTCGGGCGCCCACAAGGGGCGCCCCTACGAATTACGCCCTCGGCCGCTCCTCGTAATAGCCGAGCTTCTGCTGCAGCGGGCCGTCGTGCACGCGGATCAGGAACGCCGGGGCATCGCCTGCGGCCTTGTGCTCGATCCGCGCGAACCCAGGCGCCGAGAACGTGTCGCCCTGTTTCCAGGCGAAGCTCTCGCCGTTGACGTTCGATGTCCCGGTTCCTTTCACCACATGGAATACCGCGCTCGACGAGCGCAGCGGCGGGCGCATGGTCTCGCCGGCGCGCAACATGCAGGCGGTGAAGCCCATGGTCGGCAGGCAGGCCTCGCCGGTCTCCGGATTGATGTAGTCGAGCTCGACCGGCTCGCTGCGCGGCGTGTGCTCGGCAAGGTCGCGCAGGCTCTTCTCGGTGCGCTTCCACGGGTAGCGGTTGAGCGGATAGCGCGGCTTGGCGGCGCCCGGCGAACGCGACGGGACCAATCCGGCTTCCGCATACTCGACCTCGGAGGCGTCGGGGCGGTTGGCGGGCGCTTGCAACTCGCCCTCGATCGAATACGCGCCCTCGAGGAACACGAACAGGGGCAGGTCGAGGGCATCGAGCCAGATCACCGGCCCGGTGCCGTCGTGGCCGTGATCGTGCCAGGCGCCGCCCGGCGTCAAGATCAGGTCGCCGTGCTCCATGATGCACTTCTCGCCGTTGACGATGGTGTAGGCGCCTTCGCCCTCGACGATGATGCGCGCCGCGCTCGGGGTGTGGCGGTGGGCCGGCGCCTTCTCGCCCGGCAGCAGGAGCTGCATGCCGCAGAAGATCGAGGACGTGACCTGCATCGCGCCCTTGCCGCGGCCAGGATCGTTGAGCACCAGCACGCGCCGCTCGGCCTTCTCGACCGGCGCGAGCGCGCCGGCGCGCAGCAACAGCGGGCGCACGCGGTCGAAAGCCCACAGGCAGGGCTTGGTCGCCGGGTTCGGCTGGTCGTGCGGAAGCACGTTGCGCATCATCGGCCACAGCGGCGAGAGTCGTGCAGCCTCCATGTCCTGCCGGTACTCGAGCGGCAGTTCTTCCAGCGTACCCAAGGCCGTGCTCATGGCGTCTCCAACCGGTTTGTCTGCTTGGCGCGCATTATAGGCAGTCCGCAGGCATCTGTTCCAGTCGGTTGGCGCACTCGACTGCGCCATCGTCTTCCTCGCAAAGCCGCGTTGCGTCATTGCGAGGGGCGTCAGCGACGAAGCAATCCAGAAAACGGCACCTCAGCCTGGATTGCTTCGCTTCGCTCGCAATGACGAAGCCGTCATTGCGAGGCGCGTCAGCAACGAAGCAATCCAGAAACGGCACCTCGGCCTGGATTGCTTCGCTTCGCTCGCAATGACGAAGCCGTCATTGCGAGGCGCGTCAGCGACGAAGCAATCCAGAAACCGCACTGCAGCCTGGATTGCTTCGCTTCGCTCGCAATGACGGGGAAGCGCCGAGCAGGGCTCCCGTCAGCCCCGCCGCACGTCGCTCAGCGCGAAGCCGGCGATGCGCTTGTAGCGCTCGGAGAGCGCGCGTAGCTCGTCCTGGGTGATGTAGTCGTCGAGATTCTCGAACGGCCGATCGCCCACCAGCTCCTCGACCTTGATGTTGATGAAGTCGGGCGGATGCTCGCGATTGGCGCGCACGATCCCTGCGGTCGGCTCGCGCCGGGCATCCTCGTAGGCCTGCAGCGCCGCGCGCGGGTCGGCATGCGCGGCCAGCGCATCGGCCAGCGTGCGGGCATCGATCACCGCCTGGGCGGCGCCGTTCGAGCCGCGCGGATACATCGGGTGGGCGGCGTCGCCGGCGAACGTCACCCGGCCGAACGTCCAGCGTGCCACCGGGTCCTTGTCCACCATCGGGTATTCGAAGATCTGCTCGGAGGCGCGGATCAGCTCGGCGACGTCGAGCCACTCGAAGCGCCAGCCGCGATAGAGCGGAAGGAAATCATCGAGCCTGCCGGGCCGGTTCCAGTCGTTCTGGTCGAAGGTTTCCTGCTTGATCTCGGTCGTCCAGTTGATCAGCTGGTTCCCCGCCCCGTCGATGTCGTCAATGATCGGGTAGATCACGATCTTGCCGGTGAGGATCGAGCCGACCCGCAGGTAGCTGCGGCCGGTGAGGATCGGCCGGTGCCGCGTCACCCCGCGCCAGCTGTTGATGCCGACGAAGGCGACCTGTTCGTCCGGATAGAAGCGGCGGCGGATCGCCGAGTTGACGCCGTCACAGGCGATCACGGCCGCCGCGCGCACGGGTGCGAGCGCGCGTCCGGACGACATCTCGGTGAAGGCGAGCGTCACGGCGTCGTCGTCCTGCTCGATGCCGACGCAATTGTGGTCGGTCACGATGCGGTCGCGGCCGAGCCGCTCGCACGCCGCTCGAAACAGGATCAGGTGCAGCCGGCCGCGGTGGATCCCGATCTCGGGCAATCCGTAACCGGCGAACCGCCCGCGCTCCTCGCGGTAGATCAGCTGGCCGAAGCGATTGAAGAAACAGCTTTCACGGTTCTCGATGCCGGCCCGCTCGATTTCGTCCTGCAGCCCGAGCGCCGCGAACTCGCGCATCGCATGCGGCAACAGCGTGATGCCGACGCCGAGCTCCTTCAGCTCCGGCACGCGCTCGTAGACGCGGGCCGCGATGCCGCGGGCGTGCAGGGAAAGCGCGAGCGAAAGCCCGCAGATGCCTCCGCCGACGATGGCGATGTCTTCAGCCATCTTCCCAGCCCGTTGCGCATCGTGCCCGGCGCGTTCCCGCGCGGAGACCTTTAGCGAAGCCGCAAACTACACCCTCATCCTGAGGAGCGTCGCGCAAGCGACCCGTCTCGAAGGTGCTCCAAAGATCGCAGGCGGCGCGACTGTGCGTGCTTCGAGGATTTTCCGGACTTCGTCCGGGATAGCGACCGCAGATCAAGTCCGGGGCAGGCTCTCATCATGAGGAGGTTGGATATCGCTGAAACTCATTGCGGCATTTACGGGGCCCGGCACGCGCGCCAGATCTTCTCCGTCGTCAGCGGCATGTCGAGGTCGTGCCCGCGACCGTCCGGGATCGCGTCGATGATCGCATTCACGAGCGCGGCGAGCGAGCCGATGGTGCCGCCTTCGCCCGCGCCTTTGATGCCGAGCGGGTTGGTGGTCGCCGGCACGTTGTGCAGCGCGTCCCGGATCGGCGGCATGTGGTGCGCGCGCGGCATGGCGTAATCCATGAACGAGCCCGCGACCAGCTGTCCGCCGGCGTCGTAGACGGCGTTCTCGAACAGCACCTGGCCGAGCCCCTGCGCGACCGCGCCGTGCACCTGGCCCTCGACGATCCTGTGGTCGAGCACGTGACCGCAGTCGTCGACCGCCGTGAACGCGACGATCGAGGTCTCCCCGGTTTCCGGTTCGATCTCCACCTCGGCGATATGGACGCCGTTCGGAAACGCCTGCGGCGTGTCGGCCTTGATGTTGCTGTCGAGGCTCTCGACGACCGCGCCCGGCCGCGCCAGCTCTTTCGAGCGCTCAGCGACCTCGAACAGCGAGAGCCGCCGATCGGTCCCGACCACCTCGAAGTGGCCGCGGCGATACGCGATGTCGGCCTCCGCCGCCTCGAGCAGCACGGCCGCGGCCTTGCGGCCCTTATCGAGCACCGCCTCGGTGACCCTGACCACCGCGTGGCTCACCGTCATGGCGCCGCGCGACGCAACCGACGCATAGCCCGGCAACGCCGAGCGCGGTATCGCTTTGCCGCAAGCGCAGCTGCTCGCGGATCGATCTGCAGGCGCTCCGCCGCCAATCGGCTGAACACCGTCGCGTGGCCCTGGCCGGTCGAATGCAGGCCGAGGCCGAGCTGCAGGGCATCCTTCCCCGTGAACGTGATCGAGGCGCCCTCGGTCGGGATCCCGCCGGAATGTTCGAGGAAGCAGGAGATGCCGAGCCCGCGCCGCTTCCCGCGCCGCGCCGCCTCCCGCCGCCGCTTGGCAAAGCCGGCGTGGTCGGCGAGCTCGAGCGCCTGCTTGAGCATCGGCGCAAAGTCGCCGCTGTCGTAGGTGGTGCCGACCGGCGTCTTGTACGGCATCGCCTTGGCGGGGATCAGGTTGCGCCGCCGCAACGCCAGCTTGTCGATGCTGGTTGTGCGCGCGGCCTCCTCGACCAGGCGCTCCATCAGGTAGTTCGCTTCCGGCCGGCCGGCGCCGCGATAGGGGCCGGTCGGCAGCGTGTTGGTGAAGACGCAGCGGACCTCCACGGCGACCTTCGGGATGTCGTACATGGTGGGAAAGCAGCGCGCGAAATTGTTGGTCTGGATGTGGCCGCCATGCGAGGTCAGGTAGCCGCCCATGGCGGCAAGATGCTTGACGCGCAGGGCCAGGAACTTGCCGCGTTGGTCGAGCGCGAGCTCCGCCGCGGTGACGGTGTCGCGCGCCTGGTTGTCGCTCACGAACGCTTCCGATCGGGTCGACATCCAGTGCACCGGACGGCCCGTGGTGCGCGCCGCGGCGAGGAGCGCGACGTATTCCGGATAGGCAGGCGTCTTCATCCCGAAAGCGCCGCCGACGTCCTCGCTGTAGACGCGCAGCGCTTCGCGCTTGAGGCCCATGATGGCGACGATCTGGTCGGCGACCGCGTTGGCGCCCTGCGAGCACGCGCGCAGCGTATAGGCGTCCGTTGCGGCGTCGTAGCTCGCGGTCGCGCCACGCGGCTCCATCGAGGCGACGATCAGCCGCTGGTTGGCGACGGTGACGCGCGCCACATGCGCGGCGCCGGCAACGATCCGCTCTACCTCCGCGACGGCGGATTCGTCCGGCCGGGTTGCTCCATTCCAGCGCGACGTTGCCGGGCGCCTGCGGCCACAGTTGCGGCGCGCCCGGCTCGACCGCCGCCCGGATGTCGACCACCGGCTCAAGCGGCTCGTACTCGACCGCGACGAGCTCGGCCGCCTCGATCGCGGCGAGCCGCGTCTCCGCGACCACCAGCGCCACCGCCTCGCCGACATGGAGAACGCGCTCGCCCGCCAGCACCGGCCGCGGCGGATTGACGAGCTGCGAGCCGTTGCGGCCCGCGAGCGGCGGATGGCGCGCCACCGGCCCAACCCCGGCCGCCGCGATCTCCTTCGCGGTCAGCACCGCGACCACGCCGGGCGCGGAGCGTGCCGCCGCGACGTCGATTCTCCCGATGCGCGCGAACGCATGCGGCGAGCGCACGAAGTGCGCGTAAGCCTGGTTCGGCACCGCGACGTCGTCAGAGAAGCGGCCGGCGCCGGTGACGAGCGCGTGATCCTCGACGCGCGGCTCGTGCTTGGCGTGCGTAGCGGTCGAATGGAGATTCATCGGCACGGCTGCAGATGGAGTTCTCGGCGGACGGCTGGCGCGCGCACGTTAGACAGTGCCGCCAGGCCGGGAAAGACCCCTTGCAGAGGCAGGGTCTGCGCAAGCCTTAGCAACGGCAACCTGGACGAGAGCGCATGGCGCGCTACAGGTCGAGCGCATCCGGGTCCGGTGCAGCGTTCCAGAAGTCGATGATATCCACGGTGCGGTTCTCCTCGTCCACGGTGTAGACGATCCAGTATTGCGTGCGGCGACCGAACTCGAAAGAGGTATGCGCGATAGGGCGCGCCGGTGAGGGCGAAGTAACTCCAGGTCAGCGGCGACTCGCCGAGATTGACGGCTATGATGCGGTCCAGCCGATTGATCTGCTCGATCGCGAATTCCTCGCTGTAACTGCGAAGATAGACGGCAAACTCGTCGATGAGGCGCTGTGCGACCGGATCGATGCGCACGCGAAATGTCATAGGCGGGCTACCGCTTGGCACCCCGATAGATGTCGAGCAGCCGTTTCTTGAATGTCTTGGGGTCGTAATCGACCGCCTTGCCCGCCTTGACTCGTTTTTCGGCCTCCCTCAACGACGCGAGGAGTTCCGCGCGCTCCTTGCCTGAGAGCACCGGGATGTCTTCCATGGTCGTGACCGGGACACTGGTTGTTCGCCGGCCCTTGTTCTTCGTTGCAGGCTTGCTCGTCATGACGGCCGCTCAGTTCCTCCCGTCACGGGCATGCGCGCGGGCAATCACGTCCTCGACATCGAGCGTTCGACCCTCGGCGGCATCGAGCGAGCGGATTCCTTCTTCAAGGTCGGTCTGCAATGCACGCAGCTTCTCGATATGCGCCAAGAGCTCGCGGCCGATCTGCTCTTGCGCCGGCTTGGGCAGCTTGGCGGCCTCTGCGAGCGCGCGCTTTAGTGTCTTGACCATGGCCCTTCCTAGCACAGCTATGTTTCGCAGGCACCCCCGTCCTGACGAGCGACTCGAAAGTCGGGTGAGGCCCGAGAGATGGATGCGAAGATGAAGATCGTCACGTTGGCGGTTGCGGGCCGTGACAACGTCAAAGCGCGCGCTCGTGGGGCCCTCAAGGGCAAGAGGCAGGGCGCGCGCATCAGCTTTGCGGCGCCCGAGCTGCTGTTCCGGCTGTTGACCGCGAAGCGCTGGCAGCTGGTCCGTGCCATGGCGGGTAGTGGTCCCCTGTCGATCCGGGAAGCGGCGCGGCGGGTCGGCCGCGATGTCAAGGCCGTGCACGGCGACGTCAAGGCGCTCCTCGCCGCCGGCGTGGTGCAAAAGACCACCGACGGCAAGATCGTTTTTCCCTTCGAGGCGATCCGTGTCGACATGCTGCTGCGCGCTGCTTGACGGCCGCATGCCGCTTTCGCTCCGGCATTGCAGGCGACCATCGTCGGGAGGTAAAATATGGCGATGAAACAGCCGGTCGTGTCACGCAACCCGGAGGTCATGGGCGGCACTCCGGTATTCTGCGGCACCAGGGTTCCGGTGCAGACGCTGCTCGACTACCTTGAGGCCGGCGAATCGATCGATGATTTCCTCGCTGGCTTTCCGTCGGTGACGAGGCAGCAGGTCATTGGCTTTTTGGAGCAGGCGAAGGATCGCCTTGTCGAATCCGTCTCTTGAAAATCTTGCTTGACGAATGCGTTGACTGGCGCTTGGCGCGCGACATCGTCGGACATGAAGTCAAGACGGCCCGCCAAATGGGATGGGCAACGACTCAGAACGGTGAGTTGCTTGCGCTCGCATCAGAACGTTTCGATGTGTTCGTGACCGTCGACCAAAGCCTGCCGCTGCAACAGGGCCTCCGTCCCGATGGCGGTCATCGTACTCCGCGCGACGACGAACCGCTTGGTGGCGCTCAGAGCGCTGGTCCCTGGTCTTGGGTGCTATCGAATCCGCGCCCCGGGGAATCGCGACACTGATCGATGCTCCTATTGACGAGTAGGGGAAAGCGTTGCCTATGCCGCAGCGCCGCGATCGGGTCGAGGCGCGAAGCGCGCATCGCGTATCGGTCGGATGCAGGTTCATTCGGATGTCCAAGGCTGCGGCGCGGAGCCGGGCAGGGCGGAGGTCATTACAGCGCGGGAGCTACGGAAAAAGTCGCACACTTGGCATCGGCTACACGCCGCGCGCCGGGAGCAAGGATCAGGCCCGACCGGGGCCCAAGCTCCTGGTCAGCAGGTTGCCTATGCCCTGCGAGCTCGTCTGCCTCCCGCCCCAGCGCTGGTGCAAGCGGTCGAGCATCAGGTAGATCACCGGCGTGGTGTAGAGGGTGAGGATCTGGGACACCAGGAGCCCGCCCACGATGGTGATGCCGAGCGGCCGGCGCAGCTCCGATCCCGGGCCGGTGGCGATCATCAGCGGCACGGCACCGAGCATCGCCGCTAGCGTGGTCATCAGGATCGGCCGGAAGCGCTGCATGCAGGCTTCGAAAATCGCCTTTTCGGGCGCAAGCCCGCGCCGGCGCTGCGCCTCGAGCGCAAAATCCACCAGCATGATGCCGTTCTTCTTCACGATGCCGATCAACAGGATGATGCCGATGAAGGCGATCACGGTGAGCTCGGCGTCGAACAGCCGCAATGCGAGCAGCGCACCGAGCCCCGCGGAGGGCAGCGTCGAGATGATCGTGAGCGGGTGGGCGAGGCTCTCGTAGAGCACGCCGAGCACGATATAGACCGCGACCACGGCGGCCAGGATCAACAGCGGCTGCGCGTCGGTGTTGCGCGCAAGATCGCGCGCCTCGCCGGCAAATTCCGCATTGATCACGTCGGGGAGCCGCATCTCGGCGATGGCATTCTGCACCGCCAGCGACGCCGTCTCCAGCGGCGTATCGGGCCGAAGATTGAATGTGATGGTGACCGACGGGAACTGTCCCTGGTGGTTGACCACCAGCGGAGCGAGCGCGCGCTCGAAGCGGGCCACCGCCGAGAGCGGAACCTGGGTTCCGCCGCTGCCCGGGACATAGACCTGGCTCAGATCCTCCGGATCGCGCTGCAGCCGCGGATCGACCTCCAGGATCACGCGGTACTGGTTGCGCGCCGTGTAGATGGTCGAGATCTGCCGTTGCGAGAACGCGTTGTTGAGCGCGCTGTCGATGTCCTGGATGCGCACGCCGAGCCGGGCGGCGGCCTGCCGGTCGATGGCGACGTTGAGCTGCAGCCCGCCCTGCTCGCGATCGGTCGAGACGTCGACGACGCCGGGGACCTGCTTCACGCGCTCCTGCACCCGCGGGTACCATTTGTGCAGCTCGTCGATGTCGGCGCTCCAGAGCGTGAACTGATACTGCGAGCGCCCCTGCCGCCCGCCGACCCGGAGGTCCTGCGTCGGCACCATGAACAGGCGGATGCCGGCGATGTGCTGCAGCTTGCCGCGCAGCCGCTCGACCACGCGCGCCGTGCTCAGGCCGTCACGTTCCTTGAGCGGTTTGAGGCTGATGAACATGCGCCCCTGGTTGACCGAGCCGCTCCAGTTCGAGCCGCCGACCGAGGAGCCGACGCCGGCGACCGCCGGATCGGCCGCGACGATGTCGAGTATCCGCTTCTGCAGATCCGCCATGGTCTGGTAGGAGACGTCGGGCGAAGCCTGCGTCGATCCCCAGATCAGGCCGGTGTCGTCCTGCGGGAAATAGCCCTTCGGCGTCTTGATGTAGAGATCGACGGTGAGCGCTACCGTCGCCGCCATCACCACCAGCATGAGCAGGCGGTGGCGCAGCGCGAGGTCGAGGGTCGCCGCATAGCCGCGCAGCAGGCGCGCCAGGATCCCGTTCACCACGCGGTCGAGCAGCGTGGCATTGGGGCTCGGCGGTTGCTTGACGAAATGCGCGCAGATCATCGGCGTGACCGACAGCGACACCACCGTCGACACCACGATCGCAAACGCCAGCGTCACCGAGAATTCGCGGAACAGGCGGCCGACGATCCCGCCCATGAACAGCAACGGAATGAAGGCCGCCACCAGCGACACGCTGATGGACAAGACCGTGAACCCGATCTGGCGGGCGCCTTGCAGCGCGGCGCGGACCGGCCCCATGCCCTTCTCGAGATTGCGGAACGCGTTCTCGATCATGACGATGGCATCGTCCACCACAAAGCCGACCGAGACGGCGAGCGCCATGAGCGAGATGTTGTCGATCGAGAAGCCGGCGACCCACATCGCCGCACAGGTGCCGGCGAGCGAGAGCGGAACGGTGACGCCGGCCGCTATCGTGGCGGCCAGCCGCCGCAGGAACAGGAACACCACCAACATCACCAGCGCGATGGTGGCGACGAGCGTCCACTGCATGTCCGCGACGCTCGCGCGGATCGTACCGGTGCGGTCGGAGAGGATCGAGATATCTACGCCGGCCGGAATCCACCGCTTCAGCTCCGGCAGCAGCTCCTTGATGCGGTCGACGGTCTCGATGACGTTGGCGTCGAACTGCTTGGTGATGATCAGGAGCACGGCGGGCTGCTGGTTGAACCACGCCGCCGAGCGGCGGTTGCGCGTGCCCCGCTCGATCGAGGCGATGTCGGTCAGCCGCACCACGTTGCCGTTCTCGGCCTTGATGACGATCGGCTCGTAGGCCGAGACGCTGCGCAGCTGATCGTTCACGGCGATGGTTTCGGCGCGCTCGGCGCCGTCGAAAGCGCCGAGCGGGCCGGCGCTGTTGGCGGCGACGATCGCCGTCCGCACTTGCTCGAGCGAGATGCCGGCGGCCGCGATCGCCGCCGAATTGACGCGCACGCGTATCGCCGGCTGCTCCGCCCCGCTGACGCTCACATCGGCAACGCCGTTCACCTGCGCGATGCGCTGCGCCACGACGGTGTCGGCCACGTCGTAGATCGCGCTCGGCGCAAGGGTCTTGGACGTGAGCGCAATGATCAGGATCGGCGAGGCCGCCGGGTTCGATTTGCGGAAGCTCGGCATCGTCGGCAGATCGCCCGGCAGGTCGCTCAGCGCGGCATTGATCGCCGCCTGCACGTCGCGTGCGGCGCGGTCGACGCTGCGGCCGAGCTCGAATTGCACCGAGATGCTGGTGGAGCCGAGCGAGCTCGTGGAGGTGAGCTCGGTCACCCCGGCGATCTCGCCGAGCCGGCGCTCGAGCGGCGCCGCCACGGTCGCCGCCATCGTGGTGGGATCGGCGCCCGGCCGGCTGGCGGACACGCGGATGGTCGGATACTCGAAGCTCGGCAGGCTCGCCACCGGCAGGAACCGATAGGCGACGAGGCCGACCAGAAGCAGGCCGATGGCGAGCAACGTGGTTCCGACCGGCCGCAGGATGAAGGGGCGGGCGAAATTCATCGCCTTACTCCGCCGCGCTCCCGGTGAGCGGCAATTGCAGCTGCGGGGACGATCGGGCGGCGCGGCTCACCGAGGGCTGGCCGGTGAGACGCAGCTTCAGCCGCTCCATCGCCAGATAGATCACCGGCGTCGTGTAGAGGGTGAGCAGCTGGCTCAGCAGCAAGCCGCCGATGATGGTGACGCCGAGCGGAAAGCGCAGCTCCGACCCGGTGCCGCTTTCGAGCGCCAGCGGCAATGCGCCGAACAGCGCCGCCAGGGTGGTCATCATGATCGGGCGGAAGCGCAGCAGCGAGGCGCGCACGATCGCGTCGCGCGGGGAGAGCCCCTCGCGGCGCTCGGCTTCCAGCGCGAAGTCGATCATCATGATGGCGTTCTTCTTCACGATGCCCATCAGCAGCACGATCCCGATCAGCGCGATCACCGAGAGATCCTGGCCGCAGATCATCAGCGCCAGCAGGGCGCCGACGCCGGCCGACGGCAGCGTGGTCAGAATCGTGAACGGGTGAATGAAGCTTTCGTACAGCACGCCCAGCACGATGTAGATCGTGATCGCAGCGGCAAGGATGAGCCAAGGCTGACCGGCGAGCGACTTGGCGAACTCCGCGGCGTCGCCGGAGTAGCTGCCGACCAGCGACGACGGCATCCCGATCGTCTGCTCGGCGGCGGCGATCGCGGCGACCGCGTCGCTGAGCGAAGCGCCCGGCGACAGATTGAAGCTCAGCGTCACCGCCGGGAACTGCTCCTGATGCATGAGGGCGAGCGGCGCGGTCGTGCGTGCGATCTGCGCGACGGCGCTCAGCGGCACTTGCGCGGTGGCGCTGCCCGGCACGAACGCGCTCTGCGTCCCGGTGGTCAATGCGCTGGAAGTTGAAAGCGGCCGGACCGTGGTGTTGGCGGGCACGTACAGCTTGGAAAGCGCGTCCGCCGGATTGCGCTGATATTCCGGCATCGCCTCGAGAATCACCCGGTACTGGTTGGCCTGGCCGTAGATGGTCGAGATCTGCCGCTGTCCGAATGCATCGTACAGCGTGTCGTTGATGGCCTGCATGGAAACGCCGAGGCGCCCGGCCGTCTCGCGGTCGACATCCACCTGGACGCGCAGGCCGCCTTCCTGCGCCTCCGAGGATACGTCGCGCAGAACCGGCGCGCGGCGCAGCTCGTCGACGAGCTTTTCCGACCATGACACCACTTCGCGATCATCGGTTCCGGCGAGGGTGTACTGATATTGGGCGCGGCTCGATCGGGTGCTGATCTGGACGTCCTGCACCGGCTGGAAGTAGATCGCCAGTCCCGCGATCGGCGCCACCAGCTCCTTCAGATGCTCGACGATGTCGGCGGCCGACGCCGTGCGGTCATCGCGCGGCTTGAGCGTGATCGCCAGGCGCCCTGCGTTCGGCGTCGGGTTGAACGGGCTCACGCCGACCACGGAGGTGACGCCGATCACGTTGGCGTCCCGGCGGATGGCGTCGACCGCCTCGGCCTGCAGCCGCTGCATTTCCGCAAACGAGACGGTGGCGCCCGCCTCGCTGACCGCTGTGATCAATCCGGTGTCCTGCACCGGCAAGAAGCCTTTCGGCGCCACGACGTAGAGCCAGATCGTGGCGATCAGCGTCGCCACGGTGGTGAGGAGCGTCAAGGTCTGGTGCCGTAGCACCCATTGCAAGCTGCGCCGATACGCGTCCACCGACCAGTCGACGAGGCCGTTGAACGCGCGCGCAAGCGCGTTGGGCTTGCTGTTGTCGACATGCCGCAGCAGCCGGCTGCACATCATCGGCGTGAGCGTCAGCGAGACGACGGCCGAGGTGATGACCGCAATCGTCAGGGTCAACGCAAACTCGCGGAACATGCGTCCGACCAGTCCGGTCATGAACAGGAGCGGAATGAACACCGCGATCAGCGAGACGGTGAGCGAGATCACCGTGAACCCGATCTCGCGCGCGCCCCGCAGCGCGGCTTGCAGGGGCCGCTCGCCCTCCTCCAGGTGGCGCACGATGTTCTCGATCATGACGATGGCATCGTCGACCACGAAGCCGGTGCCGATCGTGAGCGCCATCAGCGACAGGTTGTCGAGGCTGAAGCCGCAGAACCACATGACCGCGAATGTCGCGATCAATGACAGCGGCAGCGCGACGCCGGCGATGATCGTGGCACGGATCGTGCGCAGGAAGATGAGCACGACCAGCACCACCAGGGCGACCGCCAGCACCAAGGTGAACTGCACGTCGCGGATCGAAGCGCGGATCGTGTGGGTGCGGTCGTGCACGACCGTGAGCTTGACGTCGACCGGCATCGCACGCTGCAGGCGCGGCAGCTCGTCGAGCACGCGCCGCACCGTTTCGATCACGTTGGCGCCGGGCTGGCGCTGAACGTCCACGATCGCCGCCGGCGTGCCGTTGTACCAGCCGCCGACCTTGGTGTTTTCCAATCCGTCGACGATGACGGCGACGTCGCCGAGCTGCACCGGCGCACCGTTGCGATACGCGATGGTGACCGACTTGTAGGCCTCCGCACTGGCAATCTGATCGTTGGCGGCGATGGTGTAGGACTGCTGCGAGCCGTCGAGCGCGCCCTTGGGGCCGGAGACGTTGGCATTGACGATCGCGGTGCGCAGATCCTCCATTCCGAGCCCATAGGCGGCGAGCCGCGCGAGATCCGCCTGGATGCGGATCGCCGGTCGGATGCCGCCCTGCACCGAGACGTGGCCGACGCCGGTGATCTGGCTCAGACGCTGCGCGATCATGGTGTCGGCGAGGTCGCTCATCTCGCGCAACGAGATGGTTGGCGACGTCAGGGCGAGCGTGACGATCGGTGCGTCCGCCGGATTCACTTTCGAGTAGGTGGGTGGATAGGGCAGGTTGCGCGGCAAGCCCGACGCGGCGGCGTTGATCGCGGCTTGCACGTCCTGCGCCGCGCCGTCGATGTCGCGATTGAGATCGAACTGCAGCGTGATCTGGCTCACGCCGTACGAGCTCGACGAGGTCATGGTGGCGAGCGCCGGCACCTGCCCGAACTGTCGCTCGAGCGGCGCGGTGACCAGCGAGGCGATGGTGTCGGGGCTCCCGCCCGGCAGCTGGGTCGTGACTTGAATGGTCGGAAAGTCGACCTGCGGCAGCGCCGATACCGGCAGCCACCAATATCCGAGCGCGCCTGAAAGCAGGACCGCGACGCCGAGCAGCGAGGTGGCGATGGGCCGGTGGATGAAGGGGGCGGAAACGTTCATTGCGTGACACTCGGCGCGGCATCGGAGCGCTGGCGTCGGCGCGTGCCGTCACGGCCGCCGTCGCGGCCACCGCCTTCCGCCGACGGCGCGCCTTCGCGCTGCCTTTCGCCACCCGGCCCCCGCGGCCGCTCCCGCGCTGGCGTCGGCTGGCTGTCGCCGCCACTGCCGACGGCGACTTTGGCGCCGTCGGTGAGACGCACGAAGCCGCTGGTGACGATGCGCTCGCCCGCCTGCAACCCGCTCGCCACGACCGACTGCGCATCGTCCTGCTGCGTCACCGTGATCGGCCGCACGCCGGCGGTGTCGTCGCCCTTGACCACATAGACGAACGCGCCGCTCGGGCCGCGCTGCACCGCCGCCGTCGGCACCACGACCACTTGGCTCAACGTCTCCACCAGCAGCCGCACATTGATGAACTGGCCCGGCCACAGCTGCAGCTCGGGGTTGGGGAATTCCGCCTTCATCTTCACGGTGCCGGTAGCCTGGTCGACCTGATTGTCCACGACTTGCAGAACGCCGCTATCGACCACGCTCTTGTTGTCGCTGCCGAGCGCCTCGATGATCAGCGGACCGCGCGCGAGCGCGCTTTGGACACGGCGCAGTTGCTGCTGCGGCAGGCTGAAGAACACCGAAATCGGCTTGATCTGCGTGATGACGACGATGGCGCCGCCGCCGCCGTCGCCACCGCGCACGATGTTGCCTTCGTCGACCTGCCGGATCCCGGTGCGCCCGGAGATCGGGGCCACGATCTTGGTATAATTGAGATAGGCCTGCGCGTTGTCGATGGCGGCCTGATCGAGCCGCACCTGCGCTTCGAGCTGCGCCACCTGGGCGCGCTGGGTGTCGACCTGCTTCTCGGCCACGGTATTGGCCGGTAGGCGGTTGTAACGTTCGAGATCGCGCCGGGCATTCTCGAGCTGCGCCTCGGCCTGCGCTTTTCTTGCCTTCGCCTGATCGAGCTGCGCCTGGTAGGTCACGGGATCGATCTCCGCCAGCACGTCGCCGCGTTCGACGTCTTGGCCTTCCTTGAACGACACTTTGATGAGCTTGCCGTCGACCTGCGGCCGCACCGTTACGGTGTTGAGCGCGCGTGTGGTGCCGACGCCGTCCAGGTAGACCGGAACGTCGGCCAGCTTGGCGACAGCCGCCACGACTGGAACCGGGCCTTCGCCGCCGCGGAACCGACCGCCTTGCTGCTGCCGCGGCTGCGGCTGCCACGGTCCTGCGATCCACACCACCGCGCCGGCGACGATGAGGCAACCGATGAATACCGAAAGCAGCCGGCCGCGCCACGATCGGCCGGAGCGGATCTGCTCCGGCGCAACCACCTGCTCGCTGGGCGAGGACTGAGGTCTGTACAGCATGGGATCGTCGATCCTAACGGCTCGGCTCGCCGCCGCTGCGCGGCCGCGGCGGCCAGTCGGCGAGCTTGTCGCGACCGGCGGGCGACATTCGGCCGGCAGCCGCGGCGATCACCTCCTGCAGCGCTCGATCGAAGTCCTGTCGCGCCGCGCGCGTGCCGGCCATCGCCTCGCGCAGCGGCTCGGCCTCGAACGGGTTCGCGCGCAAGGCTTTTCGGATGCGGTCCTGTGCTTGCCGGTAGGTGCCCTGAACTGCTTCCACGGAAGCCGAGCGGTCGCGGAACTCGGCACGCAGAATGTCGGCATCGCCGGCCGGCAACGTGGCGGCGAGCCGCTCGATGCGGCCCGCAACGCTGCGGTCGACCACCGCGGGCGGTGCTGGCGGGGCCAGATAATGCCGGGCCGCAAGCGCACCTGCCGCGCCGACGAAGAACACATTGAGCGCGAGCGAACACACGAGCAGCAGGCGCGTGCCTCGATCGTCTGCGATGGCTGGTGACAACGCCGACATCATGGTCGTACTCCGGTGACGGGCTCGGGATCGAAGAACAGCGCCGCAAGATCGGTTTCAGCGGCGCCCGAAGCCGCAGCCGCCCCGCTCTGCTGCAAGGCGGCGATATCCGCGCCGAACAGCCCGAGCGCGATTCCTAGGATGCCGGCACAAGCCAGTGCCGCCACCCGCGGCCATGCCGGCGTCAGATCGACGTCGAGCAGCGCGGTCGGCCACCACTGCGAGAGAAGTGAACGCCGCTGCTGCGGTAGCGGGAGCGCCTCGAGCCGGGCAAGAATGCGGGCTGCGACCTCCTCGTCAGGCGATTGCTGCGGCTGCGCGCGCAGCTCCCGCGCAATCAGCTCATCGAGCCGGCGTTCGGCGTCATTCATGCTCGAGCGCTCCTCGTCGTTCGTGGCCACAAGGGTCGGCTGGTCCCGGTCCCGACCGGAGGCTAGGCGCCGCCCTCCAGCATCGGTGCAAGCTTGGCTCGCAGGCTGCGCCTTGCCCGCACCAGCAAGGTCTCGACGGCCGAAACCGAGGTACCGATGACGGCGGCGGTTTCAGCGTTGCTGAGCCCCTCCGCATAGGTGAGCGTGACCGCTGCTCGCTGCTGGGCAGGCAGCGCGGCGATGGCGGACGCCACGTGCCGGTCGAGCTCGTCGCGCTCCAGCTGCCTGCTCGGATCGACTGCCGGATCGGCTGGGTCGCCGGCCTGTTCGAGCCCCACGAACGGTGGGCGTCGCCGCCGGTTGAGCGACAGATTGAACACCACGCGATAGAACCAGGTGCGAAACGCCGCCGTGGGGCGCCAACGCGGTGCGTTGGTCCAGACCCGCAGCAGGGCCTCCTGCACGATCTCCTCGGCATCGGCGTCGCTCCCGGTCGTCCGGCGGGCGAGACGGACCGCGCGCCCGGTGTAGCGCTGCGCCAGCAGGCGAAACGCCGCCTGGTCGCCGCGCGCGACTTTGAGCATGAGGTCCTCGTCGCTCGGCGCCTGCATGCGGGATGGTTCCGGTTCGCGCGCTGCCCCGCTCCACCGTGGCGGCTTGGCGCCGCGCAATTCGGAAGCTCCGACAGCGATCGGGAGCGAGCGCCATCGGAGAACGCGACGGGGCTGACCGTGATCCCGCGATGGTACAGGACGGCGTTTGCGGGCGTGAAGGGTCTCAACTCGGCACCATGGAAGGCAGCGCCGGGGAGGGCGCCGAACTCACCAGGCTTTAAACACCCGAGCTGCCAAAACCCTGCACCGGCCTTTGCGGGCCGGCGGCGAGGCCCGGGCGGCGCGTGAGCGAGGGGATGCCCCGACCGGGGTTTCCGCGGACGGCCGCGATGGAGCCCGGGACTGCCACGCGTCCCCGCGGGCGGGGAGGCTCAGGTGCGGCGTTCGGCGACGAAATGCGCGGTCGCGCGCAAGATGCTGGCGCGGGCGCCGAACGGCGCAAGCGCCTCCTCGGCCTCGGCGACCAGCGCCTTCAGCCGCGCCCGGGCGCCGGCGATCCCGAGTGTGCTGACGAATGTCGCCTTGCCGGCGACGGCATCCTTGCCGGTCGCCTTGCCGACGGCCGTGGCGTCGCCTTCGACGTCGAGCAGGTCGTCGGCGATCTGGAACGCCTCGCCGAGCGCCCGGCCATAGCGTTCCAATGCATCGTGATCCTGCGCGCTCGCCCGCCCGAGAATGGCACCTGCGGTGCACGCAAAGCGCAGCAGCGCGCCGGTCTTCATGGCCTGCAGGGTGCGGATTTCGTCCTCCGCGAGGGCCGCCTTGCCGCCGAAGCGGCCCTCGGCCGCAAGGTCGAGCATCTGGCCGCCCACCATGCCGCCGAGCCCCGCCGCGCGCGCCAGCGCCAGAACCAGCGCGGCGCGCACCGCGGCGTCCGGATGCGCTTCAGGTCGGGCCAGGATGTCGAACGCCAGCGTCAGCAGGCCATCGCCAACCAGAATGGCGGTGGCGTCGTCGAACGCCTTGTGGACGGTCGGCCGGCCGCGGCGCAGGGCGTCGTCGTCCATGGCGGGCAGGTCGTCGTGCACCAGCGAATAGCAGTGCACGCATTCGAGCGCCGCACCCGCCATCAGCGCATGCTGGCGCGCGACATCGAACAGGGCGGCCGTTTCGGCCACCAGGAACGGCCGCAGCCGCTTACCGCCGCCCAGTGAGCCATAGCGCATGGCTTCGAGCAGCCGCGCCGGGCGCGCGATTTCGTCGGCGAGCGGCTGCGCGGCGAGCAAAGAATCGAGCAACGCCTCGATCTCCTCGGCCACCGCCGAAAGCCGTGCGTGCAAGGGGGCGTTGGGGTCCTGCTTGGTCATGCGGGCTTTGGATGCTGGGCCCGTCCGCATGCCCTACGCAAGCGCGCGCCGTCAAGAACGCGCCATTATGGTTGACGACCCCATCGGCGCCGCAGATGCGCCTTATGGAGCGGCCATGAGTTTGCCGGCAACGTCCCGCTCGGAACCCCGCCCGGCCCGGCGGCTGCTCGGCGCAGCGGTGCTGCTGATGGCGGCCATCCTGTTGCTGCCCTATGCGCTCACACCCCTCTATCTGGTGGTGAAGCCGGTTTCGACGCCCATGATCTGGCGCTGGATCACCGGCGCCCGCGTCGAGCGCAGCTACGTCCCGCTGGCGGCGATGGCGCCGGTCCTGCCGGTCACGGTCATCGTTGCGGAGGACGCCAGCTTCTGCAGCCATTCCGGCGTCGACTGGAGGCAGTTGCGCGAGGCGATCGAGGACGCGGAGGATCTTTCGGAGGCGCGCGGCGGCTCGACCATCACCCAGCAGGTCGCCAAGAACCTGTTCCTGTGGCATGGCCGCAGCTTTGTCCGCAAGGCTTTGGAGCTTCCGTTGGCTTACTGGATCGACCTGATCATGCCGAAACGGCGGGTGCTGGAAATCTACCTCAACATCGCCGAATGGGGCCCGAACGGCGAGTTCGGGGTGGAGGCGGGCGCCCGCTCTGCATTCGGCAAGCCCGCGCGTGCGCTGTCGGCGCGGGAGGCAGCCCTGCTGGCGGCGGTCCTGCCCAATCCGGCGAAGCGCAGCGCGCGCCAACCCGGCCCGAGCGTGCGCCGGCTCGCCGGAATCTACGAGGCGCGCGCACGCGCGTCGCGCGCGCTGGCGCTTTGTGCGCTGGGCAGGCTGTAGATCCCCGCAAGTTCTAGGCCGAGGCGCAGCAAAGGAAGAAGAGATGAAAAAGCAGCGGTTTTCGCAGCTCGTTGACAGTCTGGAGGAGGTTCGTACGCATGTTGCGACCGGACGGCTCGTGGGCCGCGTCAGTACCGTCGCGGTTGCGCCGGACGATATCAAACGGCTGCGCGCACGTTCCGGCATGACCCAGGCACAATTCGCTGCAACCTTTGGCATCGGGCTCGGCACCCTTCAGAAATGGGAACGCGGTGAACGCCGACCCAGCGGTGCTGCGAAATCTCTGTTGCGCGTCATGCCGGCAGACACGCCGGCCGTGGTCCGGGCGCTCGGGATCATGCCGGTGCAACCAGCGGCAACAAACTGTAACTCGTCATTGCCGGGCTTGACCCGGCAATCCATCCCTTAGAAAGACTCTTGCGAAGGATGATGGATGCCCGGGTCAGGCCCGGGCATGACACTGAGAGGCCCATGCGCACGATTCCCACCAAGGACAACCTCACGATCCGCGGTTTGCTCAAACCAGCGGCAACAAGCTGTAACTCCTCATTGCCGGGCTTGACCCGGCAATCCATCCCTTGGAAAGACTCTTGCGAAGGATGATGGATGCCCGGGTCAAGCCCGGGCATGACACTGAGAGGCCCATGCGCACGATTCCCACCAAGGACAACCTCACGATCCGCAGCTTGCTCAAACCAGCAGCGACAAGCTGTGACTCGTCATTGCCGGGCTTGACCCGGCAATCCATCCCTTGGAACAACTCTTGCGAAGGATGATGGATGCCCGGCTCAAGCCCGGGCATGACACTGAGAGCCCGCTGTCAGCCGAAATGCGCCAAACCGCGACTTTCTCATCCCGCTAGCATTCCAAACTGCGTTCCTCTATAAGCCCGCGCCGACGACGCGTCGCCTGACGCCTAACGGCTGCTACGACACCCCAGGAGATCGAACCCATGGCCGTTCCGAAACGAAAAACGTCGCCGTCGCGACGCGGCATGCGACGCTCGGCCGACGCGCTGAAGCGGCCGAGCTACATCGAGGACAAGGATTCCGGCGAGCTGCGCCGGCCGCACCACATCGACCTCAAGACCGGGATGTACAAGGGGCGGCAGGTGCTCAAGAAGACCGAGGCCTGACCGCGGGGGTAAGATGCCGAGGTGCCACGCGGCCTTCCCTGGGGCACTCGGCATCCTCTCAGAATCCTTGGACACCCGTGCAGCCGGTGAAATCCGGCACCAAAGACGGAGCGCCGCCCTGTCGTTTGAGCGTCTGGAGTGCCGGCAGGCGGAGCGGTACACTCTTGGAGATGCGCGAGCGGCTCGCCCGCCGTATGTCCG
Source organism: uncultured Alphaproteobacteria bacterium (assembly GCA_963788095.1). Lineage (GTDB taxonomy): Bacteria > Pseudomonadota > Alphaproteobacteria > Rhizobiales > Xanthobacteraceae > CAVTXS01. The sequence goes on along the minus strand of CAWBFP010000023.1, from coordinate 51,672 downwards.
GCCGACTGGCCGATTGCTTTCAGGCATGAGGAGGCTTGAGCCGTGCTGCTCGGATTTCCGCTGCTGCTCATTCCAGTCGCGATCTACAACATCCTGACTTTTCTCATTCCGGTCGATTGGAACACGGTCATCTTCACCGTCCGCATGATCTCGGAGGGTGAGTGGAAGATCACGTTCAGCGACGCGTTGCTCGCGGTCGCGATCGTCATGCTGTTTCTGGAGACCGTCAAAGCAACGCGAACCACCACGCGCAGCATCATCGACCATATGCTCTCGACCCTGGTGTTCGTCGGCACGCTGGTCGAATTCCTGCTGGTCAAACAGGCGGCGACATCGCCATTCGCGCTGCTCGTCCTGATCTGTCTGGTCGACGTGATCGGCGGCTATACGATATCGATCAGGACGGCGCGGCGGGACTACTCCATCGAGCGCGAGACTGCGCTCTGAACGTTTCTAGCGTTGCGCAGCCCTTCGCCCGCTTCCCCGCGCGAGCGCCGAGTGCGTGAGATGACGCGCGACTTTCATCTGCCGGGGCGCTCGCCGGTCATCGCCACCGAGGGGATGGCGGCGACCTCCCATCCGCTTGCCACGTTGGCGGCAATCGAGGCATTGCGGGCCGGCGGAACCGCCGCCGATGCCGCGGTCGCGGCGGTCGCCGTCCAGTGCGTCGTGGAGCCCGCCATGACCGGGATCGGGGGCGACTGCTTCTGCCTGGTGTCGCGCCCGAACGCGCCGCTGTGGGGATACAATGGCTCGGGGCGCAGCGGCGCCGGCGTTCGGATCGAGCACCTGATCGCGTCGGGCGTCCGGACCATCGGCGCCGATTCCATTCATTCCGTGACCACGCCCGGTGCGGTCGAGGCTTGGGCGGCGATCCTGACGGCACACGGACGCTTCGGTCTCGATTGCGCGCTTGCGCCCGCCATCCGCTATGCCGAGGAAGGATTCCCGGTCGCGCCGCGGGTCGCCTACGATTGGGCGAACGCGGCGCCGCGGCTGCGCCGCGACGCCGGCGCGGCGCGACACTACCTGGTCGCAGGCGAGGCGCCCCGCACCGGCACCGTCGTGCGGCTGCCCGCGCTTGCCGCCGCCCTGAAGACGATCGCCGCGCAAGGCGCGCGCGGCTTCTACCACGGCCACGTCGCCCGCGACATCGCCGCGACGGTCAGCGCCCGCGGCGGGTTCCTGGCCGCCGAAGACCTCGGCGCTCATGCCGGCGAGCAAGCGGAGCCGATCTCGACCAACTATCGCGGGCTCGACGTGGTCGAGCTGCCGCCCAACGGGCAGGGGCTCACCGCGCTGGTCATGCTCAACATCCTCGCGCATTTCGACATCGCCGCCCTTGATCCGATCGGTGCCGAGCGCTTCCACCTGGCGCTCGAGGCCGCGCGTCTCGCCTACGCGGTGCGCGACGCGCACATTGCCGATCCGGCGCACATGCGCACGCCCACGGTGTCGCTGCTCGACCGGGCGTTCGCCGCCAAGCTCGCCGCGCGCATCGATCCGGCACGCCGCACGACGATGCCGGCGGCGCCGACGCCCGGCAGCGATACGGTCTATCTCACCGTGGTCGATCGCGACCGCATGGCGGTCTCGCTGATCAACTCGCTCTACCATCCATTCGGCTCTGCGGTCTGCACCGAGGACACCGGCATCATGCTGCACAGCCGGGGCGCCTGCTTCGTGGTCGAGCCGGGGCATCCAAACACGATCGGACCACGCAAGCGTCCGATGCACACGATCATCCCCGCGCTGGCGATGCGGGACGGGCGCTGCGAGCTGTCGTTCGGCGTCATGGGCGCGCACTACCAGCCCATGGGCCACGTCCAGGTCGTCCTCAACATGATCGACTATGGGATGGACGTTCAGGCCGCGATCGACGTGCCGCGCGCTTTCTTCGAGGGCGAGCAGACCCTGGTGGAGCGCGGCATGCCGGCCGCGACGGTCGAGGGTCTCAAGGCGCGCGGCCACACCGTGACGGCGCAGGCATCGCCCTGGGGCGGCGGCCAGATCGTTCGGATCGATTGGGAGCGCGGTGTTCTGCTCGGGGGCTCCGATCACCGCAAGGACGGCTGCGCGCTCGGCTACTGAGTTGCGCCGGTCCCCATTTGCGATCTAGGCGATGTCGCGTAGCAAAGTTCGGCAGGCATCCTCCCGGTGATCCCGCTTCCCGTCGCGTAGGCGGTCACCACTGTGTCGTCGAAGTGTTCGGCTTGGCGCGCCGTCGGCGGCCTTGTGACCCCGACATGCGCTTTATCGATGCAATGGGTGGTGCAAGTCGTTCGCATCGCGCCCGGTACCGGCGCGGCGTGACGGCGCGCTACTTCTCGCCGTCGGTCAGCTTGTCGAGCCGCTTCTGCATTTCGGCGAGCTGGCGCTTGAGATCGTCGAGCTCGCCCGACCCGCGCGATCCCTTGTCTTCCTCGCCGCCCTGGTTCTCGCGGCGCGCGAACGGAGCGAACATCGCGAAGGCGCGCTCGAACATCTCCATATTGCGGCGCGCGTGCTCCTCGAGCATGCCGAAAGTGCCCATGCCGAACGTCTGCGTCAGCTGCTGGCGGAATTTCTCCTGCTCGCGCGTGAGCGATTCCATCGACACTTCGAGATAGCGCGGGACCATGATCTGCATGGCGTCGCCATAGAACCGGATCAATTGCCGCAGGAAATTCACCGGCAGGAGGTTCTGGCCGCCCTCCTTGTTCTCCTGCTCGAAGATGATCTGCGTCAGGACCGAGCGGGTGATGTCCTCCTGGGTCTTGGCGTCATAGACAACGAAGTCCTCGCCCCCCTTCACCATCGCGGCGAGATCCTCGAGCGTGACGTAGGTGCTGGTGCCGGTGTTGTAGAGCCGCCGGTTGGCGTACTTCTTGATGGTGACCGGTTCGTTGGATTTAGCCATGGCTGGCCTGCTCGCGGATGATCTTCATGAGCACCGAGCGGGTGATGTCATCGCCGGTCTTGGCATCCTCAACGACGAAATCCTGTTCATCCTCCACCATGGCGGCGAGATCCGCCAACGTGACATATCGGCCGATCCCGCAACGGTAAAGTCGGCGTCGGTCGTACCGCTTGATGGTGACCGGGTCTTGCGACTTGGCCATGGTGGTCGGCGATCGGTTTTCAGGCCGCGGATGCGTGGATCGGGGCCACGCCCAAGTTACGCATATTCATCGCGGCCCGCCAAGGCTTTGTGCGGCTCATGGCGCGGCTTTCGGCCGGCGGTGGCATTTCTACGCATAAAACCCTACTTCCTGTCTATTGAGGTGGGTGGCGGGAACCTGTATCGAAGTGCCCATCACCTTGGGACGAAGGCGGCCTTTGCAAAGCGGCGGCTTGAACAACACAAACCCTGCCGCGCTATCGTTCCCGCCCATGACATAGGAGCAGTGAGATGAAAGACGACATCGTCATCGTCGGGGCGGCGCGGACCCCGGTCGGCGCATTCAACGGCGCGCTGGCAAGTCTGCCCGCGCATGATCTCGGCAAGGTCGCGATTCAGGAGGCCCTCAAACGCGCGGGGGTCGAGCCCGGCGCCGTGTCGGAGGTGATCTTGGGCCAGATCCTGACCGCCGGCCAGGGCCAGAACCCGGCGCGTCAGGCCTCGATCGGCGCCGGCATTCCGGTCGAGTTGCCGGCCTGGGGCGTCAACCAGCTGTGCGGCTCCGGCCTGCGCGCGGTCGCGCTCGGCTACCAGGCGATCCTCAACGGCGACTCCGATATCGTGGTGGCCGGCGGCCAGGAATTGATGAGCATGGCGCCGCACGTCGCGCACCTGCGCAACGGCACCAAGATGGGCAACGTCGAGTTCGTCGATACCATGATCAAGGATGGCCTGTGGGACGCCTTCAATGGCTATCACATGGGTACGACCGCCGAGAACGTCGCGCAGAAGTATCAGATCACGCGCGCGCAGCAGGACGAGTTCGCGGTCGGCTCGCAGAACAAGGCCGAAGCCGCCCAGAAGGCCGGCAGGTTCAAGGACGAGATCGCGCCGGTGACGGTCAAATCGCGCAAGGGCGACATCGTCGTCGACACCGACGAGTATCCCAAGCACGGCGTCACGCTCGACTCGATCGCCAAGCTGCGGCCCGCCTTTTCCAAGGAGGGCTCGGTCACGGCCGCCAACGCCTCCGGCATCAATGACGGCGCCGCCGCCCTCGTGCTGATGAAGGCGAGCGATGCCGCCAAGGCCGGCAAGAAGGTGCTCGCCCGCATCGTGTCATGGGCGCATGCCGGCGTCGATCCGGCGATCATGGGTACCGGCCCGATTCCCGCCTCGCGCGCGGCGCTCAAGAAGGCCGGCTGGTCGATCGACGATCTCGACCTGGTGGAGGCCAACGAAGCCTTCGCGGCACAGGCCTGTGCGGTCAACAAGGATCTCGGCTGGAATCCCGCCAAGGTCAACGTCAACGGCGGCGCGATCGCCCTCGGGCATCCGATCGGCGCGTCCGGCGCGCGCGTGCTGGTGACGCTGCTGCACGAGATGGAGAAGCGCAATTCCAAGAAGGGATTGGCGACGCTGTGCATCGGCGGCGGCATGGGCATCGCGATGTGCGTAGAGCGGTAATCAGACGACGGACGACAGACGACAGAGGACGGAAGACGCAAGGACAGAAATTTCCTATCTGTCGTCCGTCGTCCGTCGTCTGTCCTCCGTAGACAGGGAGGCGACATGGCACGCGTTGCGGTGGTTACGGGCGGCACGCGCGGGATCGGTGCGGCAATCTCGAAGGCGCTGAAGGCCGCCGGGTACAAGGTGGCGGCCAACTACGGCGGCAATGATGCCGCCGCCGAGAAATTCAAGGCCGAGACCGGCATTCCGGTCTACAAATGGGACGTCTCCTCGTACGAGAGCTGCGAGAAGGGCCTGAAACAGGTCGAGGCCGATCTCGGCCCGGTCGAAGTCCTGGTCAACAACGCCGGCATCACGCGCGATGCGCCGTTCCATCGCATGACGCCGGAACAGTGGAACCAGGTCATCAACACCAATCTCAATTCGCTGTTCAACATGTGCCGTCCGGTGATCGAGGGCATGCGCGCGCGCAAATTCGGCCGCATCGTCAACCTGTCGTCGATCAACGGCCAAAAAGGGCAGTTCGGGCAATCGAACTACTCCGCCGCCAAGGCCGGCGATCTCGGCTTCACCAAGGCGCTGGCGCTGGAGGGCGCGCGCGCCGGCATCACGGTCAATGCCATCTGTCCGGGCTACATCAACACCGAGATGGTGCAGGCGGTCCCGAAGGACGTGCTGGAGAAGAACATCCTGCCGCAGATCCCGGTCGGACGCCTGGGCGAGCCGGAGGAGATCGCGCGCTGCGTGGTATTCCTGGCCTCCGACGAAGCCGGCCTGATCACCGGCTCGACCCTGTCGGCCAACGGCGGTCAAGTCATGACCTGACGCGGGCAGCGCGCCCGCATGGGCCGACGCGCGACCGCAACGCTGGTCGGGTTCGCGGCCATCCTGCTGTGGTCGCTGCTGGCGCTGTTCACCGCCGCTTCCGGTGAGCTTCCTCCATTCCAATTGGCGGCGCTGACCTTCGCCATCGGTGCCGGCGTGGGGGCTGCGACCTGGCCGCTGAGGCACGGCGCGATCTCCGCCTTGCGGCAACCGCCGGAGGTATGGGCACTGGGGGTGGGCGGCCTGTTCGGCTACCACGCGCTCTATTTCACCGCGCTCAAGACCGCGCCGCCGGCTGAAGCCGGATTGATCAGCTATCTGTGGCCGCTTCTGATCGTGCTGTTCTCGGCGCTCCTGCCAGGCGAGCGGTTGCGCCTGCACCACGTGATCGGCGCCCTGCTGGGACTGGCCGGAACGGTCGTGCTGTTTTACGGCGGGCACTCTTTCGCGCTCGCTGCCGAATACAATCCCGGGGTTCGCGGCAGCCTTCGTCGCCGCCTTCGTGTGGGCGATCTATTCGGTGCTGTCGCGCCGTTTTGCCGCCGTGCCGACCGACGCCGTGGTCGGCTTTTGCCTATGCACCGCCGTCCTGTCGGCCGTCTTTCATCTTCTTTTCGAGCACACGGTGTGGCCGGCGAGTATTCGCGAGTGGCTGGCGGTCTTGGCGCTCGGCATCGGACCGGTCGGCGCCGCGTTCTATGCCTGGGATTTCGGCGTGAAGCACGGCGACATCCGCGTGCTCGGAGCCGGGTCGTATCTGGCGCCGGTGCTGTCGACCGCGTTTCTGGTCGCCGCCGGCTTTGCCGTGCCGACCGGGTCGCTCGCGCTCGCCGCCGCGCTGATCACCGTCGGCGGATTGCTGGCCGCCAAGCACATGCTGCGCCGGCAAGCCGGACGGCCGTGAGCGGCCAACTTTTGGGCAGGGCGGCGGTTCACGACTCTTGCAAAGTGGCGCCGCCTTCTTCAACCTCATGCCGAATAGAAGCGGCCTATGGGGGGATTTGGGCGCGCCTTGTCGAAGGTGGATGCCGTCGGGCGTGCGGGCCGGACGTCGAGTGAGCGCGCCGTCCGGGCGCCTGTCCGATTTTCCACTGCGGAGCGTGCGCCGGCGCCGGGGGACCTGCAACACCAAAGCGGGAGGCGATGGTGAGCATGAAGACGATTCTCATTCCGACCGAGAAAAGCGACCTGATGAATGCGACGCTCGAGACCGCGCTGCTGTTTGCCAAGCGGTTCGGGAGCTACATCGAGGGGTTCGCGCTGCGCGCCGCGATCAGCGACTTCGTGGCGGCCGACCTGATCGTCGCCGATGCCTGGGCGGTGGCCGAGACGCGCGATGCCGAGCTCGCCAAAGAGGCCCGCACGCTGTTCGAAACGTTCATGCAGGCGCACGGCGTGCCGCAGCGGGATGAAGGCGGCGTGTCCTACGGTTGGACCGAGGCGGACACCGCGCGCGATGCCTTCGTCGGCAGCTACGGCCGCGTGTTCGATCTGGTCGTATTCGGGCGTCCAGGCTCATATCCGGCCGGCTCCAGCATGGCAGCGGTCGAGGCGGCGCTGTTCGAAAGCGGGCGGCCGATCCTGATCGCGCCACCGACGGCGCCGAGCAAGCTCGGCGACAACATCGTGATCGCCTGGAATCGCAGCACCGAGACCGCGCGCTGCACGACGTTCGCGATGCCGCTGTTGCATCAGGCGCATAAGGTGACGGTGCTCACCGTGACCGGCGCGCTGGTGCCGGGGCCGGAAGGGGAGGAGTTGGCGCGCTCGCTGCGGCGCAACGGCATCGCCGCCGATGCCATCACGGTGGAGGCGACCAACAAGAACGCCGGCGAGATGATCCTGCAGAAGTCGCGCGAGCTCGGGTGCGATCTCCTGATCAAGGGGGCTTACACCCAGAGCCGGCTGCGCCAGATGATTTTTGGCGGCGCGACCAGCCACATCCTGGCCAAGACCACGCTGCCGGTGTTCATGGCGCATTGACGGGTGGCGACCACCCGCTCGGCGCCACCTCGAAACCGGCGAACGTGAAGCCCGGCGCCACCGTACAGCCCACCAGCGTCCAGTCTCCGAGGCTCGCCGCCTGTTGCCAGGCCTGTGCCGCGACCACGGCCTGCGGCCGTTCGCCGGCGCGCAGATCGGGGCCGAGGCGAATGCTCGTTGCATCCCGGCCGTCGACGATCTCCAGGGCGAGCGGCGCGCCCGCATGCCAGTGCCAGCCTTCGGCGGCGTCGACGCGATGCCAGCGCGAGCGCTCGCCGCGCGCGAGCAGATAGTAGATCGCGGTCGAAGCTGCTCGCTCGCCGTCGATCGAGCGGCGGTCGCGGAAGGTCTCGCGAAAGTGCCCGCCCTCCGGATGCGGCTTAAGCTCGAGCAGCGCGATGACTTCGGCGGCGGTGAGATCGGGCATAGGTCGCTCCTACCGTCGTGGTGACGCAGTGGGAGGGTTGCGAATGCCGGAGCCGCGCGGCTACGCTCGCGCGCAACAAAGGCAGGGGGGCCTTGTCGCGGCAGAAACCTAAATCTCCCAGCAGCCAGGGCGGGGAGCGCGGATCACCCCCTGAAAGTGTCCTTGGCGGCGCGCAGCTTGGCGAACACGCTCGCTGGCGGTTGCCCGCTCAGGCCGAGCTTTGCTGCCAAGCCCGGATCGTCGGCGCGCAGGAAAGGATTGGCGGCCTTCTCGGCCGCAATCGTCGCCGGAATGGTCGCCTTGCCGGCGGCGCGCAACGCCGCGACCTCCTCGGCGCGCGCGATCAAGGCGCGATTGTCGGGATCGACCGAACGCGCAAAAGCGATGTTGGCGGCGGTATATTCGTGGCCGCAAAACACTTGGGTATCGTCCGGCAGCTTGCGCAGCTTCGACAGCGACTGCCACATCATCTCGGGCGTGCCCTCGAGCAGGCGGCCGCATCCGATCGAGAACAGCGTGTCGCCGACGAAGGCGACCTTGTCCGGTTCGAACCAGTACGAGATGTGGCCGGCGGTGTGGCCGGGGGTATCGATCACCCGGCCGGCGAGCTGGCCGACGCTGACTGAATCCCCCTCCGCGACCGTGGCATCGGCGTCGGCGATCCGGGCGGCCTCCCGGCGCGGCACGACCACCCGGCAACCATACCGCCGTTTCAACTCTGGGATACCGGCCGTATGATCATTATGGTGGTGGGTGACCAGGATGTCGGTGAGCTTCCAGCCGGTGGCCGTCAGCGCCGCCTCGACCGCCGCGGCCTCCGGCGCATCGATGGCGGCCGTCGACCCGCTCGCCGGGTCGTGCAGCAGAACGCCATAGTTGTCCTGCAGACAGGGGAACAGGTGGGTTTTCCCAGGCATGCTAAAGGTTCCACGATTGAGAGCGCTGACGTTACCATGCCGGGCTGCAACGCCAAATACCGGGCGAGCCGGCCATGACATCATTGCATGGGCCGGGACCATCGAGGCGAACCGCCGAATGATCCACGCGCACCGGTGCGGAAGGTGCCATGTCCATTGACGTGGTCGACCTGCGCCACTTCTACGCACAGCCGCTCGGAATGGTGGCCCGCCGCCTCGTCGGCCGCGGCATCAAGCGCAACTGGTCCGACGTACGCGGGACGCGCGTGCTCGGGATCGGATACGCGCCGCCCTATCTCGGGCTGTTTCGCGAGGAGGCGGAGCGCTGTCTCGCCTTCATGCCGGCGGCGCAGGGCGTGATCAAGTGGCCGTCGGCGCGCCCGACGCTGACCGCACTGATGGACGAAACCGAACTGCCACTCGCCGACGCCGCGGTCGACCGTGTGCTGCTCGTGCACGGTCTCGAAATGGCGCACGATCCGGCCAGCGTCCTGCGCGAAGTATGGCGGGTGCTGGCCGCGGGCGGCCGGCTGTTGGCCGTCGTTCCAAACCGGCGAGGCCTGTGGGCGCGCATGGACACGACACCTTTCGGCCATGGCCATCCCTATTCGCGCTCGCAGATCACCTCGCTGCTGCGCGACACATGGTTCACGCCGACCGGGTGGGGCGAGGCGCTGTACGTACCACCGATTCCGCGCAACTGGTTCCTGCGGTCGGCACGCGCGTGGGAGCGCACCGGCGCGGCGATCTCGGCGCCGTTCGCCGGCGTGCATATCGTGGAAGCGACGAAACAGGTCTACCGGGCAATCCCGGCCCGGCGCGAAAAGCGCCGGTTGGTGCCGGCGCTCGAGCCGGTGCTTGCGCCGTCACCCGGAGGTGCTGCGCGTTCGGCGAAATTCTAAGCAGAGTGCCAGAGCTTGACCAACGGACCACCCTCCGGATCATGTCCGCACCTGGCGGATGCGGGCGCAAGGCGCCAAAAGAGGTGTTCGGGTTTTGACCCGGCGGTCACTAGGTAGATTCGCGGAACGGGTTTGTGGAGGCTCGATTGTGCAGCACGCGCGCGGTGCGGGCAACGTTGATCGCCTCAGAGTCGCGTGCGCCAACAGGAGGAGCCGCATGACCTGGGAAATTATCGGCGGGCTTGCGTTGGCCGGCCTTCTCACGATCATCGATAGAAGCGCTGCGTTCCGGACCGGGCTGATACGCCCGGGACCGGCCCTCAGCACGCCGCAATCCTGGAGCCGGAGGATTTCTGCAGGTCCGGCAAATTGAGCCTGCTCCGCCCCACGTCGATGCAGAGAGCTTGGAAATGAGAGCGGCCGGCTTTCCTCTGTTAGCTGCCGCGCTAGTGACGCCTGCGCAATTCATTGTCGCGCAGCCACAAGCAATGGGCGCCGACGGCCAGCTCTTGTTCAACAATGCCTGCCGGACGTGCCACACGTTAAGAGAGGGGACAACCGCCTGGGGCCTAACCTCAGGGCTCTGAACTCGGGTTACGCGGTTTTGCGATTGCCCGAAGGGTGATTCCATGGAGCGGCATTGATACTCCTGAGCCGCCGCCATGAGCCTGCTGGTCATTGGGACGCCTGAGAAGCCGCGACGAAGCACTTCTCGATCATTTTGCCAGGAGCGAGGACCGGCGCGAGCCGTGGCCGGTTGCGCAGCCGTTGCCGCAGGAGCTGCTGCTTGTGGTGTGCGGCACGATCTGCGACTGCGACGACGATGAGCTGATTGCCGAGTGGGGCGAGGTGCACTTGCCGTTCCTGCGGCGCTATCTGCCGTATCATCATGGGGTTCCGGGCGGGCGCTGGCTTACCCTTCTGATGAACCGGATTGATCCGGGACTGTTCTCGGCCGCCTTCACGGCCTGGTTCGGGAGAGTTGGCCGGATCGGCCGGACTTTGTTGCCATCGACGGCAAGACCTCGCGGCGCAGTTACGACCGTGCGGCCAGCAAGGCGGCGCTGCATCTGGTATCGGCCTTTGCCACCACCAGCCGCTTGGTGCTCGGGCAGGAGGCGGTTGCCGAAGAGAGCAACGAGATCACCGCCATTCGGCCCTGGTGGAGCGGCTGGCGGTCAATGATGGTCTTAAGGATGCTGTGGTGTCGATCGATGCCATTGCGACCAATGCCCGGGTGGCAACCGCGAGCCGCGATGCCGGAGCCCACTATCTGCTGGCCGTGAAGGACAACCAGCCCACCTCGCGGGCCGAGATCGAGAGCTTCTTTGCGAGCGCGCCTGCCGCCGCGCTGGAAAGCGTCACCGATGTCGACAAAGGACACGGCCGCATTGAGCAAAGAACCGTCACGGTGGCTTGCGGGTCGACTGGCTCAACGGCAATCGTCGCTTCCCCGGCGAGCTTCGGCTGCCGCAGATCGCAACGCTGGTGCGGATCGCAGCACGCGCCGAACTCAAGGATCGCAGCCGCTTCGAGACGCGCTACTACATCTGTTCTGCGACCCTATCAGCCGCCCGTGCCGCCGAAGCCGTGCGCAGCCACTGGGCGATCGAAAACAGCCTGCACTGGGTACTCGACGTCACTTTCGGCGAGGATCAAGCGCGGCTGCGAAAGGGACACGGCGCCATAAACATGGCCGTCGTCCGTCACTTCGCCATCAATCTGGTCAGAGCAGCCGTCAGAGCCGCATCACCCGATAGATCCCGCCATTCTTGGCGATCTTCGTCTGGACAACGGTCGCGGCGCGCCGGCGAATGATCTCGAGCAGCGAATGCTCGGTGGACACCGACTCGTCTGCCATGATTGGAATCGTCGTCGCCCGGCTCAGTGCGGCCAAGCCTTCGAGGTCCCAGATTGCAACTGGCTGCTCGGCCACATCGATATCGTACGGCTCGATTTTGCGAAGGAGCGTCGCTGCCGCGTCGTAGGACAAAGCTCCGTTGGCATCCACGCGCACCACAATCCGGTCGGCGAAGCGGGTCCTGAGCGCTGCTACGTTCTTCACGTCGAGCGCCGGATCGGCGCCGATCTTCAAGCCGAAGTGGCGGAATCCCTGCTGATACGCCACCTCGGCCGATTCGATCAGATCCTCGACACGGGACTTCATCGACAGGATGGCACCGATCCGGATACGGCGTCGGCATTCGCCGCCAAGCAGCCGATGCACGGGCACACGCAATGCCCGGCCAACAATGTCGTACAACGCGTCACCGACAGCCGCTTGCGCGTAAAGAGTGTGGTGCATCGCTTCGTTCAGGGCATAGAGAATCCCGCTGATATCGAAGGGTGAGCGACCCAGCAAAATGGGCTCAAAGTGATCGCGGATCGTGCTCACGAGATTGACGAGAGTCTCGGCACTGCCCTGCCGGCGCCACGCCTGAGTCTCACCCACACCGACGATCTCCTCGTCCGTGTGAATCCGCACAATGACAACCTCCAGCACATCCCGGCCTGCTCCTTGCGAGATCTTGAAGGGCGACGCGAAGGGAATATGGAGAGGGATTGGCTCCACTCGGATGATTTTCATGGGACGCCTCCATCCGGGAGGACTGACTGACCGCTATTCACCTTGAACCTCCTGGTGTTCGATCGAGTTGCTACGGGTCGCGGTTTACGCTCTCCCATCCCGCGCACAGACGGGATCGAGGCTCGCGCAGTCGGGCTGTCGCGCATTGATATGCTCGGCGATGTGGGCCGCATCGTCTCCCACGCCTTCGAACAGATTGGAGCGCAGGTTGAACATCCGCCTGAGACCGAGGAAGTAGAAGCCGGGGCAGGACGATACGCCACGCTGCTGTAGCGGCTCTCCCGAGGCTCCGAGCACTGGCAGCTTGATCCAGTCGAAATTGTACCGAAACCCGGTTGCCCAGATGACGGCTCTTATTCCGCTGGCTGCTAGATCCAGTTCGGCGATCGGGCGTGCCGCACCCGCCCGCGACGGGGGCTCGCCGGGGGATGGTTCTTCCGGCAGCTCCGAGGGGTTTTCACGCGCATATTCGTCCATCTCGGTTCGAAGATCTTCGAACCACGCGTCGCCGTCGGCCAGACTCTGCTCAAGATCGTCTGCAAAAGCGATCCTTTCGGCGTTGACTTCGCGCAGTCGTCCGAGAAGCGTGATGCCGTCGTCGGGAAATCGGCGCAAATCGATGTCGCGCCCGCCACCCGCTCCAGTCACGGTGAAAACGGCCCCACGCCTAAAATCGGGGTACCGCTCAAGCGAGCGGTTCCAGATGTCGAGCGCGCCGAACCACCAATAAATGTCCCGCCCGCGATAGCTGCGCGGCGTTCGCCGGTAGCGCCCAACCGAGAGGTAGACCTTGCGCCCGGATTCATTGAGCTCCTGAGCGATCTGAACGCCGGACGCACCGCTGCCGACGACCAGCACGGCTCCAGGTGGCAGCTGGTGTGGATTGCGATACGCGCTGGAGTGGACCTGCACGACGTTCCTTGGCAGCTCCGCGTGCGCGATCGGCATGCGCGGATCGTGGAACGATCCCGTCGCAGCCACGACGTTATCGGCTTCGAGCGTGCCGTTGCTTGACTCGATCAAGAAGTGCGCGGATCGCGGTTGCTGTCGCACCGCTTCGACACACGTGCCGCAGCGGATCGGTGCGTTGATGCGCCCGGCATAGTCCTCAAGAAACCGCACCACCTCGTCCTTGTGGGCGAAGCCGTTGGGATCAGCGCTCTGATATCCGTATCCACCCAGGCGAATGGCCCAGTTTGGGAATTGAAACATCAGCGAATCCCAGCGCTCGCTGATCCAGCTTTCGCCGACACTGCCACGCTCAAGGATCAGATGCGGGCGACCTAACCGGCTCAGGTGGTAGCTCAACGAAAGCCCGGCCTGGCCGCCTCCCACGATGACCGTTTCAATCCATTCCATGATCCGACCTTCGTGTGGGGTCTCCCGACATGGACCAGCGTCTCGGCCCGGCTTCTGCTGGACCATGCCGATATTGCCTCTTAAAGTCCTTGGTTCAGAACTGAATTTCCTGAAGCCCCGTCGTCACGGTCGCGAGCGATGCCGCCTGAGGACGTTGTGTTCGGTCCCTTCCGCCTCGATCTCGGGCGCCGACAACTGTGGCGGGACGGGGCGCTCGTCGGAATTGGCGGCCGGGCCCTCGATCTTCTCAGCGTTCTGGCCGCGGCCAAGGGCGGAGTGGTCACGAAGGACCAACTCATGGCGCAGATCTGGCCTGGTGCGGTCGTCGACGAGAATAACGTCCAGGTGCACGTCTCGGCGTTGAGAAAGGCCTTGGACGAGGCCGGTGGCGGGCCGCGCTATGTGCTGACCGTGCAAGGCCAGGGATATCGTCTCGTCGGCATCAAAGATGCACCCGGGCCGCCGGATGTGAACGGCAGCATCACCAAAGGCCCGTCCATTCCGGAGCGGCCCTCGATCGCCATCCTGCCCTTTGCCAACCTGAGCAATGATCCGGAGCAGGAGTATTTCACGGATGGCATGGTCGACGACATCACTGTCGCGGTTTCCCGTATCGAATGGTTGCTGGTCATCGCACGCAATTCCAGCTTCACCTACAAGGACCGTGCCGTCGACGTGAAGCAGGTCGGGCGGGACCTTGGCGTGCGCTACGTGCTTGAAGGCAGCGTGCGCAAGATCAAAAGCAGCGTGCGGATCACGGTGCAGCTCATCGACGCTTCGACGGGCGCGCACCTTTGGGCCGACCGTTTTGACGGAACGCTCGAGAACATCTTTGGCCTGCAGGACGAGGTGAGCAACAACGTTGTCGGAGCCATCGCGCGAAAAGTCGAGCAATCGGAGATCAAGCGCGCCACGGCCAAGCCGACCGAGAGCCTCGACGCCTACGATTACTTTCTGCGCGGCAAGGCGCAGCTCTACATGTGGACTCGCGAGTCGATCGATGAGGCGCTTCGCCTCTTCTACAAGGCGACTGAGCTCGACCCACATTACGCCTCGGCCTTCGGCATGGCGTCATGGTGTTACACGCGGCGCAAGGCCAACGGCCGGGTAACCGATCCAGAGCGGGAGACGGCAGAAACGGCGCGCGTCGCCCGCCGGGCCGTGGAGCTTGCCAAGGACGACGCCGTGGCTCTGTGTAGTGGCGGGTTTGCTCTTGTTCGCGTGGTCGGCGATCTGGACGCGGGAGCGTTGTTCATCGATCGCGCGCTCAAGGTCAATCCGAATCTCGCGATGGCCTGGCTGACCAGCGGATGGACCAGGTCCTATCTCGGCGATCCGGAGCTCTCGATCGAACATCTCACGCACGCCATGCGCCTCAGCCCGCTCGAACCCCTCATGTTCGGAATGTATTCAGGGCTGGCGTTCGCGCATCTCTTCGCGGGCCGTTACGATGAGGCAGCGGCTTGGGCGGAGAAGGCGCTTCGCGAGCAGCCCAACTGGATACCAGCCCTGCGCACGGCGTCCGCGAGTTACGCGCTCGCCGGGCGCGGTGAAGATGCTGAGCGCGCGATGGCCCGCCTGCGCCGGCTCGCCCCAGACATCCGTATCTCGCAACTGAGAGACCTCATGCCGCTGCGCCGATCCGAGGACTTGAGCAGATTCGCTGAGGGGTTGCGGAAAGCAGGGCTGCCCGAGTAGCCGGCAATAACGTCTTGTCTGCTCTTGCCCATTGCTGCCGAGGGCCAATGCGACGGCATGTCCGCAGGTGGCGAAAGCTGACGCCGCATCCCCGGCGCATCCGTTGGTCAACTGACCGAAACCTGCTTAGCGCGCGATCCGACGCGGTCGAGCAGCTTCGTCCCGCAACGATGCGCTATCGCCCATCCAGCCGATGCAACAGCGCTGAAGATTTGCGTCTCTACTCGCCGCCTACCGGGTTCGGATCGCCGGCTTCGCTCGACGGTCCCGAGCTTTCGGGGCGCGGCCCGCCATGCCGGCGGCGGCGGCGGCGGTGCAGCGGGAATCGGTCGGGCGAACCGCCGTCGAACCCGTTCTGCCCATAACCTGCCGGCTGTGACTGTCCCGGTTGCGGCGATGCTCCGGTGACGAACGCGGGCAGCCGGTCGACCTCGCCAGCCTCGTCATTGCCGCCGCCTTGCGGCTGCGGCCGACCGCCGTAAGGCTGCTGCCGATCCCTGCCCCCGAAGTGGCGTTGGTCGCGCGGCATATAGGGCTGGGGCTCGCGCGGAGGGTAAGGCTGCTGCTGCTCGCGCGGCGCAAACCCGGCCTCGCCGGCCACCATGCCGGGCTGCTCGCTGCCGTCGTCTTCGCCGTCCTCGTAATTCTGTTCGCGCGGCTCGTTGTCGCGATAGTAGGGATTGCTCTGGCGGAACTGCTCCTGCGCGGCCGCGATCAAACGGAAGTAATGCTCGGCGTGCTGGTAGTAGTTTTCCGCCGCCACCGGGTCGCCCGAAGACTGCGCGTCGCGCGCCAGCTGCATGTACTTGTCCGCGACATGCGATGCCGTCCCGCGGATTTTCACGTCGGGGCCGTTCGATTCGTAAACCCGCGTCAGCGGATTTTGGCCCCTGCGGTTGTTGTTTCGCCCCCGCATACGCTTGTTCTGACCGTTTCTCATGGCTTCCGTTTCGTCGACCTCCGTTTAGCGGCGAGTCTCTCGCCTTCCCGAAGCAGGTTGCATTCAGGTCGCAACGCCGTTGCGGGCGCCGCCTCGGCATTGCCGAATGCGGCACACATGTGGCCCAAGCGACCTCACCCTTTCTGTCACGATGCCCGTAGCAACCCTGGGCCACGGCAACCGCCACGGCCTTGCCTACCCCCGCCTTGCGCGCCGCATCCAGCGAGGCTGCGCGCCCAACCGATGGAGCATCCCATATCCCGAATCGGCGAACCGCTTTGCTTCGGGTCTCTAAAGCCTAATTGTTCGCCTTGCTCGATCCGAGGCTCTCAACCGAGCCGTGCTCGGGGCCTGTCGACGATCGTCCATCCCGTATCGGGTCATCTCTTGATCTCCAACCTAATCGCTCCGCGCCGATAATCCAAGTGCTTTTTTCAAGCCTTGCGCAGGGTCGGGAATATGCTTACCGGCCCGAATGACTCGCGCAATGCCTTCCAGATCGGGGATCGGGGCGGCAACTTCGAGCCCGAATGCGGCGAGGATCCGGCCAACGGGGGTGGCCTGGTCGGCGCCGATTTCGACGATCAACTGGCCGCGCGCGGCGATCAGTCGGCGAGCGTCGGCGGCGATGCTGCGGTAGGCCGCCAGGCCGTCCGCGCCACCGTCGAGCGCAATGCGGGGGTCATGATCCCTGACCTCGGGTTCCAATGTCGCGATCGTGTCGCTCTCGACATAGGGCGGATTGGAAACCACGAGGTCGAAGCCGCCGGCGAGCGCCGCACCGAAATCGCAAGCGACGAAGGCGGCGCGCCGATCAAGCGACAGCTGACGCGCATTGTCGGCCGCCGTCACCAGCGCCTCGTGGCTGGCGTCGGTGCCGACGCCCACCGCATTCGGCAGCTCGCTCAGCAGCGCCAGCAGCAACGCGCCGGACCCGGTGCCGAGATCGGCGATGGCGAGCTGGCGCGTGCGCGGACCGCCCTGGTCAATCGCGGCAAGCGCGGCTTCGACCACGGTTTCGCTGTCGGGCCGCGGAACCAGAGTCGCCGGCGTCACGCGCAATCGAAGCCCCCAGAATTCCTTGACCCCGACGATGCGCGCGACCGGTTCGCGCCCGAGACGGCGGTCGGCAAGCGCGGCGATGCGGTGACGCTCGGATGGCGCCAGCGCACGCTCCGCGGCCGCCACCACCGCCGTGCGGTCAAGGCCGAGGGCGTGTCCGATCAATAGCCGCGCGTCGAGCTGCGGCCGCTCGAGGCCGGCGGCCCGGAACGTGCGCGCGAGCGCGCGTCCGGCATCCGCAATCGTTTGCGCCTGCCTCGTGTCGAGGACGCTCATCCGGGCTCGCTCTCCTCCGCCGCCAGCAGGGCCGCCTGGTGCTCGGTTATGAGCGCATCGATGATCTCGCCCAAAGCCTCGCCTTCGAGCACCTGCGGCAGCTTGTAGAGCGTGAGGTTGATGCGGTGGTCGGTGACGCGGCCTTGCGGAAAGTTGTAGGTGCGGATGCGCTCGGAGCGATCGCCCGATCCGACCTGGCCACGCCGTTCGGCCGCGCGCTCGTTGTCGAGCTTGGCGCGCTCCATGTCGTAGAGCTTGGTGCGCAGCAGCGCGAGCGCCTTGGCGCGATTGCGGTGCTGGGAACGCTCCTCCTGTACGGCGACCGCAATGCCGGTCGGCAGATGCGTGATGCGAATGGCGGACTCGGTCTTGTTGACGTGCTGGCCGCCGGCGCCGCCCGCCCGCATGGTGTCGATCCTGAGGTCGGCATCAGCGATCTCGACGTCGACGTCCTCTGCCTCCGGCAACACGGCAACCGTTGCGGTGGAGGTATGAATGCGCCCGGATGCCTCGGTGTCGGGAACGCGTTGCACGCGATGGACGCCGGATTCGAACTTGAGCCGAGCGAACGCGCCGGCGCCGCGAATCTCCGCAACGACCTCCTTGAAGCCGCCCATGGTTCCTTCGCTGAGCGAGATCAGCTCCACTTTCCAGCGCCGCAGCATGGCGTAACGCTCATACATGCGGAACAGGTTGCCGGCGAACAGCGCCGCCTCGTCGCCGCCGGTGCCGGCGCGGATCTCCAGGATCACGTTGCGCTCGTCGGCGGCATCCTTGGGGATCAACGCCAAGCGGACTTCCTGCTCGAGCACGGCGTGCCGCGCCTCGAGCCCCTCCTTCTCGCTCGCCGCGAGCGCGCGCATCTCCGGCTCGGTCGCCGGATCCGACGCCAGGGCATCGAGATCCGCGAGCTCGGCCGCGGCGGCGCGCAGCGCCTGCACCTTCTCCACCAGCGGCCCGAGCTCCGCGTACTCGCGCGACAGCCTGACATAGGTCTTGCGATCCGGTTGGCCGGCGAGCTCGGCCTCGACCGCCTGCCGGCGGGCGATCAGCGCATCCAATCGGGCCGGTTGCAGCATGGCCGCGCTTTCAGAACTGCAGGCCTTCGGCGACCGCGAACGCGACCAGGCTGTCGCGCAACGGCACCCGGGAACCCGGGCCATCGATCAGCTTGCGAACGAGCGCGCCCGCGCGCGCCGCGTCGACGTCGAGCAGCAGCGTCTTGACCGGGCCGAGCGCCGACGGCGTCACCGACAGCGAGCGGTAGCCGAGCGCGACCAGCGCCAGCGCACCGAGCGGCTTGGAGGCGAGCTCGCCGCACAAGGTGACCGATTTCCCGTGCGCCCGGCCCTTGTCGACGATGTCGCGCAACGCCCGCAGCACGGGGACCGAGAGCGGATCGAACCGCTCCGCCACCCAGCTGTTGCCGCGATCGGCCGCGAACATGAACTGCACCAGATCGTTGGAGCCGACCGACAGGAAGTCGACACGCGTGAGCAGCTCGTCGAGCTGGAAGAGCAGGGCCGGCACCTCGACCATGGCGCCGACCTCGATCCGCTCCGGCAGCGCGTGGCCGTGGCGGCGCAGATGCGTCAGCTCCTTCTCCACCAGGGCCTTGGCGCGGTCGAATTCGTCGACCGCGGAGATCATCGGGAACATCATCTTGAGCCCGCGGCTGGCCGCCGCCCGCAGCAGCGCGCGGATTTGGCTGCGCAGCAGGCCGGGCCGGTCGAGCCCGAGACGAATCGCCCGCCAGCCGAGCGCCGGATTCTCCTCCTCGACGACGCGCATATAGGGCAGCACCTTGTCGCCGCCGATGTCGAGGGTACGGAACGTCACCGGGCGTTCGCCGGCGGCGTCGAGCACCGCGCGGTAGAGCGAATATTGGGCGCTGGTGCGCGGGAACCCGGCCGCGACCATGAAATGCAGCTCGGTACGAAACAAGCCGATGCCCGCGGCCCCGGTCTCCTCGATATGCGGCAGGTCGACCAACAGCCCGGCGTTGAGCAGGAGCTTGACCTCTTGGCCGTCGCGCGTGACGCAGGGCTTGTCGCGCAGCGCCCGGTACTGCGCCTGGCGCCGCGCGCGGAAGCGCACCTTCTCGACATAGGCCCGCTCGATATCCGGCGGTGGGCGCACCTGCACCTCGCCCGAGATCCCGTCGACGATGATCGGATCGCCCGGGTCGACCAGGCCGGCGGCGTTGTCGATCTGGCCGACCGCCGCGATGCCGAGCGCGCGCGCCACGATCGTCACGTGCGAGGTCGGGCCGCCCTCCTCCAGCACCAGGCCGCGCAGGCGCGAGCGGTCGTAGTCGAGCAGCGCGGCCGGGCCCATGTTGCGCGCCACGATGATGGCGTTCTCCGGCAGCTGCTCCTTGCTGGGCGCATGGTCCTGGCCCATGAGCTGGCGCATCAGCCGGTTGGCGAGATCGTCGAGATCGTGCAGCCGCTCGCGCAGATACGGATCGGTCTGCCGCATCATGCGGGCGCGCGTGTCCGACTGCACACGTTCGACCGCGGCCTCGGCGGTCAGCCCGGTCGCCACCGCTTCGCGCATCCGATGCAGCCAGCCGCGATCGTAGGCGAACATGCGATAGGCTTCGAGCACGTCGCGGTGCTCGCCGCCGTCGGCCACGTCGCCGCGCGTGAGCATGCTGTCGATGTCGGCACGGATGGTTTCGACCGCGGCATCGAGCCGCTTGACCTCCTTCTGCACGTCGTCGGCGATGAAGTTGGTGATCACCACGCGCGGCTCGTGCAGCACGACGTGGCCGAGCGCGAGCCCCTCGGAAAGCGCGACCCCGGTCGCCTGCAGCCGGCGGCGGACGGCGGGCTCGGCGCCCGGCTTGGCCAGCGCCGAGAGCTCGCCCGACGCGATCATCTCCGCCAGCACCATGGCGGTGGTCTGCAGCGCCTCGACTTCTTCCTCCGAATAGGTGCGGTGGGCGCGGTTCTGCACCACCAGAACACCGAGCGTGTTGCCGGCGCGCAGGACCGGGACGCCGAGGAACGCGTGGTAGATCTCCTCGCCGGTCTCCGGCCGGTACGAGAAGGCGGGATGGCTCTGGGCTTCCGACAGGTTGACCGCGCTGGCCTCGCGCGCCACCAGGCCGACCAGGCCTTCGTCGGCGCGCAACACGGTCTGGTGCACGGCCTCGCGCTTCAGGCCCTCGGTGGCATAAAGCTCGAGCGTGCCGTCCACGCGCAGCACGTAGACGGAGCAGACCTCCGCCACCATGTTGGCGGCGATCAGCACCACGATCTTGTCGAGGCGATCCTGCGGGCTGACCGGCTCCGCCATGACTTCGCGAAGCCGTCGCAACAGCACGCGCGGGCCGCCGAGCGCGCCACGCATTGAGGTCGAGGTCCCACCAAGCACTTTCCGGCGAAGGCGGTGCCGTTCGCCGTCGAAAATGCGAAATCCAAAGAACCGAGAGCGACAGCGATGCGCGCGCATCGATATCGCTATCGGGCCGCAGTCCGGCCGGGCCCGTATCCGGGCGTCGGCATCGCTTCAGGAATCCGCAGGCTCCGGCCCCCCGCGGCGGGTTCTAGAGCGCCGTATAGCCAATGCAAGCTGCAACCTGCAAGGCTTTGGATCGCTGCGATCAACCGGCCTCTTCGTTTCATCCGGCAGGGGGCGGAACGGGGTCCACCCGCCCGTTGCGTTGCCGCCCGATTCGGTTCCCGACCTAGGTTCTTGGACCCAGGGTTTTGGCGATGTCCTGCGTGGTGCCCGACCGCCGCGTGCGCGTGGTCTCGATCGGCCGCCTCTGCCCTTCGGCGCCGTGGCTCTGCCACTGGCGTTCGGAGGAAGGATTCGAGCGCACGAAGCCGGGCTGCGGCCCTCGTCGATGCCGAAGTCGAGGACGTGCGAAGTCGACCGCCACGATCCGCAACAAACGGTCGCGATTCGATCACACCGGCGATGTCGGCAGATCGAGCTTCTCGGCGAAGTGACAGCGGACGAAACGCCCCGGCGCCACCTCGCGCAATGCGGGGGTTTCCCGTTGGCAGCGGACTTCGGCGAATTTGCATCGTGGATGGAAATAGCATCCGCCAGGTGGATTCGCGGGGCTCGGAACTTCCCCCTTCAAGCCGGCGTCTGCGACAACAACGCGCGGATCGGGAACCGGTACCGCGCGCATCAACGCGGCAGTATAGGGATGGCGGGGATTGCTGAACAAAGCCTTGGCCGGAGCCAATTCGACCAGCTGGCCGACATACATGACCGCCACTCTGTCCGAGATGTGGCGTACGACCGACAGATCGTGCGCCACGAACAAAAATGTCAATCCCAGGCGCGATCGCAGGTCGAGCAACAGATTGAGAACTTGCGCCTGCACCGACACGTCCAGCGCCGAGACTGGTTCGTCGGCGACGATCAGACGTGGATTGGTCGATAGCGCGCGGGCGATGCCGATGCGCTGTCGCTGTCCACCGCTGAACGCATGGGGAAAGCGGTGCATGAACTCCGTGCGCAATCCGACGAGCCGCAGCAGTTCGGCGACGCGATCCGTGCGCTCCGCCCTGTTCGTCATGCCATTGACCAACAGCGGCTCGCCGACGTTGTCCAACAGGGTCATGCGCGGATTGAGCGAGCCGAACGGGTCTTGAAAGATCATCTGGATTTCCGCTCGCAATGGCCGCAGCTCGCTGCGCGTCATGGGAGCGAGATCGACAATCTCCTCGTTTTTTCGGCGAAACAGAATCTGGCCCGACGTCGGCTCGATGGCGCGCATGATGCAGCGCGACGTCGTCGTCTTTCCGCAGCCACTCTCTCCGACGAGGCCGAGCGTTTCCCCGGCGTAAACGTCGAAATTGACGTCTTCGACAGCGCGGACCTGCCCGACCGCGCTGCGAAAGAAACCGGCGGTGATGGGAAAAAACTTGCGCAGATTCCTGACCTGCAGAAGTGGCTTGGCCGCAGCCCGTGCAACAGGCAACGTCATCGTGTGTCCGATAGATCTTCATGCAGAAAACAGCTCACCCCCTGTCCGCCGGCGAGCGATTTCAGTTGCGGCACGCTCGCTGAGCAGACCGGCCCGATGATCTCCTGGCAGCGTGGATGAAACGGGCATCCAGGCGGCCGATTGAAGGGATGCGGCAGACTTCCCGCGATGGTAGGCAAATCAACGTGCGTCTCACCGATGATGCTCGGTATCGAGCGCAGCAGCGCGCGCGTATAGGGATGTTTCGGCGCATGAAAAATGGCATCCACCGGCCCTGTTTCCACCACCCGACCCAGGTACATCACAACGACATCATTCGCCATCTGCGCGATAACGCCGAGATCATGGGTGATGAAGATGATCGCGGTGCCGTGCTTGCGCTGCACGTCCCGCAACAGCGCCAGGACTTGCGCCTGTGTCGTCACGTCGATAGCCGTCGTGGGCTCATCGGCGACCAGCAGGCGCGGTTTGCAACTGAGCGCCATGGCAATCATGACCCGTTGCCGCAGGCCGCCCGACAACTGCCAGGAATAGGCGTCGACCCTCCGCTCCGGCATGGAAATGCCGACGTCGCGAAACAGGCCGACCACGATCTCGCGCGCGTCCTGATAGCTCAATTTGCCGCCGTTCATCCGCCACTGGCGCTGATGCAGCAGGATGGCCTCGATGATCTGATCGCCGACGGTGTGAACCGGACTGAAGGCGGCCATCGGCTCCTGCGGGATCAGGGCGATCTCGGCGCCGCGGATGGCGCGCAACCGCGCGCCATGGCGCGGCAGTTTGCTCAAGTCGATGGTTTCGAAGCTGCTGCGGTCGGCGGCACCGGTGCGGCATTCGAATAGTATTTCGCCGCTCTCGATGCGGCCCGGCTCGTCGATCAGCTGCAGGATCGCCCGCATCGTCACGCTCTTGCCGCAGCCGCTTTCGCCGACGATTCCGGTGACGCGGCCGGGCATGACGTTGAAGCTCACGCCGTCGACGGCGCGGACGAGCCCTTCATCGAGGGCGAAGCTGACGTGCAGATCGCGCACGCGAAGCAGCGGCGATGCCAATGGGACGTTACTTGCCATAGGGATCCGCGGCGTCGCGCAGACCGTCGCCGACCAGATTGAAGGCCAGAACGGTGACAATGACGAGCAGTCCGGGAATCAGCAGCCACGGCGCAAGGGCCAGGGTCTGGATGTTCTGAGCCTCCTGCAGCAGCACGCCCCAGCTGATGGCAGGCGGCCTGATGCCCAATCCGAGGAAGGAAAGCGACGTCTCGTTGATGATCATCGCCGGGATCGCGAGCGACGACGTGGCGATGATGTGGCTCAGGAAGGTCGGCACCATGTGTCGCAAGATGACCCGTGCGCGGCTGCATCCGGCCAATTCGGCAGCCATGACGAAGTCCTCCTCGCGCACGGCGAGGAAGTGGCCGCGAACCTCGCGTGCCAAAGTCGTCCATCCGATCAGAGACAGGATCACCGTGATCGCGAAGAAGACCTGCACCGGGCTCCAGTCCCGCGGCAACGCGGCCGAGAGAGCAAGCCATACCGGGATCGTCGGCACCGATTGCAGCAGCTCGATCAGCCGCTGGATGAATTGGTCGACCCAGCCCCCGAGATAACCCGAAATGCCGCCAAGAACGATGCCCAGGATCACGCTGAGCGTCACCGCAACCAATCCGATCGTCATGGATGTTTGCGTGCCGTGCATGATGCGCGACCACTGATCGCGCCCGAGCCGGTCGGAGCCCAACAGGAAGATTCGCTCGCTTTGATCAAGCGCGCCGACCAGATGCCGATTGGCGGGGATCAGCCCGAAAAGCTTGTATTCCTTGCCCGGCACCAGAAAGCCGATACGAACCTTCTTGGAAGGATCGGTACGCCATTCCATGCGCAATGTCTCCGGATTGCGTCTGCCGACGATCGCCGGGACCCAGGGATCGATCCGTGCACCATCGAACAGATGGATTCCTTGCACCGGAATGAACGCCTGTCTCGCCTCGGTGTGCTCCGGATCCTGAGTACTGAAGAAATCCGGACACAGCACGACCGCATACAGAATCAGCAGGATGACACTGCTGATCATCGCAAGGCGATGCTTGCGGAAACGCCACCACACCAGCGTCCAGTTGGAGGCGACCGAGATGCGCGCTTCGGCCGCCTCACTCGCGGCGGTCGACAGTGTCATTCTATTTCTCCATCCGGATCCGCGGATCCATAACGGCGAGCAGAATGTCGGAAAGCAGCGTCCCCACGATCGTCAGGAAGCAATAGATCAACAGGATCGCGCCGGCGAGATACATGTCCTGATTGACCAGTGCGCGAAGCAACAGCGGGCCGATATTGGGAAGGTTCATCACGGTCGCAACGATCAGGCTGCCCGAGAACAGTTGCGGCAGATACCAGCCGATCGTGCTGATCAGCGGGTTGAATGCCAGCCGCACCGGATAGCGCATCACGACGCGCCATTCGGACAGTCCCTTGGCGCGCGCGGTCATCACATAGGGCTTATTGAGCTCGTCGAGCAGGTTGGCGCGCATCACGCGCGTCAGGCGCGCGGTGCCGGCAATCGCGAGCACCAACGAGGGAAGCCAGATATGTTTCAAAAGATCGACGACCTTGGCGGCGCTCCATGGCTGGCTCGCCATTTCCGACGAGAACAATCCCGTAATGCCGATATCGAAGTAGGAGAATGCAAGCCACATCAAGACCAGTGCCAGCAGGAAATTGGGCGTGGCGACGCCGACATAATTGAAGACCGTCAGCACATAGTCGAGCCACGACCGTTGATGGGTCGCCGAATAGATGCCGGCAGGGATTGCAATCGCCCAGGTCAGCACGAAGCTGAATGCAGCCAGCGCCAGCGTCAATCCGAGCTGCTCGCGAATCAGGTCGATGTTGGGCCGCTGGTATTCGAGCGACAGGCCGAGGTCGCCCTGCAGCAGGTTTGCCATCCACCTGAAGTACTGGACGGCGACAGGCTGATCGAGGCCGTACTGGGCGCGCAGGGCCTCCAACTGCTCGAGATTTACCGATGAGCCCGATGACGCCAGTGTGGCTGCATATGAGGTCAGGAAGTCACCGGGCGGAGCTTGAACGATCGCGAAAACCATCACCGAGAAAATGATCAGAAGCAGCGGCAGCAACATCAGGCGATGGACGATGAAACGCGCCATTTGATCTCTCGGCAGTGATCGGATCAGAGATCACGCACGCGCCTAAGGCGCGTGCGTGAAGCTCGCGGATCAGCGCTGGAAGAAGAACTGCTCCGGGCGCGCATTTCCCGGCGTCCGAAGCGGCCAGTCATTTCCCAGCCGCGCCGGAACGTTCCTCATCCGGTTGTTGACGACCACCACACCCTGAATCATGGGGGTAAGGCCGACGATCCCGATCTCGTAGACCTGGTCCGCCCAGATCTTGAACAGCTCCTGGGCCGCCTTGATCTGGCCTTCCGTTCCAACGGTGCGGGCGGTGTCGACCAGCTCGATGATCCTCTTGACCTCTGCGGTAGGCTCGACGCCCTCCTTCCCCTTGCTGTTGTACCATTGGGTGAACAGCGGTCCGAGCGTCAGGATCACCGAATTGCGCACGTCCACCTTGGCATTGCCCGTGAACGGGAAAGCCGTCGTATCGTCATTCCAGATTTCCGTCATGAGTTCGTTTGCATCGCGCATCTTGAAATGCAATGCGCGTTCACGGATCTGCACGATGGTCTTGATGCCGACCTTTTCCCAATCCTTAGCCACCAGTTGTGCCACGTCCGGCCAGGATCCGAAGGCGGGCACGACGCTGATCTCGAGCGTGGCAGGCTTGCCGTTCGGCAGCAGGCGGATGCCTTGGGCATCGCGCTTGGTGAGTCCAAGGTCATCCAGCATCTTGTTGGCTTTTGCGACGTCATAGGCGGTGTATTTCTTGGCGTATTCGTCGCCGGGGAAATACGGATGCCATGGCGCCGGAACACCTTGGCGCGCCTCGCCAAGGCCAAGGAACGCCGACTCCCTGATCTGATCGCGATCGACGGCGTGCGACATCGCAATGCGAAAATCCTTCGTGGCCATCAGCCGACCCATGTCGGGATCGGCCTTGTAGGTCTGGTTGAACATCACGACCGCGTCGGCGCCACCGAACGTGGGCCAGGTGATGACCTTGTACTTTCCGGCCTTCTCCTGATCCTTGAACACCGGGTAGTTGCTCATCTGAATGTGACGCTCCTGGATGTCGAAATCGCCGGCGATCGCCGCCAGGTTCAGCGCCTGAACGTCGGCAAAATAAGTGAACCGGACTTCGTCGATGTAGGGGAGCTGGTTGCCGTCCTTGTCGACGCCGATGAAGTAGGGGTTGCGGCGAAGCGTGAACACCGGGTCACTGACCCGGCTGGTCGGGACCCAGGCGGCCATGCTCGGCCGTTCGACATTCTCCGGGGGCGCGTTCTTGTTGGCGAAAAGTTCGGTCCAGGTCTTGAAGCCTGCGGCCTGGATTGCCTTGTCCAGATCGTCCTTGCTCGCATAGGCGGTATGGAATTTCTTCAGGTAGTGCGCTGGCAGGAACGCCGCATAGGTACGATCGCCGCCATCGGCCGCGACCAGGGCCGTCAGGAACAACGTTGCGGGTTCCTTGAACGAGAACTTGACCGCAAAATCACCGGCCTTTTCGACCATAGCCGGAGTGCCGTCGGCATTCCGCATCCAGCCGGGCAGCGTTGGCGTCAAATCCTTATTCAGGAGAACATCCTTGTACCAGAACAGGATGTCATCGGCAGTGAAAGGCGCGCCATCGGACCATCTGGCACCTTTGCGCAGCGTGATTGTCCAGGTCTTGAAGTCGGCCGAGGACTCGGCTCCAGCCGCGATCTTGGGTTCGATCTTGTCGCCGTCCGGCGAGAAGCGGAACAGCGAGTCGAAGACCACGCGGACGTAGTTGTTGGCGTCGGCCGGACCGAGGAATGCGCGGCGCCACACACCGCCATATTGACCGACGGTTTCGACCGGAACGAGGAGCGGCTGTTCCGGCAGTCGCAGGTCGACGGCCGGCAGCTTGCCGGTCCTCACTTGCTCGACGAGTGCCGTCGGCTCCTTGTATTTGGCCTGCGCATCTGCACCGGAGATGATCGCCAGCCCTGCCAGCAGCCCGCTGCCGAGCAGGAGCGCGCCGCGCCGTTGAAGCATGATACTCATCTACTCCTCCCGTATCCGACCGTTTTTTCCGGCGGCCAACCGTTCCCCAGCTCATTCTGCCGCTGTACGGCCTCAACCAAAGTGTTGGCCATCATACCTACGCTACACAACTCCGGGTCCAACACCCAGCGTCCGAAGTGGGGTCACGAGCGACAAGTCGCAGATTGAGCCTATCTCTTCCGGTTTACTTCCACGAGCTGATGTAGGAGCGGACATCGCCATGTGTCGCGGTGTGCCCCCAACCGAACCTTCCGCTCAGCTCTCGAAGGCTACCGCCATTTCCGGCGCCGTCACTTGCCGCCCCGGCGCCAAGGCGTATCCTGTTGACACAAATAAATCTCCCTGCGCTGGACCGGGCTCCCGACGATCCGTTTTCGATCGACAGCCTTGCTCTTCGTAGCAGAAAGGATGTGGAGGTTGGCCATGAAGAGAACTGTTGTCGCGGCACTCGCGTTGATCGGCGCGGGCGTATCGGCGGATGCGCAAACCTTCTCGTCAGACGATCTCGCGCGCCGCACCATCGAGCGGCGCGCAGTCGAGGCCGTCATCTGGGGCATGCCTGCGGTGAACTACGACCTGATGCTGCAGGAGATGATCAACAAGGCCAAGGGCAAGCCAAACCAGATCGTGTTCTGGTCGCGCCTGCCCGACTGGAAGAACCAGACGCTCACACCTAACCCGGATTCGATCTACCTCATGCCGTTCTTCGACACGAAGGAAGTGGGGCCGGTGGTGATCGAGATCCCGCCGGCCGACGAAGGGTCGATCAACGGCACCATCATGGACCTCTGGCAGGTACCGCTGGAGGATGTCGGGCCCGCCGGCGTCGACAAGGGCAAAGGCGGCAAATACCTTGTCCTGTCGCCGGACTATAACGGCAAGGCGCCCGACGGCTACATCGTCCTGCCGTCCGAGACCTACCAAGGATACGCTCTGCTGCGCTCCATTCTCGCGAGCGGCAGCGACGCGGACGTGGCCAAGGCGACGGCCTATGGCCGGCGCATCAAGGTCTACCCGTTGTCGCAGGCGGCGAGCCCGCCAACGACGGTCTTCGTCGACGCGATCGACATCGTTTATGACGCCACGATTCCCTACGATCTGCGCTTCTTCCAATCGCTCGACAGGGTCGTGCAGCAGAATCCCTGGCTCGCTCGCGACCGGGCGATGATCGACATGCTCAAGTCGATCGGCATCGAACGAGGTAAACCGTTTGACCCCGACCAAAAAACACAAGCGATCCTGAACGCGGCCGTCCGCGAGGCTAAAGCCCTTCTGGAAAGCCGGTATGAGGACGTCTTCGCCACCGCGCCTCCCTATTTCGACACGAGCCGGTGGCTGCTGCCGGCCTTGCCGGGTTACATCAAGCAGGTACAGGAAGGCTTTTCCGACCCCCAGGCCTATGCGGTCAATGACCGCGGGCTTGTTTTCACCTTCGCCTTCTTCTCGCCCAAGCACTTGGGCGAAGGCCAGTTCTATCTGATGACGATCAAGGACAAGAACGGTCGGCACCTCAATGGCGCGAGCACGTATCGCCTCACCGTGCCGGCGAACGCACCGGTCAAGCTCTACTGGTCCGCAACGGTCTACGATCGCGCGACCCACGCCCTCATCCGCGACCAGAAATGGGCAAGTCGCTCGTCGCAGAGTCCGGGGCTGCAAAAGAATGCCGACGGTTCGGTCGACGTCTACTTCGGGCCCAAGGCGCCGGCGGGCAAGGAATCGAACTGGGTTCCCACCAATCCCACGGGAGAGTTCGAAGTCCTGTTCCGCTTCTACGGCCCCCAGAAGCCGTTGTTCGACAAGACCTGGAAGCTGCCGGACATCGAAATGACCCAGAACCCGTGACCCGCTTATCTTCGCAACGAGCCGCGCACCGCGCCGTCCAGTCGCCGTCCGCCCAGCTTAAATTGCGCTTGCGTTCTCGCGGAGCCGTCGCTCCAGCGTTCCCTCCCCCCATGTGGGCAGGGCTATCGCATGTGACCAAGGAGTTCGAAAAGGAAGGCATCGTTCCATGCGGCGCGCTTGAGCTTGCCGCGCAGCGACGTTGTGTTGTCTGGATGGGCTCGTGCGACGTTGAGGGCCAAGCGCCTGAGAACGGCGAGATTGGCTGGAGCATTGTCCTTGCGATTGCGCGCCAGGTCCTCGTCCAAGGTGACGTCGAGCGGCCAATGCAGGCCGTTTTCGATGGTCCAGTGCGCGCGCACGATGCGCAGGACGTCCTGACGACTGTAGTTGCGGCTCATCAGGAAGTAGCGCTCGACGGTCTTGTCTTTGCCGCGCTTGCTGGTGATCCTGGCAACCGCTTTGAGACCTGGAAAGTCGTGTTTTTGCGCCATGTCCTTGACCGGGGCGACCAGGGCCTCGCGCTTCTCCTGGCGGCCATGAGCGGCGTCGGTCGTTTTGACCGATTTTTTGCCGTTGCGTGCCGCCGCATTGATCGCCGCCTTGGCGTCGGCAAAGAGCGCGGGCTGATTGTCCTTCACCGCCAGGATGTAATCGCCACTGCGCTCCACGATGAGCTTGGCCATGGCGCGGTGACAGTGCAGTGCATCGCCTGTTACCACGCAGCCTTTGAGCTGCAAAAGCGTGAGCAGTTGCAGGGCGCCGGCGACTTCGTTGTTGTTCGGGGCCAGGATATTGGCCAAGGCCATACGCGTCTGCGCCGCCCAGGCCGTGACCATCACCGGCGGCATGTGGCTCTTGCCGCGCTCGTAGCCGCGCCGCAGCGCCTTGCCATCGAGCGCGATCACCCCCTTCGGTCGCTTGATCTTCGCGCCTTGCGCGAACGCCTTCATGAAGCGCCGGAAGGCTGCTTCGAAGGCCTGCGGATCGAGCAGGCGGAACACACGACTGAACGTGTCGTGGCTCGGCAGACCGTGCTTGAGCACCAGCACGTCGTTCCACAGATAGGCCTTCATGCGCGCAAACAGCGCCATGTCGGTGCAACTGGTTGCCCCGCACAGCGTCGCCATCAACGCAATGAACAAAATCTCCGTCAAATCGTGCAGTGCATTGTCCGCGCGCGGATCCGGCAAATCCGAAAATCATTCCGCAAACCGCTGCATCGCTGTCTCCTCGCCAATCAGGAGACGCCCTCAGAATCCAGTTTCCTCGCGTTTGCAACACCTTATTCCAGCTCACATGCGATTCCCCTGCCCATGTGGGGGAGGGACAGGGAGGGGGGTAAGGGCCAATTCTGATTTCGCGAATACCCCCCTCCCCAGCGCTCCCCCGCAAGGGGGTCGCAAGGGGGGAGGGAGCACGAGGCCGTGCCCGCCTTACCTGCCGCTCTCCCACCCGACAATCACGAGCGGACATGTGTGCACGCCTTAGCCCCAGCGGGAGCGGCGCGGCTGTGCACAAACACCACTGGAATGCCCTCGCCGAGTAACGCCATGACAACTGCCGCTCATCCCGCTATGCGCGGCAGCCACAGCGCGATTTCGGGAAACACCATGACCAGGATGAGCGCAATGAGTTGCAGTCCCATCCACGGCCAGCACGATGCAAAGATTTCCTCCATGGTGACATCGGGCGGGGCCACGCTCTTGAGGAAGAAGCAGGCGCCTCCGAACGGCGGCGACAGATAAGCGATCTGCATGTTGATGTTGAACAGGATGCCGAACCAGACCGGATCGTAGCCAAGCGATTTGATGATCGGCAGGAAGATCGGCAATGTCAGCAGCATGATGGCAATCCATTCGAGGAACGTGCCGAGCACCACCCAGATCGCCATCATGACAAAGACCATCATGATGGGGGCGAGGTCGAGCCCCTTCATCATGCCTTGCACCATGGCGATGCCGCCCATCAGGTTGTAGACGCCGATCAGCGCGTTGGCGCCGAACACCAGCCAGAACACGCTGCCGCAGGTGGCCATCGTCGTCGTCAACGATTCCCACAACATGCGCCAACTCAGCTCGCCGCGGACCCATACGGCGAACAAAACGCCGACCACGCCGAGCGCGGCGGATTCCGTCACCGACGCCAAGCCCGCATAGATGCTGCCCATCACGCAAACGACGATGAGGGAGGGCAACAGGAGGCCCTGCAACAGCCGGAGTTTCTGCAACAACGGTATGTTGCGCTCGGCCAGCGGCGCGCTCGGCCCCATCGACGGGTAGATATTGCAGATCACCAGAATGTAGGCGCAGTACAAGCCCGCCATCAGCAAGCCCGGCACGATGGCGGCGAGCAAGAGATCGCCGATCGAGACATTGCCGGCGAGGCCGAAGAAGACCAGGATCAGGCTCGGCGGAATCATCGAGCCGAGCGCGCCGCCGGCACACACCATCCCGATCGAAAGCTTGCGGTCGTAGCCGAGCCGCAACAGTTGCGGCAGCGCGACGATTCCGAGCAGCGTCACCTCGCCGCCGATCACACCGATCGTCGCTCCCACCAGCACCGCCATGAGCATGGTCGCGACACCGACGCCGCCGCGAATACCGCCGGCCCAGACGTGCACCGCCTTGAACAGCTCCTGAGCGACGCCGGATCGTTCGAGCAGGGACGCCATCAGAATGAACATCGGCACCGAGGCCAACACGAATTCCGACATGAAGCTGTAGGTGCGGCTCGCCACGATGGTCAGCGCGTTGGGTCCGAACAGAGCAAGCGCGAACCCGCAGGCGACAAGTCCGGTGGCGTAAGCAAAGGGAAGTCCGATGCCGAGCAGCAGCATCGTGATCAGCAGCATCAGCAGGCTGAGAACCTCGATGCTCATACGATCGTGTCGGGGAAATCGGGGCGTTGCGGCCGGCGATGCCACAGGTGCGACAGCGTCTGCGCCAGCATCAGGGCGGCGCCGAGCACCAGCGCGGATTTCAAGAATGCGGGGATCGGAACGTCCCAGGCGCGGCCGCTGGTTTCCATCAGCTCCACGGAGGGGATCGCGACCTTGAGCGCCCCGTAAAGAAACAGCGCCAGAAACACCGCTCCCAATCCGTGGCAGACTTGGTCGAGCGCGGCACGGACCCGCGGAGAGGCCCGGTCGAAATAAGACGCCATCTGAATGTGGTTGCGCTGCTGCGAGGCCAGCGGCCCACCGAAGATGAAGCACACGGCGCTCACCACGATCACCATGTCATGCACCCACACGGTCGGCGCATTGAACGCGTAGCGCATGACGACTTCGTAGACCGTGAGCGCGACGGCGACGAGAAGAGCAGGCTCAGCGCATGGCCGAGCTTGAGAGAAATGCGGTCGATGATCGGCAGCTTCATCGGCAGGACTTTTTGAGGGCGCCGGTAGACCGCCGGCCCACCACCCAGCAGAAGTGGCTCCTAGTCACATATCCAACTCGCAAGCTTGTCGCAGGCGCAGCGCGGCACGCGCTGGGCCCCGGTGGCCGGATCGAAGGAACCGGGGTCGCGCATCTGCGTGGCAAGGTTGCAGGCTGCAGAGCGTGCGCGACACGTAAAGGCGGCCTCCGGCAAAACACGCGCTTTCAGCGCTGCCCGCGGCAAATGGCCGCCCGACTACAGAAGTTGCAGCTTCTTCAGGAAGGCGACCTGGCTGTCATAGACCTTCTTGGCGGTCGGGCTTTTCTTGGCCCAATCGGCCCAGGATTGCTCCGCAAGTTGTCGGAACTTCTGGCGCTCCTCGGGGCTCCAGTTGACGAGCTCGATGCCGGCCGCCCTGGCCTGCTCGGCTGCCTTCATGTCCTCCAGGCTGATGCGCTGCACCATGTCGCGCGCGAAGTCGCGCACTGCGATCTCCATGAGCGCCTTGAGATCCGGCGACAGCGCGTTCCACTTGGCCATGTTGACCGCCACCTCCGCGCACGGCATCGAATGGAAGCCCGGATACATGGGAAACTTTGCGATCTTGTGGTAGCCGAGATCGTTGTTCATCCCGAGCGTTCCCCAGTCGGTTGCCTCGATCACGCCGCGCTCAAGCGCCGTATAGACTTCACTGCCCGGCAACGTGACGACGCCGACGCCCGCGCGGCGCCATATCTCGGCGCCGAGCCCCTCCGGCACACGCATTTTGACGCCCTTGAAGTCGGCGAGCGTGCGCAGGGGCTTCCTTGACGGCACCGATTCGACGCCCCACCACACCGGCCCGACATACTGCGTGTTGAAACGCCTGTAGATCTCGCGAGCAAGCTCGATGCCGCCGCCGTACTCGAACCACATCTGCATCTGGTAGGGGTTTTCGAAGCCGCCGTTGAGATCGCCAAGCAGCGCCAGGCCTGGTTCTAGTCCCGAGGCATATGGGGCGCCGCTGTGATGTGCGTCGAGGACGCCATCGCGCATCGCGCCAAGGGTTTCCGTGTAGGCGACGATCGTGCCGACGGCGAGCGGCTCGATCTCGATGCGGCCGCCGGTAATCTCTTTGACCTTCCTGGTCCAGTCTTCGAAGATTTTCTGGTTCACCGATCCGGCCTGCCACAGCGACTGCATTTTCCACTTATGCGCGGCCTGGGCGCGGCCGACGGCGGGCGCAGCTACGACGGCCATGGCCGCCAGCGCGGCTGTCTTGTGAAATTCTCGGCGAGTGGTCATCGGCGTGCCCTCCCGTTAAGGATTTCCGCCACGGTCGCGATGCGCGCGCGCGGCGATCCAAAATTGCGCCGGCCATGCTTGTGCGTGGCCGACGATAGATCGAGCGTATGTCAGCTTGATGGAGCCTTCAATCGGTATGTGCCGGTCTTGCCGATCGGTCCGATGGATCACGCCGTTACCCGGTCGGTACGCCTTGACGGGTCGTCGGGCTCCTCCCAATCTCCAGGTCTGTCGCGCAATCTTGCTGCGAAGCGATGCCCACTTCGCCGGATGCGCTCCAACGCTCAAAACGGCAGCAAGACCAAGAACCGATAGCCTCTGGAGGAACTGAAGATGTCGAAGGTGCTCACCGCGTCTGAGGTCGAAGCCTACAACGCCAAAGGATATCACCTGCCGGTGGATGTGCTCTCGCAGGATGAGGTCGCCGCCTGTCGTCGCGAGCTTGAAGCCTATGAGAGCAAGAGCGGCGGCCCGATCAAGGGCGAGATGCGCCACAAATCGCACCTGCTGTTCCCCTGGATCAATGACCTGATGCGCCACCCGCGTGTTCTCGACGCGGTCGAGGATGTGCTTGGTCCGAACCTGCTGGTGTGGAGCACGTCGTTCTTCATCAAGGAGCCGCGCGACCCCGGCTTTGTTTCCTGGCATCAGGACGCGACCTACTGGGGATTGTCGTCGCCCGATGTATGCACGGCCTGGATCGCACTGTCGCCCGCCAACAAGGTGTCGGGCTGCATGAAGTTCATCCCCGGCACCCACAAGGCGCAGGTCGAGCACGCCGACACCTTCCACCAGGACAACCTGCTCACGCGCGGACAGGAGATCGCTGTCGAGGTCGACGAGGCGAAGGCGATCTATGCCGAGCTCGAGCCGGGCCAGGCATCGCTGCATCACGTCCTGCTGTTCCACGGCTCGGCGCCAAACCGGTCGGACGATCGGCGCATCGGGCTGGCCATCCGCTACGTGCCGACCCACGTGCGCCAGGCGGTCGGCGCGAAGGACAGCGCGACGCTGGTTCGCGGCGTCGATGAGCACAAAAACTTTGCCGCAGAGCCGCGTCCCAACGTCGATCTTGATCCGGAAGGCGTCGCCTTCCACAAGGCGGCGACCGAGGCGCAGGCGGCAGTGCTCTATCGCGGCACCGGCAAAACCGCATTCCGCGCCTGATGCGCGCGCCGGCACCCCTCATCGCAAGACAGGACGTCCCATCGCGCTATCGTATCGGGCCACGCCACTGCCGCAGCGACTTCCGCGCGAGCGGATAGCCCATTGATCCGAAGCATAAGTGAGGTCGACTGCATCGGCTCGGCGATGGGCGCGCAGTCAAGAGCGGCCTCCGCCTCGACACCTTTAGCGGCTACCCATAAACTGCCTGCTGGCAAAGAGGCGCCAGTGCGACTGCTGTGTTGGCCGAGCGGCTGCTGCAATCCGAAGGAAAACTGACGTGATGGCCTAGCTCGCCGCCGCGGCTGCAACGTGGCTCGCGCTCGCGTTCGTCGGCGCGATTGTCGTGCGGCTGCTCTGAAGCGCGTTTTTACTTCCGCTTTCGGGGGCACAGCCGAACATGCGGGACTGCTGTCGGCCCTCCGTCCCTGTCGAAAATGACCCAACCGAGACATGGGCGGCCGAAGACTTTCGCAGCGCAAAAGCCTGGCGGATGGCGCTTGCGGCATCGGCGTCCATGTTGCTGGAGCCTGGGCATCCTGGACCAGGGCGTCAAAGCCGGTGCGAAGCGGAAGGCATCGAGGCAGCGCAAGCGGCCTCGACCTCGACCGTCGGCTGGGTTTGCTCGATCATCTGGCGGTGCCATTGATCGTCCTCGGTCAAATCTACCAGTGCCACGGCGACCACGCCTCGCATTCGCGTCGTATGAGGAGGCACTCGGTCTGGCCGAGCAAGTCGGAGAGCCGCAGCTTCTCTTTCCCTGCTACGACGGACTCGCTACCCTTCATCTCGATGCCGGGAACCAGGTGCTGGCTGAGGCCTATCTGGCGAAATCACAGGCGGTGTGCGAGCGGGCCGGGATCGAGCCCGATGCCTTTATGGTTCTGCCGTTTCTCTCCTGACGCGACGGAGTAAGGAACTTCATATGATCATGACCCACGCGCAGGCCCCGGTCTCGCCGGGCGAGCCGGCACCCGATTTCACCCTTTCAACCGTGGACGGCGAGGAATTGTATCGCTGACGGACTATCGGGAGGTCCCCTGTTCCTCGCTCTCCTCCTTGGTCTGTGGTGCCCGTTTTGCCGACGGCAGATCGCGCAGCTCGGTACGTTCGAACCGAAACTCAAAGCCGTGGGGGTCGAGTCGCTCGGGGTCGTTGCGACGCCGCCAGACAATGCCCGTCTGTATTTCAAATTCCGGCCCACGCGGTTGCGGCTGGCCGCAGACCCCGACCTCACCACGCACCGCGCTTACGGTGTGCCGAAGCCGGTCCCGACGCCGGAATTCATGCAGGCGATGGAGACCATACGGATCAATCCCGACGGGGCGTTCCCCGAGCCGCTGCCGATCGTGGAAGCGGCGGCAACGGTTGCGAAGCTCGACGGCTACGTGAAAAACGAGACCGACCGCGCCGACATGCAGCGACAATGGCCTCAGCTCAAGGCCCATTATCTGATCGACCGTGACGGCGTCGTTCGCTGGGCCAACATCGAGTGCGCGAGAAGGCCCGGCGGGGCTCGGGAGTTTGCCCTCGGTTGACGAAATTCTCACCGTGGCCCGGGCCCTGCCGGTGCGCAGCAAAACGGAGCATTTGAAAACTTGAGCGGAAGGACACACCAAAATCTTGAATTTCTGTTCGCCGATCAAAACCTCGCTGAGCGCAAATTTCTGGTTGGATCGGCTCCGAATTCAGGCTTTCTTTGGAAACACGTACTTGACGCTATGGTAAGGCCGTTCGACAAGGTTTGATGATCCATCTCGATGGCGTGCATCGGCTGCGGTTTCGAGCTGTCACCGAGGCTTCGCCTTCTGCCCGCGGTGCGGGCGCCGGCAGCCCGTCCGCCTGCACTGCGTGCGGCTTTTCCTGCGAGGCTGAGTTCGCGTTCTGTCCACGGTGCGGCGCGGCCCGGATCGGCTCCCCTGCTGCGGCCCCAGCTGAGCGGTGCCGGAGCATGCGCCCCTCGCCGGCTCCCGCCCGATCGCGCCACGGCCGCGATGCCGTGCCCTCAGCGGGACGCCGACCGGCGGCAGGTGACCGTGCTCTTCGCCGACGTCTCGGGTTTCACCACGCTGGCCGAGCGGCTCGACCCCGAGGAGGTGCGCGCGTTCCAGAACGCGCTGTTCGAGACGCTCGCCCAGGCGATCACGCGCTACGACGGCTTTGTGGAAAAGTTCGTGGGCGATGCTGTGATGGCGGTGTTCGGCGCTCCGGTCGCCCATGAGGACGATCCGGAGCGCGCGCTCGACGCGGCGCTCGACATGCTCGACCGCAGCGCGCGGCTCAGCGATCAGTGGGCGAGACGGCTCGGCCAGCCCGTGAGCTTTCACATCGGCGTCCACACCGGCCCGGTCGTGGCCGGCAGCCTCGGCAATGCTGCGGCAGCCGCCTACGCCGTGACGGGCGACACGGTGAATACGACGGCCCGGCTCCTGGCGGCGGCCGCGGGAACCATCCTGGTGTCCGAGCGCCACCCACGCGCTCACGCGGCATCGCTTCGCGTTCGAGCCGGCGCGCGAGCTGGCCCTGCGCGGCAAGTCGGAGCCGATCGTGGTGCACCGCCTGCTCGGCACGCTCGCCGAGCCTCGATCGGCGCGCGGGCTTGCGGCCCACGGGCTGGCGGCCCCGATGGTTGGGCGCGCCGACGAGCTCGACCAGCTCCTCGCGGCATTCGATCGGATGCAGCGCGGCCGGGCCCAGGTCGTGAGCCTGGTCGGCGAGGCGGGCACGGGCAAGTCGCGGCTGATCGCCGAGTTTCTGGCGCGGCTCGAGGCCGACGGCCGGCTCGCCGGCACGGCCGTCCGCCGGGCCGCCTGCTCGTCCCTGGGGGAGCCCACCTACGGCATCTTCGGGGCGCTCTTCCGCGAAGCCTACCACGTGGACCCGGACGACTCGCTCGATGTCGCCCGGCAGAAGCTGGCGGCGGGCCTGCGGACGCTCGGAGCCCGGGCCGAGGTGGCGGAGGCCATCGCGCCGGTGCTGAGCTACGTGCTCGGGGTGGAGGAGACGCGCCCGCGCGATTTCGAGCCCGAGCAGCTCAAGCGCCAGATCGCGCTGGCCGCGCGCACGCTGGTCGAGCGGCGCCTGCAGCAGGTGCCGCTTCTGTTCGTCGTGGAGGATCTCCACTGGGCCGACGCCGCCTCGGTGGACCTGCTGCGCGACGTCGCCGACCACCTGGCGGACCGGCGCCTGATGGTGCTGCTTTCGCATCGCTCCGATACGCGCCCGCCCCTGGTCGCGCGGGCCGCGCAGTCCATCATCCGGCTCGCCCCGCTCTCGCGCTGACGAGACGCGGGCGCTGGTGGGCGGTCTGTTCGGCCCGGTGGCCGGGGACGCCTTCGCCCAGGTCCAGGATTTCGTCGCCACCCGCGCCGGCGGCAATCCGCTGTTCGTCGAGGAGATCGTCCGCAGCCTGGTGGGCAAGGGCGTGCTTGTTCGCCAGGGCGATCGCTGGGCGTGCACGGCGGCCTGCGAGGCGGTGGACGTTCCGCCCACGCTGCACGGGCTGCTGCTCTCCCGCGTCGACCGGCTCCCCGCCGACGCCCGGCGCCTGCTGCAGGAGGCGGCTGTGCTGGGGGTGACGTTCGACGAATCGCTCCTGCGCGCCGTTGCGACCGATGCGGAAGCGCGCCGAGGCCGCGCTCGACCGCCTCGTCGAGGCCGATCTGATCCAGCAGGTCGGGCACGGCCGCGAGGGCAACCGCTATCGGTTCACGCACGCGCTCGTGCACGAGGTGGTGTACCAGAATCTCCTGCTGTCGCGCCGCACCGAGCTGCACGAGCGGGCCGGCCGCGCGCTCGAGCTGGCCGCCGGCCCTCACCCGGAGCGACTGAGCGATCTGGAGGCGCTCGGCCACCACTGGAGCCTCGCCCCGACAAGTCCAAGGGCGCGCGCTATCTGATGGCCGCCGGCGACTGGGCGCGCGCGGTCTACGCCAACGATGATGCGATCCGCCACTACGAGCGCGCGCTGCGAACGCTCGCCGACTGCCAGGCCTGCGAGGGCCAGGTGCAGGCGGTGCGCGAGCGGCTCGCGGATCTGCTGGCGCTCGACGGGGCGGCGGGCCGAGGCTCTCGCGCACTACGAGGCGGTGCGGGAGGAGCTCGAGAGCGCCGGCGGATCGCGCGGGCGCGGCGCGCCTGCACCGCAAGAT
Source organism: uncultured Alphaproteobacteria bacterium (assembly GCA_963788095.1). Taxonomy (GTDB): domain Bacteria; phylum Pseudomonadota; class Alphaproteobacteria; order Rhizobiales; family Xanthobacteraceae; genus CAVTXS01. Next base: position 12,187 of record CAWBFP010000023.1, on the reverse strand, counting down.
CGGCGGACTGCACTGGGAAGCCGGCGATCGCGAGCGCGCCAGCGCCTGCTTCGCGTCGGGTCTCGAGCGGCTCGGAGAGGACGGCAACCCGATCGAGCGCGCGCAGCTGTTCCAGGAGATCGGCCGGCTGGCGTTTCGGGCCGGCGACAATGCCGGCGCCATCGCCTGGGCCGAGCGGGCGCTCGCCGAAGCGGCGAGCGAGGAGGACGATCGCCGACCGACCCCGAGCGCGCCCGCGAGGCAGCCGCAACGCGCGCGCAGGCCTACAACACGCTGGGCGTGGCCCTTGCGCGCACCGGCCGCCTCGCGCGAGGCGGTCGACCAGATCGAGCAGAGCATCGGGCTCGCCGAGACGCACGATCTGCTGCAGGCGACCTGCCGCGGTTACACCAACCTCGGCGTGCTCTACAGCTCGCTCGACCCGCGCCGCAGCATCGAGACCTGCCTCCGGGGGCTCGAGACTGCGAAGAAGGTGGGCGATCTCGGCTTCCAGTCGCGGCTCTATGCGAACCTCGCCGTGGCCTACTGCGCGCTGACGGATCGATGCGAGGCGGAAGGCGTCGAGGCGGCGCGAAGGGCCATCGACCTCGACCGTCGACTGGGGCTGCTCGATCACCTGGCGGTGCCGCTGATCGTCCTGGGCCAGATCCACCAGTGCCACGGCGAGCACGCCCTGGCCTTCGCCTCGTACGAGGAGGCGCTGGGTCTGGCCGAGCAGGTCGGCGAGCCGCAGCTCCTCTTCCCCTGCTACGACGGTCTGGCTACCCTCCATCTCGATGCCGGGAACCAGGCTCTGGCCGAGGTCTATCTGGCGAAGTCGCAGGAGGTGTGCGAGCGGGCCGGGCTCGAGCCCGACGCCCTCATGGTGCTGCCGTTTCTCTGTTAACTCGTGCGGCAGACGAAGGAGCCTCACATGACCACGACCGAATCGCGCCCGCCGCTGCGGCCAGGTGAGCCGGCCCCGGACTTCGTGCTGCCCGCCGTGAACCACGACGGCACCGTGGCGCTGGCCGACTACCGCGGCAAGACGCCGGTGCTGCTGGCCATGATGCGCGGACTCTACTGCGCGTTCTGCCGGCGCCACATCGCCCAGTTGGGCACCACGCGCCAGAAGCTGCAGGCGCTCGGCGTCGAGACGCTGGCGATCGTGCGCCATGCAGCCCGAGCGTCTGCGGCTCTACTACCGCTTCCGGCCGGTGAACGTGCCGCTGGCTGCCGACCCGGATATGGTGACGCATCGCAGCTTACGGCGTGCCGCAGCCGGCGCTGACGCCGGAAATCACGCAGGAGGTCTCATCCAAGTACCTCGAGCCTCGCCGCGCGACTGCAGATCCCGGCGACCGATCAGGCAGGAATAAGGAGCGCGTTCTGCGCGAGCCGGGACGGCTTCGAGCCGGTGGCCGCCGAGCAGAAGGACCGCCGCGATTGGTCGGACCGCCATGGCGCCCAGCTCATCGGCCAGTTCCTGGTCGATCGGGACGGCATCGTGCGCTGGATCAATATCGAGGGGGCGACGGAAGGCCTGGCCGGCCTGGAGAAGTTCCCGACCGATGAAGAATTCCTGATCGCAGCGAGGCAGTTGGCGGGCTGACCACACGTTTACCCGGTGGTCGTCATGGCGAAGGTCCCGCCGCCGTGTTGGAGATGGGTGAGATTCAAGCGGCGGCCAGCATGGCTTGCCACGTTCGAAATCCGGCAGGCAGGGATTATCGCGCACGCGAACCGCTCAAGGGCCGTGCGGAGGCACTCTACCTCGTTAGCGACCCGCTCGTATCTACATGCTGGTTGCTGCGGTGCATGAGTCCGTTCCTGGCCCGAAGGCGAAGCCAGAGCATGTCCGCTTGCATGTCGGCTCTTCGGGAGTAAACCGGAAGAGATATGCTCAGTCTGAGACTTGTCGATTTTGACCCCAAAGCAGACACTGGATGCCAGCCGCTTCAGATCACCGCTTTGAGGCTAGCGAACTTTACGACCCGAGCCCACTTCTCCGTCTCGCTCGCGATCAGCTTGCCAAAGTCATCCGATGAACCAGGGAGCGTTTCGCCGCCGAGTTCGCCGATGCGAGCACTGAACTTCGAATCGGCAAGACCGGCGTTTATCTCCTGGTTCAGCCGGTCGACGATCTCCACCGGCGTTCCTTTGGGCGCACCAACTCCAAACCACGAGAATGATTCAAAGCCAGGCACCTGCTCAGCCACGGTGGGAACATCTGGCAGTACTGTCAGTCGCTTTCGGTCGGTTACGGCCAACGCGCGAAGCTGACCGCTTCGGATATAGCCAATCGATGCGACCGGCCCGAAGAACGAGACCTGTACATGTCCGCCGAGGAGATCGGTGATCGCTGCTCCAGTGCCGCGATAAGGAACATGAGTGAGGTCGACGCCTGCCATCATCTTGAACAGCTCGCCGGTCATGTGAGGTGGGGTGCCGTTACCGGCCGACGCCATGTTGATCTTGCCAGCGTTCGCCTTCGCGTAAGCAATGAATTCGGGCAGCGACTGCGCCGGCACTGAGGGATGGACCAGCATCATCTGCGGCTGCCGGGCGACGCTCGCGACCGGAGCGATGTCGCGGACGAAATCGAAACTGAGCTTTTCGTACATCGTCGCGCTCATGGTCGGCGTCGCATCGACCATCATCAGGGTGTGACCATCGGGTGCAGCGCGGATGACCGACTCCGCACCAATGTTTCCGCCACCCCCCGGGCGGTTCTCCACGACAACGGGCTGTCCCAGTCGGCTCGCGAGCCATTCGCCCATCAGCCGGGCGAGAATGTCTGTTGGACCTCCGGCGGCAAACGACACCACCAGGCGTACCGGCCGGGATGGATACGCTTGAGCGAGAGCAAAGCGTGACGCTGCCGGAAGGGCCGCTGCACTCGCGGCCAGTCGCAAGAATGTTCGGCGCGCAATTTTCATCACACGGCTCCTTCAGCGGTTGGAGAACGAACAATTCCGGGGCTTGATGCCCGCTACACGCGCTCTAGCCTTCGTGAACATTGACGATGCGATGTGGCGACGCATGCACGCCGTATGTTATGAGCGGCGTGTCGCCGGCCGCGCGGAACCAATGCTTCCGATTGGCCGGCAGAACGAGCGTCGTACCGGGAGAGATCGGGATCAGATCATCCTCTCCCTCGATCCACGCCTCACCCTGACCTTCGAGGACGGTCAGGATTTCCATGTACGGATGAGAATGCAGCGTTGTCCTATAGCCCGGCGCCGACGTTTGTATTCCCACCCGCACCGGAGTTGATCCGCGCTCGTCGCCGACCAGCGTCTGATACGTCATGCCGGTTCGGAATGCCTCGCGTGGCACGTCATTGTGATGCACGAAACAGGCACGTCAACGCTCCTATTATTCGCGTGTGTCAAAGACCGTATTGTCTGGATACCGCGCGGACGCTATTGGCGGTAGCGGCTATTTGCCTCTTGAGCCATAGGCAGCTCCTATGCCCAAAATCTCGTCAGAAAGATACGCAGTCCGGCGCCTCAGATTCCGGGATTTGCAGGTTTTTCTTGCCGTCGTTGAGCACGGGAGCATGGGCAGGGCCGCCGCTCAACTCGGCATCACGCAACCATCCATATCAGAGCTGATTTCCGGCCTCGAAAGCACGATTGGCGCGCGCCTGTTCGACCGAAGCCCGGAAGGCGTGCAGCCGACGATCTACGGTAAGGCATTGCTCAAGCGCGCAGTCGCGTCATTCGACGAATTGAGACAAGGGCTTCGAGACCTCGAATATCTCGCCAACCCGACTGTCGGTGAAATCCGGATTGGATGTCCTGATTCGATCGCGGCCATCGTCCTCTCGAAAATGATTACGGGCTTCTGTCGCGACTACCCGCGAATATCATTGCGATTTCGATCAGGTACAGATCCCGACACTGGAAGTGCCGACGCTCCATGCTCGCAAACTGGACGTTGTGATTGCGTGGCTATCGGCGTCCAAGGACAAATTCGGCGCCGATCTAAGCGTGGAAACCCTGTTCGAAGATCAGGTGGTCGTCGCGGCGGGGAGGAATAGTCATTGGGCGCGCAAACGGAAGATCAGTCTTTCCGACCTCGCCAAGGGACCGTGGACAGGTGCTCCAGGCGAGACGATGGCGCGAATTGTCCTGGATGACGCGTTCCAGGCGGCTAACCTGCCGACCCCTCAAATGGAAGTGACGACATTTTCGGCCCCGTTGCGACGCCATCTGCTGACGACGGCTGGCTTTCTCACCGCCATACCGAAATCGCTGTTGCAAGGCTGGCCTGACCTGAAAGAACTGGCGATTGCTCTGCCGCGTCACAATTATCCGGTCGCAATCGTGACCGTGAAGAACCGTATTTTGAATCCCGCGGTGGATCTTTTTCTTGAGCGTGTCCGTCAGTTCTTTGCATCAGCGCGAAAGGGCGTGCCTTGATCGTCTGGCCGGCTATCTTGCTGGGATATCCGCTGATGGCCCGAACGCGAAGTCAGCGCATGTCCCCCTGCATGTCAGCTATTGGGGGGATGAGCGGAACTGTTACAAGTGGGACCAATCCGTCGCTGTTGACCCACAACGGACCTCGCATCCCATCTTCAAGTGCGCATCCAGCGTATCAACCGCCCAATTGACGCTGGCTTTTGATCTACTCGACTTCCCGCTGTGCCTCGGGGAAGCACTCCGCCGCATGCTGACGCCAATGTCGCCGGCCAGGTCCCCAAGACTAAAGTGATCTCTACTTTTTCTACCCCGCAGGCTGCGCTTGCACCTGCGGCGTTGCATCACGGCATCGGTCAAAAACCTCCTGGAGCGCAGCTCCATCCACTCCGTCATACGCTCCGATGGCGATGATCCGGGTCCGTGGTTCTCGGCCATTCCATTCATCCCCAACTGCGATATCAACTCGCTTGCCGACAACCTGGAGGATGGCGCGGCGGCCCGGCTCTTCAGCAGTATGAACCACGCCCTTGCATCGATAGATGCTGGCGGGAAGCTTGCGCGCCGTTTCCCGTACCGCTTCCAATGAAAGACGCTCTGCCGTTTCGTAGCTCCACGTCCTGAAGACCTGCGCGTGATCGTGCCCATGACCATGAAGGTGATGCCCACAATCAGGATCATCACAGTCAGCAGGATGGCTCGGCTCCTCGTGTGGAGGTGTGGTATCGAGTTGGGAGGGATCAAACCGACCGACCGACAACAGGATTTCCAGCGGCACGTTCCCGCCCGACGCCTCGACGAGCCGGTAGCGGTGGAACCGGTCGTCGAGCCACGCCTTGACCCGCGCGACTTCCTCCCGGCCAACAAGGTCGACTTTGTTGAGGATGAGCATGTCCGCGAATGCCACCTGGTGGAGCTTCAGCTCCATCGTCTCCGGCGACGCGAACACCTGCTCCGCATCCATGACGCACATGATGCTGTCCAACCTGATGCGGTCCCGCATGCCTTCGTCCATGAACGTCAGCGCAATGCCGGACGGGTCGGCCACTCCGCTGGCCTCAAGCAGGATGTATTCTGGCCGCTCGTCACGCGTTATCACCTGCGTCACCGCGGCAACCAAATCGTCGCGGATGTTGCAGCAGACACAGCCGTTGGCGAGATTGATAACGTCCCCCTCTTCGGTTCTCGATACACGTCCGGCGGGTAATATTTCTTCGGGTCAATGTCACCGTTGAGAATTTCCGATTCCAATTGCGCAGCGAGCGGATTTCGGGGATTTGGAAAGGTGACCTTCAGATTTGTCGGGGTCAGGTCGAACAGTTCGACAGCTTGAGCCGGGGTTGGACGTGCCATGTTGCCGCCGTCGGGGATTGCCGCCTTGCGAGACCAGATTGCATCCTTGGTGACGTTGACCACCACGACGTCCGGCGCGCCGAACTGGAACAATCCGCTGTAATGAACACGAATCCCGGCCGTGATCTCCGGGATCAATTCCTCGTCGTAACTCATGTGCGTGACCATCGCGAGACGCGGCTGAATCTTATTAAACATGTAGCCTACCGCGTAATGCGGGCTGTGCGCCTGGTCGATTGTCGTGCTCATGATGACAGCCGGCATGCCCATTTTCATCGCCTGGAGGTTGGACGTGTCCGGTTGCACCTCGGTCACAAACACGTCCACACCCTTGGCAAACTCCAGCGACCGTTCGTCGGGTCGACCGTCGCCTGTCCAGACGAACGATAGCCCATTCCAGTCGAGCCGGTAGGCCGAGGCGCCGTCCTTGGTGTGCGATCGCCGCCAGTGGCGGATGGTCACGCCGTCCTTTTCATAGCAGATGCCGTTGTCGTCGCGGAAATCGAACTCGTTGACCTCGACCTCGTAGCCGTCACCGATCGGACAAGCGTTGAAAGAGTTCGGTGTGCCATTGCGTCATCATCTTCATGCCCTCGATCATCGTGCTTGATACCGTCCTTGGACGTGCGGCCCGATGGCCCATGCACGCGCAGCGGCTTCCAGCGTCCCATCCACGGCGCGAAGGCGAACAGATATGGCAGGTCCGCGTAGTGATCGACGTGAAGGTGAATGAAGAAGATGTCGTTGACTACCGACAACGGCACGGCCATGGCGATGATGTTGCGCACGCAGCCGGAGCCAAAATCAAAGAAGAACCGCTTCCCGTTTCCCAGCTCCACCATGATGCACGTGCCGGCCTGTGCACGGGTGACCGGGATCGGCGTGCTGCCGATGAAGGAAATTCGCATTTCGTCGGGGCCGATCTCCTCCTGACCCGGATAATAGACGTTGTTGCTCTTGAGGCTTGGCGTGGGCCGGTAGTAGGGTGGAAGCGTGATCCCGCCGCTCGGCACGCCGCCATAAGGGTTCTTTGCGATTGGGGTCCCGTCAGCTGTCTGCGCCGACGACACGGCACTCGTTGGTAGAGCCGCGGCTCCAGCCAGACCCGCTGTTTTGAGTGCATCGCGTCGGCTCATGGGCCGCTGACCAGAGTTAGTTTCATCAGTCATGATGTGTTCGCCTCTTGGTTCCTGATTTGGCATGATGTCCTGGCGGCGTTGCGAGGAATTGCCCTGCCGCTCCTGATCGGTTCGATTGTCGTTCATCGCGCGGTCTCCTCTTGCGACCAGTGTATCGGAATCCTGCGGGGCTGTTCGAAGCATCGAGCGCCTCGGCATGATCCATTGTCATATTGGATTGCCCCAAAGGACACTGCTGCTGGAGCCGCATAGAGTCCATAGTGGCGAGCAGTACGCGGTCTCGCGAGAGAAAAAGGCTCATGATCAGGAAAGCCATGAAGACCAAGAAGCCTTGCGTGCGGAGTCGCCTGCTCCCAGCGGCCGTGTGTTGCGACGGCTAAGCTGCTAACAATCTGTTGCGCTAGTGGCGGGTAACCGCCGCCGCTGAGCCAGCGGTGCGACACGATGAAGCCACCTGCGATTTGGAGAGGATTCTTCCATGCTCAAGTTTTCACCAGCACTGGTTGCCGCCCCCGGAGTGCTCCTCACCCTTGCGACGGCAAACGCCCAAACATTTCCTTCCAGTCTTCCAATAGCTGTCAGCTGCTACGTTCAACAGGATCGGAGCTGGCGCCTCGCCTATCTCTATAGGGTCCACGCGAATGGCGATGCCATCTACATAACCCCCGACGGGAAACTAACCGTAACGGTGAATTCCAAAGGCATCGTGGAAATCCCCACCAATCGGCCAATGGGCACCGACTGTTACGGCAAAACCTTGGATGAGCTACGCGCGAGTGGTCGTGTCATGGATTTCCAGCGCGCGCGGTAACGTCCCGGAGCAAGCGTGGGCCGCGGTCAGCCTCCGCCGAAGCGATACTTCGCGCCGAAACGCAGTTCGCTGTGATGCACACCCACGGACGGTTGTAAGTGCGGCAATCCTGATGACCATGCGGCTCAACAGGATCGGACCGCCATGAGCCAGTTCATCCTTAACCTCGACGAGACCAAGGCATCCTCAGGGAGTGAAGTGATACGGCCACAAGACATTGCGAAGCAAAACCATGAAAACAAAAATCGCATCGATCGTTGCAGCCTGTCGTTTGTTCCGACAAAGCCCGTGCCTGCCGCTGAGCGGCGCAGTTCCGCACCTTGTCAAGGTCCCGCTCGCCACCGTCACAAGGAGGGCCCATAGGCGCTGACAATGATCAAGAATTAGGCAGTGCTGGGGCTTTGAATCGGGAGCATTCAATCCTCGGGCGCCCACCGGCTCGCCGATTGCATTCCCGACATAATCGTCGCACGATGATGCGCTGTTTGCCTCGGCGTGTTCGGACCGTCGAACCTCACAAAGTGAAGTGCCGGCGCTCGGGATGAGGCCGGCTTTCGGATGAAAACGGAGGAGATGTGCTCGCGTTGAGCCTTGACCTCGTGACCGACGTGCCATGTCAGTTTTACCCGCCAGCGCGAATGATCTTCGGAAGAGCCAACAATGAACCGTCGCCTCCACACGCTAGCGTCCATGTTCGCTCTCTCCGGGGCCGCGCTGGCCTCCGCGAGCTTGTTGCCGATGGCAGCCGCCGCGCAGGGTGTGACTACTGACATTGGCACGTTCGACAAGGAAGCCGCCGAAAAGGCATTTCCGGCTAAACCGCCTTACTCACCATATGCGGGACGCAATTTTCCAACTCGGCCTTTTTTCGGAGACACCCACCTGCACACCTCGTTTTCGATGGACGCTGGCGCGTTTGGCGCTCGGCTCGGCCCCAAGGACGCTTATCGCTTTGCGAAGGGTGAAGAGGTCATCGCTTCGAGCGGCCAACGCGCCAAGTTTTCGCGGCCTCTGGATTTCCTGGTGGTGTACGGACCATTCCGATGGCATGGGATTTTTCCCGCACTGATCGGCGGCGATCCAGCGCTACTTGCGACGCCGCAAGGTCGGAAATGGTACGACGAAATCAATTCCGGCAAAGGCGCACAAGCGGCGGTCGACATCATCACGAGCTTTGGCAAGGGTCAAATGCCGAAAGGTTTCCCGACTCCCGGCACGGAGTCCTATCGCAATGCATGGCGGGAGACGATCAAGGCAGCGGATGAAGCGAACGATCCGGGACGTTTCACCGCCTTTATCGGGTACGAATGGACATCCAACGCCGGAGGAAACAATCTTCATCGCAATGTCATCTGGCGCGATAACGGGGCGAAGGCGAGCCTGGTCGAACCTTTTACGACGCTTCCGCCGCTGGGCAGCCCCAATCCGCGCGACCTCTGGAAGTGGATGGCCGACGGCCGAAGAGAAGACCGGCGCCGAACTTCTTGCGCTTGCGCATAATGGCAATCTGAGCAATGGCCGCATGTTCCCGATCATCGAGTCTTTCACCGGTAAACGTATCGACCGCGAATATGCCGAGAATCGCATGCGCTGGGAGCCTCTTTACGAAGCCACCCAGATCAAAGGCGACGGCGAAACGCATCCGTTTCTTTCGCCGAACGACGAATTTGCGAATTTCGAGCGCTGGGACAAGGGCAATCTGGACCTGACTGAAGTCAAGAAGCCGGAAATGCTGGAATTTGAATACGCCCGTTCGGCTTTCAAGAACGGTCTGAAGATGGAAGCTGAACTCGGCGTGAATCCTTACAAGTTTGGTATTGTCGGAAGCACCGATGCACATACTGGTCTGGCCGGCCGTCGAGGAAGATAATTTCTTCGGAAAAACGTCATCCTCCGAACCGAGTGCGGATCGCGCGACACACCCCTTCGTCAAGACCGACAAGGCCGTCATCATGGGCTGGGAGCAGACTGCGTCCGGCTATGCAGCTGTATGGGCGACCGAAAATACGCGCGAAGCGATCTTCGACGCGATGAAGCGCCGCGAGACTTATGCCACGACCGGGCCCCGCATGGTCGTGCGTTTCTTCGGCGGCTGGGACTTCGAGCCAGGCGACGCGAATAACCGCTTGCCTGCGCAGAATTGGCTACACCAAGGGCGTACCGATGGGCGGCGACTTGACCGACGCGCCCGCGCGGCAAGTCGCCGACGTTCCTCGTCGCCGCACTGAAAGACCCGATTGGTGCGAACCTCGACCGCATCCAGATCATCAAGGGCTGGCTCGGAAAAGACGGACATACGCAGGAGCGTATCTACGATGTGGCCGTTTCGGGCGGCCGCACAATCGATGCCGATGGCCGCGAGCAGAACGCCCGTCGGCAATACTGTCGACGTCGCGAACGCGACCTGGACGAACACTATTGGCGCGGGGGAAATGATCACGGTTTGGAGAGACCCGACTTCGATCCTGCTTTGCGCGCGTTCTATTACGTGCGAGTGATCGAAATCCCGACTCCGCGCTGGACGGCCTATGACGCGAAATATTTCGGGGTCAAAATGCCGAGTGAAGCCCCAATGACGACGACCGAGCGCGCCTATACATCGCCAATCTGGTACACGCCCTGAAACTCCTCTCTTTAGGGAACCGTTGCTTCAATTCCTGGTGCTGGGGGCGGTCTGTTCGGCCTTTCGGTTTGTTCGGCAAGAAAGAAGCTGAGGCGCCCGCCAAGATTGTATCTCCGCGGCACGCATAGCGACCCTCGCGGATGGCTTCGCCCGCACTTGGCGGCGTCCCCCTACCGAGGAGGAATTACAGGGTCTCGTCGAGGACTACGTTCGCGACGAGGTGTTTTATCGCGAAGGCAGAGCAGCCGGCTTGGACCGCGACGATGCCGTCATTCGCCGCCGCGTGCGACAGAAGATGGAATTTCTCGCGGATGACATGGCGGCCGTGGAGCCGAGCGAGGAACAACTTGCCGCCTATCTGGCATCCCATCCGGAGCAATTCAGGATGCAGGAACGCCTGACCTTTCATCATATTTTTTTAAGTGCAACGCGACGCGGCAGCGCTTTAGAGGCTGATTCCAAACAGGTCGCAACCGCACTCGCCGCACGCGTGCAGTCGAAAACGCGACAGCGCTCGGCGATCCATTCCTACTCGGCGAACACTTTCGTTCCTTAACCCAAAGTGACGTCGCGCGCACGTTTGGCGAAGACTTCGCCAAACAGCTCTCCGCCCTAGAGCAGGGCCGGTGGCAAGGCCCCATCCCGTCAGGTTTCGGATGGCATTTCGTCTTCGTCGACGAACGGGCCCCAGGAGACCTGCCGCCGCTGGATTCCGTCCGGCCAGCCGTGCGGAAGGAATGGCTTAATGAGCGCAGGCTCGAAGCGGAGCAGACGCTTTATCGCAAGTTACGGGACCGCTACGAGATCATGGTTGAGGATCCGCCAGCCAAGGCCGCACGATCCGAACCCTAAGCAATGAGGCTTTTCCGGTACTCTTGTGGCTTTTGCCGCGTTGCACGGCCTTGCAGCGCAGGCCGATGAACTTCGGCCGGGCTATCTGGAACTGCGTCAGACGGCATCCGACACTTACAGCATGCTATTCAGAGTCCCAGGAGCGGAGATGATCTGTGGCTCGCGATATACGTCCGTCTGCCAGAAGGGACGCACGACGTGGCGCCGCCGCGATCGCATTTAACGCGGCGCCTATACCGAACGCCGCACGATCCGAAGGGACGAGGGGATTGCCGGCCAGACCGTCTCGATCGAGGGCCTATCGGCAACTGCAACGGACGTTTGTGCGCATTGAGAGCCTTGACGGGCGACTTACCGAACGGCTATCACCGACGAAGACGGCGTTCCTCGTCCAGACCGCGCCAGGTGCTTGGGAAGTCGCAGCGACATATCTGCGCCTTGGCATCGAGCATATTCTGTTTGGTTTCGACCATCTTCTGTTTGTCCTTGCGTTTGTGATCCTGGTTCGGGGTTGGCGGCGCGTCGCCGCACAGTGACGGCGTTCACCGTTGCGCATAGTTTCACGCTCGCGGCGGCGACGCTAGGCTTCGTGAACGTGCCGGGGCCGCCGGTAGAGGCGGCGATCGCGCTTGCATCGCGCTGGTTGCCGTCGAGATCGTAAATGCAAGGCGCGGAAAGCCGAGCCTGACTGCGCGTCGACCGTGGCTTGTAGCCTTCGGCTTCGGTCTCCTGCACGGCTTGGGTTTTGCTGGAGCCTTGGCTGAAGTCGGTTTACCGCATCACGCTATCCCCGTTGCACTCGTGTTCTTTAATTTCGGGGTGGAGATTGGGCAGCTGGCCTTTGTGGCCGCGGTTCTAAAGATGGGCTGGTTTTTATATCGCCTAGCATCGGTTCGCTTTCAACCCGCCCTGGTGCAACGCACATTTGATCGGATCGATATGACTGCGGCATACGGCATCGGCGCACTTGCCGCCTATTGGCTGATCGAACGAACGACCACCT
>CAWBFP010000022.1:0-412245 GCA_963788095.1 uncultured Alphaproteobacteria bacterium | reverse complement strand
CGCGACGCATCGCCGATGTAGCTGCAACGGGTGGCCGGCATAGCCGCAGTCAAGGAGCGGATCGTCAAGGGTGGCGAGGCCGCAGCAGTGCCGGCACTGCTCGGTGGCCAGCAGCCGGACAATCTCAGCCTTGTCGGTGCCCAAGGCTTCAAGTGTCCGGCGACGGCTCGGCCGGCCCGTCGAGGACGAGGTCGGCACCATCGAGGGCCAACCGGAGGCCAGCCCGGCGGGCGAGATCTCGAAGGCTCGGCGGGGCTCATATCCGCCCCCGCCAACGCGGTTTTTCTGTCGAGGTGCCTTTTTTCCCCCTCCGCAACCGCTACACCGCTACATAGCCCGTCGTTATTGGGTTTCTTGCATTTTCCAACCGCTACATCGGGGTCGGGTGTAGCGGTTTGAAAAGTGCCAGAAGTCCTTATTTCATCGCCTTTGTGCACTGTTGCGGTTGGGGACCCCCCGCAGAGGGACAAATAGCGTTCGAAGGCGTCCATGAACTGGTCCAGGTGGTAGCCCCGGGCACCTTGTCGCCGACGCGAACGTTCCCCGGGGAGATGTCGAACGGCTTCAACAGCCAGGCGAGCTGGTTCTGGTCAGGGCTTGCCGGCTCCTGCCGTACTCCGCCCATGGGTGGCCCTCGATCTTGGTCAGGGCCTCGACCACCGCGCCTGACGCCAGCCGGTCGGTGTTGTGCTCGGCGAAGACGGCCCGCACGTCGGCGAGGAGCTGCTCGCGAGTCGACCGGGTGTCGCCCTCGGCGTCGCCGCTCAGCTTGACGGCCGCCGCACGCGCCAGGGACGGCCAGTCACCGCCGGCCAGGTCGGCGATCGCCAAGAGGGCTCCCAGTTGTCCGCGGCGCGGTCGTTGAGTTCCTCGGGCACCGGGCGCGCCGCCCTGAGGGACACGGCGTTGTCGCTGGACCAGCGGGCCGCCTTCCGGCGCAGCGTCGTGAACGTTTCGTCCTCCCGCCCGCGCAGCTTCGCCACCCGCTCGGCCGGCTTCTTGCGCCGCATCGGGATGACCACGGCGCGGTCGCGCAGCGTCGCCGCCAGCTTGCCGATCGCCGCGATGGCCTTCGCCGCCCAGGTCGAGAACTCCTTGGGTTCATGCGCGTCGCCGATGAGGCGAATGACGTGCGCGGTATCGCGGCTGTGGCCGCTGTTGAGGATTCCCCGCAGCTCCTCGTTGTCGCGGACGAAGGTGTCGGCCTCGTCGATCAACAACGTCGGGCACGCGGCCTCGATGTAGCGGTAGGTGGCGGCGGGCGAGATGTTGCTGGCGATGGCCGTGCGCGGCGCCGTCCAGTTGAGCAGCGCCAGAGCCGTGCTCTTGCCGCAGCGCATCTCGGGCGAGGCGAACATCAGGAACGGCGACACGTAGGCTGCGTCCAGCGCCCAGGCGTGGAGGATCCACAGCGCCATCGCCACCTCGCCGTGCTCGGGCAGCACGACGTGGCGCAAGTATGTGTCGCGCAGATCCGCGAGTAACGCGGCGGTATCGACCGCCTCGTCCCACGGGTCGACTTCCAGCGCGCCTTCTTCCCTCGCCGCCTCGTCGTGCGCCTCGTCGCGCGCTTCGGCGACGATCTCGTCGAGCGCCGCCGCGGTGATGCCGATCTTCTTCGCTGCTTCCCTGCGCGCCTTCGAGTATCCGAGCTTCGACAGCCGCGCGAGCGCCGCGATCTCCTCCTGGTCGCCGCTCCGCGCCCGGTTCCCACGGCGGCGCCCGCCTGCACGCCTGCACGAGCCGCGCGCCGGTCGGGTCGCTGGCGAGCCAGTCGCTGACGTCGCCGCTCGCGTCGAGTCCCGGCAGGTCGACGATCCTAACCGACGCGGCGACTCCGTCGAGGTTGCGCGCGACGTGCTGCGCGTGCCTGCGCCCGGGCGTGTCGTTGTCCGGCAGGATGAACACGTGCCGATCCTTGAAGTGGCCGTTGAGGTCCATCGTCCACTTGCTGCCGCTGCCGTTGTCCGCGCCCTCGCTGTTGCAGGTGGCGACGAAGCCGAGCTTGGCGAGGTTGTCGCAATCCTTCTCGCCCTCGCAGATGTAGACCGACACGGCGGGCGGCGCGGCGGCAGTCGGGCAAGCGATAGGGAATTTTCGGACCCTGCGGCTTCTTCGGCGCCCATCCGTTGCCATCCCAGTGCCTTTGCCAGAACGCCTTGTCGGCGGTGCGCTGCACGCGCAGGTACGGCGTGCCGTCGCCCTGCCGATAGATGTAGGTTGCGACCACACGCGGGCTCGCCGCCGCGCTGGCGCCATTGCCGCCGTTGAGGCGCTTTCTCGGCTCGTCGAACAGCGCGCTGGCGGGCACGCCGAGCGCGGCGATCACCTGGTCCTGCGTGCAGCCGCTGTGGCAGCAGAGCAGCCACTTACCGTCGCGATGGCGAACGCTCAGCGACGCGTGCTGGTCGTCGTGCGCGGGGCATCGCGCCGACCAGCCGCCGTCGGCGGTGGCCTTGACGCCCTGCAGTTCACCCGGAAAATCGGCAATCGTGGTCATAGCCCGTGCTTTGCGATGGCGTCGAGAGCGGCGCCGAGGGGCGACGACGGTCGGCCTTGTGCGTCTCACAGCACCGCTCGCTGCAGCACCTGCAACGGACAGCCAAATTGCAACGCCAGGGAAGCAGCCACTGCGAAGTCGCGCGCGTTGCAGTTGGCTTGGCTGCCGGGTTTGCTGATTGAGGAGAAAAATTCCCGCGAGCTGACCATCGGAGAAACGCGAGATGGTCGCCGTGAACTTCAGCCCATGCAGATTAAGGTCGAACGTTCGCGACCTGCGTCGATTTGGAAGACGCGCGCGAGCAGCCCCGGACGACCCACCAGCACCGCCCCGGGGCTTCATCTCGATGCAATCGCGACATCAGCGCGTAAGAGATCGCGCGTGGCGGGTGCGGCGCTGGAGGACGCCATCGACCCGTGGCCCCGTCCGCAACGCCCGGCGGCGGATCAGGATTTATTCTACGAGGACACGCAGCAGGCGACCGACCGATCGGCCCCGCGGCGTCGGCTGCCGCGGTAGAGTGAGCCTGAACCTTCCCGATCGCGGCCAATAGTTCCTTTTGCCCGGCTCGCCCGGAGTACGGCGGCCGGGTTTTCATTTCGGGGAAGGGCGAACCCATCTGCACTATGCGGCGTGATCGGCCGGCAGCTCTGGCAGGCTCGCCAAGTACGCCGCGAGCGAGACCGCGGGCACGACAGTGCGACGCCGGATTTTCTTCAATGTCGAGTTTCCCTGCCAGCGCGGGCCTCGTTGTAAACCGTGTTAACGCAGACGCCGCCCATGCGCTGGGCGGCTTCTTCAATGGAATAGGCCCTGTCGGCCTCGCTCGCAGGGCCGGCGGTGGAGTTTGCTTGGTGCATCGCATCCTCATTGGGATTGACCGATGCCCAAAAAATCGCACTGCTCGTTGGCCACTAAGAGGGGCCCCTTTAAAGATAATTCCATGACCTAAGGGAAGGGGTTAAAGATTGTCAGGGTCGAGATTTGTGGCCATCGCATCTGCTTCGACCCATTTAAGAAGGGCCACGCCACTTCGAAGAATGTGGCTTGCGTCATCATATCGCGCGAGGAGTGCCTTACCGCTTTGGTATGTGTCGGTCGCGATCATGTCCGCCATATCCGTCCCGACCGCGTCACCTCCGCGCGCACGCCTTTCCAACGCGGCTCGCCATTTCTTCATCGACGACGCTAAATCGTCGTCCCTACCCGGTCGGGTGGGCGTTTCAATATCTTTGGGCCGCTTCCCTGATCTCAATAGCCTACGAAGTCCGGGCGCTTCCTTAGCTGCGCGTTTGGCCGCGTCCTGATGCTTCATTCCCGACCGGATGAGAAATTCCAATCCGACTGCCGCGCGACCGCCGCATTTGCCAAATGTCCGTTAGATCCGGGATCCGTCCGGTGAAACAAGGCGGTCAACACGCAATCGATCTTCACGGCGGCCGAATTGAGATCGGCAAGAGCGGTCCCGAGCCGTCCGAAGTGGTTGATTGTGTCGAGCGACGCGCCGGCGTCCGCCAAAAACCGGCAGATTTGCGAGAGGCCGATCACGTATTGCAACCGAAGTCTCTCCAGCGGCCCAGCAGCAGCCGATTTAGTGACATCCAAGCTGCCACCCTTCCCGGGCGGCAGAACGCTCTCTCAAGGTCCGAGATT
Source organism: uncultured Alphaproteobacteria bacterium (assembly GCA_963788095.1). Taxonomy (GTDB): domain Bacteria; phylum Pseudomonadota; class Alphaproteobacteria; order Rhizobiales; family Xanthobacteraceae; genus CAVTXS01. The sequence goes on along the minus strand of CAWBFP010000022.1, from coordinate 408,092 downwards.
AGGTTTCTCCCCCTGACTTCAAGGGATGGCTGGGTCAGCTCAGCGGATACTCGCCACGTCGGCGCCAACGTTGCCTTTACCGATTGTGGCGGCCTCTCGGTGTTATCGGCATCTCGCATCGCGTCCCGCCGCTGGAGGACCGCAGTTGACGGCGACAAGGCCGGTGCGGTACCCGGCCCTGTCGGGAGCGACCTTATCCCGTGGTTCGAAGCGCCTTCACCTCTCGGGGCTCCGGCAATTGAAGTGACGCTCGGGGACGGACTTTAAAATCGCGGCCAGCGCGATTTCCCACGTCGCGAGCGCCCGCCGCTTCTCGGCGGCGTATTCATAGAGATTGTAGTGCCGTTCCCCGACGTCAGAACCCGGTGGAGTGTGGTTCAGACCGGTCGCGTATCTCTTTCGGTACGCCAAAGCTGGAAAGCCGTGTCGCAACAGTACGACGCAGATCGTGCGGCGTCGGCGGGTCTGCCTTCCATCCATCGGATCCCTTGCCGGCGATTTTCTCCGCACAGCGCCCATGGCCACGGCGAGGGCGTGCGCCGTTATCGGCTTATGTTTTCGGTAATGAGGCGACGGGAAGAGATATCCGTCGCCCTCTTGGATCAGGGCCATTGCATCGGCGACAGCCTGGCGAGCCATTGAGCAAGCGGGATGAAGTCTTAAGCGCTTCTTCTACGACCACTCGCTTGGCCGGACCCATGCTGCCGCCTCGGCGTGGTCGAGCGAATGCAACTCGGCGCGCGGGAGGCCCGCGGCTTCTCCCGGCCGGACGCCAGTCAAAAGCATCAGACGGAGCGCAACCCCAACGCGGCGGGATACTGGCGCCTCAACGATCGCGGGCCAGAATAGCCGGATTTCGTCGTCGGTCAGAACTCGCCGGCCTTGGGTTTCAACGCCGCGCTTCTTGAGCCGAGCGATTGGGTGCGAACCGATTGATCGGCGTCAACTCCGAAACTGTAGATACTGGAAATGAGCGCCTGGACGCGATTGGCCAGCACCGGCTTGCCCGTCTTTATAGAGACCTTCCACCAGTTCGATCACGTCGCTGCGGCGAATGCCGGTATAGCGGCGATCTTTCCAGGGCTGCGGGTCGCTGCCTGTCCTTGCAGGCAAAACGTGAAGCCTCAAATTCCTGGCGTCGGCGCGCCACGAACGCTTGCGGCGCTTGGCATGCTCTTCGATGTAGCGATCGGCAAGGACCTGGAATCGTCGCGAGCGGGCGTCATGCCATTCCTGGCGCTTCGCCGTCACGGGGTTTGTGCCAGCAGCTACAAGCTTCCGCATGCCATCGGCGGCCTTGCGGGCATCGGCCAACGAAATATCTGGGTATCGGCCGATGGTGGCGTAAGTCGTGCGTCTCGATTGCGGGTCTCGGAAACGGAATGCCCATGACCGCGCATTTCTTGTCGTCACCCGAAACGCGAGTCCTGCGCAACGAGTATCCGCCAATTCCGCGCGCCCCTTGGTCGGTGCCGCCACCTTCCGAATCAGGACGTCGGTAAGGATGCGCTTCAAGTTGTCCCCGAACTGTTCACAGGCGCGCGCCGGGCGCGCAGCATGCCATTGTTTGTCGATTGGCTTCGGTGCGCACCGATGCGCTTAAGTGCCTAAATTATCATATTTTCTGGAGCCAGCGTAACATGCATGGGGGCGCACCCAAGATCGTCCACAGATAAACTTACGTGACTGAAAATCACGGTGTCGGTGGTTCGATTCCGCCCCTGGGCACCAAGACTTTATTCCTATCACGCGCGCCCAAATCCCGATGTCCCGTTGGCGACACTGCTGCTTGTGGGCACTCAAACCGAATTGGTGGAATATTCCGGCAATCAGGGCGCCGGGAGCCCCCTCGGGCGGCGGCAGCAGCCAATGATCATCGAGGAGTTGGGCAAGCTCGATCTTGCGACGGCCAAGCCATCGAACTCTGCGCGCCAGCGACCACGAACATGGGCTCGTCGAACAGAGGTTCGGCAGCAAGGTCCTCATCTGTCCTCGAAAGCAGGCGTCCGATGATGAAGTCAACATTGCGTTCGCGCCACACTCCGAAAAAAATCTGGCCCGCGCGGTGCACGCGCGGGCCTCTTCGCTTCAGGTGAGATCGCCGCTAGTCGAGACGGCTGTCGAGGTCAGGCCGCCTTCTTCAGAAGGCCGAGCTGCATCAGGGCGGTTACACCGTCGTCGAGACCGATCTCTTCGAGGATCTTGCCGTTCTGCACGCGCAGGACCGTCATGCCGGTGAAGTGCATCTTGCGGCCCGTTGCAGCGGGAAGAGCGCCGATCAGGAAGTCGCTGAACGCAGGGCCCGTGTGCGTGCCGCCGCCTTCCCAGCGGCCGACGACGTAGTCGTCCTTGGCGATCAAGTCCGCGGTGCCCCAGAAGTTGAGGTCCGGAAACGCCTTGCGGAAATCGGCCATAAACGCCTTGATGTCGTCGCGGCCGCGCCGGGGCGCGTGCAGCGAGTATTGCAGGAGCATGTCGGGCGCGGCGAGTTCGTCGACGATCGCGAGATCACAAGTCTTGCCCCAGAAATGCGTGAACCACCGGCCGACGACGGCCTTGTTGTCTTCTTCCTTGCTCATCTGACTTATCTCCGTTGAACCGTGCTTGTCACCGACGTCCGTCGATGACGCGCGGAGATAGCTTTCGAGCAGGCCGGACAAACTCCGTTTCTTGCCGCGGTATCGAAAGAGAGCGGCATTCTTCTTCGGTTCGAAAGCAAGAATCGGAGTTTCAGGAGGCGGCGACGCGCGTAGATGTTGAGGTACGCAGAGGAACGTCCCCGCGTGTCGTCATGAATATGAGAATCAACATCAAGGGCCTTGACCGGTTTGAGACCGGAGAGAAGTGACGACCAATTCCGGGAGCTTGCACGGTCTGACGCGCAATCCGCCGAGAGGCGAAGCCGCCTCGCCAACTAACCAGGAGAAGTTATCCATGCTTCCGCTTCTCTCCCTTCATGCGATTGCCGCGCAGCGCGGCGACGGACTGCATCCTGTGTTGCTGGCCGGCCTCGAGCGCCTTGCGGCCGAGCGCGTTGAGCGGGTCACGACTTAATCCGGCCGTGAGCACGACGAATACGCCACAAAGCCAACAGCGGAACGCGTTGCGGGCGAGGAGATCGCGAAGCCGCCACGCGCCGCCTGACGGGTTCACACGGCCTCAGAGGTCCCAACGCAAATGCACGACATGGTCGCTACTCGCCAACGAACGCATCCGTCCGTCAAGTTCGCCGCCCATCTGCTGGGCCGCGTTCGGTGCGCTGGCAGTGCCGTTGGCGGTGCAGGCGGAGGACACTCCCGTCGCGGAAACATTTCGGCATGAGGTCTGCGATGTCGCCGCGATATTTTCGCGTCTGAGCGGTACTGCCACAAGCGGCACGCAACACATAAGCCCGACCGATGGTCCATACCGGATCTTCGCTCTAGACATAGCACGGCGGAATGGCTTTGAAGACCCGCGGGCAATCGGTGGCGCGATGAACGGCCGCGCCTTATTCCTCTATTTCTACGATCCGAACCGAAGGGGCCCCTATACGTTCGCCTTATTCGTGGCTGACTATCACAACCGGTTCGGCATCGCGTACGGCCCGGCGGGCGCCTCGCCGGCAGGAGGCGCATTGCATTACCGTGCGCGGTCCATCATCGAGTTTAACCTAGCCTTGGCTGGGGGCGTCCCGCGTCCGTCCCGGTTGTTGTGCATGACCCAGTGCACTGTCCTCTCCAAGTGATGGATCGCAAAATAAAACAGGTTGATCTGCTCGAGCTGCTCCTTCGACCAAATCGTTCCACCGCTGTAGCTGTGCTCGGTCAGCTTCTTGAGCTTCTCGATTGACTCGCCGCACTTCTGCAACGCTTTGTCGGCTCCTTCAAGATTGATAAGCTCGGCCATGTCGATCTCCATCCATCGCACTTGCACATTGGTTGCGGTCTTCGACGGAAGCGTACCGCAAGGTAGCACCATAGGATGCGACGGTGGGCGCGGATGCGCAACAAGCACGCGATGGCACCCATTCACGCCCCGCTCAAGCATCACCCGCGTGAATAGGTGCGGCCGGAGGAGCCGTCATAGAGCGAGCCGCCGCTCCATTCGATCGAGGTCGCGCTTCGGGTGGCGCGGCGTTCGGCTGCGAGATCGAGGAGGATTGCCTTCATCGGAGATGTACCGATATCCAAGACACAGCCCGGCGAACTCCACGGCCGTCGAATTCGTCGGACCCGGCACTTGGCGAGAACCGCCAAGCAACATAGACATGGAGGCGCGCTGCACCTAACGAGAAACACTGCCTTGGCCGACACGACCACGAAAAAGACCTCGCCAGCGCCGCGGCACGCACGCGGCAAGCTCAAGATCGGCGACGACTGGAACGCCATCACCATTATCGCGCTGTCGCAGACCAGTCCCTTGAAGGCGATCGCTGAGCTGGTCGAGAATAGCATCGATGCCAAGGCACGCGCGGTGACGATCACGCGTGGTCGCGAGCATGGCCGCCACTTCCTCGCCATCCGCGACGATGGCGAAGGCGTGCCGCGCGACGAGAGCGGCCGGCCGGATTTCCGCTACGTCGCCACCCATATCTGCGATTCCGTCAAGCGCCGCCTGAAGGCCGATGGGGTGCTCGGGCGTTCAGGGCGAGTTCGGCATCGGCCTCCTGAGCTTCTGGACGGTGGGCGAGGCGCTCACGATGACGTCGAGCGGGGCCGACCAGCGCGCCTACCAGATGGTCATGCGCAAGGGCGATCCGAGCTATGTGGTCGAGCCAAAGCGCACGCTGTTCGGCGACGGCGGCACCGAAGTGAGGATCGCGCCGCTGCTCGACGGCATGCGCAGCCTGTCGGGGGAGAAGATTCAATGGTACCTCGCCGCCGAGCTGCGCGACCGCATCCGGCAGACCGGCGTGCGCATCAACGTGGTCGATCGGCTTGCCCGCAAGCAGTATGCGGTGGAGCCGCGCCGCTACGAGGGCCGGCTGCTACACCAGCTGCCGGCGCTGCCGACGCCGCTCGGGACGCTGTACGCTGAACTCTATCTCAACGAGCGGTCGGAGGAGAACCGCGTCGCGCTTTTCCGCCACGGCACGCGCGTGATTGAGGATATCTCGGCGCTGGACGGGTTTGCGCACCCGCCTTGGGACCTGCGCCTTCTGCAAGGTCATATCGAGGCGCCGTTCGTCAGCCTCACGCCGGGCACGCGCTCGGGGCTCGTCCATGATGCCGCCTATGCCGCGCTGTGCGACGGGCTTCGGCCGCTCGAGCGGAAGCTGATGGAGGTGATCGACGCGCAGCGTCGGGCCGAGGAGGAACAGGCCAGCCGCGACCAGCTGCGCGCCATCCGGCGCGCCTTTCGCGAGGCGCTGCTCTCGCTGCCGGCGGAGGAATACGACTGGTTCGACATCCGCACCCGCGCGTTCGGACCGGCGCCCGAGGGCGCAGCGGCGCCGAACGGGGCGGCTGTTTCGGAAGACGATCTGATCCCCCGGGCGCCGGAGCCGGGCTTGAGCGAAGAGCCGCAACGGCAGTTCTTCGAGTTCGCCGGACCGTTGTTCAGCGTGGCGGTCTCGCCGGCGTCGAGCATCGTCAGGGTCGGCGACCGCAAGGAGCTGAGGGCACTGCCGCGCGATCGGTCGCGGCGCCGCGTCGAGCAGAACCTGGCGTTTGAATGGCGGATCGTCGAGGGGGTCGGCGCGCTCGAAGGCCGGCACGACCAAGCCGTCACGTTCCTGGCGCCGGACGAGCCGGGACTAACGCGGGTCGGCGTCACGGTCAGCCAGCACGACATCGTGTGCGCCGGCGAAGGGCTGATCACCGTGACGCACGAACTGCCGTTGCCGCTCGGCACCGCGACGGCGTCGGCGCAAGGCCTGCCGGGCTACACGTTCGAGCGGGCGCCCGGAGACCCCTGGCGTTCGCGGTTCGATGCGCAGCGCAACGTGATCGTGGTCAATAACGGGCACCGCGATTTCGTCTATGCCTCGCGCAGCAAGTCGCTGAAGCTGCGCTACCTCGCGCGCCTATATGCCAAGGAGCTGGTCATGCACAATTTCGTGGGACTGCCCGCGGACCAGCTGCTCGAACGGATGGTCGAGTTGTCGCTCAGGACGGAGGAGAATCTGTAGACCTGGGCAAAGAAGCTCCCGCCGACCGGCGCGCGTGGGTCGGTCGTTCGTAACCCGTAGTTGCCGCCGGCATCGAAGAGTTTGCAGGCGGCCGCGGCCTCAACGACGGCAAGTCCTCCCGGTCAGGCGAAGAGCCTAGTCATCTGCAGGCCATGTCGATATCCAAGTTTGACCCGAGGCTTCGCGACAACGGCTTGGCATTGACGCCGTCCAAGCGTCACTATCCAAAAATCGCAAAAAGGTATGGTTCGCCGTCTCCTGTAGGGGCGCCGACTGTGTTATGCTGCTGTGGAAGGGCCGAGGCGGAGAATGGGCTTTGGCGTAGGTCCGCTCCTGGAGCGTCACCGCGTCTTTCACAGCCGGGATGCGGACGAGACGCGTGCGTTCCTGGGCCGCAAGGACTACCGGTTCGATCCGGCATGGCGTCGGGACCGACAGCTCGACGCGCGGCTCAATGCCGTCTACATGCCGAGCCTGTACATCGCTTACATTCACTACGGCACCGTATCCGTTGCGCTCACGGCCGGGCGGGCCCGCAAAGATCATCTGATTCAACTGCCGCTGCGCGGGCACCTGGAAACACGCATTGAGGGCCACAGCATTGCCTGCAATCCGCAACGCGCTGCGATTGCGTCGCCGGGACGTGAAAAGTGCCAATTCCTATCGAGCGCGGACAGCGCTCGAATCCAGCTCTGCATAACCGGCGATGCGTTGACCGGGCAGCTTGCAGCGTTGCTCGGCGAGCCGCCCGACGGCCCATTGGATTTTGCACCGGAAATGGACCTGGCGGCCGGCTACGGGCAGAGCCTCGCGCGCTACGTGCTCGCGGCCATTGCCGATCTTGAGCAGCCCGATTCGGCGCTGCTCAATCCGATCACGATGAGCATGTTCCAGGAATTCATCATGACCGGGCTGCTGCTGTCGCACCCGCACAGCTACCGCGAAGCGCTGCGACGCCGCGCGCGCAGGATTGCGCCGCGCGACGTGAAGCGCGCGATCGACTATATCGAGGCGCACCTCGACTCGGCGGTAACCCTGGCAGCGATCGTTGAGGCATCAGGGGTCGCAGGCCGGACTCTGCTGAAGCATTTCAGGGACACCAAGGGCATTTCGCCGATGCGCTACCTGAGCAATGCTCGCTTCGAGAAGGTGCGTGAGGCCCTGGCGCAGGCGCAGCCGAAGGAGAGCGTTACGAGCATTGCGATGAGTTGGGGGTTCAGCCATTTGGGACGCTTCTCAGTCGAATATCGGAGACGATTCGGCGAGAGTCCTTCGGAGACACTCGAGCGGCGTCATCCTGTTTCCCTCCCGGCACTGACGACGTGAGTTTGCCGGCAAGTCGCAGCGACTGTATTGCCTGTTCTCGCCATCGATGTCAGCCATGCAATTTGTTCGCGGTCTCAGCGATCTTGCGACCTTGATAGCGGGCGCCTTCGAGCTCATTCGCGGTCGGTTGTCGTGAGCCATCGCCACCTGCAATCGTGGTGGCGCCGTAGGGCGAGCCGCCGGTAATCTCGTCGAGCGTCATCTGCCCAGCATGACCGTAGTCAAGCCCGACAATCACCATCCCGAAGTGCAGGAGATTGGCGATGATCGAAAACAGCGTCATCTCCTGCCCGCCGTGTTGCGTGGCAGTCGACGTGAACGCACCGCCGACCTTCCCGTGCAATGCGCCACGCATCCAAAGTCCGCCCGCCTGGTCGAGGAAATTGGCCATTTGCGATGGCAGCCGGCCGAAACGCGTAGGCGCACCGACGATGATCGCGTCATAGGCAACGAGGTCATCGACCTTCGCGATCGGCGCCGCCTGATCGAGCTTGTAGTACGACTTGGCCCCGATCTCCGCGGACACCAGCTCGGGCACACGCTTGATGTCAACTTGCGCGCCGGTCTGTCGCACGCCCTCGGCGACAGCATTCGCCATCGCCTCGATATGCCCGTAGGAAGAATAGTAGAGGACAAGGACCTTCGACATGATGCTCTCGTTGTTGGATGGAGCGGCCGGCCAGATCTCCGGCCTTTCGGCTGACACACCCAATCTCGGACCTGGTATTGGTCGATCAACTGCACGTTTGTTGATCCTCAGTTTCTTCATAGTGAACGGCCGGCTGCGCCAGGAAACGGTGGAGGGCGACAGCGTCGCGAAGAGCGAGCTGCGTTTTCCCCGGACGCCGAGACAGCGTCTCACGAACGGCTAGTTGGAGTGGCGGGCGCTCAGCGAAGCTGAGATGATTCAAGTGTGCGATCAGCTCTGAGGCGCAACCGTTGCCAGATAGCGGCAATGAAGCCGGAACATCTCAGCTTATTTCGGCTGCAGAGCCCGCGGGTGTTCCGTTGATTCGCAGTTTTTCTTGGATGCAGTCATCTGCTCGACCAGGAAGTCGATGAAGGTGCGAACCTTCGCAGATAGATATTTTCGGCTCGGATAGGCAGCAAAGAGTGTGCCGCGCAAGATCGGCGCCTCGGGCAGAACCAACTCCAGTCGACCTTCGGTGATATCCGTCTCTGCTACCCAGCGCGGCACGAAAGCGAGCCCCATTCCCTCGAGCGCCCCAAGTTGAAGGACCGTGTCGTTACTGCTTTCCATCACGACCCGGAACTTGACGGCTTTGCGTCCCTCCGGTCCTTCGAAGGTCATCGCTCCGTTCGTCTGCAAGCCTGCATAAAGCAGCAAGGCGTGTCCATTCAGATCCGAAAGCTTGGCGGGCCGGCCAGCCCGATCCAGGTAGGCGGGTGAGCCTACCAAACAGAATCCGAGCTCACAGAGCGGCCGCGCGATGAGGCCTGGATCGAGCCGTTCGGGATAAGTTGCCCGTAGCGCGAGGTCGAACCCCTCATCCACCAAATTGACCATGCGGCCGGACAGGTCGATGTCGAACCTGACGTCAGGGAAGCGCCGTTGATACTCGGCAAACATCTTTGTCATGACCGGGTTTGCAAACCACACAGGCGCGCTGAACTTCAGGATGCCCCGTGGAGTCACGGTGACATTGCTGACGGCGGCTTCAATCTCATCGAGCGCGTCAAGTGTCTGTTTTGCCTGATTGAAGTAGAGGGCTCCGGCTTCCGTCAGGCTGATATGGCGGCTGGTGCGGTTGAGCAGGCGCGTCCCGAGCCGCTTCTCCAGATGCATCACATGTTTGCTCGCCATGGCGAGCGACACATGTAGTCGGTCCGCTGCGCCCTTGAAGCTCTTCAACTCCGCGATGGTGCAGAACACGCGGAGGCTCATCAAGGTATCCATGATGATGAACCTACAAGAAACCCACCCTCAATGAAATCCGCGTTGACCAACCGCAGAGAAACATTTCAGTGTCCGTAAGAGCATCTGGCACTCCCGATCGGGGGCCCGCCGCCTGCGCGTTTATCAAACTGGCTGCATGGATTCGTTCACGGTCTGAACGTTTCGATCTGGCGCGCCCGCAACCGCGCGAATCGAATACGGCCACCCAAAATGGAGGTTTGCGGTGTCAAACAGGCTCCGCGACAAGGTGTGCGTGATCACGGGCGCTGGCGGGAGCATCGGACGCGAAGCTGCCCTGACGTTCGCGCGAGAGGGCGCTCTGATCGCCGGCAGCGATCTGCGCATCGAGGGTGCGGAAGCTACGGTCGAGGCCGTGCGCGCCGCAGGCGGAACGATGGTGTCCTTGCATCCATGCGATCTGACCAAACCATCAGAATGCAAGGCCATTGTTGATCTCGCCGTCTCGGCCTTTGGCCGGATCGATGTGCTCTTCAACAACGCCGCCATGGCGTATTTCAATTGGCTCGAGGACATCTCCGACGAGGAGTGGGACCGCAATCGCCGCGAAGAGGTCGACCTGGTTTTCTTCCTCACCCGCGCGGCGTGGCCGCATCTGAAGGCCAGCCGCGGCGTGATCGTGAACACCGCGTCGCTAACCGCGCTGATGAGCTTCAAGAGCCTCGGCTCGCTCGCGCACACGACGGCCAAGGCGGGGATCATCGGCATGACGCGGCAGCTCGCAATGGAGGGGCGAGACCATGGGATTCGCGCCAACTCGATTTCACCAGGCGTGATCGAAACCAACCAGACCCGCGAGCAACTGAAGGATCCGGAGTGGGCCGGTTACATGCTTGGCAAGACGCTTCTGGGTCGTCTGGGCCGGCCGGCGGAAGTGGCCAAGGTTGCGCTGTTCTTGGCCTCTGATGACAGTTCGTACGTGACCGGCGTTGATATCGTTGTCGATGGTGGAATGAAGGTCTGGTGAACCTCACGATACCGATTGCTGGGTTCGCCTCCCGTGAGAGCGGTGCACGCAGCAGCGCATCAGACCTTGCCAATTGCAGTGACCATCGATGCGCCCGGCAAGGCCAACCAACGAATGCCGGCAAGTCGCGCGACAATGAGCCGGAGCCTACGACGCTCCTACCTCATCGGCAACTCGAAGGCTCAAGCCGCCTGGCTCGCTCGATATCCGCGCTACCGCTCGCGTCGTTGATATTCCGCTTCAAGTTTCCTCGATCGCACAAAGCGAGAGCATTTTTGGGGTCGAGTCGGATCGCCTCATTGAAATCGGCGATGGCTTGGTCGTTGTTGCCTTTGTACGCATGAATTACGCCTCTGTTCCTGAAGGCGTGAGCGCTTTTGGGGTCGACTCGGATCGCCTGGCTAAGATCGGCGAGAGCTCGTTCATAGTCCCTTTTCTTTCCGTAAGCGACGCCACGGTTGCTCAGGGCGAGAGCATTCTTGGAATCGAGTCGGATCGCCTCGTTCAGATCGGCGATGGCTCGCTCGTTCTCGCCTTTGGCGGCATGAAGCTCGGCCCGGTTCAGATAGGCCAGAGGGGTGTTGGGGTCGAGTCGGATCGCCTCATTGAAATCGGCGATGGCCTGGTCGTTGTTGCCTTTGTGCGCATAGATTACGCCTCTGTTCCTGAAGGCGTGAGCGCTCTTGGGGTCGACTCGGATCGCCTGGTTGAAATCGGCCAGGGCTCGTTCATAGTCCGCCTTCTTTCCGTGGGCGACGCCACGGTTGCTCAGGGCGAGAGCATCCTTGGAATCGAGTCGGAGCGCCTCGTTCAAGTCGGCGATAGCTCGGTCGTTCTCGCCTTTGTGCGCATAAGCGTCGCCTCGGTCCCTGAAGGCGAGAGCGCTTTTGGGATCGAGTCGAACGGCCTCATTGAAATCAGCGATCGCTCGGTCATGGTCGCCTTTATCCTTATGAGCATTGCCCCGGCTTATGAACACCTGGGCGCTTTTGGGATCGAGTCGAATGGCCTCATTGAAATCAGCGATCGCCCGGTCATGGTCGCCCTTGTTCTTATGAGCATTGCCTCGGCCAACAAACACGGCGCTTTTGGGGTCGAGTCGAATGGCCTCGTTGTAATTGACGATAGCCGCATCATAGTTGCCGGCCTTGTAATCCGTATCAGCTTGTCTGACGAGGGAAGCGTAGCGTGCCAGCGCCTCGGCTTCAGCTCGATTGCGCTCCTCCTGCGCCCTGAGAGCAGCGAGCTGTTGCTCGGCTTCCTCGCTCTTGCGTTTGGCTTCCGCCTGGGCTGCAGCACTTGCCTGGCGTTCCTGCTCGGCCTTGATACTTTCCAGCCGACGTTGCTCGGCTTCCGCACTCTTGCGCTTGGCTTCCGCTTCGGCCTGCGATTTGGCACTGCCCGACTCTGGCATCTTGGCCCCAGGCTGCCACAGCGAAATGTTATAGGGCGGCCACGCTGAAAATTGGAGCCCGATCAATCCGAACAACAGCAGTCCTGCCGCTACCGCCACCGCCACCGCCATTCGTCGCCACGAGCGCCGCCCACTCGGGCGATCAAGTGCCTCCCGTACGCTCTCCACCGGCGCCTCGGCATCCTGATCGAAATGAACTTGGCGCAACTGAGTGGCCTGGCGGGGCGCGGGCGATTTCGAGGGCTCCGGCAGCTCACTCTCGTTCGACGGGCGTTCCGCGGCCGTTCGTCGCGACGAGCGCAGCCCAACCGCGCGATCAAGCGCCTCCCGTACGCTTTCCACCAGCGCCTCTGCACCATGTTCGAAATGAACTTGGCGCAACTGGATGGCCTGGCAGCGCGCGAGCGCTTTCAGGGGCACCGGCAGCTCGCTCTCGTTCGGCAGGCGTGCCCCATCAACGAGAACGGGGATAACGCGAATGCTGCGGGTGAGAGCCGCCACGATTTCGATCGCAACCGAGTCTTGCGGATGACGAAGTAGGCGCTGCCCCGATTCATCCTTCGCGTCCAGCCAGTCGGGACCGATGACGGTCACAAATGCCTGGCACGCCGCCACCTGATTGCTCTGATCTTCCTCAAGGTCGCCCCCGCCCGAAATGCGATCAACGCCGACCACGAGATTTTTCCAACCGAATGCCTGGGCTAACCGGTCGCGCAGCCGACCGGCCACGTCCATTAATTCATCTCGGCGGTAGTTGATGAAAACCTTTCCAGCCATTTTCCCCCGCCGGAACCGGCAATGACGGCACATCGTAGCGCAGGATGAACTAGCCTGCTACTGGCTGATTGCCCGCGACCAGGTGCAATCGAGGAGCCGCCACTATGCGCCCCATCGCATCGCGACGCCGATCTTGGTCACCGCCACGATCTGCGGCACGGTGCGCCAAAAAAGCGGCCCGCCGGCGTGCGCGCGCCGGCGCCGAAACCAGCCGTCTTGGTAGATGAGGAAATAGTCGGATAGCTCATTGTGGTCATCGCAATTGATTTCGGGCGCATTGCTTCTGACACCCTGGCAACGCGGGCGGCGGCAGCGACAATTCGTTGCGCCGTTCGCGGAAAATGCAGACTATCGTCACCATCCGCCTTTGCTCGGAGATGCGCTTTTGCGACACCATTCGAGAACTGCCGAGCCTGCCGACGCCGCGGAGCGGCGGGCCAAGCCGGGCGTCATCGTCTATGACGTCGGCGCTCTCCCCGCCTTGGACCTGGAGTTCCATGAGCGCGCGCGGGAGGGTGCCACCAAGGTGGACGAAGCGATCGTGCCGCCGCGCGACGCGCGCGCGATCAGAATCCCTGCCGGACACTATTTCCGCATCGTCTGCGCCGAGGGCCCGCAGGTGGGCGACCTCAATCTTTGGAACGCGCACGATCTCTCGGAGCGCTTCTTCAGCGGCAAGACCCGCGCGATCCACGCAACGCATGTGACCGCCGGCCATCGCCTCTGGAGCACGCTGCCCCATTTGCGTCCGCTCGCGACCATCGTCCGGGACACGCTCGACTGGTACGGCTGGGACGCGGACGGCGCCGGCATCCACGACGTCATCGGCACGCGTTGCGATCCCTACACCAACGTGCTGCTGAAGGGAGCGGAGTATCACCACTGCTGCCACTCCAACCTCACGCGCGCGCTTGCGGCGATAACCGGGCTCTCGCTTGCCGACGCGGAACCCCATGTGCACGACGTGCTCAACGTGTTCATGTGCACCGGGTTCACGCGTGACACCCATCAGTACTTCATGAAGGCCAGCCCTGCGCGTGCGGGCGATTACCTCGAGCTGTTTGCCGAGATCGAACTGATCGCCGCGCTCTCGGCCTGTCCCGGCGGCGACTGCGGCGCCAGCCATTCCGACGATGCGGCGAGATGCTATCCGCTCAAGATCGAGGTCTTTCGTCCTTCGCCGGGCGCCCTTGCGGGTTGGCGTCCGGCGAGCGCGAATAGCTACTCGCGGAACCATGGAGACCCGAACGCGCGCTAGCCCGCCCCGCTCGTCGACAGCAATCGTCGCTGCGCTCAATCACCTCTCCCCCACGGGGCCATCGCGTGCACACATCTCCGCTCGTGAATGTCAGTGAGAAGGGCAGTCTCGCAAGACAGGCACGGCCTCGTGCTCCCTCCCCCCTTGCGGGCAGGGCGATCGCATGTGGGCCTCCACCCTCCCTTGAAAAGGGAGGGTCGGATCGGCGAAGCCGATCCGGGGAGGGGTCGCGAGCCGCTTGCGACCCCCTCCCGGTCCGCTGCGCGGACCGACCTCCCCCTTTCAGGGGGAGGTGAGCGCGCTCAATCGTCAAATGCGATCGCCCTGCCCGCAAGGGGGGAGGGAACGCTGGAGCGACGCCGCGAGAGCAAAAGCGTAGCGGTTCCCGACGCTCCTCACGCACGCTTTGATCTCTTCGGAGAGCGGAGCGCGCGAGCGGTCTCTCGCCCCGATGTGTTCAGTGCCACGGCGGCACGAATGAGCGCCTGCAACGCCTTTTCATCGATCTTGTCGCCCTCATGGAAATCGATGGCACGCCTGGTGTTGCCTTCGAGGCTGGAGTTGAAGAGCCCTGAAGGGTCCTTGAGCGAGGCGCCCTTGGCGAAGGTCATCTTCACGACAGTCTTGTACGTCTCGCCGGTGCAGATGATTCCGGCGTGCGACCACACCGGAACCCCTCGCTCGATTCGACGGCTTTCTCCATTTCACCTCCTCGACCGCTTCGGGGTCGGCCTGCTTTGATGAGACGTTCGGATCCGAGCCAGCGTCTCGCCCCGCCAGTCCCTCAGCTCCTCATTCGCGCATCTATCAGCTGGGAGGGAGAGCCTCCGCCTTTTTCTTCCTTCGCGCCGCTCATGCTCTTCTTCATTGCCGTTGTCGCTTCCTTCATGGTTTTCGTCGCTCGCTTCGTGATCGGTGTCGCTCACCCGTCACTTGCGTATCGCTAGAGGTGTTTCCGCTGTTCTTGACCACCCTCGACCGTCATGGCCGGGCTTGTCCAGCACAAGGCCGGGCATGACGGGTGTGTCAAGCCGAACGGGATGTGCAATAGTCAACGCTTGGTACCATCGCATCTCGCTTCCGTCCGGGTGTTCGGTGTCGAACCAGCTTGTCACGTTGGGTCTGGTCTCGATTTCAAGTACATCGACCACGGGCACGCCGTACCATGCCTCGCGACCTCCCGCTCACATTCGTTCGCCGGGCAAAAGGCTCGCTTGCTTCACCCAAGCGGCGAGCTGAGCTTCGTCGAGCTCCTCGTCCTCATGGATGTCGAGGTAGCGCACTTGCCTGTGCTTGGATTCGCCGGGAGGGACAGGACGCAGCGACGCGCCGCGGAAGAAAGCCACTTTGACGTATTTCGTGAAGCAATGAAAGCTCAGGAACCAGCCCTCGCCCTCCACTCCGTAAAGCGGCGAGTTCCATTTGACTGCCTTGCGCACGCCCGGGACGGTGCGCACGATGAGCGCGTCGAGGGAGCGCCCGACGCGGCGTTTCCAGCCCGGCATGGCCGCGATGTAGGCCTGCACGGGGGCGTCGCCATAGGCCTTCGCGATCTGAGGATTGCCGCCTGAAAGGAGGACCGGCTTTGCGACCTTGCGGGACTGCGGCTTCGGCGCCGCCTGGCGCGGTTTGGCCGCCTTCGCAGCGACCCGCTTGGCGGCGGCCCTCTTTGCGACCATCTCCGACTTCTTGGACGTCCCTTTAGCCATTGCGTTCGCTCCGACTGATCAACTCATAGACAATCGATGATGTGGCGGGCGCTTCCCGGTCCGCTGGCATCCTCGACCTCATCTGCCGTAGGCTGGGCACGAGCAGCCGTCGGCACGCTCGAGCGCGTCCAAATCTGCTTGGGGGAAGGCCTTTGTGCGACCGGGGCTTTCGCCCAGGGACTACTCCGCCGCGACCAACGGCTGCCGGCCCTCTTTGCCCGGACCCGTCGGCGGGAGGATGCCGTTGCGCGCCATCTCGAGGCGCTTCTGCTGCTCGAGATAGGCGTGGGCCTCGTCGGTCTTGTAGATCGCGTGCGTCTCGATCTCGTCCTCGCGCACCGGCGTGAGCGCAAGGTCCGTGTAGGCGCGCCGGTTGGGATCGCGCTTGACCTTAAGATACATCAGCCGCAGCCGCGCGTAGATCCACGCCCAGTGCGCCGTCTTCGCCGCGACTTCCATCCAGTAGTTGGGGTAGAACTTCCAGATCGGCTCGATCGGCATCGTCGAGCGGCGATTGCGCCGCACCTTGCGCCGCACGACACCGCATTCGACCGGATGAACGTCCTCCACCTCGATGCAGCCCTTGAACCAGGCCACGCTGAACAGGACGTGGCCGAACCCCGATTTCGCGGCGCCGGCGCGCCGGAAGATGGTGCGACAGTGCTCCCACGAGTAATAGCGCCGCCATGCCTCGCGGTAGGCATATGTCCACTCCTCCCGCGACATGCGCGGATGGCCGGCGGTGATGTGGTGGAGGTCGTATTTGTTGAGGTCAGGGTCCATCCAGGTGCCGGCGCGGAACATTTTTTGATGATCTTCGGAGCCGGGCAGCGGCGTCAGGTAGAAGATCTCGAGGACGTCGATCGCCAACTCCTTCTTGATCAGATCGATGTCGCGCAGGATGGTCTCGGCGGTATCGGCCGGAAACCCGGTGATGAAGCCGGCATAGGTGAGCACGCCGGCCTGCTGCCAATCCAGCAGCATCTTGCGGTAATCCGTGATCTTGTTCTGTCGCTTCTTGGCCGCCAGCAGATTTGCCGGATTGATGTTCTCGAGCCCGATGTAGACCCTGCGGACACCCGCGCGCTGGCACTTGCTGATGAAGTTGGGCAGCTTGTGGCACTGCGTGTCCACCTGGATGATGAAGGTGAAGTGCAGCCCTTCGATCTCGCGTAGTTGGATCAGCCGATCGAGAATGAGCTCCCAATCCTTGTTGCGGGCGAAATTGTCATCGGTGATGAAGAAGCGGAACAAGCCAGCCGCCAGATTCATCCGCACGATGCGCTCGATCTCGTCCGGCGAGCGCCGGCGCGATTTGCGACCCTGCACGTTGATGATGGTGCAGAACGAGCACTGGAACGGGCAGCCGCGGCCGGCATCGAAGCTGGTGACCGCGCCGCCGGTGCGGCGAACGGCCTCGGCATCGAGAAACGGCAGCGGCGCGCCGTCGAGCCCCGGCAGGTCGTCCATGAAATTGTAGAGCGGCTTGAGCTTTCCGGCATGGGCGTCGCGCAGCAGATCGTCGAGCCGCCCTTCCGCCTCGCCGGCGAACACCGCGATGCCCATCGCTTGCGCTTCGCGCAGGGCCGCGTCGTCGCCGTCGATCATCGAGATCACGCCGGAGACGTGGAAGCCGCCGATGCTCACTGCAATCCCTTGCGCCCGCAGCGGCCGCGCAATATCGAGCGCGCGCGGCACTTGGTTCGATTGCACGCCGATCAGCATGACCATGCCGTTGCCGGCGGCCTTGATCATGCGCGCGTAGTGGGCGGGATCGACGGTCGTGTTCGACTCGTCGACGGCATGGATGTCGAACTCGACGTCGTCGCCGAGGATCCTGTCGTCCGCGCACTTTTTGGCGATCGCGTAGACGCAGGCGAGCGAATTCGACGGCACCGCCGACCGGATCCATTGGATCGGGTAGCCGTCATCGCAATAGTGCGTCGGCTTCACCAGCACGAGGCAAAAACGCCGTCCGGCTGGGCGGCGGCGCGGAACCCGTGAAAGCATCGGCTGCTCCCTCGTGGACGCCCTTGGTAGCAGAAGCTGCCGGCGCCGAACAGGGCCAGTAGGCCCACAAAATCCCCTACGTACCCTTAAAGCCACAGCGGGCCCGTCGCCCGCCTACGGGAGCCCCTAACGCTCCTGCCGCGCCAACTAACGATGATGATTTGTGCTCATGGCGTTCAGGGCTTCGCGCCCTTGAACGTGATTAGCAAATAGCCGGACCCGCTCTTTGCCAAAAACGCGGTGAGCCGATGCTCGCCCAGATTTGATACGTTGTCGCAGATTGTCAGCGTGTCGCGGTCCAGGCCATGAATCCCTTCCACGCCGCGCCGCAAGGCCGGAGCCCATTGACTTCGAGCATACGGAAGGGGTTCTAGAGGGGATCGAGCGCTACCGGCCGCACAGAACATGCTCGATCTGCGGCTGAGGCTGGCCGCCGGTTGCCCGAAAATCGCGGTCGAGCGCGCGCTCGATCAGATGCGCGGGATTTGCGATTCGGCGGTGCCTCGACTGCGCCAAGTTCAACCTGGTCTCCTGCTCCCCAGGGTTCGGAGCTTTTCGACTGCCATCAAGATGCATTCGCCGGCGCGACCAAGATGATGTTCTGTGTCAACACCCATGGGTGACCTCCTACACGGACCACAGGGCGTGACGGGTCACGAGAGGTTCCAGAGGACCTGATACGTCATATGCATGTGCTGTCGAGTTTCGCCCGCTGCCGATGCGACGCCGGAGATCACGACCGCTACTATGGCCGCGGCGATGAGCCAGTTGCGCATGAGAACATCCTCCCTTTGGGGCCACCGCGGTCAGAACCCGGCAATCCAGGTTGTCCGCCTGTTTGGCATGGCCAGGAAGTAACTCCCTCTCGTTTCGCGCCGATTTCGCTCGCGATCGACTTTGTATCGTCTGTTTCGGGAACGAGGGCAGCCCAGCTCGGCTATCCGCTGGCCGGCATCGACTGGGATGCCGCAGAGAACCCGGCGGCCGCGGGCCGCAGGTTGAAGTGTGGCTTTGTGAATCAATGCGTGGTTTAGACGTGGAGCTGCGATCTAAGCTGCAATCGGTTCGTGCCGCCGGCATTGATTCTCTGCCGACCGATCTTGCAACTGCGCACGCGATGATTCTGGCGCAACGCACGGCGCTGATCACTGCGGGTCACCGCGGTTAGCGTCGAAGCCGAAGCGCGCCACCGTGCGCTGCTGATCGAGCAGATGAAGCTCACCATCGCCAGGCTGCGGCACGAGCAGTTCAGGCAATTCTCGGAACGAAGTGCCGCGCTCGATGGTACTCCTGGCACGCCCCGGGGACGCCCCTGGCCGTTCGGCGAAGCATCGCGCGTGCGACCTCTCAGCAAGGCGGGGCGGGGAACTTTGTTCACGGCACGCTTTCACCCCACCCGGCTCCGCGCTACGCGCGGAGCCACCCTCCCTTCAGGGCCCTTCAGGGAAGGGATGGGAGCTAGCCGCTGACCAGCGCGCAGCCGCCCTCCTTCAGCGGACGGAACGCCTCCGCGGCCGGAATGGTAGCGCGGACCTTGTAGTAGTCGCCGGCGTGCTTGGACTCCGACGGCTTCTTGACCTCGACCAGATGCAGGTCGTGGATCTTGCGGCCGTCGGCGCGGATCGAGCCCTTGCCGAACAGCTTGTCGTCGGTCGGCGTCGCCTTCATCTGGGCGACCACCGCCTTGCCGTCGGCATCGTTCTTGAGCGCCTCGACCGCCTTGAGATAGTGCGTCACCGCCGAGTAGACGCCGGCATGCACCATGGTCGGAAACTTGTCGCGGAACTGGGCCTGGAATTTGTTGGTAAACTCTCGGTTGGCGTCATTGGCGTCCCAGTACCACGCTTCGGTGAGTAGCAAGCCCTGTGCGCTCTGCAGCCCGATCGCGTGCACGTCGCTGATGAATATCAAGAGCCCGGCGAGGTTCTGCCCGCCTTGCGTGATGCCGAATTCGGCCGCCTGCTTGATCGAGTTGATGGTGTCGCCGCCGGCGTTGGCAAGCCCGATCACCTTGGCCTTGGACGCCTGGGCCTGCAGCAGGAATGATGAGAAGTCGGTGCCCGGGAACGGATGGCGCACCTTGCCCAAAACCTTGCCGCCGTTCGCCTCCACCACCGCCGCGGTGTCGCGCTCGAGCGCGTGCCCGAACGCATAGTCGGCGGTCAGGAAGAACCAGGTGTCGCCGCCGGCCTTGACCATGGCCGTGCCGGTGCCATTGCCGAGCGCCCAGGTGTCGTAAGTCCAGTGGATGGTGTTGGGCGAGCACTTGGCGCCGGTGAGGTCGGAGGTGGCTGCGGCCGTGACCAGGAACACCTTGTTCTCGTCCTTGACGATCTCGGAGACCGCGAGCGCCACCGAGGAGGTTGGCACGTCGACGATCACGTCGACATTGTCGACGTCGATCCAGGTGCGCGCGATGTTGGAGCCGATGTCCGGCTTGTTCTGGTGATCGGCGCTGACGATCTCGACCTTGAGCCCCTTGGCGGCGGCACCGAAGTCCTCGACCGCCTGCTGGGCGGCGAATACCGAGCCGCGACCGCTGAGGTCGGCATAAAGGCCCGACATGTCGGTCATGACGCCGATCTTGATGACGTTGTCGCTGATCTGCGCGTGCGCGGCTCCGCATGTCAGAGCAAGCGCGAGCGCGCCCAGTCCCATGATGGCTTTCATTATCACTCTCTCCTTTGTGGCCGGTGAGGCCGGTTTTCTTCTAGTGGTCATGCCCCCGGGGGGCGCGTTGACACGGCCGTAGGCCCCTCTAGGCGCCCGCCTTACGGCCTAGGGTCCGGCTAAGGTCAGGCCCAGGCGGTTGTCCCCCTCCTTCAACGTGCGGCACGTCCGACAGGCATTGTTGAACAAGAGCTGGCCGTCGGCGCACATTGCTTGCGGCTGCGCGACGATGAATTCTGTCAGGGCGAATGGGTAGCTCCCCTTCCATTTCGCGCCGATTTCGCTTGCGATCGAATTTGTATCGTCTGTTTCGGCGCCACTGCGCGCGTGATCTACCGAGACTGGCCGCGAGTTGCGTGGCAGGTAGAGCTCAAGGAAGCCTCGAGGCTGGATAGGTCCGCGATCTCGCGCAAAGCGCGCCGCTTGCCGGAATCGGCGCAAGCGCTGGAAATGGAGGCACTCGCCGTGAAATCCTATCTCGACGTTGGCAGCGAGTGCGTAGGCAGCGCCCCTGGCGATCGCTCCTCATCCGACCACAACACCAGAGCGAAGAAGTAGGTCTGACATATGCGGACGCGTCACTCTGGCGAGAGGTCCTCTCGAATACACGCTCGTCGACGGCCTCGACAACGGGACAAGGCGGATGTCGAACTATCCGCGGCGTTGGATGGCGCGCCGTCGCAGGAGTTTCAGATCATCCGCCAGAGAGGCGTAGGACGGGCGCCCGGCGACCAAGACGTCACTATCCATACTATGGGAAGATTGCGCAGCAAGTGCTCATGCTGCTGTCACCTGACGGCGTGCGGAGGGGCTTTTTGGGTCACATAAGGAGACCGTCCTTCTGTTCGCTACGGTTCCACTCGGTCGCTCCGCTGCTCGATTTCCCCAATCGCGTGACGCAATTGCACCGCAAGCGGACCTAGCAAGTCGCGGCAGCGTGCCCGGTCGCCAGCCTTGCCGGCCTGTTCCAGCGCGGCGGCCGCGGCGCCGACACCGGTCGCGCCGACCGCCTGGGCAGCGCCTCTGAGCCTGTGCGCCGCCGCCGCCAAAATCGCAAGGTTTCCGCTGCGCGACGCAGACTCGATCTCGCGCTCGACGTCGATGGCGGTCCCACGGAATTTGCCCAACAGAGCATCAATGGCGGCGCGGTCCTCGCCGAGCCAAGCCTCAAGTACGCTCCGGTCGATTGCGGCGGTGGGCTCCCTTTGGTCTGGCCGATCGCCGACGCGGCTCTCCTCTTGGATGGGCAGCCAGCGTTCCAGGGTAGCGCGCAGGCGCTCGATGCTCACCGGCTTCACCAGATAGGCATCCATGCCGGATGCCAGGCAGCGCTCTTCCTCCCCTTTTATGGCGTTGGCAGTGACCGCAACGATCGGCGTGCGGGCGGCGCCCCGATCGGCTTCGGCGGCGCGTAGCCGCCCCGCTAACTTATGGCCATCCATGTACGGCATGTGGATGTCGGCGAGCACGGCGGCGTAGCGGCCAGGCGACCATGCCTCCAGCGCGTCGACGCCGTTCTCTGCGGTGTCGGCGGCGATCCCCAGCAGCTTGAGCTGCAGCATCAGCACCTCGCGGTTCACAGGATGATCTTCGACCACCAGGACGCGCTGGCCCGCGCCTGGCTGCGAGCCGACCCTCGCCGGTAGTCTGGCAACAGGCCCGAGCAGCGTCTTGAGCGGCGAGTCCGCCGGCGCTGCCTGAAGCGTCAACGTCACGGTGAAGGTGGAGCCGGAGCCGGGCGCGCTCTCGACGGCGACACCACCACCCATGGCCTGCGCCAGCCGCTGAACGATGGACAAGCCAAGCCCGGTCCCTCCGAATTGCCGCGTGGTCGAGCTATCGGCCTGTACGAACGGTTGGAACAGGCGAGCAAGTTGTTGTTCGCTCAGCCCAATGCCGGTGTCGGTCACGATCAGCGTTGCGCGGGTACTCCCGCCCCCGAGCGGCGAGGTACTGACGCGCACCCTTACGCCGCCGTGGTCTGTGAACTTAACGGCATTGCTTAACAGGTTGAACAGAATTTGCCGGACCCGTGTTGGATCCCCGACTAAAGCGTCCTGCGAGCCGGAATCGATCTCAGCATCGAGCGTGAGACCCTTAGCGAGACCCTGCGACCGGAATGTATCCAGTACCCCTTCGACCAGGCCGCTCAGCGAGAAAGGCGTAGCCTCGAGCTCCACCCGTCCGGCCTCGATCTTCGAGAAATCGAGCACGTCGTCGATGATGCGCAGCAGGGTCTGTGACGATTCTCGCATGATCACGATGAGGCGCCGCTGATCCTTCGTGAGTTCTTGCCGCTCCAGCACTTCGAGCATGCCAAGCACGCCGTTCATCGGCGTTCGGATTTCGTGACTCATGGTGGCGAGGAACGTCGACTTCGCCAGGTTGGCGGCCGCGGCCTCGACGCGCGCCCGTTCAGCCGCGTCGCGCGCGGCCTCGGCGGCTGCCCTGGCGGTGGCCTCTTCCTCGAACAGCCGCACGTTCTCCATCGCGATTGCTGCCTGGTCGGCAAAGGTGGCCACCAGTTCGACCTGTTTGTCGGTAAATGGCCGCACCTCGGAGCGCGTCAATGCCAGAACGCCAATTGGGACGCCCTGGCGCAACATTGGAACCCCGAGGATGCTGCGAAAGCCACCCAACCTCTGCGCCTGCGTCCAGGTGTAGTCCTCGTCAGCTAGCACATCGGGAATGTGAATTATCTGGCCCTCGAGCAATGCTCGCCCGTGAACCGTCCCACGTTCCGGCTCAACGGGTACAGCGCTGACGTAATTCATGAACTCGGAAGAAAAACCATAAGCCTCTGCGGGAAAGAACCCACCCCCGATCTGCCGCGTTATGCTGGCTTGATCGGCCTCACACAGTCGTGCGGCCGATTCGACCAGCGTCTGAAGCACCGTCTTGAGATCGAAAGTCGAGCGGCTGATGACTTTGAGCACATCGGCAGTCGCCGTCTGCTGCTGCAGCGATTGCCGCAGCTCGTTGAATAGGCGGGTGTTCTCGATGGCGATGACAGCTTGGTTGGCGAAGTTCTGGACCAGCTCGATCTGTTTTTCGGTGAACGGACGGAGCTCCTTGCGATAAATGGAGATGCCGCCGACGAACTCATTCTCCTTGAGCATGGGCACGAGAGCGAATGTGCGGATGCCGGCGACATCGACTGCGGTAACGGTCAACGGATGTTTGTCGCGATACGTCTGATCTTCTCGCAGGTCAGCGATCTGAAGCGGCTTTCGGGATTGAGCAACGCGGCCCATAGGGGCTGTGCGGCCCACGATGGCGCTCCGCCATAGGTCGACGTATTCCGCCGGCAGCGCACCGAAGAACGCAGCGTTGCGGAAGCGATCTCCGTCTTTGAGCCACATGGCGCCGTAGCTGGCCTCGCAGAGCCGCGTCGCGTGTGCCAGCATGGTCTGGAAAACCGGTTCCAGTTCACCCGACGAACTGGAGATGACCGAGCGGCTGATCACTTTCAACACGTCTGCGGTAGCAGCCTGCTGCTGACGCGCTTCGTCAAGCTCCCGGGTGAGCAGTGCAACGGTCGTTTTGGCATCTGTGCCGCGCGCCTTCCGCGAGCTTCGCGGCGCTGACCGCCGGGGCCGCTGCCCGGATGACGATGTCCGCTTTTTACCGCGCGTAACCATGACGGCACGACCTGTCGGCAACCGGGAACTTGAATCGGAAGATCAATCGCACCAGCCTCGTGACAGAGGAGTAGCTACCATGCATGGAATGCGATCGCCCGGGTCAAGGACGGCCGCAGCGATCCATAATCGCCGGCTTGTGGTCAATTTCCAAGCGAGATCGTTGGAAAGCAGGATCAGTGACCGTTGATACCACGGCAGCGCCCGAGCAGGCAGTCACAATCCTCATTCGCGGGGAACCCATCCCGGTCAGCACCGTCTCGTGCCACCATTCTGACGGCGGGCGGCGTTCGGGCGGCCAATCAATGAACATTTGGTAGGTCTCCGAATGTGTTATTCTAGCCAACCAACGTATCGTTCGTGTATCGCGGTAGCCGCGATGTGTATCGTGCGTATTGCGGCATCGGGCAAGCCGCCTTCGGCCGGTGACACAAACGATGAAAAAAAGCGCATGTGATCGCGGCGGCATTGCCACGATGGCAGAGCGGTGCGTCGGTAACTCTCGTATCACACCTGGCTACCGCGAAATGTTGCGCGCGCCGCGGATTCGTGCGCACCGCTGTCGATTTCACGTCCTTGAAGCAAGCGTTGGCGCCCTGACAAGTTGGACCGCCTCTGTTATCGTTCGCTGGTCGCGTTTATGGTTTGCTGGTCGCCCCCGCGCCTCGCGGCCGGATTTCTACCACCGTTCGGCCGCGGGTATTTGCTCGCGCGTACTTCCGCATACAAGGGTCAAGCGAGATGGATCGGCGCCCGCATATCGTAGTTGTAGAGGATGAGGCCACGCAGCGCCGGCTACTGGTGGATTATCTGACTCGACAGCATTTCCGCGTCAGTGGGGTCGATGGGGGTACCGCATTGCGCAAGCTGGTGGAGCGCGCGATGCCGGCCCTCGTCCTACTCGATGTCGGATTGCCGGGCGAAGACGGATTCACCCTGGCGCGGTGGCTGCGAGAGAAGAGTGCGCGCGTCGGCATCCTCATGGTCACGGCCGCGTCTGAAACCGTAGACCGCGTGGTGGGGCTCGAAACCGGCGCGGACGACTACATCGCCAAGCCGTTTGAGCCGCGCGAGTTGCTGGCGCGGGTGAAAAGCGTCCTGCGGCGCGCGACCGGGGAGACGGTGACCGCAGGACCACGGGTACGCATGGGTCGCCGCGTGCTCGATCTTGAAAGGCGCGTGCTGGTCGATCCGGCCGACGGAGCCGAGGAGACGCTGACACCGGGCGAATTCGACCTTCTAAAAGTGTTCGCCGAGAATCCCAATCGGCCGCTGCAGCGCGACTGGCTACTGGAGGTGACTGCACATCGCGAGATGGCGGCGTTCGACCGCGCCATAGACCTGCGCATCACCCGCTTGCGCCGCAAGATCGAGCCCGATCCGACGCATCCCGACGCCATTCGCACGGTGCGCGGCGTTGGCTACATGTTCGTGCCGCCAACGGGATAAGGCCGCTTTCCGCCGATTGTCCGCGACGATATTCACGGTCGGATCTTTGCTGAACGACCGGTAGCCGCCGTGCCGTGACCAGCTCGCGCCGGCTCGCGGCCAGCATTGCGACTGCTTCCCTGTTGCCGCACTGCGCCAGCGACGCTGGTGACGGGCTGCGAGACAGTTTGAGCATAACTACCCCGTTGATCCTGCTGGAGCGCGCGGCCGCCACCTTCCCCGATCAGGGGCGGTGCTGCATGGGTCGATCCGGCGCAGCTACGGCGAGTTCTACGCGCGCTGCAAGCTCGCGTCGGCCCTCACCCGCCGACGTCGTGCGGACACCGATGGGTAGCGTTACATCTTGAGACCGCTGCGTCGAAAGAGCTCGGCCAACAGTTCTGGCTGGCAGACGGAAAATCGGTGGCCCCCGAGACAACAGCGCGGTGATCGCGGCGCGGCTGGCAATGCAGCGGATGGCGGACGTTGGGATAAAACGAGCCCCTTCAACTCAACCGCTCGCAGCGCCTTGCTGCCGTATGGGCGATCACGCCAGAATGGCATAACTCGGCTGAGTACATCGCTGTCGTATTAAGCTATTGCCGGATGCGCGCTGTCACGGCAGCATGCATGCGCGCCTGCCCGCAACGGACGAACTCGTGCCCAGTCAACCCTATCCCCGCGATCTTCGCGGCTATGGCCGTGCTCCACCCGACCCGCAGTGGCCCGGCGGTGCGCGCGTCGCGGTGCAGTTCGTCTTGAACTACGAAGAGGGCGGGGAGAATTGCATTCTTCACGGCGATCCCGCATCCGAGGCTTTCCTCTCCGAAATAATAGGCGCGCAGCCGTGGAAAGGCATGCGCCACATGAACATGGAGTCCCTGTTCGAATACGGATCGCGCGTCGGTTTCTGGCGCGTTTGGCGGCTGTTCACCGGCCGCGGTATTCCATTGACGGTCTACGGAGTTGCGACTGCACTCGCGCGCGCGCCGGAGTCTGTGTCGGCGATGAAGGAGGCGGGCTGGGAAATCGCCAGCCATGGCCTGAAATGGATCGAGTACAAGGATTTCACCGAAGACCATGAGCGCCAGCATCTCCAGGAGGCTATCCGGATCCATACCAATGCTACGGGCGAGCGTCCCCTCGGCTGGTACCTGGGCCGCTGTTCAATCCACACGCGCAAGCTCGTGATGGAGGACGGCGGGTTCTTGTACGACTTGGACTCGTACGCCGACGAATTGCCTTATTGGGTAGCCGGACCACGTGGGGCGCACCTGGTCATTCCTTACACCCTCGACGCCAATGACATGCGCTTCGTGGTCGCTCAAGGCTTCAATTCGGGTGATCAGTTTTTCACCTACCTGAAAGACTCATTCGATGTCCTCTATTCCGAAGGCGCCGAGGCACCGAAAATGCTGTCGATCGGATTGCACTGCCGGATCATCGCGCACCCTGGGCGCTTTGCAGCACTCGAGCGCTTTGTCGACTACCTGCTGAAGCATGACAAGGTCTGGTTGGCGCGACGTATCGATGTCGCGCGCCATTGGCATGGAAACCACAAGCCCACAACCATATCAGACAAGTGATGGCTGTCTGGCCGATCGTTTGCCGAGTGCCTATGCCTCCGGCATGACCTGCAGCAGCGGGCCGGGCCCGACCGAGATTTCTCCTGTGAACGGCCGGTCGTGCGCGGCGATCAGTAACACCGAGGCGGCCACCCCGGTCGCAAAAATCCCCAGCGTGATGATGGAGGCGAGTCGATTGTCGCTATGGACCATGGCTATCGCGAGCAGCGCGCAGACGGCCTGCGCGAATATGCATGACCACTTGACGAAATTGACTTGCTTCTGGCTGATTATGATGCGCTGCCGGCGCGCATCGAATACGTTCTCAAGTGCGAGGGCTATTTCACGCTGGGCGATCCGCTGACCCTCGCTGTCGGGCGTCAGCGCAAGGGTCAACTGCAGCGCCTCCACCAGCAGGTGCGGGACGGGCGTCAGGGTGGCGGCGTGCCGCCCCATCATCGGCCACTCTCGAGTTGCGGCGTCTTCGATGTAGCGATGAACGAGGTTGCGCAGGCGCGCTTCGGGCTCGCCCGGGAAGCTGCCGGCGAGGATCACGACCGCTCTCAGCGCGCTGGCCTCGCGGTTGACGGCCGCATTGGCGCGATCGTTATCGTTCCAGACCTGGGCGGCAGTGAAGGCGACGAAAAGGCCGAAGATGATGCCCATTGGCGACAACATACCGGCCGAAACCGCCTTGAACGAGCGTGCTCGCTCCCCCACGGCGAGGACTTTGACGGCGGCATAGATTGCCGCCGTGGCCAGGTAGGTGAAGCCAAAAACGACGACTGTCATCCATACCATCGGCAGATCATACAACCATTCACTCATGGTCTTGCTCCTCGTCGATCGGCCATTTGCCGGCATTGGCTGTATCACGTCTCGGTCGGAAGAAGCGCCGGCGCTACTCTGCAGATCGCACCTCGCTGGCATTGAGGCATGATAAGGGAGCGCCCGTCAGAGGGCATGCTCGCGCAAGTGCGCGGAGCATTATCCGTGCGCCTTGCGATCAAGCCTTGAGACTGGGTTGATGGGCCAGGCACCCGTTCGCCGACAGGAACATGTGCGGCCCATGACCTTGAGGCGTTACCCCAGCTCGAAGGTCGTGACGCCAAATACCCGCTCCAGCCGCAACGGTGGGATCGCGCCGGTATACATGCGCGCCGTCTCGAACACTGGTGCGAGCCTCAAATCCTGCGCCAACGCGACCGCGTCGCGGTTAACGCTCGGAACGTCGAGGAAGATCTCGTCGCCGCGCGCGCTCGTCAGCAAAGCTGACAGCACCGCTTCGGCGGCGACGCGGTCGTCGGCGACCAATGGGCCGATCTTGCGGCCCTTCCGGCACGGACGGATCACGCCCCACGCGGCAAGCCGGCCGTCGCGCACAAGCGCGCGACCGACGTGTCCGGGCGAGCTGGTCCAGGCGCGCAGAAACGCGGTGCGTGGGGCAGGGAACACGGTGGCGTCGTACGCCTCCACAGCCGCCAATGGGACTTCGGTCAGGGCGACGACACCAGCCGGCGGCGCATCCGGCGCGCCGACGGTGCCGCCGTAGCGGACATTGGCATACGCGAACTCGAACCCCGACTTCTTGTAGTTCTCCTGCTGCGCCACTACGCCGTCGAGCCCGATCAGGCGTGGGCCAGAGTGCGCGATGGCCGCGTTCCATATGCGCAGTCCGTAGCCGCGCCCGCGCAAATCTTCCCGCACGATGTAGAAGCCGAGGAAGGCGAAGCTCGCGCCGTAATTGAGGCAAGAGACGGTCGCGGCTGGAGCGCCGTCGAGCTCGCCGATCAGGAAGCCGTCCGGATCTACCGTCGCAAAACAGGCGGCGTCGGCGAGACCCGGATTCCAGCCTTCGGCCGCCGCCCAGTCGACGGCTATTGAGATCTCGTCCGGCCGCATCGTGCGGATGCGCAGGTCGTTCATGGCTCGGCTCCCTTGCCGCCTGGCAACCGTTGTCCAGCGCCGGGAAAGGCTCTTGCGATCCTGAGGTATGGACGTGTCGGGTGCAAGACACATCATGAGCGCTGGCTTCAAGGCCGTCTCACCGTGGAGATCTATCCGTTACCGAAACAGACGATACAAAGTCGATCGCGAGCGAAATCGGCACGAAACGAATGGGAGGTACTCCCTGGCCCTGCCAAACAGGCAGTCAATCTGGGCTGCCGGGGTTCTGTCCCGGGTGCCCAAAAGGGAGGATGTTCTCATGCGCAAATGGTTCATCGCTGCGGCCCTAGTAGCGGTCACGATCTCCGGCGTCGCATTGGCGGCGGTCGAATCTCGACGGCCAAGCACCGTCGTCGCTACCGAGGCACCGATCTCCATCCTCGAACTCACGCTAAAGGCGCCCCAGCTTCCCGTGCAGGAGTTCGAGGACTACTCGTTTGTCTATACCAGGTGAGAACGGCGGGATTCCGCACGAGCGAAATCCCTTCGCCTACCGCGCTCGGCATAGTGGCCGAGCGGCTTTAGAACGACTGGCCTTGCAACCGATTGGCTGCTGGAAGGGGCACAACGTCAATGAATGTCCTTTCTACGATTCTCCGTCGACGGGGAGGGCCGGCGAGCCTGCTCCACCTCGGCTGCGCCGCACTTGCTTTGCTGGCGTTGGGGAGCGGACCGCTGTCGGCAAATACGGCGCCGCAGGCCGAGCAAACGTTCGCAGAGCGCGTTGCCGAGACGGAAAGCGCGCTCGTCGAGCACGAGCCGAGCCTCCAGCGGTTCGCCCCGGATAAACGCAAGCGGCTGATCGAGTTCGTGATCGGCAATCTGCTGTTCGTGTCGACGCACGAGCTGGGCCACGGCCTGCTGGCGGAATTCGAACTGCCGAATCTCGCGCATGACGAGGACGCGGCCGACAACTTTGCCATCCTGACCACCCTGAAGGTGGGGACTGAGTTCTCCGACAACGTGCTGATCAAGGCCGTGAAGGGCTGGTACCTGGCTGATATGCGGGACAAAAGTACCGGGGAAAAACCGGAGTACTATGGCTCGCACGGTCTGAACCTGCAGCGCGCCTATCAGATCGTCTGCATGATGGTCGGGTCGCACCCGGAAAAATTCAGGGAATTGGCCGACAGAGCGCAGATGCCGGAGGACCGTCAGGCAAGCTGCAAGACCGATTTCACCTTCGCGGCATGGTCGTGGGAGACATTGCTCAAGCCGCATCTGCGTCCGCTGGATCAGCCGAAGCAGAAGATCGAGCTGAGCTACGGGGAAGCGACCGGCAAGCTCGGCGTCTACGCCCGCGCGTTTCGCGAGATGAGATTCCTGGAGACCCTGGCGGATCACATCGGTGAGCAATACGCATGGCCGCGGCCATTCGCAATGGAGATGGTCGAGTGCGGCGAAGTCGGCGCCAGCTGGCACTCCCGCAAGCTCAGGATCTGCTACGAGATGGCGCAGGAATTCGCCGACCTCTACCGCGACTATGGCGACAGGCTGCAGATTCTGGAAGCTTCAGCCCGGAAGAAGCGGCGCTGATCGCTGGCTTCGGGCACGCCCGCAAACGAGCCGCGCAACGGAGGCCCGCTTTGCGAGGCTGGAAGTTCAAGTGTTCCCACCATCGGGCGCATGTCTCGACCGATGTCCTTTGAGCAGCCGATAGTGTTGGCTTCGCGCGCCGACGCGGCACGCGATCTGCTTTCACAGGGCATCACTTTGGCGGCGTCACTCGGCCTACGTGACCGGCGAAAGCTGAAGCAAACGGGGCTGGCTTTTCCAGACAAACGCAAGCCAGAGACATCGGGCTGACGGCGCTTCGGGAAAGGCCGGGGCCTTCGCCTAGCCCACTCGGCTCGGCGGGGGCAGCCGACCCTCAGCAAAATGAGGAACCTCTCCCGGACCTCCTTTGTTGGCCGCGGCGTGCGTCGTGCTGCCCAGGCGCAGTTTATCAAGTCACCTGTGAACTGCGTCGGCCAAGCTTCCGGTCGAATCGTGGGAGCCGGCTTTCTAGGGCCACGCGTGCGTCGCTGAAGCCGCGCCGCAGGGCGGCACCCCTTTGCCTCAGATGCCGGTGGGATCCCTGCGAGCGTGTCGCAGGCGTCGCCCGCCGCACCATCCCGCACGGGCGCGTGCGGGCGCCTGTAATTGCTCGCGGGCGTGTGACTTTTCTCAAGGCATTTCGCGGCCAGTTTCAGCAGCCGAGATCACGCGCGCGGTCGCGCCGAAACAGACAATACAAAGTCGATCGCAAGCGAAATCGGCGCGAAACGGAAGCGAGCTATTCATTTGCCTCGAGAGGCGAGGGCAAAAGGGTAGCCCGGCTTAAGAGATCACGGAGGAGAGGACCATGACGACGATCACCATGACGACGCTCAACCAGCGGGCCTGCGCGCGCCCCTTCACGTCGGCCCATCGGTCGATCGACCTGAAGCGTCAGGTTCAGGCCAGCGAGCCAGGCACCGTGATCGGGAAAACGGTCGAGAAGATGGAAGGCCTGTTGGGCGCCAGCGGCGCCTCCCTTGTCTATGCAGGTTATCCCTATGACCCCTTCGCCTAGACCCACCGAAGAGCTGACACGCCACCCCCAAAACGTCTGCCACTCCGCAGATTGACGTGTCGTGTACAACATCGCTCAGCGGAAAGACAACAACCGCTTACTCGATGCTGGCTGATGACTTCCGGGTGTTGGACAACCCCCCGCACCATTCCGGCTTGGCTATCGCCGGCGCGCCCAGTCTATGGTGGCCAATTTTCAGAATTGACCTCCGGTTCGATGCCCCGCCCTCGCGGCCGTCAACTATTCTCCACGTGTGAATTGACTTCACTGCCGACCGACAATTCCAAAGTCCAATTGCACGTGCAGGCAGCCTGTTGGCTGGCCACCTCGCCAGCGGTATCGCCGCAGAGTGATCGCTCGGCAGGTGCGGGGTCAGGCGTTTCGGCCCGTCCGCGCCGAGCGGCGCTAAGCGCCGCGTCGCAGATGAGCCTTGTCGGACGCGCGCTTCACTCGCGGCCCTCATGTGGGCGCCGAAACATGAATTCATGCAGGTGCAGCAATTCGCGCAACCGGCGCTCATGGGGGTCGCTATCGTCCAGGCGAGCCAAGAGCGCCTCCAACCCGCCAAGCTCCTTGACAAGATCCCGAATAATCGGCTCGCGCTCGGCATCGGTCAGTGTATCGAGCGGATAGCCGCGCGCGCTCTCAAGTCGCGCAAGGCGAGCTGCAAGCGCGCGGTTCATTTCTGGCCCACCTCGAGCCTGCGCAGGCGCGCGTCGAAGTTTGCCGCCTCCAGCGTCGTGGCGTAGGCGTTCACGACCCGCGACAGCTCGGCCGCTTCGGACGGCGTCAAGTCCCCGGTCGCAACCGCTTCAACGATCGCGGCGGCGGCGGCCACCGCATCGGAGGCCTGCTCCAGCTTCGGCAGCGCAAACCTGACCGGGCGGTCCTTCCGAGGCGGACAGACGCGGTCCATCACCAGGCGGATCGCCGCCATCTCGCCCGCCTTGGCGAGGTCGATCGCCTTGCGCACGATCGCCTCGACCTCGTCGTCGAGCAGCGCCTCGGCTGCAATTGTCGCCCGGTTGCGCGCGCCCGGCGGTCGGCCGGCCGGGTTGCCCGAAACCCCGGCCTGCCACAGGGGATTCCCGCGCCGAATTTGTTTTTCATTTGTATTTTCAAATTCCACCATGCGGAACTCCTCTCTTCGGGCCTCGACCTTGGGCGTGCGAACGCCGCCGCGCGCAATCGAAAGCGAGCAGCGATCCCACCCCGGCGTTACAGGTCAGTTCTCTGTTTGTTCTACACGAAATTCGCCCCTCGCGCAACCGGGCGTGGGGCCTCGAACGTCCCGTTTCCGTCCGAGGCGCGATTTGATCAAGGCGAGCCGCATCGCCGCAGAGTGATCGGTCGGCAGGCGCGGGGGGTTAGGCGTTCCGGCGCGTCCGCGCGAAATCCGGAATCCGGAACCGCCGCCGGTAGGCGCCCGGCGCAAGGCCGGTCACGCGCCTGAACAGGCGGCGGAAGAAGGCGGGCTCCTCGTAGCCGACCTGCCAGCTGATCTCGTCGACCGAGGCTTCGGTGCGCTCGAGGCGACGCTTGGCGTCCTCGATCCGCAGGCGCTGCACATAGGCGATCGGGCTCATGCCGGTCGCGCTGGTGAACCGGCGCTTGAAGGTGCGGGCGGTGAGCCGGGTGCGCCGGACCATCTCTTCCAATGGATTCGCGACCGAGAAGTGCCCGGCGACCCAGTCCTGCGCCGCCTGGATCGCGACGTCGCCATGATCGTTGCGCCCCTCGAACACGATGTAGGGGGCAAGCCCGTCCTGGTGCCACTGCAGGGCAAACATCCGCGCCACCGCCTGCGCGGCGGTCGCGCCGGCGTGGCGGGCGATCAGGTAGAGCACTAGGTCGTGCCAGGTCATGGAGGCGCCCGAGCTGATCAGCTCTTCGCGCTTGCCGGCGATCACCAGCACCCGCTCCGGATGGATCGGAACCTGGGGGTAGGTTTCCGCAAAAGCGCGGGCATAGCCGAAGTGCACCGTCGCATCCACGCCGTCGAACAACCCGGTCTCGGCGATCAGGAAGATCCCCGAGCAGGCCGAGCAGAGCAGGGCACCGCGGCCGTGCATCGCGCGCAGCCAGTCCACGAGCTCCGGATGGCGGCCCTTCTGCCACCCCTTTGGTCCGAGGACGATGGACGGCACGATCACGATGTCGGTCGCATCGATCGCGTCGACACCGCGCTGAACCAGAACGGGCAAACGGCTGGCGAGTTCGAGCGGGCCTTCCCGCAGCCCGACGATCTCGACGCGGAAGGGCGGGGCATGCGCGTTGCCGAGCACGTCCATCGTCGCGAAGGCGTTCATCACGTCGAAGATTCCGCTCAGCGTCGACACCGCGGCCGGTCGAATGGCGACGAGGCTGACATGGAGCGGCCCCGATCCGGGCGCCGCGGTAGCAGGCGGCATCGCAGGTCTCTCAGGCGGGTGAGCATCGCCTGCTTACATTGCGGCGCCGCGCGGCACAAACGGCCCGATTCTGGCCAGTCCGGCTCTGCCCCAATCGGGCGAGCGACGGCAATCCTGCGCCGAGCCTCAGATCCCCTGGGTGCCAGAACCGGAGACCACGATGGACAACATCCAACAAAGCGCAATCGATCCGGCCAAGCTCGACGCATTCGCCGCGCGGGCGCTCGGCGACCTGTCCGCCGGCTACGGCGGCGTGATGGTCAGCATCGGCAATCGGCTCGGCCTCTACAAGGCGATGGCGGGGGCGGGCCCGCTCAGCTCGCGCGAGCTTGCCAACCGCGCCCAATGCGCCGAGCGCTACGTGCGCGAATGGCTCAACGCCCAGGTCGCGGGCGGCTATGTCGCCTACCACGCCGTCAGCGATACCTACGAGCTCACCCCGGAGCAGGCGTTCGTCCTCGCCGACGAGGACAGCCCGGTGTTCATCCCGAACGCCTGGAACGTGCCTGCCTCGATGTGGTTCGACGAGGACAAGGCGGTCGCGGCCATCCGCACCGGCAAGGGTGTCGCCTGGGGCGACCACGACGGGCGGCTGCACTGCGGGGTCGCGGCGTTCTACCGCAACGCCTATCGCGGCAGCCTCGTTGCCGAATGGCTGCCGGCGCTCGACGGCGTGGTCGAGAAGCTCAAGGCCGGTGCCGTCGTCGCCGATGTCGGCTGCGGCCACGGGCACTCGACGACCCTGATGGCGCAGGCGTTTCCGTCGTCGCGCTTTCACGGCTTCGACACCCACCCGGAATCGATCGCGGCCGCCGAACGGACTGCGGCCGCGGCCGGCGTCGAGTGCGCAACCTTCGCTACCGCGCGCGCGGACGACTATCCCGGCACCGGCTATGACCTGATCTGCTTCTTCGACGCCCTGCACGACATGGGCGATCCGGTCGCGGTGGCGGCGCACGCCGCCCGGGCGATTGCAGCCGACGGCACGGTGCTTTTGGTCGAGCCGTTCGCCAACGATCGCGTCGAGGACAATGTCTCGCCGGTGGGCAGGCTCTACTACGCCGCCTCCACCGTACTGTGCTGCGCCCATGCGATCGCCGACGGCGGGCGCATGGTGCTCGGCGCGCAGGCCGGCGAGGCGCGGCTGGCGGAGGTATTCCGCAAGGCCGGCTTCAGCCGCTTCCGCCGCGCCGCGGCGACGCCGTTCAACCTGATCCTGGAGGCACGGCTCTGAGTCGTGGGTATGCAGAACGTGCATCTTGCGCACGCAAAGCTGGCCAACGACGTGCGCACGGTGCCGTTCACGCTTGTTTGACACGCACAGGGCTGCTCCCGAAGCTATCATGCGGGACGCACGCAAAAGGAGTGACCTTGATGCGCATCATCGAGCGACGCAGGATGTTTGTCCTCGGCCTGTGCGGCGCGGCGATGCTCGCTGGGCTTGCCGCAGGCGTGGAGCGGGCAAGCGCGCAGGCGCGCATCGGTGCGCCGGCCCCCGCCTTCACCCTCACCGACTCGAACGGCCGCGCCCTCTCGCTTGCCGACCACAAGGGCAAGACCGTGGTGCTCGAATGGACCAATCACGATTGCCCGTATGTCGGCAAACACTATCGCGGCAACAACATGCAGGCGCTGCAGAAGAAATGGACCGCGCAGGGCGTGGTGTGGCTGTCGGTCATCTCGTCGGCGCCGGGCGAGCAGGGTCACGTCTCGCCGCAGCAGGCCAACAAGCTCACCGCCGACCGGGGCGCGGCGCCGACCGCGGTGCTGTTCGACCCGACCGGCAAGGTCGGGCGCGCCTATGGCGCACGCACCACGCCGCACATGTACGTGATCAGCGGCGAGGGCGCGCTCGTCTACATGGGCGGCATCGACGACAAGCCCTCGGCGCGAATAGAGGACCTCAAGGGCGCCAGGAATTTCGTCGAGCAGGCGCTGAGCGAGCTCGCACAGGGCAAGCCGGTATCGATGACCGGCGCGCGCGCCTACGGCTGCTCGATCAAGTATGCGTCGTGACTCAGGCCCAATCGAGCTTGAGAACGTGACGACCTCGACCGCGTCACACGGCTAGTCCGTTTCCATTCGGTTTGGCGCAGGCGGCGCCGCTTGGTCGACTTCTCCCAATGGGAGAGGTGATTCAACGCGAGCGGAAGGTGATCTAGAGCGCCGGGTGCGCACGATCGATGCTACAGTTGCGCAATCGTGCAACGGAGCCGATCCATGCCGGATGCCATCCAAGTCGGCAGCATCACCATCCATCGGATCGTGGAGCAGGAGGGGCCGTTCTTCGATGCGCTGACGTTCTTCCCGACCTTGACCGGCGAGCTGCTCGAGGAGAACCGCGCGTGGATGCAGCCGGGGTACATGAGCCTGCAGGGCGAGCTCATGCTCTGCATCCAGAGCTACCTGGTTGCGACACCGCACCACAACATTCTCATCGACACCTGCGTCGGCAACCACAAGCCGCGGCCGGCGCGCCCGTTCTGGAACATGCTGAAGTCCGATCGCTTCGAGAAGGGCCTCGCCGGCACCGGTCTCGGCGTTAACGACATCGATTTCGTCATGTGCACGCACCTGCATGCCGATCATGTCGGTTGGAACACGCGGCTCGAGGACGGCCGCTGGGTGCCGACCTTCCCCAAGGCACGCTACGTGTTCGCCGATCGCGAGCTCGCGTATTGGACGCAGCGTCACAAGGACAATCCGGCGGCATGTCCCTGGGTCACCGATTCGGTGCTGCCGGTCGTGGCCGCCGATCGCGTCGACCTCGTCAAGAGCGCGCATGCCTTCGACGACCTCGTCACCCTGATCCCGACGCCCGGCCACACCATCGATCATTACGCGGTGCAGGTCGGCAGGCCGGGCGCGGACGCCGTCATCACCGGCGACATGATCCATTCGCCGCTGCAGGCGCGCTACCCCGAGCTCGGCATGATGGCGGATTTCGACTCGCAGCAGGCCGGCGCATCGCGGCGCGACGTGTTCGGGCGCGTCTGCGACACCTCCACTCTCGTGTGCACGGCGCACCTTTCCCTCGCCCTCGCGCGGCCGGATCGTGCGCTGGCGCGATGCGTTCGATTTCGCGGCGGCATAGGCGGCCCGCGCTCGGGGCGGGCGTGGCGCCCACGCCCGCATTCCGCAGCGCAACAGCTGCGGCCGTGAACCGACCGGTTCGGCGAGACGACCAATCCTTGTGACCCAATGGTAGGCGCCGCGGCGCTCGTCCAAGACCCGCAGGTCAAGGCGCGTCTGTCGTGCGCCCCAAGCCGGAGAACGACAATGTTGACCAGAGAAGAACGGGTCGAAACTCGATCCTGGGACTGGGAAGTGGAAGCGGAATCCAATTGGAGCAAGGCGCCCCCCACGTTCAAGATAAGCCTGGAGCCCGAGGGCATCGAGAGCAACTATCCCTCCGATCCGTCTGCACAACTGCTGCCGATGGAAGACCTTCGGCCCATGGAGAGCCTGCGTCCCGGGGGCTACGTGTTCGTCTACGAGGGCTTCGATCTGGTCTGACGCCTCGGGCGTGGGCGCGCTGGCGGTTGCCCCGAAATCGCGAGCGCCGCGTCGGCCTCGGGACCGAAATCGTCGCGCACTAGTCCCGCGGGCCGGACTGGTCCGGACGCAAACCTGGCCGCGCCACGTGCCAGCAAGAACTACATCTGATTGGTGTGGACGACCTGCAGGGGACCCGGCCTAAGCGGGTCGCTCGGGGGCGGCGCGACCGGCGGCTGCTCCGAAAGCATGCCTTTGACGCGCGCCGCGAGGTCGTCCTTGGTAAACGGCTTCTGGATCAGCTGAACGCCGGGATCGAGCCTGCCATCGTGAACGATGGCATCGCGCGCATAGCCGGTCATGAACAGCACCTTGACGGCCGGTTGCCGGCGCTTGAGCTCATCGGCAAGTTGCCGTCCATTCATTCCGGGCAACACGACGTCGCTCAGCAGCAGATCGACGTGAACGTCCTTGCGGTCAAGAAGGGTCAGCGCGGCCTCCGAGTCGTGCGCCTCGAAGACACGGAAGTTGAGCTCACGCAGGATCTCTCCGACATATGCGCGCACGTCGTGATCGTCCTCGACGACCAGAATGGTGTCGGCCGTCTCGTCATCGGGAACGTGATTCTCCTCCGCATGCTGGTCGCGGAAGTCGCCATGCGGCCGCGGCAAGTAGATGGTCACCGTCGTTCCCGTGCCGGACTCGCTGGCGATTTCCACATGGCCGCCGGATTGCTTGACGAAGCCGTAGACCTGGCTGAGACCAAGTCCGGTCCCTTGGCCGACCACCTTGGTGGTAAAGAACGGCTCGAAGGCGTGCTGGAGCACGTTGGGCGACATGCCTTCGCCGGTGTCGCTGACGGTGATCGCGATATACTCGCCCGCCACGAGGTCGCCGGCCCTGCGACAGTAGGCTTCGTCGAGAACCACGTTGCTGGTTTCGATCGTGAGCTTGCCGCCCTTCGGCATGGCGTCGCGTGCGTTGACTGCCAGGTTGAGGATGGTGGCCTCGAGCTGCACCGGGTCGGCTTCGACGCGCCACAGCCCATCCGCGCCGATCATCTCCAGCTTGATGGTCTCGCCCAGCGACCGCCGCATGAACTCCGACATGCCGGCGAGCGACTTGTTGAGGTCGAGGATCTTCGGGTCGAGCGGCTGCCGGCGCGAGAACGCGAGCAAGCGCTGCGTCAACGCAGTGCCCTTTTGCGCCCCGCGCATGGCATTGGTGACCAGGCGGCGCACGCGTTCGCGCGCGCCCTCATTCCAGTTATCGAGCGTGCGTTGCGCGATCTCCAGGTTGCCCACCACGATGGTGAGCAGGTTGTTGAAGTCGTGGGCGACGCCGCCGGTGAGCTGGCCCACGGCCTCCATCTTTTGTGATTGGGCAAGCTGCTCGCGCGCCTGCTCGAGCGCGGTCTGCGCTTCGCGCCGCTCGCTGGCATTGCGCGCCGCGTAGTCGCGCACGCGGTCGAGCATGCGGCGGTAGGCCGCCTCCGTCCTGCCCACCGCCTCTTCGGCGGCCCTCAGCTCGGTGATGTCCTGGCAGCAGCCGAGCACGCAGGCGGGCTTGCCGTCATCGCCGGCGACGACCTCGCCGGAGCCCTGCAGAGCGCGGACGCTGCCGTCCGGCTGCACGATGCGGTAGCCGAGATCGAACGATTCGCTGTGCGCGACCGCGTGGTCGAGCCGTTCCTTCACGCTCGCGCGATCGTTTTCGTGCACCCGGGCGATCCAGTCGTCGAAGGAGCTTTCGGCGTCGGCGAGCGGCAGGCCGTGGATCTGCAGCAGCCGTTCGGACCAGGCGACGCGCCCTGGCGCAATCCTCCAGAGGAATGTGCCGACGTTGGCCAGACGTTCGGCTCGCAGCAGCTGCGTACTGCGTTCGTCAAGGTGTGCTTGCAGGCGACCTTGCTCGCGCAGTGCCAGGGCCACATGGGCGCTCAGCAGGAGGGCAAGCAGCGCGACCGCCACCAGCAGCATCGCGAGCGGCCAGAAAGCCTCGGCGGAGGGTCCGAACAGGCTCGCTCCGGCAAGGCCGCCCAACACGGCGCACGATGCGATGATCAATGCGGCGAGTGCGCTGGTCAGCCGATCACCGCGGATCGCGGCCCAAAGCACCGGCAGGGGCACGAGGAATGCCAGCGCTGCCCTGTGCGGCACGTCGCCAAGCGGGGTCAGAACGAGGCCGACCACCGCCGCCGCCAGCAGCGTCGCGGCAAACTCCAACAGGCGCAGGCGCTCCATCGGGCCCATTCCGCGCCGCGCCAGCAGCACGATAATGGGAGCGACCAGCAGAGCGCCGGCCAGGTCGCTGATCCACCATCTCAGCCAAGCCTGCCCAAAGTCGCCCCAGTCGGCATATCCGAGCAATCGCAACGCGACGGCGGCGATGCTTGCGCCGACGGCTGCCAGCAGACAGGCGATGAGCGCGAACTTGCCGACGCCCGCGGGAGTGTCGAAAGCATCGCGTCGAATCGAAAACCGGTCGAACAGCAAGCCGGCGGCCGCGAGCTGGAGCGCGTTGATCGTCGTGAGTGTCGTCACCACGCCGAGGGGTGCCTCGCCGAGCGCATAGGCCAAAAGGCCGCCGGCAAGGATCACCGGCCAGACGCGCGTCCCCCAAAGTGCCGCGGCCGCAAACACCAGTCCGGTCGAGGGCGAGAACGCAGTGGCGTCAGGAATGGCGAAGACCTGCAGGCTCAGCGCTGCGAGGCCCGCGTAGGCGGCGGCAAGCCCAACCCACGCGACCGCATCCTTCCGCGCTGGTCCCAGGCGCGCCACCTGGGCCAGAAAATCATCTCTGTCCAACCGCATCGCCCCTGGTGGCGCCCGTGGCAAAGCCGCAGCCGCTTCTGATTGTTGGGCAGCCATATGGCGGCGATGTGGCGCGCCCGCGTTGCCTGCGGAAGGCAACGCGTTGTGCAGCGGGTCCGACCCTGGCGTCGGCAGATCGACAGGTTGCGGCGGCGTGCCTGTCGCGTTCGTCTGCCGGATCGAGGACTCAAGCCGCGGCGGCGTTCAGGCCCGCCGCTTCGAGCAACTGCGCCAGCTGCTTGCGGGCATAGAACATTCGCGTCTTCACCGTGTTGGGCGGGATATTGAGGATGGCCGCGGCCTCCGCGACGGTCCGCTCGTGGTAATAGACGAGATCGATCACCTCACGATGGGCAAGCGACAGCTGCCCTAGGCATTTTCGCAGGATTGCGCCGACGTCGTTGCGGTGCGCCGCGGCTTCCGGCCCTTCGCCCGAGTTGGCACGCTCCGCCGCCGCGCTGAGATCGAGTTGCTCGGCCGGTGCGCCCTTGATCGCGGTCAGGGTCTTGTAGCGGGCGATCGCCAGCAACCAGGTCAAGACCTGGGACCGCCCTTCGAACCGCGCGGCTTGCCGCCAGACCTGCAGAAACACCTCGCTCACGACGTCCTCGGCCGTCGCGGTGTCGTTGTTGCCGAGGAGACGCTGAACGAAGCGATAGAGACGAACCTCGTGGCGCCGGAACAGGATCCGCATGGCGTTCTGGTCGCCCGCCGCAATGCGGTAGATCAACGCCTCGTCGGACGGCGCCTCGCTCCGAGACGGCGCCCGTTTGGTCGCGCTCAGCGACAGCGCAATGCCATTGTGCATGGGTCTCTCCGCTATCTGACGGGGTCCCAATGCCCATGTGCCGCCGTCTCTCCTGTGCAGCCATACCGCGCCGCGGGCGCCGTTTCTTTCGTATGGCGTGGTGATTTTCGTGAGATTTTCTGGAGAAGGGGCCGGCGGGCCCTGCCCCCGAAACAAACAAGTCACGACATCGAGCTCCCGGCGGCAGGACGGCAGGCCACGGTCCGGTTCGCTTTCGCCCGATGCCGCAAGGGCTTAGCCGGTCAATGGCGATCGATTGAGGCCCTTGGGGCCCCGTGCGGCCACGACGACATGGTGCGGCGGCTGCGTCCACGCCAAGGGGAGGCCGGCCGGCGCCGGCTTCGGTTGGCCAGGAAGCTCGCCGGTCATGCGCTGACGGCGATCCTTCGCTGCCGGCCGAGAGCGGGTGGAGCCCGCTCGGGGCGGTACAATCGTGTGGCCGTCGCGGAATGAAGCCCGTCGAACGCCGGCGTTCCCGCACCATGGCACCGCCCGGCACCCCGCAGCCGCAGTGTCTCCCGGCGTGACGCGTAAGTAGCAACCACATGCCGCGCTGACGCCGCGAACTGTTCACAAAACGGTCGCGATGCGACGCCACTCAGCCCGCCGAGTGCGAGGGGAAGCTCGCTGCTCGGAAGAACAAGATCACGCCGCTGGCCACCGTGCCGGCCTCAGCATCGGTGGCTCAAGAAGAATGCGACTGCTGATCGTCTCGACTATCCTCATCCTCACCTCGTGGCCAACCATCGCCGGTCCCGACTATCCGTTTCCCGAAGAGTTCGCCGAGCTGCAAGGTCGCGCCGAGGCTTCGTCCAAGACCGCCGAGCGCCTGCTCGCGGCCGCGGCCGCCACGTCAGCGAGCGCAACAGCGGCGGCCGAGGTCCCGTCGGAAGCCCCACCACCGGACGCGGTCCGCAACCTTTCGCGCGAAGAGTTGTGCGAGGCGCTCGCATCCGCCGCGCAGGCCAACGACTTGCCGGTCGGCTTCTTCGTCCGCCTGATCTGGCAGGAGAGCCGGTTCATCGCCACCGCGGTGAGCCGCGCCGGCGCGCAGGGAGTCGCGCAATTCATGCCGGCGGTTGCGGCCGAGGTCGGTCTGAGCGACCCGTTCGATCCGCTCCAGGCGCTGCCCAAGTCGGCCGAGTTCCTGCGCACGCTGCGCCGGGAGCTCGGCAACCTTGGGCTTGCGGCCGCCGCCTACAATGCCGGCACAGGCCGCATCAAGAGCTGGCTCGAAAGGCGCGCCAAGCTTCCGCAGCAGATGCGCGGCCGCGCCAGGTTGCCGAAGGAGACTCACCACTACGTCACCACCATCACCGGCCACGCGCCCGAATACTGGATCAACGGCTCGCCGGAGAACGTCGACTTCGCGACGGCAGCGCGCGTCCCATGCCGCGACGAGATCGAAGCCGACCAGCCGCCGCAGGTCGATATGCCGGTGCGGGTGGCGGACGCCAGCGACTCCGTTCCGCCCCCGCGGGCGCGCCTGCAGACGCTCGGCGCGAGCGCTGGCGCCGGCACGCGCCGGCCTGCTGAAGCTGCGTGCACCGCGTCCGGAGGTCCAGCGCACCGAGGCCGTCGCGCTCAAGCCCTGGGGCGTGCAGCTCGCCGGCAACTGGTCCGAGACCAAGGCGCGGGAGACGTTCGAACGGCTGCGCAAGAAGCATCCAGCTATTCTGGGCAAGCGCGAGCCGCAGGTCGTGCGCGCACGGCTTGCCGGCAAAGGGCCCGCGATGAACCGCATTCAGATCGCGCTCGATACCCGCGCGGGCGCCGAGCAGCTGTGTTCGGCGCTCAGGAGCGCCGGCGGCGCCTGCATGGTGATGCGAAACTGACGCGGGCGCGTCGGTCTGTCGCTGCTCGGCCGGCGTCCCCGATCGTCACGCGAAGCCCAGCGTGCGCGCAGCGGCCCGCAATGTGGCGATCGAAGCCGACGGCGCGAAAGCGCTCAGGCTCGATCCCGTCCCACCGATGTCAGCGTGCCCGATCGACGAACGCGTTGGTGTAGGTCTTGGTGACGTCGATGGTCGCGTTCTGGACGGCGGGATCGAACTGCTTGAGCACGTTGTAGGCGATCTCCTCTCCCTCGGGCGCGAACCGCCCGTCGGGCGAATACATCGGTAGACTGGCCGCAATCGATTTGGCGTAATTGGCCGGATCACCGAGCGCATATTCTTCCGGCATGATCTTGGCGATTTCGTCCGCCGACTTCGACTGCATCCATTTGAGCCCGCGCACGAGCGCATTCACCATCGCCTGCACGGTGCGCGGATTCCTCTCAATGAACGCGGGCGGCGCGTAAAGCACCGCCGCCGGCAGCGCGCCGCCGTAGACCTGCTTGGTGCCCTCCAGTGTTCGCGTATCGGCAACGATCTTGATCAAGCCCTGGCTTTCCAACAGGCTGATGACGGGATCGGCGTTGACGATGGCGTCGATCTCACCGCGCCGCACGGCCGCAACCGCGCTCGCGGTCGCGCCCACGCCCACGAACGATGCGTCGTCGGGCTTGAGGCCCGCCTGGGCGAGCAGCAGCATGGCCATGAAGTGCGTGCTGGAGCCGGGCGCCGTGATCCCGATCTTCATGCCTTTGAGATCCTGCGGACCACGGTAGTTCGCGGCCTTCGCGGTCACCACAGCAAAGACGAAGCCCGGAAAACGGCCGAGCTGAACGACCGCCACCAACGGCTGGCCCTTGGCGTGCATCTGCACCGTATGATCATAGGAGCCAGCCACCACGTCGGCGCTGCCGCCCATCAGGGCCTGCAGGGCGCGGCCGCCGCCGGCGAAATCGGAAATCTCGACTTCGACCCCTTCGTCCTTGAAGTATCCAAGCCGGGCCGTGACGGTCAAAGGCAGGTAGAACAGCGCGGTCTGGCCGCCGACGGCGAGCCGCACCTTCGCCAGCTCCGGCCTGTCGGTCTGGGCATTCGCCGCAGGAACCGCGCAAGCTCCAAGCGACGCGACGGCGGCCAGCATCAACACCCAAATTTTTTTCACGCGTTCCCCCTTTGGCGCCGGTCGACGGAGTCGGGGTGCGGCGTCGAGGCGCTGGTGCGAGTACGTCTCAACGATAACGCCTCGGGCGCGCCGGTAAAGCTCCCTCGACGGCTCGCCGAGAGCGGAACTCTCTCCTCCGCAAAAAGGGGCTTGGCAGCATGTTTTCCCTGCCTGCAGGTCAGCGGTTTGCCGATGGCTGTATTGCACGTGGAGAATGTTTGTGAGCTGACTATGGGCGGGTTTTGCGCTATAGTAATCCGTAAGCGCAACATCTGGTCCTTTTTGACGCAAATTGCGGTTTGGTGCGCGATTTTCTTCGAGTTTGTTTGATACGTCACACGCGATTGTGACAGAGGTCGACCGGCACCGCCCTTATCTATCGCATGCCGGTACGATTCGGAACGCCGGGGTCCGAACATGCGTTGTCGCAGTCGGACTGCGTTACGAAGGCACGAGGTGCGCAATGGACAAGATCGGACGGGGGATCATCGCGGGGTTTCTTGCCACCATCGCGCTCTCGGCGATGCTCGATCCCATCGCCATGCTGGTGCGCACGACCGGCATTCTCTCCCCCACGCTCGGATGGCTGTTGCATTTCCTGGTCGGCACGCTGGTGTGGGGCGCCGGTTTCGCGCTCGTGCACGATTGGCTGCGCGGTCCGTCATGGCTGCGCGGCATCCTGTTCGGTATCGCGGCGTGGCTCGTGGTCGTGATCACCGTGGTCGCAATGCGGCGCTTGGGGCTGTTCGGTGTCGAACTCGGATGGGTCACGCCGGCGGCGATGCTTGCCATTCATATCGTCTTCGGCGCGCTGCTGGGCGGCATCTATGATCTGCTCGGGCCGCCGTCTGAATCGCAGAGGCCGCG
The DNA here is from genome assembly GCA_963788095.1 of uncultured Alphaproteobacteria bacterium. Taxonomy (GTDB): domain Bacteria; phylum Pseudomonadota; class Alphaproteobacteria; order Rhizobiales; family Xanthobacteraceae; genus CAVTXS01. The sequence goes on along the minus strand of CAWBFP010000022.1, from coordinate 363,387 downwards.
TCAGGAGGAGCGCAGCGACGAAATGCGCCCCGACGAGAACTGGCACCCGCTGCCGCGCTGATTTCTGGCGACAGCGAGCCGAGCCGAAGCAATCCGGATAAAGTCGCGTCCTTCTGCGGGGCGCCGCCGCATGCGCTCGCCGCCATGACGAGGTCCGTCACGCTTTGTCGGCGGCAGCTTTTGTTCCATCATGTCCGCAGGGTGACAACGCGGACTGAAGCAATTGAGCAATCCATTCAACCTCGGCGGGAAGACCGCCATCGTGACCGGGGCAAACACCGGGATCGGCCAAGGCATCGCCATCGCCCTCGCGCAGGCGGGCGCCCGGATCGCAGGAGTTGGCCGCTCCGCGATGGATGAGACCCAGCTCATGATCGAGCAGGGCGGCGGCGCATTTCGCTCGGTCGCGGCCGATCTCTCCAGCATCGAGCCGGTTGAGCGGATCATCAAGGAAACCGTTGCCTGGAGCGGTCGCCTCGACATCCTGGTGAACAATGCCGGCATCATCCGCCGCGCCGACCCGCTCGAATTCACCGAGCGCGACTGGGACGACGTGATCAACGTCAATCTCAAGTCCTACTTCTTTCTCGCGCAGGCGTTCGCGCGCCGCGTTGTTGCCCAGGGCGGCGGCGGCAAGATCGTCAACATCGCCTCGGTGCTGGCGTTCCAGGGCGGCATCCGCATCCCGTCCTACACCGCCAGCAAGCATGGCGTCGCCGGCCTCACCCGACTGCTGGCCAACGAGTGGGCAGCCAAAGGCATCAACGTCAACGCGATCGCGCCCGGCTATTGCGTCACCAACAACACACAGGCGATCCGCGACGATCCCGACCGCAGTGCCGCCATCCTGGCGCGCATTCCGGCCGGCCGCTGGGGCACGCCCGCCGACATGGGCGGCGCGGCGGTGTTCCTGTCGTCAGCGGCGTCGGACTATTGCCACGGCACGATCGTGGTCGTGGACGGCGGATGGCTGGCGCGGTGAGCGGCGCCGACGGGCCTTTCGTAAACGTGCGCGGGGCGTGCCTTCTGGCGCTCAAAAGCTTCCGCCGGCGGGATGGGCCCGCCGGCGGAAGGACGCTCGTCCGGCAACTAAGTCTGTGCCTGACTTGACGCCGAAATCAGAACTCGGCCGGTAGGTAGCCGTTGATCTCGAGGCCGATACAGATTTCGACGAGCGTGGGAGTGGTCCAGACCATAGGTCGTCTCCATCTACCAACGGTTACCGAACCTAGATCAGGTCGGACCGTCGTGCAAGCACGAACGAACCTCGAGCCACGTGTTACCGAGGCTCAATCCTAGCGGTCCGCCCATCCGGCGAACCCACTCCAGGTCTGGCGGCTGCGGGTGGGCGGAACCCGCACCGCAACCCGGATTCCGCGTTAATTCTTGAGCGCGCCGGACGCCTTGGCCAGGTGCGTGGCAATCGCATCCATCAGTGGCGGCGACAGGCTGTCATAGGGCTCGAGCCGTAGCTCCTTCAGCCGAGACCGGACCGCTCCCATCTGGTCGGGCGGGGCGCCGGACTCGATGATCGAGGACACAAACGCGGCAAATTCGGGCGCGGACCAGCCTTGGTCCCTGGAGAGCTCCGTGTGGATGAAATCGAGCCCGTAGAAAGGATGCTTGGTGTTCTCGATCCGGCCGTACATGTGCACGCCGCACCCGGTGCACGCATGACGCTGGATTGTCGCGTTTGAATCGACGATCTTGAGCCTGTCGGCGTTCTTGCTGACATTGAGCTTGTCGCGCGGTACGACGGCGACCATCGAGAACAGGGCACCGTCGGGCTTCCAGCATTTGGTGCAGCCGCACACATGGTTGTGGGCGCTCTGCGCCGAGACGGTCACCTCGACCGGATTGCCCGTACATTTGCACACGAGCGTCCCGCCGGCGAAGTTCGGGGCGCCGGCCTTCACACCATTGTCGACCGCCGGATGAATTGAGATCGCCATAAGAGATCCTCCCGAGGTTGGTGCGGCGTCCATTGCTGCGCCGCGCAAGATGGGTCACGTTCTCGTGGGCCGGTCGGCAGGGAAGGACGTTGAGAGCCGCCTTCCTTACGGCCGCGCCCTTGCGAGGAGGCACGATTTCGGTCAAGTTTTTCTGTGCGGTGCTCTGCGTCCAATACTAGAGATTTTTTTCGAAAAGGGAACTTGCGTCGCTCAGGGCTACCGGGGCGCGCGACTGCTGTCGGAGGTCGGGGCAACCGGAAGCCGATGCCTCGGCGGCCAGATTCACGCCGCCCGCCCCGGCTTCCTTGTGTCGCTACCCCGGAATGACGAGGGAGATCTGCCATGAAAACCCGTGCCGCCGTTGCCTTCGAGAAGGCCAAGCCGCTCCAGATCACAGAAGTCGAGCTCGACGGGCCGAAGGCCGGCGAGGTGCTGGTCGAGGTGAAGGCCACCGGCATATGCCACACCGACGAGTTCACGCTCTCCGGTGCGGACCCGGAGGGGCTGTTCCCGGCGATTCTGGGTCATGAGGGCGCCGGCATCGTCGTCGACGTCGGTCCGGGCGTGACGGGCGTGAAGAAAGGCGACCATGTCATTCCGCTCTATACGCCTGAATGCCGGCAGTGCCCGTCGTGCCTCTCGCGCAAGACCAACCTGTGCACCGCCATCCGTGCCACCCAAGGCCAGGGCGTGATGCCGGACGGCAGCTCGCGCTTTTCGCTCGATGGCAGCAAGCTGCACCACTACATGGGCACCTCCACGTTCTCCAACTTCACAGTGCTGCCGGAGATCGCTGTCGCCAAGATCCGGGAGGACGCGCCGTTCGACAAGGTCTGCTACGTCGGCTGCGGGGTGACGACGGGCATCGGCGCGGTCCTCAACACCGCCAAGGTGGAGCCCGGTTCCAAGTGCGTCGTATTCGGGCTGGGCGGCATCGGCCTCAATGTGATCCAGGGGCTGCGGCTCGCCGGTGCCGACATGATCATCGGCGTCGACATCAACAATGCCAAGAAGGAGTGGGGCGAGCGTTTCGGCATGACGCACTTCGTCAATCCCAAGGAGGCGGGCAGCGACCTGGTTGCGCATCTGGTGAACATGACCAAGCGCGGCGCCGACCAGATCGGCGGCGCCGACTATACCTTCGACTGCACCGGCAACGTTACGGTGATGCGCCAGGCGCTGGAGGCCTGCCATCGCGGTTGGGGCCAATCCATCATCATCGGCGTCGCGCCGGCCGGCGCGGAAATCGGGACGCGTCCGTTCCAGTTGGTGACGGGACGGATCTGGAAGGGTACGGCCTTCGGCGGCGCGCGCGGCCGCACCGACGTACCCAAGATCGTCGACTGGTACATGGAGGGCAAAATTCAGATCGATCCGATGATCACGCACACCATGCCGCTCTCGGACATCAACAAGGGCTTCGACCTGATGCACGAGGGTAAAAGCATCAGGAGCGTGGTCGTGTACTGATCGCGTGATCGGCGGGACGGCCGACGCCGTCACTGCTGCCCTGGCTCGGCAAGCAGCCGGTTCTTGACCAGCCAGCGAACGCCCCTGATCCAGGATTCGTCCGTGTTGCCGCGGATGTCGGCCTGCAGGACGCGCGTGAGCCGGCCGTTCGATACGTCCCGCACCAGGATGCTCAAGCTCAGGATCAGGCCGGAAACCTTGCGCACGGTGCCGGTGAAAGCGAGGTCGGCGCCGGCCCGGCGGGCGATGTTGACCTCGCATCCGCCGCACTTGTGCAGCGGCGCCGCCCGTTCGATCTCGGCCTCGAGCCCTGAGAGCTCGACGAGCTCATAGCCGGCGTCTTGCGTCGCAAGCCGACGCAGCTCGCGGGTTGCGAGGGCCAGGCGCTGCGTCTCGTCGGTTCGGCGGCCACCAAGCTCGCCTTCGATACTCACGTCGATCAGCTCGAAGGGGAAGATCGCCGCCTTTGGTGCGGCCAATGCGACCGTAGTCGCCGCCAGCAGCAGCGCGAATGCCGCAATGGGCCGGTGTAATCCGGACATGCCGCCTCCGTGATCGAAGCTCGTGGTTCCGTCCGCCCCCGGTTGCGCTTGACTCGTGCCGACGCCGGCGCAGGCTCGCGCAATCACGGCGGCGGCCATTTCCACTCAGTTTTCGAGCTTCTTCTTGATCAGCCGGAAGGCAGCGTCGAAGGCAAGGTCGTACTCCTTGCCGTCCGCGCAGACCGCCTCGTCAACCTCGAACTTGCCGTCGTCAAACTCCATCGTGCCGCCGCTGCAACCCTCAGCGGCCATGGCCGCTGTAAGTTTGACTCGCTCCTCGTCGGTCAAGGGTCTACCCGCGAGCGCCTCGGATAGGGATAAACCGAGTATCATCGCTGCAAGTATCGCACGCATGGGAACAGCCTCCCTATGTGTTCATGGACAGCATTGCTACAGTGACTTGGCTTGTCGGAGACAAGAGCGGTACGTCGATCGCGCTCGGCCTTCGCCCGTGCCGCGCTCGACATGGCGTTGACTTGCGCCGGCTCCGCTTCGGGTGACCTCCGAGCGCCATTCGCGGCCGAAACTTTTGGCTCCAGCTTGCCGCCGCCGTCCAGGTCGATCAAGTCACTATTGTTGTCGATATGGGTCTTCAGTCCAGGGGACGCAGGTCGACGTCACGGCCAACGCAGTGCGGAATCGCGTCATGTCACCTCCGTGATCGAAGCGCATGTTTCCGTGCGCCACTGGTTGCGCTTGACTCGGGCCGACGCCCGCGCATTCTGCAAACCACAAATAGATGTCGTGGAAGTACTGTCATCTGCCGGTCGCGGATCGCAGTCGGAGCCCACGCGATGGGAAGAAGCGCCGCGCAATGGGAAGAAGCGCCAACCATGCTCTTGGCCGCGGGCCCTGCCTGCGGTGCCTCGTTCTGACCGCGGCGGTTGCCGCCGACCTGGTATTTGCAACGCCCGCCGCCAGCCAGCCGTCCGGCGTCGCCGGCGAGGTCAAGCGCGTGTCGATCGTGCTCGCCCGCCAGCTGCGCGACGTGGCGCCGCCGCTCTCGCTTCTCGATGTGCCGCCACCGGACGACGGCATTGCCGGTGCGCGGCTTGCCATCAGCGACAACAATACCACCGGTCGGTTTCTCAAGCAGGAATTTGCGCTCGAAGTCGTCGAGAGCGGCGATATTCCGGACCTGGTTGCGCAGGTCGACAAGCAGGTCGAAAGCGGCGCGTCCTTCATCGTGGCCGACGCGAGCCCGCAGGCCGTGGTCGCGCTCGCGGATTCGCTGCAGGGCCGGCGCGCGCTCATTCTCAATGCCGGCGCCAGCGACGACCGGTTGCGAGAGCAGGATTGCCGACCGAACGTGGTGCACACGGCACCGTCGCGCGCGATGCTCGCCGATGCCCTGGCGCAGTATCTGGTCTGGAAGCAGTGGCGACGATGGTTCCTGGTATCTGGGACAAGTCCGGAAGACGAGGCGTTCGCTGCCGCGGTTCGGCGCGCCGCCAAGCGGTTCGGCGCGCGGATCGTCGAGGAGCGCGCGTTCAAGTCCGAAGTCGGCAGCCGGCGGGCCGACGGCGGGCACGAGCAAATTCAGCAGCAGATCCCCAGCTTCACCCAGAACGCTCCCGCCTACGACGTGCTGGTGGTCGCCGACGAAGGCGGCCAGTTCGGCGAGTATTTTCCCTACCGCAGCTGGGACGCGCGTCCGGTGGCAGGCACGCAGGGGCTGGTGCCGGTAAGCTGGCACCCTGCGCTCGAGCAATGGGGCGCCACGCAATTCCAGAACCGCTTTCGACGGCTCGCCAACCGGCCGATGCGACCCCTCGATTACGATGTTTGGGTTGCGGTGCGCTCGATCGGCGAGGCGGCGACACGTGCCAAGTCGGCGGCGCCCGCCGACATGATCGAGCACCTCAAATCGAATGACTTCGACCTCGCCGCCTTCAAGGGGCGCAAGCTCACCTACCGCGCATGGGACGGCCAGCTGCGCCAGCCGCTCTTGATCGTGACGGCCAAGCTGCCGGTGACGGTGTCGCCGCAGCCTGGCTTCCTGCATCAATTCTCCGAGCTCGACACGCTCGGGATCGATAAGCCGGAGAGCGGTTGCGGCGCCGACCGGCGCTGAGTTTGCTTCTCGATCGCGCCGCGCCGCGCCGATGACCGATCGAGGATGAGCAATCGGCGCGGAACGGAGCAACGCCGGTGCATGCATTTTCGAGTGCCATCCTGATCGCCCCGGTGCTCGCCGCCTGGCTGCTTAGCACTACGGCCGCAGCCTACACCGTGTACGTCACCAACGAGAAGGACAACACCGTCAGCCTCATCGACAGCACCAAGCTCGAGCTGATCAAGACTGTCAAAGTCGGCCAGCGTCCACGCGGCGTCATCCTCTCGAAGGACGCGAAATGGCTGCTGATCTGCGCCAGCGACGACAACAACATTCAGGTCTTCGATGCCCGCACCATGGAGTTCGTGAAGAATCTGCCGTCGGGTCCGGACCCAGAGCTGTTCGTCCTTCATCCCTCCGGCAACCCGCTCTATGTCGCCAACGAGGACGACAACCTCGTCACGGTGGTCGATATCCAGACCGACCAGGTAGTAGCCGAAATTCCGGTCGGCGTGGAACCTGAGGGGATGGCCATCACGCCTGACGGCAAGCTTCTGGTGAACACCTCCGAAACCACCAACATGGCGCACTTCATCGACACCGCCACCAACACCACGATCGACAACGTGCTGGTCGACAGCCGTCCGCGCGTCGCGGAGTTCACCTCCGATGGGGCGCAGCTGTGGGTGAGCGCCGAGATCGGCGGCACGGTGACCGTGATCGACCCGCAGACCCGCAAGATCATTGCCAAGATCGGTTTCGAGATCCCGGGCGTCAACCAGGATGCCATTCAGCCCGTCGGTGTGCGCATCACCAAGGACCGCAAGCGGGCCTTCGTCGCCCTTGGGCCGGCCAATCGGGTCGCGGTGATCGATACCGCGACGTTCAAAGTCGAGCGATATCTCCTGGTCGGCCAGCGCGTCTGGCAGCTCGGCTTCACGCCCGACGAGAAGCTTCTGTTCACGACCAACGGTTCGTCCAACGATGTGTCCGTCATAGACGTGGAGAAGCTGCGGGTCATGCGTTCGATCAAGGTCGGGCGCTATCCTTGGGGCGTCGTTGTGGCCCCGTTCTGAGTGAAGCCGGCTGTGGCTTCTGGCGGGGACCTTTTTTGGGGCGTTCACATGCGTCTGCCGACAAAGCTTCTGTTCGCTATTGGGCTCATCGCGGCGCCGGGTCTTGCCCTGGCCGAGGGCTACCTTGCACAAAGGCCCGAGAAACTGCCCGACCTGGTGCTGGGCCTGGGCGAGGCGGGCTACGGCGTGTCGCAGAAGGATTTCGCGCTCGTCACCGGCAAGGCCTATCGACTGAAAATAAAGTCGACCGGCCAGAAGGAGTGCGCCTGGCAGGCGCCGGAATTTGCAAACTTCATCTGGCTGCGCAAGGTGGAGGTCAACAAGGTTGAGATCAAGGCGAGCCATGTCTACGAGATCGAGATGGAGCGAGAGGGAGAGGCGGAGATCTTCTTCGTACCCATCAGGCCCGGCGAGTACGCGTGGGGCTGCAAGGGTCTCGAGGGCAAGGGCATGGCGGGCAAGTTCATCGTGAAGTGATGGCGCCCGTCGTGCGAGAATCATCCGCCGAAGCCATGGACGCGCTGCTGGTGCGCGGTGTCAGCCATAGTTTCGGACCGGCCCAGGCCCTCGCCGACGTCTCGCTCACGGTGCCGCGCGGCGCCTTCGTCGTGCTGTTGGGGCCGAACGGCGCCGGCAAATCGACGCTGTTTGCCCTCGTCACCCGTCTCTACGACAACGTCAGCGGGGAGATCCGCATTCTCGGCCATGACGTGCGCCGGCATCCGACCGCGGCATTGCAGCAGCTCGGCGTGGTGTTCCAAAGCCGCAGCCTCGACAGCGATCTGACCCTGCTGCAGAACCTCACCTACCACGCGGCGCTGCAGGGAATCGGTCGGCGCGTCGCGCGTCGCCGTGCGAGCGACGCGCTGGCGAAAGTCGGGCTTGCCGAGCGCGTCGACGAGAAAGTGCGCGCGCTGTCCGGCGGCCAGGCGCGGCGCGTCGAGATCGCGCGCGCTCTCCTGCATGAGCCGGCGTGCCTGCTGCTCGACGAAGCAACCGTCGGGCTCGATGTCGCCTCGCGTGAGGGCGTGCTCGCCATCGTCCGCGCCCTTGTCAAGGAGCGGGGGGTGGGCGTGCTGTGGGCCACCCACCTCGTCGACGAGGTCGCCGACGACGATCATGTTGTGCTGCTGCACAAGGGGCGCGTCCGCTTCTCCGGGCGCGTGCCGAGCCTCCTCGACGTCGCCGAGGAGGGCAATCTGCGCAGCGCGTTCATGCGCATCACCGAAAATCCGTTCGCCGAGGCCGCATGACCGCCTACGCGGCATCACGGCGCCTCGACGCTTCGGGCTATATCGCCTGCTTCAGCGGCATCGTGTGGCGCGAGGTGTTGCGGTTCCTGCATCAACGCGAGCGCTTTCTCGCCGCACTGGTCAGACCGCTGGTTTGGCTGTTCATCTTCGCCGCCGGCTTTCGCCAGGTGCTCGGCGTTTCGATCATACCGCCCTATCAAACCTACGTGCTCTACGAGGTGTTCGTCACGCCCGGCCTGGTCGGCATGATTTTGCTTTTCAACGCCATGCAATCATCGCTGTCGATGGTCTACGACCGGGAGACGGGCGCGATGCGCACCCTGCTGGTGAGCCCGTTCCCGCGCTCCTTCCTGCTCGTCTCCAAGCTTTTGGGAGGGGTCGCGGTCGCGCTGCTGCAGGTGTACGTGTTCTTGCTGATCGCCTACTTCTGGGAGATCGAGCCTCCAATGATCGGCTATTTCACCGTGCTGCCGGCGCTCGTTCTCTCAGGGCTGATGCTGGGTGCGCTGGCGCTATTCATGTCATCGGTCATCAAGCAGCTCGAGAACTTCGCCGGAGTCATGAACTTCGTGATCTTCCCGATGTTCTTCGCCTCCTCGGCGCTCTACCCGCTGTGGCGGATCAAGGAGGCGAGCCCGTTGCTCTACGAGATCTGTCGCGCCAACCCGTTCACCCATGCGGTCGAGCTGATCCGCTTCGCGCTCTACGGCCAGGTCGAGCCGGTATCGCTGGCGATCGTGGTCGGCTGCATCGTTCTGTTCCTGACGGCGGCGATCTATGCTTACAACCCGTCGAAAGGGCTGCTGGGCTGGCGCGGCGAGCCCGGGGGTGGAGGAAGGTAACATGACCTCCGCGTGGATAGGCTTGCGGCTGGTCGCAATGTTTGCCGCGGCGCTTGCCGGTTCGTCGGCGCTCGCGGCCGAGGCTGCCAATCCGGATTGGCCGTGCGTCCAGCGCAAGGTCGTGACGCTGACGGCGGCGCAGATGTGGGACGGTCCCGCCGTCGACGGGCTGGTGCAGTGGAGCGACAACGAGGCGATCCGCAAGCTCGTGGCACTGCTTGCCAGCCGTCGCGTGTCAATCGAGGATGCGGCCGCCGCCATCGAACGGTTCGCCGCCGCCCAGCCGCAGGACAAGCGCGACGAGGCCCTCAAGCTGGTGTTTGCCGGCTTGCTCAGCACGATCAACGGCGACCGCCGCGCGGTGATGAGCGGCATCGAGCGCTTCCAGCGGCGCCAAAGGGCGCTCGCCGCCGAGCTCGAACGACAAGGCGCCGTGATCCGGCAGCTCAAGGAGAGAGTGGCCACCGACGAGACGGCGCGGCTGGAATTGGCCGCGGCCGAGGAAAAGTACGGCTGGGACGCCCGGGTATTCACCGAACGCCAGCAGTCCCTTCCACTCGCCTGCGAGGTGCCGGTTCTGATCGAGCAGCGGCTGTTCGAGCTCGGTCGCGAGATCCGGTCGCGCATGAGCGACTGAGGCTCTCTTGTTGTTCACGATGTCGCGGCCGCGTGCGACCCGCCGTCTCATCGCCTCGGTTGGGTGATGAGATTGGATTGCTCGTCGAGCAGCGGGACGCCGAAGCGCAGCAGCACCTCGTCGATATCGCCCTGTCGCTTGGCGATCAGGACGTTGAGCTGGCGCTTCCAGTCGTCCTCGAGATTGCGCACCCCGAAGGTGATGCGATAGGTCATGCGCGGGCTGTTGCCTTCCTTGAGCAGCGGCACGACCACGAGCTTGGCGCCGTCTTTGCCGGCGAAATATCCGGCCATCGGTCCCCACAACACGCCGGCGTCGATGTCGCCGGAGCGGATGTCATCGATCATGCGCTCGCCCGGCGAATCGTAGCGGCGGTCGACGACGAGCTGATACGGCTTGGCGCGCGCAATGAGATCGAGCCTGGCCATGACGCTGCCGGGCGGGGTGCCGGCGACTACGCCGATGCGCTTGTCCTTGAGGCGTGGGTCCGCCAGGCCGTCGACGCCGTCGAGCCCGGAGCCGGCGCGATACACGAGCGCATAGGTCGAGCGGTAGTAATGGTTGGTGTTGAGCACCAGCTCATCGCCCTGGGCGTAGCCGATCACCACATCGCAGCGCTTCGAGAACAGCGTTTGGCGGATGAAGCCGGTCGCCTGCGGAAACCAGGTGTACTCGACCGGCACCTTGAGCTCGCCGGCGACGATCTCGGCGATCTTGTTCTCGAACCCTTCGCCCTTGTCGTTCGAGAACGGCATGTTGGCGGGGTCGGCGCACACGCGCAGCGCCGTGCGATTGACGAGATCGACCCGGTGTCCTTCCGCCGCGTAGGCCAGCGCGACGGCCCCTAGGCTCAACGGTATGGCCAGCAGCGCCGCGGCGCGCCTATCCGGCACCGAAGCATTCCTTCTCGTGCTTTGCCGCGGTCGCCGGCTTCTCGCTTCGCTTGGCCGGGCGCCCGCGCGGCAGGACGCCGTCCGAACGCGCCTTCAAGTAGACGTAGATGTCGTCAATGTAGCACATGACGTTGCGATTATCGCCGAGCGCCGGCATCTTGCTCTGTTTGTCGGCGCGCACCACCTCACGCCCGCTGGCGACCGCCGCCATGAAGTCTTCGTAGCTCGTCGTCTTCAACGATTCCATCAGGCCCGGCGCATAGGTGGAGCCCTCGCCATCCGGCCCATGACACACATGGCACTCGGAATGGTAGCGGCGGAAGCCGGAGAACGTGTACCAGTCGACCGTGCCGTCGCTGGTGATGTTGTAGGTCGGGGTGCCATCAGCCGTTTCCCATTTGCCGTCCTTCTCCGTCTTCGCCGTCTGGGCGGCGGCTTGGAGGCTCGACAGGAGACCGAGGGCGGCAACAAATGCCAATGCAAAGCCCGCTCGCTTCACGAGCAACTCCGAAGGCTGGTGTTCAATCCGATGACAGCTTTTGGTTGGAGCTTCGAGGACCGGCGCAGTGGAGCGCCGGTCCTCTGCCTCACGCGCCCGATTACGGGAGTGTGAACACGGTCAGCGAGCCGCCGAGGGCGGTGTAGTCGCGCAGAGCCGCGTAGCCGCCGACTGCTCCAAGGCCAGCTGTATCGACGGCCCTGGTGGCTGCGACAGTGCGTCCCGGGTGCACGGCACCATGCCATTCACCGGCTCCCTCGGTAGCCAGCAGGCCGGCTGCAAGGCCGATCCCGGCCCAGCCGCCGACGCCCGACAGCACAGCGACGTACTGTTTGCCGTTGTGGCTGTAGGTCATCACATTGCCGATGATGCCCGAGGGCGTCTTGAACTTGAACAGCTCCTTTCCGTCCTTTTCGTCGACCGCCTTGAGGTAGCCTTCAAGCGTGCCGTAGAAGACGACCCCGCCGGCGGTGGCAAGCGCGCCCGACCACACCGAGAACTTCTCCGGCTTCGACCAGACGATCTTGCCCTGGGCCGCATCCCAGGCAATGAAGTTGCCCATGCCGCCATGGCTACCAGGCGCCGCGAACATCGACAGCGTCGCCCCGACATAGGGCTGGCCGGCGGTGTACGAGACCCGGAACGGCTCGTAATCCATGCAGACATGGTTGGTCGGCACGTAGAACAGGTTGGTCCGTGGCGAGAACGCCGCGGGCTGCTGGTCCTTGCTGCCGAGTGCCGCCGGGCAGACGCCCTTGGTGTTTTTGTCCTCGCCGGTCTGGAAGGTGGAGTACTCCTTGACGACCTGCGGACGCCCGTACTGCGGATTGTTCTTGTCCATCACCACGCCGGTCGTCCAGTTGACCTTCGGGTCGAACTTGTCGGCCACGAGCAGCTCGCCGGTAACTCGATCGAGCGTGTAGCCGAGACCGTTTCGGTCGAAGTGGACGAGAACCTTGCGCCGCTGACCCCCGACGTCGATATCGGCGAGGATCATCTCGTTGACGCCGTCAAAGTCCCATTCGTCGAACGGCGTCATCTGGTAAGCCCATTTGGCGACGCCGGTGTCGACGTCACGGGCGAAGATCGCCATCGTCCATTTCTGATCGATCGGCTTGCCGTCAGGGCCGGCCCGCTGAACCGGGTTCCAGGTGGAGGGATTGGCGGTGCCGTAGAAGAACAGGTTGGTCTCGGGATCGTAGGAGAACCAGCCCCACGCGGTGCCGCCGCCGATCTTCCACTGATCGCCGTTCCAGGTCTTGAGCGAGGAGTCCTTGCCGACCGGCTTGCCGAGCGACATGGTCTTGTCGGGATCGAACAGGATCTCGTTGTCAGGACCGAGATTGTAGGCGCGCCACGCCTGCTTGCCGGTCTTGGCATCGTAGGCGGTGACGTGGCCGCGCACCCCGAATTCGGCGCCGGAGATGCCGACGATGACCTTGTCCTTCACCGGCAGCACGGTCGCCGTATTGGTCTCGCCCTTCTTGGGATCGCCGTTGACCACCTTCCACTTCTCCTGGCCGGTCTTGGCGTCGAGAGCGACGACCGTGGTGTCGGCCTGGTGGTGGTAGATGGTGCCGTCGGCGTAGGCGAGCCCGCGGTAGACGGTGTCGCAGCACATCACCGGGATGACGTCCGGATTCTGCTTGGGCTCGTACTTCCACAGGATCTTGCCGTCTTCGTTGAGATCGAGCGCGTACACGATGTTGGGGAACGGCGTGTGAACGTACATCACGTTGCCGACCACGAGCGGCGAACCCTCGTGGCCGCGCAGCACGCCGGTCGAGAACGTCCACGCCACCTTCAGGTTTTTGACGTTGTCCCGGTTGATCTGATCCAGTTTTGAATAGCGCTGGTTCGTGTAGTCGCCGGTCTGCAGCACCCACTGCTCCGGTTTTGCCGTTTGCTGCAGCACATCCTGATTGCCTATCGCTGGCGTCGCAAACGCGATCACGGCCAGCGATGCACCTGCAAGCGCATGTCTGTGCATAGAGCGACTCCTCCTCGGTTTTTGACTTCGCAACATTTACGGCAGGGATCGTCGGCCGAGCGTCGGTGTCGTAGAAAGTCTACGAGGCGCGCGAACCAACGTCATGCCCATGGATGGGTTCGCGAAGGCAGTGGCTACCACTGGAAGTGTAGGCACCAATCTGTTGGCTTCGCAAGCCAAACCGACCCTGATCGGTAAAAATTTGAACACGCCGGTTAGCCCAATACCTCGGAGTTCAGGTGCCCTGGGTCCGCGCGCTGCCCACGCGGTTACCGCCCACCGTCGTTCCTGCCCACCATGTTCGTGGCGGCACGAAGTGGCCGGCCTCCGATCGTGCCCTCCTGCCCCGCTTGCCCCTTGACCCTCCGAGCAGGGCTAGAAGCAGCGCAGCTCCGCCTCGACCTGGGCCCGCTTCAGTTCGTCCACCTTCGCGCGCAGCATCGGCATGCTCAGGAACATGGATGCATTCTTCCCGCCACGCTGGCGCACGCGCATGACCGTCTCTGCCTCCTCGTACTGGTCAAAGGGCAAAAGCGAGGCGATGACGTCGATCGAGCATGAGCATTTCTCCAGCGCCTCGCGCGTCTGCCCGTTGACCTGCATGCAGCCGAAGACATAGTCGGCGCGCGCGGCCGTCGGATAATCGTTGGCGGCGACTTCACCCGCTTGCGCCGGCACGGCGCCGCATCCTGCGACCAGCACAGCGGCCGCGAGCGCTCGAAACATCCAGCCCATTAGTGCGGCTCCCGCAAATAGGGACGTACATCATTGCTGCCTCGGCTGCCGAACCGTTGCGAGCAAACGCGCGCCGTTCGAGCGACGCCGACAAGTCGCGGCCGTTTGTCGACAGCGGCTGAGTCAGCGGCCGTCGGACACCTTCATCATAAATCCAAGCCCTGCGCGGTGCAATTTCGTGCTACCACGCTCTCACCGGTTCTGCGGCGGCCACAAATCGATCCCGCAGGCGGGCGCATCAATCGAGCGCGGCTCTTCTTCCTTGCCGCGGTCGCCAAAGTCCACTGGTGGACAATGCTGTCGATGCGACTGGCACCGGGCCTGGGAGGGTGACGATGAGCTGGAAGCGGTGGGGAAGCAGGGCTCTGGCGGCCGTCCTGTTTGCGCTGGCGATGCCGCGCGTTGCCGCGGCCCAGGACATGCTCCGGCATTTCGACCTCAAGTCGGAAGAGTTCACCCGCGCCGACATGACGCGGATGGAGATCGAGGCGGCCCTGGCCGCGGCCGATCCGAACAAGCCCGTCGATTTCTCCGGCCTGCGGCTCAATGGCCTTGACCTGTCCGGCCTCGACCTCAGGCGAACCAAGCTGCAGGCCACGCGCCTCAATCGTGCCAAGCTTGCCGGGGCCAATCTCGACGGCGTAACCCTGGATCAGGCCTGGGCGCTCGGTGCGGATCTCACCGGCGCCAGCCTGCGCGGCGCCAGCCTGTTCGCCACGCAGCTCATAGGCGCCAAGCTCGACGGCGCCGATCTTTCGGATGCGCGCGTCACCGCCGATCTGTCGAAGGCCAGCATGACCCAGGCGCGCCTCGACCGCGCCGATCTCTCCGCCGACATGCGCAACCAGTCCATGGGGCTGATGCGCGGCGTCCTGCGATCGGCCAAGCTCGATGGCGCGAGCCTCGAGAATGCCAATCTGTCGCGCGCCGTGCTTGAGTTCGCCTCGCTGCGCGACGCCACCCTCAAGGGCGCCAAGCTCAATGGCAGCGAGCTCGCCGGCGCCGACTTTCGCGGAGCCGATATCACCGACGCCGATTTCGACAATGCCGATGTGACCTCGACGCGGCTTATCGGTCTGCGCGGGCGCGACCAGGCCCGCAATCTCGACCGGGTCAGGAACGCCAGCCGCGCATTCATCGATTAAGGCGCGGGATCGCGGAACCCGCCTTGGGAGAAGATCACGCACTCTTGGAACGGGATGGCGACGCCCGGCCATCCCGCTCCGCTCCGCATCGAGCCGCGGTCGAGGAGCCGCGTTCTGCCTTTGCGTCCGGGGGCTTCAGCGCGCGCCGCCGAGCTGCTTGGCCTCGCGTACGGCTTCCATGCACTCGGCTTCCTTGCCTTGCCGGTCGAGCATGCGTGCACGCTCCAGCGCACTGCTGGCCTGCACTGGCGCCCCAGCCGTCGCACTCGAGCCGGTCGATCCTTGCTGCGCGGCCGGCGGCTGGCCGGTCGTTTGCCGACGCACGTCCTCTGGAGACGTTGCCTTGCCCTCGGTCTCCTGTTTCATGACGCTGGTCGGCGGGTGCTGGCCCGATGGGCTTGCCGCCGGCCGGGTGCCGCCCGCTGCGCCGGCGGTCGGCCCGGAACCTGCGTCCTTGGCGGCGAGGGTCTTGGTCAGGTTGCCGATTTCCATTTCGCACGGACCAGCGCGCGCGGGAGCCATGCCGAGGGCGAACAGCGCCACGGTGGCCAGGATCAATGACTTGGTCTTCATCGCGGCCTCCTTTTTGAAGTTGCGTCGGTTGTGGGGATAAAGGCTCACTGTATTGGGGGCCCTCATTCTCAACTCCGGCGACGGGCTCGGTGTTCCGCCTAAGCGACGCTAACGAGATCGGTAAAGGGTGTCGGCGCGTAAGCCATCGACTGGCCTCGCGCGGGGGCTTGATCGCAAACGGCGGAAAGCAGAGCATTCGCAGCTGCGGGAAGCCCCTAGCCGCTGGTCAAGAGCGCAGCGCCGCGAGCGGCCCCGGTACCAGAAAGGATTTGCGGATGTTGTCTTCGAAAGTGCTCCGGATCCTCGGCCGCCTGGGAGCCATCCTGGTCCTTGCGCAAGCCGGGTCCGCGTGGGCGGGCGAAGCCTCGCCACGCAACGATAGCGGTGCGACCCAATCCCAGGCGCAGCCCGCGCGCACCGGCAAGGAGCGGCTCGGCGGCAAGGCGAGCGACGAGCAACGCGTGGACAATTGCAAGGTGCCGCCTGAGCTGCGTGGTCCGACGCCGCGTCCGGCCGACTGCCGTGACGGGGCGGGGCCAGGACGCTGACCGGAGGCCGCGATTTTGCTGCGCGCAGGCCTCGCTGCTGCGGCTCCGCCCTGACGATGATGCAACCCGCGCGGCAGGGCGCTAATACACCCCGGCCTTGGCGCCGGCTGTGGGCATGCCTTCGCGCATCTGGGCGACGGTCGACTTCGCCATGTTGGCGAGCAGCGCGTTGTCGCTCGCGAGCGTCACCAGCTGGTAGCCGAGCCTGATCATGTCCTTGGCGTAGGCCGGCGCGAAACAGTGGATGCCGGCGACGATCTTGTGGCGCTTGCAGGCCTCGACGATGGTCTTGATGGCGGCAACCGTGGTCTCGTGAGTGGGATCGGCGCTCGGGATGCCGACCAGCGACAGCCCGAGATCGGCGGGGCCGACATAGATCGCGTCGAGCCCGGGCGTGGTCAGGATGGCGTCGAGATTGTCCATGGCTTCGGCGGTCTCGACCATCGCCATGGTGATGATCGTGTCGTTGGCGTGCTTGGCGTAGTCCGCTCCGGCGTACCAGACTGCCCGGGTCGGACCGAAACTGCGGCGCCCCTGCGGCGCGTAGCGGCAATTGGCGACGAATTCTTCGCACTGGGCGCGCGTATTGATCATCGGGCAGACGATGCCGTACGCGCCCGCGTCGAGGATCTTCATCATCAGGTCGGGCAGGTTCCACGGCACCCGCGCCATCGGCACGGTCGCGGTGGTCGAGATCGCCTGCAACATCGGGACGGCGCTCGAGTAGTCGACAAGGCCGTGCTGCATGTCGATGACCAGGGAATCCCAACCGGCATGCGCCATGTTCTCGGCCGACACCGAGCTCGGGATACCGAGCCACCCGTTCACCACCGCGCCGCCGCTTGCCCAGATCGATTTCACCTTGTTCTCGCGCACGTGTCGCACTCCCTCCGCCGAATTCGGACCGCTACCATGTGCATGCGACCGGCCGGCGTCAAATGCATGTTGCAAGTTTTGTCGCGATCGGGCACCAGCAATGGCCCCCCATGCGCTGCCGCTGGCGCCTTCCATCCTTCCGACGACGTCCTTGACCAGCACCGGAGAATGAGCAAATGGCGACCAACAAGAAGAAGGTCATCGCGCCCGCCAGCATGGCGCGGGCGGGATGGGATCTTCTCAACGCCCGCGAGGACGTCGAGGCCGCCCCCTACAATCCGCTGATGCCGACGCAGGAATTCCACCGGCTGCTGCACGACGTCGAGGGCATCGCGCTCGCGCTGACGCCGTTCGGCGCGCTGGAGCTTGTGGCCGCGCCGCGGATCAAGGTGGCGGCGCGCATCGGCGTCGGCTTCGACACCGTCGATATCCCGGCGCTCACCGACAAGCGCATCCCCCTCATGACCGTCGGGATCGCCAACTCGCCCTCGGTCGCCGAGCAGGCGTTCTCGCTGATGTTCGCGCTCGCCAAGCGCACCGCCCAGCACGACGCGGGCGTGCGATCGGGGACCTGGCGCGACCAGCTGGCCACGCTGCCGGTCGATTTCCTCGACAAGACCGTGCTGATCGTCGGCTTCGGCCGCATCGGCACCCGCACCGGCAAGCGCGCGCTCGGTTTCGAGATGCGCGTTTTGGTCTACGACCCCTATGTGGCGGCCGACACCGTCAGGGCGGCGGGCTGCGAGCCGGTGAACGACCTCGACGCCGCGGTGGCGCAAGCGGATTTCATCACCGTGCATTGCCCGAAGAATCCGGAAACCATCAACCTGTTCGATGCGGCGCGGCTGGCGCGCATGAAGCCCACGGCCTACATCGTCAACACGGCGCGCGGCGGCATCATCAACGAGCAGGCGCTTTACGATGTCCTGATGGCGAACAAGATCGCCGGTGCCGGCATCGACGTGTTCGAGCGCGAGCCCGCTCCGGTCGACCACCCGCTGCTCAAGCTGTCCAACGTCGTCGTGGCGCCGCACATGGCCGGGGTGACGCGCGAGTCGATGGACCGCATGGCGATCATGACCTGCCGCAACATCCTGGGCGTGCTCGACGGCAAGCCGAACAAGGAGAATGCGGTCAATCCGGAAGTGTTCGGCTGAACGTGTGTCCCGCACGCGCTGCAGCGCGTAGCACTGCGCCGGCACACGGAGCTACCGCTCCCCGATCTCGCGCAGGATCTCGTCGGTATGCTCGCCTACGCTCGGCGGCGGGCGCTCCGCCGCCATGTGCTCGCCGTTGATCGTGATCGGTGCGCGCACGCCGGGGATGCTGCCGCCCTCGGCATCCGGGCTCGCCCGATCGATCCGCATCTTGCGCGCAATCACCTGCGGATCGGCAAAGACGTCCTCGATCGTATTGATCGGGCCGGCCGGCACCTGCACCGCCTCGAGCTGCGCCAGCAGCGCCGCCCGGCCAAGCTTCGCGGTCAGCCCGAACAGATGCGGGATCAGCGTGCCGCGGTTGACCACGCGATCGCCATTGGTGCGGTAGCGCACGTCGTCGGCGAGCTCCGGCTCGCCCAGCACGGTGCAAAGCTTGCGGAACTGCCCGTCGTTCCCGACCGCCAGGATGACGTGGCCGTCGGACACCGGAAACACCTGGTACGGCACCACGGTCGGATGCGCGTTGCCCATGCGCCGCGGCGCCTCGCCCGATACCAGGTAGCTCATCGCCTGGTTGGCGAGCACGCTCACCTGGGTGTCGAGCAGCGCCATGTCGATATGGCTGCCGCGGCCGGTGCGCTCGCGCTCGGCGAGCGCCGCCAGGATGCCGATCACCGCATAGACGCCGGTGAACACGTCGGCGACCGCGACGCCGACCCGCATCGGCTCGCCGTCGGCCGGCCCGGTGATGTCCATGATGCCGCCCATCGCCTGCACGATCAGGTCGTAGCCGGCGCGCTCCGCATAAGGCCCGGTCTGGCCGAAGCCGGTGATCGAGCAGTAGATCAGGCGCGGATTGAGCGGCGCGAGGCTTGCATAGTCGAGGCCGAACTTGGCAAGCCCGCCGAACTTGAAATTCTCGATCAAGATGTCCGAGCGCGCGGCCAGCTTGCGCACGATCCGTTGTCCCTCCGCGCTCTCGAAATCCACGGCAATCGAGCGTTTGCCGCGGTTGCAGGAATGGTAGTAGGCGCCACCCAGGTGGCCGCCGGCCTGCGCCGGCACCCACGGCGGTCCCCAGGCGCGGGTGTCGTCGCCCGCGCCCGGGCGCTCCACCTTGATCACGTCGGCGCCGAGATCGGCGAGGGTCTGGCCGCACCAGGGCCCGGCCAGGATGCGCGCAAGTTCGAGCACGCGCAGGCCGGTCAGCGGTCCAGGCATGGAAGGCTCCCATTCGAACGCAAAGCCCGCTCGTCAGTGCGAGGCGCGCGGCGACGAAGCAATCCAGAGCGGCATTGCCGTCCTGGATTGCTTCGCCTTCGGCTCGCAATGACGGCGGGGCGCATCAGACCTTGAAGCGCGGGTCGAGGAAGTCGCGCAAAGAATCGCCGAACAGGTTGAACGCGAACACCGCCAGGCTGATGGCGGCGCCCGGGAACAGGATCATCCATGGCGCCTCGCGATAGAAGTCGGCGGCGTTGCCGGACAGCATCAGCCCCCAGGCGGCGGTCGGCTCGGTCACCCCGAGGCCGAGGAACGACAGCGAGGCCTCCGCCAGGATCGCCTGCGCGATGAAGGCGGTGAGCATGATCAGGTAGGGCGCGACCACGTTCGGCGCCATGTGGCGGAAGATGATGCGGCTGTGGGAATAGCCGGCCGCGCGGGCCGCATCGACGTACGGCATCACCCGCACCGACAGCGCGGCCGCTCGCACCACCCGCGCCACGCGCGGCACGATCGGGATCGCGATTGCGAGGATCAGATTGACGTCGACGCCGCCCAACACGAACTTGCGGAACGCCGCAACCACGACCAGCGCCAGCACGATGAGCGGGAACGCCAGCAGGATATCGACGAAGCGCTGGATCCAGTCGTCGATCTTGCCGCCGAAATAGGCGGAGGCGATGCCGAGCACGGCGCCGATCGAAGAGCCGAGGAACGACGACGTAAATCCGATCACCAGCGCGGTGCGGGAGCCGTAGATCAGCCGCGAGCAGATGTCGCGCCCGAAGGCGTCGGTCCCGCACCAGTGCTCGAGCGAGGGCGGTGCCAGGATCGAGGCGAAATCGATCGCCAGCGGATCGTACGGCGCCACCAGCGGCGAGAAGATGCCGGCGAACATCATCATGAAGACGATGACGAAGCTCACCGCGCCGAGCGGCTGTTGCCGGCAGAATTCGGCGAGCGGGCCGGACCGGCGCCGGGCGGCGGTCGGCAACGGGGCGACAATGGTCATGTGTCGTACCGGATGCGTGGGTCGAACACGGCGTAGAGCAGGTCGATCATCAGGTTCACGAACACGTAGAACGCCGCGATCAGCATCACCAAGCCTTGAATCAGCGTGAAGTCGTTGCGCGAGACGCTCTGCACGAACAGCTGGCCGATGCCGTTGAGATTGAACACCTGCTCGGTGACCACGAGCCCGCCGATCAGGAAGGTGAATTCCAGGCCGATCACCGTGATGGCTGGCAGCAGCGCGTTGCGCAGCGCATGGCGCGAAATCACCAGCTTCTCGAACACGCCTTTGGCGCGGGCGGTGCGGATGTAGTCCTCGTTGAGCACCTCGAGGAGCGACGAGCGAATCATGCGCGCCACCACCGCACAGTAGCGGTAGCCGACCGCCATCGCCGGCCAGATCAGCTGGGTGAGATTGGCGAACGGATCGACATAGAGCGGCGTGAACGTGATCGGCGGCAGCCAGTTGAACAAGGCAAGCAGGCCTAGCATGATCAGCATGCCGAACCAGAACGACGGGATCGACAGCCCGCCGATGGTGAGAATGCGCACCACGTAATCGATCCAGGTGTCGCGGAACAGCGCCGCCAAGGTCCCCATCGGCACCGCCAGCAGGACGGCGAAAAACGTCGCCATCAGCGCGACCTGCAGCGAGAGCTCGAGCCGCAGCGCGATCTCCTCGATCACCGGCCGCTCCGTCCACATCGACTTGCCGAAGTCGAGCGTCGCCATGCCGACCATCCACTCGCCGAACTGGACCAGCAGCGGCTGGTCGAGGCCCATGCGCTTGCGCTCGAGCTCGATGGTCTCCTGCGAGACGTTGCCACCGTCGCCGCGCAGCTTGATCTCGACGACGTCGCCCGGCACCACGCGCAGCATGAAGAACACCAGCACCGCCACGCCGAGCAGCGTCGGGAACATCAGCAGGATGCGGTTGAGCGTGTAGCGAAGCATGCCTTCCGTGCCGTGCTTTCTTTCCCTCTCCCCGCAAGGCGTCGCAAGGGGGGAGGGAAAGCTCAGCCGTTGAGCCAGACTTCGGCCAAGTCGGCGCCGAGGTTGTGGCTGGGCGACATCTTCCAGCCCATGACGACTTTGTGGGTCGGAACGATGCGATGCCACCACAGCAGTTGTTGCTGATAGGCCTGCTCGAACAGCCGCTTCTCGAACGCACGGATGAGCGTCTTGCGCTTCTCCGCGTCGCGCTCGCGCAGGTGATCGTCGTAGAGCTTGTCGAGCACCTCGTCCTGGGAGCGCGAGCGGTTCTCCGGCGCCCGGGTGACCGACAGGAACTTGGCGAGGCCAAGGCTGGTGTCGTCCATGAACAGGTTGGTGAAATCGACCGCCACGTCATGGTTGCCGGCGTTCATGTGCGCCAGGTACGGGCCGGTGTCGGACTGTTTGTGCTCCACCGCGACACCGATCTGCCGCCACTGATCGACCAGGAAAATGCCGGCCGGCGTATACGGCATGGCGAGATTTCGGTTCCATAGCGTGAACTTCAGGTCGGGCACGCCGGCCTCGTCCAACAGCTTCCTTGCTTCCACGCGCGCAGCCCGGATGTCCTTGGAGAAGCCGGGCAGTTTGACGAGCTCCGCCTCCGGCGTGGCGAACGGCGATCCGGGCCGGACCACGCCGCCGACCGAGCGCAGGGTGGAGATGCGCGCCAGGCCTTGGCTCCCGCCCCAGCGGTCGATCGCCATCAGCAGGGCGCGGCGCACCCGCACGTCGTCGAACGGCTTCTTCTCGATGTTGAAGCAGACCAGCAGCGCCAGCGTCCAGCTCGACTCCTCGATCCGGATCTTGTCGCCCATCGCCTGCACGAGCCGGTCGCGCTCCGCCGGCGAGATGCCGCGGAATTCCGCCAGCAGCTGGCCGCCTTGCACGGCATTGAGCATCGCGGCGGCCTGCAGCGTGAACACCCCCTTCCAGCCGTCGAGATACGGCAGGTCTTTCTTGAAATAGTTGTCGTTCTTCTTGCCGGAGACGTGGCTGCCCTTGACGTGTTCCACGAAGGTAAACGGGCCGGTGCCGTTGATCTTGGTGCGCGGGCTGGCGGGGTCGGCTGCAAGATCCTTGGCCGCATAGATGACGTTCCAGGGCGAGGCGAAGTGTTCCAGCATCGAGGCGTTGACCGCCTTCATCTTGAACACAACGGTCGCCGGATCCGGCGTCTCGATCGCGGCGATATCGGCGAACGTTGCGCGCCGCGTCGACACCACGCCTTGCGGGGGGTTGCGCAGGCGATCATAGGTCGCCTTCACATCCTCCGCAGTGAGCGTCGAGCCGTCGTGGAACTTCACGTCCGGGTGCAGCTTGAACGTATAGCTCATGAGGTCGGGCGCGACCGTCCAGGATTGCGCCAGATCGCCTTCCAATTCGGGGAACTTCGACAGATTGAACCGCAGCAGCGTCGAGTAGAACGGCGCCGCGAAATGCAGGGTCGCATAAGTATCGCTGCCGTGCGGGTCGTAGTGCGGGGTCTCCGCGCTGATCGCAAAGTTCAAGGTGCCGCCCCGCTTGGGGGTTTGCGCCCTTACCTTGGCGACGTCCCAGTGCAGGCCTCCGGCGCCGAGCGCGAACGCTCCGCCAATCGCCTTCAGGGTCGTCCTTCTTGTTGTCTTCATCGCGTTGCTCCTGTGGCACCGTTTCTTGTACCGGCGTTAGACCTTGATGCAGGCGGCGAAGTGTCCCGGCCGCTTTTCGGCCAGCGGCGGAACCACTTCGAGGCATTCCTTGCTCGCCATCGGACAGCGGGTATTGAATACGCAGCCGGTGGGTGGAGCCAAATGGCTCGGCAACTCGCCCTTGATCAGGCGCGGTGCGCGGGCCTTCTCGACAGTGGGGTCCGGGACCGGGGCGGCGTCGAGTAAAACCTTCGTGTAGGGATGCAAGGCCTCGCGATAGATCGTATCGCGGTCGGCGACCTCCATGATGCGGCCGAAGTACATCACTATCACCCGCATCGAGATGTGGCGGACTACCGCCAGGTCGTGGGCGATGAACAGGTAGGCCAGGCCGAGCCGGCGCTGCAGGTCCTCGAGCAGGTTGATGATCTGGCCCTGGATCGACACGTCGAGCGCCGAGACCGCCTCGTCGCAGACGATGAACGACGGTTCCATGGCGAGCGCGCGCGCGATCCCGACGCGCTGGCGCTGGCCGCCTGAAAGCTGGTGCGGATAGCGCTCGCCGAGTTCCGGCCGCAGGCCGACCTGGCCGAGCAGTTCGCCGACGCGCGCGCCGGCCGCTTTGCCGTTGGGCGCGAGCTTGTAGACGTGCAGCGGCTCTCCGACGATCTGGCCGACGGTCATGCGGGGATTGAGCGACGAATACGGATCCTGGAAGATGACCTGGATCTTGCGCCGGATGGTCTGCAGCTCGCCGGCCGAAGCCGTGACCAGATTGGTGCCGGCGAATTCGATCTCGCCGGCGGTGGGCTGCTCGAGGCGCAGGATCAGTCGGCCGACCGTGGTCTTGCCGCAGCCGGATTCGCCGACCAGCCCGAGGGTCTCCCCGGGTCGGATCGCGAAACTGACGTCTTCGACCGCGCGCACCATTGCGCGCCTGCTGCCAAGCCTGCCGCGCACGGGGAAATGCTTGGTCAGGTGGCGCACCGACAACAGCGCGCCGGCGTGTTGTTCGGCGGCCCCGTGCGCGTCGGCGCCGCTCGCCGCCCAGGCGATCTTGCCTTGCGCAATCTCGGCGTGGCGGTGGCAGCGCGACACCGCGCCGGTATCGGTCTCGAACAGCGGCGGTTCCTGATCGCAGACGGGGACGCGGAACGGGCAGCGCGGCGCGAAGCGGCAACCCGACAGCGCGTTCGCCAGGTTGGGCACCAGCCCCTCGATGGTGGCGAGCCGCGTTCCGCGCGGCCGATCGAGCCGCGGCACCGAGCGCAGAAGCCCCATCGAATAGGGATGACGCGGGCGGTGGAAGACGGCTTCGGCGCGGCCCTGCTCCGCCATCCGCGCCGCGTACATGACGATGACGCGGTCGGCGTAGCGCGCCACGACGCCGAGATTGTGCGTGATGATGATGAGCGCGATGTTGAGCTTGCGCGACAGATCCTTCATCAGCTCGAGGATCTGCGCCTGGATCGTGACGTCGAGCGCGGTCGTCGGTTCGTCGGCGATCACGAGCTTGGGATTGCAGGCCAGCCCGATCGCGATCATCACGCGCTGGCGCATCCCGCCGGAGAACTGATGCGGATACTGGTCGAGCCGGCCGTGCGCGTCCGGAATGCCGACCAGCGAAAGCAGCTCCACCGCGCGCGCCCGCGCCTGCTCCATGGTCATGCCGAGGTGGATGGTCAACGGCTCGCTGATCTGCAACCCGATGGTGAGCAACGGATTGAGCGAGGTCATCGGCTCCTGAAAGATCATCGAGATGTCGCGCCCGCGCAGCTCGCGCATGCTCTCGTCGTCGAGTTCGAGCAGGCTGTGCCCGTCGAAGACGATGCGGCCGCGCACGCGTGCCGTGTGGCGCGGCAACAGCCGCATGATGGAGAGGGCGGATACCGACTTGCCGGAGCCGGATTCGCCGACGATGGCGACGACTTCGCCGGGCGCGATCTCGAAGCTCAGTCCCTCGACCGCCCGCACGGTGCCGCGCGAGGTCTCGAAATGCACATGCAGTTCGTCGACCGCAAGCAGCGCCGGGGCACCGCTGCCACGGGCATTCATCTCCGGCTGCAGTTCCACCGCGCTCGCTACCTCAGGCCGTGCCCCCCTGGCGGCGACCTATAGCCAATCCGTTTGGGCAAGGCCACCTGGAAAAGCACCGAAGGGCCGATGGATAATTCTTCAAAGGCCTACTACATGGAATGGCGCTTCGCGCACGCGCCACGGGTCCAATCGATGAACACGTCGTTCTTTGGCGAACTCCTGCAGACCATTGCGGAGCGGGGGCGGGCGCTTCTCGACCGCACCGGCAACCGGCGCGGCGCTCCGGCGGCGCGCTCGGACGGGCTTGTGGAGCTGTGCGAGGAGCTGCTTTCGGGGCGCGGCGAGGCTTCCGGTGTCGCGCTCGCGCGCGAAATCCTGAGCCGCTACGGCGAGCTCAAGACCGGGCCGCGGATTGCCTTCTTCGAGGCGCTGGCGAGCCGTTTCGGCCCCGACCGCGACCGGCTGGCCGCGGCCGTGGAGGCTTGGCGGGGCGACCCGTCGGATGCCGCCACATCGGAGCTGCGCGCGGCGGCGGAGCCGCGGCGCCAGGAATTGCTGCGGCGGCTCAACCTGGCGCCGGCCGGGACCGCCGCGCTGGTCGCGATGCGCGAGCAGTTGCTCGACGCCCTGGTGCGGCGGGACGACCTCGTCACGGTCGACGAGGACTTCGGCCACCTGTTCTCGTCGTGGTTCAACCGCGGTTTCCTGGTGCTGCGGCGCATCGACTGGTCGACGCCGGCGAGCGTGCTCGAGAAGATCATCAGGTACGAGGCCGTGCACGCGATCAAGGGCTGGGACGATCTGCGCCGGCGCATCGATCCGCCCGACCGGCGCTGCTACGCCTTCTTCCATCCGGCGCTGGTCGATGAGCCGCTGATCTTCGTCGAGGTTGCGCTGACGCGCGTGATCCCCGACGCCATCGCGCCCATTCTCACCGTGAGCCGCGAGGCGCTCGAGCCCGACAAGGCGACGACCGCGGTGTTCTACTCGATCTCCAATTGCCAGCGCGGTCTCAGCGGCGTGTCGTTCGGCAACTTTCTGCTCAAACAGGTGGTCGAGGAGATCGGCCGCGACTATCCGCGGCTGTCGACCTTCGTCACGCTGTCGCCGGCCCCGGGCTTTGCCGGCTGGCTCGCGCGCGAGCGCGCCGCGGAGGGCTCGCGGGTGCTATCGGCCGAGGACCGTGCCGCGCTCGCCAACCTCGACCTGCAGGGCTGGTGGCAGCTGCCGCGGACGCGCGAGCCGGCGCGCGAGCCGCTGATGCGCGCGGCTGCCTGGTATTTCCTCCATGCCCGCACCGCCCGCGGAACGCCGCTCGATCCGGTCGCGCGTTTCCATCTCGGCAACGGCGCGCGCCTCGAGCGCATCAACTGGCTGGCCGACGGGTCGGAGCCGGGTATCCGGCAATCCCATGGCGTGATGGTGAACTACCTCTACGATCTCGACGACATCGAGAAGAACCACGAAGCCTATGCGGAGAGCCGCACGATCGCTGCATCGAGCGCGGTGCGCAAGCTCGCCCGCGCCGGCGCGCGCGACGTAGTGCCGGCCGGGGGGTAGGCGATCGTTAGAGCCGTCGGGGCAAATGTCGATACCGCGGCAGCAGCTTCACTTAGCGATGAGCACGCGCCGCTCGCGATCGGCGGCGTAGGCCAGGCAGGCGCGAATGTCCTCCTCGGTCAGCTCCGGATAGTCGTCTGATTTGTTCGTGCGACATGCCGGTGGCGAGCCAGCCGAGCACGTCGGCGACCGCGATGCGCATGCCGCGGATGCATGGTCGCCCGCCGCGCTTACCGGGCGCGATCGTGATGATGTTCCGATAGTTCATGAGCTGCTTTGCAAGAGCACATTCCACGTAAACTCGACGTTACAATACCGGCCTCGGGCCGCGCGGCACCAACGCCGTCTCTTCAGCACGCCGGGGAGTCGGCTCCCTGCCAGGCTATCCGCGTGCACGAGGGCCTTCACGTCCGGCATTGTCTGGCGAACACCGCTTCGACTTCGGCTTCGGTCGCCGTCTCGCCGCGGCGGACGCTGGCACGGGCCTCGTCGATCTTGCGCAACTCCTCGCGCGTCGCGTGGTAGGTGCCGGCCCGCACTTCCTGGTCGATTTCGAGCGCCAGCTCGGCCAAGTCGTGCTGCGCCCATTCGGGCCAGGCCTCGGCACGCCGGAGAACATCCTTGAGCTTGGGTGACATGGGATGGAGGCTAGCACGCGGCGCCGATCCGCGCGACACCGCGCCTCAATCCGTCTCCGATCTATCGCAGAATTTGAGCACGATCGGCGAGCGGTACGCCCGGGGATGCCTCGGCGTCTGCGGCGGCGCTCGACGGATCGATCCGCATCTGCTGATGGCGGCCTGCAGATCGACAGGGCCTTCGTGGACCATGATGATCGGCTCGTGCACTTGGTTCCTTTGCGGGGTAGTCTGGCCGGCATGAGGACGCGCATTTCGGCGAGGGTCCCACCGCCGGATATTATTGCGACCACATTGAGGCTACACTCGCAGCAGCGGCTGCTGCTGATCGCCGGGAGAGACAGACATGGCGCGTCCACTCGTTGTTACGGCCGATTGGGACCCGGAAGCAGGCGTCTGGGTCGCAACGACGCGCGATCTCCGCGGTTTGGTGACGGAAGCCGAGACCATCGAGGGATTGCGGGCGAAATTGCCAGGCATGGTTCTCGACCTGCTCGAGGAAGCCGGCACCACCGATATGCCGGCGTCGATCGAAATTGTCGCGCGCGTGAGTGACCCGCTGCCTCAAGCCGGTTGACCCTGCGGCGCCCTCGCGATGGCAGATTTTTACCGGGACGTCGTCGCCCGGCTGAGAGCCGCGGGATACGAGTTCAAGCGTTCGGGCCGCGGAGACCACTCGATTTGGTGGCACCCGGAAACCAAGGTGCGCCTGACGGTCGATCGCAAGCTTCGCTCGAAGATCACCGCCAATGAGATCCTCAAGGACGCCGGATTGCCCAAGGCGTTCTACAGTGTTTCACGCCTCCCCGATCTCCCGCAGGATGTCCGCCGTGTGCTCGCCGAGCCGCGGCGACGGCTGCGCGGCCGCCATCGCCTCGCCGTCGAGCATGATCGGCGTGCGCACGCCGGGGATCGCGCCGGCGGCGGCTGAGGCACTCGCCGGATCGATCCGCATCTGCCGGTGCACCACCTGCGGGTTGGCAAAAACCTGATCGAGCATGTTGATCGGTCCGGAGGGGACCTGCACGGCCTCGAGCTGCGCCAACAGGTCGTCGCGCGCGAATTTCGCCGTCAGCGGAGCGAGCCGCGCGATCAGCGCCGGGCGGTTGTTGAGGCGGTCGCTGTTGCTGCGGTAGTCCGGCTCGTCCGACAGCGAGGGCTCGCCCAGCACCTGGCAGAGCTTGGCGAACTGGCGGTCGTTGCCGACCGCGATGATGACGTGCCCGTCCGCCACCGGAAACACCTGGTAGGGCACCACGTTCGGGTGCGCATTGCCGATCCTCTGCGGCGGCTCGCCGGAGACCAGGTAATTGAGCGCCTGGTTGGCGAGCACGCCGACCTGGCTGTCGAGCAGCGCGGTGTCGACCAGTCCGCCGCGGCCGGTCTGCTCGCGGCGCGCCAATGCCGCGAGGATTCCGATCACCGCATAGACGCCGGTGAAGATGTCGGCGACCGGGATGCCGATGCGGGTCGGCTCGCCCTCGGCAAAGCCGGTCAGCCCCATGATCCCGCCCATCCCCTGCGCCATCAGGTCGTAGCCGGCGCGCGGCGCATAGGGGCCGTCCTGGCCGAAGCCGGTCACCGAGCAGTAGATCAGCCGCGGGTTCTGGTTGCCGAGGCGCGCATAGTCGAGGCCGAACTTGGCCAGCCCGCCGACTTTGAAGTTCTCGATCAGCACGTCCGAACGCGCCGCCAGCTTGCGCACGATGCGTTGCCCCTCCTCGGTGTCGAAATCGAGCTCGATCGAACGCTTGCCGCGGTTGGTGGCATGGAAGTAGGCGGCGCCGAGGTGCCCGCCATCCGCCGCCTCGACGAACGGCGGGCCCCAGCCGCGGGTGTCGTCGCCGGCGCCCTTGCGCTCGACCTTGATGACGTCGGCGCCGAGATCGGCGAGGACTTGGCCGGCCCAGGGGCCCGCCAGAATTCTGGCGAGTTCAAGCACGCGGAGACCGGCCAACGGACCAGGCATGAGGCATACTCCTGAAAGGGAAGTGAGCGGGCTTCCGAGCGTTCTACGCGCGGCCGTAAACCGGGACAACCGCGCCCCGCGTCACAATATTTTCGGGCGAGGCGAGGAACAGCACGGTCCGCGCCACCTCCTCGACCTTGGGCCAGGCGGAATGGTCGGCCTTCGGCATCGATTTGCGATTGGCCGGCGTGTCCATGATCGAGGGCGCGATCGCGTTCACCAGAATGTTTTGGCCCGCGACTTCCTCCGCCAATGCCACGGTGAGGGCGGCGACCGCCGCCTTGCTGGCCGTGTAGGCGACCATGTTGGCGCCCTGGCGCCATTCCAACGCCGGGCGCGCCGCCACATTGACGATCCGGCCGCCAGCCCCGGCGCGCGCCATCGTCCTGACCGCGGCGCGACAGCAGAGCAAGCAGCTCGTCAGGTTGGTCTCGATCTGTTGGGTGAGCGTGTCCAGGCTCGCCTCGGGGAGCGGCCCGAACGCAAAGCCGCCGGCAATGTGGATCGAGGCCCATAGCCGCGGCACGCGGTCGAACAGGCGCCCGACCGCAGCTTCGTGCGACAGGTCGCCCTCCTCGAACAGCCTGACGCTCGGGTGATCTCGCCAAGCCACACGTTGCGCATCGGTCGTCGATCGGTACGGCACGTGGCAGACGGCGTTGCCCTCGAGCAGGGCGGCCACCACGGCCGCACCGAGCGCGCCGGTGCCGCCGGTGATGACCACGTCACGAGCGCGATAATCCACCTCTGGTCTCCTGCCCGCCGCCGCGGCGGCGCCGACCTCAGCCGCGCCCGCGCGCCGCGCGCGTGGGAAGCACCTGATGGGCGATCCAATTTGCGATCTCGATCCGGCGGACGTCCTTGTCGAGGACATCGCCATCGAGGCCGTAGCGCCAGGCCAGCCGCGTGTTCCCCGGCTCCCGGTCAAGCAGCTCGAGATCGGTCGCGTGGGCGAAAAGGCCATCCGAATCGGCGAAGAAGCCCTCCTTGACCAACCGGTTGCCGTAGCGGCGCACGATCACCGCCATATCGCGGGGGCTGAATTCGGGATGATATTGCACGCCCCAGGCCACCGCGCCGTCGCGGCGGATCTCGAATGCCTGGACGTTGGACACCGCATTGGTGGCGAGCACGGTGGTGTCGGCAGGCAGCGTCTCGACTTCGTCGAGGTGCACCGTCAGCGCGTCGAACGCGTCGCGCCGCCGCTCGAACATCGGGTGCTCGCGACCCGCCTGCGTCAACCGGATGCGCCGCGCAAAGCCGATCTCGCGCCCCTTGGGATTCTTCCGCACGCTGCCGCCGGCGGCGACCGTGAGCACCTGCAGACCCCAACAGCTGCCGAACACCGGAGTGCGCGCACCCATGACGGCGCGCGCCAATGCGACCTGGGAATCGACGGCCGGCCCGCCGTCGTAGACGTTGAGCGCCGAGCCGGTGATGGCGACGCCGTCATAGCTTTCGAGGCCGGCCCGGTCGGGAAGGTTGGCGCCGGCGTCCGCCGGATAGCAGATGTCCACGACCGCGTTGGGCAGGAGGTCGCGCAGCACGCGCGCATAGCCTTCGCTCATGGCAACGCCGCCCGCCTTTGCATGACCGGCGCGACCTTCGGCGGTGTTGCCTTCGGCGACGAGCAGGCGGGGAGCGGACATCGGGGGCCTCGACCAATGCGGTCCGTGTCTCCCGGTCATACTGCCTTTTCGCTCGGTGCACGAGCCTGGCTCATGGGCGCGCTGGCCGCCCAGCGAGCTCGCTCTTGCGGGGTGGATCGGCTCCCGCCCGGGCGCAGGTCGCGCCTGCAACCGTCGTGGCGAAGGCGAGCGCCGTGTCTAACTGCTGCGGCCGGATCGATTCGAGATCGGCGGGCGCTTTGATGCCTTCCTCCATCAGCGCCGCCAGCAAGCCGGCCGTGAAGGCATCGCCGGCCCCGATTGTGTCGACCACCGGCACGGGCGCTGCGGCGGCGACGCTGGTGCCGGCGCCGCTGCAGGCGATCGCGCCCTGCGAGCCCCGCGTCACTACGACCAGCAAGGCGCCGGCGGCGAGCCGTTCGCGCGCGAACTCTTCCGGGGCGAGCTGTGGTCGCAGCCAGGCCAGGTCGGATAACGACAGCTTGACGATGTGGCCGAGCTCCAGCGCGCGTTCGAGATTGCGCCGATAGAACGGCTTGTCGTGCGCGAAGGCCGGCCGCACGTTGGGATCGACGCAGACGAGACGCCCTTCGCGCGCCGCTTTGGCACGCGCGATCAACGTCGACGCCGCGGGCTCGGCCGCCAGCGCGATCGAGCCGAAATGAAGCACGGCCGTGTCCGCCGGCAGGGCTTTGAGCTCGCGCAAGGTCATGCCGCGGGCGGCCGTCGCGGTGTCGTAGAACGTGTAGCGCGGCTCGTCGCCGTTCATGCCGACGATGGCGAGCGGCGTCGGTCGGTCGACCCGTGCGACGAGCGAGAGATCGACGCCGCTCTCCGCGAGCGCCGCCACGATCCGGCCGCCGAACGCGTCGGTCGAGATCGCGCCCAGAAAGGCAGTCGACACGCCCAGCCGGCCGAGCGCCACGGCGACGTTGAGCGGCGAGCCCCCGACGATGGCCCGAAAGGCGTGCGCGCCGGCGGGCTCGGGCAGCGGCAGCAGGTCGATCAGGGCTTCGCCGGCACATACGATCATGGTCGAGCGGTTCTTGAGGGCGCGAGGCGCGCACCATACCGAACCTCGCGCCGGCATTGCGAGCCGAGGGTGAAGCAATCAGTGCGGCGACTGCCTAAACTGACGCTGGCGCGCCTCGCAAAGACGATGCCGTCACGGTAGACAGGTGAAGGGTGGGCGAGGGATTCGGCAGCAAGCGTCAGCGAGAGGAATGGGCCGAAACGGTGGAAGATGTGCTCTGGCGCCGCTCCAAGCTCGGACTTCATCTGAACCCCGAGGAACAGCGTGCGCTGGCGCAATTCATGGCCAATCAGGAGAGCGGCCGGATGGCCGTGTAGGGAACGCAGATGCCGAGCTACATCGTTGCCATCGACCAGGGCACGACCTCCACGCGGGCGATCGTCTTCGACCAGGGCTTGGCGCCCCTGGCTATCATTCAGCGCGAGTTTCGCCAGATCTATCCGGCGCCCGGCTGGGTCGAGCACGATCCGGAAGATCTTTGGCATACCGCCGTGCAGACGGTTCGGGCGGCGCTCAGCAAGGCCGATGTTCCGGCTCGCCAAGTCGCTGCCATCGGCATCACCAATCAGCGCGAGACCACGATCATCTGGGACCGGGCGACCGGCAATCCGATCTACAATGCGATCGTGTGGCAGGATCGTCGCACCGCCGGCCTATGCGCGGAGCTGCGCAGCGGCAATCATGAGCGGATCATCCGGGAACGCACCGGGCTGGTGCTCGATCCCTATTTCTCCGCCACCAAGATTGGCTGGATTCTGGACCGCGTGCCGGGAGCACGCACCGCCGCTGAGGAAGGTCGGCTCGCCTTCGGCACGGTCGACAGTTTCCTGCTCTGGCGCCTGACCGGCGGCCGCGTGCACGCGACCGACGCCACCAACGCGGCGCGCACGCTGCTCGCTGATATTCGGACCGCGAGCTGGGACCCCGAGCTGCTGGCGCTGTTCGACGTGCCGCCGGAAATTCTGCCGCAGATCCGCGATTGCGCCGGCGAGTTCGGCAAGACCGAACGCGATTTGTTCGGCGCGCGCATCGACATCCTGGGCGTCGCCGGCGATCAGCAGGCGGCGACCGTGGGGCAAGGCTGCTTTCGTCCGGGGATGATGAAATCCACCTACGGGACCGGATGTTTCGCGCTGCTCAATACCGGGCCGACGCCGGTCGCCTCGAACAATCGGCTGCTCACCACGATCGCGTATCAGCTCGATGGAAAGCGCACCTACGCGCTCGAAGGCGCGATTTTCGTCGCCGGAGCCGCGGTGCAGTGGTTGCGCGACGGCCTCAAGATCATCAAGGAAGCCTCGGAGAGCGGGGTGCTCGCCGAAAGTGCCGACCCGGCGGAGGCGGTCTACATGGTGCCGGCCTTCGTGGGCCTCGGGGCGCCGTGGTGGGACGCAAATGCGCGCGGCGCCGTCTACGGATTGACGCGCAAGTCAGGGCCGGCGGAGCTTGCGCGCGCCGCGCTCGAGGCCGTCGGCTATCAAACCCGCGATCTGCTGGAGGCGATGCGGGCCGACTGGCTGGGCGCCGGGGACGCCGGCATGGTGCTCCGGGTCGACGGCGGGCTGACGGTGAGCGACTGGACCATGCAGTTTCTTGCCGACATCCTTGCGGTTCCGGTCGACCGGCCGGTCATCATGGAAACGACGGCGCTCGGCGCCGCCTATCTGGCCGGTCGCCAGGCGGGGCTTTGTCCCGACCTGCAGGGCTTTGCCGCAACCTGGCGGCTCGACCGTCGGTTCGAGCCGTTGATGGATGCCACGACACGCCGGCAAAAGTGGGCCGGCTGGCAGGATGCCGTGCGCCGCACGCTGCGACCCACGCAGTAGGGGCCATCGGCTGGGGCGTGTCGCAGGCATGGCGGGATGTGAATGAAGGAGCCGGCAAACGGGACCGGGGGGTCGACCGACAAGCCGCCGCTGCTGCGGCTCGAGAACGTGAGCAAGCGCTTCGGCGACTTCGCGGCGGTCGACCGGCTGTCCCTCGACATTCGCCACAACGAGTTCTTTGCGCTGCTCGGCCCCTCGGGCTGCGGCAAGAGCACGCTCATGCGCATGGTCGCCGGCTTCGAGATCCCGAGCGAGGGGCGCATCCTGCTCGACGGGGTCGACCTGGCTGGCACGCCGCCGCATCTGCGGCCGGTCAACATGATGTTCCAGAGCTATGCGCTGTTCCCGCATATGACGGTCGCGCGCAACATTGCGTTCGGGCTCAAGCAGGAGCGGCTGCCCAAGGACGCGATCCGTGCGCGGGTCGCCGAAATGCTGGCGCTGGTACAGCTCGCCCCGTTCGCCGATCGGCGGCCGGACATGCTCTCCGGCGGCCAACGCCAGCGGGTGGCGCTGGCGCGGGCGCTTGCGAAGCGACCCAAGGTGCTGCTGCTCGACGAGCCGATGGCGGCGCTCGACAAGAAGCTGCGCGAGGAGACGCAATTCGAGCTGGTCGAGCTGCAGCGGCGACTCGGCACCACCTTCGTCGATCGTCACGCACGATCAAGAGGAGGCGATGACGGTCGCTGACCGCATGGCCGTCATGGAGCACGGCCGCATCGCCCAGATCGGGACGCCCGTGGAAATCTACGAGCACCCGAATTCGCGCTACGTCGCGACCTTCATCGGCGACGTCAATCTCATTGGGGACGGCCAATCCGGCAGTTGGCTCGCGCTTCGTCCGGAAAAGCTGCGCATCGCACGCGAGCCGCCCGCCGGCACCGGCAACAATGCGGTTTCCGGCATCGTCGCCGAGATCGGCTATCTGGGGGACATGTCGGTCTACAAGGTGCGCACTGCGGACGGGTTGCTACTGAAAGCGGCCGTTCCGAACGTAACGCGCGTGCGTGCGCGTCCCTTCAGCCACGGTGACCAGGTCTGGCTCTCCTGGGAGCCGGAGGCCGCCGTGTCGTTGACGCGTTGAAGGGCGTGCGCGAGATGCGGCCGGAAGGCGGTCGTCGAACCTGGGGCGCGAGGCTCATCATCCTCGTGCCGTTTGCGTGGCTGGTCGCGTTCTTTCTCGTCCCCGCGCTGATCGTCTTCAAGATCAGCCTGTCGCAGACCGCGCTGGCGCAGCCGCCGTACACGCCGGTATTCGACCTGTCGGCCGGCTGGGAGGGCTTGCGGCGCGCGCTCGCGGAGCTCGCGCTCGACAACTACGTCGCACTGGCTTCCGATGCGCTCTACGCCGCCTCCTACCTCAAGAGCCTGCAGGTCGCTGCAATCGCCACGCTGCTTCTGCTGCTGATCGGTTATCCGATCGCCTACGCGATGGCACGCGCGCCGCGCGGCGCGCGCGCTGTTCTGCTGGTGCTTGTGATCCTTCCGTTCTGGACCGCGTTTCTGATCCGCGTCTATGCCTGGATCAATATCCTGCAGCACGACGGCTTGCTGAACCAGGCGCTGCTCGCCCTGGGAATCGTCGATGCGCCGGTGGTCTGGCTCGCCAGCGACACCGCCGTCTATATCGGGCTCGTCTATTCGTATTTGCCGTTCATGGTGCTGCCGCTCTACGCGACGCTGGAGAAGCTCGACGAGACGCTGCTCGAAGCGGCCGCCGACCTTGGGTCGCCGCCGTGGAAGGCGTTCTGGCAGATCACCGTGCCGCTGTCGCGCCCGGGCATCCTTGCCGGCGCGCTGCTCTGCTTCATCCCGATCGTCGGCGAATTCGTCGTTCCCGATCTGCTCGGCTCGTCGCAGACCCTGATGGTCGGGCAGACCCTGTGGACCGAATTCTTTTCCAACCGCGATTGGCCGCTCGCCTCTGCGGTCGCGATCGTGATGCTGGTGATGCTGGTCGGACCGATCGTGATCTACCAGAGCTACCAGTCGCGCGCGCTCGAGAGCGGACGCTGAGCGATGCGCAAGGGACTTTCCTTCATCAACCTCACCGCGCTGACGCTCGGCCTTGCCTTTCTCTATCTGCCGATCGTCATCCTGGTGATCTATTCGTTCAACGCATCGCGCCTGGTCACGGTCTGGGGCGGTTGGTCGACGCGATGGTACGGGGCGCTGCTCAATGACGGCGCATTGCTCGACGCCGCCTTCATGTCCGTGCGCATCGCGCTGTTGTCGGCGACGCTGGCGACCGTGCTGGGTACGCTTGCCGCCATCGCGCTGGTGCGGATCCGGCGTTTTCGCGGCCGATTGCCGTTTTCCGCGCTGATCTACGCCCCGATCGTGATGCCGGAGGTGATCACCGGCCTGTCGCTGCTGTTGTTGTTCGTCGCGGTCGATCTCGATCGCGGGTTCTGGACCGTCACGATCGCCCACACGACCATCACCATGTGCTTCGTGACCCTGGTGGTGCAGGCGCGGCTGGTGACCTTCGACCGCAGCTTGGAGGAAGCCGCGATGGACCTCGGCTCCCCGCCGTTGCGGACTTTTTTGACCATCACGCTGCCGCTGATCTGGCCGGCCATTGCCGCCGGCTGGATGCTGGCCTTCACGCTCTCGCTCGACGACTTGGTGATCGCGAGCTTCACCACCGGGCCGGGAGCGACCACGCTGCCGATTCGGATCTATTCCGACGTGCGCCTCGGCGTGAAGCCCGAGATCAATGCCATCTGCACCGTGATGATCGCGGTGGTCGCGATGGCGATCGTCGTGGCATCGCTGTTGACCAGGCGCTCGCCCGGCTGAGGGTCGCGATCGTGCGGCCGGGCCGGCTACTGCGTCGAGGGGGCGGACTCCGCCGGCGAGGGGACGGGCTCCGCTGGCGCGCTGGGCGGGGCGACCACTTGCGGCGGCTCGGCGCCGCGCGTCATCTGCTCGATCGCCGAGCGGACCGCATCGCGCGCCCTGCCGCCGCGCGCCGCATCGAGCAGCGGCGCGGCCGCGCCCGAGCGTCGGATCAGGCTCTGCATGTCCGGCAGCATGATCGGATCTTCCCAGCGGCCGCGCACGACGAACGGCAGCTCGAACGGGGTGGCATTGTCCTTGGCCGGCAAGCCGACCAGGGCCGCGACCCCCTTGAGGTTGAGGTCGCGCGCGGGGATGGAAGCCGAGCCGCCGAGCGCCAGCCGAATGGCGCTCCCTTCGAGCTGCACGTCGTCGACCATGGCGGTGCCGTCGGCCACGCTGACCGTTACGGCGAGCTTGTCGAACGGCGTGCGTCCGCTGCGGAACTCGCCGCCACCGGACAATGGACGGCGTTCAAGCCGGCGCAGCAGCTGCTCGACGTCGACGCCCGTAAGGCGCCGCGCGTTGCCGTCAGCGTCGCTGACCCGCTTACGGCGCGCGTGAGGGCGAGCACGTCGCTGCCTGCGCCGTCGATGGCCAGCGCCATGTTGCCGCGTACCCTCCAGCCGGCGAATGCCGAACACCGTGGCGATCGCCGGTTCAAGCTCGACGTCGGTGAACTGCAGCTGGGCTTTGACGTCGGCGCCCTGCCTCCGCCTTGGCGATTCCCATCGATCCTTTGACGACCCCGCCGAACGCCTGCGATTCGCCGATGGTCACGGTGAAACGACCGTTGCGCACGCCAGCGGCCACCGCGGTGCGTCCGGCCTTGGTCCCGGTGAGCGCGATGCGGGCGGCGGACAGGCGCAAAGTCCATATCGAAACCGGTCAGGCCATCGAGCGAATAGGCGCGCGGCTCCAGCTCGCGCTCGTTCGCCGCCAGCAGCTCGAACGTCGAGACGTAGGGCGCGACATCGATCCCTTCCGCGGCGAGCGTCCCCTGCACATTCTGCCGGCCGTCGGCGATCAATGTGAGGACGCCCTCGGCGGCATTGCCGTCGAGCTCGACGTTGACGCCCGAGAAGGCGACGGTGCCGCCGATGGCGTTGGTCTGTGCCTTGAGCGAGAAGCGGCCGAACCCGCCGCCCGGCAGCGGCTTCAACCCGGCCCAGCGCAAGGCGTTCGCGCAGCGACGGGCTGTCTGCTGCCAGCGTTCCCTCGATCTTCAGGTCGGATAGTGGCTCGAGCTGCCGTCGAAGGCCGCCTTGAGCGGGCTCCGGTCATCCGGAGCTTGAAGCCGGATCGGTCGCCCTTGAGCGCGCGAAGAAGTCGTTGAGCTTACGCTCGCATCGACCTTCTCGCCGCGCCAGACGAACTGACCGGTCGCGCCGAAGCTCTTCGAGATCGATGGCCACGCGAGCGACAGCTCGACCTCGGTGAGCGTCTCGGCGATCCCTCGCGTTTCGTCGTGGATCATGCACCGTTCCGTCCACGATGCGCAATTCCGAGAACGACATCCCGCGTTCCAGCGGTCGCGCCGGGTTTCAGCGTGCGGGCAACGTGCCAACGAGCGTGGACCAGTTCGAGCGGCCCTCGGCAGTCGAGTACGATCAGGATCGTCGGGCGCACCAACGATACGTCGGCGATCTCGACCCGGCCGGCAGCAGCGGCAAAAAGCGCAGCCGCGCCGTCAGCCGTTCAGCCGCGAGCGCCGGGCTCCCGGACGGCTCGCCGCTGAGCATCACATCGGAAAACTCACCGTGCCGGTTGGAAACAGCGATACCGCCGCGTTCCCGCGCAAGACGGTTCGAGGCCGGTGACGCAGCGGATTTCGGCCTTTACAGCTTCGCTACCTTGTCGGCGCGGCATCAGCGAGGCATGGCGGCAAGTACGGCAATAGCCAGCGGCGGCTAGGGCGAGCCAAGCCAAGTCCAAGGCGCTTGAATTTGAGGGCCGCGACGTCGACGTCACAATTCACGTATTCCAGAGATGCTAAAGGCGGCTGAAACAGACACCGGGGCGGTTGTGCCGCAATCTGGTCCGGCCTCTGTGACCCTTTCGTGGCCGAGGCCGCTGTCGGTCCGGAATCGACCGCCGCCTCGCGTTTCCGCTGGCCTTGCTCGCGAACGTCGCGACCGTTCAACTCTAGTTCGGCTGTCGCCACCTGTAGCTCGCTTCGGTCTTGGCGCGGATCTCGTCGAGCCTCGACGCCGGGAGCGAGCTCAACGAGCGTCATGCCGTCCCCGCCCTTCTTGTCGATGGTGAAGACCCCGAGATCGGTGATCACCATGTCGACCACGCCGGCGCCGGTGAGCGGCAGCTGCAGCGCTTGAGGAGCTTCGGCCTCGTTCTTGGCCGAGTGCTCCATCACCACCACGACCTTCTTGACGCCGGCGACGAGGTCCATGGCGCCGCCCATGCCCTTTACCATCTTGCCCGGGATCATCCAGTTGGCGAGGTCGCCGTTCTCCGCCACCTGCATGGCGCCGAGGATCGAGAGGTCGATGTGCCCGCCGCGGATCATGGCGAACGAATCGGCGGAGGAGAAATAGCTGGTGGTCGGCAGCTCGGTGACGGTCTGCTTTCCGGCATTGATGAGGTCGGCATCCTCCTCGCCCTCGAACGGGAAAGGCCCGGTACCGAGCATGCCGTTCTCGCTCTGCAGCTGCACGCTCATGCCCGCCGGGATGTAGTTCGACACCAGCGTCGGGATGCCGATGCCGAGATTGACGTAGAAGCCGTCGCGCAGCTCCTTGCGCGGCGCGGTCCGCCATCTGTTCGCGGGTCCAGGGCATCAGACCTCCTTCGCTGCGCTGTCTTCCGGCAAACGTGGCCACTTTTCCGGGACATGCGCTACGCGCTTGCGCACGGTGCGCTGCTCGATGTGCTTGTTCGCGTTCGGCACGTGCACGATGCGCTGCACATAGATGCCGGGCGTGATGATGTGATCGGGATCGATCGTGCCGGGCTCGACCAGGTTCTCGACCTCGGCGACCGTCACCTTGCCCGCGGTCGCCATCATCGGATTGAAGTTGCGCGCGGTCTTGCGGTAGACGAGGTTGCCCTCGGTATCGCCTTTCCAGGCATGCACGATCGAGAGATCGGCGACGATGCCGCGCTCCATGATGTAGCGTTCGCCGTCGAACTCGCGCTCCTCCTTGCCCTCGGCGATCTCGTCCCGGCGCCGGTGCGGGTGAAGAATGCCGGGATGCCGGCGCCGCCGGCGCGGATGCGCTCGGCGAGCGTGCCCTGCGGGTTGAACTCGATCTCCAGCTCGCCGGCGAGGTATTGCTGGGCGAAGGTCTTGTTCTCTCCGACGTAGGACGAGATCATCTTCTTGATCTGCCGGCTGTCGAGCAGGATGCCCAGACCGATGCCGTCGATGCCGGCATTGTTGGACACGACCGTAAGGTTCTTCACCCCGGAGTCGCGGATCGCCAGGATCAGGTCTCCGGAATGCCGCACAATCCGAAGCCGCCGGCCATGATCAGCATGCCGTCCTTGAGGATGCCGGCGAGACGCCGCGCGGGCGTCGGGATAGATCTTTTTCATGCAGCCCCGCCTGATTTGGCCCGTGTCAGACAGAGTAGGAGCCGGTCAGCCCGGTTGACCCCGTTCTCTACCCGAGGGGTGGAAGCTGATCAAGGGCGATGGTGCCGGTTTAGCCGCCGCGGCCTACCGCGGCGACGAGCGGTCCCGTGCGCGGGCATGAAATCGGCATAGCGCACAATCCGGATCACCGGCAAAATGCCGACCGCAACGATGAGCAACGACGCGAGCGCGCCCTCCTCGAAGTTGCCGCGGGTGGCGAACTGGTAGATATAGGTCGACAGCGTCTCGACATTGAGCGGACGCAACAGCAGCGTTGCCGGCAACTCCTTGAGGCAATCGACGAACACCAGCAAGGCGGCGCCGCCGAGCGCCGGCCGCAGCAGCGGCGATGGATCAACCGGACCAGCTCCGCCAGTGCCGGCGCCGAGCGTGCGTGCGACATCGTCGATCTCGTCGCGATGCGGCCGAGGCCGGCCTGCATCGATCCGGTCGCGATCGACAGGAAGCGTATCACATAGGCGATCACCACCGCGGCGCCGGATCCGGCCACGAGCAGGCCGACACCGGCGCCGCCGAACGTGCGGGCGACCCAGTTGATGCCGTCGTCGATCGCGACCAGCGGCGACAGCAGCCCGAGGGCAAGCACCGTTCCGGGCACGGCGTAGCCGAGGCCGGCGACCAGGAGGCAGGCCGCGACGAGCGGCCGCGGCACCAATCGCACCGCGATCGCCGCGCCGAGGCCGAGCGCCGAGCGCAATGGCGGTCGCCGAACCGGCCAGCACGACGGTGGTCATGGTGTGCCGGATCAGGTCGGCGTCGAAGCCGACAAGAAGCCCGCGCACGATCACCTCGCGCACCAGGAAGCCGGCCGGAATGACAAAACCCAGCGCCACCGGCATGGCGCAGGCGGCGAGCGCCAGCCAGCCGCGCCAGCCGGCGAGATCGATCGGTATCACGAACCGCGGCTGGCGCACGGAGATGCTGAAGCGTCGATTGCGGCGGCCGTAGCGCTCGAGCGCGATCAGGCCGGCCACGACCAGCAGCATCACGCAGGCGATCTGGGCTGCCGCCGGCAGGCTGCCGCGGTTGAGCCAGGTGGTGAATATCGTCAGCGTCAGGGTCCGCACGCCGAGATATTCGCTGGCGCCGATGTCGTTGAGCGTCTCCAGCAGCGCGAGCGAGAGGCCGATGGCGAGCGCCGGCCGCGCCAGCGGCAGCGCCACGTGGCGCGCCAGCATCCAACGGCCCGCGCCGAGCGTTCGGGCGACCTCCATCAGGCACGCGCTCTGGGTCTGGAACATCGCGCGGGCGACAGGAAGACGTAGGGATAGAGCACGGCGCTCATGACGAAGATCGCGCCGCCGAGCGAGCGGATTTCCGGAAACCAGTAGTCGTGCGGCGAGCTCCAGCCGACGGCGGCACGCAGCCAGGTCTGCACCGGCCCGGCCGCATCCAGCAGGTCCGCATAGATGTAGGCCACCAGATAGGTCGGGATCGCCAGCGGCAATGGCAGCAACCATGCCAGCGCCCTGCGCCCCGGAAAGCGATAGGCCGTGACCAGCCAGGCGGTGCCGATGCCCGCCATGCCCGTGACAGCGGCGACACCGGCGAGCAACAGCACCGTCTGCATCAACGCGACCGGCAGCACATAGGCCGCAAGGTGCTGCCAGATCTCGAGGTCGCCTTCGAAGGCCACGGCAACGAGGCTGATCAACGGCGCGACGGTGAGGCCGGCGAGCGCCAGCACGAAGCTGACCGCGATGATGTCGGTCGGCCGCCGGCGACCGAGCGAGTTGGCCAGACGTTCCCGCCGCGGTGCCTCGGCGACGGCCATTGACGCCGCGCCGCGCGACTAGTCGGTCGAGCCCGGCGTCGTGCCGGGCATCGGCGTCGTGCCTGTGACCGCCGCAACAAAGATGTCGATACCCGGGGCAACGCTCGCAATCGCTGCCGCGATGGGTTGTGCGGGCGTGCCGACGCGAGGCGCTTGCGGGGCCCCGATCAATTGTCGAAACCCGCCTTGTCGACGAGATTCGCCGCGGCTTTCTTGTGCTCGGCGATCTTCGAGATCGGCAGCGCGTCGGGCTTGAGCGGGCCGTAGCCCTTGATGGTGGCATTGACCGGGACGCTGGCGAGCACCGGATACTCGTAGTTCACGTCCGCATACATTTGCTGCGCGGTCGGGCCCACCAGCCATTCGATCAGCTTCATGCGCGTTGGCCTTGTTGGGCGCGTGTCTGGCAAGCACAACGCCGGAGAGATTGACGTGCGTGCCGCCGCCCTTGAAGGTCGGCAGGATGACCTTGGTGGCGTCCGCCCACGGCTTCCTGTCCGCTTCCTTGTCGTGCATCAGCGCCCAGTAGTAGGTGTTGCCGAGGCCGATGTCGCATTTGCCGGCGGCGATGTCGCGCGCGACTTCGCGGTCGCCGCCCGAGGGTTTCTGCGCCAGATTGGCCTTGAGGCCTTGCAGCCACTTCTCGGTCTGCGCGGCGCCGTGATGGCCGATGTAGGCGGCAAACAGCGCGTTGTTGTAGATGTGCTGACCGGAGCGGATGCAGATCCTGCCCTTCCATTTCGGGTCGGCCAGCTCCTCGTAGCTGATCGCGTCCTGATGGACGCGCTCCTTGGAAGCATAGACGACGCGGGCGCGCATCGAGATTCCGTACCAGTGACCCTCGGGGTCGCGGTATTGCGGCGCCACCGCTTTTTCCACCACCGCCGACTTCATCGGCTGCGTGATGCCCAGCTGCACCGCCTCCTCGAGCCGGCCGATGTCCACCGTCAGCAGCACGTCGGCGGGACTGTTGACGCCTTCGGTCTTGATGCGCTGTTCGAGGCCTGAACTGGCCGACACCACGTTGACCTTGATGCCGGTGTCCTTGCTGAATGCATCGAACAACGGCTGGATGAGCTTGGCTTCGCGATAACTGTAGACGTTGACCTCACCCTGAGCTCGCGCCGCAACCGCCGGCGTCAGCAGCGCGAACACGATTGCGAGGGGAGGTGCGACGGCGCGGGAACGCGCGAACTTCATGACCAGCTCCTTTCGGGCAGGGTTCAAGGCCCTGTCTGAAGCACTTCGGCGGCGCGGGACCCCGTGGTCCCTCTAGTGCTTCCGGCAATTGCGCGTCAAGGCAAATTCGTATGAAAGATCAATATCTTAGAACCGTTCCAGACTGCCCCAGACTAGAACGGCTCGAAAGTCGTCGATTGCGCGTTGGTCAACCAGCAGAAATCGATTGCGGCGGTTGCGCCGTCGCCTGCGGCGTCGCGCCCGACAACACCGCCTGCATCCACGGCCGATCGATGTTCTGGCCGGTCACGATCACCGCCACGCGGCGACCTTGCAGCCGATCGCGTTCCTTGATCAGCGCCGCCAGCGCCGCCGCGCCGGCACCCTCCGCGAGACAATGCACATCGCTGAACAGGATGCGGATCGCTTCGGCGATCTCGTCATCGGAGACCTCGACGACATGGTCGGCACCGCGGCTGATGAGCGCGAGCGCGGTCGCATCCGGATTGCGCACTGCCATGCCGTCCGCGAAGGTGAGGGCGGAATTGGTCGGCACCGGGTGCCCGCTGTCGAGCGAAAGCCGGTAGCAATTCGCCCGGTCGGAGACGACGCCGACGATGCGGGTCGGCAAGCCGAGCGCATCGCGCGTGCCGATCAGGCCGCAAATCCCGGAGCCGAGCCCGATCGGCACGTATGCGGTATCGAGATCGGGCACCGCGGTGAACAGTTCGTGGGCGTAGGTTGCGACGCCTAGGACCAGGTCGCGGTGAAACGAGGGGCCGAACTCGTATCCGCGCTCGGCGGCGATTTCATTGGCGCGATCCTTGGCTTCGTCGAAATCGCGGCCGTGCTCTAGCAGTTCCGCGCCGAATGCCCGCATGGCCGCATTCTTCTCGGTCGAGTTGCCGTGCGGCACGACGATCGCGACCGGCACGCCCACGCGCGCGCCGGCGAACGCCAGCGATTGACCATGATTGCCGCGCGTCGCCGTCACCACGCCGTTGACGCGCGGCCGTTCGCGTTTCAGTCGATCGAAATAGCTGATGCCGCCGCGCACCTTGAAGGCGCCGATCGGCGTGTGATTTTCATGCTTGACGATCACCTCCACGCCGGTGCGTTTTCGCAGCAGCGGCCAGGCGTATTGCGGGGTCGGCGGCATCACCGCGTGCACGCGCGGCAGCACGCTTTCGAGCTCGGCAAGCGTGAACATCGTGGCTACGCAGGCGCCGTCGCAAGCGGTCGCCGGTCCCTCACGGCAACGGCAGCAAGGCAGCTTGTTGCACCGGAGCCGTCATCGCGATCTCGGCGATCAGCTTGGTGATGAGCGCCTTGCCGAACGATTGGAAATTCTCCGCCGCCAGCACGAACGCGCCTGGCCCGCCG
Source organism: uncultured Alphaproteobacteria bacterium (assembly GCA_963788095.1). GTDB lineage: Bacteria > Pseudomonadota > Alphaproteobacteria > Rhizobiales > Xanthobacteraceae > CAVTXS01. Next base: position 318,801 of record CAWBFP010000022.1, on the reverse strand, counting down.
ATGACGTTGTCGCGATAGTAGTTTTGCAGCCCGCCCGGCGGGTGGGTGTGGTCGGGATTCCACGACAGCGGCCGTTCGCTCAGGATGACCAGGCCGTTGATGGTGACATCCTTGGCCACCGCCTCGTCGCGCGCCGAGCGCACGTCGCGCCCGCTGTTGTTGGTGCCATCTCCCGACACGTCGATCGTGCGACGGCCGCCCTCGTACGGCGAGCGGTCGAACTGCAGCATGGCGAAATCGATGCCGGCGCTGATCGACGTGCGTTCCGCAAATGACCGCGGCAGCTCGACCAGCTTGTCGCCGAACTGGCGACCGCTCTCGGCGTCCTTGATCACGGTCCAGTCGATCACGACCTTCTGGGCAGTCGACCCCGACCACTCGACGAAGCAGACCGCGATGCGGCCGTGCTTGCCGGAGGAAATGGCCTCCAGGACGCGCGGATCGGAGAACGCCGCGGCGTAGCCGTCCCGCTGCAGCTGAAACTTCACGCTGTCGACGCTGCGCGAGACGTCGGACGCGAGCACCAGCAGGAGATCGACAAGTTCGCGTGCGCTGGCCGGCGACCCGACGGCAAACACGACCGCAACGACGGCAAACAATAGAGCACGCAACGCCTGCATTATGTTCATGGCATAGCCCCTGCGACTGAACTGCTCGCGCCGGCACGCAAGATCGAGAATTGATCCTAGCAGAAACCGCGCGGCCGGTGCTGGCGCTTTTTTGACTTGCGCATGGCTGCCGAGCGCGCTCGGCTCAGGCGAACGCGACCGCAAGCCCGTCGATCGGCAGCCCGCGTATTTCGGTCGTCCAGCGCTCGCCGGCCGCGACCGGCAGCGCCCGCGTCAGGGTGCCGGTGGTGACGATCTCTCCCGCCGTCAGCGGCGGATTTGCCGCATCGTCGGCCAGCAGCGCGACCAGATGGCGGAGCGCGGTGAGCGGGCCGTCGAGGACATTGGCGCCGCGGCCCCGATCCACCACTTCCCCGTTGCGCCGGAGCGTGACCTCGAATTCCGTGAGTGCAGGCATCAGGTCCGAAGGGGCATCCTCGACTCGATGCCGCCCGCCCAATAGGAATGCGCCGTGCATCGCTCCGGCCGCAACCGTATCAGCGGGCGCGAATTGCCAACCCGGGAATAGCGATTGCACGATCTCGAATCCGTGCGCCAACCATTCGACGCAGCCCATGAGCGCCGCCTCGTCCATGCCCGGTTCCGGTGCCTTGGCCAGCTTGAACGCGATTTCAGGTTCGATCAGCGGCTCGGACAAACGCGACAGATCGAACCGGCCGCCAATATCGGCAAGCGCGTGCACGGTCGTTTCGTACATGTCGCCCCAGTTCGGTGCGAACACCCCGTATTGGGTCCAAAGCGCCCGGTTGGTGAAGCCGACCTTGCGCCCAACGTGCCGCTCCCCGCGCATCTCGCGCAATCGCCGGAGCGCAGCCATGGCCGCGTACGCGGTCGGAAGATCAAGCCCGGAGGCACGCCGCGAGAATGGCGCAATCTGCTTGCGCGCGTCGAGCGAATCGAGGACCTCGCGCGCGATATCCTCGGCCGGGGAGACGGCTGCGCCAGGCCGTTGGTCGGGACCATGGTGCCTCACTCCGCCAGCACGCGGGTTGCGGGGAAGATGATCTCCACCAGCGTCCCGGAATTGATCGCGCTCTTGATGTGGAAGCTGGCGCGATTGGCCTCGGCCAGCGCCTTGGTCAGCGGCAGTCCGAGGCCGCTGCCGACGGCGGAACTCCAGCGGCTGGAGGTGGCCAGTTGCCGGAACGGCTCGAGCGCGGTTTCAATGTCCCGCTCGCTCATTCCTATGCCGGTATCGCGCACGCGCAGGGCGGCCTCGCCGCCATCGGTCAGCGCGGTCGATACGATGACCTGACCGCCGGCGCCGGTGAATTTGATCGAATTCGAAAGCAGATTGAGCACGATTTGGCGAATCGAACGCACGTCGGCGACGACCGGCGGCAGCGACGGCGAAAGCGAGGTGCGGATGATGATGCGCTCGCGATTGGCCTGCGGCTGCATGATCGCAACGGCTTCCTGGGTGACGTCGTTGAGATCGACTTCGGTCGAAGGCCAGATCGAGCTTCCCCGCCTCGATCTTGGACAAATCGAGCAGGTCGGTGAGCAACGCGATCAGGTGTTGGCCGGATGTGTGAATGTCCTTGAGGTATCCGCGATAGCGTTCGTTCTCGATCGGCCCGAACCGCTGTTCCACCATCACTTCCGAGAACCCGATGATGGCGTTGAGCGGCGTGCGGATCTCATGACTGATTTTGGCGAGAAAGTCGGATTTGGCCGAGGACGCCCGCTCGGCCTGGCGCCGGGCATTGACCAGTTCCTCCTCGGCGCGCTTCCACTGCGTGATGTCGCGGAATACGCCGCAGAATTTCGGCGGCTCGTCGGCGACGCGGCCCATGGTCATGAACAGCGGGATCAGGCCACCCTCGCGCACGCGGCCGATCACCTCGCGGCCGTCGTTGAGGATGCTGGCGACACCGCTTCGCGCCAGCCCGTCGAGGTAGTCGAGCGCTTCGCGGCGGCTTTCGGGCGCAAACAGGTCAGTGAAGGCGCGGCCGTTGAGTTCGCGCGCGTCGAATCCGAACAATGCCTCGGCGCTTCGGTTGGCTGCCACGACCTGCCCGCTTGCATCGGTGACGATCACGCCGTCGGTGGCAGTGTCGAGAATCGATGCGAGCTCGCGCGCGTTCGCTTCGGCGGTGCGCAAGGCGGCCTCGACCTGCCGGTGCCGATCGTCGGGTGCTGCCTTGTTGAGCATCAGCAGCAACGCAGTCTCGGCTTCCCGTCCCGACCTTGAATACCCGCCCCTCGACCAGCAGCCCATCGCCGCTGCGCGTGCGGATTGCGACCGGACGGCCGGGCCCGTCCGCTTCGCCGGGCCCCTGGAGCTCAGGGTCCGGGATCAAATGCTGAAGGCCGCCGGCGGCGGCGAAGTCGTCGAGATCGCGAAAGCCCGTCCAATCGAAGAACGCGCGGTTGGCGTAGAGCAGCGCGTCGCCGCGATAGGTCAGCACGGCGACCGGCACACGATCGAGGATCTCCCGCTCAGCGCCAACGGCTGCCTGGACTTCATGCCCGGCCGGCGCGTCGGCATTAGGGACCGCCGGGAACTGCGCAGACGTTCGCGGTGGGGATTGCGCGGCCGCCTGTTCAGCCGTGCTGCGATCACCCTCGACGAGCGCGTCTTCCGCTAGTTGGCGGTCGCGATCGGTTGCCGACGGCACGGGATCGCCGGGCGCGGCGGGGGGCTCGGTTGCGCCTGCTGCGGCACCGTCATCGGGCCGCGCCTTGCTGGCGGCGACCTCGGTCGGATCAGACGTGTCGCCCTCGAACTCGTGCCCCGAGCGCCTTGGCGATCTCGTGGAACGCATTGCGTTCGACGCTTGTCAACGCCGGCCGCCTGTCGATGGCGGTCGGTCCGGCGGCCCGGAACGGCACCACGTTCTCGGCTGCCGGAACGACCGTGAGCTGCGGGCGCGCTTCCGCCGGGACCGACGGCGCGCCGACGTCGTCAGCCGCGGCATCGTGCGTGTCGGCAATGCCGGGAGCATCCGTATTGGCTCGAGATGGATCGGCAGCGATTTCGGCGATGGGCGCGTCCGCCCGCTGATGCTCCGCGCTCGTGCTCGCTTCCTGCGCGTGCGCGATGCGGACGCCGATGATCGCGGCGATGCGTTCGGTATCGCGGCACACGCCGAATCCGCGATAGCCGGCGAACGCGCGGTCGTCGCCGAAACTCGGCAGTCCAGAGAGTGCGACCGGCAATCGTTCGGCCGTCCCATCGGCCGGCCAGCCCACCATGACCCCGCTCCAGGTGTCGCGCGAGGCGATCGCGCGCTCAATGCGACGGTCCGCATCCAGGCCGAGTTCGGCGGCGATCCGCGTCCACGGCTGCCCCAGGAGGCCGGCCGTTCTCGCGCCGACCAGGGTGATGAACTCCTCGGACGCAATAGTGAACCGACCATCGGCGCCGATCTGCCAGACGAAGCGCAAAGGGTGCCGTCTTTCCACTAGCCGCGACTGCAGGTCGACAATCCCCGCCACGGCGTCCGGCGGATGTCGGAGCGCGTCTGCGGGATCGTCGATCGTCGGCGCCGCCGTGACCGGACTGCTCGGCGGTTCCGAATGCGATTGCAGGAGCGGTTTCGCGCCCTCGTCGGTCAGGGGCGCGGCAGGCGCATCCGCGCTGGAGTGCCTGAGCGGCGCGGCGAGCCCCGCAAAAACCGCGAGCAAGACCGCGGCGTCGCCGCTGCCGATGCGTTCGAGCGTGAGCGGCCCGCGCGCGCTGTCCCCAGAGGCGCGGCCGAGGCGGAGCGCCTGCGCGGCGACTGGGCCGGCGCCGAGGTCAGCCAGCGTCGCATGGCCTGCAAGCCAATCGGCAGCGTCCGGACCGGCGTGAAGCAGATCGCCCTCGATCGCAAACGCCGCGGTCTGGTCGTCGCCGTCGAGGAACACGCGCCGTACCCGCTCCCTGAATGGCAATGGCCGAGCGGGAGGCTCGGTCGCTGCAACCAGAACGGCGTCGGCGCCGTCTGCGGTCGTCAGGCGTGAGCATGCGCACAGGGTGACGCGCCCGATGCCTGCTCCCAAGCCCCGCAGCCGCGCAAGCTGCATGGTTCGGGCCACGGGCAGCGCCGTCGCGAGCCGTGCGACCTCTCGTGCGATCGGATGCTTCGGGTCGAAGCGGCGATGGCCGAGCGCTCGGGGAGAGTCCTCGCCAAAAGTCGCCGCACCCGCCGCGTTCGCCCACAGGATTCGAGCACCATCGGCGGTCCACAGCCACGCCGGCGCCGCTGCCAGCGCGTACGGAGCGATTCGGGGATCGCGCAGGTAGCCAAGCACGGCTCCGGAGGTGGTCATCGGCTGCCGCGACCCTGCTCGCGTCTTCCGGCTGGTAAATGAAACCTTAATAGAGCCGGCTGCCTGCTGCGTCCACGCCACCCAGCGCGCGCTCCACCACGATTCTCGGATAGCGTTAACTCGGTGGGGGTCATGTAGGTTGCCATGGGCGGCGCGGCAAAGGGCCTCGCATACGCTCTATGTAAAACGCGCGTCGCACTCTAAGATCGCGGCTGCGGGGGAGCGGTCGCCGCAAGGCGGCGGCCAACACAGGCAGAGGAGACGACGATGCAGAAAGGGCCGATCGGAAGCTTCGAGATTCCCCCCGAAATGCGCAACATGGCAGAGCAGAGCGTGGTGCAGGCCCGGCAGGCGTTCGAGAGCTTCATGGATGCCGCCCAGAAGGCCGCCTCCAAGCTGGAAGAGCAGGCCGCCGCGGTGCAGGCCGGTGCCAAAGGCACCAGCGAGAAGGTCATGGGCTACGCCGAACGCAACATTGCAGCTTCCTTCGACTTCGCGCAGCGGCTCGCCCGCGCCAAGGACGTGCAGGAAATCGCGAAGCTGCAGCAGGAATTCGTACAGGCCCAGATGAAGGCGTTGACCGAGCAGGCGCAGGACCTCGGACAAAGCGTGGCGCAACGGGCCAAAGGGGCGACCGGCCAGCGGTAAGGGGGCGGCCCGCCGAGCACTTTGTGACCAAATATTGCAATGCAGTATTCCTATTGCATTGCACCATGAGTTTGCCTATGTCTATCTGGCGCTGTTGAAAGCAGCGGCGGCAAGCCTCGGGCCGGGCCTGCAAGCAATCAAGCAAACAAGTCGCCGAACCGCATGCAGGGCGGGAGGTTCGGGACCCTTTTGCGCCCCGCCCCAGAGGATTCTCTGATTATGGCTGAGGCCAAGGCGAAAACCGCGAAGTCGGTCGCGGTCCCATTCGACGTTGCCAAGCAACAGGCGAAGTTTGCGGCAGCTGCCGCCAGTTTCGAGTTTCCGAAGTTCGACCTTCCGAGCTTGGAGGTCCCCGCCGCCTACCGGGAGCTTGCGGAGAAGAGCATCGCGCAGGCGAAGCAGAACTATGAGCGGATGAAGGCGGCGGCCGAGGAAGCCAGCGATGTGCTCGAGGCCACCTACGTTACGGCCACCAAGGGAGCTTCCGACTACGGTCTGAAGGTGATCGAGGCGTTTCGCGCCAACGCCAATGCCAATTTCGACTTCGCCCGTGACCTGTTGACGGTGAAGTCACTCTCGGAGGCGATCGAGCTGTCGAGCGTCCATACCCGCAAGCAGTTCGAAGCGGTGACGAGCCAGACCAAGGACCTTGCTGCCCTGGCCCAGAAGGTGACGACCGAGGCCGTCGAGCCGGTGAAGACCGGGATCACCAAGGCATTCCAGGCCGTCGCGTAGGTTCCAAAGCGTCGCGACGCGCTCTAAGTCAGTAAGTTGCGTAGGGCAGGCAGCCGGTCGCTGCCTGCTTTTTTTATGCCCTGAGGCTCCCTGACCGGTGCGGCCGCACCGGCAGCGGATGCAAGCAGGAGGCGAGGGCGCGGGGTGTGCCTCACCGGGTCCCGTAGGCCCGGTCGCCGGCGTCGCCAAGTCCGGGAACGATGTAGGCGTGAGCATCGAGGCGATCGTCGACGGCGGCGGTCCAGATCGCGACGTCCGGATGGGCCGCGCGCACCCGGGCAACGCCTTCCGGCGCCGCCAGCAGGCACACCAGGCGGACATCGGTTCCACCCCGTTCCTTGATGCGGTCGATCGCCGCTACCGCAGTGTTGCCCGTCGCCAGCATCGGGTCGACCACGATGACGAGCCGCTCGTGCAGGTCGGACGGCGCCTTGAAAAAATACTCCACCGCTACCAGGGTTTTGGGATCGCGATAGAGGCCGATATGGGCGACGCGCGCCGTCGGCACCAGGTCGAGCATGCCTTCCACGAAGGCCGCGCCCGCGCGCAGAATTGGGGCAAATACCAGTTTCTTGCCGGCAATCTGCGGCGCCTCCATGCGGGTCAGCGGCGTCTCGATCTCGATCTGCTCGAGTGGCAGGTCGCGCGTGACCTCGTAGCACAGAAGCGCGCCGATCTCCCTGAACAGTTCGCGAAAGGATTTGGTCGAGCGGTTCTTGTCACGGATCAACGTGAGCTTGTGCTGGACCAGTGGATGCATGACCACCGTGACGCCTTGCATTTGTCAGTAACCCCCGAAAGCCTGCACCCGACGGCCGGTGGCGGCGATGAGCTCCACCGGTCTTTCGATGTCGAAATGAAGGACAATCCTGCCTCGGGTTCAAGCGTTGTGCATACGACCGCCGGTGCGCTCGCTGGGCAGACGCGGGAGCGGCGCGATCCCCACAGCCCGACACGCGTAGGGCGCGGCGGCGGTCCTGACGTTGCGGCAGGACAGACGCAAGCCGCCGGGGACGTATGGCAAATTGTGTGATCTAATCTGTGCCCGACGACTGCGGCCGCGCATTCGATCATGACGCTGGAGGGGAGCATGAAAGAGATTGCTCGTCGGCATTTCCTGCAAACAGCCGCTGGCGCCGCCGCGGCCGGCACGCTCATCAGCGTCGATGCCCATGGCCAAAGCAAGCCGACCGTCAATCTGCAGCTGGGCTGGCTTCTGTCCGGCAACCAGATCGGCGAGGTCTGCGCCAAGGCGCTCGGCTACTACGATCAGGAAGGCATCGAAATGCGCTTCCAGGCTGGTGGGCCGAATATCGACGGGGTCGCGGTCGTGGCCGCGGGGCGCCATGAGATCGGCCAGGTATCGTCGAGCCCGTCGCTCATGCTCGCCACCTCGCAAGATATCCCGGTCGTCTGCTTTGCGGCCGGGGCGCAGGAGCATCCGTACACGTTCTTTTCGCTGAAGAAGAACCCGGTGCGCGAGCCGAAGGAGCTTGTCGGCAAGAAGGTCGGCATCCAGGCGACCGGCGTCATCCTGCTGCGGGCCCTGCTGGCGAAGAACAAGATCCCCGAGAAGGACGTGCAGATCGTCACCATCGGCGCCGATATGTCGCCGGTGCTGACCGGCCAGGTCGACGTCGTCACCGGCTGGCTGACCAACACCACGGCGCTCAAGGTGCTGGGCGACCAGCGCGTCGACCTGCGGCTATGGGACACCGGCGTCAGGCTGTATGCGCTGCCCTACTACGCCACCGCGGCCACCATCAAGAATCGCGGCGATGTCGTCGCCAAGTTCCTGCGCGCAACCGGCAAGGGCTGGGCGTTCGCGCACCAAGCACCCAATCGCGACAAGGCGGTCGAGTTCCTGGTCAAGGAATTTCCCAACCTCAATGCGGCGGACGAGCGCGAGGCGCTCGAGGTGATGCTGCGGTTCGCGTTCTCGCCGCGCACCGCGGCGGAAGGCTGGGGAACGATGGACCCGGCCGTGTGGCAGGAGCAGATCAGTCTCTACGCGGAGCTCGGACAATTCTCCAAACGCGTGCCCAAGGTCGAGGAGGTGATCACGCTCGACATCCTCAAAGCCACGGCCGACAGCCGCCCGAAGATCGGGTGAGCGCGATGAGCGGCCCCGCGGTCGCAGAGTTGCCCGCTGCCGCGGACCGGTCGACTGCGACGGTGGGCGGCGACGCCAACGCGGTGTCGTGCCAGAACGTGACGGTCCGCTTCGTGACCGAGCGGCGGACCGTCACGGCGCTGGAGAATGTTTCCTTCTCGGTCGACCGGGGCGGGTTTCTGAGCCTGCTCGGCCCGTCCGGGTGCGGCAAGTCGACCCTACTCCGGGTGGTCGCCGATCTGATCGCCCCGTCTAGCGGTGCCGTCTCGGTCTTCGGCATGTCGCCGCAAGAGGCCCGGCGCCGACGGTCGCTCGGCTTCGTCTTCCAGGATGCAGCGTTGCTGCCCTGGCGTACCGCGCTGCAGAACGTCGAGCTGCCGATCGAGGTCGGCGGTTACGCCGGTCTGCCGGCCGGGCGATCCGACGCCGCGGGAACTGCTCAGGCTCGTCGGCCTGGATGGCTGGGAGCAGAGCTACCCGCATGAGCTCTCGGGCGGGATGCGCCAGCGCGTCTCGATCGCGCGCGCCCTGCTGGGCGGCCCGCGGCTGCTGCTGATGGACGAGCCGTTCGGCGCGCTCGACGAGATCACGCGCGACCGGCTCAATGAGGAGCTGCGCCGCATCTGGCAGCGAGACCGAGCACCACCATCCTGTTCGTGACCCATTCGGTCTACGAGGCGATGTTCCTCGGCGAGCAGGTCTTGGTCATGTCCCCGAATCCCGGACGGGTGCGCGACATCGTCCCGATCGATCTGCCGCGCGACCGCGACCTGCGCATGCGCGAGACCGAACCGTTCGTGCGCATCGCGGCCAGGTTGCGCGACGCTTCTCGGGCAGGAGCGCATCGTGACGACGTCCGATCTCGCCCCGCCCCTGCATTTCGAAGTCGCTGCGGCCGAGGCCGCATATCATCGGCGCCGGCGCCAGGCGAAGTGTGGCGGCGAAGGCTGCTGCCGGTGGCCGGCATCGCCGTCGCGCTGACCATCTGGGCGGTGCTCGTCCACGTGCTCAAGGTGCCGCCGTTCGTCGCGCCCTCGCCGCTCCTGGTGATCACCACCCTTTACGCCAAGTTCGGCCTGCTGATGACCAACCTGCTGCCGACCGCGATCGAGGCAGTGTCCGGACTTCGCGCTCGGCAATCTGACCGCGATCCTGATCGCCACCGTTTTCGTCCACAAGAAGACCATGGAGGAGACGTTCTTTCCGATCGTCGTGATCGTCAACACGATTCCGGTGGTCGCCAAGGCGCCGATCCTGGTGCTGCTGCTCGGCAACGGCATGGAGCCGAAGATCGCGATCGCGGCGCTGATCTGTTTCTTTCCCACGCTGGTGAACATGGTGCGCGGGCTTGAATCGGTGAACCCGCAGGCGATGGAGCTGATGCGCGTGCTGTCGGCGTCCCGAAGCGCGAGGTGTTCTTCAAGCTCCGTCTGTACAACTCGCTGCCATACCTGTTCTCCGCCCTGAAGATATCGGCGTCGACCTCGGTCATCGGCGCGATCGTCGGCGAGTGGATCGGATCGACCTATGGGATCGGCGCGCTGATCATCCAAGCGATGTACAATTTCGACTCGGCGATGCTTTATGCCACCGTGATCGTCGGCTCGATGTTCTCGGTCATGTTCTTCCTGGCGATCTCTGTGCGCCGAGCGGATGATCGTGCGCTGGCAGGCGCCCGCGATGCAATGAGCAATCCCTGAAATCGGAGAAATCGATGACTGCGGCCGACCGCATCGACGAAGACCCCGGGCTCAGCCCGCATCGTGGCGCAATCGGACGTCCTGGTGGTCGGCGGCGGACCTGCGGGCCTGGCAGCGGCGATCGCGGCGCGGCGCGAAGGCTGCTCGGTGACGCTGGTCGAGCGCTATCCGTATCTCGGCGGCCTTGCCTCCGGTGGGATGGTGCTGGTGCTCGACGACATGCACAACGGCGACGAGATCACGGTCACCGGACTATGCATGGAGATGATCGAACGCATGGCCAAGGTCGGCGCCTGCGTCTACCCGCCGCGCGAGGAGCGCGGTCAGAGCGAGGCGCTGTTTCGCAAGTGGGCGCGCTGGGGCTGCTCACGATTTCCGCTCGCAGATGAAGCCGCAGCCGATCGTGATGGCGGCGGCGTTCGATCCCGATGGCTGGAAGCGGGCGTCGAACGAAATGATCACGGAGGCTGGCGTCGACGTGCGGCTGCATTCCTGGTTCTCCAGCGCGATCGTGCAGGACGGCCGCATCCGCGGCGTCATCTGCGAGACCAAGGCGGGACGCGAGGCGTTGCTGGCCGACATCGTGATCGACACCACCGGCGACCTCGACGTCGCGGCGGCGGCGGGTGCGAAATTCACCGAAGGCGCCTACATCGTCACCACGGTATTCCGGCTTGGGCAATGTCGACACCGACGAAGCTGAGCGCTTTGCCGACGCTGAGCCGGAAACGTTCGCGAAGCTCGACCGCCAGGCCAAGCGCACCATCGGCGGGTCGTGGGAGTTACTGGTGGCTGAAGACGCCGCTGCCGGGCAGTCGTGTGGTGCAACTGCCCGCACATGACCGGCTATGACGGCCTCAAGGTCGAGGACCTGACCCGCGCCGACTTCGAGGGGCGCAAGCGCATCTATGCGCTGGTCGAGTTCGCGCGCGCGAATATGCCGGGGTTCGCCGACTGTTTCGTGGTCGACGTCGCGCCGCAGCTCGGCATCCGCCAGACGCGGCTGCTCGAGGGCGAGTACGTCGTCACCAAGGACGACGTGATGGAGCGCGTCGTATTTCCCCGATACGGTCGCGCGCGGGCGCGACTACTACACGCCCTACCGCTCGATGCTGCCGCAGGAGGTCGACGGGCTGATCGTCGCCGGCCGCCACTACTCGGCGACCGAGGCGGCGCAGAAGATGTCGCGCGAGATCCCGCCCTGCATGTCGATGGGCCAGTCGGCCGGCGTCGCGGCGGCGCTCGCGCTTGCCGGCGACGTTTCGCCTGCGCCGGGTCGAGCCGCGCGCGATCTGCGCGCGTGTGCGCGCCCAGGGCGGCGATCCCGGCGACCGGCCGTCCGCCAACGCCAAGATGATGGAGCATGCCGCGTGACCTCCGCCACCGATCTGCCGCTTGCCGGCATCAGGGTCATCGATTTCACCCAGGTGATGATGGGGCCGGTCGCGACCCAGATGCTCGGCGACTACGGCGCCGACGTGATCAAGATCGAGCGGCCGCCGACCGGCGACCTGTCGCGAACCTCGATCCCCGATGATCCCGCCGGGCTCGTCGGCCCGGTCTATTGCTCGCTCAATCGCAACAAGCGTTCGGTCGTGCTCGACCTGCGCAAGGCCGAGGACCGGGCCGCGCTGATGGAGCTGATCCGCGACCGCCGACGTGGTGGTGAACAACTTCCGCGCCGGCGTGATGGAGCGCATGGGGCTCGGCTACGACGAGCTCAGGAGGCTCAACCCGCGGCTGATCTATGCGGTCGGCACCGGATTCGGCCTGACCGGTCCCTATGCGCACAAGGGCGGGCAGGACGTGCTCGCGCAGGCGATGTCGGGCGTGATGGCGCGCCGCTCGCACGAGGGCGAGCCGCTCTCGGTCTACGCCACCACTTTCGCCGACTACTCCGCCGGCATGCATCTGGTCCAGGGCGTGCTGCTCGCCCTGTTGCAACGGCAGAAGACCGGCCGCGGCCAGCGCTTCAGCGTGTCGCTGCTCGATTCCATGCTGGCCGCCCAGACGCAGGAAGCGGCGACGCAGCTGATGCGCGACAGCGAGCTGAACTGGGGCGCGATGCCGCTGTCCGGCGTGTTCGAGACCTCGGATGGCGCGCTCGTCATGGTCGGCGCGTTCAAGGCCAACCCGCTCAAGGACATCGCAGCGGCGCTCGATGTCGCGGGCCTCGATGCCGATCCGCGGTTTCTCAGCCATGCGCTGCAGAATGGCGAACAAGCCGGCGCTGCAGGCGCTCTTCCGCGAGCGCTTCAAGACCAACACCACGGCCCACTGGATCGCACGGCTCGAAGCGCAAGACCTGCTGTGCGCGCCGGTGCGCAATCTCGCGCGAAGCGCTCGCCGACGAGCAGGCGACGATCAACGGCATGATCCTGGAGGCGCCCGGCGTGGTCGAGACCGTGCAGGTGGTGGGCTCGCCGATCCATCTCGACGGATGCGCCGGTGACGATCCGCATCCCGCCGGCGGCGCTCGGCCAGCACACCGCAGGAGGTGCTGGCGGAGCTCGCTCGGCGCGCGTCGAACGCGGCCGAGCTGATGCCGATCCTGTTCGCAGATCGAAGGATCACGTCGCACGCGTCACCATCGACCGGCCGGACGTGCTCAACGCCATCGACGCCGCCGTCCGAGCGCGAGCTGCAGAAGATCTGGACCGAGATCGAGGGCAATCGCGACGTGCGCGTGGTCGTGCTCACCGGCACGGGCGAGCGCGCCTTCTGCGACCGGCGCCGACATGAAGGGCGGCAGCGGCGCGAGCGGGCTCGACTATTGGGCGACTGCCGCGCCCGGGCGGGTTCGGCGGCATCGCGCTGCGCGAGACGCTCGACGTGCCGGTGATCGCGCGCGTCAACGGGCACGCGCTCGGCGGCGGATTCGAGATGGTGCTTGGCTGCGACATCATCATCGCGGCGGAGGAAGCGACCTTCGGCCTGCCCGAAGCGCGCGTCGGGCGCCTGCCGCTCGACGGCGGCATGATCCTGCTGCAGCGCCAGGCGCCGTTCATCGGCGGCCATGGGACTGCTGCTCACCGGCCAGCGGATCCAGGCAGCGGAGGCCTTCCGCATCGGGCTGGTGAACGAGGTTGTGCCGCGCGCCGAGCTCGACGCCGCGGTCGGCGCGCTGGGTCGACGATGTGCTCGCCTGCGCGCCGCTTTCCGTGCGCGCGATCAAGCAGGTCGTGCGCCGCACCGCGCATCTCGCCGCGGCCGAGGCGCGGGCCAACGCCTGCCGGCGCTGGTCGAGGCGCTGCAGTCGGAGGACTCGCAAGAAGGGCGTGCGCGCCTTCATCGAGAAGCGCAAGCCGGTCTGGCAGGGACGCAAGTGACGCCCATGCACGTTCGTCATCACCGATGCCTGCATCGACGTGAAGGACAAGACCTGTCTCGACGCCTGTCCGGTCGACTGCATCTATGAGGGCGGCCGCACGCTCTATATCCAACCGGACGAATGCATCGATTGCGGCCTGTGCGAGACCGTGTGCCCGGTCGCGGCGATCCACGCCGACGACCGGCTGCCCGACGAGCTCAAGCCGTGGATCGCCATCAACCGCGATTTCTTCGGGCCAGAGGTGACGGGCTGGGGTCGCCCGGGCGGCGCCGACGAGCGATACACGACCGCCGACGATCATCCGACCGTGGCCGCGTGGCCGCGCAAGGCGTGATGGGTACGGTCACGGCTCAATCGTAGGGGCGACCCTTGCGGTCGCCCGAGCGCATCGACCCCGGATAGAGCACCCCTCCTACGCCGGTTACGCCGTGCGCTGCGCCCGGTCCTTGCGGTTCTGCTCCTCGATCGCGGCGCGGGCGGACTGCCATTGCTCCGGAGTCCATTTGCGCAGCTCGTAGAAATTTCCGCCGGTGGCCATGTAGTTGGCACCGTCCATCATCATCACCTGGCCGGTCAGCCAATCGCAGCCGTCCGCCAGCAGAAACGTCACCAGGTTGGCGAGCTCGCGCTCTTCGCCGGGCCGCCCCATCGGGTTGTCCTCGCGCGACCGCGAGCCGGGCGTCACGCCGGGGGCGAGGCGCTTGCTGGCGCCTTCGGTCGGGATTTCCCCCGGGCCGACGGCGTTCAACCGGATTCCGTGGCGCGCCCATTCGATCGCCAACGACTTCGTCATGCCGACCACCGCGCTCTTGCTCATGGTCGAGGGCACCACGTATGGGCCGCCGTTCTCGACCCAGCTGACGACGATCGACACCACGCTGCGCATCGGCTGACCCGACTGCCATCCGCTCGCGATCCAACGCTTGCCGACCGCATGGGTGACGTAGAACGTGCCGTGCATCACGATGTTGGCGATGGCGTCGAACCCGCGCGGGGAGAGCGCCTCGGTCGGGCTGATGAAATTGCCGGCGGCGTTGTTGATCAGTCCGGCGAGCGCGCCCTTGGCGAAGATGTCCTCGATCATGGCGTCGACCGCGGCCGCGTCGCGGATGTCGACGCCGTAGGCCTCGACCACGCCGCCATGCTTTGCTGTCAACGCGGCGGCGGTTTCCTCGCACACGCCGCGCCGTCGGCCGCAGATCACAAGCTCGGCCCCGAGAGCGAGCAGTTGTTCTCCCATAGCCCGTCCGAGACCCGTGCCGCCGCCGGTGATGAGGATGCGCTTGCCGGCCATCAGCTTGTTCTCAAACATCGGACGTGCCTTTCCTGCTCGACGACGCGAGGCCCCGCTCACCGAGCGTGGCGACAAAGCAATCCACATGTGACGCCGGCATTCTGGATTGCTACGCCTTCGCCTTGCAATGAGGATCGCTGGTCGGCCCTCGGAGCGGACGGGGAGTTGCGTCGATAAATGGGGCGGTTGACGGTCGCCGTTGTGATGTGGCCAGTATCGGACGGTATGTCGGACTGGAATCGGACGCGGCCGGAGGCTGGAATGGACGAGCGGCGCGCAACCCGCGATGTGATCGAGCACGTGGTCGGAGCGGTCGAGGCCGCCCGCGCGCTCGAGCAGCCGTTCTATCACCTGCAGTACGCACGGATCTTTCCGGACGACCTATACGGGGAAATGCTCGACGCCATGCCGGTGGCGGCAGACTACCGGCCGCTGCCCGGACGAGACAATGTGAACCTGCGCGGCGACGGGACCTCGACGCGGGTGAAGATCGACCTGTTCCCCGAATACATCCGGCATCTTCCGCCCGGCAAGCGCGAGGTGTGGGATGTCGTCGGCCGCGCGCTCTGCTCGAGCGAGGTTCAGGCGGCCTTCATGCGCCGGCTCGCGCCCGGGCTCGCGCGGCGCTTCGGTGCCGGCCATGCCGACGTCGCCATGTATCCGATCCCGGTGCTCACCCGCGACATCCCCGGCTACAGCATTGCGCCACACCCGGATACGCACTGGAAAGGCATGACGGTCCAGCTCTACCTCGCGCGCGACGACGCTCATCCGAAAATCGGGACGATCTTCCATGGCCGGGCGGCCGACGGAAGCCTCACCCGTGACGTTCAGATGCGGTTTGCGCCCAATACCGGTTACGCCTTTGCGGTCGGGGACGACACCTGGCATTCCGCCGACCCGGTCGGGCCGCAGGTCGAGACCCGCGACAGCATTCTGCTCACCTACTTCGTCGATTCCGGCCTGAAGCGGTTTCTGCGCAACCGCGCCAAGCGCATGGGCAACCTCGTCCTCAACGAGGTGCGGCATTTGACGCGCTGATAACCCACCGAAATCGGCGAGTTTCCCCTTTCGCGCAGGTTTCCCAGCGGCTTACAATCCCGCCAGGACGTCACGGGAGCGTCGCCCGGCGCTGCTAGGCGGGGCGGTGCTCTCGGCGCTTCGGGAGGAACAGTTTCACAAGGGAGATAGGCTCATGCCGGTTCGTACTTTCACCGCCGGGATCGTGACGGCGGCGCTTCTGGCCGCAGGAACGGCGGCGCAGGCGCAAGTCGAGATCCAATGGTGGCATGCGATGACGGGCGCCAACAACGACGTCATCGTGCGGCTTGCCAACGAGTTCAACGCCGCGCAGCAGGCCTACAAGGTCGTTCCGAGCTACAAGGGCAGCTATATCGACACGATGAATGCCGGCATCGCGGCATTCCGCGCCGGCAACGCGCCGCACATCATGCAGGTGTTCGAAGTCGGCACCGCGACCATGATGGCGGCGACCGGGGCGGTAAAGCCGGTCCACGTGCTGATGAAGGAAGCCGGCGAGGCGTTCGATCCTAAAGCCTATCTGCCGGCGATCACCGGCTACTATTCGACCTCCAAGGGCGAGATGCTCTCGTTCCCCTTCAATTCCTCGTCGACGGTGATGTGGATCAACAAGGACGCCTTCAAGAAAGCTGGCCTTGATCCTGACAAGCCGCCGAAGACGTGGCCGGAAGTGTTCGAGGCGGCCAAGAAGCTCAAAGCGGCAGGCTCCGCGACCTGCGGCTTCTCCAATGCGTGGGTGACCTGGGTCAACGTCGAGCAGCTCTCCGCCTGGCACAATCTGCCGCTCGCCACCAAGGCCAACGGGCTCGACGGCTTCGACACCGAGCTCAAGTTCAACAGCCCGGCCCACGTCAAGCACCTGCAGAATCTCGTCGACCTGCAGAAGGACAAGACCTACGACTATTCGGGGCGCACCAATACCGGCGAGGGCCGTTTCACGTCCGGCGAGTGCCCGATCTTCCTGACCTCGTCGGCGTTCTTCGGCAACGTCAAGGCCAACGCCAAGTTCGACTTCGGCAACGCGCCGATGCCGTACTATCCCGACGTTGAGGGTGCGCCGCAGAACTCGATCATCGGCGGCGCGTCGCTGTGGGTGATGGGAGGCAAGAAGCCCGAGGAATACAAGGGCGTGGCCAAGTTCTTCGCGTTCCTGTCCGACACCGACCGCCAGGTCGCGATCCACAAGTCGTCGGGCTATCTGCCGATCACCAAGGCGGCCTACACCAAGACCAAGGAGTCCGGCTACTACAAGGACGCGCCCTATCTGGAGACGCCGCTGCTCGAGCTCACCAACAAGGAGCCGACCGAGAATTCCCGTGGGCTCCGCCTCGGCAACATGGTGCAGTTGCGCGACGTCTGGGCCGAGGAGTTCGAGGCCGCGCTCGCGGGCAAGAAATCGGCCAAGGAGGCGCTCGACGCCGCGGTCTCGCGCGGCAACGCGATGCTGCGGCAGTTCGAGCGCACCGTCTCGCGTTAGCGCTGTTTTGCCCGTCGTGGCCGGGCTTGGCCCGGCCACCAACGGCCGGCCATGGCACATCCAGCTTCGGCAGCACTCACGCGGAACCTCGACATCGAGCTTCGGCCTGTGCGGGCCGAGGACTACCGGTTTGCGTGGCGGCTCTATTCCGAGGGCATCAGGCCGTATGCCGCCGCATACAATCCATGGGTGGACGCCGACGCGGAAGCGCGCTTCGCGAGTCGCTACAAGCCGGAGTCGACATGGGTCGTCCGCCGCGACGGAACCGACGTGGGATGGATTGAGCTGCAGGTATTCGACGAGGAGCTGCGGCTCAACCAGCTCTACGTCGCATCTGCTTATCACCGGCAAGGTATCGGGTCGCAGGTCATGCGGCACGTGCTGGCCAGAAGCCGCGAAACCGGCAAGCCGGTCCTGCTCAACGTGCTGAAAAACAACCCTGCGCGCCGGCTGTACGAACGCTTCGGCTTCACGATCAGCGGCGAAAGCGAGACGAAGTTTTTCATGACGCGCCCGGCTGAGCGCTAACGGCCATGCAGAAGCGCGCGGTCTTCAACCACCTGCTGCTGCCGTTCCTGCTGCTCGCGCCGCAGATCGCCATCACCTTCATCTTCTTCTACTGGCCGGCGAGCCAGGCCGTGTGGCAATCGTTCCTGCTGCAAGATGCTTTCGGCCTCTCGACCAGCTTCGTGTGGTTCGAAAACTATAGCCATCTGTTCCACGACGCCGCGTACTTCCACACCGTCGCGGTCACGTTCGTGTTCTCTACCGCCGTTGCCTTGCTTTCGCTCTCGATCGCGTTGCTGCTAGCCGTGATGGCGGACAGGCCGCTGCGCGGCGGAACGGCGTACCGCACACTGCTGATCTGGCCTTATGCGGTCGCGCCAGCGGTCGCCGGAGTGCTGTTCGTCTTCATGTTCCAGCCCTCACTCGGCATCGTCGCACAGGGCCTGCGTACCCTCGGCGTCGATTGGAATCCGCTGCTCAACGGCAACCACGCCATGATCCTGGTGATCCTGTCGGCGACCTGGAAGCAGATATCCTACAATTTCCTGTTCTTTCTCGCCGGGCTGCAGGCGATCCCGCGCAGCGTGATCGAGGCGGCCGCGATCGACGGTGCACGCGCGTTCCGCCGGTTCTGGACCATCATCTTTCCGCTGCTCTCCCCGACCACGTTCTTCCTGCTGGTCGTCAACATCGTCTACGCCTTCTTCGACACCTTCGGCATCATCGACGCAATGACCGGGGGCGGGCCCGCCAAGGCGACCGAGACGCTAGTCTACAAGGTTTATCAGGACGGGCGCCTCGGCGGCGATCTCGGCGGCTCGGCGGCGCAATCGGTGATCCTGATGATCATCGTGATCGCACTCACCGCCATCCAGTTCCGCTACGTCGAGCGCAAGGTCACGTATTGATGTGCAATCGTTATCGCCCGCTCTCTTCACCTCTCCCCAGCGGGGAGAGGCCGGCGCGCGTCAGCGCGCCGGGTGAGAGGGAGCATCCGTGCCGAAGGACTTGGACCCGCTCACCCGGACTGGCTCGCTGGGCTTGCCGATCCGACATCTCCCCGCCGGGGAGAGGTAACGCAAGCTCAGGCCGCGGAGCCGGCTGATGGTCGAGCAGAACCGCTTCGGCAATCTGCTGCCGCACCTGATCCTGTGGGTGGGGATCGCGATTGTCGCGTTTCCCGTTTATCTGGCGTTCGTCGCTTCGACCCATGAGCCGACCATCATTGCCAATGGCCAGATGCCGCTTACGCCCGGGCCGCTTTTCCTGGAGAACTACTATCGCACGATCTTCGTCGGCACGAGTCGTACGACCCGGGAGCCGGTCGGCACCATGCTGCTCAACAGCCTGGTGATGGCGCTGGCGATCTCGCTCGGCAAGATCGCGATCTCGATCATCTCGGCCTACGCCATCGTCTACTTCCGCTTTCCTCTGCGCATGACCGCATTCTGGGTGATCTTCATCACGCTGATGCTGCCGGTCGAGGTCCGCATCTATCCGACCTACAAGATTGCCGCCGACCTCAACCTGCTCGACACCTACGCGGGGCTCACGCTGCCGCTGGTCGCCTCGGCGACCGCCACGCTGTTGTTCCGGCAGTTCTTCATGACCGTGCCCGAAGAGCTGGTCGAGGCCTCGCGCATCGACGGCGCCGGGCCGATCCGCTTCTTCATCGATACGCTGCTGCCGCTCTCGCGCACCAACATGGCGGCGCTGTTCGTCATTCTGTTCATCTACGGCTGGAATCAGTACCTCTGGCCGTTGCTCATCACCACACGCGACGACATGCAGACCATTGTCATCGGCATCAAGAAAATGATCGTCACGCAGGACGCGCTGACCGAATGGCAATTGGTGATGGCAACCGCGATGCTGGCGATGTTGCCGCCGGTCGCGGTCGTGATCCTGATGCAGAAGCTGTTCGTGCGCGGATTGGTCGAGACGGAGAAGTGACGTTGGCGAATAGCGAATAGCGAATAGCGAATAAGCAAGTAGCGAGGGGTGAGCGGAGCGGCACTTCACCAATCACCACTCACTATTCGCTATTCGCTATTCGCTACTCACTATTCGCCATTCGCGGGAGCGAAGCGACCGATGGCAGGCGTGACGTTCAACGAAGTGCGCAAGATCTACGCGGGCGCCGTGGAGGCGGTGAAAGGCGTCAGCTTCGACGTGCCGGACGGCGCCTTCTGCGTGCTGGTCGGCCCCTCGGGTTGCGGCAAGTCGACGCTTCTGCGCATGGTCGCTGGCGTCGAAACCGTGACCAAAGGCGAGATCCGCATCGGCGAGCGCGTGGTCAACGAGATCGAGCCGGCCGACCGCGACATCGCCATGGTGTTCCAGAACTATGCGCTCTATCCGCACATGAGCGTGTACGACAACATGGCCTACGGCCTGCGCAATCGCGGCACCCCCAAGCCCGAGATCGATGCACGCGTGCGCGATGCCGCCAAGATTCTGGAGATTTCCGACTTCCTGACCCGCAAGCCGCGCCAGCTTTCCGGCGGCCAGCGTCAGCGCGTCGCCATGGGCCGCGCGATCGTGCGCCAGCCGAAGGCCTTCCTGTTCGACGAGCCGCTGTCTAACCTCGACGCCAAGCTGCGCGTCTCCATGCGGGTCGAGATCAAGAAGCTGCAGCGCACGTTCGCGACCACGTCGATCTACGTCACCCATGACCAGCTCGAGGCAATGACGCTCGCCGACATGCTGGTGGTGATGAATGCCGGCGAGGTCGAGCAGATCGGCGCCCCGCTCGACATCTATGAACAGCCGGCCACGACGTTCGTTGCGGCCTTTATCGGGGCGCCGCCGATGAACCTCCTGCGCATGCAGCCGGCCGAGTTCCACGAGGTTGTTGGCACATCGTCGGCGGTGTCGGCGATGGGCGCGATCGTGGGGGTGCGGCCGGAGGATCTCGACCTTGCCCCCGCCGGCACCCGCCCCGAGGGTCGGGTCGCGCTTGCGCTCACGGTCGAGGCGGTCGAGCGGGTTGGGCCGGAGAGCTTCGTCTATGGCCGGCTCGAGCGGGGCGGCGATCTCATCGTGCGCCTGCCGGGCGCGGCCGCGCCGGCGCCCGGAGAGCCGGCGGTCGCGGTCGCGGACCGCAAGAAGCTGCACGTCTTTGCCCCCGACGGCCGGCGGCGGCTCGACGCCTGACTGCGGTTAACTTTTGGTCATCTGGGCCGCAGCGCCCGAACGATTCCTGCGCATTCTTGAAGACTTAGCCCCTGACGCCCATATTTGGCAGGACCGAAGGCGGCGCCGCAGGCGTGCGCGTCGGTCGATCGGGGTGCCGTAAGGGCCCCGGCAAAGTCGCTTGAGAAGGGCTTTGTAACCCATGTCCCGCGTTCCGTCGCTTTCCAGTCCGTTCCTTATCGGCTTCGATGAGATCGAGCGCATGCTCGACCGCGTCGCCAAGGCGGCTGACGGCTATCCTCCCTACAACATCGAGCGCGTGGCGCGCGATGAGCGCAATCCTGAGCGGTTGCGCATCACGCTCGCGGTCGCCGGCTTCACCCGCGATCAGCTCGAAGTCACCATCGAGGAAAAGCAGCTCGTCATCCGCGGCCGGCAGCAGGAGGACAAGAGCCGCCAGTTTCTGCATCGCGGCATTGCCGCGCGGCAGTTCGCGCGGACCTTCGTGCTGGCCGACGGCATGGATGTCCTCGGAGCGGACCTCAAGCACGGTCTGTTGGCCATCGATCTCGCGCGTCCGGAGCCCGAGCGCGTGGTGAAGTCGATCGCCATCACCGAGCAGGAGTGAGGGACGTGAACCCAAGTTCCGGACTCGACCGACTAAGGAACAGAAGGAGTCGAGGGCCATGACAGAGAATGCCCCTTTCATCACGCCGCAAGCGCTGGCCGGCCTCGGCGGCGGCCGCATCGCCTACGTCAAGTCGATCCGCTCGGAGGACGTGCAGGCGATGTTTCCGCAGGCGCCGCAGCTTCAGCCCGGCATGCAGCTCTACGCGCTGCACGCCGCCGACGGCACCCCGATCATGGTGACCGACACGCGCGAAGCCGCGGTGGCCAACGCCATCACGCACGAGCTCGAGACCGTCAGCGTGCACTGAGGCGGGGTTGGGATGGATTGAGCGGAGGGCGAAACCCATCCGCCGACGCCATCGCCGGCCGGGAAGCCTGCCCACGAGGTGACCTTCGAAACAAGCGACGCCGGGCGAACACCTGAGCTCGCCCCGCGATCGCGATGGGCCTTGCTTTTCTCAACCCATCCGGAGGTCGCGCTACGCCGCCGCCGACTGCATCGCCAGCACCGCGTAGAGCGCCTCGGCGTCCTGGGAAGCGCGCAGCTTGTGCACGACGTCCGGGTCGCGCAGCAGCCGGGCGACGCGCGCGAGCGCCTTGAGGTGATCGGCGCCCGCGCCTTCCGGTGCGAGCAAAAGGAAGATGAGGTCGACCGGCTGGGCATCCAGCGCCTCGAAATCGATCGGGCGGCCCAGGCGAGCGAACATACCGAACAGCCGCTCGAGCTTCGGCAGCTTGCCGTGCGGAATCGCGATGCCGTTGCCGACCGCGGTCGAGCCGAGCTTCTCGCGCTGCATCAGAACTTCCACAATCGATCGCTCGTTCTGGCCGGTCAGCGCGGCGGCCCTGGCGGCGAGCTCCTGCAGTGCCTGCTTCTTGCTGATGACCTTCAGCGCCGGAATGACCGCGTCGGGCGCGATGAGATCGGTAAGGGGCACGGGAACGGTCCGGTTGTTCTTATGACGCAGCGGGCCGGGAAGGCGGCGGACCTATAAGGACGTGCGGCGGTCGGGTCAATGGTCGCTGTCCGGACCGAGCGCCGGTGGATCGATCCAGCCGATATGGCCGTCGGGTCGACGATAAACCACGTTGACGCGGCCGTGGCCATCATGCCGGAACACGACGAGGGGCGCGCCGGTGAGATCGAGCTCCAAGACCGCCTCGCTGACCGGCAGACGTTTCAACTTGGTCGTCGATTCGGCGATCACCACCGGATTGAACTCGGTGATTTCCTCATCGCCCTCTGGTTCCGGCGCGGCGATCACATAGGTCTGGGCTTCGATCGGCTCGGCTGCGGGCGTGCCGCCGCCGTCGTGGCGCGCGGCCGCGTGACGGTCCTTGAGCCGGCGCTTGTAGCGGCGCAACCGCTTCTCGATCCGGATCGCGGCCTGGTCGGCGCTGGCATAAGCATCGGCCGCCATCGCGCCCGCTTCGAGCACGATGCCGGAATCGAGGTGGATCACGCAGTCGGTCCGGAAGCCGAAGCCGTCGCGCTCGACCGTCACATGAC
The DNA here is from genome assembly GCA_963788095.1 of uncultured Alphaproteobacteria bacterium. Classification (GTDB taxonomy): domain Bacteria; phylum Pseudomonadota; class Alphaproteobacteria; order Rhizobiales; family Xanthobacteraceae; genus CAVTXS01. Next base: position 295,794 of record CAWBFP010000022.1, on the reverse strand, counting down.
CGGAGTAGCCGCCGTGGAAGTACTTGTTGACGGCGTCCGCGATCCGCGCATTCACCCGCTCGCGCAGGGCCCCGCCGATATCGATGTTCTTGCCCGAGACGCGAAACGGCATCGCCCGCCTCTGCTATGTCGGAGCGCCGATCGGCGCCTGCTTCTCCCGCCGCCGCTGCACTGACGAGGGAATGCGCATCGCCTCACGGTATTTTGCGACCGTGCGGCGGGCAATGTCGATACCGGCTTCGCGCAGCTTCTCGACGATGGTGTCGTCCGACAAGGCTGCGCTCGGGCCTTCCGCATCGATCAGCCGCTTGATGCGATGGCGTACGGCTTCGGCCGAATGGGCATCGCCGCCGTCCGCGGCCGCGATGGCGGAGGTGAAGAAGTACTTGAGCTCGAAGATGCCGCGCGGCGTCGCCATGAATTTGTTGGCGGTGACCCGCGATACCGTCGACTCGTGCATGCCGATGGCGTCGGCGACGGTGCGCAAGTTGAGCGGGCGCAGATGCTGGACGCCATGGGCGAAGAAGGCCTCCTGCTGGCGCACGATCTCGCTCGAGACCTTGAGGATCGTCCGCGCCCGCTGGTCGAGCGCTCGCACCAGCCAGGTGGCATTCTGCAGGCAATCGGCCAGATAGGATTTCTCCTCGGCGTTGCGGGCCGACTTCGAGACTTCCGCATAGTAGCTCTGGTCGACCAGCACGCGCGGCAGTGTTTCGGCGTTGAGCTCGACCACCCAGCCTCCATCCGGACCGGAACGCACCATCACGTCGGGGACGACCGGCTGCACCAGCGCCGATCCGAACGCCAGGCCCGGCTTCGGATTGAGCCGCCGGATCTCGACGATCATTTCGGCGAGGTCCTCCGCGTCGACGCCGCAGACGCGACGCAACGTCGCGAAGTCGCGTTTCGCCAGCAGTTCGATATTGCCGAGCAGCGCCTGCATGGCCGGATCGAAACGGTCGCGCTCACGCAACTGAATAGCCAGGCATTCGGCCAGATTGCGCGCACAGATGCCGGGGGGATCGAAGTTCTGCAGTCGGATCAGCACGCCCTCCACGTCGGCGACCGACGTGCCGAGCTTCTCGGCGACCGGGGCGAGGTCGCCGCCGACGTAGCCGGCCTCGTCCACGAGGTCGAGCAGGTAGGCGCCGATCAGCCGTTGCGCCGGCTCGAAGCCGGCGAGCGAAAGCTGTTCGGCCAGGTGGTCGGCAAGCGTACGCTCGGAGGTCGCAAAGGCTTCGAGATTGTATTCGCTGCCGTCGCGGCCGCCGCCGCCGACCGACGACCACGCCGAGGTCGACGCAAGCTCGCCGCCTGCGGGCCGCGCCGCCGACTCGGCACTGTCGGCCGGAAACACGTTCTCCAGATCGGTATCGAGCCGCTGCTCGATGGCGGCACGGCTGGTCTCCAGGTCCTCGCCCAGCCAATCCCCCGAGCGGATATCGTCGGAGCGCTCCGCCTCGGCGGTGGCTTCCGCCGCTGCCCCCGTCGGCTCGCCCTCGCCATCGGGCGCGCGGTCAAGCAAGGGGTTGCGCTCGAGCTCGGCCTCGACATAGGCCACCAGATCGAGGCTCGACAGTTGCAGCAGCTTGATGGCTTGCATCAGCTGCGGCGTCATGACCAGCGCCTGGCCTTGGCGAAGCTCTAAGCGTTGCGTCAGCGCCATCGTAAACTGCGGTTCCGGGTTGCCGGGAGGGTGCTCGGCACGATCCTTGCATTTAGCATGGCGGCCAGGGGCCAGCGCAACTGCTAAAGCCGGAATTCCTCACCCAAGTATAGACGTCGGACCTCCGGGTCATGGACGATGTCATCGGTCCGACCTTCCATCAAAACTTCGCCGGAGTAGATGATATAGGCCCGGTCGGTCAGGCCCAGCGTTTCACGCACATTGTGATCGGTAATCAGGACGCCGATGCCGCGCTGGGTCAGGTGGCGCACCAGCGCCTGAATGTCGCCGACTGCGATCGGGTCGATGCCGGCGAACGGCTCGTCGAGCAACATGTAGGACGGGCGCGTCGCCAGCGCGCGCGCGATTTCGACGCGCCTGCGCTCGCCGCCGGAGAGCGCGATCGACGGCGTTTTGCGCAGGCGCGCGATATTGAACTCCTCCAGCAGGGAATTGAGCTCCGCCTTCCGGCGCTTGCCGCTCGGCTCGACCGCCTCTAGCACCGCCAGGATATTCTCCTCGACCGTGAGGCCACGGAAAATCGATGGTTCCTGGGGCAGATAGCCGATCCCGAGCCGCGCACGTTGGTACATCGGCAACGGCGTGATGTCGTGACCGTCGAGCTCGATGCGGCCGCGGTCGGCTTTGACCAGCCCCGTCACCATGTAGAAGATGGTGGTCTTGCCGGCACCATTCGGGCCCAACAGCCCGACGGCTTCTCCACGGGCAACGTTGAGGCTCGCGCCGCGCACCACCTTGCGGCCCGCAAAACTCTTCTCCACGCCATGGACCGCCAGATAACCGGTCTGCGCGGCCGATTCCCAGCCGCCGTCATCGACCGAGGCATCCGCATAGGCGGTCCCGCGTCGGGTTACGGCGGGGACCTCGAGCGGCGCGAACCGGGCATCCCAGCCGCCGTTTCCGCCGCGGGCGGCGGCGGGACCTGCTGGTCGAGCGCGCGCTCGCCGTAGGAGGCTGCGCAGGCGCTGACCCCAACTGCCTCGGCGCGGGTCCCGGCTCAGCACGATGTCAGTTCAGCTTCGGCGGCCGCGATGGCCCTTGCTTGGCGTCTCTTTCGGCCGCGCCTGTCGTCCGCTCGGTCGCAGCTGCCGGCGCGCGGCCGCCGGTTGTGGGCGGAGGCGGCAACGGCGACGCGGCCGGCGCCGCGGCTCCAGGCTTGGCGCTGGGCGTGCCGGGGCCGATGATGGGCGCATCGCGCGCGCCTGGATTGATCAGTGCCCTGACCGGACCGCTCTGGCCGCCGGCGGGGGCGGAATCGATGCGATAGTGACCGGTGGTCATGTTCACGTGCAGCCGGTGTCCTTTGACGACATCCTGGCCCCGCGTCACGACCACATTGCCGGTCAGCACGATCGAGTTGGTCTTCATCTCGTAGACGCCGTTATCGCCGGTCGCGACCTGGTCGTTCTGCGTGACCACGACGCCGCCCTTGGCCTCCAGGCGCCGGATCTGCTGCTGGCCGCCTTCGGAAGGCAACATCGATTTGGTCGCCTGCCTGCCTTTCGCGGCCGCCGGAGACGGCTCCTCGTCGTAATAGACGATGAGGCGGTTGCACTCGAGCGTGGTATCGCCCTGCACCACTTTCACATTGTCGATGAAGGTCGCGGTCCGTTCCTTGTCGCGAACCTCGAGGCTCGCCGACTCGATCCGGATCGGCTCCTTGTTGTTCTGTTGCAAACCGTGGAAGGGAGTTGGCGGCGACGTAGACGGGCCGCGCGCCGACTGCGCGAGCGCGGGAACGTTGCAAAGCGTCAGCATGCAGGCGGCCGCCGCTACGCACGGCAGTGATCCGAAGAAGCGCGACGGCCGAGTTGTCATCGCGGCGCCTCTTCGGCGCTCGCCTGGATCGAATTGGGACTGACCAACATCCTGACCCCGCCGCGGAACTGCACCACGTCGCCGCCTTCGATGACTTCCAGCTGGTTGGCGTCGATGCGGCCGTTCGGCAGCAGAACCTCCACCGGCTTATTCGACAGCACGTGGGCCTTGCGCATGTCGAGACGCGCCTCGGCGAGACGGATTTCAGCGCCTGTCGAGGACGTCACTACCACCTGTTCGTAAAGCGTGACCACCTCGCTCTTGGTCTCGTAGAGGCCGGTAGTGGCCATGACCTTGACCACGCTTCCGTCGACGAGCTCGACTTTGGCGCGCACTTCTTTCAACTCTATGAAGTGCGGCTTGCGCAGATCCTGCGCGGCCGCGCTCGCGGTCAGCTCGTAGGAACGCCCGTCGCGCGTGAAGCCGGCAAGCTTGGGCAGGTCCATCGTGATCCGCGTGCCGGACACCACCAGTTTGCCGGTCGGCAGTCGCGACAGGGCGGTCAACGGGTTTAGCCACACCGAGATCGCATACAGGCACAATCCCACGACCACCGCCAATGGAATGCCGACCCGCAGCCGCCGCACCCAGCGGCTATGGCGCCGGGCTTTACGAAACTCCCGCTCGCGGTCCGAGCGGGCGGTTGCGTACCAGGCATGCGTACCGGTGTCGGTGATCACCGTTGCGCTCATCGGATCCCACTGTTGCCGGATGAGAGCGGAATTGTGTGCCTCGTCCGTAGCTCTCGTACCGCCTCGCAAAAGGTCCCCTTCGAATATGGCTGGGCTGCGGCAGCCATCCTACGAATGGGCAAAGATGTCCTCGGTCGCCCAACCGGCCAAGTCGAGCCGTGCGCGGTCCGGCAGAAAGCGGAAACACGCCTGCGCGAGCTCATCCCTCCCTTCGCGGGCCAATAGTACATCAAGCTTCGCCTTCAGGGCATGCAAATGCAGGACGTCGGAGGCCGCATACGCCACCTGCGCCTCGGTGAGCTCCGGCGAGCCCCAATCCGACAGCTGCTGCTGCTTGGAGAGCTCGATTCCGAGCAGTTCGCGCACCAAATCCTTGAGGCCGTGCTTGTCGGTGTAGGTGCGGGTGAGCCGCGACGCGATCTTGGTGCAGTAGACCGGCGCCGGCATGATGCCGAACGTCCGGAACAGCACGGCCAGATCGAAGCGGGCGAAATGAAACAGCTTTGGGATCGCGGGATCGCCGAGCAGGCGCTTGAGATTGGGCGCATCGACGCTGCCGGGCGGGACCTGGACGACGTCCGCGGTGCCGTCGCCGGGGGAGAGCTGGACCACGCACAGACGATCGCGATGCGGCTCGAGACCCATGGTCTCGGTGTCGACCGCAACCGGTCCGGAATAGCGCGCGAGGTCGAGAAAATCGCCGCGGTGCAGGCGGATGGTCATGCAGGCAGCCCTGGCAGCGACATGTGCGGCTTGAGTGTTGATTCGTCGAACGAAATTCTCGGAGCCACCGGGGCGGGATGTAGCACCCGGGGCGGGCGCGATCAATCGTCACGCCGCCAATGACCGCGCGGCCGATGAGCTGCACCCGCAGCTCAATGGAAATTCGAGCGATGGTGGTGCCCAGGAGAGGACTCGAACCTCCACGGCTTTCACCACTGGTACCTGAAACCAGCGCGTCTACCAATTCCGCCACCTGGGCCCTGGCGCGTCACATAGGGTCGCGGCTTCGGCCTTGTCAACGTTCCGCCGGCCGCGCCTATACAGGTGCCGCGCGATCTTGTATTCGGCGCCTTGAAGAAGTCTTTATCGCCGACCACCCGGCCCCGACGACGCATGACCTTGCGGCACAATATCAACACGCTGGTGACCGTCTTCGGCGGATCGGGATTCCTGGGCCGGCATGTGGTGCGCGCGCTGGCGCGACGGGATTTCCGTATCCGTGCTGCGGTGCGCCGGCCGGACCTGGCCATCCATCTGCAGCCGCTCGGCCGGGTCGGACAGATCCACGCCGTGCAGGCCAATGTCCGCTATCCGGCGTCGGTCGAGCCCGCCGTGCGCGACGCCGACATCGTGATCAACCTGGTCGGCATCCTGTTCGAGCGCGGGCGGCAAACGTTCGACCTCGTCCAAGGAGAGGGTGCCGGCCAGGTGGCGCGCGCCGCGGCCGCCGCCGACGCCCGCATGGTGCATGTGTCGGCACTCGGCGCCGACGCGGACTCGCCATCCCTATACGCCCGCAGCAAGGCGGCGGGCGAAGCGGCGGTGCTCGAAGCGGTGCCTTCCGCCACTATCGTGCGGCCCTCGATCGTATTCGGGCCCGAGGACGATTTCTTCAATCGGTTCGCCGCAATGGCGCGGGTGTCGCCGTTCCTGCCATTGATCGGCGGCGGCGAGACGCGCTTCCAGCCGGTGTTCGTTGCCGACGTTGCGGAGGCGATCGCGCGGGCGGCGGAGGGCGAGACCCGGCCCGGCACGATCTACGAACTGGGCGGCCCGGAGGTGCGCACCTTCCGGCAACTCATGCAGTTCGTGCTCGCCACCATCGAACGGCGCCGTCTGCTGGTGCCGCTGCCGTTCGGATTGGCGAAACTGCAGGCACAGGTCCTGCAGCTGCTGCCTAAGCCGCTGCTCACGCCCGACCAGGTGCTGTTGTTGAAACGCGACAACGTCGTCTCGGAGACCGCGCGGTGCGCGGCGCGTACGCTCGAAGGCCTCGGGATCGACCCGACCGCCATGGAGGTGGTCGTCCCGTCCTATCTGTGGCGCTTCCGCAAGCACGGGCAGTTCAAGAGCCGCCCGGCGTGATCGCCCTGATCGGGCGCAGCAGATCTAGCCCATCAGCGCCAGACCGACGAGCCCGAGCGCACCGACGACGATGCGCCACCAGGCGAACAGCGCAAACCCGTGGCGCGAGACGTAGTCGAGCAGCGTCTTGACGACGAAGTAGCCGGCGACGAACGAGGTGATGAACCCGACCGCCACGATCACGGCGTTGCCGCCGCTCATCAGCTTCCAGTTCTTCATCAGGTCGTAGGCGAACGCGCCGGCCATGGTCGGCATGGCGAGAAAGAACGAGAACTCGGCGGCGGACCGCTTGTCGGCGCCGAACAGCATGGCGGAGACGATCGTCGCGCCCGAGCGCGATACACCGGGAATCATGGCGAGACACTGCGCGACGCCGATGCCGGCATACATCCCGAGCGGGAAGCGGGTGGCGTCGCGGTAGCGTGGCGAAAGCTCCAGCCGGTCGACCCACAGCAGAATGACGCCGCCCACGATCAGCATCGTGCAGACGATCCACACGTTGAACAGCACGCCCTTGATGAATCCGTGGGCGGCGGCGCCAATGATGGCGGCCGGCAGAAATGCGATGAGCACGCCGATCACGAAGCGCCGGGCTTCGGGGTCGGAAGGCAGCGCCATCGCGATTGCCCAAAGACGCGTAAAGTAGACCGACAGGATTGCCAGGATGGCGCCAAGCTGGATCAGCACGACGAACGTCTTGCCGAACGCATCGTCATCGAAGCCGAAGAAATGCTCCAGCAGCAGCAGATGTCCGGTCGACGAGACCGGAATGAATTCCGTCAGGCCTTCGAGCACGCCGAGAACGGCCGCCTTGAAGAGGTCGAACAGCATTGGTCCCCCGGGTCACGTGGACGCAGCATCGGTCGCGCGCGGGATTTTCGGAGCCCCGAAACGAATCACCTGGACACCCCGCGCGCGCAGCGGACAATGAACGCCGCAGCGGCGCAAGATAGAGCCTCCGCCGGCGCAAGAGGTTGCTCGTTTCCTCCGGCGCGCTATAGGGATGCGCAGCAGCGAATCGGATGCGTTCGCGAGCCTTCGCCGCGTCGATCTCCATGGTCACATTGTTTCATTACCCGTTCTGCCCGCATTCGCGCTTCGTGCGCGTGATGTTGGCCGAATATGGCGCGCTGGTGCGGCTGGTCGAGGAGCGGGTATGGGAGCGCCGTGAGGCGTTCATCGAGCTCAATCCCGCCGGCACGACGCCGGTCCTGATCGAGGAAACCGGGCCGCCGGTGCCGGGCGCCGGCGTCATTGCGGAATATCTCGACGAAACCCGCGGTCCGCTCCTGGAAGACCGTCGGCTGCTGCCGGAAGATTCCGCCTCGCGCGTCGAGGTGCGGCGGCTGGTTGGCTGGTTCCTCGACAAGTTCTATGCGGAAGTAACGGAAGCGTTGGTGATGGAGCGGGTGTATCGACGCCACATGCCGGTCGAGCAGGGAGGCGGCCCGCCCGATACCGGTGCGCTGCGGGTTGCGCGCAGCAATATCCGTTATCATCTGGCCTATATCGGCTGGCTCGCCGCCAATCGAAATTGGCTGGCCGGCGACCGGCTGAGCTATGCCGATCTTGCTGCCGCGGCGCACCTGTCGGTCGCCGACTATCTGGGCGATGTGCCATGGACCGAGAACGAGGCGGCGAAAATTTGGTACGCCCGCGTCAAGTCGCGGCCGTCGTTCCGGCCGCTGCTGGCGGACGCGCTGCCGGGGGTGCCAGCGTCGCCGACCTACGCCGACCTCGACTTCTGAACGACTTGGCGGAGATCAAGCGCGCGCTCGCCCGGGTCGCCCGCCAGCATGGATTCGATGTCCTCGGGATCGCGCGTCCGGATGCGATACCGGAGGCCGGGAAACATCTTGCGCGCTTCCTGGCCGAGGGGGCGCACGGCGACATGAGTTGGATGGCCGACAGCCGACGGCGCGGCGATCCGCGTGCGCTATGGTCCGAGGTGCGATCCGTCATCATGCTCGGCATGAACTACGGGCCTGCCGGCGATCCGCTCGCGATCCTGCAGCGGCCGGACCGCGCCGCCATCTCGGTCTACGCGCTCGGGGACGACTATCACGACGTCATCAAACCGCGGTTGAAGACGATTGCCCGATGGCTGGGCGACGCTGCCGGCGGCGACGCCAAGGTCTTCGTCGACACCGCCGCGCTGATGGAGAAACCGCTGGCGGCGGCGGCCGGCCTCGGCTGGCAAGGCAAGCACACCAACCTGGTCTCGCGAGATCGCGGCTCCTGGTTGTTCCTCGGAGCGATTCTTACGACACTCGAGCTCCCGGCGAACCAACCGGAACAGGATCATTGCGGCACCTGCCGCGCATGTCTCGACGTCTGCCCGACCGCGGCGTTTCCGGCTCCCTACCGGCTCGACGCCCGTCGCTGCATCTCGTACCTGACGATCGAGCACAAGGGGCCGATCCCGCGTGAGCTGCGGCCGCTGATAGGCAATCGCATCTACGGCTGCGACGATTGCCTTGCGGTCTGCCCATGGAACAAGTTCGCGCAGGTCGGGCACGAGACCCGCCTTGCGGCGCGCGCGCAGTTGGCGGAGCCTCGGCTCGCCGATCTGGCGCGCCTCGATGATGCAGGTTTCCGCGCGCTGTTCAGGAAATCTGCGGTGAAACGGATCGGCCGCGACCGATTCGTGCGCAACGTTCTGATCGCGATCGGGAATTCGGGCGATGCGCGCCTTGCTGGCGAAGCCGAGCGGCTGCTCGCCGATGCCTCGCCGCTGGTGCGCGGGGCAGCGGTGTGGGCGCTCGGGCGAATTGCGCCGGAGCTACTCCAGGCGGCAAGCGCACGGCGCGCCCGCGAGGATGCACCGGCAATTCGGGAGGAGTGGGAGGCGGCGCTATCCGGGGTGCCCGCGTAGGTCGACCCATGCCCCGCGCGATTATTTTCCCACTGACCGTGCGGTTTCGCGAGGCATGCACCTCCAAACGGTCGAGGCGCAGATTGTGCCCGCATCGATTGCGGGCGGTCACCGCCGAGGCGCGCTACGGAGCGTCCGCAACCGGAGGGCGCCGTTTTGCCTCGATGGCCACGGACGCGATATGCTCGGCCATAGACTTAGAAGCATGAGCCGCCGCATCCTTGTCGATGGATCGCCCCGTTCCCGACTTCTCGATCGTGGTGCCCGCCTACAATGAGGCCGGCAACATCCGCGCAATCGCGGCGCGGATAGCCGAGGTCGTGGGCGCGCTCGGGGCCTTCGAGTTGATCTTCGTCGACGATGGCTCGACCGATTCCACCGCGTCAGAGATCAAGAGCCTGGCAGCGCGCGACAAGCGCGTGCGCTTCGTGCGCTTCGCACGCAATTTCGGCCACCAGGCCGCCTTGCGCGCCGGCCTACGGCATAGCCGCGGCGCCGCCACCGTGCTTATGGACGCCGATTTCGAGCATCCGCCGGAGGTTATCCCGGCCCTCGCGGCCGCGTGGCGAGAAGGCGCCAGGATCGTGGTGACCGAACGCACGACGGCCGGAAACTCGCTCGCGAAACGCGTCACGTCGCGCTGGTTCTACCGCATCCTCGACTACATCGGGGACGTGCGCATCGAGCCGGGCAGCGCCGACTTCCTGCTCATGGACCGGGTCGTCGTCGATACGATCAACCGCTTGGACGATCACGACATCTTCCTGCGGGGCCTGGTGCGCTGGCTGGGCTATCCGCTGGCGACAGTGCCTTACACCCAGGGAACCCGGATCTCCGGCAAGTCGAAGTATACGCTGCGGCGCATGGTCGGGTTCGCGGTCAGCGGCATTGTTGCACACAGCATCAAGCCATTGCGGATCGCCATTTATCTGTCGCTGGCCTTTGCGATGTTCGGCGTATTGCTGCTGGCCTATTCGCTGGTCAGCTTCTTCTGGATCAGCCATACGGTGGCCGGCTGGAGCTCCATCATGGCGGTTATGGCTGTCCTCAGCGCCGGACAGTTCCTGGTGCTCGGGATCATCGGCGAGTACATCGGCCGCATCCTGCGATCGACACGCGGTTGGCCTGTCTATGTGATCGCGGAAACCGAGACGGGACCGTCGGAGCCCGCGCAGGCCGCGGTCGCAAGCTTTGTCCGCCACACCGCCGGCGCATGAGCATTCTTCCGCCCGGGCGCAAAGCGCAGCCGGCCGACAAAGCTCAGCGCAGAACCGGCGCGGCCTACGTGCTTTGGATGCGGGCGGGGCTGCTCCGGCAGCCCCGCCACCGCCGGATCATCGCCTGCGCCGGCCGCCAGGATCAGCGCATCCAAGAAAACAACTTGCGTTGCAGCGTCGCCGCTGACACGCGGCCGTCGATCTCCACATTGCGGATCCCCGCGAGGCTGAGCTTTTCGCCCACTTGACCCGGCGTGATGCGGCCGGCGACCAGTCTCTGATCGTCCGCATAGGGGTCGTAGACGAAATCATGGCCGGCCCAGCGGCACACGCTGATGAAGAAGCAGTTGAGCGGCCCCGCAAGCGCCCTGACCCGTTCCACCTCCTTGGCGGTGACGGCGGCGTGGTCCGCGAACAGGCGGCGGTACTCGGGGCTGGCGACCACCAGGTAAGGCTCCACGTGATTGGACAATAGGAGGCGCGCGACCACGATGCCGACGATGGCGACACGACTGAAATCCGCGCCCCAGCGGCGCCCGAACGGCGTGACCATGATGCGGCTGAAGGCCAGTCCGAGGCCGATCGCCGTCGCCGCGACCAGCTCGAATTGCGCATTGACGCCGATGGACATCCCCAGTTTTTGCAGGAAATAGGCGGTAAACGCGGCCCCGACATAGAGCGCCGTAAAGCCGGCCGCGTCGCTTCGGCGCTCCGACCACGCCCAGATCGCCCAAATGAACAGTGCGGGCGCGACGAACTGCAGTTGTCCAAGGTTGCCGAGCGCCCACCAGATCGAATGAGCGCGCGGATAGAACCGCAATTGATACAGGAAGGCGGTGCCGTAGATCGCGGTGCAAAGCGCGAGGCCGGCTGCGGCGAATGCCCCGCCGTAAAGCGCAGCGCGCAACCCGACGCGCCAGTCCTGCGCCGCGAGCCACAACAGTGCCGCAACCGGCGTCGCGATCAGGCTGTGCTTGTAAAATCCGGCCACTGCCATGGCGAGGATCGCGGGCTCCGGCGTCTGTTTTCGGGAACGTCGATGCAGGAGCCACGCCATCGCGGCCACCGTCATCGAAAGCGCCGGCAGGTGAGGGTCATTGACACCGACATAGCCGTCGAAGAAGCGAACCATGGTGGCGACGAACCACAGGCCGGCGACCGTAGCCGCAAGCTTCGATCCTCCGAGCTGCCGAACGCAGGCGCCGACCGCGACCGCGGTCGCGACGACACCGAGGAGCGAAAGGATGCGCCCGACATAGACCGGGTCGACCGAGACCGCCGATAACGCGCGCACCACGTAGAACGAGAGCGGCGGATAGTTGTTGGTGATCAGGCTTTCAGGGTCGGGATAAAGCGCACGGCCGCGCGAGAGGATGTCGACCTGATAGGCATTCCACGGCTCGTCGGAGCTGATCTCGAGCGCAAACAGCGCACGCCAGATCGGCCAGGCGCTGAAGAGGGCGGCAAGAAAGGCGAGCACCGCGACTGATGCCACAAGCCCCGGCGAATAGCGTGCATCGATGCCCGCCGGCGCCGATGTCGCGGCACACGCCGCCGGCCGCTGATTCATCGGTTCGCGTCTCCAGGCGCCCCGGCCGCACGACTACCGTCGCCGGACGGAGCACGCAGACGCAAGCTCCACGATTGGGCGTTGTCAACGCTCATCGGCTCGCGAACGTGCAGCATTTCCGTTCCTGCGAACATCCAAACCGCCGCTTGCGTCAGGTTGGAGACCGCAGGATGCGCGTGATTCCCGCGGGCGGTGGCATTAGAATTCGCTGATGGCCGCGGTCAACCGCTCGATGTCCTCCGGCCGCGACAGGCGGTGATCCCCATCCTTGACCAAGGTGAGGACAACATCGTCGTGCGCCAGCCGCGACACCAGTTCCGCGACATGGCGCCAGGGCACGTCCTCGTCCTGAACGCCCTGCAGGATGCGCACCGGGCAGCCGGTTTCGATGAGATTGCCGAGCAGAAGATGCTGACGGCCTTCCTCGATCAGTGCCCGCGTGATGGGATAGGGGCCATCGCCATACGACGACGGCCGTTCCCATACCCCATTTGTTGTGATGGTGCGCTTCACGGCCGCCGGAAACCTTTGCCACATCAATGCCTCGGTAAAGTCGACGGCGGGAGCGATCAGCACCATGGCGGCAATCGAAGCCGCCGGATGCGGTGCCGCCGACGCGCGTCGTCTTAGTGCGCGCGCCAGCAGCAAGGCAATCCAACCGCCCATGGAGGAGCCGATAACCACCTGCGGACCACGGCAACAGGCTTCGAACACCGCGACGCTCTCCTCGAGCCAGCGGCCGATCGTGCCTTCGGTAAAGGCCCCTTCGGATTCACCATGGCCGGAATAGTCGAACCGCACGCAGGCCCGACCTTCACGGCCGGCCCAGGCGTCGATGGCGCTGGCCTTGGTCCCGCGCATGTCGGATTTTAAGCCGCCGAGCCAGAACAGACCGGGCGGCGAGCCGGAGCGGGCGCGTACCGCAACCCGTCGTGCCCCCGTCCCTGTTCCACATTGCACCGACTTGAGGCAAACATCGCTCATGATCACAGTGTTAGCGAACCGGCTGCCCTCGAGTCATGAGGATTTTTCCGCGTGACCGGGATCGACGGTGGATATGCTTCGGCCCGCACCGGCCGGATTCTGGCCGGTGCCACGATTCTGCAGGCCGTGCCCGCGTTGAACGACGACCGGGTCGGACGCGCCGCGCTGAACTTGGCGCTTGGGCAGCTCCGGTCCGGAGCCCGCGCGATCGTCGCCGGCGGCGGCGGTGAATTGGTCGGCGAACTGCAGGCGGTCGGTGGCGAGTGGATGGACTTTGATCTGACAATTGGTCAGCCGCTGAAGCGACGGCGCAATCTCCAAGCATTCCGCGATCTGCTGGCCGTCGAGCGGATCGAGCTTGTGCACGCCCATGGGTCGGAGCCGACCCGCGCGGCTGTGGCGGGCGCGCGGGAGGCCTCGGTTCCCTCGATAGCCACCTGCTACGGTCTGCCGCCCCCTCGCTCCTCGGCCTCGTTTCGCGCCGACCCGCTTGCCCAGGCCGACGCGGTTCTCGCCCCTTCCGAATTCGCCGCCGACCTTATTGCGCGGCACCGCGGTGTTGCGCTCGAGCGCCTCGGCGTGATCCCGCCGGTCGTCGATACCGCGTGGTTCGACCCCGCCGCGGTGAGAACCGACCGCGTCGCGGCGTTGCGGCATGAGTGGCAGGTTGGCCCCGATGAGCGGATCATTCTGGCCGCCGGCGCTTCGGCGCCTGCGAGCGGCCATCTGACGCTGGTCGATGCGGCGCGCATCCTGGTCAACGGCGGTCTGCGCGAGGTCGCCTTCGTCGTCGGTGCTGCCGGCATCGAAGACGATGACTATGCGCAGGCGCTCGACGCGCGTATCGCCGCGCAGGGCCTCGGCGCCATGGTCCGGCGGGTCCGGCACTGCAGCGATATGCCGGCCGCATATGCGGCGGCCGACGCCGTCGTGGTGCCGACGGAACGGAAGTCGGCGTTCGAGGAGGATGCGGCCCAGGCCGTTGCCATGGCGCGTCCAGTGATCGCCTCCAATATCGGGTCGCTGCCGGAGATCGTTCTCGCGCCCCCGCGGGTGTCGGCTGAAAATCGCACAGGCTGGCTTGTGCGACCGCGCGACGCGCTCGACCTGGCACGGGCGTTGGCGAGCGCCCTCATGGTCGAATCCGAGGATTGGCATGCGCTCGGCAGCCGCGCCCGCCAATTTGCCGAAAGGAAGTACTCCGAACGACGGGTTACCGACGCAACGCTTGCGGTCTATGGCGCACTGCTGGGCACGGACAGCGCCGGCTCGTTGCGCCGTTGACTTCGGACGCGATTCTCCCGATCTTCTCAGCGGCCCGAGCGAGGACGGAACGGCCAGGCTGACGCTGCGTTCGATCTGTCGCAAAGGCCGGAGCGTTAACGGCAGAGGAGATTGAACCCATTCGTCGCCCCATGAGAGCCCCGCCGCCCGTCCAGAAGGAGGGCCCGCGCGTCAACGATGAGATCCGATCCCGCGAAGTGCAGTTGATCGATCAGGACGGCAAGAACCACGGGACCGTCGATTTCCACCAAGCCATTGAATTGGCCCAGCAAGTCGGTCTCGATCTGGTCGAGATCGCACCGAACTCGACCCCGCCGGTCTGCAAAATCCTCGACTACGGCAAATACAAGTTTCAAGCGCAGAAGAAGGCGGCCGAGGCGCGCAAGAAGCAGAAGATCGTCGAGATCAAGGAGATCAAGCTGCGGCCGATGATCGACGATCACGACTACGACGTGAAGATGCGCTCGATGAAGCGCTTCTTCGAGGAAGGCGACAAGGTCAAAGTCACGCTCCGCTTCCGGGGCCGCGAGATGGCCCACCAGGAATTGGGGGTGCAACTGCTCACCCGCGTGCGCAACGACCTCGCCACCACCGCCAAAGTCGAGCAGGAGCCCAAATACGAGGGCCGGCAGATCGTGATGGTCCTGGCGCCGCGCTAGCGGCTGCGCCCGCCGCGGCCGGCCGAAACCGGCCGAATGCGATCCGGTTGCCATCCGCGGCCGCCTCTGCCATAACGCCGCCCGCTCGCCGCCCGGCTGATTAAGGGCTGCCGTGGCGGCGGCTCAAGCTCAATTCCGAGCAGCTCGAGTTCGAGCACCCGTCCGGTGGACGCCCGGTCTTTGGCCGCAGCGCGCCTCCCAGCCGGCAAAGGAGAGCCAAATGCCCAAGCTGAAAACCAAATCGGGCGCCAAGAAGCGCTTCAAGGTGACCGCCACCGGCAAGGTGATGTCGGCTTCGGCCGGCAAGCGGCACGGCATGATCAAACGGACGCCGAAACAGATCCGTCAGCACCGCGGCATGACCGGCCGCTTCAAGACCGACGGCGACAAGATCAAGAAATACTGGCTGCCCAACGGCTGATTGCCCGCAGGCCGCCCGCGGGCGGCCGGTGTCACCAGCGAATCACACAAGACCCTAAAGGAGATCAGCCATGGCTCGCGTCAAGCGTGGCGTCACCGGCCATGCCAAGCACAAGAAAGTCCTGAAAGCCGCCAAGGGCTACTATGGCCGGCGCAAGAACACGATCCGCGTCGCCAAACAGGCGGTCGAGCGGGCGAACCAATACGCGTACCGCGATCGCAAGCGACGCAAGCGCACGTTCCGCGCCTTGTGGATCCAGCGCCTGAACGCGGCCGTACGGCCCTTCGACCTGACCTACAGCCGCTTCATTGCCGGGTTGAACAAGGCAGGAATCGTGGTCGATCGCAAAGTGCTGTCCGACCTCGCGATCCGCGAGCCGGCAGCGTTCCAGGCGATCGTCGAGAAGGCCAAGGCCGCGCTGCCGGCGTGAGCTCTTTCGAGCTTCTACGGTAGGCGTGAAGCTCCATCGTTACCGCGGAGCGACCGATGATCGACCTCGGCTACGTCCAGCGCATGGCCCGCTACAATCGCTGGCAGAACGCGAATCTGTACTGCGTCGCCGACGCGCTGTCCGACGACGAGCGCCGGCGCGAGCGCGGCGCCTTCTTCGGGTCGATCCACAGGACGCTGAGCCATCTGTTGTGGGCCGACCGCATGTGGATGAGCCGGTTCACGAACGTTCCGCGGCCGGAGGGCGGAATTCCGGAATCGGTCTCGATGTATCCGGATTGGGACGGGCTCAGGCGCGAGCGCGCCGATTTTGACAGCCAGATCGTTGCCTGGGCCGATCGGCTCGATCCGACCTGGCTTGCCGGGAATTTGACCTGGTACTCGGGCGCGGCCAAGCGCGACTTGACCAATGCGAAATGGCTGTTGGTGACGCACATGTTCAACCACCAGACCCATCATCGCGGTCAGGTCCATTGCTTGCTGACGCAGGCGGGCGGGCGGCCGGACCCTACCGACCTGCCCCGTTTGCCGGAGTGAGGCGATGTCGGATCCGAACACATTGGAGCGGGACATTCTCGGCGCCGTCGCCGCCGCGCCGGACGAAGCGGCCCTGGAAACCGTTCGAGTTGGCGCCCTCGGCAAGAAGGGCTCCGTGTCGGAGCTGCTCAAGACGCTCGGCGCGATGACGCCGGACGAGCGCAAGCAGAAGGGCCCGCTGATCAACAGTCTGAAGGATCGCGTCACCGAAGCGATCGCGGCGCGCCGGCAGGCTTTGAAGGACGCGACACTCGACGCGCGTCTCAACACCGAGACCGTCGACGTGACCTTGCCGGTGCGGGAGCCGCCCGCCGAGGTCGGGCGCATCCATCCGGTGAGCCAGGTGATGGACGAGCTGACCGCAATCTTTGCCGACATGGGCTTCGCGGTCGCCGAAGGCCCCGACATCGAGACCGACGATCTCAACTTCACCAAGCTCAACATTCCCGAAGACCATCCGGCGCGGGATATGCAGGACACCTTCTTCTTCAATCCCAAGCCGGATGGCTCGCGCATGCTCTTGCGCACGCACACTTCGCCGGTGCAGATCCGCACCATGCTGGCGCAGAAGCCGCCGATCCGGGTGATCTGTCCGGGCCGCACCTACAGGGTCGATTCCGACCAGACTCACACGCCGATGTTCCATCAGGTCGAGGGGCTGGTGATCGACCAGGGATCGCACCTTGGTCACCTGAAGTGGATCCTGCGCGAATTCTGCAAGGCCTTCTTTGAAGTGGACGACGTGACGATGCGGTTCCGTCCGTCGTTCTTCCCGTTCACCGAGCCGTCTCTCGAAGTTGACGTCCAGTGCCGACGTGACAAGGGCGAGATCCGTTTCGGCGAAGGCGAGGATTGGCTGGAAATCCTCGGCTGCGGGATGGTGCATCCGAACGTGCTCAAGAACTGCGGCCTCGATCCCGATGTCTACCAAGGCTTTGCCTGGGGAATGGGAATCGATCGCATCGCCATGCTCAAGTACGGCATGGCGGACATGCGGCAGTTCTTCGAGGCCGACGTGCGCTGGCTCGAGCACTATGGCTTCCGCCCGCTGGATTTTCCCACGCTGGCGGGAGGGTTGAGCACATGAAGTTCACCCTCGCCTGGCTCAAGGAGCATATCGACACCGAGGCGTCGCCCGACGACATCGTCAAGACGCTGACGATGATCGGGCTCGAGGTCGAGAGCATCGAGGACAAGGCGCAGGCGCTTGCCGCCTTCACGATCGCGCGGGTCATCTCCGCCGAGCAGCACCCGAATGCGGACCGCCTGCGCGTGTGCATGGTCGACACTGGTGCGGGCGATCCGGTGCAGGTCGTGTGCGGCGCGCCCAACGCGCGCGCCGGGATGAAGGGCGTGTTCTCCAGGCCCGGGGCCTTTATTCCAGGAAAGAACATCACGCTTGGCGTCGGCACCATCCGCGGCGTCGAGAGCCGCGGCATGCTGCTGTCCGAGGCCGAGCTCGAGATTTCCGACAACCACGAGGGCATCATCGACCTGCCGGCGGACGCTCCGGTCGGCGCGCGCTACGTCGAGTGGGCGGGGCTGAGCGATCCGGTGATCGAAATCGGGCTCACCCCGAACCGGCCGGATTGCACCGGCGTGCACGGCATCGCGCGCGATCTTGCGGCCGCCGGACTTGGCGCGTTCAAGGACGCGGCGATCAAGCCGGTGCCGGGCGCGTTCCCTTCGCCCATCACGGTCAAGCTCGATTTTCCCGACGGCGACTCGCTGTGCCCAGCGTTCGCGTTGCGGCTTGTCAGGGGCGTCCGCAACGGCCCCTCGCCGGAGTGGTTGCAACGGCGGCTGACCGCGATCGGGCTGCGGCCGATCAATGCGCTGGTCGACATCACCAACTTGATTACGTTCGATCGCGGCCGGCCGCTGCACGTGTTCGAGGCCGCCAAGGTGCAGGGGAACCTGACGGTGCGGCGCGCGCGGCGCGGCGAGACATTGCTTGCGCTCGACGGCAAGACCTACGTGCTCGACGAGACGATGTGTGTGATTGCCGACGAGCGGGGCGTCGAATCGCTGGCCGGCATCATGGGCGGCGAGGCAAGCGGCGTTTCCGAGGCGACGACCGATGTGCTGATCGAATTGGCCTTGTGGATTCCGCAGAACGTCGCGCAGACGGGACGCAAGCTCGGCATCCAATCGGACGCGCGCTACCGCTTCGAGCGCGGCGTCGATCCGGCCTTCACGGTGCCGGGGCTCGAGCTTGCGACCAGGCTGGTGCTCGACCTCTGCGGCGGAACGCCTTCGGAGATTTTTGTTGCCGGCAACCCGCAGGCGCCCGACAAGATCATTGACTTCCCAGTGGGCGAGGTGAAACGGCTCACCGGGCTCGACGTCGCGGTGCCGGAAATCCGCCGCGTGCTGGGACAACTCGGCTTCCTCGTGGCCGGACAGGGCGACGTCGTCAAGGTTACCGTCCCGTCATGGCGGCCCGACATCGAGGGCAAGGCGGACATCGTCGAGGAGGTGGTCCGCATCGTGGGCGTCGACCGCGTGCAGCCAACCCCCTTCGATCGCGGTGACGCGCCGCGCAAGCCGGTCCTCACGGTCGGGCAGTCGCGCACCCGCAAGGCCAGGCGCGCGCTCGCCGCCCGCGGCCTGGTCGAAGCGGTGACGTGGTCGTTCATCTCGCGGGCGCAGGCTGCGATGTTCGGTGGCGGCAAGCCGGAGCTCGCGCTCGCCAACCCGATCGCGGCCGACCTCTCCGACATGCGGCCGAGCATCATTCCGGGACTGGTTGCCGCCGCGCAGCGGAATGCCGACCGCGGCTTCCCGGACGTGGCGCTGTTCGAGGTCGGGCAGGTGTTTCAGGGCGACCTGCCCGAGGATCAGCTCACCGCGGCGGCCGGGATCCGCCGATCCTTGGCCAAGCCCGCCGGTGCCGGCCGCCACTGGTCGACCGAAGCGGAGGAAGTTGACGCCTTCGACGTCAAGGCCGATGCCCTCGCCGTGCTGGCCGCGGCCGGGACGCCGGTGGCCGCCGTGACGACCGTGCCGGGCGGGCCATCCTGGTTCCACCCCGGCCGTTCCGGCGCGCTCCAGATCGGGCCGCAGAACGTGCTCGGCCACTTCGGCGAACTGCATCCGCGCGCGCTCGAAGCGCTGGGGGCGGAGGGCCCGCTGGTCGCATTCGAGGTCATTCTCGACCGCATTCCGGAGCCGAAAGCCAAGCCGACGCGCAGCAAGCGCGCGCTTGAACTGGCACCGTTCCAGCCGGTGCAGCGCGATTTCGCTTTCGCGGTCGACGCCGCCGTCAAGGCAGGCGATATCGTGCGCGCGGCGCAGAACGCCGACCGCAAGCTGATCTCCGCGGTGACGGTCTTCGACGTCTATCAGGGACCCGGCATCGAGCCGGGAAAGAAGTCGATCGCGATCGCGGTGACGCTGCAGCCGCACGAGCGCACCATGACCGACGCGGAAATCGACGCGGTCGGCACAAGGATCGTGGCCGAGGTGGTCAAGCGCACCGGCGGCGTGTTGCGCGCTTAGGCCGCCCCGGCTAGCAGTTTGAGAAATGCGGGCTAGCCGGGCAGCGCGCCGTTGTCTTTGCGCGGGAACAGGTGACCGATCACCACCAGGCAGACGATCAGGAACGGCGTGGCCAGGAACGCGCCGAGCGGTCCCCATAGCCAGGCCCAAAACGCCAGCGCCAGAAACACCAGGAACGGGCTCATCGTCAGACGGTGTCCGACGATCGCCGGCGTGATGAGTTGCCCCTCGATGGTCGCGATGGCGACGAACAGCGCGGGTGCGAGCACGGCCCCGCCTAGCGTCGGCAGAGCGATCAGGCCGACCACGAACAGGATGGCGACGAAGATGGCGGCGCCGATATAGGGAACGTAGTTAAGGACGCTGATGAGGATGCCGAAGGCTATGGGATTCGGGAATCCGAGCATGTACAACAATCCGGCCGTCACGACGCCGAGGCCGAGATTGATGATCGTCACCGTCGCCAGATAGGCGATCAGGTTCTGCTCGACGTCGTTCCAGATGCGTACGACCGTCAGCCGCGCATCGCGGCTCGAGAAAAATACGATCAACTGGCGGCGTATGCGGGTAATGCCCACCAGCAGGAACAGCAGCGTTCCGAAAAAGATCACGAGCTCGGTCAGGGCCGGCGTGATGATGAACAAGGCCTGCTGGGCAATCTGAGCGGGACTGGTTTCGACCGCAACGATCGGCTTGGCGACGCCGGCAGCGCCGGCAGCGCCGGAGACGGCGTTCTGCAACTCGCGCAGCATCGCAAGCGGCCGGTCGAGCAGCTGCAGCTTTTCCTTGAGCAAGCCGCCCAGTTCGGGTGCCCTTGCAACCCACTCGGTAAGGGGGTCGGCAGCCAGCACTATCCCGAGCCATAGGCCTCCGCAGAGCAGAAGCATCAGGGCCACGCCCGTGACGATCGGCGGGATGCGGTAGCGCTCGGCATGTTTCTGGATCGGGCTGAGCGTGATGCCGATGATGGTTGCCGCCAGCACCGGCATCAGGATCGAGCGCGCGAAGTAGAAGGCGGCAATCGCCACCACGAAGCCGATGCCGATGAGGGCAAATTGGCTGAGCTCGTCCCAGCTGACCTCGGCGCTCGACGGCGACTCCGGGGCTGTGACCTGAACCTGCGAGGCCGCCGCTTCCGACACGCTGGACGCAGGAATTGCGCGGTTCCCACTGCGTCCGGCGTCAGGCGCCTCGTCGCGTTGCGACGTGCCGCGGCCTTCCGGTTTCAGGCGCGCCACTTTCTGCTGCTGGTTCATCGCCCCTCCACGGGCCGCGCGGGCGCGGAACGTTCCTGCGCGACCGCAACCGCGGCAACTCAACGCCCGGAGCGCGGTTAAGTTGCCTGAGAGGGTGACGTTTCGGACCCATTTCGGTCTACTCGGCCGCTACCGCATAGGCCGATTGCCGCTCGATATCGGCGAGGCAGCGGGCGAGGCTTTCGCCCTCCGGATCGGCCAAGGCGGCGGCGCACGCGCTGGCGATGGCGTCCGCGGCCTGCCCGGCTCCGAATTTCCCGGCCAAGGCCGGCCGAATGACGCGTTCCTCGATCAGCCGATAGTTTGCCGTGCCTCGCTTTAGGGTGTCGCCATAGCCCTTGATCAACCGGGCACACCCGGCGACTTCCAGCGCCACGGCGGCTGACAGGCGGGCCGCGTCGACGATCAGGCCGAGCCAAACTTCGATCGCCGCCTGCTCCTCCTCAAACCGCAACGTCTTGCGGCGCCACCGGCCCAACTTGGCCAACAGCCGCAGGCGCAAGTAGCCCCATAGCGAGAGCGTATTGACCTCCATGCCCCAGTGGACGCGCCCGAGCCAGCCGCGCCGCTCGGCCACGTCCAGGATGCGACGGGCAAGGCTCGGCGGCAAAACTGAGCACAATTCCTCGACGCCCGGCTTCAGGAACTCGGCAACCGCGAGCGGCTGGCCAGGCCTTACGCCCATTGCGGCCTCGATGCGGGCAAGCCGCGCCGGATCGGTCTTGGCTTGTGCGACGCGGATCACATCCTCGTACGACATGCGGACGGCGAGATGGCGCGCCGTCTCACGCACCAGGCGCCCGTCGGCGCCACTCGTCTCGTCCGCGTCCCGGATCGGGCGCAGGCGGTCGAGATAGAGGCGCGCGTAGCCGGGATCCTGGTAGGCCACGAGCCGGCGGACGCCTTGCACGATCACGTCGCTCGCAGCCTTCGGCATGCTTTCGGCAATTTCCTGCTCGAACGCTTCGATCGGCTCGGCACGGCACGACGAGCCTCTCGCTTCCGGAGGCGTCGAAAGGCTTGCGGCTTGGCGCGCCGCCGTGAAACCGGCGTGGAATCCTTGCAAATTACTCTCGACCGCCCGGTTCTCGGCCCGGATAGCGTCCTCGAACGCCTCTGCCGGAATGGGCAGACGTCCGCAGCCGGCCATGGCGCCGAGCAGCACCGCATTGATCATCGAGCCGCTCCGCTTGGCCAGCGCCGCCATATCGAACAGCACGTAATCCTCAGCGTTGCGCTCAATGGCATCGATCAGGCGCTGGTCGTCGTAGCGGCCGTCGCCCATCGCCATCTTCTCGCTGACAAGATACGCGCGCGACGTCGACGCAATCATCAGCGTGCGGTCAGGCGTCACGAAACCCGACGCGACCGCGCGGCCCGCCTCGAGCAATTCGCTCGCGGCCACGAGGTCGACGTCGGCGATAACGGGTTGCAACGCCAGCACCGGGCGGCGCCCCGCGAGCTCGCTCCGCGGTGTCGGCAGGATCTCCACATAATACGTGGTCGCCCCGGTGCGCTGCGCGACGCCGGGGATCGACGTGCTCTGAACCGGCAGGCCGACGCGTTCGGCCGCGCCCACGATCCAATCGGTCAGCACGCCGCCGCCCTCGCCGCCGAGCGCAGCGATCAGGATCTTCACGGGTTGCAGGCCGGCGCCGATCGTGCCGGTCTGCTGTTTCGCCGCTTCGGATGGTGTGGGCGACGGAGCACCCGCCTCTGTTGCTGGCCTGCGGACGAAGGGCGAGGAGCGGGGCTGGCGTTCGACCTCTCCATGTTCCTCCCGTGCAACGACGGGCGAGGACGCGGCGGCATGGCCCGCTCCCAGCCACGCGATCACGCGCCGGCGCAGGCGATGCAGCGCACGATCACGCCAAGTCGGATTGTGGATGATCTCGGCGCGATAGAACGACGGGCACAGCACCGCCGCGTGTGCGACCTCTCCGCACAGCCCGCACCCGACGCAGCTTTCGATTACGGTCGCGACCGGATCGCTGCGCAGAGGGTCGGGATTGGGTTTGACGGTGAGCGACGGGCAGCCGGAGAGTCTGATGCAGGAGTGATCGCCGGTGCAGATCTCCTCGTCGACCCCGTAGCGCACCCGCACCACGCGCTCGCCCCGCTCGAGCTGGCCTGCCTCCTCCACGCGCAGCCGCCGCTGGCGCGCGAGCTGGCATTCGCCGTCGGCGATAATCACCTTCAAGCCGCGCTCGGTAGCACGCATTGCCTCCTTCAGCGCCTTGACCATGACGGCGACGCCGTAGGTGCGCACCTTGCGCAGCCAGGTCACTCCCATCGAGCGCAGTGTCGCCTCGATGTCCATGCCGGGTGCACTGCCGCCGCGGCCGACCGCGCTCGATGGCATGAACTGTTGCCCGGTCGCGGAGGTGTAGCCGTTCTGCATGATCACCAGCACGCCGTCGCCCTTGTTGAACAGGGTCGAGGCCACGCCGGTGATGACGCCGTTGTGCCAGAAGCCGCCGTCGCCCATCACCGCGATCGGGCGCCGGTCGAGGTTGGGCGCGACCGCGGCCGCGCTCGCGAGGCTCATGCCATAGCCGAGGATCGAGTTGCCCATGCTGAACGGCGCAAAGGTCGCGAACGAGTGGCAGCCGATATCGGCGCTGATGTGGGTCGGGCCGAGGTCGCGCTGCATGAGCTTGATGGCGCTGAACACCGGCCGCTCCGGGCAGCCGGTACAGAATGTCGGCGGACGCGCCGGCAATTCGCCGACGGTTTCGGCAGCGGCTTGCCGGTGCGAGCTCGCCTGGCGCGCGCAGGCGACAAGCGCATCGACGTCGATTCCGGCGGGGCGCGCCTCGGCAAGAAAAGCCGCGATGCCGTTGAGTAGAACCTCCGCGGTATATTCGCCGGCCTTCGGCAGGCAGCCCTTGCCGAGCACGCGTGTGTGTAGGTCGGCGCGTCGCAGCTCGACGTTGATCTGCTGCTCGACATAGTCCGGATAGCCTTCCTCGATCACCAGCACTGCGCGCTTGCCGGCGCAGAAACGTCCGATCTCTTCCGGCACCAGCGGGTAGGCGACGTTGAGCACCAAAGTCGGAACGCGCAACTGGCCGAACAGGTCGGCGAGGCCGAGCCGCGCGAGCGCCCGGCTCACCCCGTTGAACAGCCCGCCCAGCACGACAATACCGATATCGCCGAGATTCCCGTCGATAAGTTCGTTGAGCCCGTGGTCGACAATGAACCTTCGGGCTGCCGGCAGCCGCTCGTCGACCTTCAGCCGTTCCTGCGCGTACGTGACCGGCGGATGCGCGAGCCGGCCGTAGTCGAAGCGGGCGGGCGGCAAGGGCTCGCGCGCGGAATGCCGCGGGCGCACGTTGTCCTTGGCGGTGAACTCGCCGGTCACGTGGCAGGCGCGGATGCGCAGCTCGAGCATGACCGGCGCATGGCTCGCCTCCGACAGCTCGAAACCCTTCTCGACCATGCGCACGATGGTCGGCAGGTCGGGCCGCGGGTCGAGGAGCCACATCGACGATTTCATCGCGTAGGCGTAGGAGCGTTCCTGGATGACGCTCGCGCCCTCGCCGTAGTCCTCGCCGATGATGATCAGCGCGCCGCCGATAACGCCGGGCGAGGCGAGGTTGGAGAGCGCGTCGGCAGCCACGTTGGTGCCGACGATCGATTTCCAGGTCACCGCGCCGCGCAGCGGATAGTTGATCGAGGCGCCGAGCATCGCGGCGGCCGCGGCCTCGTTGGTGCAGGTCTCGACGTGGACGCCGAGCTCGCCCAGCAGGTCCTCGGCCTCGACCATGACGTCGAGCAGGTGCGAGACCGGCGCGCCCTGGTAGCCGCCGACGTAGCTCACGCCCGACTGCAGCAAGGCCTTGGTGACGGCCAGGATGCCTTCGCCGCGGAAGGTCTCGCCCGCGCCTAGGGTCAGGGCTTGTACTTCCTTCTTGAACGAGCGTTCCATGTCGGTCTCCGAGCGCGAGGGTTGCGCGCTTCGCGGTCACATTTGCGACGGCAGCCAGGTTGAAAGGATCGGAAACGCAATGAGGATCAGCAGCCGGATCAGGTCGGTGACGATGAAGGGCGAGACGCCATAGAAGATCGTCGAGATCTTCACGTCCTCGATCACACTCTTGATGACGAAGATGTTCATGCCGACCGGCGGATGGATGAGGCCGAGCTCGACCGTCATGACGATGATGACGCCGAACCAGATCGGATCGAATCCGAGCTCCTTGATCACAGGAAAGATGATCGGGACCGTCAGGATGATCATCGCGAGCGCATCCATCAGGCAGCCGAGCACGAGATACATCAGCATGATCAGCGCGAGCACGCCGTAGCGGCCGATGCCGAGCCCGGTGAGGAACTCGGTCACCTTCTGCGGCGTCTGCGTGATGGTGAGGAAATATCCGAACAAGAGTGCGCCGATCAGGATGGTGAAGACGGCCGCGGTAGTACGCGTCGTCTCCAAGAGCGAGCGCAGGATGTCGTCGCGGGAGAGGCGTCCGCGCGCGAGCCCGATGATGAAGGCGCCGCCGGCGCCGGCGCCTGCCGCCTCGGTCGCGGTGAACAGCCCGCCATAGAGGCCGCCGATCACAAAGGCGAACAGCAACAGCGTCGCCCATACATTGCCGAGCGCGGCGATGCGCTCCTTGGTCGGGGCCGCCGGGCCGGCGGGCAAGAATCCGGGCCTTGCGATGCCGATGATCGTGATGGTGGCGATGTACATGGCGGTCGCCAGGATGCCGGGGATGATGCCGGCGATCAGCAGCTTGCCGACGTCCTGCTCGGTGATCAGGCCGTAGATGGCGAACACCGTCGACGGCGGGATCATGATGCCGAGCGTGCCGCCGGCGGCGATCACGCCGGTGGCGAACGACTGTGGATAGCCGAACCGCCGCATCTCCGGATACGCCACCTTGGAAAACGTCGCGGCGGTCGCCACCGACGAGCCGCAAATGGCCGCGAACGCCGCGCATGCCGCGATCGTCGCCATTCCGAGCCCGCCCCGCAGATGCCCCAGGAACGCGTTGGCGGCGCGGAACAGCTCCCGGCTCATGCCGGACGTCGAGGCGAACGCCCCCATCAGCAGAAACAGCGGAACGACTGCGAAGTTGAAGTCGGTCACGGTGCGCATGGTCGTGTGGCCGACGATCTTCAAGGCCGGACCGCCGCTCGTCAGGTAGGCGAAGCCGCTGACGCCGACCAGGCCCATCGCCATGCCGACCGGCACGCGCAGCAGCATCAGCACGAACAGCGCAACGAAGCCGATGATCGCGACCGCGTCCGTGCTCATCGGGGCGATCTTACTCCACCGGCCGCGCCAGCGGGTCCGGACGCGCAATCAGCTCGGGATGGAACATGAGCCGCCACGTGCGCACCGCAATGAGCAGGACCGCGGCCACATCGCCGATCCAGGCGAGCGCGAAGAACGGCCAGACCAGGAGCCGGAGATCGAAGGTGAGCAGGTTGGCATCGCGCGTGCTCACCGTCTTGTCGAACAGGGTGTAGGTTTGCACCGACACCACGAACAGCAGAACGAGCGTCGCGAAGATGTCGATCGCGCGTTGCCAGCGCGGGCCGACATTCGCCCACACCAGGTCGACGGTGATGTGGGTCCCGCGATAGCTGGTGGCGGCGATGCCCCAGAAGATCAGGATCCCGAGCAGGTACTGACCGAAATCGTAGGCGTCCGGGATCGAGATGCCGAAGAAGTAGCGCAGCAGGACCGAAACGAACACGTCGAGCGCGACGACGCCGACGAAGAAGGCGGCGATCCACTCGATCGAATCGATGAAACGGTCCATCAGGTTGCGCGCCACGCTTTCCGCTCCCCGCCGTCAGCGCGCCGTCATTGCGGCAACGGCGGCGAGCGCGCTCGCCGCCGCTGTCTCGATCGGGTCAATGAACCGGCCGACGACGGACGTGGCCGCGCCGCCCATCAATAGGCGGCCTTGTACTGGTTGAGCTGCGCCTTGAGCTCCTTGAGGATGGCGTCCGGGTCGCCGCCGGCCTTGCGCACGTTGTCGGCCCAAGCCTTGGTCAGCGGCTCCGCCGCCTGTCGCCATTCGGCGAGCTGCGCGTCCGAGATCTTGTAGACCTCGCGGTTTGGGTCGGCCTTGAGCTTGGCGACGCCGGCATGCTCGAAGTCGGCCCAGGGCGCCGCCACCCTCAGCGCCCACTCGTTGGTGCAATGGTCGTCGATCGCCTTTTTCTGCGCAGCCGACATCTGCTCGTACTTCGTCTTGTTGATGATCCAGGCGAAGGTGCTGACGTACAGCGGAGCGTCCATGTGGTATTTCACGACCTTGTCGATCCCGAACAGCGGGATCGAGCCCCACGGGAAGGTGACGGCGTCGGCGACGCCCTTCTCCAGGATATCGCGCACTTCGGGCGCGCTCGCCTGCACGTTGTTGCCTCCCAGATGCGTCACGAAAGCCGCGATCGTCGCCTGCGCCGGCCGAATCTTCATGCCCCTGATATCGCCCGGCACCGTCACTTTCTTGCTGCGCGAGTGGATCGCGCCCGGATCGTGCACGAACCCCAGGCAGAATTTCACGTCCTTCATCTCCTGGGCGGCGTACTTGCGGTACCAGGCGTCGAGCGCCTGCGATCCGCCCTTGGCGTCGGACATCAAAAACGGCAGCTCGCCCGCGCCGATGATGGGGAAGCGGCCGGGCTGGTAGCCGGGATTGATGTAGGTGACGTCGGCGATGCCATCGCGCGCCATGTCGTAATGGTCGAACGCCTTGCCGAGCTGCTGCGCCGGGAACACCTTGTATTTGACCGTTCCGTTGGTCGCCTTCTCGATCGAGCTGCCCCAGTCCTCCAATGCCTTCTGCAGCGGATGCGACGGCGGCACCCAGTGCGAGATCCGGAGCTCGAACGTCTTGTCCTGCCCGTTTGCGACCCCGGGGAAGCCGAGCGAAAGAATGCCCAAGGCCGCCGCCAGCGCCGGCAAGCATCGTGGCAGATGCAACGGCATGTCGCTCCTCCTTCAACGTGTTGGCGATGGTCGATTTTTGTCATTGAGCCCCAACTCTGCCGCATAGTAAAGCGGAATAGTTGGATATAAAACAATTGCCGCTGCCGGCCACGGCGACGTTGAGCAGCCGCAGCATTCTGCAGGATCACCATTGGCGCGCAGCAAGGCTGGTGTATCGAGGGAGAACGGCCCGCCCGACGGCAGGGGCGCGCTCGATGGCATCAACTATGGGCCGCTTGCCGGTTGGGTCGGATTTCACCTGCGCATGGCGCAGACCGCTTCGTTCCACGCCTTCGCCCGCCAGGCGCAGGATATCGATTTGCGCCCCGGGCGCTTCGCCATCCTCACCCTGATCGGCAGCAATCCCGGGATCGGCCAGACCGCGCTGAGCCGCGCCAATGCGCGCGACAAATCAACCTTGACGCCGGCGCTCGATGATCTGGTTCGGCGCGGGCTGGTCAGCCGCACGCGTACGCGCCGCGACCGGCGCGCCTATCGGCTCGCGCTGACTACCGCCGGCGAGGAGTTGCTGCTTAAGCTCACCGAATGCGCACGGCGCCACGAGGACAATCTCGACCGCGTCATCGGCACGGCCGAGCGAGCACGCTTCTTGCGCATCCTGCGCCGGATCGCCGCGGAATTGGAGTGAGCCGATATCTTTCACTCGCCGAATCGAAATCGCTCGACGATCTCCTGCGGGATTGGCTGGGCCTTGATGCGAGCAGGGTCGTCCGGGTCGCGGCCGGTCCATACCCTGGTCTCGAAGCCTTCGACCGCGAGCTTGCCGTCGTTGATCAGGCGGTGCGCGACGTCGAAGCTCGATCGCCCGAGCCGCGCCACCGTCGAGGTGACCTCGACCATGTCGCCGTAGCGGCATGGCGCCAGGAACTTGGCGCGCGTTTCAACCAACGGAATGCCGGCGCCGCCGTATTTCTTCAGCACCTCGTATTTGTTCACGCCGAGCGCCCGCTCCAGCAGCAGCGCCGTGTTCCAGTCGAAGAACTCGAAGAATCGCGGATTGAAGACGATGCCGGCCGGGTCGCAATGACCCCATTCGATCTGCAGACCTCGGGTATGGCTGAACATGGCATTCAGCGCGGCGCCATGCGCAACGCGCCGTCGAGCCTGATCACCTCGCCGTTGAGATACTGGTTGGTCACGCAGTGGAGCACGAGCGCAGCGAACTCGCTCGGCTGCCCGAGCCGCTTCGGGTAGGGCACCGAGGCGCCGAGGCTGTCCTGCGCTTCCTGCGGCAGGGCGGCCAGCATCGGGGTCGCGAAAATGCCCGGCGCGATCGCCAGCACGCGCACGCCGAACTGCGCGAACTCCCGCGACGCCGGCATGGTCAGTGCGGCAATTCCTCCTTTGGAGGACGAATAGGCGGCCTGTCCGATCTGCCCTTCGTACGCCGCAACCGACGCGACCGAGATGATGACGCCGCGCTCGTCGCCCGGCAGCGGATCAAGCTTGCCCGCCTCGGCGGCGACGAGCCGCATCATGTTGAAGGAGCCGATCAGGTTGATCCGGATCACGCGCTCGAATTCGGGCAGCGGCATCGGCCCGTCGCGGCCGACGATGCGCTTGGGGGTGCCGACGCCGGCGCAGTTGATCAGGATGCGCGCAGCGCCGTGTCGTTCGCGCGCTTCCTTGAGCGCGGCGACCGCGCTGTCGGCATCGGCCACGTCGCACCGGACGGCGATCCCGCCGATCTTGTCCGCGACTTGGCGCGCGCCGTCGAGATTGACATCG
Organism: uncultured Alphaproteobacteria bacterium; assembly: GCA_963788095.1. Lineage (GTDB taxonomy): Bacteria > Pseudomonadota > Alphaproteobacteria > Rhizobiales > Xanthobacteraceae > CAVTXS01. Next base: position 266,051 of record CAWBFP010000022.1, on the reverse strand, counting down.
AGCACCGCCACCTTCGCGCCCGCCTGGGCGAGCTGGGCGGCGGTCTCGGCGCCTAGGCCGGAGCCTCCGCCGGTGACGACGGCGGCGTGTCCCTTTGGATCCATCGTTGCTTCCCTCTTGCTGAAAACCCGGTCGCCGAATGTCTCAGAGCACCTCGAACACGTCCAGCCTCACGGCCAGCCGCTCGCGCGCGCCGCGGGCGAGCGCGATGATGCGGTTGAGCCAGGCGAACTGCGGATCGGCGGTCTCGAAGCGCATGACCGTGCGGAAATAGTAGCGCGAGGGATCGACCGCGTCCCCGCGCGCAAGCTGCTCGATCACGTCCGGCGGACCATGCCGCAGCCCCAGGCTTTCGACCAGGATATGGGCGCCGTCGTCGGCTTGAATGGTGTAGCGGGCATGGATATCGGCGACCGCGTCCGCCCGGATGAGCTGCCAATCTGCCCCGCCGGGGAGGATCCGTCCACGCAGTCTCGGCCCTTCGACCCGTCCGCCCAGAATATTGATCACGCGTCGAACGCCGAGCGGCGTCGCGCCGAAATGCAGGATCTCCGCAAGCTCGGCGCGCACCGTGAAGATCGGCTGCTCCGACAACATCGGGGCTTCACTTGCCTGCGGTGAGCAGGCGGATCGGCTTGCCGTCGAGCCAGGCGCGGATGTCCTCCACGGTCTCGCGATAGAGGATGCGATAGTTGTCCTCGGTGACGTAGCCAAGGTGCGGGGTGAGCACGGCATTGGGCAGGCGGCGCAACGGGTGTGCGACCGACAACGGCTCGACGTCATAGACATCGATGCCGGCACCCGCGATCCGGCGATTTTGCAGCGCCTCGATCAGGGCGTTCTCGTCCACGATCGGCCCGCGGGAGGTGTTGATCAGGAACGCCGTCGGCTTCATCAGCGCGAGCTCGGCAGCGCCGATCAGCCCACGGGTGCGCGGACTCAAGACCAGATGGATGCTGACGAAATCCGATCGGCGCAGCAGCTCTTCCTTGCCGGCATAGCCGACGCCCAGCTCCTGGCATCGCGCTTCGGTCAGGTTCTGGCTCCAGGCGAGCACGCTCATCTCGAACGCCTGCGCATAGCGCGCCACCCGCGACCCGAGCTTGCCGAGCCCCAGCAGGCCGAGCGTCTTGCCGACGAGGTCGACGCCGATCGTCGTCTGCCAGGGGACGCCCTTTCTGAGCTGCCCGTCCTCGAAGCTGATCTTGCGCGCCAGATCGAGCATGAGCCCGAAGGCGAGCTCGGCGGTCGGATGGTGCGCCGTCGAGGTCCCGCACACCACGACCCCGCGCTCCTGCGCGGCGGCCACATCGATCGCCGCATTGCGCATGCCGGTCGTGACAATGAGTTTGAGCTTCGGCAGCGCCTCGATGACGGCGCGCGGAAACGGCGTGCGCTCGCGCATCAGGCAGACGATTTCGGCATCGCGCAGCGCCTCGACCGTGCGCCGCTGGTCGGCCATCGGCGCCGAGAACACCTCGATGTCGAGGTCCTGCGCGACCGCTGACCAATCCGCGAGCTTGAGCGCGACCTTCTGATAGTCGTCCAGGATGGCGCAGCGATGGGGCATGGCTGTCGGGGTCCAGGTTGGGAGTGAATGCAACGGTGTCCGGCGGGCAGGCTCGACAAAATGCCACGTCCGACGCCGTCCACACAACCATGCCGACTCCAAAGGGGAGAGTTGGCAAGTGCATTCGATTCTTCGCGGCGGCGGTACCGGAAGGGCAGGCCCTGATCGACAGGGCGATGGCGCTTAAGGGTCCGTGAGCGCTCCCGCTGCCTCGGCCGCGCGGCCGCGATCGAGGCTGGCCGCCAGAAGGCGCGCGACGTGCTGCGCCTCGCGCCCGGTTCCGTCCTTGATCTGATGCCGGCACGAGGTTCCGTCCGCAACGATCCAGGTATCGGGGACGGCCGCGCGCACCGCCGGCAACAGTGACAGCTCGCCCATGGCGCGCGAGATCTCGATCGTCTCGGCGTCGTAGCCGAACGCGCCGGCCATGCCGCAGCAACTCGACTCCACGGTCTCGACCGTGAGCTCGGGCACCAGCCTGAGCACGGTTTCGCTGGCGCCGAGGACACCGAACGCCTTCTGATGACAGTGCCCGTGCAGCAGCGCACGCCCGCCGATCGGCGCCAGCGGAAGGGTGAGGCGGCCGGCCGCAGCCTCGCGCGCGAGAAATTCCTCGAGCAGAAGCGCGTGTCCCGCAATGCGCCTGGTGCTTTCGCTTGCGATCATGGCGGGAATCTCGTCGCGAAAACTGAAGAGGCAGCTCGGCTCGAGGCCGACGATCGGCACGCCGCGCTCGACGAACGGAGCGAGTGCCGCGATCGTGCGCTCGGCCTCCAGCCGCGCCTGATCGACACGGCCGATCGACAGGAACGTGCGTCCGCAGCAGAGCGGACGTGGGCCTTTCGCAGGTCGGGCGAAGTGCACCCGGTATCCGCCCGCAACCAGCACGCGGGCGGCCGCGTCGATGGTCTCGCGCTCGAACGCGCGGTTGAACGTATCGGCGAACAGCACCACCTCGCTGCCCTGCTCCGGCCCGAGCGGTTCCACAGGCTCGCGAAACGCGTCGCGGCGCCAGCGCGGCAAGCGGCGGCCTGCGCCGAAGCCGGCGACCGCCTCCGACAGCGCGGCGAGGCCGGGCAGGCGGTCGCGCAGGTTGAGCAGCCAAGGCGCCCGAGCGGCGAGAGGCGCGTATCGCGGCAGCCAGCCGACCAGGCGGTCGTGCAACGACAGGCCGTGCCTTTGCGCGCGCGCGGCCTGCACCTCGATCTTCATCCGCGCCATGTCGACGCCGGTCGGGCACTCGCGCCGGCAGGCCTTGCACGAGACGCAGAGTTTCAGCGTCGCGGCCATGGCGTCGGAGGTGAGTGCGTCCGGCCCGAGCTGGCCGGTAATCGCCAGCCGCAGGGTGTTGGCGCGCCCGCGGGTGGTGTCGCGCTCGTTGCGCGTGACCCGGTAGGACGGGCACATCACGCCGCCCGCCACGTTGCGGCAGGCGCCGTTGTTGTTGCACATCTCGACGGCACCCTGAAATCCGCCGCCGGCGCCGGGATAGTCGGACCAGTCGAGCGCGGTCGCAAGCTCCTCGGCGCGATAGCCGGGGCCGTAGCGGAAGGTGCGCCGGTCGTCGAACTTCGGCGTGCGCACGATCTTGCCGGGATTGAACAGGCCGACCGGATCGAAGCGATCCTTGACCTCTTCGAACGCGGACACCAAGGCGGGCCCGAACATCGCGGCGTGGAACTCGGAACGCACGATGCCGTCGCCGTGCTCGCCCGAATGCGAGCCTTTGTAGGCGCGCACCATGGCGAAGGCCTCCTCGGCGATCGCCCGCATCGCCTTGACGTCCTTGTCGAGCCGCAGGTTGAGCACCGGCCGCACGTGCAGGCAGCCGACGGAGGCGTGCGCGTACCAGGTGCCGCGCGTGCCGTGCTTCTCGAAGATGTCGGTGAGGCGGCTGGTATAGTCGGCGAGGTGCTCGAGCGGCACGGCGCAATCCTCGACGAAGGAGACCGGCTTTCCAGCCTCCTTCATCGACATTATGATGTTGAGGCCGGAAGTGCGGATATCGGCGATCGCGGTCTGCAGTTCGGGCTCGAGCACGTCGACGACCCCGCCCCAGCGGGCGCCGCTCTTGTCCCAGCCGAAACCGAGCTCGCCCATCAGGTCATGCAGCCGCGCGAGCCGCTTGGCGTTCTCGTCCGGCCCCTCGTCGAATTCCACCAGCAGCAGGGCGTCGGGCGCGCCGCGCACGAAGCGATCGAGGGCCGGGCGGAACATCGCGATCTCGCGCGCCAGCGCAATCATGGTCGCGTCGACCAGTTCGACCGCGATCGGCGCGAGCTTGACGATGTGCTGGGCGGCATCCACCGCCTCGAAGAAGCGCCCGAAATGGCAGACCCCGAGCGCGCGCTTGCCGAGCACCGGCCAGAGCTTGAGCTCGATGCGGGTCGAGAACGCGAGCGTTCCCTCCGACCCGACCAGGATGTGCGCGAGGTTGACGTCGTTGCGGCCGGGGGTCAGCGCATCGAGGTTGTAGCCGCCGACGCGCCGCTGCACTTTCGGGTAGCGCAGCTCGATCTCGTCCGCCTCGCGCCGGGCGATGGCGAGCAGGTCGCGTGCGAGCGGACGCAGCGGCGCGTCCGCCGGCAGGTCCGAAAGGTCCGGCGCGACCGGGCCGAACTGCGTGCGCGCCCCATCCGCCAGCACGGCCCCGATCGAGAGCGTGTTGTCGCGCATCGTGCCGTAGCGCAGCGAGCGGCCGCCGCACGAATTGTTGGCGGCCATGCCGCCGATGGTCGCGCGCGAGGCGGTCGAGACATCGACCGGGAACCACAGCCCGTGCGGCTTGAGGGCGCGATTGAGCTCGTCGAGCACGATGCCGGGCTCGACCACGCAGCGGCGGCCGGGCACGTCGAGCTCGAGGATATTGGTGAGATGCTTGGAGCAATCGATCACCAGGGATTGGTTGACGGACTGGCCGCTCTGCGAGGTGCCGCCGCCGCGCGGCAAAACGCTCACGCCCTCAGCGCGCGCGATTGTGATCGCGCGCTCGGCCTCCGCGACGGAGCGCGGCATCACGACGCCGAGGGGCATCAGCTGGTAGTGCGAGGCGTCGGTCGCGTAGCGCCCGCGGCTGAAGCGGTCGAACAGCACGTCGCCCGCGAGCTCGGCCTTGAGGCGGCGTTCGAGCCCGGGCATCAGGGTGGCGCTCATTGCAGGCCTTTCGGGCCGGGACCGGCGGCGACCGTCGCGCGCTATCCAGCTCGCGTCGACATGCCAGGATCAGCGCAGCCCAAGCCGGGTCTGTTCTTGATCACTTCGGGTTGGGCCGCACTATGCCGACAGCGGTGTGAGCTCGAACACGCGACCAAATTTTGCGGCGGTTTCGACATCCCCTTGACGCAGCGCTACGCGCACGGCTTCCAGCTTCTTGGCATCCTCCAGCGAAAAATAGGGGGACCAGCCGCCTTCCTCCTCGATCAATTCGACGGGCACTTCAGCCGCGTATTTGCCCTCATGGATGAGCTCGACGGTCTTTCTCTTCACGGTCTTCCTCGCCTTGTCAGTTCTGCAGACCACCGTGTGGGATCGGGTCGATAGGCAGTGACCAACACTGCAGGTGTCGTGCGCTCTTTCGGAATGCCCCAGACCACATGGACCGGGCGATCTTCCGCGTCACGCTGCAGGACCAGAACGGCCGGTCCCCTGAAAAAATCAGGATAGTCCTCGATCACCAAAGCAGTCTCGACGCCCGCCACGAGATCATCGAGTAGAATATCATCTGCGGCGAGTTCTCGAAAGCCGTGCCGCGATACTTGCACTTCGCCGCGCCGTGCGAGGAGCTGGACTCTGTGGAGCGTTTCGCTCACCAGGCCGGCAACCTAACCACACAAGCGACCGAAAAAAACATGGGTACGGCGCGCTTATCTGTCTCTACCTCATTGTTGCCGCTGCTCAACTTCTCATGCAGCCCGGCGGCGATTGCGGATTTCCCGGACGACCGACACGGCTGCACGTGGGTTCCACTCGTTGAGGTAGGAGAAAATGTTCAGCAGATCAATTTGGGCACGAGGGGAATAGACAATTCTCATACGCCAAGCCGGCGGAAGAAGGCCCCCATTTCTTCCTCGCTCACGACGTCGCCGCGTTCAACCTGCGCCAAGCCCTCTTCGACCGCGCTCCTTGTATCCGCATCAAGTTCGATGGGCTGGTACCGCCGTGCCACCAGATTGAGAAGCAGCTCGGCCGCTTCATCCTGCTCGGCTTCCGGCAGTTTCCTAAGCTTTTCGATGACTTGCTCCAGCAGCTTCGTCACTATCGCCTCTTATCACGGAGCGCGTACCAGCCGTATTCCGCGGATGCGTAACCTTGTATGCTCGGCGCGGCAGCCTATCAAGAGTTCAACCGAGTATCGAAAAATGCCGCAGAACTCCGCTCGTACCGCCGGACGCCACGTGCTGCAAATCCCCGGACCTACGCCGGTGCCGGACCGTATCCTGCGCGCGATGGACCGGCCGGTGATCGACCATCGCGGTCCGGAGTTCGCCCGGCTCGGGCGCCGCGTGCTCGATGGCATCAAGACCGTCTTCAAGTGCGCCGGCCCGGTGATCATCTATCCGGCCTCCGGCACCGGTGCCTGGGAGGCGGCGCTCACCAATGCGCTCTCGCCCGGCGACCGCGTGCTGATGGTGGAGACCGGCCATTTCGCCACGCTGTGGAAGACGATGGCACAAAAGCTCGGTCTCGAGCCGGAATTCATCGCCACCGACTGGCGCACCGGCGCCGACCCCGGCGCGATCGAAGCGCGGCTGCGCGACGACAGCACCCACGCGCTCAAGGCGGTGTGCGTGGTGCACAACGAGACCTCGACCGGATGCGTCTCGCATATCGGCGAGGTGCGCAAGGCGATCGACGCCGCGCGCCATCCGGCGCTTTTGATGGTCGATACCATATCGTCGCTGGCCTCGATCGACTATCGCCATGACGAATGGGGCGTCGACGTTACCGTCGGCGGCTCGCAGAAGGGACTGATGCTGCCGCCGGGCCTGTCGTTCAACGCGCTCGGCGAGAAGGCCCTGGCCGCCGCCAAGAGTGCGAAGCTGCCGAAGTCCTACTGGTCGTGGGAAGAGATGATCGCCAACAACCGGCAGGGCTATTTCCCCTACACGCCGGCGACCAACATGCTCTACGGGCTCGCCGAGGCGATCGACATGCTGCACGAGGAGGGGCTCGACAACGTCTTTGCGCGCCACGACCGCCATGCCGAGGCGACGCGCCGCGCGGTGCGCGCCTGGGGCCTCGAGATCTGGTGCCGCGAGCCGCGCGACTACTCGTCGTCGCTGACCGGCGTGCTGATGCCGCAGGGCCACGACGCCGACGCGTTCCGCCGCGCCGCGCTCGAGCATTTCGACATCTCGCTCGGAACCGGATTGACCAAGCTCGCCGGCAAGGTGTTCCGCATCGGTCATCTCGGCGACACCAACGACCTGGCGATCATCGGCGCGCTTGCTGGCGTGGAGATGGGCCTGGCGCTTGCCGGCGTTCCCCACCGTAAAGGCGGGGTGCAGGCCGCGATGGACTACTTGGCGGCGCAGGGCCGCGGCGACACCAGGGCCGCGGCGGAATAGCGAAAGCAATTGTCGCTGCGCTGAATCACCTCTCCCAGAGGGAGTGGTCGGTCGCGCGAGCGTAGCGAAGCGTGGGCGGGTGAGCCAGCAAAGTCCAACGCCCCCTCACCCGGCGCGCTTCGCGCGCCGACCTCTCCCCAGCGGGGAGAGGTGGCGCAGCGGCACGGCTGTGTACCGACACCACTGGGAAATGCCGGTCACTTCCTGCGCATCAGGCGTCGCCGATTGGCCCGTACGCGCTGCTGATAGCGGCTGAGCGCTTTGCGCCCGGCTGCCGCGTGGCCGACGCCGGTCGCCAAAGCCACGCCTGCAGCGAGTTGCGCTTCCATGGCGGCAGCCGATTTCTCCACCACCATGCGCTGCGCTTCCAGCGCGGCGGCGGGGCCGCCTGCCGCAAGCTTGGCGACGCGCAAGCCCATGACCATCCAGGTTTCCACGCCGAGCCGGGCGAAATCGAAGAAAACGCTTACGGACTGATTGCGCGCCCTGGCCATCGTCGGTCTCCCATTCGGCGGCACGACAACTCGCGAGCCGCTATTCGGTTCATTGCGGCGCAGGGCGGCCGATGGCACGCCGTTGACCGGATCGCTGTCGTCGTCGACAATTTCTCCAACCAGAGAGCAGCCGCGCCGCGGCTGCGGGGAGGGGACGCGTGAAGCCTGCGCCGTTCGCCTACGCGAAAGCGCGGTCGCTCGAGCATGCGCTCGAAGCGCTCGCCGCACACGAGGGGGCGCGGGTGCTGGCGGGCGGCCAGAGTCTGATCGCCACCTTGAACATGCGCCTCGATGCGCCCAAGCTTTTGGTCGACATCAACGGCGTCGGCGGGCTGGACGGCATCGCGACCCGGAACGGGAAGGTCGAGATCGGCGCGCTCGTGCGCCACGCCGCGGCGCTGGCCTCGCCGGTGGTGGCGCAGCAGGCGCCCCTGATCGCGCAGGCCCTGCCGCATATCGGGCACCCCGCGATCCGCAACCGCGGTACCGTCGGCGGCTCGATTGCGTTTGCGGATCCGGCGGCCGAACTGCCCGCCTGTCTGCTGGCGCTCGGCGGCGAGGTCGAGATCGCCGGAGCGGGAGGCCATCGCCGCACGGTTGCGGCCGACGAATTCTTCAAGGGCCTGTTCGAGACCGCGCTCGGTGCCGGGGAAGTTCTCACTGCGATCCGATTTCCGTCCGCGGCGCCTGACATGCGCTACGGTTTTGCCGAGCTCGCGCGCCGCCGTGGCGACTACGCCATGGTCGGCCTGGCGGCCTGCGCCCGCGCCGAGGGCCCGCGCCTGCGCGATGTCCGGCTGGTTTTCTTCGGCGTCGGCTCGACTCCGATCCGCGCCCGCAGCGCCGAAGCCGCACTTGCGGCCGCCGGCATCGATGCCGCATCGGCCGCGCTCGCGGCCGAGCTCGATCCGCCTGACGATGTGCAGGCCGGTGGCAGGGCCAAGAAGCACCTGGCCGGCGTCCTGCTTCGCCGCATCGCCCACGAGCTATCGGTGCCGCGATCGTGAGCGCGCCGACCCACGACATCGTTCTGACCGTGAACGGCGAACAGGTGCGCGAAAGCGTCGAGCCGCGCAAGACGCTGGTCGATTTCCTGCGTGAGGATCTGAGCCTCACCGGCAGCCATGTCGGCTGCGAGCACGGGGTCTGCGGCGCCTGCACGGTGCGCCTCGACGGCGCCGTGGTGCGCGGCTGCCTCATCTTGGCCGTGCAGTGCGACGGCGCGCGGGTCGAGACCATCGAGGGCGTCTCGGATTCCGGCGAGCTCGCCGACCTGCAGGAGGCCTTCACGCGCCGCAATGCGCTGCAATGCGGCTACTGCACGCCCGGCATGCTGCTCACCGCCGCCGAGCTTTTGCGCGGCGGCGGCGTGCCGGCGCGCGCGGCGATCCGCGACCACCTGTCGGGCAACTACTGCCGCTGCACCGGCTATCACGCCATCGTCGACGCGGTCGAGGCGGTCGCCCGCGCCCGCGCGGACAAGGAATGAGATACAGGAATGTGCTGAGTTGCGAGCCCTAGCATTCACTTCTTGCCTGGGCGACCCGTTGGAGTGGAGCATCAGAGCTGCGTTCCCTCCCTTGCGGGGGAGGGACAGGGAGGGGGGTAGTCGATGCCTCATGCCCGGGTTGGTCGGACACAGCGTCGCCGCGCCAAGCAACTTCGCGGCAGCATGACGTGTGCCGAAACGCTGCTGTGGCGATATCTCAAGGCCCATCGCCTCGAAGCCTTGTCATTCCGACGACAAGCGCCAATGGGGGCGTATATCGTCGATTTTGTCTGTCATCGCGCACGCCTCGTTGTGGAGGTCGACGGCGCATCACACGATTTCGAAAGCCGACAGCAGCGAGACCGAATCCGCGACGCCTGGCTCGAAACGCGCGACTATCGCGTGCTGCGGCTCACTGACTCTGATGTGTTGGACAACCTTGCAGGTGCGCTCAGCCTGATCCATGGGATTGCGCAAGCGCGGTTGCGCAACAAAGTCATCGCCGAGTCTGCGAATACCCCCCTCCCTAACCCTCCCCCGCAAGGGGGGAGGGAACGGGCAGCGGCTCCCGCGCGCATCGAGAACAAAGCGGTCGTGCAATGAACATCACCGATGACGTGCCGTCGGGCCTGACCGCGCTTGACCGTCCGAATTCCTATATCGGGCGCTCGGTGCCGCGGCCGAATCTGGCGCGCCTGACGCAAGGACGGGCGCAGTTCGTCAGCGACGTGGTGCTGCCGCGCATGGCGCACGTCGCCTTCGTGCGCTCGCCGCATGCCCATGCGCGCATCGCCGGCATCCGGACCGACGCCGCCAAGGCGGCCCCCGGCGTGCTTGCCGTCGTCACCGGCCGCGAGCTCGCGGCCGTGATCACCCCGTGGGTCGGGGTGCTCACCCATCTCAAGGGCATCAAGTCGGCGCCGCAGTATCCGATCGCGGTCGAGCGCGCCTGCTGGCAGGGGGAGGCGGTGTGCGCCGTGGTGGCGCGCTCGCGCGCACTGGCCGAGGACGCGGTCGAGCTGGTCGAGGTCACGTACGATGAATTGCCTGCGGTCACCGATCCGGAGACCGCGCTCGATCCCGAAACCCCGGTCATTCACCCGGAGCTCGGCGACAACCTCACCTTCGAGCGCACGGTCGATACCGGCAAGGTCGATGAGGCCTTGGCCGGGTCGGACGCGGTGGTCGAGACCACGTTCCGGTTCGGGCGCCACACCGGCGTGTGTCTGGAGCCGCGCGCGATCGTTGCCGACTGGAACGCAGGCGACGAGCGGCTCACCGCCTATCAGGCGACGCAGGCGCCGCACATGATGCAGAACCTGTTCGCCAAGCATCTCGGGATCGCCGAGCATCAGGTGCGGGTCATCACCAAGGACGTCGGCGGCTCGTTCGGCATCAAGGTGCACACCTATGCCGACGAGATGGCGACGGTCGCGCTGTCGAAGCTCATGAAGCGCCCGATCAAGTTCGTGGCCGACCGGCTCGAAAGCTTCGTCACCGACATCCACGCCCGCGATCATCGCGTGCACGCGAAAATCGCCGTCAAGAGCGACGGCACCATCACCGCCTTCGCGATCGACGACCTCACCGGCATCGGCCCCTACTCGGTCTATCCGCGCACCAGCGGGATCGAGGCGAACCAGATCGTCAACCTCACCGGCGCGCCTTACACCTGCCCGAACTATCGGGCGCGCGCCCGCGTCGTGTTCCAGAACAAGAACGTGATGTGCCAGTACCGCGCGGTCGGGCATCCGATCGCGGTCGCGGTGACCGAAGGGTTGGTCGAGCTCGCGGCAGCGCGGATCGGCATGGATCCACTGGAGCTGCGCCGGCGCAACCTCATTGCCGACGACGCCTACCCGGCGGCCGCCGCCTCCGGCATCAAGTTCGAGCAGCTCTCGCACCACGAGGCGCTCGCCAACCTCGATGCGATGATGAACTACGCCGGGCTGCGCGCCGAGCAGAAGCGGCTGCGCGCCGAAGGCATCTATCGCGGCATCGGCTTTGCTTCCTTCGTCGAGGTGACCAACCCAAGCGCGGCTTTCTACGGCGTCGGCGGCGCCAAGATTTCCGCGCAGGACGGCGCCACCCTCAAGCTCGACGCCCAGGGCGCCGTGATCTGCCACACCGGCGTCACCGAGCAGGGCCAGGGCGCCGAGGCGGTGATGGCGCAGGTGGTCGCGACCGCGGTCGGGGTGCCGCTCGAGCGCGTGCGCGTCGTCACCGGCGACACCGACAATACGCCGTACGGCGGCGGCACCTGGGCCTCGCGCGCGGCCGGCATCGGCGGCGAGGCCGGCTGGCAGGCCGGCAAGGTTTTGCGCGCCAACATCTTGGCCGTGGCGGCCTCGATCCTGCAGGCCGAGCCGAAGACGCTGGATATCCGCGACGGCCTGGTGGTCGATGCGGCTTCCGGGCGCGAGCGCATCGGGCTCGACGAGGTGGCGCGCATCGCCTACTTCCGGCCCGACACCTTGCCGCCGGGCTTCCAGGCCGAGCTGATGGCGACGCGCCACTATGTTCCGCGCGCGTGGCCGTTCGCCTTCACCAACGGCATCCAGGCCTCCTATCTGGAAGTCGATCCCGACACCGGCTTCATCACGCTTCTGCATCACTGGTGCGTCGAGGATTGCGGCACCGTCATCAACCCGCAGCTGGTCGACGAGCAGATCCGCGGCGGCGTGGTGCAGGGGCTCGGCGGCGTGTTGTTCGAGCACTGCATCTACGACGAGCGCGGACAGCTGCTCAACGGCAACATGGCCGACTACCTGGTGCCGATGGCGGCCGAGATGCCGGACATCGAGGTCGCCCACGTGGTGTCGGCGACCGCCGACAGCGAGCTCGGCGCCAAAGGCGCCGGCGAGGCCGGAACCGCGGGCGCGCCCGGCGCGGTCATGAACGCCGTCAACGATGCCTTGCGCCCGCTCGGCGCCAAGCCAATCACCGTGATGCCGATCACGCCGGAGCGGGTCTTGGAGGCGCTCGGCAAGGTGTGAGTCGCGTGTCGTTCTTCGGGTGGGGAGCCGTGCTGCGGATGGATGAGATATCATTGCACGCGGCCGATCAGGGATAATATCTCTTAGGCTTGATGAGCTTCGGCATGTACTCGATTGAAGTAGGTGGTCGAATGCTCACTGTTGCCCCAGACGCCATCGCTTATGGCAACGGGCGGCTTGAGATCGCCGCCATACAGAGCTTGAGTGTCAATAGAACAGACGAGTATGTGAATGGAGCCTGGGTGTGGGGTGAGCGAGCAATCCGAGTAAGTACAACTGACGACACGATCGACATAGACTGCAGTCAAGCTTTACCGAACCGCGAGGTCTTGGATCGGGAATTCGAACGTGCTTTCAATCCGATTTGGTCCACTGTCGCCTCGCAACTGGTGAATCGCTTTCTGAACCAATTGCGACAAGGCGAGACGACGAGCATTGCTGGGATATCTGTCAGTCCTTGGGGGATCTGGGTTGATGGAGCATGGAAAATTTTGTGGTTGAAGGCCAAGCCACAACTCGTGCCGTGGCCTGACATTAAGATATGGAGTACAGAAGGATCGCTCTTCATAGCGTCATTGAGGGATCAGCGCATCAGGAGTGAATTGAAGATCAATGATACCGAGAACGCGCTGATATTGGACGCGTTAGTTCGCTTTTTGCTAGCAGATAACAATTGGCGATGCCTATCCCAGCGACCTTGACCGGATAAGATGAGATCCGCGGCGAAGCGGCGCACTTGCGACGCGCTGCGCCCGCTCGGCGCCAAACCGACCATCGCGATGCCAATCACGCCTGATCGCGTGCTCGAGGCGCTCGGGAGGGAACGCAGCTCGTACGCCGCGCGCGCCGCCGTCCGAACGTTTTTGGAAATGGTGCTCGGCGTCGCCGACGGCGCGCAGCTCGTTTTGCGAAATGGTACATTGCCGCCGCCGCGCCCCGCGACAAGTCCAGTCCATTTGCGAAATGCGACTTTGTTGCCACAGGTCCGCGCACAAGGCGGAGTTCGTTTTGCGAAACGTGACTTTGCTGCCGCGGTGCCTCCCGATCGAGCCGATTTCGTTTTGCGAAATGGTGCAATGCCGTCACAGCGCTCCGGTTCGCACCGGGTTCGTTTTGTGAAATGCAACTCTGCCGCCACAGTATCGCGCGTGCGAGCGTTGAGTTCGTTTTGCGAAAAGTGACTTCGCCGCCACGGTGTCCTCGATCGGTCGAGTTCGTTTTGCGAAAAGTGACCTCAGCGGCACAGCACCCCTCCCTCGCTGTTGCGTCCGGGCAGCCAATAGGATGGGTAGAGACGCAGCGCTTTCCACTTCTTGGCGTGCGCGCGGCCCTCGTAGCGGTCGAGCCTGCGCATTGCGTCGATCCAGGCTTCGCCGTCGGCTCCGCCGATGAAGGCTTCGTGCACGCGCGCGATGCGGGCGAGCTCGATCACCCCCTCGGCGAACAGACGGACGAACTCTCGAGGCGCTGCGCCGTCGCGGGCAAGCTCGCGCTCGAGCTTGATGACCGCAGGGCGCCACAACGGGTCGGCGCGGATGGGGATGCTCAGACCATGCCGCCACGCATTGCGCGACGAGATCCACTTGCCCTCGGGTGTGCGCGGGCCGGTGGCTCGCCCCGGTCGCTCCGGTCTTGCTGTCTTCATGGGCGCAACCTCGCGCGCACTCTACAGAACAGAACATGAACAAGCAACCCAAGCAAGTGCGGCGCCTGGAGGATTCGCCAGACGCCTCAAGAGCTTGCGCCGCAAAAAAATTCCCGCACACAAGTCCCCAACCCCCTGGCGAAACCTACGGATCGCGGTGCGGGTTTGCGGCGCGAGCAAAGACGCGGGCCCGAGCGGAAAAGTCGGTCGCGAACTCGGCGGCATCGCGGTCGCCGGCATCGCATGACCGCAAAGCGCGCGCCGCATCAGGGCGCACGTGCCAGATCATCGCGGCGTGGGCGCCGCGGTGCCGTGCGAACAGGTGCCGTGGACGGCCGCGATGTGGGGCGAAGAAGTACGCCGCTATCGCTTAAGTCAGAATCTGCCGCTCAGCGTCACCGTTCCGGAACATTCGCGCTGTCCGAAGATGGAGCAGGTCGCGCTCACGCTGACCCGGTAGGTCTCCGTCTTGTAGACGTCGACGCTCACGCCGACGCGGTTGAAGTCGTTCGCGCTGTTCGGCAGTTCCAGGTTGACCCTGTTGAGGACGTTTTCGGGAAACAGCGCCTTGCCGAAGGTCTTGAAGATCAGCTCGTTGAAGAGGTGCTGCACCACGTCGGGGTCGACGACGAGGTTGCCCTGGTGGTCGTAAAGCGTGAAGCCGACATCGTCGACATGGATGTTGCAGCCCTGATTGGACACCGCGCAGTGCAGTGACGACCTTTCGGGCAAGACGTCGGCCTCGGGGAAGGCGCCGGTGAATCGGGCGGCGTTGCGCCTCCATGTTCGGGCATCCCGCCGGTCGAGCGGACCGTCACCGATCAGCGACCTGTCACGCAGCTTGAGCCGCGCTGCTTCGCGAAAGCCGGTGCCGTCGGTCGCCAGGAACGAAGTTTTCAGCGCCCAGTGATCGAGATTGTCGAGAATGGCGTGGCCGAAGAACGGCGCCCCGGCGCTGTCCTTGGCGTCGATCAGGATCTGCTTGAGCTTCTTGTGATCGCGCGCGAAGAAGTTGACGCCGTCGAGCGTGGTCCCGCCGAACTTCTGGATCCGTCCGATGTGATCGTCGAGCACGACCGGCGGATCGCAGGCCAGGAGCCGCTTGGCCAGCTCGTTGTAGACGGCATTGTCGCGCGCCGCTTTCACCACCAGCTGCCGGTACGCTTCCCCGCGTTGTTTGCTGAAGTGACGAAGGTAGTAGGCGCGGCAATCGCCGAGGCGCGTCAGCGAGAAGTCGATGATGACCGGCTCGGCGGCTTCCTTTTCGATGAAGCCGATGTGGGTGACGGCCTGCTTCGCCCACTTGTCATTGGGGGCCATGTCCTCGAAGTGGAACTCGGAGCTGTGGATTTCTTCGGCGGCATTGATCAGCTGCTGGTAGGCCCCGCACGAGAAGTAGAACCCAGTGCCGTCGAGGAAGGCGTGGTCGAACGTCCATGCGACGTTGTCGAGATTGATGCCGATCCGCTTCAGCCGGGCCACGATGCCCGGAACGACCCGTTGCCTTTCGTAATGCGCGGCGGCCGCTTTCGGTGGCGGTGGTGCCATGGCCGTATCCCTCCGACGCCCCAGTCTCGAAAACGCGCGCGAGCACGACAGCGGCAATCGCCATGACGGCTCTCGCCCAAGCGTTGGACAAGCGCGACGGCCATTCGGTTCGACATTCCGATCAAAATTTCTTGAAACGCGCGCCGACGCGCATCGCGAGCAAGAGCCGCCGACCCGCCGGCGCGAACTCCACTTCCGGCATGACAAGACGTTTGCCGCACCGCGGTACGCCAGTTGCCGTTCTGGCGCCGCATTCTGGAGACGAAGACGGTGTCCGGTGCTGACTACCACGCGCTGGAGGAAGCGTGCGGGACGGTTGAGCGGGCCGCCGTTTGCGCGGTGTCCGGAGGCGTGTTCGCAGGATTCGTTTCGGCCGAGCGGCAACTGCTGCCCGCGGACGTGCTCGGGAACCGCCGGACGGCGGCGGCAACGAGGGCCGCGGCATCATTGAGCGAGAGGGCGGCGTAAGACGGCCGGGAGCAGCGAGGAGCTTGCCGAAGTCCGCAGGAAGTCATCTCGTTCGGCGGCTTGCGGGAGGCCAAGGCGACCTCGGCGACGCCTGGTCCATTGACCCACATTGCTACAAATTCCACCATGCATGATGCAGTCCGAGATCAAGCCGAGTACGATTTATCGTCACGCCTATGGTGTCTATCCGCCGATGGCGATGCTCGCAGGCATGCAGCTCGACCTCTTCACGCCACTCAATGGTGGGCCGATGACGGCGACTGCACTGGCAGATGCGATTGCCGTGAATGCGGCGAGGCTCCGGCCCCTGCTCTACGCGCTGGTCCACGCCGAGCTCCTCACGGTCGATGGCGACCAGTTCGCCAATACACCGGAGGCCGATCTCTATCTTGTGCGCGGGCGCACCACCTACCTGGGAAGCGCGCACGAAATCTACTCCGACCTGTGGGGTGCGGCGCTCACGCTGGCTCAGTCCGTTAGGGCCGGTGCGCCGGAGCGCAAACACGATTTCGCGGCCATGTCGGATGATGAACTCGCCGCCTTCTTCCGTGGCTTGCATGCTGGCGCGCTCGCCACCGGCCGGCAGCTGGCGACGAGCTTCGGCTTCCAACGATTTCGACACCTGCTCGACGTGGGCGGGGGCTCGGGCGGGGTTGCAATCGCCGCTTGCGAGAGCTGCCCGAATCTCAAGGCGACCATCGTCGAACTGTCGCGGGTCGCCCGCATCGCGCAGTCCCTCGTCAACAAATCAAAGCTCGCGAGCCGCGTGGAGATCCAGGTGACAGATATCCTGGAGCGCGCGCCCCGCGGGCACTTCGATGCGGCGGTGCTCCGTTATCTCATTCAGGTGCTGGGGCCGGACCAGGCACGCGCCGCACTACGCAACGTCGGCGAAGCTATGGAGCCGGGCGGTGCTCTCATTATCGTGGGATACGTGTTGGACGACAGCCGTCTCAGCCCCCCAACGGCCGTGGGACTGAACCTCGCGTTTGTCAGCATTTACGATGACGGGCAGGCTTATACCGACCAGGAGCACCGCGCGTGGCTTGCTGAAGCCGGCTTCGATGACATCGACGTTGCGTATGGGGCTGCACCGGGCGGCGCGAGCATCGTAACTGCGCGGAAGAGCAGCTGACCCGTGAGCTCGACCTTGCTGGTGGAGTTCGGTGACGATCGGGGACGGGCCTACGCGGTCACACCTTGCTCGCCCACGGAACTCTTGGTCCTGCATTTTCGTCCCGGAAGCAGCTGCGCGCGGTGATCTTACCGATCAAACTGAACCTCAGGCGGCAACGCCGCGCAGTATCGGCTGATAGTACCCGGTATCCTGCGGGATTAGGACCCGACAATCCCTAAATCCGACACGTGATGCGAATTGCGCCATCTCATCTGGGATGACCGCCCGATATAGGCCGGTGAAGTGTTGCGTTTCCCATCGGGTATCTCTTTCGCGCGTGATAAAGAGATGGACGACATAGCTGCGGTCGTCGAGCCAGTCCCATATTTGATGAACAATTCGACGATGCTTCCCGTCGCGAAAAAATACCGGCGGCGTCGCCGCGGGACGTTCAGCAAGAAGCGGACCGTAATCGCGCAAGCTGATGAGAATGATGCCGCCGGAACGCAATCGATCACGCATATTCGAAAGCGCGTCCAGAATCTCCTCGTCGCTGTGAAGGTGAGGAATTGCGTTGTCGAATGCAATGACGGCGTCGTAGGCGTTGCGTCTTGCCGTAGAGAGAGTGCGCACATCGTCGACGCGGAAGACCGCGGACAGCTTGCGTGCGGCCGCTTCACGAACGGCGCGGGCTATCGACGCCGGGGAGGGATCGGAACCTTCAACACGAAAGCCTCGCATCGCAAGTCCAATCGTCTGGGTGCCGATGCCGCAGGCGCAATCCAGAATGGTCATATCTGGTCTGGGTCCTGGCAGGAGCCGTGAAAGAACGTCCGCCTGGTATTGCATGGACGCTTCCCAGTCTTGGAAGATCAAATGGTAGCTTTCAGCCAATTGGTCATAGAAGTTGTTGTCCATTTCGGATCGTCCACTGCATTGGTTTGTCCGAACCAGCCGCTCGGCCAAACTATCCCGGTCGTCACCCGGACAAATCAAATGCTGCCGTCGAGGGCAACGAGATTACGACGATCTCACCGCTGGTACCGCTGAATGGCGAGTTCGAACTGCCGAACTAAGTCGGAGCGCTTTCCGTGGTGTCGCATCGCACTCCTGTTCACTCGCGCCTTGAACGGCGACGCCGCGCGAGCATGCAATGCTGCGTCATTTGGACGCGCCAGGACTTGGCTCAACCAAGCACAGTATACTGCCTGCACGTCGCTCGGCGCTTTAGGAGGTTCCATGCTCATTTCTGTTGTGAATCATACGGCAGGAAAGCTCACCGACGAGAAAGTGCAGGAGGGCGTGCGCGCCGTGAACCGTCAAATCGCGCATGACTTCAACCCTTATTGGCACCTTGGCGCTGAGTTGCGCCTCGAAGGCGCGCTGGGAAGGATCCGGATAAGAAGCTATTGCCGGAGCTGCGGGGCGACGCGATCATTTACCTCTGGGACGAAGTCGATGTGGATGAGGCTCTTGGATATCACGAGGCGAATGCCGCCGGGATCCCGTTCGGGTTCGTTTTCACGGAACTCGTCAAAAAATTTGATGAACCGTGGACTGTCACGCTTTCACATGAAGCGCTGGAGCTGATCGCCGACCCGGAAGTGAACCTGCTCGTGGCGGGGTCCCCATCCAGGCAATCCAAAGGCGGAGGTTTTTCACTGGTACGAGATGTGCGACGCCGTCCAGGACGAAAAGTACAAAGTAGATGGGATTTGGGTATCAAACTTCGTGCTCCCGCTCTACTTCACGGAAAACGCCGAGAAGGGCGGCCGCAACGATTTCTTAGGCCGTGTGTACAAACGTAGGACGTTGCAATCGTTCGGAATCAATCCCGGTGGGTACGTCGGTTTTTACAACCCGGAAAGCAGACAACATGAAACTTTCTCGTTGAAGGGAGATGCCCGAGCTCGTAAACGGCTTAAGTTTAAAGCTGAAGCCCGGCTCACCCGGCGCTCGACGCGGTACAAGCGTGGCATTTTCTATCAGCAAGAACTCTCAAGTCGCTTAAATCGAACGACGATCGGTCGTGGAGAAAGTCCGCCGAGCTTCCCGCACGTCTGTTGCCGCCGATGCCACTGACGGCCGGCGTGAGGTAGAGATGATTGATCAACAAGAGTCTCGGCCGGGTCCCGGCGTGGATTGACACCAAAACGAGGGGTATGGCCGGAAGGGGCAGGATGGACCTAGCCTACCGATGGTGACAGCGGGCAGCGTCCATCGCCACCTTCTGCCTTTCCAGGACGTGCCGCGGGCACTGTGCACTCTGCTCGAAGCTGTCCAAAGATTGTACGAATTTCGCGAGGAGGTGCAACGCAGAGAGTTCGATCTGTCTCCAAGAAGGGGAGCCGCACCGGACATCTGGAAAGCGGGCGCTTACCGAGCGATATAGCCACAGCGCTTTCTTTACACCATGAAGGGCGTGGGGCCGCCTTCGACCTCGATGCAATCAGGTCTACCTGGTTCCCGGCGCTGATGAGCGGGTGAAGTGCACGGAAGGTGCCAGCGGTGCCTATCGCGTTTTCCAGACACATTGGTGCATGGCCGCGCCGCTTCCTGCCCGGCCAGCTCACGACGCCCGCCAGCAACTGACTTCGTGCGCGGGCGCGAGCCGCCGCAGCTCGGGCCCGGGGGGCACGCGACATTGGTCGACGGCGATGGGGCAGCGCGGATGGAACGCGCAGCCGGCCGGCGGATCGAACGGGCTCGGGATTTCGCCCCGCACTTTGTCGGCCGCCGCCCCCGCCGGTGCAATCACGTCCGGGATCGCGCTTTTGGTCCTGCATTACGTCCCGGAAGCAGCCTGATCATCGAGCGACAGCCCAAACTTATCCGGATTGAGGCCAGGACTCTCAGTGTGTAGTTTTTTGCGAGGCCGGCGGGACATCGCAAGGTGCGGCTTGCCTCCCCATCCTTCGCGAACGCCCAGAATTTGGCACGGGCGCAGGGATTCGAACCCCGATCGCACGGTTTTGGAGACCGGCATTCTGCCGTTGAACTACGCCCGTAACTTTGGCACCGGCTGAGAGGATCGAACTCCCGCTGTCGGAGGTCCACACCCTCCCGCTCTGCCACTGAGCTAAACCGGCAAGATTGGTCCCGGCGGGTTGCATCGAACAACCGACCTTCCGCGTATGAGACGGACGCTCTCGCCGACTGAGCTACACCGGGATGGCTCGCCGCACTGGACGATTTCCGCAACTGGTTGATCCGAGAAGCAGCGTAAATGCGCCTGTTATTGACAGGTTCGCCAAGGTTTCGCGAGGGAGGTAACGTTGGCGAAGAAGAGCTCATTCGTCAGTCTGGCGAGGTCTTGAAGCAGGTCATGTCGAAGCCCGTTTCGCCATTCAGCTCAAGCTTCTTCCGCAGCGCCGCGACGACGCGGCGAGTCGTGTCGATGTCCTTGATCGCCAGGCCCTGGGAAAGGGCGTTGGCCCACGGCGCTTGCACACGGCTGGCCTCGTCGAACGTCCGGCGCCCCTTATCGGTCAGCACGACGAGTGACGCTCGGCGGTGATGCGGGTTCACCTCGAGGGTCACGAGCCCCATCTTCTGCAAGTCGTTCACAATTCGCTGCACATTCTGGCGATTTCCGCCCATGTCGCGGGCGAGCCACGCAACGGGCTGGGCGCGTTCGGCGAAGGCGATGGCTCCGAGGACCTGCCAGCGGGTGCTCGTCAGCCCGAGCCGCGCCACCATCCGGTCGCCTGCCGTCAAGAGGAGGCCGTTCAGCCTGAAGACGTCGAGGATGAGGTCGCCCAAGGCATCAGCGGCCCGCGTGCGTTTGGTCGTCATATGTCACCATACTGTGGTATTGACATCATCATGTCAAACTGATAGGCTCCATAGTACCACGTTGACATCATACAACCAACGTGCGCTGAAAGGAACCTGTCATGCCGCTACTTCGCCCCCTCGACCCTGCGTTTCCGCTCGACCGACAGCTCGCGGTGGAGGCCACTCCCGTCGTCCTCGTGAACCTGGTCACGATGGACAAACCCGATGAGCCACGTTTCCTCGAGGCCTGGCAGCACGATGCGGCCTTCATGAAGCGGCAACCGGGGTTCATCTCAACTCAGCTTCACCGCGCCATCGGGGACAGCCCGACTTATCTGAACTACGCAGTGTGGAAGTCGACGGCCCATTACCGCACCGCCTTCACGCACCCGGAGTTCAAGGCCGGCCTCGCCGCGTATCCGTCCTCGGTGGTCGCCACCCCGCACCTCTTTCAGACGGTCGCGGTGCCAGGCATCTGTGTGGCCTAGGGCAAAGGCAATCTGGTCGGACCTCTGAGGCTGCGGCGTAACGACAAGAAGGAGCGCGTATGCAAATCACTGCGAGCGTTGGCGGACATCCAGTCCACATGATGGTGGTCCATTTCCCGATGGGTTTCCAGATGGGGAGTGCCGCCTGTGATGTCGCCGCGGCAGTCGGCCTTGCAGTGCCGGTGCGGCAGGCGAGGTGGCGTTGGACCGCGCGCTGGAAACTTGTATCCGATTGTGCAGTTCGAGTTGTGGCAGCAGCCGAGGCTGGTGGCGGGCATCTCTTTGATTTTGTTGGTTTTGGCAGTTAGCCCGCAAGTGCTGCCGCTACCGAACATGAGGAGTATGCAATGAAGGTAGCCCTGTTAGGTGCCACAGGTTTCGTTGGCTCCGCCTTGCTTAAGGAGGCGCTCGACCGAGGGCACGTGGTGACAGCAATTGTGCCAAATCCGGAGAAGCTTGAAAAACGCGAGGGTCTCACCGCGAAGGCTGGCGACGTGTACGACACGGCTTCTCTTGCGACGCTGATCCGAGGAAACGAAGCAATTATCAGCGCCTTCAATCCTGGATGGAAGAACCCGAACCTTTATGACGACCAGGTTCGAGGAACAGCATCCATCATCGCCGCGATTAAGAAGGCGGGAATCAAAAGGGTGCTCTGGGTGGGCGGAGCGGGTGGGTTGGAGGTCACACCTGGAGTCCGTCTTATCGACAGCCCGGATATGCCGCTCTGGGTATTGTGTCACGAGCATCGCCGATCCAAACGGTGGTGCGCAACTGTACGAGAGATGAAGGAGGGCCCTTCGAGGTCGGCAATCAGGTGTTGATCTCAAGCCACCGCAAGCTGCTGTCGTCAAAAGCGATGGTGGTGAACGTTGCGGAAAAGTCGGGACATGATTCCGGCAGGCGAGGTTGAGAGAGGCGAGCGCAAGCGAACCGCCGATGAAGTGTCGAAAGCGGATTAGGCGATGTCAAAACCGGGGGGTGACCCTTCCTCCGGGATCAGCTCGGGAGAACCCTGAAGCCTGCCTGAGCGGCATCCGGCATATAGGCGGCGCGAAGCTCAACCAGGCTCTTGTATGGAACGTGAGAACCTAGACGGCGATGGCAAGGGAAAAGGCACAAGTGGCTCAAACCGCGAGGCCGAAAGTACCGATGCGCCAGATAGGGACGGACTGCTTCGTAGTAGCGATGAAGCGGGGCAATGCCCGTGGAGCGAAGGGAGCGGGTCATCGCCATTTGGCTCGGGTCAACCGGCAACGGGAGGAACCCGGTGTTCAATGGAAGGCGGCAGCCTTCAAGCGGTGGCACGAGCCGGATAAGTCGAGAGGCTTAAGTCCGGTTCTGTGAGGGGCTCGGGGTGAAATTCCCCGGGCCTACTCGGCAAGCCAGGTGCTTTGGCGACGATCAATGCTCTGGACCAACTGCGACAAGAGCCTGAACTTGAATGGTCCTATCTGAGCCCTTCGGCAGACTTGAAGCCCGGACAACGTACGGGACAGTTCCGCCTCGGAAACGACCAGCTCTTGGTAGACGCTACCGGCCAGAGCAGGATTTCAGTTCAGGATTACGCCGTCGCGATGATCGACGAACTGGAACGCCCGACCCGTGTTCGGCAGCGCTTTACGGTAGGGTACTGAAAGCAGCCACGAATAATGACGCAATTGAGAGTGAGGCCGTCATGCCTGCAATCACCGTGTCAGAGGTCAAGTTCCAGTCGGATCTGATGTCCGCCGAGGCACGATCAACGCGTTCAAAAGCGCGCTATCCTGCCGTTAGACGAAGGGGAATGGTGCTCCCTGACGGTTTCGATCCGTCTCCTGCGCTTTGAAAGAGCGCGATCCTAGCCAGTAGACGAAGGGAGCTTTCTTGGTGCGGGCGCCGAGTGCTGCCCTCGGGACCTCTGGGTGGAAGCCAGATACGTTGCTGTTACGCCACGCCCGCATGAATTGGCGGAGAGCTGTGAGTACAATTCACATGCCTTTCGGCACCGATCGCTTAGCAGGCGACGCCCGGGACCCCGCCGGGTTAACTCTCCGTGGAGCTCGCGGCAGGACACCGTCACGGCCGGGCGAGCAATCGTCACGGCGATTGCGAGGGTTGTCCCGGCCATCCACGTCTATCGGGTAAGTCAGCGGGATCCGCTCTACGCGAGCAAAAAAATTGGCGAACGCACGAGGACTCGAACCTCGATTGCCGGTTTAGAAGACCGGAGCCTGTCCCGTTGGCAGATGCGTCCCTGGAGATGCGGGCGAGGATCGAACTCGCTCATGACGGTTTTGCAGACCGCCGCGTTCTCATTTCGCCACCGCATCGAATTGGCTCGGGAGACGGGGGTCGAACCTGCAGCCTTCCGGGTCGGAGCCGGACGCACCGCCGCTTGTGCTACTCCCGAAAAATTGGTCAGGGTGGCTGGTCACGATCCAGCGGCCTCCGCGCTCCAAACGCGGCGCTCTGCCCACTGAGCTACACCCTGTCTTGAAGCTGGCGCGCACGGGAGGATTCGAACCCCCATTTGCAACTCCGATTACGGTTCACCGGTTCGTAGCCGGCGTCGGTTACGTGCGCATTGGCGTGGCGACGGAGACTCGAACTCCGACCTTCAGGGTTGAGAACCCTGCGTCCTGACCATTAGACGACCGCCGCATGGCTCCCGTCGCAGGAATCGAACCTGCCTGAACTCTGCTTAACAGGCAGCCGCGTGCGCCTTGCTCGCCTGACGGGAAAACTGGTGGAGCAACGGGGTAACGCTCCCCGCGCGACGATCGTGCAAGGATCATCTGCACCCTTGTGCTTGCCCCTGGTGCCTCGTCGTGGTTTCGAGCCACGCTCTCTGCGGCTTCTTCGCAGCGCTTTCACCAGATTAGCTTACGAGGCGAATTGGTGCGGGCGCGGGAGAATCGAACTCCGACCTCGGGAGTGGCGCTCCCGCGTTCTGCCTTAGAGCTTGCGTCCGCTTGCTTGGTGGGCAGGGACCGAGTCGAACGGCCACAGACTATGCGGGGCGTTTACAGCGCCTTGGGCTCGCCAATGCCCAGCCTGCCCTTGTACAGTGATCAGGTAGTCAGGAGCCAGAGTCGCGGCGCCGCTCACCGCTTCTGACTACTGATCCCTGATCACTGATTGCTGAACTGGCGGATGGCTGAGGAGTCGAACCATCAACCCTCATCGGGTCGGCCTGGTTTTCAGGACCGGTTGCCTGCCACCACGCGCCACCATCCTGATTGGTTGTCCCTGGGCGACTCGAACGCCCGCCTCTGACGTCGGAGACCAGCGCTCTGTTCCACTGAGCTAAGGGACACAAAACCTCGAAACCTTACGCCGGGCATCCACGTCTTTCTTGTCATGCCCGCGCAGGCGGGCATCCGGCGGGGGTCAGTAATCAGGAATCAGTGATCAGGAAGAAGCGGCACTGCCGTGCGGCTTTCGACGCTGATTACTGATTACTGATTACTGACCCCTGAATTGGAGGACGCCCCCGGCCACGATCCGGGACCTGATCGGTTAAGAGCCGACCGCTCTGCCAATTAAGCTAGGCGTCCGTGATTGGAGAACCCGGGTGGTACTGCCCCACTTGCGGGCGGGTTAAAAGGCCGCTGCCGGACTTCCCTGGCTTTACGCTCCGGGTCCAGCAGCCGTTTGAGTGGATCGCTCATCACGATTTGTCCTTTCGTGTTGGTAGTCCCTGACGGTTCTGCCCCGCCGTATCGCGGTTATCGGCCGCGCGCTCTGCCATTGAGCTAAGGGACCTTTGATGGTGCGTCTTGCAGGGAACGATCCTGCGACCTCGTGCATGTCGGGCACGCGCTCACCCACTGAGCTAAAGACGCTGGTGTTGGTGCGCGCTGAGGATTTCGAAACCCCGGCCTTCCCGGTGTAGGCGGGACGCTCTGCCTCTGAGCTAAGCGCGCTAGAGCATTTTCCGATCAATGTGATGCACGGCGGCGCCGCTTCGCACCTCTCCCCGGTGGGGAGAGGTCGGATTGCGCGCATCAGCGCGCAATCCGGGTGAGGGGGCAGAACATAGCCGGCGAAGCTCTAATCCCCTCACCCGCCCGCGCTTCGCTGCGCTCAGCGCGGTCGACCTCTCCCTCCGGGAGAGGTGAATCACTGCAAGCGGAATCTGCGCGCGATGGTGCGGCAGGCAAGACTTGAACTTGCACTGTACGGGGTTTGAAGCCGTCGCCTCTGCCGATTGGGCTACTGCCGCGGTGCCCGTGGCGCGAACTCGAACGCGCGCATTGGTTCTGAGCCAATCGCCTCTACCAGTTGGGCTACCGGCGCAAAAAATGGCGCTCTCCGCAGGCTTCGAACCTGCCTTGCCGCCTTACCAAGGCGGTGTCCTGCCGAATGAACGAGGAGAGCGAAACTGGTGCCCCTGAAGATGAAATCGAACACCGCTCTGCCGCTTACAAGGCGGCTGCATCGCCGACAATGCTTCAAGGGCTTTGGTGCCGGCGGGGTCGATCGAACGCCGACGCGCTCCATGCGGGCTAGCTTGTGCCGTATTGCGAGCAATCCAGCGCTTTGCGCGCCGTTCTGGATTGCTCTGATGTCCCGTTGTCAAGCTCCTGGGCAGGGTCGTTCGTTGTCCGCGCGATCGCCGCGTGGAGGCAAGCTGTTGTGGTCGTGCAAGGGTGGGAGCGAAGCCTTGAGACGTCGGTCAACATCCTCTGATCCGCGGGTTCTCGCATGTCCGAATGTCCGTCCGGGGCTGTCCCTGTCTTCGTACGGGCGTCGATCTTGCGATCGGCCTCAAAGCAATCCTCGGGAATTCCCCACCGCGGCTTGCGCTCCCGCCGTTGCACGAGATCGTATTGGCCGCACCGTTGCCCCGGCCTTGGGCTCCCTGATGGTGGTGATCCGCAATCTCTTCCCTCGATGGCCCACTTAGCTGACGGCAGCACGGGCCGTGGTGAGCTCGCGGTTGATCGCCCAGATGAAGGCGGCCAGCTCGCGTGCCACCGCGGTGACGGCGACGGTCTTGAGCTTGCCCCTCCGGATCAGCGAGCGATAGCGCGCGCACAGCCGGCCCTGCGCCTTCCAGGCGATCGCGCCGACCTCTGGTGGCGCCGCTGCAACCTTGACCTGCTTGTCTTTGCCGACCCGCGGGGGATGCTGGTAGCTCCAGGCGCACTCCACCAGAACCCGGCGGGCACGGCGGTTGCCGGCCTTGGTGATCGGGCCGCGCTTGATGGTGTCGCCGGTGGAGTCCTCCGATGGCACCAGGCCGAGATAGGCCATCAGCTGGCGTGGCGTTCGAAACCGCGACAGGTCGCCGACCTCGGCCAGAAACGCCGTTGCCGATATCAGATCGATGCCGCGCATCGCCATCAGCGCGGGGACGACCTCGCGCAATGACCAGTCCTCAACCGCCGCACGGATCGCCTGCTCGAGCCGCTCGATCCGCTCCCCGGCTTGCCGCACCGCCAACAGCATCTCCTCGAAAGCGATGCGTTGCTCCAGATGCGCAAGCTTGAGCCCTGCAAGCCAGCTCATGTGCGCTTTGGTCCAAGTCCGCTTGCCTCCATGGCGCAGCTCGTGCCGCAACAGAAACGCAGAGACCTGCTGGCGCTTCGAGCGCAGATCTACAACCGCCGCCTCGCGCGCCCGAGTCAATTCCCGCATCGCCTCATGGCGTTCGTCAGGAACCCACACCGCGGTGAGTTCCCCGGCGCGCAGCAGCTTCACCAGGCTCATCGCATCGCGCCGGTTGGTCTTCACCCGATCGCCCGGCCGCTTGGGAATGAGCGACGGCGCAACCACCAGGCAGTCTTGCCCAAGGCCCTTGATCTGCCGGTACAGCCCATAGCCTGTCGGCCCGGCCTCGTAACAGAACGTCAGGCGGGCGTACTTGCCGGCAAGCTTACGTACCAGCTTGGCGGTTGCCGCTGCACTGTTCTCAACCTCCCCAACAAAGCGAACCTCACCCGCCCGTCCGGCCTCCGCAACCGCCACCGCATTCCGCCACTTGGATGTATCAAATGCTACAAAAGCTTCGCTATCATGCCTCATGACTCGCCCTCCTTGCTTGAGACTCTGCCCGGCCCATCCGGGCAACCCTCGCACTCGCATCGAGGGCGAGTCGCCTCCGCAAGAAAAGGGACATACGGTCTTCGTCGCTTTCGCTCCTCGCAATGACGAGCGGCGGCGTGTAGCCCGAACGGAGCGGCAACGAGATCCGGGTCCACGCATTCCGCTTGTTCGTCGTACGAGGACGCGGGCTCTGCCGCCTGAGCGCGCCGGCAAAAATGAACAAACGGACAGGCGGCCCGCTGCGCATCCCGAAGGGAGGCGGTTGCACGGTCGCCCGTCCAGTTCTGGACGTTCACGATGTCAAACAGCCGCGGCCGAGGCCGCAAATCATTCACGACGCGCGCCTTTCGACGCGCGACGTCAGCCAGCGCCGCAACGCGCCGCGCTTCCCGATCGGCAGGGACAGGCGAAGCGGGCGAGTGGCGCCGCGGCGCATTGTCGGTTTGGTTTTGATGTTCCGGGCCATTTTGCCCTCCTGCCGTTTTGGCGGAGGGTCCGGTTGGCCCGCCGCCGCTCACTCTGGTTTGCGTAACCCTGGTTCGGGTTGCTTCGCTGTCGGGTGCATGGAACCGCCCATGGCCACGCGCAAACGCCGCCAATCGCTCAGCCGGTTCAACGGCTGCGCGGCGGTTCGCGTGAACAAGTATGAGCGTCTCGAAGTCATCGGTTCCTCTGGCACCTGCGCAAAGTTGCAGCAAGCGCGCACGTCAGTGCCACACAACATCTAAATAATCAACTTACATCGTGCGGCAAGATGGTCGCAGCAACAAAAACCCCGGGCAAGCGCGAAAGTTCGGCCGGGAAGTTTGTTACATCACGCGGGAACTCGCCAATCCGTGCGATCCTTAAGTGCCGGCGCGCCGAACGGAATGACGTGGCGCGTCGGCGTCGGGGACCAACGGCACATGTGCGCAGCGGGATAGGATCGGCGGGACCAGCGGCACATGTCCGCAGCCGGAGAGGATCGGCGCCTCGCGGTAGCGGCGGTCGAATTCCTCGCCGCCCGATGCCTCGACTTGGGCGGCCGGTCGCGCTGGGCCGAGGAGCCACGCCCAAGTGCGCAAGAAAGCGCTCCATGCACTGGCGATCAGCCTGTGCACGATGGATCGTCGCGCACATAGGAGCAGCATCAGAACGACGAGTGCCGGCAATAGTGTGCTGCCCGTCGGCTCGGACGTGCGCGTCGAAGCGCTCGTGCCATCCTGCCGCGACACCAACGGCCGTGGCGGAGGCTCATTGAACAAGCCGGCGCGGTCGGCCTGCTGCAAGGCCGCTGCGCGATCCACGCCTTCTTTGCCGATCGCGGCGAATACGCGATCGACCACCTGTCGGCGCGTGAGCGCGCCGGCGCGTTCGGCGTCGAGCGCGCGCGTGGCGAGGAGCTTCAGAACGGTGCGCTCGAGCCCGGTCGCATCCGCGGGTGTGCCGCCGGCGTGACTGACATGGACCCAGCCGTCGTAGGACGTCACGGCGCGGACCGGCGCATAATCCGGCGACGGCTCCAGGAACGCCTTGACGCTCTCGGCGGAAGGCAAGGCAGGTCCGGCGCCATTCGGTGCCATCAGGCTGTGGACGGCGTAAGCACGCACCAGCTTCGGCCACATCTGGTGGAACAGCGCAGGCGATGCATAGACATCGGCAGCGACCAGCCGCCCATCGACGGCGAACACCGCGCCGGAGATGTCGCCCGCCTCGCCCGCCTCCTGCAACGCAGCCACGAACGGCTGTTGCGCCTGTTCGACCAACTCATTCTCCAGGGCGAGCGGCAGGCTGCTAGGCGAGCGCGGCGACGCAATCGCGGCGCCGAGCCGCTCGGACAGCCGCGAGCGGATGGAGTCGACCGCAAGCCACACGCCGTTCTGGCGCAGATACAGGCTCGCGGGCGAGGCGGGCGCGCTGGTCAGGAGGCTCAAGGTTCCGACCTCCGATGGCAGCAGCGTGCCAGCCGTGGTGAAGGTGGTGCTGTCGTCGCCGCTGCGCGCCGCGGAGCGGCCGTTCTCCACGCACAGGACCGGCAGGGCCACGCCTGTCGCGTACGGCGGCACGATCACCGTGGACATGACGGCCTGATCCTGCAGGCCACCCTTCAGCAGCGTGCCGGCGCGCACGAAAATCGGCGCGTCGGACAAATTGTCGATGCGCGGCAAGCCGTTCGGGGCTGCGGCGATCCGCGCGTTGCCCTGTGCTATCGCCTGGTGGAGTGCAGTCGGCTGCGCGGCGCCGCCGCCGCCACGATGCACAAAATAGACGCCGAGATTGCCATGGGCGACCGGGCCGGAAACGGCGTAGCTGCCGAGCAGCGAGCCGGCCGAAGCCGGGGCCTGGGTGACGACAAATCCGGCAAGGATCGCGACGACGGGCAGGAAACGCATGCTCATGACGGCTCCTCCTCCTTAACGACGCCCCTGCACGCCGGCTTAAGGGACTTAGCCTGCCGATAGCATGCCAGGTTTGGGGCCGATTTGCGAGCAATGGAGAGCGCGGATAGGTCTCAAGGCGCTGACAGCAGGTATTTGCATGATCGCCCGCCGGCTCGCTCACCCCGCCCGCCAGCAACTGACTTCATGCGCGGTGCCTAGCCGTCGCAGCTCGGGCCCGGGGGGCACGCGACATTGGTCGACGGCGATCGGGCAGCGCGGGTGGAACGCGCATCCGGCCGGCGGATCGAACGGGCTCGGGATTTCGCCCCTGACCTTGTCGGCCGACGTGCCCGTCGGCGCAAACACATCCGGGATCGCGGCGATCAGCCCACGCGTATACGGGTGGCCGGGACGCTCGAAGATCGCGCGCCAGTCTCCGGTCTCGACGATCTTGCCGAAGTACATCACCGCCACGCGGTCGCTCATGTGCTCGACCACGCCGAGATCGTGGCTGATCATGATGTAGGCAAGGCCAAGGCTCTCCTTGAGCTCGAGCAACAGATTGATGATCTGCGCGCGGATCGAAACATCGAGCGCCGACACCGGCTCGTCGCAGATCACGAGCTTCGGGCGCAGGATGAGCGCGCGCGCAATGCCGATGCGCTGGCGCTGCCCGCCCGAGAACTCGTGCGGATAGCGGTCGGCCTGATCGGCCGTCAGTCCGACGCGGCGGAGCATGTCCGCCATCCGGTCCTCGAGCTCGCCGGCGTTGGTGAGGCCGTGCAGGCGCAACGGATCGACCAGCGTACGACGCACGGTCTGGCGCGGGTTGAGCGAGGCGTAGGGGTCCTGGAACACCATCTGCACGGTGCGTGCGAGGCGGCGACGGTCGATCGATCTGCGCGAGCCGATGTCCATGCCGTCGATCGTGATCGCGCCGCGCGTCGCCGGCACCAGGCCGAGAATCGCCAGCGCGACCGTCGTCTTGCCGCATCCGGATTCGCCGACCAGGCCCAGGCACTCGCCCGCGCGCACCGTGAGATCGACGCCGCTGACCGCGTGCAGGACACGCTTGCCGCCGCCAAGCCCAAGGAACGGGCCGGCGATCTGGAACTCGACCACAAGGTCCTTGACCTCGAGCAGCGGTGCCTCGCTGGAGCCCGTCCCGCCGACGTTGACCATCCCTGCACCTGTCATGGCCGGGCGAGCAATCGCCACAGCGATTGCGAGGGTTGTCGCGGCCATCCGCGTCTTTCTCGCTGCAGATCGTGAAGCGGACGATTCCTGGAGATGAGCAAGACTGTCGTCCCCACGAAAGCGGAGACCCAGTAACCACAGCCATCGCCCCACTTTGCACCGTGTCGATTACTGGATGCCCGCCTTCGCGACGCCTTCGCGGGCATGACAAGAAAGACGCGGATGCCCGCGTGATCATTGCGAGTTGCACACCGGCCTGACGGCCGATCCACCTGGATGAAACTTGGGCAATCCCTCATCCTGATCAGGATGACGGTGTTGCGGGGGGCAACGCTTGCTCTGACTCGTCATCCTGCAGGCGCTCGCCCGACGAAGTCGGGCGAGCCTCGAAGGACGCACAACATAGCAGCTGCACGGCAGAGCAGCATCCTTCGAGGCCCTCGCTTCGCTCAGGCACCTCAGGATGACGGCGTGGGGGGCCCGAAACCCATCCGCCTCCTGAATCAAGCTGAGCGCGACACGCGGTAGTGCGTGGTGATTTCAAGTCGGCACGTCCTGGTCATTGCCGGGCTTCGACCCGGCAATCCATCATCGTTCGAAAAGGGTCTTGCAACGCAGATGGATGCGCGGGTCAAGCCCGCGCATGACGAAGTCCTGGTCATTGCCGGGCTTCGACCCGGCAATCCATCATCGTCCGAAAAGGGTCTTGCAACGCAGATGGATGCGCGGGTCAAGCCCGCGCATGACGAGTCCTGGTCATTGCCGGGCTTCGACCCGGCAATCCATCATCGTCCGAAAAAGTCTTGCAACGCAGATGGATGCGCGGGTCAAGCCCGCGCATGACGACTCAACATAAACCCATCACGCGTCAGCCATGATGATGGCAACGGACGAGCCCGTTCCCTGCAAGCGCCGTGACGCGCGGGCGCGGCGGTCCGGCACATGTCGGTCGAGCGGTCGCAGCGCGGGTGGAAGCGGCAACCCGGCGGGAAGTCCGCGATCGACGGAACCACGCCGGAGATCTCCTGCAGCCGGCGCTGGCCGACCGCGGCGCGCGAGCCGAGCCGCGGCAGCGACGCGACCAGCCCGCGCGTGTAGGGGTGCGCCGGGGCTCTTGAACACGTCGGCCGACGAGCGCATCTCGACGAGCCGTCCCGCATACATCACGCCGACCGAGCGGCACATGCTCGCCACCAGGCCGAGGTCGTGGCTGATCATCAGGATCGCGGTGCCGTTCGCGGCGCAGAGCTCGCGCATCAGGTCGACGATCTCGGACTGCACCGTGACGTCGAGCGCGGTGGTCGGCTCGTCGGCGATCAGCAGGTCGGGCGAGCAGGCGAGCGCAATCGCGATCATCACGCGCTGGCGCATGCCGCCGGAGAGCTGGTGCGGGTAGTCGCGCGCGCGCCGCTCCGGCGCCGGAACGCGCACCCGCGCCAGCACCTCGATGGCGCGGCGCTCCGCGTCGCGCCAGCTCGCGCCCTCGTGCAGGATGAACATCTCGGCGATCTGCCGCCCGACCGGCAGCAGCGGGTTGAGCGCCGTCATCGGCTCCTGAAAGATCATCGCCAGCCGCTTGCCGCGCAGGCGGCGCATCTCGTCGGCGTCGAGGTTCTCGATCGCGCGCCCGTCGAAGCCTGATCGTGCCGCCGCCGATCGCGAGCGGCCGCTGCAGCAGCCCCATGATGGCGAGCGCCGTGATCGACTTGCCGCAGCCGGACTCGCCGACCAGGCCGAACGTCTCGCCGCGCGCGATCTCGAAGCTGACGCTTGTCGACCGCCGCGTGGCGAGCTGTCGCCCGCCGGCGAGGTCGATGCGCAGGTCCTCGACCGCGAGCAGCGTCATAGGCGGCGGCTCCGCGATTGCGGATCGAGGATGTCGCGCAGGCCGTCGCCGAGCAGGTTGAGCCCGAGCACGGTGAGGAAGATCGCGAGGCCCGGGAAGACCGAGAGCCACGGCGCGGTGGTGATCTGGTCGCGCGCCTCCGACAGCATGCTGCCCCAGCTCGGATAGGGCGGACGGATGCCGAGACCGAGGAACGAGAGCGCGGCTTCGGCCAGGATCGTGCCGCCCATGCCGAGCGTTCCGATGACGATCAGCGGCCCGAGCATGTTCGGGCAGCACCTGCGTCAGCATGATGCGCAGGTCGCTGTAGCCGAGCACTTTCGAGGCCTGCACGTAGCCCTGCGATTTCAGCGACAGCGCCGACGCGCGCGCGAGCCGGCAGGTGAACGACCAGTTGGTCAGCCCGAGCGCGATCAGCAGCGAGGTGAGGCCGGGCCCGAGGATCGCCATGATGGCGAGCGCGAAGATCAGCGACGGGAATCGCGAGCAGCAGGTTGGTCAGGCCGGTGACGAAATCGTCCCACCAGCCGCCCCAGTAGCCCGGCGCTCAGGCCCAGCGCGGTGCCGATCAGCGTGTTGATGAGCTGCGCGAAGACGCCGACCGTGAGCGAGATGCGCGCGCCGTACACCACGCGCGAATAGATGTCGCGCCCTTGCGCGTCGGTGCCGAACCAGAACTCGCGGCTGGGCGGCTCCTCGGCGACCATCAGGTTCGCGTCCATCACCGGATCGGTGTGCGCGATCCACGGCGCGAACACGCCCGACCAGCGACCGCGATCAGGAACAGCGCGCCGCCGATCGTGATGTTCGCGCCGAGCTTCATGTGTACTTGATGCGCGGATCGATCGCCGCGCAGGCGATGTCGACCAGCGTGTTGACGACCAGGAAGAACAGGACGATGAGCAGGATGCAGCCCTGCACGGCCGGGATGTCGCGCTGCGAACACGCTGTCGACCAGCAGCGAGCCGATGCCCGGCCACGAGAACAGCTTCTCGACCACGACCGCCTGGCCCATCAGCGAGCCGAACTGAAGGCCGAGCGTGGTGAGCACGATCACCGCGACATTGCGCACCACGTGCCAGCGCACCACGCGCGTCTCGCTCATGCCCTTGGAGCGCGCGGTGCGCACGAAATCGGCGTTGATGACCTCGAGCACGGCGGCGCGCGTCGTGCGCGCGAGCAGCGCGAGCGGCGAGACGCCGAGCGTGACCGCCGGCAAGCACGAGATACCACCAGCCGCCGTAGCCGAAGGTCGGAAACCATCCGAGCTTCAGCGCGAACAGGTACATCAGCAGCAGGCCGAGCCAGAATTTCGCGATCGAGAGACCCGAAACCGCGGTGACCATCGAGGCCGCGTCGATCACGCCTCCGGGCCGCATCGCGGCGACGAAGCCGAGCGGCACGCCGATGATGATGGCAAAGCCCATCGCGGCGAGCGACCAGTTGCATGGTCGGCCACATGCGCTTTGCGAGCAGCTGCGACACCGGCTCGCGCGAGCGGAACGACGACGCCGAGGTCGAGCACCGCCAGCTTCGCGACGTACTTGCGCGAAGCGCACGTAGCACGGGGTCGTCGAGACCCAGCTCCTTGCGCATCCGCTCGACGACCTCGGCGTCCATCGCGCCGCGGCCGTCGTCGCTCATGCTGGTCGCGATCGATCCGGGGATCACGCTGAACAGGACGAACACCACCAGCGCGACCGCCGCGACGGTCGGGAACGACTGCAGAGTGCGGCGGAACGCGAAGGCGAGCATCAGCGCGTCACTTCGCCGGCGAGCTCTCCTCGACCCAGATGTATTCCGGATACTGGTGGGTCAGTTCGGTCGCGTTGGCCTGCAGCCCCTTGATCCAGGGCTGATACGCCATCACGGCCTTGTTGTAGTTGAAGAACCACACCGGCGCTTCCTCGTAGAGGATGCCGTCGGCCTTGCGCAGCAGCGCGTTGCGCTCGTCGGCGTTGTCGGTCTGGCCGGCCTGGATCGATGAGCTTGTCGAACTCCGCATTCTTGAAGCGGTAGTAGTTGCAGGCGGTCATCGGCGTCGCCGAATGGAAGCACTTCAGCGCGCCGAGCGCGTCAGGCCCGGATTGCGTCGACGAACATGAAGGCCTCGAACTCTCCCTTGTTGCGCAGGTCGATCAGAACGTTCACCTCGACCTGCTTCACCTTCACCTTGATGCCGACCCGGGCGAGCATCGGGATCACGGCCTCGACGATCGGCAGGCCCCAGCTCTCGTTCTGGCTGGTGGTCCATTCGAACTCGAAGCCATTCGGGTAGCCGGCCTCCGCGAGCAGCTTCTTCGCCTTCTCGGGATCGTACGCGTAGGGCTTGCGCGCCTTGTCGTAGGCCGGCGACGTCAGCGGCAGCCAGCTGGTCGCCCGGTAGGCCTTGTCCTTCACCAGACGCTTGATGATGAGATCGGTGTCGATCGCATGATTGATGGCCTGGCGCACGCGCTTGTCGGCGAACGGCTTCGAACTCGAGGTTCATTCCCATGTGGCGCGTGAAGACCTCCGGCGACCTCGAGGATGCCGTTCTTCAGGTTCGGATCCTCGCGATAGGCGACGTATTGCGCGGGCCCGAGGATCGACAGGTCGATCTCCTTGTTGCGGAACGCGATGTCGCGCGCCGGCGCCTCGCCCATGATCGCGATGACGACGCGGTCCGCGTACGGCATGCCGGGCTTGTAGAATTTCTCCCAGCGCTCGGCGACGAGCCGCGAGCCGGGGACGTGCTCGACGAACTTGAACGGCCCGAGCCCGATCGGCTTCTGCAGGAATTCGGGCTTGTCGGCTTCGCCCACCGGATAGATCGCCGTATTGCCGTTGTAGAAATAGAAGCCGGGGTCGACGCGATCGGTCAGCGTCATCTCCAGCGTGAAGTCGTCGATCTTCTTCAGGCCTTCGAAATCGTCGGTCGCCTGGCCCTTCTCGACGTCGACCGCGCCCTTGATGATGCGCACCCAGCGCGCCGCCGGGAAGGCGCGCTTGCCGTCCATGATGCGCGTGAACGAGTAGATGACGTCGTCCGCCGTCATCTTCTTGCCGTTGTGGAAGAAGGCGTCGTCGCGCAGCTTGAAGGTATGGGTCAGGCCGTTGTTCGAGACGGCGACGGACTTGGCGAGCTCGAGAACCGGCACGCCCTTGTCGGAGTCGTAGTTGTAGAGCGTGCGGTGGACCACCTTGCCGTAGATGTCGTCCTTTGCACGCGGCGTCGCGTGCATGTCCATGGCCGGAGAGGTTCGGCGCCGTAGGGCGCGGTCATGCGGATCGTGCCGCCCTTGCGCGGCGTCTGCGCCTCGGCGTGACCCGCCAGCAAGAGTGCGAACGAAAACAGCAGCGCGAGATGCTTCATCACGGATCCCCCAATGGCCTGACACATCGCCTCGGCGGGTGCGCGCGAGTTGCGCAAGCCGCGGGGGCATTCAATCACCACGGAGTCCCGTTGTCACCTTGCCCCGACGCGCGCGCTTGACTGAACCATCTTTCAGCATCGTTTATTGCAAGACACGCACCGACTGGCACATCGACATTCGTTTGACCGCCGACGGCCGTTTGCGAGCATGAGCTCATATGGAGCGCGGGAGCACCTATCGCCCCGCTGATGACGGCCGCGTCACAGATAGGCCGGTACCGCCCATTAGGCGCAGGCACATGTTCGCCAATTGCGTATGGAGACCCCGCGGCAGATATCCCTCGGGCCGTTCACCTCTTGATCTCCACATGGAGGCATGGAGGCGTACTCGGCGTAGGTCCGCTTGCTATACCCCTTGACCAGCAACACCTTGGGGAAGGTGGTGGAATTTCCTTCCGGTCCGCCTCCCCGTGTCGCGATCAGTCTCCGCATCGGCCGAGGCACATCGTTCTCGCCATATTCCTCGTCCCCGAGGCCGAAATCGAAGACGTAGCTGCTGCCCTTCCTCGCCGCCCAGAACCAGGCGTCCTCGCCGGCCGCCTTGGACTTCACCTTGAGCTTGATGGAGGATCCGTCAAACACCAGCGCCACAATGGCGTAGGTATTCTCGTCGTACGTCTCCTCCCAGCCCTTGTCCTACGGTTTCTGGTCGTCCGATTTCTGGTAGTCGGGCTCTCTCGGTCCGTCCATCAAGGCTCCTCCAACGAGGCACGCCATGCGGGAAACAAGCCGGTTGTCCGGTCGCGAGCTATTGAATCGCCGTGATCATCGCCAGCAGGCGCTGTGATTCGGGGTCCTTCGCCATCTCGTCCCACAGCGGCCGCATGGCAGCGGCCCAAGCATTGCGGTCTTGCGGCTCCACGATCTTCACGCCCGCTCGGCGCATTTGGTCATAGGCCTTCTCGTTCGCATCCTTGGCATATTGATTGGACCAGGATGCGGTCTGTCTCGCCGCCTCCGCGACCGCTTTCTGGAGATCCGGGGAGAGCGACTGGAACTTCTTCTTGTTGATGTTGAGCGCGTAGGTCAGGAACATGTGCTGGGTCAGGACGGCCGATTTCATCACTTCGTGCAGCTTGGCGTCGGTGACGCTTAGCGGGGGTGCCTCGAGCCCCGCCGCCACGCCTGTCATCATGGCCGTGTAGATTTCGCCCCAGGTCACAGGGGTCGGGCGCGCCTTGAGCAGCTCGAACATCCGGATCCACAGATGCGCTTCGGGCGAGCGCATCCGCAGCCCGCTCATTCCCTCTACGCTCGTGACGGGGTCGCCTCGGAAGATCATGTCCCGGAACCCGCCGCCGATGATTCCGAGAATCTGCACATCGCTGTTCCGCGCCACCCCCTCGACTATGAACTTGCCGACCTCGCCGTCCACCGCGCGATCCGCGGCATCCCAGCTTTTCCAGACGAAGGGCAATGACGTGATCTGAATGGGTTTCCAGTGCTTGTCGATGAGCGCCACCGAGGTGATCGTCATGTCCAACACGCCTTGGTCGAGTTGGTCGATCCCTTCGCGCTCCTGCGCAAGCTGGCCCGCCGGAAAGATCTGGACGGTGACCTCGCCCTTGGTGGCCGTTTCCACGAGCTCTTTGAACTTGCGGGCCGTCTGGTCGAGATGGCCGCCGACCGCATGGTGATGCGACAGCCGAAGGCGCACAGCCGCCTGCGCGGCGTCGAAACCTGCGGCCCACGAGAGGGCGATGGCGGCGATAACGGCTCGTCGGTAAACGCGCATGGCAATCTATCCCCTTTTGCGAAGCTTCGTTTGCAGGCGTCAGCTCGTTGCCCCGATTGCCGGAATTTCTGGAGGAGGCAGCCCTTGCGTGAGGATCCGGTGACCGTCATCGGTGACCAGCACCAGGTCCTCCAGCTGATAGCCGCTTCTGTCCGCATCAATCGTAATGGGCTCGACGTTGAGAACCATGCCCGGTTGGAGGATCGCTTTGTTTCCCGGCCGCAGCATGGGAAATTCATGGAGCTCGAGGCCAAAGCCGTGGCCGACATGGGGCATCACGAACCTGATGCCCTCCTTCTCAAACTCTGATCGGCAGGTGAAGAACACGTCTTCGGCCGCAATTCCGGGCCTGATCGAGCCGATCGTCGCCCGCTGAACCGCGGCAAGGGCGCGGTAGGTGTCGCGCTGCAGCGAGGTCGGATTCCCGGTCGAGTAGGTTCGCGCAAAATCGCTCTGCCAGGGTCCGTACCAACCACCGAAGTCAAGCCTGATGATTTCGGATTCTGAGGGCCGACGATCAGTTGGCAAAGCGTGCGTCATCCCGCTTCTGCGGCCGCTGCCGAAGACCAGAAACGTCGTCCCGTCGGCGCCCATCTCAATCATATGCGTAAGCAGCCGGTTGGCCATTGACTTTTCAGTCTCGCCTAGCTGCGCTTCGCGCATTGCAAGCATCGTCGCGTCGTGCGTCGATTTGGTTGCTTTCTCGATGATTGCGACCTGGTCGGGAGTTTTGATCGCTCGCAGCATTGCGACCGCCTCGGTCGTATCCACGAACGTGGCATCCGGCAGCCGCGCCGAGAGGCGAGCGAAGGACGCCTGCGGCAAGAACTGCAGGTCGAGACCAATCCGGGCCCGCCCTAGACCTTGCTCTTCCAGCGCGGCGGCGAGCGCGTCCATTGGATGGTCGATGAATTCCACGTAGGTTCGGATGCTCTTGATCCAGCTTTCCTCTTCCGGATGAGCCCGTTCAATGCTGCAAACCAGCACCGCAGGCTCCCGGTCCTGAGCGATGATCGCAAATGCCTGACGGGGCGGCAGCGTCCGCGTCGTGAAGATGTAGGAGCCTGAGAAGAAGGTGAAGTTTTCTGGGCTGACGCCTACGACCACCTCGACGCCGAGCATGTTGGGGACACAGGCAAACCTGTGCGCCAGGCCGTTACTTTTCTCCACGATACGGACTCCGAATATGCGGCGGGAAGACGTTGGTGGGGCTCTACACCAGCTTAACCGCAATCCGCCCCGGCGGTGAACACCCTTGAGCAAGCGCAAGTTTCGAGTGACAAGGACGCAATGAGCGACGAAGGCGCAAAGCGCGACATCGCCGTCGATGTCGACGAGCTCGGATACGACAAAGAGAGGCTTGACGTCCGCTTTCTCGTCACGTTCGCGTCGATCCTGCTCGGCGCGACCGTGATGATGACCTTCGGGCAGGTGATCCTGCGCTTCGTTTTCAATAATCCCCAGGCGTGGGCCGAGGAGGTACTTAGATACCTATTCGTCTGGATCATCTTCACAGGGTCGACCATCGCGGTCGCCAGACGAACGCATATCCGCGTGACCGAGATCGAGGACCGTTTGGGGCCGCGTGGGCGATCACTCTGCAGGTGGCTGCGGATTGTCATCGACACGATCTGTTTCCTAGCCCTGCTGATTTCCGGCTTCCTGCTCAGCAGGCGCAACATCAGCAAGGAATTCTTCACCTTGGCCGGGGTGCCGCTGGTGCTGGTTTACGCGGCCGTGCCCATCAACGCAGCGCTGTCGCTGTTCTACCTGTTCCGGCCCCGTCCACGCATCACCGAGCCACCGCTCCATCAAACGTTCCAATAGCGGCATAAGCCATGGAGATCGCGTTCCTGATCGGCGGCTTTATGCTGCTCCTGCTGTTGGGCGTGCCCTGCGCGACCGCAATGCTGTTTGTCGCGCTGATCGACATCCTGTTCGTGAGCGAATTGCCGATCACCCTCATGGCCGACAGCATGATCGGCTCCGTGAACTCCTTCACGCTCCTCGCGGTGCCGTTCTTTGTGCTCGCGGGCTCGATCATGAATCGTGCAGGCGTAACGGCGCGGCTCATCAACTGCGCGCGCGTTCTGGTCGGCCACTTTCATGGCGGCACGGCTCAGGTGAGCATCGTCGGCTGCATGTTTTTTTCCGGGATTTCGGGCTCGGCTTCCGCGGATGCGGCCGCGATCGGCACGATGATGATTCCCTCGATGAAGCGTGAGGGCTATGACCCGGGGTTCGCGGCCGGGGTTGTTGCCTCTGCGGCCACCATGGGTCCGATCATCCCGCCATCAATCCTGATGGTCATCTATGGCGCGGTCACAAACCTGTCGATCGGCGCCCTCTTTCTGGCGGGCTTCTTGCCGGGCGTTCTCATCGGCCTCTCGCTCATGATCATCGTGCGATTCATGGCAGCGAAGCGCGAATACCCTCGGGCAGCCCGGGTGCCATGGCGCAGTCGCGGACCGGTGTTTCTTGACGCGCTCCCGGCGCTGCTGGCGCCGGTGATCATCCTGGGTGGGATGTTCAGCGGGATGACCACGGCGACGGAAGCGGGTGTCATCGCCTGTGCTTACGGTCTTGCCGTGGGCATGTTCTGGTATCGCGAGATCAAGCTTGCTGACCTGCGACTGCTGCTCGCGGAGTCCGTCGAAATGACGGCTATCCCGATGTTCATCGTCGCAGCCTCAGCCGTGTTCGGCTTCATGCTCACCATCCACGGACTCGGAGAAATCCTCGGAGGCCTGCTTCATGGCGTGACCGACAGTCCGACCGTCTTCCTGCTGCTCGTCGTCGTCTTGCTCACGATTGTGGGGCTGTTCTTGGACGGGATACCGGCGTTGCTCATCTTCGTACCGGTGCTCTTGCCCTTGGCCCAACTCTACCAAGTCGATCCCCTGCACTTTGCCTTGATCGTCATCATCGTGATCATGATCGGCACCGTCACCCCGCCGATCGGCTTGCAGCTCTACATCGCCGCAGCAATCGCGCGCGTGCCGATCGGCAAAGTCGTGGCATGGCCGTTCGTCTGGGCGATGACGCTGGTCGTCGTGTTGCTGGTTTTCTTTCCGCAACTCGTCACGTTCGTTCCCCGGCTGTTCATGTGAGCCGAAGGATCGCTTTCCTGGACCGATCAAGCCGGGGTCGCAGGCTCCCAGCATGAGGCTGTGTTGAGCGTATGCTGAAGCGACTGTCCAATCGCGGCGAAGTCTACCGCGAGCCTTGCGGCGGAAGAGCTGCACGTGACGTAGCGGGGCCTTTTGGACAGGCGCGAAGCCACGAAGGCATCGAGGCGCTCGCGGGAACCTGTTCGGTTACGGCGCGACCCGCTGGATGTGCTCGCAGGTGAGCGTCACCGTCTCGTACAGGACTTCACTCGCGCCTGCCTTGAGTCCACCGATCTCGATCTTCGCCGGCCATGCCGACTCGAGGTAGTATCTGGCGACCGCAGTTCCGTCGGTGTCGTACATGGTGAGCGTGCAGCTCTTCCTGGCGGCCGCGAGCTGGCCTTCGACGACCGACTGATGCCAGGCGAAAATGCCCATGTCCCGGTTCTTTCCTCGCTTGAGGGTGACGGTCGGCGGCTTTCGCTTGCCCGGGAGCCTTTTGAGCGAAATCCTGTCGCCCTCTGCCTCCATGATCTCCACGGGCTCGACCTCGCTGTTGATGCCGGCCAGTTCGGAGAATTGGGCAATCTCGACGCCGTCGATGGTCAGGCTGAACCTCGCTGCGGCGAGCGGGGCTGTTCGCGGGCGTGAGCCACGAGTTGGCATATGGGTCTCCATTCGCTGCAGCCGCCGAGGCTGGCGTAAGGTTCGTCAGACGCGCGCGAGCGGCGCGCTCAGCCTGTTGGTCGCAGGCGAAGCGCTGCCGGTTCAGCCCTGTTTCCCAGGGAACAGGGGGGTCGCGATGAGAAGCCGGGGCGATGCGCGCGTCGGCTTGGCCACACGATGCTTTTCGGGAAAGTCCTCAAGGCCACACGAATTCTTCAGCCTCTGAAGACGACACGATCTTTTGATCGTCAGCCCAGCCAGTCTTCGTTGGAGATTCAGCGCCGCTTTTTTTGCAAGACTCGCACCGACTGGCACATCGACATTCGTTTGACCGCCGACGGCCGTTTGCTAGCATGAGCCCATATATGGGGCGCAGGAGCAGCACGGTGGCAGGCCAATACAGCTTCTCGGTGGTGCTTGAGCCGCAGCAAGGCGGAGGCTTCACGGTGCTTGTCCCGGCGCTCCCGGAGGTGGTCACCGAGGGCGATACCGAGCAAGAAGCGCTGGCCAATGCCGAGGAGGCTATTCGTGCCATCCTCGAGTATCGCCGCGACAATGGCATAGCCATTCCCTCCGATGCACACCCGAAAATCCGCCGCGTGACCGTGGCCGCTTAGTATGACTGCCGGCGGTCAGCGGCAGGCAAGTCGTCGGAGCCCTGACCCGCGCCGGCTTCATCATCGACCGGATCGTCGGCAGCCATCACGTTCTCGTCTACCCCGGAGATCCAATGCGAACTGTTACGGTTCCGGTGCACGCGAACCGGGACCTTAAGCCGGGCACCCTGCGCAGTATCATCCGACAGGCCGGCTTTACGGTCGATGAGTTCATAGCTCTCGTGTAGTGCCGTTTCGCTTGCGTCTAAGGCTTGGCTGAATTGATCGCTATCGGATTTCATGCTGGGCTAGCGACAACAAACATCAACGGGAGGACGAACGGTGCGCAAGCTGCTTGCTGTCATCGCGCTTGGGACCTTGGCGGCGTTGCCGGCGCACGCGCAGCCGCTGGGATTGGGCTCCAGCCCGCAGGGCACGCTGACCTACACGCTTGCCGCGACGGTCTCGAAGGTGCTCGCCGAGCAGGCGAAGATCCCATCGCGCGTGCAGCCGTCGAGCGGGACCGGGGCGATGATCCCGCTGGTCAACTCCGGCGAGATCGACATCGGCTTTTGCAATACGCTCGAGCTCTACGAGTCCTTCCACGGCACCGGCACCTTCGACAAGCGCCCGAACCCGAAGCTGCGCGCGGTCGCGGTGATCTTTCCGATCCGCACCGGGCTGTTCGTGCGCAACGATTCGCCGATCAAGACGATCGCGGACCTCAAAGGCAAAACCGCCGCCAACGGCTTCACCAGCCAGGAGATCATCCAGACTACCGTCGACGCGATGCTGGCGACCGGCGGGCTGACCGCAAAAGACATGCGCACCGTGCTGGTGCCGAACCTGATCCGCGGCGTCGACGAGTTCATGGCCGGACGCGTCGACATGACCACGTTCGCGCTCGGCGGCGCCAAGGTATCGGAGGCCGACGCGGCGGTCGGCGGCATCCGCTATCTCGACCTCGGCAACGATCCGGCCGGCGTCGCCGCCATGCAGAAGATCTTCCGCGGCTCCTATGTCGAGCGGGTCGAGCCGGCGCCCAATCTGCCCGGCGTGCGCGCGCCGCTCCATACCATGCACTACGACTACACGATCTTCGCCGGCGCCGACGTACCGGCGGATCGCGTCAAGGCGGTGGTCAAGGCGATCGCCGAGAACAAGGACGCGCTGAGCCAGGGGCTGCCGCTGTTCCGCGCCATGAAGCCGGAGCGCATGTTCCACCAGATCGACGTGCCCTACCACGACGGCGCGATCGCCTATTTCAGGGAGAAGGGGATTCAGGAGACGAAGTGACCTGTCGCTTCCATGCAAGGATGGGCGTGGCCGCGGGGGCGGGCGCGAAGCCGCATAGGGTTTGCGACGTAAGGCAGGCACAGCCTCGTGCTCCCTCCCCCCTTGCTGGGGAGGGTCGGGGAGGGGGGTATTCGCGAACTCAGAGTTGCCGGTTACCCCCCTCCCTGTCCCTCCCCCGCAAGGGGGGAGGGAACGCTGGGGCGAAGGCTCTGTGCAAGCGAACCGCCAAGCTGCGGCTCGGCTTCGATAGGTGCCCCCGATAGCGGGGATGCGGAAACCGAAGCGCCCGATGCCCGCCGCCATCGTCCACGCCGCCATGCTGGTGCTGCGCGCCGCCATCGTGTTCACGGTGGTGGTCTGGGTGCTCAACATTCCGGGGCGCCTGAGATTCCCGCTCTATACCGAGCAGATGCTGGTGTTCGTGCTCGGGCTGTCGCTGGCGCTCACCTTCCTGATGTATCCGTGCCGCGCGGAGCCCGTCGGCGAGGCGGCGATCGCCGAGAGAGCGCTGACCGGCCGCCAGCGCGATGTCGGCTTCATCGATGCCGCGCTCGCCGTCGCGAGCCTCGCGGCCTGCTGCTATGTCGCGCGCGCGCTATCCCGAGCTGATCAAGGAGCTGGTCTATCGCCCGTGGCACGGGGTTTTGGTCGCCACCGTGATCGTGCTCCTGGTGTTCGAGGCGAGCCGCCGCCTGACCGGCTGGGCGCTGGTCGTGATCGTGCTGGCGCTGTGCGCGCACGCGATGCTGGGCTGGCTCTTGCCGGAGCCGTTCACCAGCCGGCCGGTCGCGCTCAGCCGGCTGATGGTCTATCTCGGCATCGACACCAACGCGCTTGCTCGGCTCGACCCTGCAGATCGCGGTCGTGGTCGTCGTGCCGTTCATCATCATGGGGCAGGTGCTCACCCGTTGCGGCGGCGGCGACTTCTTCGCCGACCTCGCGGCCGCGCTGATGGGGCGCTATCCGCGGCGGCGCCGGCAAGATGGCGGTCGCGGGCTCGGCGCTGTTCGGCATGGTCTCGGGCAGCGCGGTCGCCAATGTGGCGACCATCGGCACGGTCACCATCCCGCTGATGAAGCGCGCCGGCTTCCCGCCGCATACCGCCGCCGGCATCGAGGCGGTGGCCTCGACCGGGGGCAGATCGATCCGCCGGTGATGGGCGCCGCCGCCTTCCTGATGGCCGAGTACCTGCAGGTGCCCTACGCCGAAGTGATGGTGGCCGCCATCATCCCGGCGTTGCTGTACCATTCCGCGCTGTTCATGCAGGTCGATCTCGAGGCGGCCAAGCTCGGCATTCTCGGCGCGCCGCGCGCGACCTTGCCTTCGGTCTGGAAGGTGCTGCGCGAAGGCTGGCACTTCGTCGTGCCGTTCGCCGCGCTGATCGCCGGATTGCTGTGGTGGAACCTGGAGCCCGAATACGCCGCGCTCGCCGCCACCGGCCTCCTCATCCTGCTGGCCATGGTGGTGCCGCACAAGGGGTGCCGGCTGCACGCGTCCGAAGCCTTGTCGGCGGTGGTCTCGGCCGGCGGTGCGGTCGTCGACATCATCG
This sequence comes from uncultured Alphaproteobacteria bacterium, assembly GCA_963788095.1. Lineage (GTDB taxonomy): Bacteria > Pseudomonadota > Alphaproteobacteria > Rhizobiales > Xanthobacteraceae > CAVTXS01. The sequence continues at coordinate 221,089 of CAWBFP010000022.1, read as the reverse complement.
CGATCACGGCGATCGCCGGGATCCTGATCGGTGCGATGAACCTCACCGGCGTCGCGTTCTCGCTCACGCAACAGCTGTTGAGCGTCAGCGGCGGCAATCTTGCCCTGTTGCTGGTCGTGACCGCGCTGGCGTCGTTCCTGCTCGGCCTGCCGCTGCCGACGGTCGGGGTCTACGTCATTCTCGCGGTGCTGGCGGCGCCGGCACTGGTGCAGGCCGGCATCTCGCCGATGCAGGCCCACATGTTCGTGCTGTTCAGCGGCATTCTCGGAATGGTGACGCCGCCGGTCGCGCTCGCGGCCTTTGCCGCCGCCACCATCGCGCAATCGGATCAATGGAAGACCGGTTGGACGGCGATGCGCCTGAGCTGGTGCTCGTATCTCATCCCGTTCCTGTTCGCCTACTCGCCGGCGCTGCTCATGCGCGGCGACCCGCTCTCCATCCTGCTGGCGGTGGCCATGGCCTTGCTCGGCATCTTCATGGGAACGGCGGCGGTGGTGGGTTACGTGTTTGCGCGCATTCCAGTGCCGCGGCGCGTCGGCTATGCGGCAATTGCGCTCCTGCTGCTGGTGCAGCCCGCCATGTTCGACGGTGCGGTCTATGCCAATATCATCGGCGTAGTGGCAGCCGCGGCCGCGATCGGGTGGGAGGTTTCGCGTCGGCGCAGGCCGGCTACGGTGGCAGGATAAGCTCGTCGCCAAAGCGCGATGATTTCATGTTGATCGTCATGCGCGGGCTTGACCCGCGCATCCATCTGCCTTTGCACAACTCTTGCAAAGATGATGGATTGCCGGGTCAAGCCCGGCAATGACCGCGAGGGGCCCGCATGCGGATCGACGCCTTCAACCATTTCTTCGATTTCATGTTCGACGTCATGCGCGGGCTTGACCCGCGCATCCATTTGCCTTATGCGCGAGGATTGCCTGCTGCAAAGATGATGGATTGCCGGGTCAAGCCCGGCAATGACCGCGAGGAGCCCGCATGCGGATCGACGCCTTCAATCACTTCTTTCCAAGACCGTTCTTCGACAAGATGCTCGAGGTCGCCGGCGACTTGAGCGACATCGGCAAGCGCGTGCGCGCGGTCCCCGCGCTCCATGATCTCGAGGTCCGGCTGCGCATCATCGACGGCTTTCCCGACTACGCGCAGATCCTCTCGCTGCCGATGCCGCCTCTCGAGGTGCTGAGCAAGCGGAATGTCGCGCTCGAGCTCGAGCTCGCAACGATCGCCAACGACGGCATGGCGGCGCTGGTCGCGCAACATCCCGACCACTTTCCCGGCTTCATTGCCTCGGTCCCTATGAGCCAGCCGGACGCCGGCGCCGGCGAGGCGGAGCGAGCGGTCCGCGACCTCGGCGCCATCGGGGTGCAGATCTTCAGCAATGTCGGCGGCGAGCCGCTCGATCGGCCGCGGTTCGATCCGTTGTTCGCCGCCATGCACCGGATCGGCAAGCCGATCTGGCTGCATCCGGCGCGCGGCGCCAATCATCCCGACTACATGGACGAGAAGAAATCGCTGTACGAGATCTGGTGGTGCTTCGGCTGGCTGTACGAGACCAGCGCCGCCATGGCGCGGCTGGTGTTCTCCAAGACGTTCGACCGCTATCCCGGCCTGAAAGTGATCGCGCATCATCTCGGCGCCATGGTGCCGTACGCCGAAGGCCGAGTCGGACCGGGCTGGGATCAGTTGGGCGTGCGCACGTCGGATGAGGACTATGTCGGCTTGCGTCAAAGCTTGAGGAAGCGCCCGCTCGACTATTTCAAGCAGGATTTCTACGCCGACAGCGCGGTGTTTGGATCGCGGGCGGCGACTGTGTGTGGGCTCGAATTCTATGGCGCCGATCGCGTCGTGTTTGCGTCCGACTGTCCGTTCGACCCGGAGGGCGGCACCGGCTACATCCGCGCCACGATCGCCATCATCGACGGTCTCGATCTTTCCAAGCAAGACCGCGAGAACATCTACTGGCGTAATCTCGAGCGGCTGACGGGTAGCACGTTCGTGAAATAAGTCCGCCGGTCACGCCGCGCCCGACCACACGCCGCTGAGCCACAAGATTCCGAGAATGAGGACGGCGAGGGCAGTGCTGACCACGAGCACGAGCAGGACCGGCCGATCCAGGTAGCCTTGGCGCGCTTCGCGCGCGGTCTCGACCACTTCGCCGCCAGGCCGTCGTTCCATGACGTTTTCTCCCTTTGTCGCTCCCGGATAACGCGGTGGCGGAAAGGGAGGTTCCTGACGTGGATACCGGGCCGAAGGGATATTGCACCTGTCAAACCCAGCGAGGGGCGGTAGGTCTTCACTTAGACGTGCAGCGCGGCCAGGAACGTGAGTGTTGCCATAGCGCCCAGAACGCTGCGACAGCCGTGAAGCCGTCCCCACCTCTCGATCAACGCTCGGCTCGCGAAATCGCCGTCGCTCGGATCAGTAGCCATCAGCCGGTTATTGGTCGGCATGATGCCAAACAGCGTGAAAGGCCAATTCGCAATCATCAGCAGCGCTCCGACAATCCACAGCCAATGGCCGGATTGCCACCAAGCGAGCAGACCACACAGGAAACCGAGGATGGCAAGCGGTGCCTGCATCGCGAACCCCCGCTTGTACGAGGGCTTCCACTGGGTGAGGAGGGCGCGGTCGTCCAACAGGAGACGCGCTGGTTGCTCCGCGACGTTGATGAAAACGGCCGCCCCTGTGAAAAGCGCCGCGATCAGAAGAGCAAGGTGGCCTGCGAGCATGCCGCGCACCAACGTCACCGGGAAATACTCTAGCCTAGCGCCGGCGCCGCGCCGGAAGGCGCTGCTTCACCTTGCCGATGTCGGCCCATGGATCGCGGCGCAGCCGCTGCAGCCGCTGCGGCAGGTTTGCCACCGTGTACTGGTTCGGGACCTTGAGCGAGCCGAGCTCGCTCCAGGTGATCGGCACCGAAACCGTGGCGCCGGGCCGTGCCCGCGTCGAGTAGGCGCAGATGGCGGTCGCCTCGCGGCTGTTGCGCAGGTAGTCGACGAAGATGCGACCGGTGCGCGCTTTCTTCGACGCCGTCGCGATGTACCGGTTGGGGCTGTCGCCCGCCATCGCCTCGGCGACCGAGCGCGTGAAGGCCTTCACGTCGTCCCAGGGGGCGTTCTCGATCGGGAGGACGACGTGCAATCCCTTTCCGCCCGTCGTCTTCAGGAACGTCTGCAGCCCCATGGCCTCGAGCCGGGCGCGCACCTCTCGCGTCGCCTCGACCACCTGCGCCCAGCCGACTTCCGGACTCGGGTCGAGATCGAACACGATGCGATTGCACTGATCGAGATGGTCGATCGACGAGCCGCGCACGTGAATCTCGAGCACGCCGGCCTGCACCAGCGCGATCAGTCCATCGATCGTGTCGATGGCAATGACGTGGTCGTTGCCCTCGGGAACGAGCTTGAGGCGCTTGCTGTCGAGGCCGGCGGAAGCATGCTTCTGGAAGAAGCACTCGCCGGCGGTGCCTTCAGGGCAACGCACCAGGCTCAGCGCGCGGTCGACGACATGCGGCGCGATCCGGTCCCAGACCTTCAGGTAGTACTCGGCGAGGCCCTGCTTGGTCAGACCGATGTCCGGCCAATAGACACGGTCCGGATTGGTCAACGGCAGACCGGTCGCGACGTCCTGCGCGGCGCGCTTCGACCGTGTTTTCGCTTTCGTTCGCCCGCCGGTCGCGACCCGTCTTGCTTGCGTTCGGCGGCTTGCCTTCGCGGCCCGTGACGCTGGTGTTGCCATGGTCTTGCTTTCCCGCACGACTTCGCTCGCGGGCTTGTCTTCCCGCACGCCCTTGAATGACGGGTGGCGGAGCCGCATGCCGTGCGTCCATCCGCGCGAGTTCGACCTCGACCACCATGCGCGGCTCCACCCACTCGCCGCCGCGGCCGCGCTCTTCCTCCGGCAGCGGCTTGAACGGCGGCTTGCCGGTGCGCAGCGGCTGCAGTTGCCGCCACAGGCCACCGGCGGTCTTGCGGGTGAATCCGGTTCCCACCCGGCCCGCATAGGTCATCTGCCCGTCGTCGTAATAGCCCAGAATGAGCGCGCCGATGGCGCGCGGATCCACAGTCGAGGGCGCATACCCGGCGACGACGAACTCCTGTTGCTCCGAGCATTTGATCTTCAGCCAGTCGCCGGTGCGGCCGGAGCGATATGGCGCATCGCGCAATTTCGAGATGATGCCTTCGAGCTTCAAGTCGCACGCGTGCTCGAGCAGGCGCGAGCCTTCGGTCTCGAAATGCTCGCTGAACCGGACGCGGCCGGCCGCTGAAACGTCCGCGAGTACGTCCTGCAGCAACTGCTTGCGCGCCGTCAGCGCCGCGCGCGTGAGATCGAAGCCATCGAGGTGCAACAGGTCGAAGGCATAGAACGCAAAGTCATCTCCTCCTGCCTTCAACTCCTCCTGCAGGGCACTGAAGCTCGAGTGGCCGTCAGAATCCTCGACCACGATCTCGCCGTCGATCAGCGCGTGCTCCGCCGGCAGGTCCGCGACCGCTGCGGCGACCGACTGGAACTTGTCGGTCCAGTCGAGATTCTTTCGGGTCTTGAGCTGCACCTTGCCGTTGGCCAAACGCGCCTGCACGCGATAGCCGTCGAACTTGATTTCGTGAAGCCAGTTCGGCGCATCGGGCGCGGTGTCGCTCAACAGCGTCAAGCACGGCGGCACGAAATCCGGAAGCGGCGCGGCGCGCGCGCCGGCGATCGGTGGACCGTCGGAGGCGGAGCTTTTCGAGCGCCGCGGGCTGCCCTTGGCGGCTGGCGTCTTCTTGGACGCCGCGCGCACCTTGCGCTCGCGCGGGCGCGCCGCCGTCTTCGCTGCCGCCGGCTTGCGGTTGGAGTGCCACACCGCCGCAGCCGGCGTCGTCGCGCGTGCGGCCTTCTTGCGCACCGGCTTGCCGGCGGCGATCTCGTCGATACTGCGGCCGGTGACGGCCGACAGCGGCTTTTCCTCGAGGATGTCCGGATCGTCTGCGCCGCGCGCGTCTTCGTCGGCGGCCTTGATCAGGAGCCACGGATCCTGCCGCTCGCCGGCGCGTTTGCGCATCCGCACCAGATGCCAGCGGCCGCGCAGCTTGTCCCCCTGCAGGTGAAACTCGAGGTGCCCCTTCTTGTAGGCCCTGTGAGGGTCGTCGGCCGGAAGCCACTCGCCGCGATCCCAGATCATCACCGTTCCGCCGCCATACTGGCCTTGCGGGATGGTGCCCTCGAATTCGTTGTACTCGATCGGATGATCCTCGGTATGGACGGCGAGACGCTTCTCTCCCGGCACCAGGCTTGGGCCGCGGGTCACGGCCCAGCTCTTCATCACCCCGTCGAGCTCGAGCCGCAGGTCGTAATGCAGCCGGCGGGCGGCATGCTTCTGGACGACGTATGCATGCCCCTTGGCGCGCGTCTTCTTGCCGCGCGGCTCGGGGGTGATGCCGAAGCGGCGCTTCTCGCGATAGGTCTGCAGCCCGGGCATGGCGTCAATCTGCCCTGTTCATGCCTTCGTGCCGGGAACGCGCGGCAGGAAAGCGGGGTTCCTGGGTGCCCCAGCGTGGCCTATACGGTGGGAACAAATCAATGAATTCGGCAGTTTCTTTCCGAGAGGTGGCCTCGAGCCACGCAAACTGTGGGAGAGACAGTCATGCTTGGGTGGGCCGTCACATTTCTGGTGATTGCCCTGATCGCAGCCGTGCTGGGGTTCGGCGGCATCGCCGGCCTGTCGATGGAAATCGCGAAGATCATCTTCTTCGTCGCGATCCTTCTGTTCGCCATTGCTGCGATCGTGGGCCTGCTACGCGGACGCTCGCCGACCGTCCCTTAGGGATTCCCGATCGTCGAGCCTGGAAGCGCCCGGCCCACGTGCCGGGCGTTCTCGCATGTGCGCGTCAGCTGCAGTGTCATCCGGCCAAGCGAGCGTAGCGAGCGCGAGCCGGGATCCATGAAGCTCGAGCACGCGAGGCAGTGGATCCCGGCTCTCGCGCCTTTCGGCGCTCGGCCGGGATGACAGGCTTTGGTGCACTCAGCAGCCTGGATTGCTCACATGGGGATGTGCCGAGTTAAGGTCTCTCACACTTTGGTCTCACCTCTTTGTTCGAGCGAGGAGCACCTCTTCGTCCCGAGCGTGGAGTTTTGAAGATGGCGCGCGCAGATCGGGTCAAGGTCGGCCCGCAGGGCCGCCGCGCAGCGGCTTGGCCTTGACGCGATCGAGCACGCCATCAGGCTCCAGCGGTCGGGACGAAGAGCGGTTCATGATGCAAGGAGGACCATTTGCAGTTTTTCTACGATCGAGGTCGAGCCGGTTTCGCGATCAGGTTTGACGCCAGATCAAACTCACATTCGGTCGGCCGCACGAGCGTGCCGTACCAGGATTCCGCTTGCGGCGGGCGGCTCGAGAGGACGAAGCCATTCTTCGCTACGGCTTTTGAAGCCATGCAATCCATCGGTTCGTCCGCCCGGATCGGCCGAGACTGATCGGGTCTCGGCGGATTGGTCATGGTGCTGTTGCTGCTCAACTGTGGGTGAGGTGGCTCGCCTGACGAGACGCCTGGCTTGCCGCCTAGGCAGCGCCCTTGAGCGCCGCACCTTCGATCACGACGCCGGCGGTGACATACTTCCACAAGGCGACCAGCAGCTTGCGCGCCAGTGCGACGATGGCGACCTTGCGATGGGCTTGCGCATGGAACCAGCGCGCCAGTGCCGACCCCGGTTGATGGCGCAGCCAGAGCCAGGCGAGCTGCACCAGCTTCTTGCGCAGTCGCGCATTGCCGGCCTTGGACACGCCTTGCTCATGCGCGACCGACCCGCTCTGCCACGGCGTCGCCGCCAAGCCCGCATAGGCGGCGATCTGCCGGCGATTGGCAAAGCTCCGGTAAAAGCACTCGAACCAAAGCGCAGCCGCAAATTCCTCCCCGATCCCCTTCACCCCCAGCAGCATCGCCAGCGGATGCTCCCGCGTGTTCTCGTCCACGCTCTGGCTCAACCTCGCCAGCATCGCGTCCCGCTCCGCCTCGACCGCCTTGATCTGCACAAGCAGCAGCTCGAGCCGGTCGAGCTCGCGGCCGATCTGCGCCCTCAGCTGCTGGGGCAGCTCACGCCCGTCCGCCGTGCGCAGCGCCTCCAGCCGCGCCCGTCGATCGCGCCGCAACGGGGCATAGCCAGAGATCCCTTGCGCCAGCAAAAGTCCCTTGATCCGGTTGACATGCCGGATCCGCTCGTCGAGCAAGACCTCGCGCTCACGGCCGATCCGGCGGCGGTCCTCTTCCTCGGCGCAAGGGGCTACCACCATCGAGCACACCCGCGGTTCGCCCCGCTTGTAGGCCAGCAGCACCCGCAACAGCGCCTCACCGTCGATCTTGTCAGTCTTCGCCCGCCGCCGCCGGCGCGGCACCGCAACCGAGGCGGCGTCCACCACATGGCTCTCGATCCCCTCCTGCTGCAGCACGCGGTGCAGCGAGAACCCGTCCAGCCCCGCCTCCTGGATCGTAATGATCGGATAGTTCTTGCCGGTGCGCGCAAACGCCTTGCGCTGCAGCTCCGCAAACTTCGCCAGCAGCGCCCCGAGATCTCCCGCCGCAACGCCGTGCTTCGACATCTTTTCGCCGTTGCCCGGCGACAGCGAAGTGATCAACCAAGTCGAACGGCTCAGTTCCAACGAAACAAAAATTGCGCCAAGATGCGTTCGGATAGCGGTCGGTTCAGTGTCAGCGATACGATCAGCGAGCAGCATCGGTCGTCCTCCAGGTTGAGTGGGTTGAAGCAACCTCAGTCTGGACCTGGACTCGGCTGCTATCCACTCCCCATGGAATCTTCGCTTCGCTCGCAATGACGGCAGCGGCTTACGATTCGACCAGCACCGCGCGCGTGGCACGGTCGGGGCCGAAGTCGTCAGCGCTCTCGATCGACAGCAGATCGGCCAAGCGGCCGCGGGCGCGATTGACGCGGCTCTTGATCGTTCCCACCGCGCAGCCGCAGATCTCCGCCGCCTCCTCGTAGGAGAAGCCCGAAGCGCCGACCAGGATCAGCGCCTCGCGCTGATCGGGCGGAAGCTTGGCGAGCGCCGTGCGGAATTCTTCAAACTCCACGCGGCTGCTCTGTTCCGGCTGCGATTTCAGTGTTTCGGCGTAGCTTCCGTCGCCGTCTTCCACTTCGCGCCGGCGCTTGCGGTATTCGGAACGAAACAGATTGCGCAGGATGGTAAACAGCCAAGCCGACATGTTGGTGCCGGGCTGAAACGAATCGATATTGGCAAGCGCGCGCAGCAGCGTCTCCTGCACGAGGTCGTCCGCCCGATCGACGTTCCCGGACAGCGAGATCGCGAACGCGCGCAGGCTCGGTACCGCCGCCAGGACGGCATCGCGCACGGACGGGTCGATTTTCATTACTGCCGCTCTCCGTCGTCCTGTTTGTCAAGACGCCTCAGGAGATCGACGAATCGGTCGGGAACGCCCTGGCCCACGACGTCATCGTACATCGCGCGCAGCTGCTCTCCGATTTTGGTCTGAATTTCGCGTCCCAGGGTCGCTTCGCCGTGCACCGGCCCGAACTCAGCTCTATTCATTGGCGACGCCCCACGCCGGACTGGCTTACGCTTCATTGCGGTCCCCCTCGCCCCGCGCTCGTGACGGCGTGTGGGCCATACGCATAACCCATGATAACGTCAACGACTTCAGTCGGTTCCCTAGCGCGGAACCTTTTTTTAAGGTTCGCGTTGGGAAGAGCGTAGCATCAAGCTCGATGTGGGAGGGCCTTTAAGTGTCTGCAGCTCAAGCCGTCGCCCAGCATCTGCCCTTTCTTCGCCGTTACGCCCGGGCCCTGACCGGAAGCCAGCAGTCGGGGGACGCCTACGTCTCCGCCACATTGGAAGCCCTGATCGAGGACCCCAAGGTGCTGCAGGATGCCGTGGGGCCGCGCGTGGCGCTCTACCGCATGTTCACGAAGATCTGGAACTCGGTTGGCGTGAACGGCATCGCGGAGCCGGTCGATGCCGGCATGCCGGCGGAGCAGCGCCTCGTGCAGATCACGCCGCAGCCGCGCCAGGCATTTCTGCTGGTGTCCCTGGAAGGGTTTTCCGAGGAGGACGCCGCCAAGGTTCTGGACGTGGACGTATCGAGCCTGCGCATGCTGGTCGAGGAGGCCGGGCGCGAGCTGGCGGCGGAAATCGCCACCGACGTGCTGATCATCGAGGACGAGACCTTCATTGCCATGGATCTGGAAAGTCTCGTTCACAGTCTCGGCCACCGGGTGCTGGGCGTGGCGCGGACGCATTCGGAGGCGGTCGCGCTCGGGAAGAACAAGCGGCCGGGACTGATCCTGGCGGACATCCAGCTGGCGGACGGAAGCTCCGGGCTCGACGCGGTCAACGATTTGCTGCGGACCTTCCAGGTGCCGGTGATTTTCATAACGGCGTATCCGGAACGATTTCTCACCGGGGAACGGCCGGAGCCGGCGTTCCTGATCGCCAAGCCGTTCCAGCCCGCCACGGTTTCCGCCGTGGTCAGCCAGGCGCTGTTCTTCGAGCGGAACGCGAAGCGATCGCCGCGTCAGCCGTCGGCGGCATGATGCTCAGCGGGACCGCCATTGCGCGGTCGCGCGGGCCTATCGTCGCGTGGCGGTGACGCCGCGGCGGAGCCGGGCGCAGGTTTCTTCAGATCGCGCGCCATCGCGTAGCCGAGGTCGATTGCCTCGGCGATCAACGCGACGCGTTCTTCCTGGCTGAACGGCCGCTCATCGGGCCGCCTTTCGGCCTGTGCCTCGATCCGGCGAAGCAGAAGCGCGGTTGCGGTCAGTATCGCGACGAACACGCCTGCGAGCACCAGTCGCGCGCCGACTGGACCGAGCACGAATTCCAAAGCCAGGCGCGCTGCCGCCAGCGCTTCGATGGCGGCGACGAGCCCGCAGGCGACGATCACCGCCACCGCAATCGCGCGCCGACGCCATCTTTTCAGCGTGGCTGCGATCAGCCGCGCGGGAATATCGGCAAGCCGCATGGGGGTTGCCTATTCGCGACGACCCGCCAGTCCGGCCAGGAACCCGATGCCGAGCGCGACCGCGACCGTCATCAGCGGACGCCGCTCCAACTCTTCGCCGATCCGTTGGATCGCCCCAGTGCCCAAACGGGCAACGCCGGTCACCGACGTCGCCCCACCGCGAATTTTCGTGGCCACCTCCGTGAGCGTATCGGCGACCATTTCGCCGACTTGATTGGAGGCTTTGGTGACAACGTTCCCGACCTGATTGGTTGCGCCCGAAACGCTCGAGCGAATGTTATCGGCGCTGGTCAGTCTGGCGAGGCGGTTCTCCAGGCTGCGGATCACCCGCTCCAGCTCGCCGACGTTGCGGTACTGGCGCCGCCGGCCATAACTGGTGCCTGCACGACGGTTGCCTGCACGACGCCGATTGGATGATCGCGCCGGCGCCCGTTTGGATCGCCGGGCGGGACTTGCTGCTGCGCGTTGCGCCATGGTGGTCACTCCACTGTGCTCAGTTAAGGGTCAAACCGAGACGGCGAGGAAAAGTTTCGCCTCGCGAACGGGGGCCAAAGAAAAGGCGTAGCCGGCAAAAACCGACTACGCCGAGATGACCGGCCGAGCACGAGGGGAGGGGGATGGCGGCCGGTCTCCTAGACAATGCTCGGGGCGACGTTCGGTTCCGCCCGCCAGGCGCGGACTTTGACGGCCGCCGCCGGAGGCAGCCTCAGGATCTCGGCCAAACTCGGAAACAATCGTGCTTTCAGTGCGTTGGGCGTGAGAGGGGACCGTAGTCTGGGGCCCCGGATGGGCGAGCCGGTTTTGCCTAAAAGAGCGGCGCGGAGAGGCGGCCGCCCGCGCCAGTGCGCCGCCGCGGTGACTGTGGCCACGGGCTCAAGGGTCATTGGCCGGTTCGATGCGGGCGGCGCGCGGAACGGAGCGGCCTTTCTCGCATGTTGCCTGCACGCCTTCGGGTTGGTGCTGCTGGCGGCGGGACCCAGCGGTGAGCTCGCGGGCTTCTGGGACGACCTTTGGCGGTGCAAGTTGCCCTTGTTTGATATGTTCCCCGACGCGGTGCCCATGGTAGCGATGGCCGCCGCCATTCCGCCACCAAAGCCCGGGCATTCCAGAATGGACGAAGTCTCCAGCCCGCAGCAGCTGCGTCAGGCCAACGAGCGTCTCCGTCGCGAGGTGGCGGCGCACGAGGCCACGCTGCGCGAGCTCGAGGCCGTTCGGCGCGAGCTGGAGGCGCGGGTCACCGAGCGGACCAAGGAACTGAGCCTGGTCAAGGCACGGCTCGAGACCGCATTGCGAGGCGCCAAGGTCTACGTGTTCTCGCAGGATCGCGACCTGCGCTACACCTGGGCATACACGCCGCGCGGCGCCGAAACCGGCAACGAGCTGATCGGCCGCACCGACGAGGAACTGCTGCCGGCCGCCGAGCGCGACGCCGTCATCGCATTGAAGCGCTCGGTCTTGCGGTCCGGCGAGCCGGCGGATTGCGAGATCTCGTACCTGCCGCAAGGGCGGACGCTGGTCGCCTTGCACATCGATCCCACCTACGGCGCCGACGGTTCGATCGACGGCATCATGTGCGCCGCCACCGACATCTCGCGAACGCGCTCGCTGGAGAGCGAGCAGCGGCGGCTCGCCCAGGAATTGGGGGCGGCGCTTCAGCGCTACGAAACGGCCCTGCGCGGCTCCAATGTCACGGTATTCACGCAGGACAAGGCGCTGCGATACACCTCGATCAGCAACGCCTTCCTTGGGCGCGAGGTCGACGCCATCGTGGGCCATGCCGACGAGGAAGTGCTGCCGCCGGCCAATGCCGACGTCATCATGGCGCTGAAACGGGAGGCATTGGCATCAGGCGAGCCGCTGGACAAGGAGGTGCACATTCACGACGGATCGGCCGATTCCTGGTTCGATTTTCATATCGAGCCGCTTCGCGATCCGACCGGTCAGATCGTCGGGTTGACCTGCGCGGCGGTGGATATCACCGAACGCAAGGAGGGCGAGGCGCACTTGCGGCTGCTGATGCGCGAGCTCACGCATCGTTCCAAGAACCTGCTTGCCGTGATCCAGGCGATGGCGCGGCAGACCGCCCGTCACACCGGAACGGTCGAAAGCTTTCTCGAGCAGTTCGGGGCACGGTTGCAGGCGCTCGCGACCTCGCACGATCTGTTGGTGCAGGAAAGCTGGTATGGGGCTTCGCTCAACGAGCTCGTGCGGCTGCAGCTCGGCCACCATCTGGACCGGTCACAGGTGACGGTGCAAGGGCCGCCCATTCTGTTGAAGCCGGAGGCCGCGCAGGGTCTCGGCCTCGCTCTGCATGAGCTTGCGACCAACGCCGCCAAGTATGGATCGCTATCGAGGCCGTCCGGACGCGTGTCGATCGATTGGCGCCGGATGCCGGCCTCGGAGGGTCACGGGGTCGAAATCACCTGGCAAGAGAAAGGCGGCCCCGAGGTCGCGATGCCGGAGCAGCGTGGCTTCGGTACGCTCGTGATCGAGCGCAATCTCGTTCGCACGCTCGACGCGCAGGTTGAACTGCTGTTTGCCTCGGACGGCGTCTGCTGCCGGATCATCATACCTGTGACTCAGTTCGTGGGCGGTCGGTAGCGCATCGCGCTGGAACCCTGGTTCCAGGCCGGCGTTTATCTCGCGATCCGCAATTTCAACTTGGGCGACGGGGGCTCACGCCCCTAAGGGGCGCGGGAGGGATCCATGCGCATGTGGAGCTTTTGCGTCGCGGCCGTGACCGCGTTGCTGATGGCCGAGTACGGTGCGGCAGGCAACGGCGGGCGCCTGCTGGTGACTGCCCCGCAACCGGGGCTCTCGGACCAGACGGTTGTACGCGAGCGCAAGGGCGATCGGCTGCCGCTCCCGACCGCCGCGCAACGCGCTCCGGGAAAGCCAGCCGCGCGCGATGCGCCGCCACCCAATCCCGTCAGCAAACCCCAGCCGACTGGTCACAAGCCCGCTCTGCTGCAAGGATGCGAACCCGCGCTGAGCCCGTTGACGGGTCTCGCCCCGACCGGGCTTCACGCCCGCTGCGTTGCCGATGCGGGCGAGCTGACGCGATCGCGATCGGGTCGCGATCTCGCGGCTTGATGATTTCAGGCGCTTTCCAAGAGGTGTAGGGCAGGCCGAGCCCGCACACGCGTAGCCTCCGTGGTTACGGAGGCGTGGCCGATCGGATCCTCGACCACCGGATAGCCCGCCACATGATCGAACGTTGCCGCCCCGACGCGCGTGAGCATGAGGCCATTCTCCGCCAGCCGCGTACCTAGCACCTTCGCGGCCGCAACCACGCGGTTGACGTCGCCGGTATCGAGCAGCGCAATCGCTGCCTCGATCGCCCGGCCCCTCTCGTTTCTCTGCGCGGCGCCGATCAACGCCACCAGAAACAACTCGTCGCGGGTGGCCGGTTTTCCTCGCCCTTGCCTGATCCGCGGCAGCCGGCCTGCGGCGGCGATTTCCCTCACCAGCAACGCAAACCCGCCCATGCAGAACGAGATTGTCCCCGGTTGCAGTCGCGCGGACAGCTTGCCGGCCGCATGCTCGAACGCGGGACCGCCCCAGCTCGGGTACTCCCGGCACAGGGCCGCCACGGTCTCGAGGACGAGCCGCTCGGTCGGCCCATTGAGCATCACGACCACGCGTTCATCATGAGCAGCACGGGACATGCGCCTCGTCCTTCGTTGCCCGCGGAACCGCCCGACTTAGATCGGCCGGTCCCGCGCAACCTTCCTTGCCGATGTAAACGACCGCCGGTCGTGCTGAGTTCCCTGGTGAGCCTCGAGGCTGCGCCGGGGCGCGGGCCGCAGCTTCCGTCGGCGGGCACCGAATGGTACGACAGCCCATGCGGGCGCGTCGGCGCCCGCCGCGTGACGGAGAAGCGTGGTGGAGGGATCAATCGCGTCGCATTCGGTGACGGTCGAGCTCGGACCGGATTATCCCGAGCTGCGCGACGCCGTTCGGCGGGTGTGCGCGCCGTTTCCCGGCGAGTACTGGCGCGCGCTCGACGAGACGTCGACGTATCCGACCGAATTCGTGCGCGCGCTCACGCAAGCCGGATTTCTCGGCGCCCTGATCCCGGAGGAGTACGAGGGATCCGGCCTGCCGCTGCGGGCCGCGGCAGTTATTCTGGAGGAGATCAACGCCAACGGCTGCAACGCCGGCGCCGCGCACGCGCAAATGTACATCATGGGAACGCTGCTGCGGCACGGCAGCGCCGCCCAGAAGCAGCGCTACCTGCCGGCGATCGCGCGCGGCGATCTGCGTCTGCAGGCGTTCGGGGTGACCGAGCCGACCACCGGCTCCGACACCACCAGGCTCAAGACGCGAGCGGAGCGCCGCGGCAACGACCGCTACGTCATCACCGGCCAGAAGGTGTGGACCTCGCGCGCGCTGCATTCCGACCTGCTGCTGCTGCTGGCGCGCACGACCCCGCTCGGAGAGGTCAGGCGCCGCACCGAAGGCCTGTCGGTGTTCGTCGTCGATATCAATGCCAGCCTCGGCAAGGGCCTGGAAATCCGGCCGCTGAAGGCGATGATCAACCACAACTCGACCGAGGTTTTCATCGACGGGCTCGAGGTGCCGGCCGAAAACCTGATCGGCGAAGAAGGGAAGGGGTTCCGCTACATCCTCGACGGCATGAACGCCGAACGCATCCTGATCGGAGCCGAGGCGATCGGCGACGGCCGCTGGCTGCTCAACAAGGCGGTCGCCTACGCCAACGAGCGCCGGGTGTTCGACCGCGCGATCGGACAGAACCAGGGAGTGCAGTTCCCGCTGGCGCGCGCCTACGCGGAGCTCGAGGCGGCCGACATGATGGTCCGGCGCGCCGCCGCGCTGTTCGCCGCGCGGCAGGATTGCGGGGCCGACGCCAACATCGCCAAGCACTTGGCGGCGGAAGCTGCCTGGCATGCCGGCGAAGCCGCGATGCAGACGCATGGCGGGTTTGCATTTGCCCGCGAGTACGACATCGAGCGCAAGTGGCGGGAGTGTCGCCTCTACCAGATCGCCCCGATCTCGACCAACATGGTGCTCGCCTATGTGGCGCAGCACGTGCTCGGGCTGCCGCGCTCGTATTAGGGCGTGTACGCGTCAATCCGGCTCTGCGACCTCTATCTGCGCCTGAGGTCTTCTCGCGACATGCCAGGGGGCGCGTTGCTCGGCGCACTCGGCATCAAACTGCTCGCCGACGCCAGTCGGGGCATTCAAGCCGACGATCCAACGCCACGCTGCAAAGGGAAAGGACAAGCAAATGCCGAACAAAACGCCCAAGAACACGATTTGTCTGTGGTACGACGAGGATGCCGAGGCTGCTGCCCGCTTCTACGCTGAGACGTTTCCCAACAGCTCGGTGGGTGCCGTCCACCGTGCACCCAGCGACTACCCGTCCGGCAAGAAGGGCGACGTGTTGACGGTGGATTTTGTAGTCGCCGGCATCCCCTGTATCGGCCTCAACGGCGGCCCCGCGTTCAAGCATAACGAGGCTTTCTCGTTCCAGATCGCCACCGACGACCAGCAAGAGACCGATCGCTACTGGAACGCCATTGTCGGCAATGGCGGCCAGGAGAGCGAGTGCGGCTGGTGCAAGGACAAGTGGGGCGTCTCCTGGCAAATCACGCCGCGCGTGCTGACCGAGGCGCTGGCGGCCGGCGGCGATGACGCAAAGCGCGCGTTTGCTGCGATGATGACCATGAAGAAGATCGACGTCGCCGCGATCGAGGCGGCCCGGCGCGGCTGACCCGGAGGGGGCCGTGACGCTGTTGGACGCCTTCGAGACAGAGGCGGCATGAGCTGCGCGCAATGCACGATTGCGCAACTCCTGTGGAGTCTATCAAGACTCCAGCTGCCACGGGCGGAACCATGCAGTCCCGTGGATCGTTTCTCGCGCGGCTGGATAGGTAATCCGCAACCGTGCCGCGATCACGAGCGTCGCTTGAAATAAATAGAGGCTCGCATGTTCCCGGCCGTCGACGGTTGTCAGGTGGATACTTAACGATGCGTATGGAGGGTAGACATGCGAGCTGCATTCGCTGCGATGCTTTGTCTAGGGTGCATGGTATCGTCAACATCCGCACAGCAGAGCCAAGTTGTCGTTGTCGGACCTTGGGCTATCGCGACCACATACAAGGCTGACAGGTTCGACAGCTGCACGATGAGCCGCTCGGCCCGTGACCTAGCGGCGACTTTTGCACGGACGCCGGACGGCCTGACGCTGTTGCTCGAGTTGCCCAACTGGAAGCTCGAACGTGGGAAAGTCTATACCGTTCGCCTGACTGCTGGTCCGCAGGCCATAGAGGCGAAGGCGCTGGCGGAATTGAAGGCCGTAACTATAGCCCTACCGGATCGCCCGTTTAGCGAAAGACTGCGAACAGCGAATGTGCTTGAAGTGCGGGGCGAGGGAGCAACCCTTCGCGTTCCACTTGATCAAAGCGCGCTGGCACTGGAGCGCTTGGAAAGATGCCTTGAGCGGAACCTGCGAGAAGCGCCGGAGACGAACCCGTTCGTCGCGCCAAGCCGGAGACCATGACAAGGCATGCAACCCAACACAGACGCCCGAAGCGAAAGTTAAGTTTGGAATTCATGTAGATCAGGGCCATTGGGTCGTCTCGACGCGCTTGTTTGGGCCTCCACGGTTTTATCCAACGTCCGTCAATGGAGTTCGGGATGCTGGCCAGGAAATCTTTGCTTTGGGTCGCGCTCAACCTGTCTCTTGGCCTGCCACCGTGTTCAGCCAATGCTCAAGACACCTCGAGCGCAGTCACATTATTCAACAATGTGCGCATTTTCGACGGCAGATCACCGGCACTTTCCGCCCCGTCCAATGTGTTGATTTGCGGAAACATCATTGAGCGCATTTCAGGCGAGCCGATCGCGGTCGATCGCAGTGCCGGCACGCGCATCATCGACGGCGGCGGCCGGACGTTGATGCCGGGCCTGAGCGATGTGCATTGGCATGCGGTGTTGGTCCGACCGACGCCGGCAGTCGTTCTTGGCAGCGACATCGGCTATGTCAACCTGCTGGCCGGTGCCGAGGCGACCGCCACCCTGATGCGCGGCTTCACCACGGTCCGCGACATGGGCGGGCCATCCTTCGATCTCAAGCGTGCCATCGACGAGGGCTTGCTGCCGGGTCCGCGCATCTATCCGTCCGGTGCGATAATCACCGTCACAAGTGGTCACGGCGACTTCCGCCAGCTCACCGACCTGCCGCGGACCATCGGCGGGATGCTCAGCCGCATGGAGCAGCTTGGCGGCAGCATGGTCGCCGACAGCCCGGACGAAGTCCGCATGCGTGTCCGCGAGCAGCTCATGCGGGGCGCATCGCACATCAAGCTCACCGCCGGCGGCGGTGTCGCGTCGCCATTCAGCCCGCTCGACGTATCCACCTTCACCGAAGCCGAACTTCGCGCGGCGGTCGAAGCGGCCGAGAACTGGGGAACATATGTGGCGACGCACGCCTACACGCCCGTCTCGATCCAGCGGTCCATCGCGGCCGGCGTCAAGGTCATCGAGCATGGCCACCTGATGGACGAGGCGTCGGCCCGGCTGATGGCCGAAAGGGGAATCTGGCTGAGCACGCAGCCCTTCGTCGATCTGGCGGGAGCGGCGGCTTTGCCTCCTGGAAACCAGGAGCGGATGAAGCAGGTCGTTGCCGGCACCGATAGGGTCTACGCGCTCGCGAAGCAGTACAAGATCAAAACTGCGTTCGGCACCGACGTCCTCTTTTCGCCAGCACTGGCGGCACGGCAGGGTAAGAGCCTTGTCGACCTGACGCGCTGGTACACTCCGGCCGAAGCGCTGATCATGGCGACGTCGACCAACGGCGAACTGCTGGCGCTGTCCGGCCCGCGCAATCCCTATCCGGGCAAGCTCGGCGTCATCGAACAAGGCGCGCTTGCCGATGTTCTGCTCGTCGACGGCAATCCGCTGACCAATCTCGAGCTCGTCGCCGATCCCGACCGAAATTTCGTTGTCATCATGAAAGATGGCAGGATCTACAAGAACAGTTTGCCCAATTGACCAGCGGTTCGGTTCTGGTCCCCTCACGCCGATCCGGGCAAGCTCGGCCTGCGCGCTCTTGCGCGCCCGATTGCCGTCATTGCGAGCGAAGCGAAAATTCCATGGGGAGTGGATAGCAGCCGAGTCCAGGTCCAGACTGAGGTTGCTTCAACCCACTCAACCTGGAGGACGACCGATGTTGCTCGCTGATCGTATCGCTGACACTGAACCGACCGCTATCCGAACGCATCTTGGCGCAATTTTTGTTTCGTTGGAACTGAGCCGTTCGACTTGGTTGATCACTTCGCTGTCGCCGGGCAACGGCGAAAAGATGTCGAAGCACGGCGTTGCGGCGGGAGATCTCGTGGCGCTGCTGGCGAAGTTTGCGCAGCTGCAGCGCAAGGCGTTTGCGCGCACCGGCAAGAACTATCCGATCATTACGATCCAGGAGGCGGGGCTGGACGGGTTCTCGCTGCACCGCGTGCTGCAGCAGGAGGGGATCGAGAGCCATGTGGTGGACGCCGCCTCGGTTGCGGTGCCGCGCCGGCGGCGGCGGGCGAAGACTGACAAGATCGACGGTGAGGCGCTGTTGCGGGTGCTGCTGGCCTACAAGCGGGGCGAACCGCGGGTGTGCTCGATGGTGGTCGCCCCTTGCGCCGAGGGGGAGGGGGAGGGGAGGGGGAGTGCCAGAGTGAGGGGAGATGGCGGAGTGGGCTCGAGCTGCTGCTTGTGCAGATCAAGGCGGTCGAGGCGGAGCGGGACGCGATGCTGGCGAGGTTGAGCCAGAGCGTGGACGAGAACACGCGGGAGCATCCGCTGGCGATGCTGCTGGGGGTGAAGGGGATCGGGGAGGAATTTGCGGCTGCGCTTTGGTTCGAGTGCTTTTACCGGAGCTTTGCCAATCGCCGGCAGATCGCCGCCTATGCGGGCTTGGCGGCGACGCCGTGGCAGAGCGGGTCGGTCGCGCATGAGCAAGGCGTGTCCAAGGCCGGCAATGCGCGCCTGCGCAAGAAGCTGGTGCAGCTCGCCTGGCTCTGGCTGCGCCATCAACCGGGGTCGGCACTGGCGCGCTGGTTCCATGCGCAAGCCCATCGCAAGGTCGCCATCGTCGCACTGGCGCGCAAGCTGCTGGTCGCCTTGTGGAAGTATGTCACCGCCGGCGTCGTGATCGAAGGTGCGGCGCTCAAGGGCGCTGCCTAGGCGGCAAGCCAGGCGTCTCGTCAGGCGAGCCACCTCACCCACAGTTGAGCAGCAACAGCACCATGACCAATCCGCCGAGACCCGATCAGTCTCGGCCGATCCGGGCGGACGAACCGATGGATTGCATGGCTTCAAAAGCCGTAGCGAAGAATGGCTTCGTCCTCTCGAGCCGCCCGCCGCAAGCGGAATCCTGGTACGGCACGCTCGTGCGGCCGACCGAATGTGAGTTTGATCTGGCGTCAAACCTGATCGCGAAACCGGCTCGACCTCGATCGTAGAAAAACTGCAAATGGTCCTCCTTGCATCATGAACCGCTCTTCGTCCCGACCGCTGGAGCCTGATGGCGTGCTCGATCGCGTCAAGGCCAAGCCGCTGCGCGGCGGCCCTGCGGGCCGACCTTGACCCGATCTGCGCGCGCCATCTTCAAAACTCCACGCTCGGGACGAAGAGGTGCTCCTCGCTCGAACAAAGAGGTGACCCCAAAGTGTGAGACCTTAACTCGGCACATCCCCATGTGAGCAATCCAGGCTGCAGTGCCGTTTCTGGATTGCTTCGTCGCTGACGCTCCTATCTAGGAAGAAACCGAGAGGGAAACGAGCTGCAATGACGGAGGCGGATGGGGGGCCCCCCACGCCGTCATCCTGAGGTGCCCGAGCGAAGCGAGGGCCTCGAAGGATGCTCTGCCGTGCAGCTGCTATGTTGTGCGTCCTTCGAGGCTCGCCCGACTTCGTCGGGCGAGCGCCTCAGGATGACGAGTAAGAACAAGCGTCCCCCGCAACACCGTCATCCTGATCAGGGTGAGGGATTGCCCAAGTTTCATCCAGGTGGATCGGCCGCCAGGCGGGTCTGCAACTCGCAATGACGGGGCGGCGAGCCGCGATCGCACCCAAGCCGGGCGCAGGGGCGCCCCTCTACGCAACGAGCAGCGCTTGGTCGCGAAGATGACGGAGGACGTCGCCAGTCAGGCGCCCGACGTCCAACTCGTCGTCTTCCAAGCGCAGGGTCCAATCGTCCGCAATCCCGCCCGACTTAATCTCATGGGCAACCGATTCGGCGACATCGTTCTTGCTGTGAACGCTATCGAGAAGCGTTACAACATGACGAGCCACGTCCGTGAGCCGCACGGCCTCGCATTTCTGATTGGTGACCGTTGAACCGACTTGGGCTTGCAGACGAACCAGCGGACTGACCGCAGGATGATCACTGATGCGGCTTGAAAGACAGGGAGGTGAAAGCGCCACATCGATCATGCCCGCCGCGTACGCGTCCATGAAGAAACTCGTCGGCGGCGCGCCGTTTTCCGGTAAGTCGCTGAAGGCAACAAATTCGGGGCGCCTCTCCTGCAGGCGAAACAGGGCTTCCTGGATCGGGGGGTTGGGCGCGACCAACTGGCCGCGCGCGGCTGTCGCCAAGCTGATCCAGCAGCAGCGCAGCACGTCTTCGTCAGGCCGGCTGCGGACCCGAACATCACGGTGACAAACCAAGGCATCCCGGCCGCTGCAATTGGTGAGAAAATCCAAGCACTGCTGCTGGTCCAATCGCGGCAGTGCATCAAGAAACGCGCGCACGGCCGCGGGCTCGCGAGGGCCAAAGAGCCGAGTTGCATTGGAATCGCTCAGATGCTGCAGGCCGGCTTCACCGAGCAGATGGTTGAACTCGTGAAAATAGAACGGCTGATGATGCTCGGAGAATGCCATGTGATAGAGCTGCTCATCGCCGATAGCGCTGAGTCTGAAGTACTCCTCGCGCAGCAGGTCCGCGTAGGGGCCGGGCTTCTGGTCCTGTACGGCCGCACCCATCGCCAGAATCGCCCGCGCTCGATCGACCGCCTGTCGCGGGTCAGACAGGCCCGCGGCGGCATAGCGCATCATGTCGCGGGCGATACCGTGGAGCCGCCATCCCGGCAGCGCAGCGTAGGATATGTAACCAACCCCGCGAGCCGCCAGATTGCGCTTGTAAGTGGCCAGAATCTTTTGCCGAACGTCCGGTGCGACCCAGGAGAAGACATCATGGCACAGGATGTAATCGAAGCAGCCCCACCCGTCGTCGACGTCGCCAATGTCGATGTGCCGCAGCTCTACGTTTGTGAGGCCCAAGGAATCGATGACGCGCTGTCCTGATGCGAGCGCGCTCCGGCTCAGATCACATCCGATGAAACACGCCTGCGGATGCTCCAATGCCAACGGAATCAGGTTGGCCACACTGCCGCATCCCAACTCCAGGACACGAGCCTGCGCGCAAGGGGCCGCGGTCAAGCCGAACAGCCTCGCGATCACCTCGAACCGGCGACAATCCGCGCCCGGTACGCTCGTGCTGTGAAACGGCACCAGGTCGTAGGGATAGACGTCGGAGCTCATTTTGCGGCTCGTCGACGGGCCGGGTGCTGATCTTCGGGCTAGCGCAGCGTGCTCGAACGTTGGAGCAGTACCGATAGCACTGCGCCGAGCGCCCGCCGATCCGCAGCATTCGTCACGGGTTGGCCCTGGCTGAATTGTTGCGCGCCAGCGAAAGAAATTCCCGATCGCTGTAATGACGATACCAAGAGATGTGTATCGACACTGGCCGTTAGACCAAACCGGGCGGCCGTTAGAGCATCGTTTGACCCGGTACTTGTCCCTGCAGGCATGCGCTCCTCCTAGGCTGAGTTTCCCCCGTATCCGGACTGGCGATGCGGTGCTCGCGTTCGGAACAGGGGTCCGCAGCGAACATGCCAGCTCTTCAGTCGGCGCGCTGTTCCCTGCGGAACAGGACGAACCAAACCCGTCGAGCCGGGCATCGTTGAGAAACTCGCGAACCAAGAGGCAGCCTGGTCATCCTGGCGGAGAGTTTTGACGCGACGCATCGTGATGTGATCATCGCGCCTGCAGCGCGCCCGGCCTGCTTTCAAAGATCACGCGATGCGGCGCGCTCGGGCGCAAATGATCTTCCCCGAGACATGCGTCGCATCGAGCTTGGGCGAGCGATAGAAGCGCGTCTTGCCGTGGCCCGCCCGCATCCGCTAGTCGCCGCGCCGCTCCTGTTCCCCACGTGACAGGCGGCGAACGGGCCGCGCCTCAGCCGCAACGAATGGCTGATCGCTTCGCTCGTGGGGAACCCAAATGATCGGACTGGTTTGCGTGGATGGAACGGCGATGAGCCTCGAAATGGATCCCGATGAATACGACAAGGTCATGCGGGACAGCCATACGAGAAAGGTCTACTGGCAATGGCCGAACAGTCATCGGGAGTATTTTCGCGGGCCGACCGTCGACGGTTTCAAGACCAGAGAGATAGCGGAGAAGGCGGCCGAGAGCGCCAAGAAGCTGCGCGGTTTGCCGGGCATTACGCAACTCTTCATGTTTGGTCACAGCCGCGGCGGCGCGGCGATCATCCACGCGGCAAGGATTCTTCAAGAGCAGAACATCATCATCGAATTCATGGGCTTGTTCGACGCGGTGCAAATGACCAGGACGGTCGATGCCGCGGTGGTACCCGCAAATGTATTGAGGGTTCGGCACGCCCGGCGGGACCCAACTACGCGTTCGCGCCCAGGATGGGGCAATTGCGGAACTCGCACGGCGGCGGCGAACTTCACCTATGACGAACGGTTTTTCTTTTGCACTCACGGCGCCGTGGGCGGCACTCCCTATCCGCGGAAATATGAGGATCATCAGGGATTCATTCTCGAGGCGGGCGAACACCTTTCCACCAAGGTCACTGCCCGCGAGGATGATTGGGGATCGAAATCGGTTTGGGAGTACATGAAGGAAGAAATCAAAGCAGCAAAGCGGTGGTACGAAATCCCCGGGGACGGAAAGCCCGGCAACGGAAAACCGGGGAACGGAAAACCCGGGAAAGAAGTCACGCATACGGTGGAGTCCGGCGAGAGCTTGTCGCTGATAGCCGGCAAGTTTTGGAAGGACGTTCTATTGTGGCCGATACTGTATGACCGTAACAAGTCTACCGTGGGCTCGAATCATAACCTCATCAAGCCCGGACAAAAGCTGCTGATTCCCGATATCGGTACCTACACTCCGCGACAACTGAACGACGCGCGCGCGCGGACGCGCCTGGCGCTGATCACCGTGCTTAGGACCCCCGGGTCGCCTCGGCAGAAATTTGCCCACTGGCGGGCTCGGATTTGCCCGCCGGCGCGCGCGGCGCACACAGCCGTTTCGCAATCAGCCGCGGCACCGGGTCGCGCGGACATTCGTCCGCCAGCCGCTCGAACAGAACGGCAGCACGCAAGGGGTCGTCATCAATTGAACGGAACGCGTCATGGTACCTGTCGCGCCAGGCATGCGGAGCGTCCGGCGGCCACGGCTCGAAGACCGCGACCGGTGCATCATGCCCTCGGAGCGTGGTCGTACCGAGCGGTCGAAGAAGCGCGGCATCGCAGTGCGCTGCCGCCGCCGGGCCGACACAGATCGTTGAACCCAGCTCCTTGTTCGCGACCTCGAGCCGCGCGGCCGCGTTGATAGCATCACCGTGGGCCGTGTAGTCGAGCTTGGTCAGAATGCCGACGTCGCCGACCACTGCAGGCCCGGTCTCGATTCCGATGCGTGTTCGCCCCAGACCGATTGCACTCGGCTCGGTCTGATGGCGGTAGCTCTCGATCCACGCCCGCAGCGCAATGGCGCAGTCGACCGCTCGTCTCGGATGATCGTCGAGATCGATCGGTGCGTTGAAGAGTGCGTGGATCGCGTCACCGACGAGCTGCGTGACCATGCCGCCATGCTCGACGATGATCGTGGCGGCGCCTTCAAAATAGCCGTCGAGCACCGCGACCAGCCGCTCCGGATCGGTGCGCCGCGTCATCGCCGTAAAACCTTCAATGTCCGTAAAGAGCGCGGTGACCTCGCGCCGTTCGCCGGCGAGCTTCACCAGTCCGGGATGCTCGACGATCCGGCGCACGACGGCAGGTGCGAGGTGCTGCTCGAAGCGGCGCCGCACCAGCGCCTCGCGCCGGCGGGTCGCCGCGTAAGCCGCAACCGATGTCACCACGAAGGTGAGTGCGGCAGCGAGCGACGGCATCAGCGGATCGACGAGATGGTCGGTGAAGATGGACAGCCCCAGCGATGACGCCCACGCAAGAGCAAGGAATGCCACGGTGGCCAGCGCGCCGACAATCGGCGATAGCGCGGCGCCTGCCGCCACGCCCAGCAGACCCGCTCCGCCGACGATCGATGGCTCGATCACCCTCCATTGGTGGACAGTGCGCGGAACCCGTCCCGAGAAGATCTGCGCGACAGCGTCGGCTTGGATCTGAGCCGATGGCGTAAGCGGATCCGTTGGGGTCTGGCGCAAGCCCCCGAGCTCCGGCGCCGACGCGCCAACAAGCACGATCGCTCCGGCGAGCCGACCTGCATCCGCGCTGCGGTCCATGACGTCGGCGACCGAAATCGTGCGGGCGGCGCGCTGCTCGGCAGGCACGGGAACGAGGCGCAGGAGGGCATCGCGGGGCAAGGGCATCGAGAGATCGCCGGTTGCCAGCATCGGCGGATCCGACTGGATGAGATACGCCGACGACTGGCGCGCGAGCCGCACCGCCTCGAGCGCCAGACCGGGTCGCAGAGTGTCCGCTACCCCGACCAGGAGCGGTACGCGGCGGACCATCCCATCTGCGTCGCCGGGCAGCGACAGGGCGCCGAGCCCGGCGGCCGCCTCAGTGAGCAGCGGGAGCGGACCCACCGCACCGCTGGCGCGCCACAGCTTGTCGATCGGCAACGGGCCGCGCCTCGCGATTGGCACACCGGGCACTGCTATCGAGAGGTCCGGATCGAGCACGAACCCGAGCGCGACCGGCAACCTGAACGTTTTCGCGAGGCTGCTGTCGCCATCCGCCAACCCGTCGGCAAGCGCCAGGAGATCGGCACGACCGGTGAGCTTGGCCAGGAGACGTGCAAGCGCCGCGGGAGAGCGGGCATCCGGTTCAATGAACAGAATATCGATGGCGATCGCCGCCGGCTTCCCGCTGGCGACTGTCTCGACAAGTCGCGCCATCACATCGCGAGGCCATGGCCACGAGCCCAGTGCCTCGATCGATCGGCGATCGACGTCGAGGACGATGACGCGTGGGCCGCGCTCGTCCTTCGCCGTCGGCCGCAGTCGCGCATCTGCGCTCAGCACCCGATCGAAGGCGGTCTCGCGCAGTATCTCGCGCCAAGTACCCGGCATGAGGAGCATCGCCGCGAGGAACATGGCGAGCGCCGAGACGCCGGCGACGATCGACGCGCGACGCCTCAGGAGGCCTCTAAGCATCGTCCCGCCGCGCGAGCTCGGCAAGCTTGACCGGGTCGCAGAACAGACGGTCCAGGGTGCGCTTGATGGCGCCCGCTGCTTCCAGCACGCCAAGTGCGGCGTTCACCTTGGGGCGGCTGGCGCCGACCAGCCGCGCCAGCTCGCTTTGCGAGAATCCCAGCTCCAGCGGCACGCGCGGCCCCGGTGACGCCTTCCGGGTGCTGAGCGCGCACAGCAAGACGCGGGCCAGGCGAACCTCCATCGGGTAGAGCGCGATTGCCTCCAGCTGATCGCTGGTGTCCCGGAGGCGCCGGCACAGGAACGCGACGACCCGGGCCGCGATCGCCGGCCGCGTGGACTGGAGATCACGAAAAATATTGCGCTCAAGCGAATAGGCGATCACGCGCGTGAGCGCGGTGGCGTCCGCGCTGCGGGGGCCGCCGTCGAGTACCGCAATTTCACCGAAGAGATCGCCGGATACCGCATGCCTGAGGCTCAGCTCTCGTCCGCCTTCCGTGGTGATCGCCAGCCGCACACGGCCATCCACCAATAGGTAAAGATGGGTTCCGGGCTCGCCGCGCGTAAACAGCACTTCGCCTTTTACGAAACGCACCTCGCGAAAGTGCGCCGCGCAGGCCTGAAGGTCGTGGACGGCGAGACCGCCGAAGAGGTCCGTCCGCGAAAGCAGCGCGATGATGGCATCCTTGCTCAGCATTTGGTTGCGCAGCCGACGCGCCCGAGCCCGGCGTCAGCGGACGCTTTCGAGGGCAGCGCGGATGCGCGGCTCGCCCCAGCGCACGGCGGGAGTTGGCGCGGCCCCCGGATAGGGAATATCAGTTCCTTCTCCCGCGCGGACCACGACTCGGCTTCCGGCCGCTGACACCGCGACGCTGCCGCGTTCCACGAACACCCCGAAGCGTGCGTTGCTGGGGCCGGCAAAGAAGCGCGTGCCGCGCACCGCAATGAGAGCGAACGGGCTGCGGATCTGGATAGGCGCACCGCCAGCCGGCCGGTCGAACAGCATCGGTCCGGATTGCAGCGTGATCTCCCCGCCCGCGTTCACGAGAAAGCGGTCAAGCGTGAGCCGCGCCTGTTCGCCGAGCCGAACCACTGTCGCGCGTCCGAGGCGCATGGCGAGCCGCGATTGAAACCCGGTCCCGACCTGATCGGCGACAAAGACCGGTGCCGCGCGCTCCAGCCCACGGCGCACCGCGGCGGTTTCCGCGAACGCCTCGCCGCGGACCTCCTCGACAGCGCCGGCTCGCTCGGCGCTCTGGGCACCTGCGACATCAGCCAGGGAACCGGCAAGAGTTGTTCCTGCAACGCAGAGAAACGACCGCCGGGTAAGGACAAAGTCCCGATGGTTGCTGTCGAACTTGTTCGGCATGGAAGCCTCCATCGACGCTTAGGGTCGTGGGCGCGACGCAGCGCGGTTCACGGATCCTTGCTCCAGCAGCCGCCGTGAACGCTCATTTGTCATCATAGCACAACCACGAGCGATGCGAGGCATGCTCCCGGCTTCGACCAGGCCTGCGCTCGGCAGTTCCTCTGCCTGTGGGTCGTCGATGACCGGGAATGAGGTTCACGCGCCTGTTCCCCGCGGTACAGGTGTTGCGGAGGTAGGTGAGGATGGAACAGCCCGCGGCCATCGTGTGACGCCCGGCACGCCGGCTTTTGCCTGCATCCGGCCCGGACTGTTCTTTTGCGTCACCGCATCGGCTTCTGATCATCCGCGCCACACCAGTCGACCGCCCGTCTCGGATGATCGTCGAGATCGCTGACGGAGTGGCGGCATCGATCGTCATCGGATCAGAGCTGCGTCGTCGAGTTTGTCTCGGGTGCCGCGACGCGAGTGCAATGAGCACGAGCTGTTCCATGGGGAACAGTGCGCCTGCGGGCCGCAAGCTATCCTCCATGACGGTCGGCAAGGGTCGCGATGGGCGCGCCCGACCGGAGCGAACGCAATGGGAGATCGGACATGGCAATAGCTTCAATCGATGACGTGCCGGTTGGTTCACTGCTCGAAACGATGGCAGACGACGACTGCGGCGTCTTCAAAGATCGCGGCGGTGATGATGAGATCAACAGCGGCGACGTCTTTGGATTTGGTCACGAATCGGTCACGTCGATTGACCCGCTGACGAGGCACGGGCCGCACGTCGCCATCAATAATCATCTGATGTCCGACTACGACCCCATCTGGTATCCTGGCTGACGCCAGTACGGAGCGCCGATCCGGACGCGCGCGCTGCGAGTCGGGAGGCAGCTACACTTGGCTCTGTTGCTCGACGGCGAGCGTGATGCAAACGGACCGCCCTGCTTCGAATCAAACTGTCATCGGCGTCCTGTTACGCCGGCGCGACCTGCGGAGCGCTCGCGACGCACATCATCGATCGGGCAAAGACCGGCGATTGCCGCTGGTTTGAGCAAACGACAGATCGTGAGGTTGTCCCTGGTGGGAATCGTGCGCATGGGCCTCTCAGTGTCATGCCCGGGCTTGACCCGGGCATCCATTATCCTTCGCAAGAGCCTTTCCAAGGGATGGATTGCCGGGTCAAGCCCGGCAATGACGAAGTCACAGCTTGTTGCCGGTGTCCGCTCATCGCCCCCATGCGGGACGCTGGCCGCCGGACGCTCCTCCGTCTCGTGATGATCAGATTGCGTAGAGGTCAACCGGCTTCTCAAAGCCCTTCAGGCGGAATTCCCGGCCTTGCCGTTCGGCCGTTTGATGCCGAGCCCTGTGATACACGGCGCGGGTGACGAGAATCTGGCCTGCTTCGGCGGCCGACTGCGCGCGTGCGGCGGTATTCACAACGGTGCCAATGGCGGTCAGGTCGCGGTGCGATCGGCCGAACTCTCCGAAGCTGACCTCGCCGCAGTCGATGCCGATGCCAACGCCAATCTCGCCGACGCCAAGGCTGGCGCCGTTGGCATCGCGAAGCTCACGACGCGAGCCGCAACGGCGCTGGACCTCCCGAGCAGCGAGGACGGCGCGCTCGGGGTGATCGTGGTGGCGAATTGGGAAGTTGAAGATTGCCATGATTGCATCGCCGATCGTCTTATTCAGAAGCCCGTCAAATTCCCAAATGGCGGCGGCGCATTCATCGTAGAAAGCGTCCAGCAGAGATGAGAGAGCGTCTGCCGGGAGCGACTGTGCAAGGGTCGTATAGCCTCTGAGATCGACAAACAGCACCGACACGTCGACCGTGATATTGCGGGCCTTCATCACGCGAGTGAACATGAGCTCGCAGATCGTGCAGGTATTTGGATTCATCCGGCTTGGGCGAATGCCAAACATGCGAAAGGGAATCGCAACCGGCCCTCGTAGCGGCACCGGCAAACGCATCTGCTGCCAGCAGCCCTTGCAGATCTTGGCTTGAGGAGACGGCATGCCCCGCAGCTGCCCTGCTATGTTCGCTCTCTTACCTTCGCACGCGCTTGCCAAAGAGTCTCATGAAAACCCGCGGCAGCCAAACGAGCCACTCGGGTCCGTGATCGAAACGTCCGCAGATGGCAGATTATGAATCATGAGTGCATGACCTAACCTGGTGAGATCTCCCGGACCTTGACTTCGGCCGCCGCCTCATGGGAGCGCAGGGCCGAGGAACGGGATGGCGATTCGATTCACGGGGCTTGGCCGCGTGCGCCGGTCGGTCGTGGGCGCGGTGGCCATCCTTGCGGCCGTGCTCGCAAGCCCGGGCCTTGCGCAGCCGCCGAGCGGTGACGCCGGAACGCTTGAAACCATAAAGCGGACACTCGACGAGGCCGAGGCGGCGACCGCGCGCGAAGGGTTGTGGCCGCAGGCGTTGATCAAT
Source organism: uncultured Alphaproteobacteria bacterium (assembly GCA_963788095.1). Lineage (GTDB taxonomy): Bacteria > Pseudomonadota > Alphaproteobacteria > Rhizobiales > Xanthobacteraceae > CAVTXS01. The sequence continues at coordinate 191,889 of CAWBFP010000022.1, read as the reverse complement.
CTCGGCCGCACCGTGGCGGCGGCGCGCGAGGAGTTGCGCACCAGGATCGCGGACCTCGAGCCGCGGGTCACGGAGGCGGAGGCGCGCCTCAAGCAGCTCGGTCCGCCGCCGGCCAAGGATGCGCCCGCGGAAGGCGCGGCGGTTGCGGCCGAACGCGAGCGGCTCACCGCGGCCTTCGCCGACTGACGGCGCGCTCAAGCAGACGCGGCTGCTGGCGGTTCACGCCGATCAGCTCGCCGCGCGGCTCGCCGAGCGCCGGCAGACGCTCTACGCGCGCGAGCTGTTCGAGCGCAGCGCGAGCGTGCTCAACCCTTTGTTCTGGGTCGAGGCCGCCCACGCCCTGCCCGAACACCTGCGCAACCTCGGCGCGCTGCTGCGGTGGTGGGCGAGGGCGGTGCGCGACCGCGGTCCGTTGCCGATCCTCACGGCGGTGCTGCTGCTCGCCGCGATCGGCTTTGCGGCCGTGGCGATCACCCGCTGGTGGCTGCCGCGCTTCGATATCCGCAGCCCGGCCGAGACGCGGCTTGCCAAGGCGCGCACCGGCATCGTGGTGTTCCTGTGGCTGACGCTGCGCACACCGCTGATCCTGATCGTCGGCCTGTTCGAGCTGCAGGTTCTGGGATTGTGGCCGGGGCGGTTCGAGGAATTGGGCGCCGGGCTCGTTGCCGCCACCCTGGCGGCGACACTCGGCCGTGGGGTGGCGCATGGGCTGCTGGCACCCGGCCGGCCCGAGCGCCGGCTCATTGCCATCCACGACGCCGCCGTGCCGTACTTCACCTCCTACCTGGTCTGGAGCACGCGCGCGCTCGGCGCGATCATTCTGCTGCAGGCCATCCACAAGATCCTGCTCACGCCGAACGCGATCATCTTCGCGACCCATGCGCTGTTCGCGCTGGCGGTGGCCGGCCTGCTGTGGCGGCTGGTGCGCGGCGTGCTGCGCGCAAAGGAAGAGGCCGGCGGCGTGCTGGTGGCGCCGGCGCCGTGGGCGCGCCTGCTGGTCTGGCTGGTCATCGTGATCATCCTCGGCGCGCTGGTCGGCGGCTTCGTGCCGTTCGCCGCGTTCATTGCGTTGCGGGCGGTGGTGGCGGGCGCCGTGATCGGAGTGTTGTGGCTGTTCTTCCCCGGCATCGACGCGCTGTTCACCGACGCGCTGAGCGAGGGAACCGACCGCGGGCGCGCGCTCGCCGCCAATCTCGGGATCGAGCCGCGCAATATCGGGCTGATCAACATGCTGTTGTCGGCCATGCTGCGCGTGCTGCTGCTGATCGCGGCGCTGCTGCTGATCATTGGGCCGCGCGAATTTTCCACCGTCGATCTGGTCGATTCCTTCCGGCGGGTGCCGCTCGCGGTGCGGATGGGCGAGATCACCATCTCGCTGCAGGCGCTGCTGGGCGCCGTCGCGGTCGTCATCGTCGTATTGCTGATCACGCGCGTGGTGCAGCGCTGGCTGCGCTCACAACTGTTGCCGCGCACCGGTATCGAGCAGGGCCTGCAGCATTCGATCGCCACGATCTTCGGCTACGTCGGCATCATCGCGGCGATCTCGCTGGCGCTCGGCAGCCTCGGCATCGACCTGCAGAAGATCGCGCTCATCGCCGGCGCGCTGTCGCTCGGCATCGGCTTCGGCCTGCAGGCGGTGGTCTCGAATTTCGTGTCGGGCCTGATCCTGCTGGCCGAGCGGCCGATCCGGGTCGGCGAACTCGATCGTGGTGAAGGGCGAGGAAGGCTGGGTGCGGCGCATCCGCGTGCGCGCCACCGAGATCGAGACCTACGACCGGGCGAGCGTCATCATTCCCAATTCCGAGCTGATCACCGGGGTGGTCAAGAACTGGACCCACGCCAACACGATGGGACGCATCGTGGTGAAGGTGGGCGTCGGTTACGACTCCGATCCGCAACAGGTGGGCGACATCCTGCTCGCCTTGGCGAGCGAGCACCCGCAGGTGCTCAAGAATCCGCCGCCACGGGCCTTTTTGGTGGCGTTCGGCGACAGCGCGCTCGAGTTCGAGCTGCGCTGCGTGGTGGCCGATGTCGACAATGGCCTGGCGGCAAAGAGCGATCTGCACCACGCGATCCTCAAGCGGTTCCGCGCAGCCGGCATCGGGATTCCCTGCCCGCAGCGTGAAGTCCGGCTGCTCCCCGGCAGCGATTCTCGCCTACGCCCCGACGCCGACGCCGGCGCCGCGAAATCCTGACTTTGCATGCGGCCTTCGCCGGGGTATTCATCGCCGTCATTTTTTGTCGAGGGGATTCTATCGATGCGACCCGGTGTGATACGGGCGTCTGCGCTCGCGCTGGCGGCGCTCGGCCTTGCCGCGTGCATGGTGGCCGACCGCGACCCGCCCAGCGGGCAGCCGAGCTTCTATCGCAGCATGGCGAGCGCCGGTGCCACGCTCGATGCCGGGGCCGCGCAGGCGATGATCTCCGGCTACCGGCAAAACAATGGGCTTTCCGCCGTCGTCCTCGACCCCACCCTGATGCGGCTCGCCGACGAGCAGGCGCGCGCGATGGCGGCGCGCAATCGCATGGATCACAACGTGGCGGGGGCGTTCTCGGACCGGATCAGAAAGTCGGGCTTCAATGCCAGGCTGGCGGTGGAGAACGTCGGCGCCGGCTATCACACGCTGGCGGAGGCGTTTTCGGGTTGGCGCGACTCGCCCGGACATCGCGCCAACATGCTCAAGAGCGGCGCGACCCATATGGGGATTGCGGCGGTGTACTCGCCCGATTCCAAATACAAGGTGTTCTGGTCGCTGGTCCTCGCCGCGCCCGACGACAAGCGGGGGTGAGACTGGCGCATCAAGTTTCCGACTCGTCATGCCCGCACTTGTTGCGGGCATCCACGTCTCTCTTTCCTCGCCGGGACAAAGCAAGACGCGGATGGCCGGGACAACAAGCCCGGCCATGACGATCGGCCAGGTCATCATTTATTACCGCTGGTACAGGCCGCTAAGGTTCAAGCAGCGTAAACTGCAGCAGCAACGTGCGCTGCAGGGGCGAAAAATTGTCGTCGGAAACGAGGGTGAGAACGATGTCACCCGCAGCGCTCCGATGCACCGCAAGGCCTTCCATGTTGTCGATCTGATAACCGATGTCGGCGGTGATCAGCACGGCGCCGTCGACGGTGGCGCCGGGCCTGACCTCGGCCAGGGGAATCCGGCGCACGCGCACCACCAGCCCGCGCAGCAGCGAAAGGCGCCGCTCGAGCACAAGCAGATCGCCGCCCGGGGACATCGCCGCGTCGGTGATGTCGAAATCGTCGCGGCGCGTCACGGCGAACTCGCCCGGGCTGGGGCCACCGATGATCCAGCCCAAGATGTTGCCGGCGGCATCGAGGCCGCGCTCCGAAATGGCGAGCAGGGCGCCGCCGAGCGGCAAGCTGCGGGGCACCACCACCAGGCCCTCGATGCCCTGGTTCCTCGGCAGCGTCTTGATCTGCGGTGGAAGCGCGATCGGCTGCCCGCGCGCCAACAGGCCATGGCGGCCATAGTCGAACCGCACGATCTGGTGCACGCGCTCGATGCCGACATAGACCGTGCCGCCGTCCTCGGCGAGCGCCTCGGCGTCGTACCAACGGCGGCTGGCAAGCGGGCTGCCGTCCGGTCCGAGGATCGGCGCCATTTCGGCGTCGGCGATCCCTGCCGGCGCGTCGCCTTGATAAAGGATGCGGGCGCGCAGCCAGTATGCCTTGTCGGTGACGGCCAGAAAGCGCGCACCGTCACGGTCCATTCGGATGGCGGAGATGCCGCCGAAATTCCGGTGCGGCGAGGTCAATTCGAGGCCGCCGCGAAACAGCAGGGCGCCGAACTGCCGCTGTTGCGGATCACGCGGCTCGAACGCCGCGATCGGCCTGGCGCGCACCTCGATCTGGACCGGCGGCGTCGCGCCGCGCGGGCGTTCGGCGGCGGCGGGAATTGCCGACAGCGCCGCCGCCGCGGCAAGCGACGCGATCACGGCACGATGCATGGGCGGGACTAGCCGGCGCTCGGCGGGCACGGGTCGCGTGCTCGCCACGCGGATCTAGTGCCGGCGAGCGTGCGCCCGGAACGGCGCGGGTGCGGCGTGCTCCTCGAACAGCTCGGCAAGCTTCTCGGTCATGGCGCCGCCGAGCTCTTCGGCGTCGACGATCGTCACCGCGCGGCGATAGTAGCGCGTGACATCGTGGCCGATGCCGATCGCAATCAGCTCGACCGGCGAGCGGGTTTCGATCTCCTCGATCACGTAGCGCAGATGCCGCTCGAGATAGTTGCCGGCATTGACGGAGAGCGTGGAATCATCCACCGGCGCGCCGTCCGAGATCATCATCAGGATGCGGCGCTGCTCGGTGCGTGCGAGCAGCCGCTTGTGCGCCCAATCGAGCGCTTCGCCGTCGATGTTCTCCTTGAGCAGGCCCTCGCGCATCATCAGGCCGAGGTTCTTGCGCGCGCGCCGCCACGGCGCGTCGGCGTCCTTGTAGATGATGTGGCGCAGGTCGTTGAGGCGTCCGGGATTCTGCGGCTTGCCCGCCGCCAGCCAGGCCTCCCGCGACTGGCCGCCCTTCCATGCGCGGGTGGTAAAGCCGAGCAGCTCGACCTTGACGCCGCAGCGCTCCAACGTGCGCGCCAGAATGTCGGCACAGGTCGCCGCCACGGTGATCGGCCGCCCGCGCATCGAGCCGGAATTGTCCAGCAGCAGCGTCACCACCGTATCGCGGAAGGTGGTGTCCTTCTCGTGCTTGAACGACAGCGGATGCATGGGATCGACGATGATGCGCGGCAGCCGCGCGGTATCGAGGATGCCCTCCTCGAGGTCGAACTCCCAGGCGCGGCTCTGCTGCGCCATCAGGCGGCGCTGCAGCCGATTGGCCAGCCGCGCCACCACGCCCTGCAGGTGCGAGAGCTGCTTGTCGAGATAGCCGCGCAACCGCTCCAATTCCTCCGGCTCGCACAGGTCCTCGGCCTCGATGGTTTCGTCGAAACGCGCCGTGAACGGCCGATAGTCGGGGCCGCGCGGCTCGTTCCTGCCGTGCTGCGGCCGCCACGGCTCGCCGGCCGTCTCGGCATCGCCGAGATCCGCATCGTCGGGAAGGTCGGCGGTCTGCGCGTCCATCGCCTCGGTCGCGCCTTCCGGCAGCTCGTCGGCGGCCATCTCGGCCTGGTCCATCGAGGTGCTGGCGTCCTCGAAGTCTTCGGCCTCGCCGTCCTGGCCGGACTGGTCCTGACGGCCGTCCTTGTTGCGCTCGTCGAAGTCCTCGTCGTCCTCCTCGGCCTCGCTGCGCTCCTCGCCCATGTCGAGCGCATCGAGAAGCTCGTGGATCGCGTCGCCGAAGCGACGCTGGTCCTCGAGCAAGCGTTCCAGGCGGTCGAGGCCGCGCCCGGCGCGGTCCTCGATCGATCCCCGCCACAGGTCGACGAGCTTGCGCGCCGACGGCGGAGGCGCCTGGCCGGTCAGCCGTTCGCGCACCATCAAGGCGATGGCGTCTTCGATCGGCGCGTCGGCCTGGTCGGTAACCTCGTCGAACTTGCTGCGATGGAAGCGGTCGTCGAGCATGGCGCCGAGATTGCGGGCGACGCCCTCCATGCGGCGCGCCCCGATCGCCTCGACGCGCGCCTGCTCGACGGCGTCGAACACCGCGCGTGCCTGCTGGCCGCTTGGTACGAGCCGGCGATGGACGGCCGGATCGTGGCAGGCAAGGCGAAGCGCGAACGCGTCGGCGTGCCCGCGGATCACGGCGGCATCGGGCCCGCTCAGCTTGCGCGGCGGTTCGGGCAAGCGGACCTTGCCGCTGGCGAGCGCCGGTCGCTCGGCCGCGTAGCTGATTTCAAGCTCCGGTTTCTTGGCGATCGCACGTAGGCAGCCGGCGACCGCCCGCTTGAAGGGTTCGGTCGGCGCCTCCTTGCCGGAGATTTTCGGTTTGATGTTGGAGGCCATGATGTTCTTTCCCTCCGGCAGGAGGGCGGGCGGCTTCAGCTCAGCGCGACGTTCACCGAAGATTCCGGCAGCTCGCTGCCGAAGCACCGCTGGTAGAACTCGGCCACCAGCGGCCGTTCCAGCTCGTCGCATTTGTTCAGGAAGGTCACGCGGAACGCAAAGCCGATGTCACCGAAAATCTCCGCGTTCTCCGCCCAGGTGATCACCGTACGCGGGCTCATGACCGTCGAGAGGTCGCCGTTCATGAACGCGTTGCGGGTGAGATCGGCGACGCGCACCATCCGATTGACGGTGTCGCGCCCCTCCTGCGTGCGGTAATGGCGCGCCTTGGCGAGCACGATCTCGACCTCGTTGTCGTGCGGCAGATAGTTGAGGGTGGTCACGATCGACCAGCGGTCCATCTGACCTTGGTTGATCTGCTGGGTGCCGTGATAGAGCCCTGACGTGTCGCCAAGACCGATGGTGTTGGCGGTCGCGAACAGACGGAACGACGGGTGCGGCCGGATCACCTTGTTCTGATCGAGCAAGGTCAGCTTGCCGGAGACCTCGAGCACGCGCTGGATCACGAACATCACGTCGGGCCGGCCGGCGTCGTATTCGTCGAAGCACAACGCGACATTGTGCTGCAGCGCCCAGGGCAATATGCCGTCGCGGAACTCGGTCACCTGCATGCCGTCGCGGATCACGATCGCGTCCTTGCCGAGCAGATCGATCCGGCTGATGTGGCTGTCGAGATTGACCCGGACGCACGGCCAGTTGAGCCGCGCCGCCACCTGCTCGATATGGGTGGACTTGCCGGTGCCGTGGTAGCCGGTGACAATCACCCGTCGATTGCGGGCGAACCCCGCCAGAATGGCGAGCGTGGTGGCGCGGTCGAAGCGATAGTCCGGGTCGAGATCCGGCACATGCTCGTCAGGCTCGGAGTAGGCCGGCACCTCCATGTCGCTGTCGATGCCGAACACCTGCCGGATCGACACCTTCATGTCGGGCACGTTGGCCACTTCTGCAGTCGCGGTCGTCATTGGTCCTCCGCAGCCCCGGACGAACCGGGGCCCGATACATCATAACGCGGCGGTTCGGATAGCTGGTTCCAATCTAGCAGAATCGCCGGGGCAGAGAAATCCGCGCTATGCCGTCCGCGCATGCCCTGCGCGCGGCCCCGCCGACGGCGCCCGAGGCTCAGCAAAAGCCCGCGGATTTCAGATAGTTGTAGGCCTGGATGACCTCGCGCAGCCGATCCTCGGAGCCGCGGTCGCCACCGTTTGCATCCGGGTGGTGGCGCTTCACCAGCATCTTGAACCGCGCCTTGATGTCGGCCCGGGTGGCGCCAAGATCGACGCCGAGCGTATCGAGCGCCTTGCGTTCGGCGTTGCGCACCATTCGGCCTTCGCGCTCGGGGTGGTCGCGCTCCAGCCGCGAGGCGCCACGTCCCCCGAACTCGCGAAATATGCCGAGCGGGTCGAAGGCGGCGCCGAATCCATGGTCGTCACTGGGGCGCCCCGCATAGGCCCCCATCTTCCATGTCGGCCGATGGCCGGTGATCGCATCCTTCTGATACTTGGCGACGGCCTCGTCGCTCATGCCGGCGAAGTAATTGTAGGAATGGTTGTATTCGCGCACGTGCTGGAGACAGAAACGCCAATACTGACCCTCCCGCAGGCGGCCCTTGGGCGCCCGGTGCGTGGCCGGCGCCTGACAGCCGGACCAGTTGCACACCGGGCAATCGGCGCGCGATCGATCCTCGCCGGGCTTGACGCGGATACGGTCGAATATGGGGGAGTCGAATTTCATGACCGATCATTATGCGGACGAGCCGTGCCTGACGGCAAGCACAGAAAGTGGCTTGGGCGGCTCGGAGCCGTCGGATATTGACCTTGACATTTGCAACACCTTGATTCGGACCCGATGCGAACGGCGGACATCATCACGGACAAGTTGACCAAGGCTTTCACCCCGGAAAGCCTCCAGGTCGTCGACGAGTCCCACCTGCACGAGGGGCATGCCGGGCATCGGCCCGGCGGGCAGACGCACTTCAGGCTGCATATTGTGGCGGCGGCCTTCCAAGGGAAGAGCCGGCTCGAACGCCACCGCATGGTCAATGCGGTGCTGGCCGCCGAGCTCGCCGGCGGCGTGCATGCGCTCGCCATTCACGCGGCGGCGCCGGAAACCGCACCGTAGCCGGAAATCGGCGGCGACTGCCTCAGCGCGTCTCGACCTTGAAGGCCTTGGCCACGACCCGCCAACCTTCGCTGGTCTTGATCATCGTCAGGTAATCGACGAAGAACCGCGGCGGCAGGGCGCATTCGACCTTGACGAAGGCAGTGCCGGGCCCGGATTGGTCGATACTGACGATCTTGTCGTGGCGTGCGTGGCCTTGCGATTTGGCCGACGGCCGCTTGCGCACCACGTCGAGCCAATAGTCGCGCGGCCAGTCGAGCACCCCGCCATTGTCCTCGCCATAGAGATGCGAGCAGGGGTGGAACGCCGCCGCAAGCTTGTCGGTATCGCCCTCGTAAAGGCCGTCCAGATAGGTCCAGACCACCGCCTCGATCGCGGCGGTGTCGTCGACGCCCTGGGGTTCGGGATCTCGCGTCCGGACTGATGCCTGGGCCATGATGCGCTCCTCTCGATCGGACCACTCGCGGTCGGTACGGCGCGGCAGCTTACGGCAAGCTGCCGGCGCGGTCATCTTTCGGCGAGCTTTTCGGCGAGAAACGCCCGCACCTCGCTCGCATCGACGTCGGGCGCAATGAAGCTCGCGCCGATCCCCCGCGCCAGGATGAGAGTGAGCCTTCCGCGCTTGACCTTCTTGTCCTGCGCCATCAGGTCGAGCAAGCGGTCGACACCGGGCAAGGTACCGGGAACCTGGGAGATTTGGGTCGGCAGGCCGGCTGCGGCGAGGTGCCGGCGTACGCGGTCTGCCTCCGGGGCCGGGGCTAGCCCAAGTCGGACCGAAAAGCCGAACGCCAAGGTCATGCCGATCGCGACCGCTTCGCCGTGCAGGAGACGATCGGAAAAGCCGGCGGCGGCCTCCAGCGCATGCCCGAACGTGTGGCCGAGATTGAGCAGCGCGCGCTCGCCGGTCTCGCGCTCGTCGCGTGCGACGATCGCGGCCTTGGCCTGGCAGCTGGTCGCGATCGCGTGCTCCCGTGCCCGGCCGCCGGAAAAGATCTCCGGCCAGTTCGCCTCCAGCCAGTTGAAGAACGAGGCATCGTTGATCAGCCCGTATTTCGCGACTTCGGCGTAGCCGGCGCGAAAAACCCGCGGCGGCAGCGTGTCCAGCAGGCTGGTGTCGGCGATCACCAGGATGGGCTGATGGAAGGCGCCCACCAAATTCTTGCCGTGACGTGAATTGACGCCGGTCTTGCCGCCGACCGAGGAGTCGACCTGCGCCAAGAGCGTCGTCGGCACCTGCACGTAGTCGAGGCCGCGGCGCACGACCGCAGCCGCGAACCCCGCCAAGTCGCCGACCACGCCGCCGCCGAGCGCCACCACCAGGTCGTTGCGCTCCAGGCGCGCCTCGAGCAGTTGATCGCACACCTGCTCGAACACCGCATAGCTCTTCGAGCCCTCGCCGGGCGGCACCAGCACCCGCCCCGAGCGCAAGCCCGCGCTCCCGAGGGCCGAGATCGTCGCGGCCAGATGATGCCGAGCGACCTGCTCGTCCGTTACGATCGCGGCCGAGGCTCCGGGGCGGAGCGCCGCGATTCGGGTTCCGAGCTCGGCCAGCGATCCTCGGCCGATCACGATGTCGTAGCTGCGGCCCGCAAGGTCAACGCGGACGGTGGCATGGTCGCCCGGACGGATCAGCGCGGTCATGCTTCGCGGCCCTCCGGCTTCGACGCGTCGCCGACAGGGACGGCGGCAAGCCGATGGCGCAGCGCAACCACGATCTCTTCAACGATCAGGGCGTGCGGCACGTCGCGCGACTCCACCGTCAAGTCGGCTTCGGCATAGACCGGGTAGCGCTCGTCCATCAGCCGTCTGAGCGTCGCCGGCGGATCATCGGTCTTGAGCATCGGCCGGTCCTGACGGCGCTTGATGCGCCGCATCAGCACGTCGAATTCCGCCCGCAGCCACACGGAAACGCCGCCGGCGACGATGGCCGTGCGCGTACGCGGGTTCATGAAGGCGCCGCCTCCGGTCGCCAGCACCTGGGGTCCGCCGCCCAGCAGACGGGCGATCACCCGCGCCTCCCCGGACCGGAATGCGGGCTCGCCGTGAACCTGGAAGATGTCCGGGATCGACATTCCGGCTGCCGCCTCGATCTCGGCATCGGCGTCGACGAACGGCAGACCAAGCCGCCCCGCCAGCCGCCGCCCGACCGACGACTTGCCGGCGCCCATCATGCCGATCAGCACGATCGAACGCTGGCCAAGGGCCGAAAGCAGCCCAAGGTCGGCGGGCGCAACGGCCGGACGGTGCAGTGCGGTGTCCGACATTTGAGCCCCTTTTACCGGTGCCGCTCGGTTTCACAAGCACCCGCGGCAGGCTATTGCGACGGCTAACCTCTTGTCAGGGTCTGACGGCTAACCTCTTGTCAGGGTCTTTGGAACATGATGGTTACTCGACACGGGCCGAGCCCTGATTCCACGGCGCACTGATGCCGAGCCTGATCCGCGTGCTCTTGGTTCTCGGGCTGCTGGGCGGCCTCGCCTACGGCGTGGTAGTCGTGCTCGCCATGTTCGTCGACCCGAAGCCGCGCGAAATCACCGTGACGGTCCCACAGGACCGGCTCAACAAGCACCGGTGAAACCTATAGATGCGGCGCGGCGAGAGCACCTCGGACGACCGGGTGATCGAGTTGTTTCTCGACATGCTGCTGGCGGAACGGGGTGCAGCGATGAACACGGTCGCCGCCTATCGCCGCGACCTGGCCGATTTCTCGGCTGCGCTTCGGATGGCCGGCGGCTCGATCGCCGGCGCGCAAGGCGACGACATCCGTGCCTACCTGCGCACTCTCGCCGATACCCGTGCCCTTTCAGCGGCTTCGGTGGCACGGCGGCTGTCGGCCCTGCGTCAGCTCTATCGGTTTCTCTATGCCGAGGGTCACCGGCGCGACGACCCGGCGGCCGCCATCGAGGGGCCAAAGCGAAACCGGCCGCTGCCCAAGGTGCTGACGGTCGCGGATGTCGATCGCATGCTGGCGACCGCCCGCGATGCGATCGGCGCGCCGGCGCTGAAGGTCGGCGAGCGGCTGCGCCGGGCTCGCCTCAACTGCCTGCTCGAAGTCCTGTACGCGACCGGATTGCGGGTCAGCGAGCTCGTCACCCTGCCGGTCTCGGCGGCGCGCCGCGGCGCCGACATGCTGATCGTTCGCGGCAAGGGCGGGAAGGAACGGCTGGTGCCGCTCAACTCCATGGCCAAGGCGGCCATGGCCGATTATCTGGCCTTGCGCGATCAGTCCGGTCTTGCCGGCGCGCGCTGGCTGTTCCCGTCGTTCGGGGATAGCGGGCACCTCACGCGGCAGCATTTCGCACGCGAATTGAAGGGGCTCGCGGCGGCGACCGGCCTTCGTGCCGACCGGGTCAGCCCGCATGTGCTGCGGCATGCGTTTGCGAGCCACCTGTTGCAGAACGGCGCCGACCTGCGCGCGGTGCAGACACTGCTCGGCCACGCGGATATCTCCACCACCCAGATCTACACCCACGTGCTGGAGGAGCGCTTAAAGAGCATGGTGCGCGATTTGCATCCGCTCGCGAATAGCGAATAGCGAATGGCGAATAGTGAATAGTGAAAGAGGGAAGCGTCGCGCCGTCCTCGTGCATTGAAATTCTCCACGCACTCACAACTCACTACTCACTATTCGCTATTCGCTATTCGCTACTCACTCATCAACAACACAGCCATGGCGCCATACGACGTCATCATCGTTGGAGCCGGACACAATGGCCTGGTCTGCGCCGCCTATCTGGCCAAGGCCGGATTGCGGGTCAAAGTCTTGGAGCGCAGGGGCGTGGTCGGCGGTGCGGCGGTCACCGAGGAGTTTTCCCCGGGCTTCCGCAACTCGACCGCCGCCTACGCGGTCAGTCTGCTGCATCCGCGGGTGATCCGCGATCTCGACCTCCACGGCCACGGCCTCACCATCGTGGAACGCCGCGCGCAGAATTTTCTGCCGCTTCCCGATGCGCGCTACCTGCTGACCGGCGAGGGCCGCACGCAGGCCGAGATTGCCAAGTTCAGCGCCAGGGATGCCGCGCGTTTCGACGCCTACAGCGCGGAGCTTCAGGCGGTCGCCGACGTCCTGCGCGATCTTGCGCTGATGCCGCCGCCGAACCTGATCACGGGCTGGAACCTGCGCAGCATCCGCGAGACGTTGCGGGTGGCTGCATTCGGCAACCGGCTGCGCAAGCTCGACATGAGCCGACGCCAGGCCCTGTTGGACCTCCTGACCAAATCGGCGAGCGACTACCTCGACGGCTGGTTCGAGAGCGAGCCCGTGAAGGCGCTGTTCGCGTTCGACGCCGTGGTCGGCAATTTCGCAAGCCCGCATACGCCCGGGACCGCCTACGTCCTGCTGCACCACGTGTTCGGCGAGGTGAACGGGAAAAAAGGGGTCTGGGGACATGCGATCGGCGGCATGGGAGCCATCACGCAAGCGATGGCGAGCGCGGCTCGCCGCCATGGCGCCGAGATCGACACCGATGCGCCGGTGCGTGAAATTCTGATCGAGCGCGATCGTGCCGCCGGAGTCGTCTTGCACGATGGCCGCGTGGTTCGCGGCGACGCGGTGGCGGCGAACGTCAACCTGAAGCTCTTCTATGCAAGCATGGTGCCCGCCGGTGCGTTGCCGGCCGCGTTCGCGCACCACATGCGCCGCTGGAAATGCGCCTCGGGAACCTTCCGCATGAACGTCGCGCTCTCCCGGCTCCCGAGTTTCACCGCCATGCCGGGCGGCGACGTTGCGGATCACCATACGGCCGGCATCGTGCTTGCGCCGAGCATCGGCTACATGGATCGCGCCCATCACGAAGCGCGCACGCTCGGCTGGAGCCGCGAGCCGATCATCGAGGTGCTCATCCCCTCCACCCTGGACGACACCCTCGCGCCGAAAGGGGCGCACGTCGCGAGCCTGTTCTGCCAGCATGTCGCGCCGGAACTTCCCGACGGACTGCGCTGGGAGGATTGCCGCGATCGCGTCGCCGACCTGATGATCGCGACGGTCGACCGTTACGCTCCCGGATTTGCCGCGAGCGTCATCGCGCGCCAGGCCTTCGGCCCGCCCGATCTGGAGCGCGTGTTCGGCCTCACCGGCGGCGACATCTTCCACGGCGCGCTGACGCTCGATCAGATCTTCGCGGCGCGGCCGATGCTGGGCTATGCGGACTACCGCGGCCCCATCCCCGGCGTTTACCATTGCGGCGCCGGCGCCCACCCTGGGGGCGGGGTCACCGGCGCACCCGGGCACAACGCCGCCTGCGTGATCGCGGCCGACTTCAGGCGACGCGTCGTTCCCGGCTTCTTGCGGGCAAGAATATCAGGGCGCCAGCACGCGGTGGCGGAATAGCCAGCCTCCAACCGCCCCCGCAATGCTCGGCACGAGCAGGAACAGCCAGACCTGGGCGAGCGCCTTGCCGCCGACGAATACCGCCGGACCGAGGCTGCGCGCTGGATTGACCGACAATCCGGTCACGTTGATGAACGCAAAGTGCAGCATGAACAGGGTGAGCCCGATGATCAGCCCCGCTACCTCGAGGGTTGCGGTCGGGTTGGTCGCGCCGAGGATCACGATGACGAAGATCAGCGTGGCCAGGAATTCGGTCAGCAACGCGGCCCCCAACCCATAATTCCCAAGGTAGCCCTCGCCCCAGCCGTTCTGGCCGAGCCCGGCGACCGAAAGGTCGTATCCGGTTGCCTTCCCTTTGACGATCAGCACCAGCAGGAGGGCGCCGACGATCGCGCCGACGAATTGCGACACGATGTAGCCGATCCCCTCGTTCACCGGCATGCGGCCGGCGGTGACCATCGCGATGGTCACCGCCGGATTGATGTGACACCCCGACACCGGCCCGATCCCGTAGGCCATGGCCGTCACCGAAAGCCCGAATGCGAACGCGATCCCGATCACGTTCACGAATGTACGGCCGTCGAGCGCGCCGATCGCGATTGCGCCGCAACCGACCAGCACCAGCACGGCGGTGCCGACTGCCTCGGCCAGGTACTTCTTGACGTTGGGTTGGAGTTCCATGGCGTTGCCCCATTTGTGCGGGCCGCAGCATAACGTCTGGCGTGCAGAAGTGTATCGTGCGTGCTATGCTATCCACCGTTCATGCGCGCAACGATGGATCGCCGATGTCGAAGCCGGTGAGCCTGTTGACCCTGCAATTTCTCGCCTGGCTCGCGGACAGGCCGCGGACCTATGCGGATGTGATGGAGGCTTGGCGCAGCAACTGTCCGCGCGATCCGGTATGGGAGGATGCAACCCTCGCCGGGCTGATTCGGTTCGAGGACGCGAGCAGGGGACGCGTGATCCTCACGCCGCTCGGTCGCGCCACGTTGGAGAAGCAGTACGCGCGTGGTCAGGACGCGGCCGAACAGCCGAAAGCGCGTGCAATTCCCCTTGCATCCTCCCGGTGAAGGGTTATATTCCGCCTGTCCGATGAGGATGTCTCATAACGATCGGTAATCCGGTCGGCTATCGAGAGTGGGCCCCGCCCGGGACCCGCTCTTTTTTATTACTCGAACCGGTCGGCAGGACCGGACGCATGAGCGACACGTTCGAAGCAGGATTGCGGGAGCCTCGGCTCATCGCCGACACGGGCCTGCGGGCGCGCGTGGCGGCGCTGGTCGCCCCCGTGCTCGAAGGCATGGGCTATCGGCTGGTGCGCGTGTCCGTTTCCGGCATGGCTGGGTGCACCGTCCAGATCATGGCGGAGCGGCCCGACGGCTCGATGTCGATCGACGATTGCGAGGCCGTCTCGCGCGCGCTGTCACCTGTCCTGGACGTCGCCGATCTCATCGATCGGACCTATCGGCTGGAGGTTTCTTCGCCGGGCATCGACCGTCCGCTGGTGCGGCGCTCGGACTTTGAACGCTATGCCGGCCATACGGTCAAAGTCGAAATGTCCGCACCGATTGCAGGACGTCGACGCTTCCGAGGGGTGCTGTTGGGCGCCGAAGGCGACCTTGCCCGCATCCGTCGCGCCGATGCGGCGGCCGGGGAGAGCGAAGACGTTCTGTTGCCGATCGCCGAGATGGCCGAGGCGAGGCTCGTGCTTACCGATGAGCTTGTCGCCGAATCGCTCAAGCGCGGCAAGGCCGCGGCCGAACGTCAGGCCGCCGAGCCTGCCGGACTTACCGAAACGCCGGCGGCCCACCGGCGCGGAGATTCACGAGGAAAGCGTGCCAATGGGCATGCGTCCCACCACAAGGGAGACTGACCGATGGCCGTCAGCGCCAACCGGCTCGAACTGCTGCAGATCGCCGACGCGGTCGCGCGCGAAAAGGCGATCGATCGCTCGATCGTCATTACCGCCATGGAGGACGCGATCGCCAAGGCGGCCCGCTCGCGCTACGGCGCCGAGACCGAGGTGCATGCCGAGATCAATCCGAAGACCGGCGAGTTGCGCCTGAACCGCCACATGCTGGTGGTGGACATGGTCGAGAACCCGGCGAATCAGATCGGGCTCGACGAGGCGCGCCGGCACAATCCGGCCGCCCAGATCGGCGATACCATCGCCGACACCCTGCCGCCGCTGGAGTATGGCCGCATCGCGGCGCAATCTGCCAAGCAGGTGATCGTACAGAAGGTGCGGGAAGCCGAGCGCGATCGGCAATACGAGGAATACAAGGACCGCATCGCCGACATCGTCAACGGCATCGTCAAGCGGGTCGAGTACGGCAACGTCGTGGTCGATCTCGGCCGCGGCGAGGCGATCGTGCGCCGGGACGAGATGCTGCCGCGCGAAGTCTTCCGCAACGGCGATCGCATTCGCGCCTACATCTACGACGTCCGGCGCGAGCCGCGCGGCCCGCAGATCTTCCTGTCGCGCACCCATCCGCAGTTCATGGCAAAGCTGTTCGCGCAAGAGGTGCCGGAGATCTACGACGGGATCGTGGAGGTGAAGGCGGTCGCGCGCGACCCCGGCTCGCGGGCCAAGATCGCCGTGATCTCCCGAGATTCGTCGGTCGACCCGGTCGGTGCCTGCGTCGGCATGCGCGGTTCGCGCGTGCAGGCGGTCGTGAACGAATTGCAGGGCGAGAAGATCGACATCATTCCGTGGTCGGCCGACGTCGCGACCTTCGTCGTCAACGCGCTGGCGCCGGCCGAGGTCGCCAAGGTGGTGCTCGACGAGGACAGCGAGCGCATCGAGGTGGTCGTGCCCGACCAGCAGCTTTCGCTGGCGATCGGCCGGCGCGGCCAGAACGTGCGGCTGGCGTCGCAGCTGACCGGCTGGGACATCGATATCCTCACCGAGCAGGAGGAGTCGGAGCGTCGCCAGGCCGAGTTCGAGAACCGCACGCGGATGTACATGGAGGCGCTCAACGTCGACGAGGTCGTCGGCCAGCTGCTGGCGTCCGAAGGCTTTACCTCGGTCGAAGAGCTCGCGCTGATCGATCTCAAGGAAATTGCGAGCATCGAAGGGTTCGACGAGGACACGGCGCAGGAGCTCCAGAGCCGGGCGCGCGACTATCTCGATCGCATCGAGTCGGAGCTCGATGCCAGGCGCCGTGAACTCGGCGTCGAGGACGCCCTGAAGGAGGTGCCGGGGGTGACGACCAAGATGCTGGTTGCATTCGGCGAGAACGACATCAAGACGGTCGAGGATCTGGCCGGCTGCGCCACCGACGAGCTCTCAGGCTGGAGCGAGCGCAAGGACGGCGAGACCACCCGCTACCCGGGCATCCTCGATGGCTTCGAGCTCTCGCGCGAGGAAGCCGAGGCGATCATCATGCAGGCGCGGGTGAAGGTCGGATGGATCAGCGAGGCCGATCTCACCCCGGCTGCCGCGGATGCCGGCACCGAAGAGCAGGAGCCGGCGCAGGCCTAGCTCGCGATGCCGAAAGCCGGGAAGCGGTTTTCGGAGAGGATCAGGCGCAACACGATAGCTTGGAGTGCGGTGGCGATCCGAACGAATGCCACTGCGCTCGGGGAGTGCGGGTAGGAGCATGGTGCTGGTGGCGGAAGAGACCGACGCCGGGCCTCGCCATCGTGCGTCGGGGCGGGAGCGGCTGTGCATCGCCACCCGCACGGTGCGGCCGATCGACGAAATGATCCGGTTCGTGATCGGCCCCGACGACGCGGTCGTGCCGGACCTGCAGCGCCGTCTGCCCGGTCGCGGCGTGTGGGTAACTGCGACGCGCGATGTTTTGGCCAGCGCGGTCAAGCGCAACGCTTTCACAAAAGGGTTCAAGCGGCCGGTCCGCGCGTCCCCCGACCTCGTCGCCTTGACCGACCAGCTGCTCGAACGGGCGGCGCTTGGGGGTCTCGCCATAGCCCGCAAGGCGGGCCTGATCGAGACCGGCTTTGCGCGGGTTGAGATCGCCATTGCGGAGGGCCATATGGCGGCTCTCATCCATGCAGCCGATGCCGCCCCCGACGGGGTCCGTAAGCTTGCGACGGCGGCGAGACGACACCTCGGCGCGGCCGTTTCGCTGCCGATGGTGACCGCCTTTTCCTCGTCGCAATTGGATTTGGCATTGGGGCGGTCAAATGTGATACATGCAGCCCTGCTCCGCGGTGCCGCGGGCGAGGCTTTTCTCGCCCGCTATCGCAATCTCCTTCGGTTCAGGGGGAGCGAGCCCGGGGCTCGGACCGACGAGGCGCGTGGAAGTTAGCGGGCCGGGCGGTTTTCTTTGAACTCCGCTAGGCACTTGCGGACGTTCGCGGAGTTGCCGCGATCCCCGGGCACAAGGGATCGGTTGATGAGTTGCGGGGTCACGTGCAGAACGGAAGCCGAATGTCTGAAACGAAAAGTCCAGGCGAGAAGAGGCTGAGCGTCAGTTCGACCAAGACGCTGACGCTCAAGCGCGGCGTCGAGCAGGGCGTCGTGCGCCAGAGCTTCAGCCATGGACGCACCAAGCCGGTCGTGGTCGAGAAGGTGAAGCGCCGCGTCGTCGGCGACAAGCCGGAGGCGGCGCCGTCCGCCGAGCGCGTGGCCGCGGGCCTGCGACCGACCGCGAAGGCTGCGACTGCGAGCCCCACGGCCAGTCCGGCCGCGAGCCCGAAGCCGTCCGGCGTGGTGTTGCGCACGCTCACCGATGACGAGCGCACGGCGCGCGCGCATGCGCTCGCCGACGCGCGCGTGCGCGAGGCCGAGGAGCGCAAGATCGCCGAGGAGGAGGCGCGCCGTCGCGCCGAGCGCGAGGCGCGCGAACGGGTCGAACGCGAGGCCGCCGAAGCGCGCAAACGCGATGAGGAGAGCCGCCGCAAGCACGACGAGGAGACCAAGAAGAAGGCCGAGCAGGAAGCCAAGAAGCGGTTCGGCGAAGACGAAACCAGGGCCAGGGTCGCCGGCGCGGGCCGGCAGAAGCTCGAGGCCGAAGAGGACGAGGCTCCGCGTACGACGCGCCGTGCCGGCGGAGCGGCCCGGCCGGCCGCCGCGCCGAAGGCCCCGCGCGGCGGTGGCGGCGAAAAGCGCCGCGGCCGCCTGACGCTGGTCACCGCGCTCAACGCCGACGAGGTGCGCGAGCGCTCGGTCGCCTCGTTCCGCCGGCGCGTCCAGCGCATGAGCGGCCATCGCGAGGATGAGAACAAGGAGAAGATCGTCCGCGAGGTGATCGTTCCCGAGACCATCACCATCCAGGAGCTCGCCAACCGCATGGCCGAACGCGCGGTCGACGTGGTCCGCATCCTGATGAAGCAAGGCCACCTCGCCAAGAGCACCGATCTGATCGACGCCGACACCGCCCAACTGCTGGCCGAGGAACTCGGCCACACGGTGCGGCGGGTTGCGGAATCCGACGTCGAGGAAGGTCTGTTCGATGCGGCCGACGATCCGTGCCGCGCTGCAGCCTCGACCGCCGGTCGTCACCATCATGGGCCACGTCGACCACGGCAAGACGTCGCTGCTCGATGCCATTCGTTCGGCGAAAGTCGCAGCCGGCGAGGCCGGCGGCATCACGCAGCACATCGGCGCCTATCAGGTGGTTTCGCCCTCCGGGACCACGATCACGTTCATCGATACGCCCGGCCACGCGGCATTCACCGCGATGCGGGCGCGCGGCGCCAAAGTCACCGACGTGGTGGTGTTGGTCGTGGCGGCCGATGACGGGGTGATGCCGCAGACCGTGGAAGCGATCCAGCATGCCAAGGCCGCCAAGGTCCCGATCATCGTGGCCATCAACAAGATCGACAAGCCGGACGCCAGGGCCGATCGCGTGCGCACGGAGCTGTTGCAGCACGAGATCCAGGTCGAGTCGCTCGGCGGCCAGGTCCAGGAGATCGAAGTCTCGGCCACCAAGCAGATCAATCTCGATCGGCTGCTGGAGGCGATCGGCCTGCAGGCGGAAATCCTCGAGCTCAAGGCCAACCCGCAACGAGCGGCCGAGGGAACCGTGATCGAGGCGAAGCTCGATCGCGGCCGCGGGCCGATCGCGACCGTGCTGGTGCAGCGCGGAACCCTCAAGGGCGGCGATATCGTCGTTGCGGGCGCGGAATGGGGCCGGGTGCGGATGCTGATTTCCGATACCGGGGCGCCCACCGAGGCGGCCGGCCCTTCGATGCCGGTAGAGGTGCTCGGCTTCAACGGCATACCGGAGGCCGGCGATCGTCTCGCGGTGGTGACGTCGGAGGCGCGCGCGCGCGAAGTGACGGATTATCGCGCCCGCCAGAAGCGCGAGAAGGCGGTGGCGCGCGCCACCGGCATGCGCGGCTCGCTCGAGCAGATGATGAGCCAGCTCAAGACCGCCGGCCGCAAGGAGTTTCCGCTGGTCGTCAAGGGCGACGTCCAGGGCTCGATCGAAGCGATCGCGGGCGCGCTGGAGAAACTCGGCAACGACGAGGTCGGCACCCGCATCCTGTTCGCCGGCGTCGGCGGCATCACCGAATCCGACGTCACATTGGCGCAGGCGTCGGGCGCCGCGATCATCGGCTTCAACGTCCGCGCCCACAAGGAAGCGCGCGACGCGGCCGAGCGCGCCGGCATCGAGATCCGCTACTACAGCATCATCTACGATCTCGTGGATGACGTTAAGAAGGCGATGTCCGGCATGCTGGCGCCGACATTGCGCGAGACCACGCTCGGTTCGGCGCAGATCCTGGAGATCTTCACCGTCTCCAAGGTCGGAAAGGTCGCCGGGTGCCGCGTGACCGAAGGCATCATCGAGCGCGGCGCGCACGTCCGGCTGATCCGCGACGACGTGGTCATTCATCAGGGCCGACTGTCGCAGCTCAAGCGCTTCAAGGACGACGTGCGCGAAGTCGCCACCGGCCAGGAGTGCGGCATGGCGTTCGAGAACTACCAGGACATGCGGCAAGGCGATCAGATCGAATGCTATCGCGTCGAGGCGGTGGAGCGGTCGCTGTAGGAAGCGAGCACCCGCCCCACCATCCGCGGCAGCCGCTGATCCGGTCATCCTCCGATCGCCGCCATCCCCGGTCGGAGCGGCCGCCGCCAACCGGATGGGCCGCCTCGGTCGCGGCGCGCGGCACCTGAACGGCGGGTCTCAAGGATGCCGAAACATCACCATCGCAGCGAGGCCGGTCCCTCGCAACGGGCCCTGCGCGTGGGCGAGCTCATTCGTCAGGCGCTTGCCGAAATGCTGACCCGGGGCGAAGTGCACGATCCGGTCATCGAGGGCCATCTGATCACGATACCCGAGGTGCGCATCAGTCCCGACCTGCGGCTGGCGACGATCTACGTCATGCCGCTCGGCGGGCGCGACGAGAAGGAAGTGTTGGCGGCGCTCGACGCGCAACCGGCGCTACCTGCGCGGTGAAATTGCGCGCCGCGTGAACCTCAAATTCGCTCCCGACGTCCGCTTCCGCTTCGACGAAAGCTTCGACGAGGCGGAGCGGATCGGCCGGCTGCTGCAGTCGCCCGAGGTCGCGCGCGACCTCGGCAAGAAAGACACCGAGCAATGACGGACGCCGTGCGGGCGAAGCCCGCGAAGCAGCAGCGCAGATCGGAAAAGCGCGACGTCGATGGCTGGGTCGTTCTCGACAAGCCGATCGGCATGACGTCCACGCACGCCGTGTCGGTGGTCAAACGCGCGTTCGCGGCCAGGAAAGCGGGCCACGCCGGTACGCTCGATCCGCTAGCTACCGGCGTGCTGCCGGTCGCGCTCGGCGAGGCGACTAAGACGGTGCCGTTCGTGGTGGAAGGGCGCAAGGCCTACCGGTTCATCGTGCGCTGGGGCATCGAGACCGACACCGACGATGCCGAAGGCCGCGCGCTTGCGACCTCCACGGTGCGGCCGACCGCCGAGGCGATGCGCGCGGCGCTTGCCGCTTTCGTCGGCACCATCATGCAAACGCCGCCGAAATTTTCCGCCGTCAAGATTGCCGGCGAACGCGCCTATGACCTCGCACGGGAGGGCGAAGAGGTCGTGCTCGAGCCGCGCCCGGTGGACATCGCGCGGCTCGATCTCATCGCCGTTCCGGATCCCGATCACGCCGAGTTCGAGGCCGAATGCGGCAAAGGGACCTATGTGCGGGCGCTCGCCCGTGACCTTGGCCGCGCGCTTGGCACCTACGGTCACGTCGTGGCGTTGCGGCGGACCGCAGTGGGGCCGTTCTCCGATGCCCTGGCGGTCGGGGTCGAGGCGCTGCCGCAACGGACGGATCATGCGGCCGCGGTCGCGGGTGCGTCCGTGCTGCGTCCGGTGGAGCTTGGCCTCGGCGCTCTGCCGAAGCTGACCGTCAGCCGTGCCGATGCGGCGCGGCTGGCCAGCGGCCAGGCGGTGCTGCTGCGCGGCCGCGATGCGCCGGTCACGACCGGATGGGTTTCGGTGTCGTCGGAAGGTCGCCTGGTCGCGCTTGCGCACGCCGAGCAGGGCGAGTTGCGGCCCCGCCGAATCTTCCGCCTTCGGACCGCACCCGGATGAAATTCAACAAGCCCTTCAAGTAGTTGGTTGCGCCGGGGCGTTCCACCCCAATTGTGCTGGCCTTGGCCCGCAAATTGGTCTACTGGAGGGCGCAGCGCGGGCATCGAGCCCGCGCAACGCATATGGCGACCACGCTGGACGACATCCCGGCCAGGCCGCTCTGGTACTCACTCACAAGGAGCTTCCCGATGTCGATAGCAGCTGAGCGCAAGCAAGCGCTCATCAAGGACTATGCGACCAAGGCGGGCGACACCGGTTCGCCCGAAGTGCAGGTGGCGATCCTGTCGGAACGCATCGTCAACCTCACCGAACACTTCAAGACCCACGTCAAAGACAATCACTCGCGGCGAGGGCTGCTCAAGCTCGTTTCGCAGCGTCGCCAGCTGCTCGATTTTCTCAAGCGCGCCGATGAGGCGCGCTACAAGATCTTGATCGAGCGGCTGGGCATTCGTCGCTAGTGTCCCGGTTTCCGCGGTTCGCCCTTGCGGCCCTGCTCAGGCGAACTCCCGGAATCCAGGACGCCGGCCAGTCCACGGTTCCAGGGTGCTTTTGGATTTGATGTTCCTCATCGAGATTGCCGCGAGCGTTGGAGGAATTTCAGATCACCACCCTGGGACGTTGGCGCGATCGTTTTGCGCCGGAATTGCCCCGCGGCAGGCTGCTGCTGGGCGTTTGAGGAACCGGGCGTCAAGCGCCCCCGAACGAAACCACGGAAACCGGAAGCCATGGCAGGATCGCCGGATGCTGTCTTGGGGCGCGCAGCCTCAGCGGGCAGGCAGCCTCTCGCCGTCTTGACCATGGCGTTCGCGTTTTCCGCGAACCGATGAAAGAAAACCGCAATGTTCGATATCAACCGTGTCGGCCTCGATTGGGGCGGCCGTAAGCTCGTACTCGAAACCGGAAAGATCGCCCGTCAGGCCGACGGCGCCGTGCTCGCCACTTATGGCGAGACCACCGTCCTTGCCACCGTGGTCGCCGCCAAGGAGCCGCGGGAAGGCATCGATTTCATGCCGCTCACGGTCGACTACCAGGAGAAATACTACGCCGCAGGTCGCATTCCCGGCGGCTATTTCAAGCGCGAAGGCCGGCCGACCGAGAAAGAGACGCTGGTCTCGCGGCTGATCGATCGTCCGATCCGGCCGTTGTTCGCCGAAGGGTGGCGCAACGAGACGCAGGTGATCGTCACCGTGCTGTCGCACGACCTCGAGAACGACCCCGACGTCGTTGCGATGGTGGCTGCCTCCGCCGCGCTTACGCTGTCGGGCGTCCCGTTCATGGGACCGATCGGCGCAGCCCGGGTCGGCTTCGTCAATGACGAATACGTGCTCAATCCGCAGATCGACGAGATGACCGAGAGTGGGCTCGACCTCGTGGTCGCCGGCACCCAGGACGCCGTGCTGATGGTGGAGTCGGAGGCCAGGGAGCTCTCCGAGGAGATCATGCTGGGTGCCGTGATGTTCGGTCACCAGCACTTTCAGCCGGTGATCGACGCCATCATCAAGCTTGCCGAAAAGGCCGCCAAGGAGCCGCGGGACATCGCCGCGGCGGACAATTCCGCGCTCGAGAAGGAGATGCTCGGTCTGATCGAAAACGACCTGCGGGCGGCCTACGCGATCCCGCTGAAAGATGGAGCGGCACAAGGCCATCGACGCCGTCAAAGCCAAGGTGCTGGCGCGTTACTTCCCCGAGGGTGTCGAGAACCCGCCCTACGATCAGCTGCGCGTGCTGGGCGTGTTCAAGGACTTGGAAGCCAAGATCGTGC
Organism: uncultured Alphaproteobacteria bacterium; assembly: GCA_963788095.1. Lineage (GTDB taxonomy): Bacteria > Pseudomonadota > Alphaproteobacteria > Rhizobiales > Xanthobacteraceae > CAVTXS01. Next base: position 168,230 of record CAWBFP010000022.1, on the reverse strand, counting down.
GCTGGAACATCCTCGACACCGGCCGGCGCATCGACGGGCGCGATCAGAAGACGGTGCGGCCGATCGTTTCGGAGGTCGGCATGCTGCCGCGGGCGCATGGCTCGGCGCTGTTCACGCGCGGCGAGACGCAGGCGCTGGTGGTCGCCACCCTCGGCACCGGCGAGGACGAACAGTGGATCGACGCGCTGCAAGGGACCTACAAGGAGAACTTTCTGCTGCACTACAATTTCCCGCCGTTCTCGGTCGGCGAGACCGGACGCATGGGCGCGCCGCGCCGGCGCGAGATTGGGCACGGCAAGCTGGCGTGGCGGGCCATCCATCCGATGCTGCCGCCGCACCACGAGTTCCCCTACACCATCCGGCTGGTGTCGGAGATCACCGAGTTCGAACGGCTCCTCCTCGATGGCAACGGTATGCGGCTCCTCGCTGGCGCTGATGGATGCCGGCGTGCCGCTGCGCCGCCCTACGGCCGGCATTGCCATGGGATTGATCAAGGAAGGCGAGCGCTTCGCCGTGCTCTCCGACATCCTCGGTGACGAGGACCACCTCGGCGACATGGACTTCAAGGTGGCCGGCACCGAGCGCGGCATCACCTCGCTGCAGATGGACATCAAGATCTCCGGCATCACCGAGGAGATCATGCGGGTCGCGCTCGGCCAGGCCAGGGACGGCCGCATGCACATCCTGGGCGAGATGGGCAAGGCGATCACCTCGGCCCGCGCCGAGCTCGGCGAGCACGCTCCGCGCATCGAGGTGCTGCACATCCCGGTCGACAAGATCCGCGAAGTGATCGGCTCGGGCGGCAAGGTGATCCGCGAGATCGTCGAGAAGACCGGCGCCAAAGTCGACATCCAGGACGACGGCACCGTAAAGGTCGCGTCCGCCAAGGCGGAGTCGATCAAGGCGGCCATCAACTGGATCAAGTCGATCGCGACCGACCCCGAGGTCGGTCACATCTACGAAGGCACCGTGGTCAAGGTGATGGACTTCGGCGCCTTCGTGAATTTCTACGGCTCGAAGGACGGGCTCGTGCACATCAGCCAGCTGGCGCCGCGCCGCGTCCAGAAGGTCACCGACGTCGTCAAGGAAGGCGACAAGGTCAAAGTCAAGCTGCTCGGCTTCGATGAACGCGGCAAGGTCCGGCTGTCCATGAAGGTGGTCGACCAGCAGACCGGCGAGGACCTGGAAGCCAAGCAGAAGGCCGAGGCACAGCAGGAACGGGCCGCGCAGACCGCGGCCGGGGAGTAAGCGGCCGGCAACAAAAGAGCCACCGGAGACGAGGTCGAACGCCCACGGGCCCCGACCTCGCTTCGGCTCTCGGTTTCTGCCGCCGGCCGACCTATAATCGTTACATGACGCCCGATGACATCCGCACGCTCATCGAGCCCGAAAGCCATGCCGTTCGAGCCAGAGGCGTGACGGCTCTCTATGTTTTCGGATCGACGGTACCGGGGAACGTTCATCCCTCCAGCGACGTCGATATTGTCGTCGAGTACGACCGCGGATCCAGTTTTAACCTGTTCGATTTGTCTGGAGTGCGCCGGCAGCTGTCCGCACGGCTCGGAGTTGACGTCGACGTTGTAACTGAGGACGGCTTGCATCGGCGGATAAGAGACAGCGTGATGCGGCAGGCCGTGCGCGTGCTTTGATGGAGCGCCGCGCTCCACTTGCGCTTCTGCACATCCTTGATGCCATTGTCGACTTCCTCGCAAATCGTCGGCCCAGCGGATGCGACCTCGCTCCCAGCCGTTCCCGCGCGTGCATCGGCAGCCCCGTGTAGTATGCTGCTCGGATGATGAGCAAGCTGCTCGAAAGGGCGATCGCCAAGGTCCGCGAACTTCCGGCCGAAGATCAGGACACCGTCGCGGTCGCAGTCCTCGCGATGACGGGCGAAGACATGCCGATCGTGCATCTCGACGACGAGACGCGCGCGGCCGTGCGCGAAGGGCTCGCCCAGGCCGAGCGCGGGAGTTCGTGCCGGACGAAGTCGTGGCTGAGGCGGACAAGCGCCACGGTACATGAGGGTCCGCTACTCGCCGCGGGCGTTCGCCGACCGCGAGGCGATATTCGCGTACATCGAGGACGTCGTCCCCAGGGTGCGCGCAACGTCAAGCGGGCAATCGTGAACGCCATCAGGCTTCTCGGCTCACATCCGCATATGGCACCGTTCACCGATGTCCCGAGCGTGCGCGCGCTGCGCGTCCCGCGCCGGCTCTGCAAGGTCTACTACCGCATCGACCGTGGTCGGGTTCGACGTGAGGAGGATGAAAATGAGGCTTGAAGGCGGCTGTTATTGCAGGAAGCTTCGGTACGTAGCTGAAGGCGAACCGATCGCGACGGGGCAATGCCATTGTCGCGAATGCCAGTACATCAGCGGTGGTTCGCCCAACGTTTTTTTCATTATGCCGGCGGACGGCTTCCGCTATGTCAAGGGTGAACCGAAGAGCTTCAAGCGAGGTGACATTGATAACCCCGCTACACGGCAGTTCTGCGCCGAATGCGGCACACACATTGCGTCAATAAAGTCGGGGCCCATTGTCTTGAAGGTGGGGACACTTGACGATCCGAGACTTTACGATCAGCCGCAGTTCGCGATTCACATGCTGGACAAGCAATCGTTTCATCAAGTCCCGCAGGGCATACCCACGTTTGACCGTCTGCCACCGCGATAACATCGCCGAGATGAGCGTGCTACTGTGCGGCATCGGAGGCGCGCTCCTCGGCCGCGGTCTCCGCCTCGTCGACGGTCTTGAGCGCCTCGGGATGCGGCATCGAGACGATGTTGTAGCCGGAGTCGACATAGTGCACTTCGCCGGTCACCGCGGTCGACAGATCCGACAGCAGGTAGAGCGCGGCGCCGCCGACCTCCTCGAGGGTCACCGAACGGCGCAGCGGCGCGTGCCGCTTCTGGAAATTGAACATCAGGCGGGCATCGGTGATGCCGGCGCCGGCCAGCGTGCGCATCGGCCCGGCCGAGATCGCGTTGACGCGGATGCCGCGCGGCCCGAAATCGACGGCGAGATAACGCACCGATGCCTCCAGCGCCGCCTTGGCTACGCCCATCACGTTGTAGTTCGGCATCACGCGCTCCGAGCCGCCGAACGTGAGCGTGATCATCGAACCGGCGCCCGGCATCAGCGCGGCGGCGCGCCTGGCGACTTCGGTGAAGGAGAAGCACGAGATCAGCATCGTGCGGGCGAAATTCTCCCGGGTGGTGTCGGCGTAACGGCCCTTGAGCTCGTTCTTGTCGGAGAAGGCGATCGCGTGCACGAGAAAATCCAGCGAGCCCCAACGCTCGCCGATCTCGGCGAATACCGCATCCACGGAGCCGATGTCCTCGACGTCGCATGGCAGCATCATGGTCGAGCCGAGCGAGGCAGCGAGCGGCTTCACCCGCTTCCCCAAGGCCTCGCCCTGATAGGTGAAAGCCAGCGTCGCGTCCTGGTCCGCGAGCGCCTTGGCGATGCCCCAGGCGATCGAATGATCGTTGGCCACCCCCATGATGAGGCCGCGCTTGCCATGCAGGAGGGCGGACATTCGCGTTCTCTATAGTCCCGGAAGGACGACCTCGCGAGTTTCCTCGGAGGTTGCGATCGGTACCACCTCGAACTCGATCAAGTCGGTCCAGTTGACGATCCACTGCTGCAGCAGGCGGGCATCGTCGCATTCCATCACTTGAAAGCAGCGGTCGAAATTGACCTCGATCCAGCTGCCCACGTAGCGCAGGCCGTCGGGCATCATCCGGCCGTGATCGCGAAAGCGACGATAGACCGCCCGGGCGTCGCGGTTGCGAAACCGCTCGATGACCATGAACAGCATGGCCGCTCAGGCATCCACGCGCTTGAACACGATGGACGCGTTGGTACCGCCGAACCCGAACGAGTTGGAGAGCACACAGCCGAGCGCCACGTCGTCGCGGCGCTCGCGCATGATCGGCATGTCGGCCATTTCGGGATCCAGCCGCTCGATATTGGCGCTTTCGCAGATGAACCCGTTCTTCATCATCAACAGCGAGTAGATCGCCTCCTGCACGCCGGCGGCGCCGAGCGAATGCCCGGTCAGCGACTTGGTGGCCGAGATCGCCGGGCACTTCGCCCCGAACAGCTCGCGGATCGCTTCGATCTCCTTGATGTCGCCGACCGGCGTCGAGGTCGCGTGCGGATTGATGTAGTCGACCGGGCACTTCACATTGGCGAGCGCCATGCGCATGCAACGTGCCGCACCCTCGCCCGACGGCTGCACCATGTCGTGGCCGTCCGAGGTCGCTCCGTATCCGGCCACCTCCGCGTAGATCCGCGCCCCGCGCGCCTTGGCGTGCTCGAGCTCCTCCATCACCAGCACGCCGGCACCGCCAGCGATCACGAAGCCGTCGCGGTCGGCGTCGTAGGCGCGGGAGGCCTTTTCGGGCGTGTCGTTGAACTTGGCCGACATCGCCCCCATGGCGTCGAACAGCACCGACAATGTCCAATCGAGCTCCTCGCAGCCGCCGGCGAAAATGATGTCCTGCTTGCCGAGCTGGATGATTTCGGCGGCATTCCCGATGCAGTGGTTCGAGGTCGCGCAGGCCGAGGAGATCGAATAGTTCACGCCCTTGATCTTGAACCAGGTGGCCAGCGTCGCCGAAGCGGTCGACGACATCGCCTTGGGCACCGCGAACGGGCCGACGCGCTTGGGGCCGCGGCTGCGTGCGGTATCGGCGGCCTCGATCAGGGCGCGGGTGGACGGGCCGCCGGATCCCATGATGATCCCGGTGCGTTCGCTCGAGATCTCGCCATCCTCGAGCCCGGCGTCGCGGATCGCCTGATCCATGGCGACATGGTTCCAGGCCGTGCCGCCGCCGTGGAAGCGCATCGCGCGCCGATCCACCGCGCCCTCCGGATCGAGGCTCGGCGCGCCGTGGACCTGGCAGCGAAACCCCAGTTCGGCGTATTTGTCCGCGCGTACGACGCCGGACCTCGCCTCGCGCAGCGAAGCCAGCACCTCCTGGGTGTTGTTGCCGATCGATGAGACGATCCCCATTCCGGTGACGACAACCCGTCTCATGCTCGCCTCGTCCGCATCGTGGTTGGCGCGGGGCGCATCCGCCGCTCGATCGCAGTGCCGCTCGCGGGAAACCGCCGCTCAGGCTCCGCCCGTCTGCATGACAGCATCCTGACGGAACAGGCCCACTTTGAGATCGCTGGCGCGATATATGATCAATCCGTCGGCCGATAGCCACCCGTCGGCAATGCCCAGCACCAGTTTCGAGCGCATGACGCGTTTGATATCGATCCCGTAGATGATGTTTTTCATGGTCGGGACGACCTGACCCGAAAGCTTGAGTTCACCGAGGCCCAAGGCGCGCCCCTTGCCGGGCGAACCAAGCCAGGCCAGGAAGAAGCCGAGCAGCTGCCACAAAGCATCGAGGCCGAGGCAACCCGGCATCACCGGGTCGCCCTTGAAATGACACGGGAAAAACCAGAGGTCCGGCTTCACCTCGAGCTCGGCGCGCACCAGCCCCCGACCATGCTCGCCGCCTTGTTCGGCGATCTCGGAAATGCGATCGAACATCAGCATCGGCGGCAACGGAAGTTGTGCATTCCCATCGCCGAAAAGTTCGCCGCGGCCGCAGGCCAGCAGGTCCTCGTAGTCAAAGCTCGGGCGGCGGTTCTGCATCGATCCCCATCCTTAAGGGGCGGAAGGCTTCGGCAGTCTCGGCGCTTTCCTAACACACGCAACCCGAGGGGCAAAGCCGCCCAGAATGCGGCCAGCTTGGAAGTCGTCCAAATTGCGAGAGAGTTGCATCTGCGGGCTGCGCTGCCTATGATCCCATTTGCAACGATCCAGCCGAAACCCTATGTGAATGCACGGCTGACACGCGGTCGCTAGCTGACGATGACGCAACCTCGAACGGTGATTTCCGGCGCCATGGAGCCCGCTGCGGAGCGATCGCGGGAGCCCGTGGCCCGCGGCGAGCTCAACGGTTGCCCCTGGCACGACGTCAAAGCCATGCTGCGGCAGGTGGGCCTGCGGCCTACGCGCCAGCGCATGGCGCTCGGCTGGATCCTGTTCGGTAAGGGGGACCGGCACCTGACGGCCGAGATGCTGTACGAGGAGGCGACCCGCGCCAAGGTGCCGGTGTCGCTCGCGACGGTCTACAACACCTTGCACCAGTTCACCGAGGTCGGCCTGCTGCGGCAGGTGGCCGTCGATGGCTCCAAGAGCTATTTCGATACCAACGCGTCCGACCACCATCACTTTTTTGTCGAAGGCGAGAACGCGCTCGTCGACATCCCGGAAACCGACGGGATCCTGGGCCGGATGCCGACCGCGCCCGATGGGTACGACATCGCCCGCATCGACGTGGTCGTGCGGCTGCGGCGCAAGGGCGGCTAAGGCTCGTCCGGCTCTCGCCGGCGCTTTAACTATTCGACGCGAGGGGTTTGCGCCGCAGGCAGCGCTGCGGCGAGCGCTACTCCACCTTCTCGTCGGCATAGACGCCCCAGAGCCGCTCCTGCTGGACCCAACCGTCGAAACCGGCGCCGACGATCCGGCACCAGCCGCCGCTGCATCTTTTCACCTGGGCAACGACCCCGGGCTGCAGTCGCGCGATCACCTCGGCCTTGGCCTCGGCGCCGGCATGGAGCGGGAGCAGCTCGTCCTTCTGCTTCGGGCGTGCGGCGACCAACACGGTCCGCTTGCCCGACAGCAACGAGTGATAGACCCAGCCTTCCGCGCCCTCCCAGTCGCGGATGCGCCGCCAATTGTCGTATTCGGCGGTCACTTCCACCGGCAGTCCGGAGCGGGTGAACATCCAGGCGACCTCGTGGTCTCGGCTCGGCCCGCCGCGCACATGGACCCGGTCGGATTTGAGGCTGACGAAGCGTGGGACCGGCAGGCCGCTCGAGCCGCCGGCGGCCGCTTGCTCGACCGCGCAGGCGGGCTTACCGAGCAGTAGGCCCGCGATCAGGATTGCGCAGAACGGCTGACGGCGAGGCGGCATCGAACCAACTTTCAACGGCACTGAGCGCGGTGGCGCAATCGACGTGTTCGGAGGCGAGGATCGCGGACGGGCGCTTTGTCTTGGCAAGGCCATCTGATAGACAAAGGTGGTCCGCCGCACGACCTCGGGCTCGACATGGACGCGGGCAGTGTCGGCGGTCGCGGTTAATGCCGCCTGAATGCGAAATCTTGCGTGAAGCCGCAAACAAGAACGGCACCGAGGTGGAGGGAATGCCGAGAAGCCGAAAGCCGCTGGTCGTCGTCACGCGCAAGCTTCCCGATTCGGTGGAAACGCGCATGCGCGAGCTGTTCGACGCGCGGCTCAATCTCGACGACAAGCCGATGAGCCATGCCGACCTGGCCGCCGCGGTGAAGGCCGCCGAGGTGCTGGTTCCGACGATCACCGATCGGATCGACGCCGACGTGCTGGAGCAGGCGGGCGAGCAGCTCAAGCTGGTCGCCAATTTCGGCAACGGCGTCGACAACATCGACGTCGAGGCCGCCGTCAAGCGCGGCATCACGGTCACCAACACGCCGCGGGTGCTGACCGAGGACACCGCCGACATGACCATGGCGCTGATCCTGGCGGTGCCGCGCCGGCTGGCGGAAGGCGCCGCGGTCATCGCCGCCGACAAGGAATGGACCGGCTGGTCGCCGACCTGGATGCTCGGCCACCGCATCTGGGGCAAGCGCCTCGGCATCATCGGAATGGGCCGGATCGGCCAGGCGGTGGCGCGCCGCGCCCGCGCCTTCGGCCTGCAGATCCACTACCACAACCGTCGGCGCGTGCCGGTCGAGGTCGAGGAAGAGCTGGAAGCGACCTATTGGGAGAGCCTCGACCAGATGCTCGCCCGCATGGACATCATCTCGGTCAACTGCCCGCACACGCCGGCGACCTATCACCTGCTGTCGGCGCGGCGGCTGAAGCTGATCCGCCAGAATGCCTACATCGTCAACACGGCACGCGGCGAGGTGATCGACGAGAACACCATGGCGCGGCTGATCGAGGCCGGCGACATCGCCGGCGCCGGGCTTGACGTGTTCGAGAACGAGCCGGCCGTCAACCCGCGGCTGGTCAAGCTCGCGCGCGCCGGAAAGGTGGTGCTGCTGCCGCACATGGGCTCGGCCACCCTGGAAGGCCGCGTCGACATGGGCGAGAAGGTCATCATCAACATCAAGACCTTCATGGACGGTCACAAGCCGCCCGACCGGGTATTGCCCTCGATGCTGTGATGCACGGGTTGGAAATGGGCATCCGCTTGCAGATCGCGCGTTCGTTCCTTCGAGACGCGGTCCTTCGGACCGCTCCTCAGGATGAAGGCGCGGCGGACAGCTTGCCCCGACCTCATGCTCAGAAGCGCGCGCAACGCGCGCGTCTCGAAGCATGCGGAACGCGGTTCCTCGCCGGCGTCCTGGTGCTGGCCGGCGCGGCCCTGGCGACCGCAGGGGCGGCGCTGTGCGAACCCTTGTCCGCCGATGACTTCAAGGCGCAGCTCGTCGGCGTGCCGCTGTGCGGTATTCCCTCAACCGGTCCGGTCGCCGGCAAGTGGCTTTGCACCGTGCACCTGCCGGACGGCACCGCCATTGCGGCGGGATCCGGCCTGCTGGTGCGGGGCGTCTGGGAGGTCGAAGACGGCAAGATCTGCCGCCGCAGCCCGGACGATCCGATGGGACGGCGGCGCTGCGTCGAATACGAGAAGCTCGGCGACGGGCGCTACAAGAACAGCGACGGCGTGGAGTTTTGCCTTGGCCCCTGCCCGCAATGAGCGTGACCTCAAGAAGTCGCGCCCCTTTTTCGGACCGCATCCTCGCCTTTCAGCAAGCCGGAGAAACGATCGTGACCGCACACCTGCGCTTCCAGAATCCCGAAACCATCGCCAAGCCGCCAGGCTACACCCACGTGGTAGAGGTCACCGGTCCCGGCCGCCTGGTCTATGTCGCGGGGCAGCTCGGTCTCGAGCCGAGCGGCAGGATGGCGGGCGGCGCCGGCGACTTCCGGGCGCAAGCGGTGCAGGCGTTCGAGAACGTGAAGGCGGCGCTCGCCGCCGCCGGCGGCACCTTCGAGCACGTGGTCAAGATCAACAACTATCTCGTCGACATGGCGCACCTGCCGATCTTCCGCGAGGTGCGCGACGCCTACGTCAACACCAAGGCGCCGCCGGCGAGCACGACGGTCGCTATTTCGAGGCTCGCACGCGAGGACGCGCTGTTCGAGGTCGAGGCGGTGGCGGTGCTGCCGCCGAAGTAGCGCCGCCTCGTCCGGCGTGATATTGTGCATGCACTGCATGCGCCAGTGCACAGGCAGAGCGTCAGTAACTCAACTGACCATTCGCCGGCTCGACCGCGCCGTAATCGAGAAGCTCAAGCAGCGCGCCTCCGCGGCCGGCCATTCGATGGAGGAGGAGGCGCGCCAAATCCTCAGCGAAACGGTGCTCGAGGACCAGCTTGCTCGACAACGAGCTTGGCTCAAGGAAATGGAAGCTGCCCGCCGGGAACTGTTCGGAGATCGCGTTTTTCCTGAACTCGAGCGGTCTGTTTAGTGAGCTGCGCGACGAGCGCACGCGACAGATCGAAGAATGGGCCCTGCCGAAATCAGGCTCGCGCAAGAAATGACCGCATTGGTCTGCGATGCCAGCGTGCTGTTCAAGCTGCTGGTCGAAGAGGCTGATAGCGGGCGCGCCAGGGCCCTGGTGGCCGCCACCGAAGTGATCGTCCCGGAGCTCGTCTATGCGGAGATCGGCAATGCCCTGTGGGCGTACATGCGCCGCATGGGTATTGGCATCACTGAAGGGCAACGCCTGCTCGACGTGCTTGAGCGTGCTCCGCTGAACGTCCAGCCCATTCGCCCCTATCTGCGAAGGGGGATGGGCATCGCCAGCGCCCTCAAGCATCCCCTTTACGATTGCATCTACCTGGCTCTCGGCGAGAGCCTTCAGGTTCCCGTGGTGACGGCGGACTTGCGGCTTCTGTCCGTAGTCCGCCTGGCCGCATCACCTTTCGAGGTCCAGGCCCTTGCGGATTTCGCGTAGCAACACCAAGGCGCCGCCGGCGAGCAAGACGGTCGCTATTTCGAAGCTCGCGCGCGAGGACGCGCTGTTCGAGGTCGAGGCGGTGGCGGTGCTACCGCCGGAGTGAGCAGAAGGAGAGCATGATGGGCTTGACGAGACGCGCCCTGGTCGCAGGCGCGGTTGCGACGCCGTTGGTCGCGCGCGCACAGGCGCAGTCGATCGCCAAGATCATCGTGCCGTTCCCGCCGGGCGGGTCGGTCGATTCGATCGCGCGGCTGGTGCAGCAGGGTCTGCAGGAGCGGCTGGGCGCCACCATCATCATCGAGAACAAGTCGGGCGCGTCCGGCAGCATCGGCGCCGCGCAGGTGGCGAAGGCCGCCCCGGACGGGAGCACCTGGCTGTTCGTGTTCGACACCCAGGCAGTCAACCCGGCGCTGCAACCCAGCCTGCCGTTCGACAGCGAGAAGGATCTCGATCCCGTCCTCTTGATCGGGACGGCACCGAATGTGCTTGCGGCCCATCCGTCGCGGCCGTGGAAGACGCTCGCCGAGATGATTGCCGCCGCCAAGGCGAAGCCGGATGCGGTCTCGTTCGCCTCGATCGGCACCGGCAGCCTGGGGCACTTGACCATGGCGTTGCTCGGCAAGCGCGCGGGCGTGCGCTGGACGCACGTGCCCTATCGTGGCGGCGGCCCAGCCGTGAACGACGCTATTGCGGGGCACGTCGACGCGATCATCGGCAGCGCCGCGCTGCTGACGACGCAGATCAAGACCGCTGCGTTGCGCGGCATCGCGCAGACCGGGAAGACGCGGCTGGCCAGCCTGGCGGATGTTGCGACTGTCATCGAGGGTGGCTTCGACGGTTTCGAATCCTATGCCTGGTGGGGCGTATTCGCGCCCGGCCGGACACCAAAGCCGGCGATCGAGCGCTTCGGCGCGGCGCTTGCCGCAACGCTGCGCGACGAGCGTGTCGCCAGGCAGGTCACCGAGACGCAGCAGATCAATCTGACCCTCGGCGGTCCCGACGAACTGCGCGCGTTCTTCGCCGAGCAGATGCGCATCTGGGGCGCGGTGGTGCGCGAGCACGGGATCAAGGCGGAAGGTTAGCTTGCCGAACTCGCTTAGCTCGGTCCGAACAACGTAAGGTTACGGAACGCGCACCCCCCGCAAGCCGGATTCGGCGATGGCGTTCTGCACTGTGCCGTCAGATCGGATTCGGTTCACGAACTCGTCGACGGTGGGAAGCGCAGCAGCGGCCCGCTTGCGCACTCCGATCGCCATGTGCACGACGTTGAAGCGTCCGGGCAGCACACGCGCGCCGGGTAACGCGTCGGCAATTCGGTGGGCGAGGTGCAGGTTCTCGCCATAAACGTCGGCCTTTCCTGTCGCCAGCGCCTCGCGCGCCGGTTCGAACCCACCAGGCACTGGGACGATCTCGGCATTCTTGATGAGACGCTGCAGCACAGTGTGGGGGGCGCTGCCTTGCGCGACCGCAATCTTCACGCCGGCGCGGTCGACCTCCTCGGCGTTGGTCGGCGCCGCGCCGGGGCGCGCAACGTAGCCGTTGTCCACCTCCATGAATGTCGTGCTGAATGCAAGGTGCTCGGCCCGGGAGGGATCGCGCGCGGCAAGTCCGATGTCCCAATCATCGTTTGCGAGGCTTTCGTTGTAGCGTGCAGGATTGTCATAGGGCTTAAGCTCGATCGGAACGCCGAGCTGCGCAGCGAGCGCCCGGGCAACGGCGACCGAAACGCCGCTTAGAGTGCCGTCGGGGCGGCGGGTCACCAGGACAGGATTGGAGGCGATCAGAGCGGCGCGCAGTTTGCCCGTCGGAGACAATGTGGAAGCGGCTGATGTCGCTTGCGCCCGCGCGCTGGCGTGTGTGCATGTGGTCGCCAATGTGGTGATTGCGACCGCGACTGCTTTTCTCCTTGTCCACATAATGTCCCCCCCGCGATCCAACTATTCGCGCGCTGCTGGATCTCCGGATGTCCGCCGCTGAAGCATAAGCGAAGGTTGGTGGCGTTGAGGTGTGCGCTGATCGCTAGGGCAGCCTCAGTCCGGCTGCAACAATCTCGTAGCGCCCGACGGAAGTCTACTTACGGCAGCGACACGTTGCGCACATGCCATGGCACCGCCGATATCGAGATGAGTTGCTCGGTGCCATCGAAGATGCGTCCAAGACGCGGGCCGGCTGCTTGCAGGGAAACCGACTGCACGCGATCCGGAATGCCGGCGCCGCGCATCACGTCGACCCCCTGGTCGGTGTGATAGATGCGATGGAATCCATCGATCGATCCGGAATAGATCTTCGCAGTGGTGACTTGTCGAACCGGCGTGGAGCGCGTGTACTTGAGCTCGATTGCCAGCTTCCCCTCCTCCTCAGTGACGACCGCCCAGCTCTCCGAGCCGGTTTCGCCTGTCGCATCGAACGCACGGGATCGTGTCATCTTGATCTCGGATCGAGCGGCGACCCCGTAAGCGCCCGGTACGCTTTCCGGCGGCGGCGCGAGCGCCAGCACAATCACGGGACCCCTGCCTGCTCCGGCGGTTTCCCTGGCGGGAACGATAAAGATGACACTGCGGCTGCGCCCGCCGTCGATCGGCTTGCCGTCCACCGTCTCACGTAGCATCCGCTCGGTCAGGATGACGTTCAGGTTGACTTCCTTGGTTGGGCCCGGCGAGCTCAATGGGGTGCCAGCCGCTCGGCAACAAGGACTGAGCGACTGCCGGGGCGATGCGGAAACCCAGCACGGTGCGGACCTCGACGTACCGTTCGGTCGGGGTCTCGGCGTGCGCCGCCTCCGGCGCGAGTGCCGCCAAGGTCAGGGCCGCGGCCCCGAACATCTTCCACCCCTTCATCGCGCCCTCCATGTCAGAACCGCGTTCCGGTGCGCTGCCGCGCGCGTGAAGGCTGGCCTGCAATCCGCAAAAAGTCTTGCAACGGACCTGAAATCTCATGAAATCTCCAGAAAGCCGGAGGCTCATGGAGATGAACGAACAGGTGTCGTTCGGGCCATTTCGCTTGGATCTCGGCCGCCGGGTGCTGCTGCGTGACGGATCGCCGGTACCGCTTGGCGGCAGGGCCGTGGACTTGCTGTGCGTCCTGGCGGCCGCAAAGGGTGAGCTGGTCACCAAAGACGCGGTCATGGCATCGGTGTGGCCGGGACGGATCGTCGAGGAAAGCAATATTCAGGCACAGGTCTCGGCGTTGCGCAGGGCGCTGCAAAACGGCGCGCGCACGCCGAGCTACATCGTCACCGTACCTGGGCGAGGTTACCGTTTCGTCGTCCCTGACCGGGAGCCAAGCGCGCACGTCGCGAAAGGCAACTTGCCCCAGCCCTCCGTAACTCTGATTGGGCGAGAAGCCGAGCTCGCCGACCTCACGGCGCTGTTGGCACAGCATCGCTTGGTCACGCTCTCAGGCGCGGGCGGCATGGGCAAGACGCGACTTGCGCTGGAAGTCGGTGCGAGCCTTCAACCGCGGTTCTCCGATGGCGTCTGGCTGGTGGAATTGGCGCCACTTGCGAGACCCGAGCTCTTGGGAGAAACGGTCGCGGCCCTGTTTCACATCTCCCCGCAGGGCGAGCGTCCGGCAACCGAGCTGATTGCGGAGTTTCTGGCAGCCAGGCGGCTGCTGCTGATCCTGGACAACTGCGAGCACGTGATCTGCGCCGCGGCCGAATTCGCGCAGGCGCTGTTGGCGAGATGTCCGCAGATCCGGATCTTGGCAACGAGTTCGGGAGCCGTTGGCGATCTCTGGCGAACACATCTACGAGACGCCCCAGCTATCTACGCCGCCGCCGGGGGGCATTGCGGCGGCGGAGGCGGTTACGCACAGCGCGGTTCGGCTGCTCGTGACCCGCGCCGCCGATGCAAGTGCTCCGTTTGCGCTTTCCGACAGCACCGCGCCGTTGGTGGCAGAAATCTGTCGCAAGCTGGACGGCATGCCGCTGGCCATCGAATTGGCGGCAGCCCGCCTGCGGCCGCTTAGCCCAGCGGAGCTGTTGACGCGCTTGGACGATCGCCTGCGCTTGCTGACGAGCGGCACTCGACTTGCGCTGCCGCGTCATCGCACGTTGCGGGCGCTCATCGACTGGAGCTATGCGCTCCTAAGCGAACCCGAGCAGGTGTTGCTGCGACGGCTCGGCGTTTTCGCCGGCAGCTTCAATCTCGATGCCGTGAGCGCCGTGGCTGCCGACGCGGCCGCTGACAGCGCCCAAGTGCTCGATCTCATGGCAGAGCTCGTCAACAAATCGCTGGTCGTAGCATTGCCCGGTACCGGTCCGCGACGCTACCGGCTCCTGGAAACCACGCGCGCGTTCGCGCTCGAGCGGCTGGCTGAGAGCAGCGACACGGAACGGCCCCAGCGGCTGTGCGTCTACGTGGCTGAGCTGTTCGCCGAGGCGGAGCGCACATGGCCGACGACGCCCACCGAGGAATGGCTGCGAGGTCTCGAGCCGGAGCTGGACAACCTGCGTACCGCGCTCACCTGGGCGTTGCGCGCCGAGGGCAACCCGACCCTCGGCCTTGTGCTGCTTGGCCGCACGCACTGGTTCTGGTGCGAGCTGCCATTGCTGCGTGAGCAACGCCGCTGGTTCGAGCTGGCGGCAACGTTCGTCGATCCCGCGACCCCGCCTGCTGTCGAGGGCCGCATTAGACTCGCTCTGGGCTGGGATCCCTACTTCGGGGACCGCAGTCGCCTACCGGATGCCCGGCGAGCCGAGGCGTTGTTCCGACCGCTCAATGAACCCGTGATGCTTGCGCAGGCGCTGATGCATGCCGGCCGAGCCGCCAGCCGCTACGGCGACATCCGAGAAACCATGACGTGCTTCAGTGAAGCACTTGACCTTTTGCGCCCGCGCGGTCCTTCAAAACTGCTCGGCATTCTGTTGCTGAGCCTGGCGACCGCGTACAAGCAACGCCGGCGAAGTGGCGACCGCGCGTTCTTACGCCCTGGAAGGGCTGGCGATGTCGGAAAGGCTCGCGGACATTCAGACCCGCGACATGTGCTCGGTGCAGTTAGCCTCCATAGCGTTCGAAGGAGGTGAGCTCGAACATGCCATCGACATCGCCCGAGAAAGCCTCGAACGGTGTCGCCGGTCCCCGTTCATGCGCAATCACTTCGTGGCCGCGCAATGGCTGGCTGGCTTTCTGCTGCTGGCAGGCGATGTGGCAGCCGCCCGGGCAATCGCGTTGGAGGCGCTCGGCCTTTCACGCGCATTGGGTAACGTCAATCTATTGGACTCGTTGGACCAATTGGCCATCATCGCGGCAGAGCAGGGCGACCTCGGCGTGGCGGCGCGGCTGTGGGGCTATGCGGACGCTTACGCGAAGCGGTACCAAATCAGCCGATACCGCATCAGCTTCGCGGTACGGGAGCGGCTGCTGAAGGAGCTCGCTGCGCTGACGTGTGAGGGTCGTTCCAGGCTGATGGCTGAAGGCGCTGCCTGGAGCGAGGAGGAAATGGCGCAGGCCGCGCGAACGATTTGACTTTAGCCAACCCGCTCACGCCCGCAAGGCCTGCTTTGGTTAACTGCTTGCGTGGCGAAGGCGGCTATGCGGGAACTGTGACGCACAGAACTCCGCCCATCGGTGGCGTCGGTGTGTCGTGGTCCCGGGTCAAGGCCGGGGTCGGCCGGGACGCAATCGTCTTCCAAAAGCCCCAACGGGCTAATGCGCCTCGTCCCAGTTGTCGGCCGAGCGAGCGTCGACCTGCAACGGGACCGCAAGCGAAAGCGCCGGCATCGGTGCCTCCGCCATCGCCCTCGCGACGATCGGCAGGGTCGCCGCGACCTCGGCCTCCGGCACCTCGAAGATCAATTCGTCATGCACCTGCAGCAGCATGCGGCCGGTGAGCTTGGCCTTGGTCAGCGCCGGGTCGACGCGGATCATGGCGCGCCGGATGATGTCGGCGGCGGTGCCCTGCAGTCGCGCGTTGATCGATGCGCGCTCGTTGAACGAGCGCAGTGACGGGTTCGACGCCTTGATGTCGGGATAGTACATCCGGCGGCCGAACAGCGTGGTGACGAAGCCTTCGTGTCGGCAGGCCGCCTTGGTCTCCTCCATGTAGTCGCGGATGCCGGGGAAGCGCTCGAAATATCTCCGGATATAGGCACCGGCCTCCTCGCGGCCGATGCCGAGCTGGTTGGCGAGGCCGAACGCCGAGATGCCGTAGATGATGCCGAAATTGATCGCCTTGGCGCGGCGGCGCACGTCCGCCGGCATGCCTTTGACCGGCACGCCGAACATCTCGGAAGCGGTCATGGCATGGATGTCGGTGCCTTCCTGGAACGCGCCACGCAGCGCCGGGACGTCGGCGATCTCCGCCAGCAGGCGGAGCTCGATCTGCGAATAGTCGGCCGACACCAGCTTGTATCCGGGCGCGGCAATGAAGGCCCTGCGGATCTTGCGCCCGTCCTCGCGCCGGATCGGGATGTTCTGCAGGTTGGGCTCGGACGAGGATAGCCGGCCGGTGGTGGTGGCGGCGAGCGCGTAGCTCGTGTGCACGCGCCCGGTGTCGGGATTGACGTAGGAGGGCAGGGCATCGGTGTAGGTCGACTTGAGTTTCGAGACCTGGCGCCATTCCAGGATTCTTCCCGGCAGCTCGTGGCCCTGCTCGGCGAGCTCTTCGAGCACGTTTGCGCGCGTCGACCAGGCGCCGGTCGGCGTCTTGGTGGCCCCGGGCAGGCCCATCTTGCCGAACAAGATGTCGCCGAGCTGCTTCGGGCTGCCGAGGTTGAAGCGCTCGCCGGCAAGCTCCGCGATCTCGTCCTCGAGCCGCGCCATGGTCTGCGCGAACTCGCCGGACAATCGCGCCAGGATCTGCCGGTCGATGGTGACGCCGCAGCGCTCCATCCGCGCCAGCGTCGGCACCAGCGGGCGCTCGAGCGTCTCGTAGACGGTCGCGAGGCGCTCGGCCACGAGCCGCGCTTTGAGGACCTGCCACAGGCGCAGGATCAGGTCGGGGATCTCAGCGCAGTACGGACAGGCGCGGACGATCTCGACGGTCTCGAACGGCACCAGCGTGCGTCCCTTGCCGATCACCTCGGCGAGGTTGATGGCGGTGTGGCCGAGATGGCGCTTGGCAAGCTCGTCGACCGCGTGCTCGCCGCGCCCGGCATCGAGCACGTAGGACATCAACAGCACGTCGTCGAAGGCGGCGAGCGCGATATCGTGGCGCGCCAGCACCAGCAGGTCGGCCTTGAGGTCGTGCCCGACCTTGAGCACGCCGCGGTCCTCGAGCAGCGGCTTGAGCCTGGCGAGCGCCTCGCGGGCGGGGATCTGACCTGCGACGAGGCCGCTGCCCGCGAGGAGGTCGGTGCCGGCGCGGTGGCTGAGCGGAACATAGCAGGCCTCGTTCGGCCCGAGCGCGAGCGAGATCCCGATGATCTCCGCGATCATCGGGTCCGGCGACGCGGTGAGGAGGTCGACCGCGACCAGGCCACGGTCGATCGCGCCGGCGATCCACGCGTCCAGCATCGCGGGATCGCCCACGGTGACGTATTTCGACCGATCGACCGGCTGCGCGGCGGCCTCGACGGCGCGAGCGGCCGCAAATGCCTGCGGCGTGAGCGGCGGCGCCTCGGCGGCGCGGGCCGTGGCCAATGCCTGCGGAGTTGGCGGCGGTGCGGCGAACGGCTCCCTCCCCCCTTGCGGGGGAGGGACGGGGAGGGGGGTGGCTCGCTCCTCATGCGCGCGCGCTGACTCCCCTCCGTGTCCCTCCCCCGCAAGGGGAGAGGGGGCCACCACCGCTTCGTCGATGCTTGGGGCAGGGAAGAGAGACTTGTCCGGCCTCAACCGCGGATCGGCATCAACCGCACTCGGGTCGATACCGGTCGCCTCCGCGACCCGCTTGATCAGGTTGGCGAACTCCATCGCCTTCAGGAACGCGATCAACGCCCGCGCATCCCCGCCCGCGAGGGAGTTGGTGCCGTCCAGGCTGAGGTCCTCGAGCGGGCATTTCAGCGCCACCCGGTCGTCGAGCTGGACCAGCTGCCGGGATATCCGCGCCTGCTCGGCGAACTCGATCAGCGACTGCCGCCGCTTCTCCTGCTTGATCTCGTGCACGCGCTTGAGCAGCGTTTCGAGATCGCCGTACTCGCCGATCAGCTGGGCGGCGGTCTTGACGCCGATGCCGGGCACGCCGGGAACGTTGTCGGTGGTGTCGCCGATCAGCGCCTGCACGTCCGGCACTTTCGCCGGAGGGACGCCGAACTTCTCGATCACGTAGGCGTCGTCGACCCGGCGCTCGTTCCCCGGCATCGGATCGAACATCATGATCCCCGGGCGGATCAGCTGCATCAAATCCTTGTCGCCGGCGACGATGGTGACATCGGCCCCCGCCTCGAGCGCGACGCGGGCATAGGTCGCGATCAGGTCGTCGGCCTCGAACCCCTCTTGCTCGATCGGGATCAGTCCGAAGGCGCGCACCGCGTCGCGCATCAGCGGGAACTGCGGCACCAGCTCGTCCGGCGGATCCGGGCGGTGGCCCTTGTAGTCGGAATAGATCTCGTTGCGGAAGCTCTTGGCCGAGTGGTCGAATACCACCGCGACGTGGGTCGGCTTCGCGCCGTTGAGCCCCTCGCGCAGGAGCTTCCAGAGCATGTTGGAGAAGGTCAGCACCCCGCCGATCGGCAGGCCGTCGGAACGGGTGAAACTGCGGCCGCGGGCCTGCGCCGCCTTGAACATGGCGAAATAGGCGCGGAACACATAGGACGACCCGTCGATCAGGAAGACGTGGTCGCCCTTGTGCAACGGGCGTGTGGCTGCTGCGGCGGGAGCGGTTCTGGCCATCGATCGGACGGGGGTTGCGCTTCCCGCCCGACTTAACACTCCGGCAGCCGGTTCGCTACCCGACAAGCTCCTGTGTCCCGGTGGCGCTGCATGGCGTGCGGGAGACGCGCTACGGCCTCTGTTCGAACCGTTATCCGGCAAGCCGTGTGCCGCGCGGGCCGTCGTTTTCGGCAATTTCGGAGACGCCCCGCAGATGGCGTATGAAGCCGATTGCAGAAGATTCCGTGTCTTCGGTGCGAAATCCGGCACGATGGGCAATTTCGACACGCCGCTCCCGATCGACGAGGCGCTGCCGCGGCTGACCGCCGCGCTGCGCGCGGGCGCGTCCGCGGTGCTGGTGGCGCCGCCGGGGGCGGGCAAGACCACGCGGGTGCCGCTGGTGCTGGCCGACGAGCCATGGGCGCGCGGCGGCAAGATCCTGGTGCTGGAGCCGCGGCGGCTGGCCGCGCGCGCCGCCGCCGACCGCATGGCGGCAACGCTTGAGGAACAGGTCGGCGACACCGTGGGCCTGCGCGTGCGTTTCGGCTCCAAAATCTCGCACCGCACCCGCATCGAGATCGTGACCGAGGGGGTGTTCACGCGGCTGATCGTGGACGATCCCGAGCTCAAGGGCGTTACGGCGGTGCTGTTCGACGAGTTCCACGAGCGCTCGCTCGATGCCGATCTCGGGCTGGCGCTCGCGCGCGACGTGCAGCAGGGCTTGCGCGACGACCTGCGGCTCCTGGTGATGTCGGCGACGCTCGACGGCGCGCGCGTCGCGCGGCTGATCGGCGACGCGCCGGTGATCGCGAGCGAGGGCCGCGCCTTCCCGGTCGAGACGCGCTACCTCGGCCGCGATCCGCGCGCACCGCTCGAACCGCAGGTCGCCGACGCGGTCGCCCGCGCGCTCCGGCTCGAGCGGGGCTCGGCGCTGGTGTTCCTCCCTGGCGCCGCCGAGATCCGCCGCACCGAGATGTTGCTCAAGGAGCGCATCGTCGATCCCGCGGTCGACATTGTCCCGCTCTACGGCGCGCTCGACCGCGGCGTGCAGGATCGCGCCATCGCGCCCGCGCAGCCGGGCCGGCGCAAGGTGGTGCTGGCGACGTCGATCGCCGAGACTTCGATCACCATCGCGGGCGTCCGCATCGTGGTCGATTGCGGGCTTGCCCGCGTGCCGCGCTACGAGCCGGATGTCGGCTTGACCCGGCTCGAAACGGTGCGCGTCTCGCGCGCCGCCGCCGACCAGCGCCGCGGCCGCGCCGGCCGCACCGAGCCTGGCCTCTGCCTGCGGCTGTGGGACGAGCCGCAGACCGCGTCGCTGGAACCCTACGCCAGGCCGGAAATCCTCAGCGCGGACCTGTCGTCGTTCGCGCTCGATCTGGCGCAATGGGGCGTGAGCGACCCGGCGCGGCTCGACTTTCTTGATCCGCCGCCGCGGCCGGCGTTGTCGCAGGCACATGAGCTGTTGCGCGAGCTCGGCGCCCTCGATGAGGCGGGACGCATCAGCGAGGAGGGCCGCCGGCTGCGCCGGCTGCCGCTGCCGCCGCGCCTGGCACGCATGGTGCTCGATGCCGCCGCCGAGGGCGCCGGCACGCTTGCGGCCGAGGTCGCGGCGGTCCTCACCGAGCGGGGCCTCGGCGGCGATGATATCGACCTGGCGCATCGGCTCGATCTTTTCCGTAGCGATCGTGGCTCGCGCGCCCAGGAGGCGAGACGCATGGCGCAGCGCTGGGGGAAGCTCGCTCAAGCGATCGCGCCGATGCGGCGCGACCAACCGGCAGCGCCGATCTCGCCCGGAGCATTGCTGGCACTCGCCTATCCGGACCGCATCGCCCGCAACCGCGGCGGGGGGGCAAGCGCGTTCCTGCTCGCCAATGGCCGCGGCGCCACCCTCGACGCGGCTTCCGCGCTCGCGCGCGAGCGCTTTCTCGTCGTCGCGGAGCTCGCCGGAAGCGCCGCGCACGGCCGCATCGTGCTCGCGGCACCGATCAGCCTTGACGACATCGAGGCGCGCTTCGCCGATCGCATCCAGACCCGCGACGAGGTCGAGTTCGATCCCGCAACGGCTGCGCTGCGCGCACGCCGGAGCCGCCGGCTTGGCGCCGTCGTGCTCGGCGAGCGCGCGCAACCGGTGCACCCGAGCGAAGCCACGGCGCGGATGCTGGCCGACGGCATTGCCCGCTTGGGGCTCGACCGCCTGCCGTGGACCGCGGCGTTGCGGCAGTGGCGCGACCGGGTGATGTTCCTGCGCGCCGCCGAGGGCGAGGAATGGCCCGACCTTTCCGATTCGGCACTCGCGGCGACCGTCCAGGATTGGCTCGCTCCGGCGCTCGCCGGCAAGACGGCGCTCGATCAGCTTGCGGCCGGCGAGGTTTCGGACGCGCTGGCGGCGCTGGTGCCGTGGCGGCTCAAGCGCCGGCTCGAAGCCGAGGCACCGACGCATTTCGACGCCCCTTCCGGCTCGCGTGCCGCGATCGACTACGCCAACCCGGCCGGTCCGACCTTGTCGATCCGGGTGCAGGAGCTGTTCGGTCTCGACCGGCACCCGACGGTGGCGGCCGGGCGGGTGCCGCTCACGATCGAGCTGCTCTCGCCAGCCCAACGTCCGGTGCAGGTGACTCGCGACCTGCCCGGGTTCTGGCGCGGCAGCTATGCGGCGGTACGCAGCGACATGCGCGGCCGCTATCCCAGGCATCCGTGGCCGGAGGATCCGCTGACCGCGCCCGCCACCCGACGGGCGAAGCCGCGCGGCACGTGACCGATCGATTCAAATTTTAGCCGAGCCGCGAACCGGCGCTTCACTACCGCAGGCGAAAGCCAAAGCGAAAGCGGCGCCGTTAGAGTCGTGTTTGGGTTCGCAGTGGTGACATGCGCCGAAATCCTTGGTGGGGAATCGGCCATGCAATACGTCGTGTTCGTCCTCGTCGCGGTCCTGTTGCTCGGCGGGGTCGCAACGCAGTTCGCCGAGCCGTTCGACCGCGGTGCGAACGCGGCTGCGGCAAAGGCGGCCGTGACGGTTTCGCCGCCGCCGGCGAGCGAGCCGCGCCAGGTTCCGACCGTCGCGCGCATCGTCGCGGTGCGCAAGGACCGCCGCGGACACTTTCGGGTCGAAGCCTCGATCAACGGGCGGCACATGGACATGATGGTGGACGCCGGCGCGTCGGTGGTCGCGCTCGGCCGCCGCGACGCGCAGCAGATCGGCCTCAACCCGGCACCGCGGGATTTCACCGCCCAGGTGCGTATCGCCAAAGGAGTTGTTCGCGCCGCCCCGGCGCGGCTGGACGCCGTCGAGATCGGCGGGATCGTGGTGCGCAACGTGAACGCCATGGTGGTGCCCGACGAGGCGTTGAGCGAGAACCTGCTGGGGCTGTCATTCCTCTCGCGCCTGCGCCGCTACGATTACAGCGACGGCCGCCTGGTGCTGGAGGACTAAAAGCGTGGCTGATTTATTTTGAAGCATATCCTGCGCCCCGGAAGTAATTGCCGCATTCGGCTGGGCTGAAGGCCTTGAGCAGATCGCCGATGCGCCGCCGGGTGGCTTCGACGGTGCGCTCGGCGGTCTTGCGCTGGCGCGCGACCTCGACGCTCCACCGCTTGAGCCAGCTCCAGCAGTGCACCCGCGCCAGTAGCACGTTGGCAGCCTCGCACAGGAGCGAGCGCACCACCTTGTTGCCGCACAGCCTGGGATCCGCCGTTTGTCGATCCGAGTTCTCGTCAGAGCAGCAAGAAATCGTCCTGTGCGACCACTTCGAGCAGCCATTGACATGTGGAGCGCATGTTTTTATGTTTACAACATGTCAGCGATGATCCAAATCCGCAACGTACCCGATGCCCTGCACCGCCGCCTCAAAGCCCGGGCAGCATTAGCCGGCATGTCGCTCTCCGATTATTTGCTCAGTGAAATTCGTGAAGTGGCAGAGCGTCCGACGCTGGAAGAGTTACGAGCTCGCCTGGAGCGTCGCTCCCCGGTGATGCCTTCTATTGCCCCGGCTGACGCGGTCCGCACCGAGCGCGATCGGCAGTGATCGTCGTTGACGCATCGACGCTACTGGAAGTCCTTCTTCGCACGCCAGCGGCGGAAGCAGTGGAAGCACGTCTTTTCGAGGAGCGGCAAACCTTGCACGCGCCGCATCTCCTTGACGTCGAAGTCACGCAGGTTCTCCGCCGCTATGCTAACGCTGGTGAAATCAACGAAGGGCGCGGCAGCGAGGCTCTTGCCGATCTGGCCGATTTTCCCATTCGCCGGTATCCGCACGGTTTTCTTCTGACACGCGCGTGGAGTCTGCGGCACAATTTCACAGCCTATGACGCCGTCTATGTTGCCCTTGCGGAATCGCTAAATGCGCGATTGCTCACGCACGACCAGCGGCTCGCCGCCGCAGTTCGTCGCCACGCTAGTATCCAGCTCGCATGAAGGACGGCACTAATGTCGCCGTCGCTCAACCGGAGAAGTTGGATGCCGGTCTCTCCTCTAGTTCGGCCGCTGCGAGCGGCGACGCCGCTCGCAGCGGCTTGATCCCGCCCGAGCGAAGCGGCCGCGGCCGGATCTTTTGCGGTGCGCCCGGCGTTGCGCTATGGCTCCGCAGCCCTTCCGTTGCCGAGGTCCTGCATGTTTCCGAAGCCGAAGCCCGCCCTGACGCCGAACACCTATGCGTACGAATCCGAACCGCTGGTCAAGGCGACCGGCTTTCGCGAGTACGACGCGCGCTGGCTGTTCGGGCCGGAAATCAACCTGATGGGCGTGCAGGCGCTCGGCATGGGCCTCGGCACGTTGATTCACCAGCTGGGCGCACGGCCGGACATCGTCACCGGGCACGATTTCCGCAGCTATTCGGCCTCGATCAAGACGGCGCTGGTCTCCGGGCTGATGGCGGCGGGCTGCCGGGTGCACGACATCGGGCTGGCGGTAACGCCTATGGCCTATTTCGCGCAATTCGATCTCGACGTGCCCTGCGTCGCGATGGTGACCGCGTCCCACAACGAAAACGGCTGGACCGGCGTGAAGATGGGCGCCCAGCGGCCGCTCACCTTCGGGCCGGATGAGATTGGCAAGCTCAAGGACATCGTGCTCAACGCACGCTTCGAGCTCAACGGCGGCGGTGAGTACGCGTTCGTGGAGCGCTTTCCGAGCCCGCTACATCGCCGACCTGACCAATCGGCCGAAGCTCAAGCGCAAGCTCAAGGTGGTGTGCGCCTGCGGCAACGGCACCGCCGGCGCGTTCGCGCCCGAGGTGCTGGAGGCGATCGGCTGCGAGGTGGTGCGGCTCGATTGCGAGCTCGACCACACCTTTCCCAACTACAATCCCAACACCGAGGACATGAAGATGCTGCACGCCATGCGCGACGCGGTGCTCGAAAGCGGCGCCGACGTCGGGCTCGGCTTCGACGGCGACGGCGACCGCTGCGGCGTGGTGGACAACGAGGGCGAGGAGATCTTCGCCGACAAGGTCGGCGTGATGCTGGCGCGCGACATCTCGGCCCGGCAGAAGGGCGCGACCTTTGTGGCGGACGTGAAATCGACCGGCCTGTTCATGACCGACCCGGTGCTCAAGGCGAACGGCGCCAAGGTCGACTACTGGAAGACCGGCCACTCCTACATGAAGCGCCGGGTCAACGAGATCGGCGCGCTCGCCGGCTTCGAGAAGTCGGGCCACTTCTTCTTCAACCAGCCGATCGGGCGCGGATACGACGACGGCCTGGTGTTCGCACTCGCGGTCTGCGACATGCTCGACCGCAATCCCGGAAAGTCGATGGCGGACTTGAAGAACGCGCTGCCGAAGACGTGGGGGTCACCGACGATGTCGCCGCACTGCGACGACGAGGCGAAATACGCGGTCGTCGACCGGGTGGTGAAGCACTTCGAGGACGCGCGGGCGAACGGCGAGCGGGTGGCCGGGCAGCCGATCCGCGACCTCGTCACCGTCAACGGCGTGCGCGTGACGGTCGAGGACGGCACCTGGGGGCTGGTGCGGGCCTCGTCCAACAAGCCGGAGCTGGTCGTGGTGGTCGAGAGCCCGGCCTCGGAGGCGCGCATGCGCGAGATGTTCCAGGCGGTCGACGCGGTGCTGCGGCAGCATCCGGAAGTGGGCGCGTACAACCAGACGATTTGAGATCGGCGGCGTGTCGCAGCGCGCCGTCGATGCAGGCGCCGGGCAATGATCGGCTACCGTGCCATCCTGTTGGCCGCCGTTGCGATCGCACTGGTCGGTGGCATCGTTGCGCTGCTTCGCTACATGACAACGGTCCCGGGCGAGCCGCACCGAGGGCCGCTTCCGGCGCTCGGCACGGGCGGCACCTTGATCGCAGAGCGGCTTGGCGCGCACATCGCGGCCATCGCCAGCAAGCCGCACAACATCGCGCATTATGCCGAGCTCGAAAAAGCGGCGCGCTACATCGAGGATCAGCTCAGGGCGCTGGGATACGACCCATTCGCTCACGTCTTCACCGCCGATCAACGACAGGTCCGCAACATCGAAGTGACGATCGAGCCGGCAGATCCGGGGCGGTCGCGAGGCACCGTGGTGGTCGGCGCCCATTACGATTCCGCCGGCAATGCACCTGGCGCCAACGACAACGGCAGCGGGACGGCGGCCGTTTTGGAGCTGGCGCGGCTGCTCGGCGACCTGCGCGGACAGATCGATGCACGCATTCGCCTGGCTCTGTTCGTGAACGAGGAGCCGCCCTACTTTCAGACGCCGCAGATGGGGAGCTGGCAGTATGCCAAGCTGCTGTCGGAGCGGCGCGAGCCGATCATTGGGATGATCTCGCTGGAGACGATCGGCTGGTTCTCCGACCAGCCCGGGACCCAGCGCTATCCGCCGCCGTTCGGCCTCATCTATCCGACCGAGGGCAACTTCGTCGCCTTCGTCGGCATGATGGGCTCGCGCGAATTCCTGCACGCGGTGATCGCCTCGTTCCGCCGCCACACGGCCTTCCCGACCGTCGGCGGCGTCGCGCCCGGCTTCATTCCCGGCATCGCCTGGTCCGACCACTGGTCGTTCGAGCACTTCGGCTTTCCGGCCCTGATGATCACCGATACGGCGCTCTACCGCTATCCGCACTATCACCTGCCGACGGATACGCCCGACAAGGTCGACACCGCGAAGCTGGCGCGGATCACGCGGGGGCTCGAGAAAGTGTTGCGCGAGATGGTGCGGCCCGATTGGCCGACCGCCGCGGTCGGGCCGCGGAGATGATCACTCCTCCTTGAAGGTCGCCCGGAACCCGTGCGCCGGGTAGACGCCGAGGATCTTGAACTCGCGCGAGAAGAACCGCAGCTCCTCGAGTGCGTTCCTGACGCCGTCGTCGTCGGGATGGCCCTCCACGTCGGCGTAGAACATGGTGGCGAAGAAGTTGCCCTCGAGCATGTAGCTCTCGAGCTTGGTCATGTTCACGCCGTTGGTGGCAAATCCACCCAGCGCCTTGTAGAGCGCGGCCGGCAGGTTGCGCACGCGGAAAACGAAGGTGGTGATCACCGGGCCGCCGCCCTTGGGAACCCTTTTCTCCTCGCGCGAGACGATGACGAACCGGGTCGTATTGTGGTCCTGATCCTCGACGTTGTCGGCGAGCACTTCGAGATTGTAGATGTCGGCGGCAAGCCTGGGGGCGAGCGCGGCGCGGGAGACGTCGGCCGCCTCGGCGACATGGCGCGCGGCCCCGGCGGTATCGGCGGCGATCACCGATGCGTAGCCATGCTCGCGGATGAAGCGGCCGCACTGGCCGAGCGCATGAATGTGGCTCTCCACCGACTTGATGCTGGCGAGCGTCGCCCCTTTCACCGCCATCAGCTGAAAGCTGATGCGCAGGAAATGCTCACCGATGATGTGAAGGTTGGCATGCGGCAGCAGGTGGTGGATATCGGCGACGCGGCCCGCGATCGAGTTCTCGATCGGAATCATGCCGAGATCGGCCTCGCCGCCGGCGACGGCGTTGAAGGCGTCCTCGAACGTCGCGCATGCGACCGGATCGTAGTCGGGATAGACCGCCAGGCACGCGATATGGGAGTTGGCGCCCCGCTCGCCCTGGAACACGATCTTCTTGGCTCTGCTCATGCGGTCCGGTTATGCGCACTGCGGCGGGTTAGTCAATCGGACGCGATGAGCTTGCGGGCTGCTTCCAGCTCCTCGGCGAATGTCGACCCCGCGCGGCACCTGATCGATGATCGTCACGTCGATGCGCATGCCGGCCTCCAGCGCACGCAACTGCTCGAGCCGCTCCTGTAGCTCGAGCGGCGAGGGCGGCAGCGCGACGAAGCGGTCGAGGGCCGCGCGGCGGAAGGCGTAGATCCCGACGTGATGGTACAGCGGGCCTTCGCCGTAGGGCGCGGTCGCGCGGGTGAAATAGAGCGCCCGCAGCCGACGTGCCGCGACCGGCGAGCCGACCGCCTTGACCACGTTCGGGCTCATGCGCTCGTCGTCGGTGCGGATCTCACCCGCGAGCGTCGCGATGTCGACCGCCGGGTCGGAAAGCGGCCCGAGCACGGCCTTGATGTCGTCGTGGCGCGAGGGTCGGAAAATCGCCCTGGATGTTGAGCACGACGCTCGCCCGGCGGTCGGGATCGAGCAGCGCCGCCGCCTCGTGCACGCGATCGGAGCCGGTGGCGTGATCGCCTCGAGTCATGAGCGCCTGGCCGCCGGCCTTCGCCACCGCGGTCGCGATCTCCTCCGAGTCGGTCGCGACCACGACCTGGCCGAGCGCGGCTTCCTGCGCATGCCGCAGAACATGGACGATCATCGGCTGTCCGGCGATGTCGGCGAGCGGCTTGCCGGGCAGCCGGCACGACGCCATGCGCGCCGGGATGACAACCAGGACGTCGTGCTTGGCCATCGCGGCGGAGGCCCCTTGGCTGCCCAGGCGCAGGCACGATCCCGCCCCCGCCCGGCCCGCTTATACGGGTTGCCAGAGCCGCGGCAAACCGGCTATCTGTCCGTCGATCACGCGGTCGCAGCGATCCCGTGGCAGCCCGCTTTTTCCCGCTTCGGGGCCCCTTCCTGATGGACTCGTTCGAAATCAACAAGATCTTGGGCGCACTCCTGTTCACCTGCCTGGTGACCTTGTCGCTCAACATTGCGGCCGGCGCGATCTTCGCTCCTGAGAAACTGGCGAAGCCCGGCTATGAGATCGCGGTGCCGGAGCAGGCGGGCGGCGCCCAGCAAGCCGCCAAGGAACCGGAGCAGCCGATCGCAACCGTTTTGGCGAGCGCCGATCCGAAGCGCGGCGAGAACGCGGCCAAGAAATGCGTCTCCTGCCACACCTTCAACAAGGGCGAGCCCAACAAGGTTGGCCCCAATCTATGGGGGGTGATCAACCGTGCGAAGGCCTCGGTGCCGGGCTTCAACTATTCGGCCGCGATGAAGGCGAAGGGCGGCAACTGGACGGTCGAGGAACTCTATCAATACCTTGACAATCCCAAAACCATGGTGCCCGGCACCACCATGAACTTCCCGGGCGTGCCGCGGGCAGGCGAGCGTGGAGACCTCATCGCCTTCCTGAACGCGCACTCCGACAGTCCGCAGGATTTGACCAAAGCGGCGGACGCCGGACCGGCCGATGCCGCGCATCCGGCTTGCGCATTCGCGCTGACAAGGTAGAGACGGGTAGAGACGTCGAGCAGCACTGCTGACGCCGCCGTTGTCTTACGGCGTTGTAATGTGCACGCGGAATTGAACGACTGCGGCAAAGTCTCGCCGGTGCTTGTGGTAAGGCATCCAAATAGCGACATAATCCGTGAAAACGGTTGAGCAGTCCTGCTATTGCCCTTGATCCCGGAGTTGCACGTGATCTCGATCCAACGTCTTCGCTGCGCTGCAGTCGCCGTCGCCCTCGTGACCGCGAGCCTTGCGGCCAATCCCGGCCACGCCGACGAGGCGCAATGGCGCCACGGTCTTTCGCTGTTCGGCGAGCTGAAGTATCCCGCCGGCTTCAAGCGCTTCGACTATGTCAACCCGAACGCGCCGAAGGGCGGCGCCGTCCGCCAGATCGCCTCCGGGACCTACGACAATTTCAATCCGGTGATCGCCTTCGTGAAGGGCAACGCGGCCGCCGGTGTCGACCTCGTCTTCGACACGCTGATGGTCTCCCCGCTCGATGAGGTTTCCACCGAGTACGGACTGATTGCCGAGGCCGTGAGCCACCCGGACGATTTCTCCTGGGTCAAGTACCGGCTGCGGCCTGAGGCGAAGTGGCACGACGGCAAGCCGGTCACGCCGGAGGACGTGATCTTCTCCCTCGAAGCGTTCAAGAAACACAGCCCGCAGCATTCCGCCTACTATCGTCATGTCACCAAGGCGGAGAAGACCGGCGATCACGAGGTCGACCTTCACCTTCGATTCGGCCGGCAACCGCGAGCTTCCGCAGATCGTCGGCCAGCTCACCGTGCTGCCGAAACACTGGTGGGAAGGAACCGACAAGGCCGGCCGCAAGCGCGACATCGCGACGACCACGCTCGAGCCGCCGCTCGGCGCCGGCGCCTATCGCATCAAGGAATTCGTACCCGGCCGCTCGATTACCTACGAGCGCGTCAAGGACTACTGGGGCAAGGACCTCAATGTGAATATCGGCCGCGACAATTTCGACGAGCTCAAGCTGAATATTTCCGTGATTTGACCGTTGCGCTGGAGGCTTTCAAGGCCGATCAGGTCGACTGGCGCTCGGAGAACAGCGCCAAGAACTGGGCGACCGCCTATGACTTTCCGGCCGTGCGCGACAAGCGGGTGTTGCTTGAAGAGTTTCCAGTCCGCAACTTGGGCGTGATGCAGGCGTTCGCCTTCAACACCCGGCGCGAGAAGTTTCAGGATCCGCGCGTTCGCCGCGCCTTCAATTATGCGTTCGATTTCGAGGAAATGAACAAGGCCCTGTTCTTCGGGCAATACGTGCGGATCGACAGCTACTTCAAGGGCACCGAGCTGGCCTGGAACTGGCGCCCGGAGGGCGAAGGCGGCGACGTCACGCCGGACGCCCAGCCGGCCTCAGCATCGGGCCTGCCGGAAGGGCAGGAGCTTGCGATCCTGGAAACCGTCAGGGATCAGGTTCCGCCAGAGGTGTTCACCACGCCGTTCAAGAATCCCGCTGGCGGCGCCAATGCGATGCGCACGAACCTGCGCGAGGCGTTGCGGCTGTTCAAGGAAGCTGGCTGGGAAGTCCGCGATCAGAAGCTCGTCAACGCCAAGACCGGTGAGCAGATGACGGTGGAAATCCTGCTCTCGGAGCCGACGTTCGAACGCGTGGCGCTGTTCCTCAAACCGACGCTCGAACGGCTCGGTATCGCCATGACGGTGCGCACGGTCGATGACTCCCAGTACGAGAACCGGCTGCGCAGTTGGGATTACGATGTGGTGGTGGCGTCGTGGGGACAATCGCTGTCGCCCGGCAACGAGCAGCGTTTTTACTGGGGCTCGCAGTCCGCCGACCAGTCGGGCTCGCGCAACTATGTCGGGATCAAGAACCCGGCGATCGACAAGCTCATCGATCGCATCATCTTCGCCAAGGATCGCGCCGAGCTCATCGCAGCCACCCGAGCCATGGACCGCGTGCTGATGTGGAACCACTACGTGATCCCGCAGTGGACCTATGGCAAGACCCGCACCGCCCGTTGGGACCGCTTCGGCCGGCCGGAGAAGCTGCCGCCCTATGGGGCGTCTGCTTTCCCCACGATCTGGTGGTGGGACGCCGAACGCGCCGCGAAGGTCGGCGCGAGGTAACGGCCATGGGCATGCGGGCACGCAGGATCGGGAACGGTTGGTCCCGCCGCGACGTGCTCGTGCTCGGTGCCGGCGCCGCCAACGCGTTGGCGGTCTCCGCCGGCGGCGCGTTCGCGCCTGCGGCGCGCGCCGACGAGATCGAGAGTCACGGGCTCTCGGCTTTCGGCGATCTCAAATATCCGGCCGATTTTCAGCACCTCGATTATGTCAATCCGAATGCCCCGAAGGGCGGCGTGCTCTCGCAGATCAATCCGATGCGGGCGTACAACCAGTCCTTCCTGACCTTCAACTCGCTCAACAGCTATATCCTCAAGGGCGACGGCGCGCAGGGCATGGAGTGGTCGTTCGCGACCCTGATGGCGCGGGCGTTCGACGAGCCGGATGCGGTCTACGGCAGCGCGGCGCGCGCCGTGCGGGTGTCGGCGGATCGGCGCAACTACCTTTTCCTGTTGCGGCCGCAGGCGAAGTTCCACGACGGCGCGCCGCTCACCGCGCACGACGTGGCATTCTCGCTGACGACGCTCAAAGCCAAGGGCCACCCCATCATCACGCAGATGTTGCGCGACATGGAGGGTGCGGAAGCCAACGATGACGCGACCGTGACGGTTCGCTTCACCGAAAAGCGCGCGCGCGACGTGCCGCTGTTCGTCGCGAGCCTGCCGATTTTTTCGCGCGCCTATTATTCCACCCGCCCGTTCGACGAAAGCACGCTCGAGATCCCGCTCGGCTCGGGTCCTTACAAGGTCGGTCGCTTCGAGGCGGGGCGCTATATCGAGTTCGAGCGCGTGAAGGACTGGTGGGGGGCCGGCCTGCCGATCTTCCGCGGACAGCTCAATTTCGACATGCTTCGCTTCGAGTTCTACCGCGACCGCGAGGTCGCTTTCGAAGGGTTCACCGGCCGCAACTACCTGTTCCGGGAGGAATTCACATCCCGGATCTGGGCGACCCGCTACGATTTCCCGGCGATCCGCGACGGCCGCGTCAAGCGCGAAGTGCTGCCCGACCAGACTCCCTCCGGCGGACAGGGCTGGTTCATCAATACCCGGCGCGAGCAGTTCAAGGACCGGCGCGT
Source organism: uncultured Alphaproteobacteria bacterium (assembly GCA_963788095.1). Classification (GTDB taxonomy): domain Bacteria; phylum Pseudomonadota; class Alphaproteobacteria; order Rhizobiales; family Xanthobacteraceae; genus CAVTXS01. Next base: position 136,696 of record CAWBFP010000022.1, on the reverse strand, counting down.
GCGCGAAGCACTGATCTTCGCGTTCGACTTCGAGTGGACCAACAAGAACATCATGTACGGCTCGTACGAGCGCAGCCATTCGATGTTCCAGAACTCGGACATGATGGCGACCGGCAAGCCGGGGCCGGAGGAGCTCGCGCTGCTCGAGCCGTTCCGCGGGACAGTGCCGGACGAGGTGTTCGGCCAGCCGTTCGTGCCGCCGGTGTCGGACGGCTCCGGGCAGGACCGCGTGCTGCTGCGCAAGGCCGGGCAGCTGCTCAACGAGGCCGGATGGGTCATCAAGGACGGCAAGCGCGTCAATGGCAAGGGGCAGCGCCTCACCATCGAATTCCTGATCGACGAGCCGACCTTCCAGCCGCACCACATGCCGTTCATCAAGAACCTGGCGACCGCCGGCATCGATGCGACGCTGCGCATGGTCGACGCCGTGCAGTACCGCCGCCGCGTCGACGACTTCGATTTCGATCTCGCCGTCCAGCGGGCCAGCTTCTCCACGACGCCCGGCGATTCGCTGCGCAACTATTTCGCTTCGCAGGCGGCCGGCATCAAAGGCTCCTACAATCTGTCGGGAATGGCCGAGCCCGCGATCGACAGCCTGATCGAAAGGATCATTGCGGCCGAGAGCCGCGCCGAGCTGGTTTTTGCCTGCCGCGCACTCGACCGGGTGATCCGCGCCGGACGATACATGATCCCGCACTGGTACAAGGCTTCGCACTGGTTGGCGTACTGGGATGTGTACAGCCGCCCCGCGACCAAGCCGCGCTATTGGCGCGGCGTGCTCGAGACCTGGTGGTACGATCGCGAAAAGGCGGCACGACTGGAGCGGGCCGGATAGGCGGCCAACCTCATGGACAAGCAACGGCAATGACCGCCTACATCATCCGCCGCGTCCTGTTCATGGTGCCGACGTTGCTCGGCATCATGCTGGTTTCGTTCCTGGTCGTGCAGTTTGCCCCCGGCGGTCCGGTCGAGCGGGTGATCGCCAAGATCAGCGGCTCCGACACCGGAGCGACGTCGCGGTTCTCGGGCTCGCCCGGCGATTTCGGCGCGCGCGGCCAGCCGCAAGGGGGCTCGGCGATCGACGCAACGACCTCGAAATACCGCGGCGCCCAGGGCCTGGATCCGGAGTTCATCAAAAGCCTGGAGAAGCAATTCGGCTTCGACAAGCCGGCGCACGAGCGGTTCCTCATGATGTTGTGGAACTACATGCGCTTCGATTTCGGCAAGAGCTATTTCCGCGACGTCAGCGTGCTCGAACTGATCAAGGAAAAGCTTCCGGTTTCGATGTCGCTCGGGATCTGGATGACCTTGCTCACCTATTTGATCTCGATTCCGCTCGGCGTGCGCAAGGCCATCCGCGACGGGTCGCGGTTCGACGTTTGGACGTCCGGCGTCATCATCATCGGCTACGCGCTCCCCGGCTTCTTGATTGCAATTCTGCTGATCGTGCTGTTCGCCGGCGGCTCGTTCTTCTCGTGGTTCCCGCTGCGCGGGCTGACCTCGGAGAACTGGGCCTTGATGCCGTGGTGGCAGCGACTGCTCGACTATTTTTGGCACCTGGTGCTGCCGCTGCTCGCCATGGGCCTCGGCGCCTTTGCGACCATGACGCTGCTGACCAAGAACTCGTTCCTGGACGAGGTCCGCAAGCAATACGTGCTCACGGCGCGCGCCAAGGGTTGCGCCGAAGGCCGCGTGCTCTACGGTCACATCTTCCGCAACGCGATGCTGATCGTCATCGCGGGCTTTCCCGGCGCCTTCGTGCACGCATTCTTCTCGGGCGCGCTCCTGATCGAGACCATTTTCTCGCTCGACGGGCTCGGCCTCTTGGGCTTCGAAAGCGTGCTCAATCGCGACTATCCGGTGGTGTTTGCCACGCTGTACATCTTCGCGCTGGTCGGACTGGTCGTGAACCTGATTTCCGATCTCACCTACACCTGGGTGGATCCCCGTATCGATTTCGAGACGCGGGAGGTGTGATCGCCAGATGGACGTCAAGCTCGAGCCGAAGCCGGACGTTTCGCTGCCGCCGGACCCCGAAGAACTGCGGACGGCCACGGCGGTCGGCGACGCGGAAGTGGCCGCGCTGGCGCGCGACCAGCCCGTCGCCTGGCTGTCGCCGATCAATTGGCGGCGGTGGGAGAATTTCAAGGCCAACCGCCGCGGCTACTGGTCCTTTTGGCTGTTTCTGGTGCTGTTCGCGCTGTCGCTCGGCGCCGAGTTCATCGCCAACGACAAGCCGTTCCTGGTCAAACTCGAAGGCCGCTACTATTTCCCGGTGTTCTTCAGCTATGCCGAGACCGCCTACGGCGGCGAGTTCGAAACCGCCGCCGACTATCGCGATCCGTATCTGCAAAAACTGATCGCGGAGAAGGGCGGATACATGCTGTGGCCGCCGATCCGCTACTCCTACCACACGCACAATCTCGAACTGCCGACGCCTGCACCCTCGCCGCCCACCTGGATGCTGACCGACGAGCAGTGCCGGGCGGCCGCCGAGAAGAAGGGCGGCAAGGGTTGCCGCGACCTCGAATGGAATTGGCTCGGCACCGACGACCAGGGGCGCGACGTGGTGGCGCGCCTGATCTATGGCTTTCGCATCTCGGTCCTGTTCGGGCTGATCCTCACGGTCATCTCGTCGTTGATCGGCGTCGCCGCTGGTGCGGTGCAGGGCTACTTCGGCGGCTGGACCGACCTCTTGTTCCAACGTTTCATCGAGATCTGGACCGCGGTCCCCTCGCTCTACCTGCTACTGATCATCTCCTCGGTGCTGGTGCCGGGCTTCTTCGTCCTGCTCGGCATCCTGCTGCTGTTCTCATGGGTGGCCTTGGTCGGGCTGGTGCGGGCGGAGTTTCTGCGCGGCCGCAATTTCGAATACATCCAGGCCGCTCGCGCGCTGGGGGTCTCCAACCGGGTGATCATGTTCCGGCACCTGCTGCCGAACGCCATGGTGGCGACCATGACGATGCTGCCGTTCGTGCTCTCCTCCTCGGTGATGACCCTGACCGCGCTCGACTTCCTCGGCTTCGGCTTGCCGCCGGGCTCGCCGTCGCTCGGCGAGCTGCTGTCGCAAGGCAAGGCCAACGTGCATGCGCCGTGGCTCGGGCTCACCGGCTTCTTCACCGTGGCGCTGATGCTGTCGCTGTTGATCTTCATCGGCGAGGCGGTGCGCGACGCCTTCGACCCGCGCAAGACGTTTGGGTAGCTATGTGCATCTTGCGTAATAAAATGCATATTGTATATTTCGTCTATGCAATCCGTGGCTGACATCTTTGCGCTGTGGCGCTCAGACGCAGATTTGGGGCGGGATATCGGCTTGCCATACCCGACAGTCGCCGCGTGGAAGCAGCGCGGCTCGATCCCCGCAGCGTATTGGCGCGATCTCATTCGAGCCGCGCAGAGGCGCGGGCACCTAGATGTAACGGCCGACCTGCTGGCGGAATTGCATGCACGCAAGGGTCTCGACGGATTGCTTGGCTTCGCTGAGGACGAGCCTGCCAAGCCGATGCCCACCCCACAAGAAGCAGCCCCCCGAGTGGGCTGCAGTCTCCGGGTCAGTTTTCGAGATGGGGGCACTTGCGGCGCGCACATTTCGCGTCCATGGAGGAGATCAACAGCCACGTCCGCGCTTTGAGAGAAGAGTGGGATCGGCGGTGAGCCGTCCCCGCGTCTACCTCGAATTCGAATGTATTCATTGCTGCTTTCGAGCACGTCGGGGCGCACTCCGATCATGCCTGGTGGATTCTCAATGCGGTGCAATCGGGTGAGATCGTGGGAGTGACGAGCGAGGTGACGCTGGCCGAAGTGCTCGTGAAACCTGTGCAACTCGGCTATGCAGAGCTCGCTTCAGCCTATGAGACCATGCTGGTGCCGGGTCCGAACTTCGAGATGTTGTCAGTCAATCGCAGCATCCTGATCAAAGCTGCGGGCATTCGCGCTCGACGCACGTCGGTCAGGCTGCCCGATGCTGTCCACATGGCGACAGCAGAAGCGCTATCTTGCCCAATCTTTGTGAGCGAGGATCGTAGCCTCGCACTACCAGAAGGCATGCGACTGTTGCCCGTGAACCCGTTTACCCTCGCCGACATTCTGGAGCAGCGGACATGAGTTTGCTCTCAGTCCGCGATCTCTCGGTCGCTTTCCGCCAGGGCGAGCGGGAGACGCTTGCGGTCGACCGCGTCTCCTTCGACGTCGCCAAGGGGGAAACCGTGGCCCTGGTCGGGGAGTCCGGTTCCGGCAAGTCGGTCACCGCGCTGTCGGTGTTGAAGCTCCTGCCCTATCCGGCGGCGCACCATCCTTCCGGGTCGATCACCTTCAAGGGACAGGAGCTGTTGCACCTGCCCGAGCGCGAGATCCGCAAGGTCCGCGGCGACGACATCACCATCATCTTCCAGGAGCCGATGACGTCGCTCAATCCCCTGCACACGATCGAGCGGCAGATCACTGAAATTCTCGAGCTGCATCGCGGCATCACCGGTTCCGCGGCGCGCGCGCGCATCATCGAGCTCTTGAGCCAGGTCGGCATTCCCGATCCGCAGAGCCGGCTCGCGAGCTATCCGCATCAGCTCTCGGGCGGACAGCGCCAGCGCGTGATGATCGCGATGGCGCTCGCCAACGAGCCCGACCTGCTGATCGCCGACGAGCCGACGACCGCGTTGGACGTGACCGTGCAGGCGCAGATCCTCAAGCTTCTCAAGGAGCTGCAGGCGCGGCTCGGCATGGCGATGCTGTTCATCACCCACGACCTCGGCATCGTGCGCAAGCTCGCCGATCGCGTATGCGTCATGCAGCGCGGCAAGATCGTCGAGCAGGGCGACGTGGAGCGCGTTTTCATCGGCCCCGAGCATCCCTATACGTGCGCGTTGCTCGCCGCCGAGCCCAAGCCCGACCCGGCGCCGCTGCAGCCGCAGGCGCCGGTCGTGGTGGAGACGAAGGACCTCAAGGTCTGGTTTCCGATCAAGCGCGGCGTGCTGCGCAAGGTGGTCGGGTTCATCAAGGCTGTCGACGGCGTCTCGATCGCGGTGCGCAAGGGAGAAACCCTCGGCGTGGTCGGGGAATCCGGATCGGGCAAGACCACCCTCGGCCTCGCCATCCTGCGCCTGATTTCGTCGAACGGGCCGATCGTATTCATGGGGAACACCGTACAAGGGCTTCGCTTCCGCGCGATGCGGCCGTTCCGCCACGCCATGCAGATCGTCTTCCAGGACCCCTACGGCTCGCTCAGCCCGCGCATGTCGGTTGCCGACATCATCGAGGAGGGCTTGTGGGTGCATCATCCCCACATGCCGGACGACGAGCACGAGCGCCGCGTCATCCGCGCCCTGCTCGACGTCGGCCTCGACCCGGAGACCCGCTTCCGCTATCCGCACGAGTTCTCCGGCGGCCAGCGCCAGCGCATCGCGGTTGCGCGCGCGATCGTGCTGGAGCCGACCTTCGTGGTGCTCGACGAGCCGACGAGCGCGCTCGACATGCTGATCCAGTCGCAGATCGTCGACCTGTTGCGCGACCTCCAGAAGCGCCACGATCTGACCTACATGTTCATCTCCCATGACCTCAAGGTGGTGGCGGCGCTCGCCAGCCGACTGGTGGTCATGCGCCACGGCAAGGTCGTGGAGGAAGGCGCCGCGGCCGAGCTGTTCGCCAACCCGCAGAGCGAATATACCCGCGCCCTGTTCGCCGCTGCGTTCGAATTGGAAACGGCGGCGGAAGGCGTCGTGGCGCAGTGAGCGTATCGACCTCGCGCCGCCGAGCGAACGGCGAGTGGCCATAGTGGCTGGCGCGCCGGGCGCCGTGCTGGTGGTCGTCGCCGGGGCGACCCAGGAGGCTTGGTACGGTCACTTCCGAGCCGCCCAGGGCGCGCGCGACCTGCGCTTCTGGCCCGAAGCGATCGGAGATCCGGTCGATGTCGGGTACGCCTGCGTCTGGCGCGCTCCACACGGGCTGCTTGCCGAACTTCCCAATCTGAAGGCGATCTTCAACCTGGGCGCCGGTGTCGATCACCTGCTGGCCGACTCCAGGCTTCCCGATCTGCCGATCGCGCGCGCGGTGCATCCCGACCTCAGCATGCGAATGACCGAATACGTCGTGCTGCACACCCTCCTGCATCACCGCCGCCAGCGGCTCTACGACGCCCAGCAGCGCGGGCGCGTGTGGCAGGGCCACGACCAGCCCGCCGCCAGCGAGGTGACGGTCGGCATCATGGGGCTCGGCGCGATCGGGTGCGAAGCCGCCGAGGTGCTGCGCCGCATCGGGTTTCGGGTTGCCGGCTGGAGCCGCACCGAGAAACGGCTGTCGGGCGTCGAGACGTTCCACGGACTGCCGGGCCTGGATGCGTTTCTGGCCCGCACCGAGATCCTGGTCTGTCTGCTGCCGCATACGCGGGCGACCGAGGGCATCCTCAACCTGGGCCTGCTGCGCAAGCTCAAACGCGACGGTGCCCTCGCCGGGGCCTATCTGATCAATGCCGGTCGCGGCATGCTGCAGGTCGATGCCGACATCCTCGCCGCCCTCGAGGAGGGATCGCTGGCGGGCGCGGCGCTCGACGTTTTTCCGACCGAGCCGCTGCCGGCGGAGAGCCCGCTGTGGACGCATCCGCGCGTCACGCTCACGCCTCACAACGCCGGCGACCTCGCCCCGGCCGAACTGGTCAAGGGCGTGTTCGCCCAGATCGATCGCCTCGAATGCGGGCTGCCGCTCGAGCATCGGGTGGATCGCAGCCGCGGCTATTAGGGCTGCGGCGCCAAAGGCGCCGCGAGGCTCGCCAAAGGGACTGGAAAAAGCCCTGTCTTGGCCAGGAAAGCCTTTAAAAACGGGCGTTGAATCAATATATTATCCACCGAGCCGGCACCCCCGTTCGGCCCTCAATTCGTGCCCGCGAAGCGATCCCTGACCGACCGGTTCTCCATTGCGATTTTGAAGGTTCTGAATGGCCGAGCCCGTCCGTTCTCACAGCCCGTCCGACTATGACGCCGGCTCGATCAAGGTCCTTAAGGGCCTCGACGCCGTGCGCAAGCGTCCGGGCATGTATATCGGCGACACCGACGACGGCTCGGGCCTTCATCACATGGTCTACGAGGTCGTCGACAATGCCATCGACGAGGCGCTCGTCGGCTATGCGACCGAGGTGACGGTCACGCTCAACGCGGACGGCTCGTGCACCGTGCGCGACGATGGTCGCGGGATCCCGACCGACATCCACGCCGGCGAGGGCGTCTCGGCGGCCGAAGTGATCATGACTCACCTGCATGCCGGCGCGAAGTTCGAGCGCAACATCTACAAGGTTGCGGGCGGTCTGCACGGCGTCGGCGTCTCGGTCGTCAATGCCTTGTCGTCATGGCTCAAACTCACGATCTGGCGGAACGGCACGAAGCACGCCATCGAGTTCCGCGACGGTGAAGCGGTCGCCCCGTTGGCCGTGGTCGGCGACGCCGAGGGGCAGCGCGGCACCGAGGTGACGTTCCTGCCGTCGACCGCGACCTTTTCGATGACGGAGTTCGACTTCGGCACGCTCGAGCACCGGCTGCGCGAGCTTGCGTTCCTCAACTCCGGTGTCCGCATCGTGCTGGTCGATCTGCGGCATGCGGTCGAGAAGCGCGAGGAGATGCGCTACGACGGCGGCGTCGAGGCGTTCGTGAAATACCTCGACCGCAACAAGAATCCGCTGGTGCCGGCGCCGATCGTGATCAAAGCGGAGCGCGACGGGCATCGGGGTCGAGGCGGCGCTGTGCTGGAACGACGGCTACCATGAGGCCGTGCTGTGCTTCACCAACAACATCCCGCAGCGCGATGGCGGCACTCACCTTGCCGGTTTCCGTGGCGCGCTGACCCGTCAGGTCACCGGCTATGCCGAAAGCAGCGGAGCCGCCCGCAAGGAGAAGATCGCGCTCACCGGCGATGACTGCCGCGAGGGTTTGACCGCGGTGCTCTCCGTCAAGGTGCCCGATCCCAAGTTTTCATCGCAGACCAAGGACAAGCTGGTCTCGTCCGAGGTCAAGCCGGTGGTCGAGGGCGTGATCAACCAGGCGCTTGCCGCCTGGCTCGAGGAGCATCCGAGCGAAGCCAGGACGATCGTCGGCAAGGTGGTGGAGGCGGCGGCGGCGCGCGAGGCCGCCCGCAAGGCGCGCGAGCTCACGCGCCGCAAGGGTCCGCTCGACGTCGCCTCGCTGCCCGGCAAGCTCGCGGACTGTCAGGAGCGCGACCCCGCCAAGTCGGAACTGTTCCTGGTCGAAGGCGATTCGGCAGGCGGGTCTGCCAAGCAGGGCCGCAACCGCGAATTCCAGGCGGTGCTGCCGTTGCGCGGCAAGATCCTCAACGTCGAGCGGGCGCGCTTCGACAAGATGCTCTCGTCGCAGGAGATCGGCACGTTGATCACCGCGCTCGGGACCGGCATCGGCCGCGAGGACTTCGACCTGTCGAAATTGCGCTACCACAAGATCATCATCATGACCGACGCGGACGTCGACGGATCGCACATCCGCACGCTGCTGCTGACGTTCTTCTTCCGGCAGATGCCTGACCTGATCGAAGCGGGTCACCTCTATATCGCGCAGCCGCCGCTCTACAAGGTCGCGCGCGGAAAATCCGAGCAGTACCTCAAGGACGAGCGTGCGCTCGAAGACTACCTGATCGCCAGCGGCCTGGAGGAGGCGGTGCTGCGCACCGCGTCAGGCGACGAGCGAGCCGCCGGCGACCTGCGCCGGATCGTCGAGGAGGGCCGCGCCGTCCGTGGCGTGCTCAACGGCCTGCATACCCGCTACGACCGCCGCGTGGTCGAGCAGGCGGCGATCGCCGGCGTTCTCGATGCCTCGATCTTCAACGACGCGCCGAAGGCGCTTGCCGCTGCCGAGTACATCGCCCGGCGCCTGGATGCCCTTTCGGAAGAGACCGAGCGCGGCTGGGAGGGGACGTTCGACAACGGCTTTCGCTTCGCCCGCACCGTGCGCGGCGTCAAGGAGAGCGCGATCATCGATCAGGCGCTGCTCGGCTCGGCCGACGCGCGGCGGCTCGATGAATATGCCGCCTCGCTGCAGCAGGTCTACGCGCGGCCGGGCGTGCTGCGGCGCAAGGGCGAGGAGACCGCGATCCACGGCCCGGTCGGCCTGTTCGACGCGATCATGGCCGCGGGGCGCAAGGGGATCAGCCTGCAGCGCTACAAGGGCCTCGGCGAAATGAACCCCGAGCAGCTGTGGCAGACGACGCTCGACGTCAATGTGCGCTCATTGCTGCAGGTGAAGGTCAAGGAGGTCGACGAGGCCGACGACCTGTTCACCAAGCTGATGGGCGACATCGTCGACCCGCGGCGCGAGTTCATCCAGGAGAATGCGCTGGCCGCGAGCGTGGACGTGTGAGAGCGCGTGGCGATGTAGCGTGGGCAAAGCGCCGTGCAGCGGCGCGTGCCCACGTCGTGCAAGACCGCGTGGGCACGGCGCGCTGACGCGCGCCTTTGCCCACCCTACGGCACCTCGCGCACCGACCGCGGGTCGCGCGGCGGCCAGCGGCCGGCATCGACCAAGGCCAGGAAGCGGTCGAGCGTCTCGTTGAACAGTGCCGGCTCCTCCAGGTTCACCGTGTGGCCGGTCTTCGGGAAGATCGCGAGCCCGCGACGCTGCGACGTGCTTCTTGAGGAACAGGCTCGGCTCGATGCAAGGATCATCCTCGTCGCCGCAGATGATCAGCGTCGGCAGCGCCATGCGGCGGATCTCGTCCTCGAAATCGTAGAGCGGCGGCCGGCCGACCTGAAAGCCGCGCAAGGTGTTTGCCGACCCTTTGAGGTCGTGGCGCGCGAGCGCCTCGGCGAACTCCTGATGGCCGCGCGGATCCTTGACCAGGAAGGGGACGCGGGTTGGACCCAATCCGTAGGTTCTCAGCACTTCGGACCCGACCTGCTCCATTTGATCGGCCGTCGCACGCGCCGATTTCCGGAATTCATCAGTATACCAGCGTTCGGCGCCGGAGCCGGTGCCGGCGAGCGTCAGCGAGAGCGCGCGTTTCGGGTGCCGCAGCCCGACCTGCAGGGTCGAATAGCCGCCCATCGACAGCCCGACCACGTGCGCCTGCGCGATGCCGAGGTGGTCGAGCACGGCGATCACGTCGCGGGCGAAGTGCTCGTACGTGTAGGCATCGGCGGACGCCGGCACATCGGACGGCGCATAGCCGCGCGCCGAGTAGGTGATGCAGCGGCAGCGGCGCGAGAAGTAGCGGACCTGCGGCTCCCAGCTCGCATAGTCGGCCGCGAACTCGTGCACGAAGATGATCGGCGTACCGCTGCCCGCCTCCTCGTAGTAAAGGCGCACGCCGTCGGCGGCTGTCGCGTGGGGCATCGGTCCATTCCTTGTCGGGACTGGGAAGGCAATTAGCTGTTGTAGCCCGCATGAGCGCAAGCGAAATGCGGGGACCCCCATGCCGAAAATGGTGAATCCCGGATTTCGCTCCGCTCATCCGGGCTACGGGCTTTGGGGGTTGACGGTGAAGAGCCGTTGGCCGATTTACCGTCCCGGCAGCACCAGCACCTTGGGCTTCGCCGGCAGCGTGGTCTTCGACACCACGAGCGACGGGATATCCTGCGTCTCCACGTCGAAATGCTCACGCACGCGCTCGAGGAAGCGGTTGAGGGTGTAGCTGGAAAAGAAGTGCATCGGGATCATCAGCCGGGGCTTGAGCGCCTGCAGCACCTCGACCATGCCTTCGAGATCGAGCGTGTAGGTGCCGTCCACCGGCACCATCACGATGTCGATGCGGCCGATCTCGTTGAGCTGGGCCTGGGTCAGCGTGTGGTGCAGGTGGCCGAGATGGGCGATGCACATGTTGGCCATCTCGAATATGAAGATCGAGTTGCCGTGACGTTCGGTGCCGCCGCCCCAGGATCGGATATTGGTCGGCACGTTGCGCACGCGGACGTCCCCGATGGTGACGTCGTAGCGCGCCGGTGCGCCGAACTCGGCCGCCCACCCGCGCAGCACGTGCTTGATGCCGGGTTCCGGATGGTCGGTGTAGTGGGTCGAATGCGCATGGTTCATCGTCACGACGTCGGGCAGGATCGAGGGCTTGACGTAGTCGTTGTAGTCGGTGGCGATGCGCACCAGCCGCGGACTTTCGAGCAGGAATGTCGAATGTCCCACATAGGTCAGCCGCACCTGATCGGAGTTGAGCGCCGCGAGCTTGAAGGCCGCCGGGATGACACGCGGCGCGCGCGAGGCGACGAGCCCCGGACAGCTCTCCATCATCTCCGGCTTGGCGGTGGGGGCTTGCGCCTGCAGCGCGCCCGCCGCGGCCGGTTGCGGGGTGAGCAGCGCCGCCACGGCGAATGACATCGTCAGCGCGAAGCGCGCCGCCTTTACCTCTCTGCGCATGCATTCACCCCCGGTCGCAATGGGAGCCGGAGCATAGCAACAAACCGGCCGGCTTCCAGACGGCTGATCGTCATGGCCGCGCCCCGCCCGCGGCTGCGATTTTCCGTTTGTTGACAGTGCGCGCGGCGATCTGGTTGATGGCGGCAACGACCAAGCCCGACGGGAGGGCGCCTCCTTGAGCGCGGACGTGGGCCGCTCCGCCATCCATCCAGGCGCGGGAACCGCGAATATCGCGTTGCAGGCCGGCGCGCGGCGTCCGGCCTTTCGCGTGCGGCCGCGGCTCGAGCACGTGGTCATGGGCGCTGCCATCGCGTCGCTCGTGGTCCTGGTGGTGCTGCCGCTGTTGTCGCTGCTCATCGGCAGCGTGCGCGGCGAAGGGGGACTGAGCCTCGATCATTTCGGCGAGGTGCTGTCCGGACGCCTCTACCTGCAGGCGCTCAAGAACTCGCTCGTCCTCGGCGCCTGGACCGGCCTGTTCAGCCTCTTGATCGGCGTGCTGATGGCGTTCGCGGTCAGCCGCACCGATGTGCCCGGCAAGCGGCTGCTGCAGCTCACCGCCAGCCTGTCGTACCTCTCGCCGCCGTTTCTGACCGCCATCGCCTTCGTCTACCTGTTCAGCCCGAATGCCGGGCTCGTCAACGTGTTCATGCGCGACGTGGCCGGCCTGCCGTGGTTGACCTTCAACATCTTCTCGATGGCGGGCCTCGTTCTCGTCACGGTGCTGCATACGTTTCCCTACGTGTATCCTGCTGGCGTCGAGCGCCCTGCAGTCGGTCGACGCCTCGTACGAGGAAGCGGCGCAGATCCTTGGCGCCAGCAAGCTGCGGACCGCGATCTCCATCACCGCGCCGCTGGTGGCGCCGGCCATCCTGTCGGGCACGCTGCTCGCATTCGTGAACGCGATCGCGCTGTTCGGCTCGCAGGCGATCATCGGCTTGCCGGGCCGGATCGTGACGCTGCCCACCCGCATCTACGCGCTGTTCGACTACCCGCCCGAATATGGGCTCGCCTCCGCGTTGTCGCTGGTGTTCGTCGTGATCACGGTGGTCGCGCTCTATCTGCAGCGCGCGTTCCTGGCGCGCCGCTCGTTCGTGACGCTCGCCGGAAAGGGGGCGCGGCCGCAGCTGATGGAGCTCGGGCCCTGGCGCTGGGTCCTGCTCGGTTTCGGCGTCGCTGTGTTCATCGTCTCCATCATTGCGCCATACGCGACGCTGCTCGCCGTCTCGTTCTCGAAGTCGTGGGGGTTGGACTTCTGGAAGGGGCTCACGCTGGCCAACTACAAGTTCATTCTGTTCGACTACAACGTCACCCAACGCGCTATCTTCAACAGCCTGTTGCTGGCGACGCTGGCGGCGACGATTGCGGTGCTCCTCGGCGCGGTGATCGGCTGGATCGACCTGCGTACCTTGATCCCAGGCCGCAAGCTGCTCGACTACGCATCGCTGGTGCCGCTCGGGCTGCCGGGCATCGTGGTCGCGGTTGCGCTCATCCAGTTCTGGCTCGCCATGCCGTTCGCGCTCTACGGCACGCTGGCCATCCTGCTGCTCGCCTATATCGGACGCTACATCCCGCTCAGCGTGCGCGCCGCCAATGCCTCGCTGCGGCAGGTCGATCCGTCGCTGGAGGAGAGCGCCCAAATTCTCGGTGCCTCGTGGGCAACGACCATGCGCGAGATCACCCTGCCGCTGATCCGCCCCGGCCTGTTCGCCGGCTGGCTCTTGGTGTTCGTGCCGGTGATCCAGGAGCTTTCGGCCTCGATCCTGCTGTTTTCCTCGAGCTCCATCACCTTGGCGGTTGCGGTCTTCAACCTCTACGAAACCGGCTACGTCGAGCCGGTCGCCGCGCTCGCCATGATCAACATGGCGATCATCGGCGCCGCGATCTGGCTCGCCAACTGGCTTGCCGGCGGCGGCATCGCCGAGAAGACCACCGGCGGGCAGGGGGCGCCGTCCTGATGGCGGGGATCACCATCAGCGGACTGTCGAAGAGCTTCGGCGCCGGCGATCGCCGCGGTCAGCGACCTCGACCTCGTGATCGCAAACAATCAGTTCGTGACCCTGCTCGGGCCGAGCGGCTGCGGCAAGACCACGACGCTGCGGCTTATCGCCGGCTACGTCGCCCCGATGCCGGCACCATCCATGCAGGAGCGGCTGGTCTCGGCGCCCGGCGCGGTGGTGCCGCCGGATCGAGCGCGGCATGGGCATGGTGTTCCAGAACTACGCCGTGTGGCCGCACAAGACCGTGTACGAGAACGTCGTGTTCGGCCTGAAGCTGCGCAAGCTCCCGGGCGCGCGAAGCGCGGCGCCGGGTCGAGGAGACGCTGGCGCTGGTCAACCTGACCGGGTTGGAGGCACGCTATCCCAACGAGCTCTCGGGCGGCCAGCAGCAGCGGGTGGCGCTGGCGCGCTCACTGGTGGTCGAGCCGGAGATCCTGCTGCTCGACGAGCCCTTGTCCAACCTCGACGCCAAGCTGCGCGAGCGCATGCGCGCGGAGCTCAAGCAGCTGCAGCGCCGCACCGGCATCACCTTCGTCTACGTCACCCACGACCAGGCCGAGGCGCTGGCGCTGTCCGACATGATCGCGGTGATGCACGCGGGGCGTCTGCAGCAATACGGCACGCCGCACGACGTCTACGCGCGCCCCGCCAACCGGCTGGTCGCCGACTTCATGGGCCTGGTCAATCTCGTGCCCGCAAGGTCGTGAGCGCCGCCGACGGGGTCGCGACTGTCGACGCCGGCGCGGGCCTGCGATTCGACGTTGCAGTCCCGAGCGGAACGAGCGCCGACGATGCCGTTGAATTGGTGATCCGGCCTGAGAATATTCGCCTGCACGCGCCCGCAGGCGGCAATGGCGCGACGATTGGCAGGATCACCGATAGTACGTTTCTCGGCAATATCAGCGAGTATCATCGTGACGCTTGCGGCCGGGCAGTGCTGCGCGTGCAGACGCATCCGCGGCAGCAGTTCGCCGTCGGCGACGACGTAGCGGTCGCATCGATGCCAGCCAGTGCACTGTGTTTCGCCGGTCGCGTCGAGATCGTGCCGGGCGTAGCAACAGCCAGGAGTGCAAACGCATGAACAGACCGGTATCGCCGCGCTCGATGGTTCGAGGCGGGAGCACTGGACCAGCAAGGGCGATGTCCGCCTGTTCCTGTGGGAGAAGCGGGCCGCCGAGGGGGTAGGAAAGGCCGGCACGATCCTGTTCGTGCACGGCTCCTCGATGGCGTCGCAACCGACGTTCGACTTGCAGGTGGAGGGACGCGCCGGACTCCTCCGCCATGGACTGGTTCGCGGCGCGCGGCTTCGATACCTGGTGCGTCGACATGGAGGGTTACGGCCGTTCCGACAAGGCGCGCGACATCAATTTCGACATCGCCAACGGCGCCGACGACCTCGCGGCCGCGTCCGACTACATCTTGAAGAGACACGCCACGGGACCGCTCATGGTTTACGGCATCTCGTCGGGTGCGCTGCGCGCCGCGCTGTTTGCGCAGCGGCATCCGGACCGCGTCAAGCGGCTCGCGCTCGACGCCTTCGTCTGGACCGGCGAGGGCAGTCCGACGCTCGCCGAGCGCAAGAAGAAGCTGCCCGAGTTCCAGGCCAGGAACCGCCGCCCCATCGACCGCGCTTTCGTGCACTCGATCTTCAACCGCGATCATCCGGGGACCGCGGAAGAAAAGGTCGTCGAGGCGTTCGCCGACGCGATCCTGGCGCTCGACGATTCGGTGCCGACCGGCACCTATGTCGACATGTGCGCCAACCTGCCGGTGGTCGATCCGCAAAAGATCGTCATGCCCACCATCGTCATGCGCGGGCAGTGGGACGGGATCGCGAGTTTCGAGGATCTGGTCGCGTTCTACGAGCGGCTGCCGAACCCGGACAAGCAGTTCGCGGTGATGCCGGGCATCGCGCACGCGTCCTTCCAGCAGAAGAACTACGCCCTGGTCTATCACATCCTTTTCAGTTTTTTCACGCAGCCCGAGCCGTTATACCGAGGATGACGGGAGCGCCTCGAGCAGCCGGACAAACGCGGAGGAGAAGCATGGCGAAGCGGCGCGACGCACTGATTGCGATCGGACTGACGGCCTTCGTCGCCGTTTGCGGTCACGCCGAGGCACAGGACGCGGTCGACGTGGACGCCGCCAGGAAGGAAGGCAAGGTCGTCTGGTACACCTCGACGCCGGTCGAGCAGGGCCAGAAGATCGTCGACATGTTCCAGAAGGAATACGGCATCAAGGTCGAGATGTTCCGCTCCGGCGGCTCGGCGATCCTGCGCCGGTTCCAGCAGGAGATGGATGCCGGCCGCGCCGCCGCCGATGTGATCACCACCTCCGATCCGGCGGCCAGCGCCGCGATGACCAAGAAGGGCATGTTCGTCGCCTTCAAGCCGAAGAATTTCGACAAGGTGCCTGAAGCCGCCAAGGATCCGCAGGGCCACTACGTCGCCCAGCGGCTCAACCTGATGACGATCTACCTGCGTCAAGACAAGGTCGCTCCGGCCGACGAACCGAAGAGCTGGAACGATGTGCTGGACGCAAAATACAAGGGCAAGCTGGTGATGACCGATCCGTCGTTCACCGCGCTTGCAGGTCTCCGTGGTCGGGATGATGTCGCGAGACGCGCGGCTGGGGCTTCTACGAGAAGCTCCGCGCAGAACGACGTCATGGTGGTGCAGAGCAACCAGCAGGCTTCCGACATGCTCAAGCGCGGCGAGCGCCTGATCGCGGTCGGCGCGCTCGATTCCTACGCGGCCGACGAGCGGCGCAACGGCCATCCGATGAAGACGCTTTACCCTCCGGACGGCGTGTTCGTGATCCCGTCACCGACCGCGATCGTGAAGGGTTCGCCCAATCCCAATGCGGCGAAATTGTTTGCCGAGTTCATGATCACGGAAGCGGTGCAGAAACTCTTCCCCGCGGATGGGGGCTACGCGGCGCGCAGCGACATTGCGGCGCCCGCGGATAGCCCTGCGGTCAAGGACATCAACATCATTCCCGTCGATTATGAGTACATCGAGAAGGAAAGCGGTCGCATCAAGCGCCGGTTCAACGAGATCTTTCAGTAGGCCTAACCCCCGCAGCCCTCATCCAGAAGACCGACCTGAACGACTGCGTCTCGACGCAAAATTCGCACGCGTGACGCTGCCGCCGTCATTGCGAGGAACGCAAGCGACGAAGCAATCGAGCTCGACAGCGCCGCTCTGGATTGCTCACATGGGGATGTGCCAAGTCAAGGTCTCACACCAAGTAAGGTCTCTGACACTTGGGTCACCTCTTTGTTCGAGCGAGGAGCACCTCTTCGTCCCGAGCGTGGAGTTTTGAAGATGGCGCGCGCAGATCGGGTCAAGGTCGGCCCGCAGGGCCGCCGCGCAGCGGCTTGGCCTTGACGCGATCGAGCACGCCATCAGGCTCCAGCGGTCGGGACGAAGAGCGGTTCATGATGCAAGGAGGACCATTTGCAGTTTTTCTACGATCGAGGTCGAGCCGGTTTCGCGATCAGGTTTGACGCCAGATCAAACTCACATTCGGTCGGCCGCACGAGCGTGCCGTACCAGGATTCCGCTTGCGGCGGGCGGCTCGAGAGGACGAAGCCATTCTTCGCTACGGCTTTTGAAGCCATGCAATCCATCGGTTCGTCCGCCCGGATCGGCCGAGACTGATCGGGTCTCGGCGGATTGGTCATGGTGCTGTTGCTGCTCAACTGTGGGTGAGGTGGCTCGCCTGACGAGACGCCTGGCTTGCCGCCTAGGCAGCGCCCTTGAGCGCCGCACCTTCGATCACGACGCCGGCGGTGACATACTTCCACAAGGCGACCAGCAGCTTGCGCGCCAGTGCGACGATGGCGACCTTGCGATGGGCTTGCGCATGGAACCAGCGCGCCAGTGCCGACCCCGGTTGATGGCGCAGCCAGAGCCAGGCGAGCTGCACCAGCTTCTTGCGCAGTCGCGCATTGCCGGCCTTGGACACGCCTTGCTCATGCGCGACCGACCCGCTCTGCCACGGCGTCGCCGCCAAGCCCGCATAGGCGGCGATCTGCCGGCGATTGGCAAAGCTCCGGTAAAAGCACTCGAACCAAAGCGCAGCCGCAAATTCCTCCCCGATCCCCTTCACCCCCAGCAGCATCGCCAGCGGATGCTCCCGCGTGTTCTCGTCCACGCTCTGGCTCAACCTCGCCAGCATCGCGTCCCGCTCCGCCTCGACCGCCTTGATCTGCACAAGCAGCAGCTCGAGCCGGTCGAGCTCGCGGCCGATCTGCGCCCTCAGCTGCTGGGGCAGCTCACGCCCGTCCGCCGTGCGCAGCGCCTCCAGCCGCGCCCGTCGATCGCGCCGCAACGGGGCATAGCCAGAGATCCCTTGCGCCAGCAAAAGTCCCTTGATCCGGTTGACATGCCGGATCCGCTCGTCGAGCAAGACCTCGCGCTCACGGCCGATCCGGCGGCGGTCCTCTTCCTCGGCGCAAGGGGCTACCACCATCGAGCACACCCGCGGTTCGCCCCGCTTGTAGGCCAGCAGCACCCGCAACAGCGCCTCACCGTCGATCTTGTCAGTCTTCGCCCGCCGCCGCCGGCGCGGCACCGCAACCGAGGCGGCGTCCACCACATGGCTCTCGATCCCCTCCTGCTGCAGCACGCGGTGCAGCGAGAACCCGTCCAGCCCCGCCTCCTGGATCGTAATGATCGGATAGTTCTTGCCGGTGCGCGCAAACGCCTTGCGCTGCAGCTGCGCAAACTTCGCCAGCAGCGCCACGAGATCTCCCGCCGCAACGCCGTGCTTCGACATCTTTTCGCCGTTGCCCGGCGACAGCGAAGTGATCAACCAAGTCGAACGGCTCAGTTCCAACGAAACAAAAATTGCGCCAAGATGCGTTCGGATAGCGGTCGGTTCAGTGTCAGCGATACGATCAGCGAGCAACATCGGTCGTCCTCCAGGTTGAGTGGGTTGAAGCAACCTCAGTCTGGACCTGGACTCGGCTGCTATCCACTCCCCATGGAATCTTCGCTTCGCTCGCAATGACGTTTGTCAGCCGCGTGGGCACGCCGGGCCACATGCAAGGCCTAATCGGTCGCCTCGTCGATGCTGATCTGCGACTCGCTGAGCTTGCCGGCGAGCGTCTCCACCACGAACGATTTCACCTTGGCGGCGTCCTGGCCCCGGGGCGCAACGATGCGCACGCGCACGCTGTCGTCCGCAACCATGACCTCGTAGTCGGCGATCAAGCCCGAGCTCTTGAACGAGCTCAACCTATCGGTGATGTCATCCATGGGCGGCATGGAGGCTGCGTCCTTCACTGCACAACAACGGGGCCGCTCGGATACCGGTTCGCCGTCCGGCCCCAACCGGCATAACGGCAGAGCCTAGCACGTTCTCGTGGATGCAAGCAGTGCCGCGCGCTACGCGAGCACAGCGCGCGCGTCAGCGGCATTCCTGGTTGACGCGGTCGATCGCCTGGGCAAGGCCCTTGAGCGAATACCGATCTGTCGTCTCGGTGCCGCGGCCGGAAGTCCCCTTCACCACCAGGTTGGAACCCTTGCGCATGGCGTCGACCAGCCGGCTCTCGTCGGCGGCTTCCTTGATCCAGGCGCCGTCGTTTTGCGTGTACATGGCGAACTTGGCGGCGTCGATCTCGGCGCTCGCTTCCGAGTTTGCCTTGAACGAGTAGCCGATCACGATCGACACCTCGTTCCTGACGTTCTCGGCCGGGCGGGTCGATACGAACATAAAGGCGGGGTCGCGCGGCCTGTTGGGGGGATTGGTTTGCG
Source organism: uncultured Alphaproteobacteria bacterium (assembly GCA_963788095.1). Lineage (GTDB taxonomy): Bacteria > Pseudomonadota > Alphaproteobacteria > Rhizobiales > Xanthobacteraceae > CAVTXS01. Next base: position 117,592 of record CAWBFP010000022.1, on the reverse strand, counting down.
AGGACGACGGCTTGCCAAGTGCAAAGCATACCTTCTTGCCGCCGCTCATGCCGGTATAGGCGCCCCAGTCGCCATACTGCCCGAGCATCGTCGGCTGGCCGTCGCCGCCCGGGGTCGCCGCCTGCCGCTGTGCCGTTGCCATCGGCGCAAATGGCAGCCAAAAGACGATCGCCAAGAGCGACATCGGGAGGAGATGACGGGTCTGGATCATCGGTCTCGACATCCTCGAACGGTGAATCAAGAAGGGCGCGATTATAGGCCGAAATCGGCAATGTGAAGGCACGCCTTTGCCCCACACGGCTTTGCCGCATCGGCCGCTCCTATCCGCCGCGGCCGTGCAAGCATTTGACCCACGAAACGGCGGCTCATGCTAGGTTCCCCCGCCAAGGAGGCGACAATGGCTGCCACCGAGACGGAAACGATCGCCGGGCGCTGCCTTTGCGGCGACGTCCAATACGAATACTGGGGCGCGCCGCTCAAGATCCTGCACTGCCACTGCGAGAGCTGCCGGCGCCATACCGCCTCGCCGGTCGCCACCTTCGTGTGCGTCGCCAAGGGTGCGTCCCGGATCACCAAGGGCGAGCCCGTGGTCTACAATTCCTCTCCGGGCGTGCGGCGCAAGTTTTGCGGCCGCTGCGGCTCCCCGATCAGCTACGAGTCCGACCGCAATCCCAACCAGGTCGACTTCTTCATCGGAACGCTCAACGATCCGACGGTCGCGCCCACCTTCCATGTCTTTGCCGAAGAGCAATTGCCATGGTTCGAAATCGCCGACCTGCTTCCCCGCTACGCCCGCGGACAGCGCAATGCCGAGCCCATGAGCTACGGTCCGCGCCGGCGCGAACCTGCCGCATGACGAGGCAATGATGAAAGCGATCCTTTGCACGCACTATGGCCCGCCGTCGGAGCTCGAGCTGGCGGAGGTCGCCGACCCCGACCCCCGAGCCGGCGAGGCGGTGGTCGCGATCAGGGCGGCCGCGCTCAATTTCTTCGACAATCTGCTGATCGCCGGCAAGTATCAGTTCAAGCCGCCGTTCCCGTTCTCGCCCGCGTCCGAGTTCGCCGGTGTGGTGCACAGCTTCGGTTCCGGGGTTGCCGATCTCGCCCCCGGCGACCGGGTCATGGGCTGGCTCGGCCACGGCGCCGCCCGCGAGCGGGTCGCCGTTCCGGCGGCCCAGCTGGTCAAAATTCCGGACAAGCTCGATTTCGACCGCGCCGCCGGCCTCTCCGTGATCTATGGCACCAGCTACTACGCGCTCAAGGACCGCGCACAGCTCAAGGCCGGCGAGACGCTCGCCGTACTCGGGGCATCGGGCGGCGTCGGCCTTGCCGCGATGGAGCTCGGCAAGCTGATGGGCGCGCGCGTGATCGCGTGCGCCTCGTCCGACGAGAAGCTCGCCTTTGCGCGCCGTCATGGCGCCGACGAGACCGTGAACTACGCCCGCGACAACCTGCGCGACGGGCTGCGCGCGCTCTCCGGCGGCGAGGGCGTCGACGTGATCTACGACCCGGTCGGTGGCCCGTATGCCGAGGCCGCGCTGCGCGCTCTGGGCTGGGGCGGGCGCTTCCTGGTGATCGGCTTCGCGGCCGGCGAGATACCGAAGATCCCGCTCAATCTCACGCTGCTCAAGAGTTGCGACATTCGCGGCGTGTTCTGGGGCGCCTGGACGGCGCGCGAGCCGGAGGCGCACCGTGCCAACGTCCGCCAGCTGGTGGACTGGGCGGCCGAGGGCAAGCTGTCGGCGCACGTGCACGCCGTCTACCCGCTCGCCGAGACGGCGGCGGCACTGGAGGCGATCGCCAACCGGCAGGTGATGGGCAAGGTGATTTTGCGGCCGTGATGCACCCCGATCGGCTCGCGGTCATGCTGTTCCAATCCTATCTATGCGGGGCCGCGGCACGTCTGCCGCGTCCAACGTGATGACCAAATGACCGCTGTTTCACTCATGCCGGCACCGGTGTTCGAGAAGACGCCGCTCGAGCGCTACGTGGCGCCCGAGAAGCCGTCGCTCGTGGGCTTAAGCCGCGCCGAGCTCGCGCAGGTGCTGACCCGCGTCGACGTGCTGGAGCGCGAGCGCCGCATGCGCGTGCAACAGCTCTGGCACTGGATCTACTTCCGCGGCGCGCAGTCATTCGCCGAAATGACGAACATCGCAAAGCCGCTGCGCGCCGCGCTCGACCGGCATTTCACCTTGGCCCGCCCCGACGTGGTCGCCGAGCAGGTATCGGTCGACGGTACGCGCAAATGGCTGCTCGGCCTGCCGCCCGCGCACGCGGGCGAGAAGCCGCACCTGGTCGAGTGCGTCTATATCCCCGAGTCCGACCGCGGCACGCTCTGCCTCTCGAGCCAGGTCGGCTGCACGCTCACCTGTTCGTTCTGCCACACCGGCACGCAGCGGCTGGTGCGCAACCTCACGACCGGCGAGATCGTGCGCCAGATCCTGGTCGCGCGCGACCGTCTCGGCGACTGGCCGGGGGCTACTTATATCTCCCCGCCTGCGGGGAGAGAGCCTGCCCCGGACTTGATCCGCGCTCGACCGCGCGAAGCGCGGTCGGGTGAGGGGGCTAACGAAACGGACGCATCGGTTCGAACTGCCCCTCACCCCGACCCTCTCCCCGCAAGCGGGGAGAGGAGAAGGGCTCACGCCTCGTCTCCAATATCGTGATGATGGGCATGGGCGAGCCGCTGTACAATTTCGAAGCGGTGCGCGACGCGCTCTTGATCGCATCCGACGGCGAGGGTTTGAGCCTGTCGAAGCGGCGGATCACGCTCTCGACCTCCGGCGTGGTGCCGAACATCGCGCGCGCCGGCGATGAGATCGGCACCATGCTGGCGGTGTCGCTGCACGCCGTGCGCGACGAGCTGCGCGACGTCCTGGTGCCGCTCAATCGGAAATATCCGATCGCCGAGTTGCTCGACGCCTGCCGAGCCTATCCGGGGCTGTCGAACGCGCGCCGCATCACCTTCGAATACGTCATGCTCAAGGGCGTCAACGATTTCGACCGCCGACGCCAAGGCGTTGGTGCGCCTGCTCAAGGGCATTCCGGCCAAGATCAACCTGATACCCTTCAATCCGTGGCCGGGCACCAAGTACGAATGCTCGGAGTGGGACCAGATCGAGCGTTTCTCGCAGATAGTTTTCGATTCCGGTTACGCCTCGCCGGTGCGCACGCCGCGCGGCCGCGACATCTTGGCGGCCTGCGGCCAGCTCAAGAGCGCGACCGAAAAGCTCTCGGCGCGCGAGCGCCTGGCGCTGCGCGCGATGGCGATGACGGATTGACGCTTCGTGGCCTTGCTCGGCCGCATCATCGTCATCCTGTTCGCCTGCCTGCTGGCGAGCCTGGCGGCCGGCCTGGTGGTGTCGCTCGCGGTGCTGGTGCCGGTGGTCGGCGATCTCGCGCTCGGCCCGTTCGGGGAGGGCGCGTTCGGCGTCATGGTGACGTTCGGCGCGATCTTCGTCTCGGCCTACGCGCTGGCGCCGGTCCTGCTGGTGATCGTGTGCGCGGAGGCGTTCTCGATTCGCGCACTCCTGTTCTATGCGCTTGCCGGCGGGCTGCTCGGCGCCGTGCTCTATTTCAATTACACCGGATGGAGCGGCCGCGCTTTCACCGCCGGTGGCTTCGCGCGGCGCGAGCTCGAGATCATGGCGGCTGCCGGCATCGTCGCCGGGCTGGTGTATTGGGCGGTCGCGGGGCGCAGGGCCGGCATCTGGCGCGAGCCGCCGCAGTCGGCGATCTAGTCCAGCGCCTCATCCTTCACCGGCACCACGTAGTTCAAGCCCAGCCGCCCGCCATCCGGATAGATCGTCTCCCCGGTAATGTAGCTCGCGTCCTTCGACGCCAGGAACGCCGCGATGGCGGCGACCTCCGCGGGCTCGCCGATGCGGCCGAGCGGCGTGCGCGCGAGCAGCCGGCGCTTCGCCTCCTTATCGGTCGCAACGCCCTTGAGGATCTCCGTCATGATCGAGCCTGGGCCGATGGCATTGACCCGGATGCCGTACGGCGCCAGCGACAGCGCCATCACCTTGGTGAGCTGGGCGAGCCCGCCCTTGGAGACGCAGTACGGCACCTGGTTGGGAATCGCGACCACGGCATTGATCGAGGTCATGTTGATGATGGCGCCCGGCGCCTTGCCGGCCTTCACCTGCGCGACCATGCGCCTGGCGGCGGCCTGCCCGACCAGGAACGCGCCCTTGAGGTTGACGCGCAGCACCCGGTCGAAATCCGCCTCCGCGATGTCGAGGAAGTCGGCGGTGTGGATGATGCCGGCGTTGTTGACGAGGACGTCGATGTCGCCGCCGAATGCTGCGCACGCCGCCTCGACCACTTGGCGCGCGTCGTCGGCGGAGCCGACATCGGCACGCACGAACCGGCAGCGCGCGTCGCCAAGCTCGGCGGCGGTCGCTTTGCCGGTCGCTTCGTCGACGTCGGCGACCACCACGCTCGCGCCCTCCGCGACATAGCGCGCCGCGATGGCGCGGCCGATGCCGCGCGCCCCGCCGGTGACGATCGCGACCTTGTCATCGAGCATAGCCATACGTGCGCCCCTTCGTTTCGGCACGACGTGCTAGCCAGTATAGGCGAGCGCGTTGCAGTTTAGGTCAATCCCCATGGCCGATGTGGATGTCGTCGTGATCGGAGCAGGTGCGGCCGGTTTGGCCGCCGCCCGGCAGCTGGCTGGCGCGAAGCTCTCCGTGCGCGTGCTGGAAGCGCGCGCGCGGCTTGGCGGCCGCGCCTGGACCGTCGCGATGTCCGGCTATCCGCTCGATCTCGGCTGCGGCTGGTTGCACTCGGCCGACGAGAACGAATGGGCCAGGATCGCGCTCGAGCTCGGCTTTGCGCTCGACGAAACCCCGCCGCCCTGGGCGCGGCGGACCGAGGCCATCGGCTTCCCTCAGGCGGACCAGCGTGAGTTCCGTGCCGCGCTGGAACGGTTCTACACGCGTCTTGACGCGGTCGGCGAGGTCGAGCCCGATCGTGCCGCCGCCGAGCTGCTCGAACCCGACGGCCGCTGGAACCCGCTCCTCAATGCGCTCTCGACCTACATCAACGGCGCCGAGCTCGACCGCGTCTCGGCGCGCGATTTCGCCCGCTATCACGAAACCGGCGTCAACTGGCGGGTTCGACAAGGCTACGGCGCGCTGGTCGCCGCCTACGGCGCCGGCCTCGACGTTACGCTCAATTGCCCGGCAACCGTCATCGATCACACCGGCGCGCGCCTGCGCGTCGAGACGCCGCACGGCGCGATCACCGCCGGCGCCGTCGTCGTCACGGTGCCGACCGATGTCCTTGCCGCGGGCGGCCTGTCCTTCCGCCCCGCGCTCCCGGACAAGGTCGCGGCCGCTGCGGCGCTACCGCTCGGGTTGGCGAACAAGCTGTTCCTGAAGGTCGACGCAGCGGACGACCTGCCGCGCGAACGGCGCGTGTACGGCGCGATCGATCGCGCCAAGACCGGCAGCTATCACCTGCGGCCGTTCGGCCTGCTGGTGATCGAAGGCTATTTCGGTGGCGCGCTCGCGCGCGAGCTGGAGGCGCAAGGCGATGCCGCGGTCGCGGCGTTCGCGCTCGACCAGCTCGCCGCCCAGCTCGGAAGCGGCATCCGCAAATGCCTCACGCCGCTCGCGGTCTCGGCCTGGGCCCGCGATCCGTTCGCTCGCGGCTCCTACTCGTATGCGCTGCCCGGCGAGGCCGATGCCCGTGCCGCGCTCGCCTCCCCCATCGACGACCGGCTGTTCTTCGCCGGCGAGGCAGCGTCCGCGCACGACTTCTCGACCGCCCATGGCGCTTACCGCACCGGCGTCGTGGCGGCCGCACAGGTGACGCGGGCGCTCTCGCGCCGATCCAGCCGAGATCGCGGCGCGTCGCGATCCTGACGGCCGTCAACGCCGGTCATCCTGCCCATGTGCTTGGTCGAACCGGTTCGGCACGCGACGCGAACGAGAAGGGCAGGACAATGACCAAGCCTGTCGTCGCCGGCGTGTTCGCCGTCCTGGTCGGCACGGCAGCGACGGCACAGCCGCCGGAAGGCGCGCGGTTGCTCGCCGCCCTGCCGGCCGACAGCACCACGGTCGCCAACTCGGCAGAATGTCTACGACCCGGGCGACCAGAAGATCGGACGCGTCGTCGATCTTTTGGTCGACAGGAGGCCGTGGTGTCCGTCGCCATGGTTTCGGTCGGCAGCTTCCGAACTCTAACCCAAGCTCCCGGCAAAGCGCTCGGCCAGGCGCTCACGCTTGAATGCCTCAACGACAAAATCGACGAAGGCACGCGTCTTTGAAGGCAGCAGCGTGCGGCTCGCGTAGTAGATGGAGATCGGCCCACCGTCGCTGTACCATTGGGGTACGACGCGCACGAGTGCACCGCGTTCCAAATGCGGTAGCGCGTGGCACACGGCTATCAACGTCACGCCGAGACCCAGCAATGCCGCCCGGCAGGCCGCTTCAGGATCGTCGAGAACGATCGTCTCCTTCAGCTTCACGGGGACTGCCGCGCCTTCGGCATTGCGCATAACGCGCTCGCGAATCCGGCCGGTGCGTGATGAGCGCCATGCGATTCCGTCCAAAGTCGCAATGCCAGTTGGATCGGCGGGCGGAGTGCGGTTCTTGAGATATGCAGGCGAGGCGACCGCGACGAGGTGCAGGGGCGCAAGAACGCGCGATACGACGGCTGGCGACCATTCAATGCCGCCACCTATGGCCGCATCAAATCCTTCCGCGATCAAATCGATCTGCCGCGGGGTGAACTGCCAGTCAGGACGGATGCCGGGATAGCGGGTGAGGAACGCTGGCAGCAGCGGGAGGATGTAATCCGCACCGAAGTTGAGGCCCATGCTCACCTTGAGCACGCCCGCCGGCTCATCCCCATCCGGCGCCAAGCCCGAAATCGCCTGCTGAAGCCCTTCCAAATTGTCTTTGATGGCGAGCAGGAATCGCTCACCGGGGTCCGTGAGGGTCAGCTTGCGTGTGCTCCGGTGAAACAGCCGGACACCGAGATTGCGCTCCAGCGTCGCCACGTTCCGGCTGACTGCCGCCGGCGTCAGGGCGAGCCGACGCGCCGCGGCCGAAAAACTGGCCGTTTCGGCGCTGCGGACGAACGATTCGAGGTTGACGAGAGTTTCCAAACGGGCTGTCTTCAACAGATGCTTGAAAGTAATTCCATCCATTCCCGGCTAATCTAAGGCCAATTCGTCGGGCATCTCCCGCTGCAGCGACGCACGGAGTTACGGACATGACAAAGCCCGCCCCCTTCAAGAACGGCCTCAACGCGCTTCTCAACCCGCAAGAATCGGTGCTCATTCTGATCGATCACCAGCCCTTCCAGTTCGCCAACCTGCACAGCCATGAGCCGATGATGATCGTCAACAACGTCATCGGGCTCGCGAAGGCGGCGAAGGTTTTCAATGTCCCGACGATCTTGACCACCGTGGTGGAAGACCGCGGCGGCAGGCTCATCAAGGGATTGCAGGAGCTCTTCCCTGATCAAAAGCCTATCGACCGTACCTGGATCAACACCTGGGAAGACGCGCGGGTCGTCGACGCGGTGAAGAAGACCGGCCGCAAGAAGCTAGTCATGGCAGCCCTCTGGACCGAAATCTGCCTCGCCATGCCGGCGATCCAGGCCGCCGGCGAGGGTTATGAGGTCTACGCCGTCACCGACGCGTCGGGAGGCGTCAGCGTCGAGGCGCACGAGATGGGTGTGCGCCGCATGATGATGGCTGGCGTGGTGCCGATGAACTGGCTGGCGGTCGCGAGCGAATGGCAACGCGACTGGGCGCGCCAGGACTCCGCGAAGGCGCTCGGCGAATTGGTTCTGCCTCACACCGGCGCGACCGGAACCGCCTTCGCGTGGGAGCTGCAGCTTCTCGGCCAAGCGACCGGCATTGCCGCGTGAAGTCGCAGCCGTACCCTACATCGAGCATCCTTCATTGAGTGGAGCAACGCCATGACCAAAATCAGTGCGAGTGAAGCCGCGAAAGCAGTCGTTCGACGCAACACCGAGGAAGTGCAAGGCGGCGGGAATTTCGAGGTGTTCGAGGAATTGTTCGCCGACGATTTTCTCGACCATACCCCGCAGCCGGGACGCACGCCCGACAAGGCCGGCGCGCGCGAACTCTACAGGGTACTGCGCGCTGCCTTTCCCGACTTCCACGCGGACATCCACTGGCAGCTTGCCGATGGCGACCGGGTCACGACGTACAAAACCTACCACGGCACGCACAAGGGCGAATTCTTCGGCATCGCACCAACTGGTCGCAAAATCCAGTTCGAGACCGTGGACGTGATGCGCGTGCGCGACGGCAAGATCGCCGAGCACTGGGGCGTGGCCAATCTCTTCTCTCTCATGCAGCAACTCGGCGCGCTTCCGGCCGCGCCGAAGGCGTAAAGCATTGCCCAGAACGGACATGACCATGAGCATTGGCATCATTGGAGCAGGCAATATCGGCCTCGCCGTCGCAAAGACCCTGTCGCGAGCCGGAATCGCCGCGACCATTGCCAACAGCCGAGGGCCTGACTCGCTCGAGGAGGCCGTTGCTGCCCTGGGCCCCACCATCAAGGCCGGAACGCGCGAGCAAGCTGCCAGCGCCGACATCGTCTTGATCGCGGTCAACTGGTCGAAACTGCCGGCGGCGGTAGAGCGGCTGCCGGCTTGGGGTGGACGGATCGTCATCGACGCCAACAATCCGATCGAAGCCCCGCTCTTCAAGCCGGTCGATTTGCACGGCCGTCTTTCAAGCCAGGTGGTCGCCGACCTGGTGACTGGCGCGCGCCTCGTGAAGGCGTTCAATCATCTGAGGGCGGACGTACTGGCGAGCGATCCATGGGCGGACGGTGGTCGTCGCGTGCTGTTCTACTCTGGCGATGACAGCACCGCGAAGGCGGAGGTTGGAGCGTTGATCGATCGCCTCGGATTCGCCGGTATCGACCTTGGTCCACTCGCGATCGGCGGCAAGCTCGCACAATTTCCCGGCGGACCATTGCCGAACCAGAACCTCGTTAGGGTCGGATAGCTCGGACGTTGTCGCCACTTCCGAGTCCTGGCCCTTCTCGGACCTCGGGAGATGTCCGACTTTATTCCGCAAGGTGCGGCAAAGCGGACATTGATCAGTTCGCTGCACCAATCGCGATTTATGAGTGCACGCCGTAGCCCGCCGCGGCCGGACCTTTTGCCCCCCAGGCTTATGACGTCGCGAGCGGCAGCTTCCGGGTCGGCGGGGGGAAGGCGGCATCGAGCGCGGAGAGGTCCGCGCGCGCGAGGCGCAGGGCGACCGCCGCGTGGTTATCCTGCACATGCGCTACGCTGGCAGCTTTCGGAATGGCAATGACGTTTCTCTGCCGCAGGAGCCAGGCGAGCGCGACCTGCGCCGGCGTCGCGCCGAGCCGCGCCGCGATCGGCTTGAGCTTGCGCGAGCGCACCAGCCGGCCCTCGTCCAGCGGCGAGTAGGCCATGATCGCGATGTGCCGGCGACGGCAGGACGGCATCAGGTCGTATTCGATGCCGCGGCGGGCAAGGTTGTACATCACCTGGTTGGCGGCCGCCAACCGGCCGGCAGCAAGCCAGTTGAGCTCCTGCATGTCGTCGACGTCGAAATTGCTCACGCCCCATTGGCGAATCTTGCGCGCCTGCACCAGCGCCTCGAATGCTTCGACGGTCTCGGCGAGCGGCGTCTCCCCGCGCCAGTGCAGCAGATAGAGGTCGATGCGGTCGGTCTTGAGGCGCTTCAGGCTGCGCTCGCACGCCGCGATCACGGCGCGCCGCGCCGCATGCTCGGGCAGGACCTTGCTGACGATGAACACCTCGTCGCGCCGGCCGGCGATCGCCTGCGCGACCAGTTTCTCGGCGCCGCCGTCGGCATACATCTCGGCGGTGTCGATCAGCGTCATCCCGAGGTCGAGGCCGAGACGCAACGCGGCGATCTCGGCCTTTCGCTTGCGCGGGTCCTCGCCCATCCCGTAAGTGCCGAGCCCGATCGCCGGCACCGTCTCGCCCGAGGGCAGCGCGGCGGTGGGTACAGAGGGCATCGGTGCTCCGTCAGCACGACGACCGCGGCGCCGCGTCGACGTCCGTCATCCCGGATCGCCGCCGCAGGCGGCGTCCGGGATGCAGCCGTCGCGCTCACCCGGCGCGAACATAACCGTAGCGCAGGTTCGACGGTTCCTTGGCGGCGAGCTCATACTCACCCTTGAGCTTTGCCAGCCGATCCGCCGAATAGGCCGGCATCGGCGCCGCTTCGGCGGCCTTGAGCTTGAGGCGATAGAGCCGCGCCGCGTTGGTGCCGAAGATCATCTGCTTGGTCGCGCTGTTGGCGTCGCCCAGCGCCGGGAAGCCGTACTTCTTTTGCATGTCGTCGGGGATTTCCAGCCGCCGCATCGCCTCGATCTGCCATTGCGGCGAGCCGTACCACACCGAGTTGGTGCCCCACAGCACATGGTCGGCGCCCATGCCCTTGACCAGCGTGCCGACCAGCGCGGCCGAGAATTTTGGATGGGCGACCGCCGAATTGGCGAACGAGGTGCCGAGCTCGGCATAGACGTTGTTGACGCCGAACTTTTGCGGGATCTCGGCAAGATCGGTCGCCCATTTGATGCGGCCGGTCTGCTCGAACTCCGCCCAGGCCTGGTCCGGCAGCTCCAGGAAGGCACGCAGCGCCGAGTGATAGACCACGAACGTCATCTGCGGCCAATCCTTGGCGGCTTTGCCGATGTCCCAGGCGGTCGCATATTCCCACACGCCGGCGAACGCCTTCTCGTAGTCGGCCGGCAACAGGCCCTTGTGGATGCAGATGATGTTGATGCCGGCCTTCACGGCCTTCTCGTAGAACGGGTACATCACCTGCTCGTCGTCGAGCCGCCACGGGAATTTCGACGGCGCCAGCGGGTCGCCGATCGTATAGGACTTCCATGAGTCCGGCTTGTAGACCGAGATCGCCTTGTCGACCTCCTCCATCCAGCCGGGTTGCTTGGGGGTGATCACGCTGTGCGCGAGCAGCCGGCGGGAGCCGGCGAAATCGTTGATCACCTCGCGCGCCCGCACGATCTGCTCGTTGGACAACAGCCACCACGAGGGATCGTCGAACGGCGCGCCGGAGAGCAGCGCGATGTTGGTGTCGCTGTCGTAGTAGACTTCCTTGACGTAGTTCTGGAACTTGTAGCGCACGAGCGAGGTGTCATCGCCCTTGAGCGCGGGATTCCAGTGCTGGGCGGCGAACTGCGCGAGCCCGAGCAGCTCCTTGTGGTCGAAGTCGTCGCGCACGAAATGCGTCTGCACGTCGAAGATGAACTGGCCGGAGAGGCTTTGCGCGCGCGCCCGCGTCAGCTCCGGCTCGCGCGCCTCGGCGGACGCGACCTGGAACACGTTGCCGCCGTAGACCTCGTTCATGGCCAGGAAGGCCGCGGCCATGCCGCAGCTGGTCTGCATGAATTGCCGGCGGCTCAGGCCCAATCGCTTGCCGTTGTCGTCGGCGAGCTCGTAGAATGCGTCGTTCGACGCGCTTCTGCGGCTCGCTCTGTGGCGGCGGAAAGTACTCGCCGTTCGATACGATCTGGGTCGGTATCGGGGTTGCGGCCGACGCCGTCTCGGCACCCGCCACCAGCCGCTGCTCACGTTCGCTCAGCCAACTACCCATGTTGCTTCTCCTTGGGCTTGCGTTGTTGTTGGACCCCTCTGGAGCGCTGGTTGTTGTTGGGCAAAGCTTAGACCTGCCGCGTGCGGCCGACAACGCGTCCTCGGGCATGGCGAGTCAGGGCGAGGCGATGCGGGCAAATCGTGACGGATCCGGTGTGACGGGGCCCTCGCCGCAATGACGGGCAGGCGCCGCCCTTGCGCCGAGGGGCAAATCAGCCGCCCACCCCCTTGCCTTTCAGCGCGCCGCCGATCTCGTCGAGGATCGCCGGGTCATCGATGGTCGCCGGCATCGTCCACGGCTCGCCGTCGGCGATCTTCTTCATGGTGCCGCGCAGGATCTTGCCGGAGCGGGTCTTGGGCAGGCGCGGCACCGTCATGGCGAGCTTGAAGGCGGCGACCGGTCCGATCTTCTCGCGCACCAATGCCACGATCTCACGCTCGATCTCGTCGGGCGCACGCGTGACCCCAGCCTTGAGCACCATGAAGCCACACGGCACCTCGCCCTTGAGCTCGTCCTTGATGCCGATGACGGCGCACTCGGCGACGTCCGGGTGCGAGGAGAGCACCTCCTCCATGCCGCCGGTCGAGAGCCGATGTCCGGCCACGTTGATGATGTCGTCGGTGCGCCCCATGATGTAGAGGTAGCCGTCCTCGTCCTTGAAGCCGGCGTCGGCGGTCTTGTAGTAGCCGGGGAACTCCGCGAGGTAGCTGTCGCGGAAGCGCCCGTCCTGCTGCCACAGGGTCGGCAGGCATGCGGGAGGCAGCGGAAGCTTGATCACGATCGAGCCCATGGTGCCGGCCGGCAGCACTTTCGTCGCCTCGTCGACGATGTCGACCTGATAGCCAGGCATGGCGACCGTGGGCGAGCCGTGCTTCACCGGCAGCTGCCCCAGCCCCATCGGGTTGCCGGCGATGCACCAGCCGGTCTCGGTCTGCCACCAATGGTCGATCACCGGCACCTGCAGCAGGTTCTCGGCCCATTTGATCGTGTCCGGGTCGGCGCGCTCGCCGGCCAGGAACAGCGTGCGGAACTTGGCCAGATCGTACTTGCCGACGTACGTGCCTTGCGGGTCCTCCTTCTTGATGGCGCGGAAGGCGGTCGGCGCGGTGAACAGCGCGACGGCGCCGTGCTCCGAGATCACGCGCCAGAACGCGCCGGCATCGGGCGTGCCGACCGGCTTGCCCTCGTACAGGATCGAGGTCGCGCCATGCAGCAGCGGCGCGTAGACGATGTAGGAGTGGCCGACCACCCAGCCGACGTCGGAGGCGCACCACCAGGTCTCGCCCGGCTCGACCCCGTAGAGGCCGTGCATCGACCATTTCAGCGCTACCATGTGGCCGCCGTTGTCGCGCACCACGCCCTTCGGGATGCCGGTCGTTCCGGACGTGTAGAGGATGTAGAGCGGATCGGTGGCGGCGACCGCCACGCACTCCGCGCTCTTGCCGGCGGCCTTCGCCTCTGAAAGCAACTCTGCCCAATCGTAGTCCCGGCTGGTGAACTGGGCTTCCGCCTGCGGGCGCTGCAGGATGATGCAGGCCTTCGGCTTTGCCGCCAGGCGGATCGCCTCGTCCAGCAGCGGCTTGTAGGGAACCACGCGGCCGGCCTCGATGCCGCAGCTCGCTGAGAGGATGATCTTCGGCCGGGCATCGTCGATGCGGGTCGCAAGCTCCTTCGCCGCAAACCCGCCGAACACCACCGAGTGGATCGCGCCGAGGCGCGCGCACGCGAGCATCGCGATCACGGCCTCCGGCACCATCGGCATGTAGAGGAGGACGCGATCGCCCTGCACGACGCCGAAGTCGCGCAGCACCGCCGCGAAGGTCTTCACCTCGTCGAGCAGCTCGGCATAGGTGAAACGGCGCTGCGTGCCGGCGACCGGCGAGTTGTAGATCAGCGCAGTCTGCGCCCCACGGCCGCCGGCGACGTGGCGGTCGAGCGCGTTGTAGCAGGTGTTGCAGCTGGCGCCGACGAACCAGCGCCCATAGACGCCGGCCGACGGATCGAACACCTTGGTGGCGGGCTGGTACCAGTCGATCGCTTGCGCGGCCTCGGCCCAGAACCCCTCAGGGTCGCGCATGGCGCGCCCGTAGACCTCGTGGTAGCGGCTCTCCGGACGGGCTTCCATGACGCTTCTCCTTGGTTTCCAGATATTGTGAGCAATGCGACGCGCACTGGCAACGACGGTATTTTGTTGCGCGCTCGCCGTCACGGCTTCGGCGTTCGATCTCCAGGGGCATCGGGGCGTCCGCGGGCTGGCACCGGAGAACACGCTCGAAGGGTTCGCGGCGGCGCTCGCGATCGGCGTCAGCACGCTCGAGCTCGACCTCGGCATGACGCGCGACGGTGTCCTGGTCGTGCATCACGATCTCTGGCTCAATCCCGACACCACGCGCAACCCCGACGGCGATTTCCTTTCACTGCGCGGGCCCGCGCTGCGTACGCTGACGCTCGCCGAGCTCAAGCGCTACGACGTCGGCCGGCTCAAGCCGGGGACGCGCTACGCGCAGACCTTCCCGGAGCAGCGCGCCGTCGACGGCGCGCGCGTCCCGACGCTCGCGGAGGTCTTCGATCTCGCCCCTACCATGCGGGCGGACCATGTCCGCTTCAACATCGAGACCAAGCTGACGCCGACCTCCGGCGCCGACACCGCCGATCCCGAGACCTTTGCGGCGGCGGTCGCAGCCGCCGTGCGCGCGGCCGGCTTGACGGAGCGCGTCACGGTGCAATCGTTCGACTGGCGCACGCTGGCGGCGCTCGCCCGCATCGCCCCGGAGATTGCGCGCGTCTGCCTGACCGCCGAGCGCCCGGGCTTCGATACGCTGGCGCGCGCACGGCCCGGCCCATCGCCCTGGACCGCCGGCCTCGACGTCGACGACTTTGCCGGCTCGACGCCGCGGCTGGTTGCAGCCGCCGGTTGCGCGGTCTGGTCGCCGGCCTTCCGCGATCTGACGCCGGCGTCGGTGAGCGAGGCCAAGACCTTGGGCCTCCAGGTGATCCCGTGGACCGTCAACGAGCGCGCCGACATGGATCGGCTGATCGGTATGGGCGTCGACGGGATCATCACCGACTATCCGGATCGCCTGCGCGCCGTCCTGGCCGAGAGAAATGTTCCTTTGCCACCGCGCGTGGTCACCGACGGGCGGATGCCGGCGATTGATGGGCGATAGGTCGCTCGGCTAGGCTTGCCGTCCGGCATCAAGATGGGACAGACGACCGTGAGTGCGACACCCTACGAGACCGACCTCGATAAGAACCCCGCGAACTTCCAGCCGCTCACCCCGCTGACGCTGCTGGAGCGCGCAGCCGCCACATTTCCCGATCAGGTGGCGGTGCTGCATGGGCCGCTCCGCCGCAGCTACGCGGAGTTCTATGCCCGTTGCCGCAAGCTCGCTTCGGCGCTCACCCGCCGCGGCATCAAGCGCGGCGACACCGTCTCGGTGATGTTCGCCAACACGCCGCCGATGCTGGAGGCGCACTACGGCGTGCCGATGACCGGTGCGGTGCTCAATACGCTCAACACCCGGCTCGACGCGGCGATCTTGGCGTTCACGCTCGACCATGCCGACACCAAGATCCTGATCACCGACCGCGAGTTTTCGCCGGTGATCAAGGAGGCGCTCAAGCTCGCCAAGGCGAAGCCAGTGGTCATCGACTGCGACGACCCGGAATATTCCGGCCCCGGCGAGCGGCTCGCCGAGGTCGAATACGAAGACTTCATCCGCGATGGCGACCCGGATTTCACCTGGAAGATGCCGGACGACGAGTGGGACGCGATCTCGCTCAACTATACGTCCGGCACCACCGGCGATCCCAAAGGCGTGGTTTACCACCACCGCGGCGCCTACCTGTTGGCGATCGGCAACGTCGTCACCTGCGGCATGGGCAAGCATCCGGTCTATCTGTGGACGCTGCCGATGTTCCACTGCAATGGCTGGTGCTTTCCGTGGTCGATCTCGGTCGGCGCCGGCACCCATGTCTGCCTGCGGCAGGTGCGCGCAAAGCAGATGTACGAGCTGATCGCGCGCCACAAGGTCACCCACCTGTGCGGCGCACCAATCGTGATGGCGACGCTGCTCAACGCGCCTGCCGACGAGAAGCAGCCGTTGCCACATGTGATCGAGTTCTTCACCGCGGCGGCACCGCCGCCGGAAGCGGTGTTGGCGGCGATGAAGGAGGCTGGCTTCAACGTCACGCACCTCTACGGCCTGACCGAGACCTACGGTCCCGCCGTGGTCAACGACTGGCACCGCGCCTGGGACGCGCTCGATGCGACCGCGCAGGCCGCCAAGAAGGCGCGGCAAGGGGTCCGCTACGTGCCGCTCGAAGCGCTCGACGTGATGGATCCGGACACGATGCAACCGGTGCCGCGCGACGGCGAGACCATGGGCGAGGTCATGTTCCGCGGCAATGTGGTGATGAAGGGCTACCTCAAGAACAAAACCTCGACCGATGCGGCATTCGCCGGCGGCTGGTTCCACTCCGGCGATCTCGGGGTCATGCATCCGGACGGCTACATCCAGCTCAAGGACCGCTCCAAGGACATCATCATCTCGGGCGGCGAGAACATCTCCTCGATCGAGGTCGAGGACGCGCTCTACAAGCATCCGGCCGTACAGGCCGCCGCCGTGGTGGCGAAGCCCGACGAGAAGTGGGGCGAGACGCCGTGCGCGTTCGTCGAGCTCAAGCCGGGCCAGAGCGCGACCGTCGACGAGCTCGTCGCTTGGTGCCGCGACAACCTCGCGCGCTACAAGGTGCCGCGCCATATCGTGTTCACTGAGCTGCCGAAGACCTCGACCGGCAAGATCCAGAAATTCAAGCTGCGCGAGCTGGCGAAAGGGGCGTAGGGGGCCTCGATTTCGCGCTCCCCCGGCTTGCCGATCCCGGTCGGATCAGTACGGCCGAACAGAGGCTCCCATTTTCCGCATCACCCGCGGGCGTCGGCCAAAACCATGTCGGCGCCCTTCTCGGCGATCATGATGGTGGCCGCGTTGGTGTTGCCGGAGACCACGGTCGGCATGATCGAGGCGTCGATCACCCGCAAGGCCGCGACCCCATGGACCCGCAGCCGCGCATCGACCACGGCAGTCGCGTCCGTGCCCATGCGGCAGGTCGATATCGGGTGATAGACGGTGAGGCCGCGACGGCGGATGTGGTCGATGAGATCGGCATCGCTCCGGCATTGCGGGCCGGGCTCGTGCTCGGCTGCGACATGGCGCGCCATCGCGGGCGCCTCAAAGATGCGGCGCAGTGCTTTGAAACCGGCCAGGATGGTGACGCAGTCCCGCTCGGCCGAGAGGTAGCGCGGCTGGATCAGGGGTGGGGCGCGCGGGTCGGCGGATTTGATGCGCACGTGGCCACGGCTCTCCGGCCGCAGCAGCGTGGCAACGCCGGTGAACCCGGAGAACGAATGCAGCGTGCCGCCGACCTCGTCGGCGGAGAACAGCGCGATCGATCCCTGCAGGTCGGGCGTTGCGAGCGCCGGATCGGTGCGGAAGAAGCCGCCGGCAACGATCGCCGGCACCGTGAGCATGCCGCGACGCGTAACGCCGTAGCGCAGCGCCGCGGCGAGCCGGCGCCGCAGGCTGCCGACCGTGTCGTTCACGGTACAAGGCTGTGCACAGCGGTACACGAGCCGCGCCTGGTAGTGATCCTGCAGCTCGGCTCCGATGCCCGGTTGGTCGGCAAGCACTTCGATCCCGCACGATCGCAGCAGCACCGCCGGCCCGAGCCCCGAGAGCTGCAACAGCTGCGGCGAGTTGAAGGCGCCGCCCGCGAGGATCACTTCTCGCACGGCGCGCGCGCTGCGACGCTCGGCACCGACGCGATATTCTACGCCGACCGCGCGGCCCCCTTCGAACAGGACACGCGTGGCGAGCGCTTTGGGAATGAGCACGAGATTCGAGCGACGGCGCGCCGGTTTGAGATACGCGCGGGCAGTCGAGCAACGGCGGCCGTTGCGCGTCGTGGTCTGGCCGTTGATCGAGCTCGACCCGCCCAAAACCTCCGCGCGGCGCGATGATGCGCCGGTTGCCGCAATCGGGCTCCGGTTCGGTCGTGTAAAGCCAGTTGACGGCAGGATTGGTGAAATGCCGCCATAACCGAGCGGGATATGCAGCGAGACACTGCGATCCTCGCCGCCGGCTTCGAGCACGAGCGTGCGATGGCGCCCGCAAGCGGTCAGCCGATTGGCGAGCACGCATCCGGCCGAACCCGCGCCCACCACGATAAAGTCGAAGGCATCCACCGCGCCCGCTAGCGTCATCGCCGCGAGCCGCGCTCAGGCGGCGGCCGAGACCGGCGCCGCCGTGGCGTCGCGCAGGATCATGTCGGCGCCCTTCTCGCCGATCATCACGATCGCCGCGTTGGTGTTGCCGGAGACGACCGTCGGCATGACGGCGCCGTCGACGACGCGCAGGCGCTCGAGGCTGCGCACGCGCAGGCGCTCGTCGACGACTGCGGTCACGTCCGAGCCCATGCGGCAGGTCGAGGTCGGATGGAACACCGTGGTGCCGCTTTGGCGCGCATAGGCGAGTAGCTCGGCGTCGCTTTCGCAAGCCGCGCCGGGCACGCGCTCCTCGACGATGTAGCGGCGGATCGCCGGTTGCCCCATCACGCGCCGCAACAGCCGCATCCCGGCGACCATCACGTCGCGGTCGGCAGACGCAGTGAGATAGCGCGGCTGGATCGCCGGCGGCTGCGCCGGGTCGGCCGACTTGATGCGCACGTGCCCGCGGCTCTCCGGCCGCAGCTGGCACATGGAGGCGACGAACCCAGGGAAGTCATGCAGCTTCTGGCCGATCGTGTCGGCGCTGAACAGGATGAAATGGATCTGCACGTCGGGCGTCGGCAGGGCCGGGTCGGTCCTGAAGAAGCCGCCCGCATAGCCCGCCCCGATGGTGAGGAAGCCCTTGCGCGTGAGCGCATACTGCAGGCCGGCCGCCAGGCGGCCGCGCCACGATCCCATCATGTCGTTGATGGTGCAACGCTCGCTGCAGCGGTAGCCGAAGCGGACCTGGAAGTGATCTTGCAGGTCGTCCCCGACCCCCGGCATGTCGGCGACGACCGGGATGCCGTGCTCCTGCAGCAGCGCCGCGGGCCCGACACCGGAGAGCTGCAGCAGCTGCGGTGAGCCGAATGCGCCGCCCGCCAGGATCACTTCGCCTGCGGCCCGCGCGACGCGCGTCTCGCTGCCCTGCCGGTACTCGACGCCGACCGCGCGGCGGCCCTCGAACAGGATGCGCGTCGCCAAGGCGTCGGCGGCGACGACGAGATTGTGCCGCCGGCGCGCCGGCCGCAGATAGCCGACCGCGGTCGAGCAGCGGCGACCCTTGCGCGAGGTCACCTGGTAGTAGCCGGCGCCCTCCTGGGTCGCGCCGTTGAAATCGGTGTTGCGCGCGAACCCGGCCTGCTCCGCCGCCGCGACGAAGGCGTCGCATAGCGGATGCGCGCCGATGTCGGAGACCGCCAGCGGTCCGCCGCTGCCATGCAGATCGTCGGCGCCGCGGACCTGGTCCTCTGCCATGCGGAAGTAGGGCAGGACGTCATCGAAGCTCCAGCCGGCGTTGCCGAGCTGGCGCCAATGGTCGAAATCCTGCGGCTGGCCGCGCACGTAGAGCAGGCCATTGATCGAGCTCGAGCCGCCCAAAACCTTGCCGCGCGGCTGCATCACTTGGCGGCCGTTGAGCTCGGGCTCAGGCTCGGTCTGGTAGAGCCAGTTGACCTTGGCGTTGGAGAACAGCCGTCCGTAGCCGAGCGGGATGTGGATCCACATGTTGCGGTCCTCGCCGCCGGCCTCGAGCAGCAGCACGCGGTGCCGCCCTGAGGCGGTCAGACGATTGGCGAGGACGCAGCCGGCGGTGCCGGCCCCGACGATGATGTAGTCGAACGAAACCGCTGCCTGCATGCTTCGCCCTCCCGTTGCGTGGCTTTTGTCAGCCCTCGGCGCGAACTTGAGGCGGTCTTGCCCATCTGTTCAAGCCGATAGCGAAAGTCATCGTCGCCGCGTCAAGATATATCTTGTGCTACATCAAATTGGTGGTATCATAAGATATATCATCATTAGCCCGACAGGAGGAAATCATGTTTGGGCATTGTGGACCGAGCGGCCACTGGGCCAGCGGCCGCCATCGCCGCGGCCGCTGGGGCGGCGGATTCGGCTGGGGCGGAGGCCGCCATGGCATGGGCGGCGGCGAGATGCTGCGCTTCGGGCGCATGCTGGCGCAGGGCGACCTGCGGCTGATCGCGCTGGCGCTGATCGCCGAGCAGCCGCGCCACGGCTACGAGATCATCAAAGTGTTGGAGGAGAAGACCGGCGGCTGGTACGCGCCGAGCCCCGGCATCGTCTACCCGACGCTGACCTATCTGGAGGAGGCCGGCTACGTCACCGCGCAGGCCGAGGGCAGCAAGAAGCTTTACACCATCACCGAGGAAGGCCGCGGCTATCTCGAGCAGCACCGCGACTTCGTCGACGAGTTGCTCGACCGGTTGGGCGCGATCGCCGACCGGGTGGCGCAATGGCGCCGCGCCAGCGGGCGCGACGGCGATGCCGAGGGGCGTCCCGCTCCGCGCGTGTCGCGCCTGATCGATGCGGCGATCGACAACCTGCGCGAGGTCGCGGCCGAGCGGCTCAAGGACGACGCCGAGGCGGAGGCGCGGATCGTGGAAGCGCTGGCGCGCGCCGCAGCGGAGCTGCGCAAGAGCTGAGCCCTCTCGTCATGGCGAGGAGCGCACGCGATGAAGCAATCCAAACGGCGTCAGCCGTCTGGATTGCTTCGCCTTCGGCTCGCAATGACGGCACCCTGTGTCGCTAGTTCAGCGTGACGCCTGCGGCCTTGACGACCTTTGCCCAGCTCTCGATGTCGGCCTTGAGCAGCGCGAGAAACTGGTCCGGCGAGGTGATGAACGGTTCGGCGCCTTGCGTCGCCAGGAAGTCGACCATCTCCTTGCCGCGCAGGATCTCTCCCACGTCGTGGTTGATCTTGCGCACGATCGCCGCATCGATGCCGGCGGGCGCGAGAATTCCCCACCACGGATTGACGTCGAAGCCCGGGAAGCCTGCCTCCGCAATGGTTGGAATGTCGGACGCGGCGGCGATGCGCTTGGCGCTGCTCACCGCGAGTGCGCGCACCTGTCGGCCCTGGATGATCTGCAGCACCGACGGCACGCTCGAGAACGCCGCGTCGACCTGACCGCCGATCACGTCGGTGTTGGCCGCCGCAACGCCCCGATAGGGGACGTGCAGGATCCTTACTCCGGCCTCCGCCTTGAGCATTTCGCCGAGCAGATGGTTGACCGAGCCGTTGCCGGAGGATGCATATGTCAGCGTGTCCGGTTTCGCGCGCGCGAGCGCGATGAACTCGCGCAGGTCGTTGGCCGGGACCTTGGGATTGACGATCAGGAAGAACGGCGTGACCGCGAGCGTCGCGATCGGTTGAAAATCCTTCACCGAATCGAACGGCAGTTTCGCGTAGAGGCTCGGGTTGATCGCCTGCGAACCCGCGTAGGTGACCAGCAGCGTGTAGCCGTCGGCCGGCGACTTGGCGACGAAATCGGTGCCCACCGTGCCGGCGGCGCCGGCGCGATTCTCCACGATGACGGCTTGTCCCCAGCGTTCGCTCAAGGCCTGGCCGATCTTGCGCGCGAACACATCGGTCGCGCCGCCGGGCGTCTGCGGCACGACCAGCTTGACCAGCCGCGACGGGAACGTTTGCGCCGCGCCCGGTGCGGCCGCGATCACAAACAACGCGGCGAGCGCCGCCAGCCGGGCGAGCAGCCTTGATCCGTTCATTTACTCCACCTTCAGCCCGAGCCTGCGCACCAGCGCCGACCATTTCGTTTCCTCGCGATCGATGTCGGCGGCGTATTCCTCCGGCGTGCTCGACAACGGATCGCCGCCGTCGGCCGCGATACGCTCGCGCACGTCGGCACTCGTGAGGGCCGCACGCAATTCCTTGTTCAGGCGCTCGACGATCGACCGCGGCGTACCGGCGGGCGCCACCACGCCGTAGCGCAGCACCGCCTCGAATTCCGGCAGGCCGGATTCGGCGAACGTCGGCACGTTCGGCAACAGGCCGGTGCGCGTCGGACTGGTCACGGCGAGCGGGCGTAGGTGGCCGCTCTGGATATTGCCGTAGGTCGGCGGGATCACGGCGAACGCCACCGGCACGTGCCCGCCGAGCAGGTCGTTGAGCAGCGGCGCCGTTCCGCGGTACGGCACGATCGTAATCGGGCTTGCGGTGACGGCCTTGAACAGCTCGGCCGACATATACGAGCCGGTACCGACCGGCGAGGAGCCAAGGTTGAGCTTGCCGGGTTCTTTCTTGGCGAGCGCGATGACGTCCTGGACGTTGCTGGCGGGAAACGACGGGTGCGCGACCAGGACCATCGCCATGGAGGCGACCAGGCCGATGGGCGCGAAATCCTTGCGCGGGTCGAAGCCGGGATTGGCGAATAGCGACGGATTGATGGCGATCGTACCGGTATGCGCGAGCATCAGCGTATAGCCGTCCGCCGCGGCGCGGGCGACCGCGCGCGTGCCCACGAGTTCCGCTGCCGCCGCCGCGATTGTCGACCACTACCTGTTTGCCGAGGGCGGCCGAGAGCTTGTCGGCGACGATGCGCGCCATCGAGTTGACGCCGCCGCCGGGCGGGTAGGGAACCACCAGGGTGATCGGCCGCG
Organism: uncultured Alphaproteobacteria bacterium; assembly: GCA_963788095.1. Lineage (GTDB taxonomy): Bacteria > Pseudomonadota > Alphaproteobacteria > Rhizobiales > Xanthobacteraceae > CAVTXS01. Next base: position 95,291 of record CAWBFP010000022.1, on the reverse strand, counting down.
TCGGGTAGTCCTGGGCCCCCACCGGTTGAGCGCCGCAGACCATCGATGCGGCCATGAAAGCAAGCGCAGCGCGTCTCGTCACTCCGTGCATGCGAAGCACCCAAGCAAAAGCGCCGGCTCGCGCCGGCGCAATAACCCAAGCCCCGCCGGACGCCGTAGCCGGCGCCGGCCTTTCACTACGCTGGATTTCCGCGACGTCTAAAGGACGTCGGGGGTCAGTGCACAGTCTGCGACGCCGCGTGTTTCAGGCGCGCGATCTCATCCTTCACTTGCAACTTGCGGCGCTTGAGCTCGGCGATCGTGAGATCGTCGGTCGAGGGATGCGCCAGCGCGTCGGTGATCTCATCTTCCAGCGCCCGGTGCCGCCGCTCGAGTTCCGCAAGATGCGATTGGATGGACATGTTCTTGGTCTCCTTCGTCAGATTGGAGCCTGACTTCCGCTATTTTGCCACGGCACCGGCCCCAAGTCGACGAAAGATCTCTTGTGCGCTGCAGCAAAAGGGCCGTTAACCCCAATTCTGTCGCCCGACTAGGGCGGCGGGGCCAGAAACGTGATATCCTCCGCAGAACCGGGGATTGGGCGTCCAGCAATCGCGTGCCACCAACGCCGCCACCACTATGAGCGACGAGGAACGACGGGAGCTCGAAGGCATTCTGGCCCGGCTGCGCCAGGAGCATCGGGACCTGGACGCGGCTATCGAGGCGCTGCACAACGCGCCCGGGGCCGACGTACTCCAGGTTCAGCGCCTCAAGAAGCGCAAGCTTCAATTGCGGGACCGGATCAGGCAGGTCGAAGACCAGCTGACCCCCGACATCATCGCGTAGGGGCCCCGCCCCGGGGCGGCCTCGTGCGGTCACCTTTTTTCAAGCTCAGGGCCAGAGCGGTATGCTCGGGCGCATGTCAGGAACTGCCCCAACAACTGCGAAGTGGGAGATCGCCGTCCTATTTGCAGTTGGGATCGTGGGGTTGCGGAACCTTTTTTTTGCCCGACGGGTCCCTATTGAGCATGTCCCTAACCGTGTTCAGTTGCATCCTCGTGTTCGTGCTGGGCGTGTCGAGATTGTGGAAGTGGCTGAAGGCGGGTCTGTTTGGGTACTTGGCCGGCTCGAATCTGACAGCTTGCGAGCCGCGAACCACCAAATCGGCGTTGCGGGACAAAACGAACACCTGACATCAAAAGGGACCAATACTCCGCCCGTCCTTGCGCGCCAAAGGCGAAGCAATCCGGAACGCCGGGCATCTAAATTGCGCGTCGCTTGCGCTCGTCGCGATGACCGGCGCTTGCTCCGGAGAAGGTCATTTCTATAATCCGCCGCTTCCTTTTGGGCGGCCCGCGTTGGGTCCCTTCCGGAGCGGACATGGCGGCACAGCCGGTCGCGATCATCATGGGAAGCCAATCGGATTGGGCGACCCTCAAGCATGCTGCCGAGACCCTCGACACCCTGGCGATCGGATACGAGGCGCGGGTCGTTTCCGCCCACCGCACGCCCGACCGGCTCTATGCTTTCGCCAAGGGGGCGAAGAGCGCGGGCTTCAAGGTGATCATCGCGGGGGCGGGCGGCGCCGCCCATCTGCCCGGCATGACGGCGTCGCTGACGACGCTGCCGGTGTTCGGAGTGCCGGTCGAGATCGCAAGTCGCTCAAGGGCGTCGACTCGCTCTATGCGATCGTGCAGATGCCGGCCGGCGTGCCGGTCGGCACGCTTGCGATCGGCAAAGCCGGCGCCATCAATGCGGCGCTGCTCGCCGCCAGCGTGCTGGCGCTGAACGATGCCGGCCTGGCGGCGCGGCTCGACGCCTTCCGGCAGCGACAGACTGACGCGGTCGCCGACAAGCCTTCCGACGAGGAGCGCGCGTGAGCGCTGGCAACGCTGCGCCGCTCGCCCCGGATGCCACGATCGGAATCCTCGGCGGCGGCCAGCTCGGCCGCATGCTGGCGCTCGCGGCAGCGCGGCTCGGATTGAAGTGCCACGTGCTTTCGCCCGATCCGCAATCGCCGGCCTTCGATGTCGTCCACCGCGTGACCAATGCGGACTACACCGATACCCAGGCCCTCGACCGCTTCGCCGCCGATGTCGATGTCATCACCTACGAGTTCGAGAACATCCCGGCCGAGACCGCGACGTTCCTGTCGGCGCGCAAGCCGGTGCTGCCGGACCCGCGGGTGCTCGCGACCACCCAGGACCGGTTGGTGGAGAAGACCTTCATTGCCGGGCTCGGCATCGCAACCGCCCGCTTCGTGGCGATCGACGCGCCCGGCATGATGCGGGAGGCGGTCGACCTGATCGGGCGGCCGGCCGTCCTGAAAACGCGCCGCTTCGGCTACGACGGCAAGGGCCAGATCATGCTGCGCGACGGCGTCGATCCGGACGCGGCCTGGCGCGCGATCGGCGGGCAGCCGGCGATCCTCGAGGCCTTTGTGCCGTTCGAACGGGAAATCTCGGTGGTGGCTGTTCGCAGCGCTGCCGGTCAGATCGAATGCTTCGACGTGACCGAGAACGAGCACCGCGATCACATCCTCAAGGTCTCGCGCGCGCCCGCCGATGTAACTCGCCGAGGTCGCCGCCGAGGCGTTCGCATATCGCCCGCAGAATCGCGGGCGCATTCGACTATGTCGGTGTCCTGGCGGTCGAGATGTTCGTGGTGCCGGAAGGCGGCGGTCACGCCGTTCTGGTCAATGAGATCGCGCCGCGCGTGCACAATTCCGGCCACTGGACGCTCGACGGCGCGACGGTGTCGCAGTTCGAGCAGCACATCCGCGCGGTCGCGGGCTGGCCGCTCGCAAGACCGATGCGGCTCGCGCGCGTGGAGATGACCAACCTGATCGGCGCGAGGTCGCCGACTACGCCAAATGGCTGGCAACGCCCGGCGTGTCGGTCCACCTCTACGGCAAGGCGGCTGTGCGCGATGGCCGCAAGATGGGCCATGTGACGCGGGTGTTGCCGGAACCGCGAGCGGGGAGGGCTCAAGTCTAGCGCAGACGGTGGTGGACTTTCGGCATCACGTTCTGCTACACGCGCGCGCGATGAGCAGCGGCGCATGCGCGGCGCGCGGATTCCCGTTTGCCGTCAGTCGGAAACCAGACGATCACGATCAAGAGGATAGCGCGTGCAGGTTCTCGTCCGCGACAACAATGTCGACCAGGCTCTGAAGGCTCTCAAAAAGAAGATGCAGCGCGAGGGCATCTTTCGGGAAATGAAGCTCAGGGGCCACTACGAGAAGCCTTCGGAGAAGAAGGCCCGCGAGAAAGCCGAAGCTATCCGCCGCGCCCGCAAGCTTGCCCGCAAGCGTGCCCAGCGCGAGGGCCTGATCCCCAGCAAGCCCCGGACGGTGCCGGCTCGCGGTGGCGGCCCTGGTGGTGTTGGCGGCGGCCGCTACGGGTCCGCTTGCGCAGATAGCGAATCGCGCGGGCTCGGCGGTCGCAAGATCGCCGCATTCGGCGGCAGAACCAAAGCCCGCGGCGCTTGAAACATCCGCCGTGCGCGGCCACGGGGGCACTCGATGGCACGTCTCGGCATCCGCGTGCGACAATGGCGCGCCTTCGGCGCGTTGGTGGCGCTCGCCCTGCCGATCGCCGCCTGCTCGACTGTGTCGGGACCGGCCGTCGAGGACGACGGCACGGCCGCTTCGCCGCGCCAACATCGCCTCGCTCACCGACGTCATCCAGCGCAACCCGAACGACGCGCAGGCCTATAACGTACGCGGCACGGTGCTCGGCCGCGCCGGCCGCAACGACGAGGCGCTTGCCGACTTCAACAAGGCGATCAGCCTCGATCCGAACTACGCCCAGGCCTATGCCAACCGCGGCCTGGTGCAGCGGCAGACAAAGCAGCTCGATCTCGCGCTCGCCGATTACAATCGCGCGCTGGAGATCGATGCCAACTATGCGCCCGCCTATCTCGGGCGCGGCATCGTTTACCGGCAGCAGGGCCAGGCCATGCAGGCGTTCCAGGACTTCAACAAGGGGATCGCGCTCAAGCCCGACGATGCCCAGGCCTTTCATCAACGCGGCCTGCTCTATCAGACGCAGAAGCAGCACAATTACGCGATCGACGACTTCACCACCGCGATCGGGCTCGCGGCCCAGCAGGCGGAGCCATACGTCGCCCGCGGTTTGAGCTACCTCGCGATCAACGATCACAAGTCGGCGGCGGCCAGTCTTGACGACGCGGTACAGCTCGACCCCGGAAACCTGCAGGCCTGGGTCAGCCGCGGCCTTGCCTATGAGCGGCTCGGCGACAAAGAGAAGGCGGCGGGCTCCTACGCGAGGGCGCTCAACATCAGCCAGAACTACGAGCCGGCGAAGGCGGGCTTCGCCCGCGTCGGCGGCCGGCTCGGGCAGGTCTACCAGACGTTCTGATCCGAGGCCGGATCGTGGAGGGCCAATCGCGCCATCCGGCTTAAGACTTCAGCGCGCCGTCGGCAACGAATGGACGCACCGCCTCCAGCGCACCGTGGGCGTCGTGGTCGTTGTGGCCGGCCGCGGGAAGACGGATGAACCGCTTAGGCGCGCGCACCAGTTCGAACAGCGCTTCGCCGAAACGGATGGGCACGACGGTGTCGCGTTCCCCATGCAGGACAAGGATGGGCGCGGTCACGGCCGCGATACGCCGATCGGAATGAAACTGGTCGTGCATCAGCAGGCGCACCGGCACGAACCAGTACACCGAGGACGCAATCGCGGCGGCCGAGGTGAACGGCGATTCCAACAGCACGCGGGCGACCGGGCGTTCCGCGGCAAGCGCGACCGCAACGCCGGTACCCAGCGACTCGCCCCATAGCACGATGCGATCGGCGCCATAGCGCTGCACCGCGAACTCGTGTGCCGCCGCGGCGTCGCGCCGCAGCCCGTCCTCGCTCGGCCGGCCACTGGAGCCGCCATAGCCGCGATAGTTCAGCGCCAGCAGGCCCAAGCCGTCGGCGGTGAGCGCGGCGAACCGGTCGGCCCGCAGATTGAGGCCCCCGCCATTGCCCTGGAAGTACAGCACGATCGGCCTGCCGGCGCGCGGCGCCACGTGCCAGGCGATCAGACGTTCGCCGTCGCTGGCCGCAAGCTCAACCTCCTCGGCCCGCGGCAGGCCCACGCTTGCCGGCGTCCGCCGCGCCGTGTCGGGGAAATACATCATGCCGCGCTGCCCGAAATACATGAGCGCGACCAGCGCGCCGTAGCACAGCGCCGGGATGATCAACCATTTCAGCACGGTCATGCCGTTTGATAACACGCCCGCCGTCCCAGGCGCAGCGCAAGCGCCGGGCCTCCCCGTCGCGCATGCGCGGTCTCGTGCCGCGCGCTGCCGACCCCGAGGATTCCGGTTATGGTGTGCGGGGACAGGACAGAACCAGCCGTCCCGCATCGGCGCACGAGCGCGTGTGCGGGACGCGAGGTTCCGGTTACGTCTTCAAGAAACCGGAGAACTTCTTCTGGAAGCGCGACAGCCGGCCGCCGCGGTCGACCAGCTGCTGGTGGCCGCCGGTCCAGGCCGGGTGCGACTTGGTGTCGATGTCGAGATGCATCGTGTCGCCCGCCTTGCCCCAGGTGGTGCGGGTCTCGAACTCGGTGCCGTCGGTCATGACGACCTTGATGGTGTGGTAGTCGGGATGGATGTCCGGATTTCATCGTCCTCACCTCGCGCGCCGCGGCGCGGCGAACATGCATTGGGTTCGTTGAATTGGCGGCTCTATAGCCCAGGGGGCCGCGGGAAACAAGGCGAACCGACGGCCGCCGGTGACGGTCCGATTGTCAGGGTGAGGGCAGCGGGGCATTGTCCGGCATCGGTTCCGCCGGGAGGTCGGCGGGAGCGTTGCAGCATACGAGGAATGGACGACACGACCAGCGCACGTCCAGCGGAGCCCGCGGTCGCCGGGCGCCCGCCGAGCGCCACCGCCGCGGCAGCCGACGCGGCGTCGCGCAGGCCGCGCCTGCAGCCGCTGCGCCAGCGTCGTTGCCGTTCGTGTTGCGCTATCCGCGCGCATGCGATCGGGGCGCTGATCGCGCTCATCGTCGCCGCGCTGGCGACGCTGGCGATGCCGATCGCGGTGCGCCGCATGATCGATTTCGGCTTCTCGCGGCGAGAGCCTCGGGCTCGTCGACAGCTATTTCACGGCCTGATCGCGGTCGCGGCCGTGCTCGCGGGCGCAAGCGCGCTGCGCTTCTACCTGGTGACGATGCTCGGCGAGCGGGTGGTCGCGGACCTGCGCGAGCTCGTGTTCCGCCACCTGATGACGCTCTCGCCGGTGTTCTTCGACCGGACCGCAGACGGCGAGGTGATCTCGCGGCTCACCGCCGACACCACCCAGATCAAGTCGGCGGTCGGCGCCTCGGTCTCGATCGCGCTGCGCAACCTGGTCCTGTTCGTCGGCGCCAGCGTCATGATGGTGGCGACGAGCCCGCGGCTCTCGGCGTTCGTGCTGGGTGCGATCCCGGTGATCGTGCTGCCGCTGGTGGCGTTCGGCCGGCTGGTGCGGCGGCGCGCGCGCGGCGCGCAGGACACGCTCGCCGACGCCTCCGCCTACGCGGCCGAGCTGATCTGCGCCGTGCGCACCCTGCAGGCATTCACCTACGAGCAGCCGGCCGGCGGCGCGCTTCGCCGGCGCGGTCGAGCGGGCGTTCGAGGCGGCGCGCACCTCGACGCGGGCGCGGGCGGTGCTCACGGCGGTCGCGATTTTCCTGGTGTTCGCGAGCGTGGTGGTGGTGCTCTGGGTCGGCGCGCAGGACGTGCTCGCCGGCCGCATCACGCCGGGCGTGCTCAGCCAGTTCGTGCTCTACGCGGTGTTCGCCGCCGGTGCGCTCGGCGAGCTCAGCCAGGTCTGGGGCGAGCTGTCGCAGGCCTCGGGGGCGGCAGAGCGGCTGTTCGAAATCCTTGCCGTCGAGCCTGCGATCAAGCGCGCCCGCGCAGCCCGTGGCGCTTGCCGACGCCGGCGCGCGGCGAAGTCGCGTTCGCGGACGTGCGCTTCGCCTATCCGGCGCGGCCGGAAGGGCCGGTGCTCGACGGGGTGACGTTCGCGGTGGCGCCCGGCGAGCGGGTGGCGCTGGTCGGGCCGTCGGGCGCCGGCAAGAGCACGATCTTCCACCTGCTGCTGCGGTTCTACGATCCGGTCAGTGGGCCGGATCACATTCGACGGCATCGACATCGCCGCAACGCGATCCGGTCGATCTCCGCCGCCACATCGCGATCGTGCCGCAGGACGTCGCGGTGTTCGCGGCGTCCGTCGCCGACAATATCCGCTTCGGGCGGCCCGAGGCCTGCGCGCCGAGATCGAGCGCGCGGCCGAGCTGCGCGCTGGTCACCGACTTCGTGCGGCGCGCTGCCGCAGGGCTTCGATACGCCGATCGGCGAGCGCGGCGTCACGCTTGTCGGGCGGCCAGCGCCAGCGCATCGCCATTGCGCGCGCGATCCTGCGCGACGCGCCGCTGCTGATGCTCGACGAAGCGACCTCGGCGCTCGACGCCGAGAGCGAGACGCTGGTGCATACCGCGCTGGAGCGGCTGATGGCGGGGCGCACCACCCTCGTCATCGCGCATCGGCTGGCGACCGTGCTCTCCTGCAACCGCATCCTGGTGCTCGACCACGGCCGCATCGTCGAGGAGGGCACGCACGCGAGCCTCGCCGCCGCCGACGGGCTCTATGCGCGGCTTGCCAAGCTGCAGTTCGAGATGGGATAGAGCAGACCCAGTCATTGCCGGGCTTGACCCGGCAATCCATCCCTTGGAAAGACTCTTGCGAAGGATGCTGGATGCCCGGGTCAAGCCCGGGCATGACACGGAAAAAAGTCACCGCTCCGTCAGCTTGAGCTCGATGCGGCGGTTGCGCCGGTAGGCCTCCTCGTTGGTCGCGGTGTCGAGCGGCTGGAACTCGCCGAAGCCGGCGGCGACCAGGCGCTGGGGCGAGACGCCCTTGCCGATGAGGTACTGCACCACCGAGATCGCGCGCCCCGAGGACAGCTCCCAATTCGACGGAAATGGCGCGCTCGCGATCGGCCGCACGTCGGTGTGGCCGTCGACGCGCAGCACCCAGGCGACCTCCTTCGGGATCTGCTTCTCGAGCTCGAGCAGCGCGGTAGCGAGCTTGTCGAGCTCGGCGCGACCCTCGGGCTTGAGCGCCGCCTGACCGACGTCGAAGAACAGTTCCGACTGGAAGACGAAGCGGTCGCCGACCACGCGGACATCCGGCCGGTTGGCGAGGATCGCACGCAGCCGCCCGAAGAACTCGGAGCGATAGCGCGACAGCTCTTGCACCCGCTGCGCCAGCGCGACGTTGAGCCGCTGCCCGAGGTCGGAGATTCGGACCTGCGCTTCCTTGTCCTTCTTTTCGGAGACCTCGAGCGCGGATTCGAGCGACGCCAGTTGGCGGCGCAGTGCGGCGATCTGCTGGTTGAGCAGCTCGACCTGGCCCAGCGCCCGTCCGCTGAGCCGCTTCTCGGCATCGAGGTCCGCGGCCATCGCGTCGATCCGGCTGCGCGCCGCGGCGGCGCCGCTGCCGGCGCTCTCGGCCACGCCCCTGAGGCGCTCGCGCTCCGCTTCGGCTCCCGCCAGGCTCGCGCGCAAGGCGGCAAGGCTCTCCTCCAACGTCGCCTTGCCGGCCTTTTCCATCGAGAGGAACTCGGTGAGCTGCGCGATCTGCGCATTCAGGCGCGCCAGCGCGGTGTCTTTGCCGGTCACCTCCTGCGACAGGAAGAATTGCACCACCACGAAGATGGTCAGCATGAAGATGATGCCGAGGATCAGCGTCGACAGCGCGTCGACGAATCCGGGCCAATAGTCGACACCGCGGTCGCGGCGGGCACGGGCAAGGGCCATTTTGCTAGACCTCTTTACGAAGTTTAGGCGCGTCCTCGGGCGAGAGCCGTTCGAGCAGACGCCGCATCTCGCGCTGCTGATCGGACTGCGAGTTCACCCAGTCCCGGATCATCTGCTGCTCGCTGCGCATATGGGTGACCAGCCCCTGGATCGCCTCGGCGAGGTTGGCCATGGCGTTGGTGGCGGCTCGGTTGGGACCGCCTTCGCCGGCCACGTCCTTCAGCCCCTCGATCACCATCCGCAGCTCGTTGGCGACCGGCGAAATCGGGGCCTGGGCATCGGGCTCGACCCCGAGGTCGCGCACGGTCGTGGAGAGCCAGTCCTCGAGGTCGGTGTAAAAGCGGTTCTGCGCCTGGCTGGTCTGCAGGTCGAGGAAGCCGAGCACGAGCGAACCGGCGAGACCGAACAGCGATGAGGAGAACGAGATGCCCATGCCGCCGAGCGGGGCGGCCAGCCCTTCCTTCAATGTCTCAAACATTGACCCGGCGTCGCCGCCGACCTTGAGCCCCTCGATGACCTTGCCGACCGAGGTGACGGTCTCGATCAAACCCCAGAAGGTTCCGAGCAGCCCAAGGAAGATCAAGAGGCCGGTCATGTAGCGCGAGAGATCGCGCGCCTCGTCGAGCCGGGCGGCGATCGAATCGAGCAGGCTGCGCATCACCGCGGTGGTGATCGCCATCCGCCCCATGCGATCGCCGAGGATCGCGGCCATCGGGGCCAGCAGGACGGGCGGTCGCTCGACTGCGAGGCCCGGATCGGCGAGCCGGAAGCCGTTGACCCAGTTGACTTCGCGGAACAGCCGGATGACCTGCCGGAACGCGAGCATGATACCGATCACCAGCACGGCGACGATCAGCCCATTCAGGCCCGGATTGGCCATGAACGCTACCCAGATCTGCTTGTAGAGAATGACGACCACGAGCGCGCACAGGATCAGGAACACCAGCATGCGCACCAGGAAGATGCGCGGCGAGGACAGCTTGAACGGGTCGAGGTCGCGCGCCATGGCGTCTCATCGTCTAGTCGGGAGTCAGGCCGCCAATATGGCACAGTTGCCCAAATGGCAACTACCAGGCCGGTATTCGGGGGTGGGTCAAATGCGAGTGGAACCACAGACCGGAAGCGACGACAATGGCCGTGGCATTGCTTCCTCGCTTGCGCCCCTCGAGCAGTCGTCGCGCTTCACGCCAGCGCGCCTATCTGGTGCCTGCTGCGGATCGCGAACAAACGCGGCTGCCCGACACCGGGCCGACAACATGATGGACGCGTCCAAGCGACGCGCTGCTAGCCAGCAGTCGCGGCTTTCAACGCCGGCAGCAGCTCCCCGTGAATCGCCTCGTTGCCGGCGATGATGTTGCCGGTCTGGATGATTGCATCGCCGCCGTCGAGGTCGGTGGCGAAGCCGCCCGCCTCGCGCACCAGGACCATGCCGGCAGCGGTGTCCCACGGCGAGAGATCGCGTTCCCAGTAGGCATCGAAGCGGCCGGCCGCGACCCAGGCGAGATCGAGCGCCGCCGAGCCGAACCGGCGCAGCCCCGCGACCTTCCCCATGACGGCCGCCGCCTCCTTGCGGAACAGCTCGAGGTCGCCGCGGCCGTGATGCGGCAGGCCGCACGCCACCACGGCATCGGCCAGGCGCCGGCGCGCGGCCACGCGCACGCGGCGTTCGTTGAGGAACGCCCCCTTGCCGCGTTCGGCGGTGAACAGCTCGTCGAGCACCGGGTTGTAGACCAATCCCGCCACGATCGCGTCCTCGCGCTGCAGCGCGATCGCGATCGCGAATTGCGGGATGCCGTGCAGGAAGTTGGTGGTGCCGTCGAGCGGATCGACGATCCAGGTGTGGGACTTGTCGGCGCCCTCACGCCGCCCGCCTTCCTCGCCCAGGAAACCGTAGCCGGGCCGCGCCTTGCCGAGCTCCTGGTGCAAGATCTCCTCGGCGCGTCGGTCGGCGGCGGAAACGAAATTTCCCGGCCCCTTCAGCGACACCTGCAATCGCTCGACCTCGCCGAAGTCGCGCTTGAGCGTGCGGCCGGCTTTGGTGGCCGCCTGAACCATGACGTTGAGAAGCGCGGAGCGGAGCATGCCAAACGAAAGCTGCTGATGGGGCGCGGCTGCTCTGCCCGCCGCCGGTTGCCGCGTCAAGAGCGCGGCGGCAGCGATGGCGGCAGGCTCTTGAGCCAGGCCTCGGCGGATTTTTCGCCGGCTTGGCGCTGCTCGGGGGTCAGCTTTTGCAGGAAGCCTTCAAGCCAGGTGTCCGACTCGCCGCGCGCGCGCGCGATCAGGTGCCACTTGGCGGCTTCGACCGGATCGGCGGGTAGGCCGCGGCCGGCGGCGAACACGCGCGCGATCCGGTTCTGCGCGATCGGGCTGCCCTTGCGGGCGGCTTTTAGCAAGAGCGCCGCCGCAGCGCTTTCATCCGCCGCAATGCCGTCGCCGTTGAACAGCGCGATCGCGTACTCGACCTCGGCATCGACATTGCCGGCGCGCGACGCGCTGGCCAGCAGGCGGGTCGCCTGCGCGCGGTCGCGCGCAACCCCGCGGCCTTCCTTGTAGAGCGTCGCCAACGCGTATTGGGCGTCCGGGCTGCCGGCATCGGCGGCGGACTTAAGCAACTCGGCCGCGGCGGGGAAATTTTGGTCTTCGAGACGTAGCAGCGCGAGATCGTAGGCAGCCGCGACCTGCCCGAGCTTCGCGGCCTGTTCTAGCAAGGCGATAGCGGCGTCGCGATCGCGCGGGCCGGCGCGTCCGCCGATACGGAACATCGCGAGTGCGAACATCGCCTCGCGGTCGCCGCGGTCGGCCGCAAGCGCGTACCAATCGGCGGCCTTCTTGTCGTCGCGCGGCACGCCCAAGCCATTGGCGTAAAGCTCGCCCAGCAGGGCCATCGCTTTGGCGTCGCCGGCATCGACGCGCTTGGTGGCTTCCGCGAAAGCGCTGAGATAGTGGCCACGCTGATAGGCGCCGAAGGCGACATCGACGCTGCCTGCCGGCGGCGAGCTTGGCTGTGTCGGCCAGGAGGTGGTCGGCTGCTGGGCCGGCGTCGGCCACGGGGCTGCCGCCGCTGGGGCAGGCGTGGACGGCTCGGGGCGCTTCGCCGGCGCGGCGGCGGGTGCCGCCGGGTTGCTTGCGGCAGGGTCTTCGGGCTGCGGCTTCGGCGCCGGCGCCGTCCGGCGCGCCGCGGGCCTGCCGGGGCGCCGCGGGGCCGCGCGTTGTGGCGGGGCGGCGCGTTCTGGCGGCGAGGCGCGCTGCGGCGACGCCTGCGGGGTGACCGTCAACGGCGCCTGGGCGGCCGCTGGGATCGTGATCACGAGGCCGGCCGCAACCAGCGGCAAGGCCAGAAGCACGGACGCACGCAACATCACGCCAACTCCAACGTGCTCAGTCGCTCGGCAGCCGAGGCGACGGCGGCCGGACCGCCCGCATCCACCCACACCGAATCGCCGAGTGCGACGAACTCGGCGCCCGCCTGCCCCAGTGCCTCCACCTCCTCGATGCCAACCGCAAAACCCACGCATGGCACCTCGAACACTTCGCTCCACCACGCCACGCGATCGATGATGGCCGCGAACGACGGGCGGCCACCGTTCGGGCGCGGTTCGCCGAACATGACGTAGTCGGCGCCGGCCTCGCCGGCCACCATGGCATCGTGTCGCGTTTGCAGTCCGCCCGCGCCCGCGATGCGATCGGGTTTGAGCCCGGGCAGCGCCTGTTTCAGGGCGTCGCAACCCGAGAGGTGCGCTCCGTCGGCACCGGCGCGAGCCACGATCTCAGGGTGCCCTTCGATCAGCAGTGCCGCGTTACGGCCCTGGATCACCGGCGCGATAGCCTTGATCTGCCGCACCAGCGTTCGCTCATCCGCCTCCGCCAGCCGGAGCAGGACGGCGGCGACATCGGCGGCGCCGAGCACAGCCTCAAGCGGGCGCGCAAATGCGCCCGCGTCGCCGATCGGTGGAGTGACCAGATAGAGCCGCGGGGCAGGGCGCTGGCGTTCCGCCGACTGCCGTCCGGTTGTCATCGATCCCGCATGGAATCCTGATTCGGGCGGAAACGGGGCGGCGTTGCGGTCGAGCGCGTCGCCAGGCGAGCAGCGGCTCATGCGGCCTTCTTTTCCAGGTCGGCTTTCCATTCGCCGAGCGTAGCAAGACCGTTCATCCGGGCGCGGTGTGCGAAAGCGCGCTGCGCCGCCGCCACGTTCTCGGATTTGCCGGCCCAGGTCTTCTGCACCGGCGCTTGCAACGCACGGCCGTACGAGAAGGTCACCTTCCAGGGCAAGCCGCCCACCCGGTTGATCGCATCGAGATGCGCGGTCGCCTCTTCGTCGGACTGTCCGCCGGAGAGGAACGCAATCCCCGCAACGGCGGACGGCACGCACGCCTTGAGCACGCGCACGGTCTTTTCGGCGACCTCCTCGACCGAGGCGCGCTGCGGCGATTTCTTTCCCGGCACCACCATGTTGGGCTTGAGCACGGTGCCTTCGAGCTGGACCTTCTGATAGTAGAGCTGCTCGTAGACGGTCTTGAGCACCCACTCGGTGACCAGATAGCAACGGTCGATATCGTGGCCGCCGTCCATCAGGACCTCAGGCTCGACGATCGGCACGATGCCTTCTTCCTGGCAAAGCGCGGCGTAGCGCGCCAGCGCGTGCGCGTTGCTGCTGATGCAGGCGTAGCTCGGAATACCCTCGCCGATATCGATGACGGCCCGCCACTTGGCGAACTTCGCCCCCAGGCCGCGATACTCCGCCAGCCGTTCAGGCAGACCGTCGAGGCCTTCCGTGACCACCTCGCCCGCACAGAACGGCAGCGGCTTGGTCCCTTTGTCGACCTTGATGCCGGGCAGCGTCCCGGCCTGCTCGATCAACTCGACCAGCGGCGTGCCGTCGGCGGCCTTCTGCCGTATGGTCTCATCGTAGAGGATGACGCCGGAGATGTACTTCGACATCGCCTCCCTGGAGCGGAACATCAGCTCCCGATAGTCGCGCCGGCTGCTCTCGGTCGAACTCGACGCCGATCGCGTCGAAGCGCTTCTTGATCGTGCCCGACGACTTGTCGGCCGCCAGGATGCCTTTGCCGGGCGTCACCATGGCCTCGGCCACTTTGTTGAGCTCTGCGAGGTTCATCGCTGTCTCCTTGAACCAAACGCCCAAATAACCCGGCGCCGATTTTAGGCCGCCTTCGCCCGCAATGGGAGGGGGTGGCTCACTTCGCTCTTAGTGCTTCCACGCCCGGCAAGGTTTTTCCTTCCAGCCACTCCAGGAAGGCGCCGCCCGCGGTCGAGATGTAAGAAAAGCGCTCTGCTACCCCCGCCGCATTGAGTGCCGCGACCGTATCGCCGCCGCCGGCGATCGACACCAGCTTGCCGGCTTGCGTCAGCTCGGCGGCGGCTTCGGCCACCTCAACGGTGCCGTTATCGAACGGTTCCAGCTCGAACGCGCCGAACGGCCCGTTCCACAGCAGCGTCCTGGTCCGCGCCAGCACCGAGATCGCGTGCTCGATGCTGCGCGGCCCGATGTCGAGGATCATATCGTCGGGCGCTACGTCATCGACCGAGATTGCACGCGAAGGCGCATTGGCCTCGAACTTCCGCGCCACCACGGCATCGATCGGCAGCACGATCTCGCACTTTGCGGCCTGCGCCTTCGCCAGGGTGTCGCGCGCCGTGCCGGCAAGGTCGTGCTCGGCCAACGACTTGCCGACGGGCTTGCCCTGTGCGGCCAAGAACGTATTGGCCATTCCGCCGCCGATGATCAGCGCGTCGACCCTGTTGATCAGGTTGCCCAGCAGGTCGAGCTTGGTGGAGATCTTGGCGCCGCCGACGATCGCCGCCACCGGCCGCTCCGGGGCATCGAGCGCCTGCGCCAGCGCCCGCAGCTCGGCCTGCATGCCGCGGCCGGCGTAAGCCGGCAGCTTATGGGCAATTCCTTCGGTCGACGCGTGCGCGCGGTGCGCCGCCGAGAACGCATCGTTGACATAGAGGTCGCCGAGCGCCGCGAGCCGCGCGACGAAGCCGGCCTCGTTCTTTTCCTCCTCTGGATGGAACCGCGTATTCTCGAGGCACAGGATGCCGCCGGGCCGCATGGCTGCGATCGCTTGCTCGGCCTTCGGGCCGACGCACTTATCGACAAACGCCACCGGCCGGCCGATGACCCCGGCGAGCGCTTCGGCAACCGGCCGCAGCGACGCCTTCGGATCGCGTCCTTTCGGTCGCCCGAAATGGGACAGCAGAATAACCTTTCCGCCCTTGTCGGCGATCTCGATAATGGTCGGCTTAACGCGCTCGATCCGGGTTGCGTCCGTGACCTTGCCGGCGTCCATCGGCACGTTGAGGTCGACGCGCACGAGCACGCGCTTGCCGTTCACGTCGGCCTGATCGAGCGTGGCGAAATCGCTCATGTGATTGTTTCGAACCCTGGCTGCGGGCCGATTATCCGTGCGGCCAACGCTCCGGCGGAACGCCTTCTGGCGGCTTCTTGACCTTCATGCCCTGGCGAAATGCGAAGATCACGAAGATCGCTATCAAGAGCAGAGCACCAAGACCCAGCCAAGCCGGGTTCTGCATGGCGCAAGCCCTGCTCGGCCCGTTAGGCCAGCTTCCCGATCGCCACTGCCGTATCGGCCATGCGGTTGGAGAAGCCCCACTCGTTGTCGTACCAGGCGACGATGCGCACGAAGGTGCCGCCGATCACCTTGGTCTGGTCGACCGCGAAGGTTGCCGAGTGCGGATCGTGGTTGAGGTCGGAGGAGACCAGCGGCTCCTTCGTCCAGGTCACGATCTTGTCCAGCCTGTTGGATTTCGCCGCCGCCATGATGGCGTCGTTGACCTCGTCGACCGAGGTCGCGCGCTTGGCGTGGAACTTGAAGTCGACAAGCGAGACATTCGGTGTCGGTACCCGCAGTGACGAGCCGTCGAGCTTGCCGGCAAGCTCAGGCAGCACTAGGCCGATCGCCTTGGCGGCACCGGTCGAGGTCGGGATGATGTTGAGCGCCGCGGCGCGGGCGCGATACAGGTCCTTGTGCAAGGTGTCGAGCGTCGGCTGATCCCCGGTATAGGAGTGGATCGTGGTCATGAATCCGGAACTCGACGCCGAAATTGTCGTTCATGATCTTCGCCATCGGCGCGAGGCAGTTGGTCGTGCACGAGCCGTTGGAGACGACGACATGGTCCTTCGTCAGCTTGTCGTCGTTGACGCCGTAGACGACCGTGAGGTCGGCGCCGTCGGCCGGCGCCGACACCAGCACACGCTTGGCGCCGGCCGTCAGATGCGCGGAGGCCTTATCCTTTGAGGTGAAGATGCCGGTACATTCCAGGGCGACCTCGACGCCGAGGTCCTTCCAGGGCAGCTGAGCCGGATCCTTCAATGCGGTGACCTTGATGGCGCCATTGCCGACGCTGATCGTGTCGCCCTTGACTTTCACCTCGCCGGGAAAGCGACCGTGGACCGAGTTGTAGCGCAACAGGTAGGCGTTGGTCTCGACCGGTCCGAGGTCGTTGATGCCGACCACCTCGATGTCGTTGCGGCCGGCTTCCACGATCGCGCGCAGCACGTTGCGGCCGATGCGGCCAAACCCATTGATCCCGACCCGGACGGCCATCGCTCGACTCCTTGACTATCCCTTGCCCAGCTGCTTGAGCGCCGCTTCGGCCACGGCCTCGGCCGTGATGCCGAAGTGTTTGTAGAGATCCTTATATGGGGCGCTGCCACCGAAGGTCGACATGCCGACGAAAGCGCCGTCGGTGCCGATGATCGCGTCCCAGCCCTGCCTGACCGCGGCCTCGACGCCGACCTTCACCTGCGCCTCGCCGATGACGCGGCGCCGCTCGTCGGCGGACGCCGCCAGGAACAGCTCGAAGCAGGGGATCGACACCACGCGGGACGATAGGCCGCGCTCGGCCAGCAGTTGCTGTGCGTCGAGTGCGATCGAGACTTCCGAACCGGTGGCGAACAGCGACACCACGGGCTTTGCGTCCGTTGCGGGCGAGATTTCGTAGGCGCCTTGGGCGCAGCGGTTGTCCGCGTCGAAACCTTGCCGCAGCTGCGGCAGATCCTGGCGCGTAAGCGCCAGCACGCTCGGTCGCTCCCGCGACCGCAGGGCGAGCTCCCAGCATTCGACCGTCTCGACCGCATCGCACGGACGGAATACCAACAGGTTCGGCATCGCGCGCAGCGCGGCCAGGTGCTCGATCGGTTGGTGGGTCGGCCCGTCCTCGCCGAGCCCGATCGAGTCGTGGGTCATCACATGGATGACCCGCTCCCCCATCAACGCCGCGAGGCGGATGGCGGGCCGACAATAATCGGAGAACACGAGGAACGTGCCCGAATAGGGAATGATCCCGCCGTGCAGCGCCATGCCGTTCATGGCCGCCGCCATGCCGTGCTCGCGGACGCCGTAATGGATGAACCGGCCGCCGTAGTCGCCGGCGGTGAGCACCTTCATGCCCTCCGGCCGGGTATTGTTCGAGCCGGTGAGGTCTGCCGAGCCGCCGATCATTTCGGGCAACGCCGGTGTCAGCGCGCGGAGCGCGCTCTGCGAGGCCGCCCGGGTGGCGACCAGCTGCGGCTTGGCCGCGAGGTTCTGCTTGACCTCGCGCACCGCAGCCGCGAGCCGTTCGGCCGCGACCTCGCCTTTGCATCGCCGCTCGAATTCGCTGCGCTGATCCGCCGCCATGGCGGCCAGTCGCGTGCGCCATTGCGCGTGAGCGGCTTGGCCGCGCAGGCCAACGGCGCGCCAGTGCTCGCGCACGTCGGCCGGAATGTCGAATGCCGCATGACTCCAGCCGAGACGTTCGCGCGCTCCGGCGATCTCTTCGGCGCCAAGCGGCGACCCATGGGACTTCTCCGTGCCCGCCTTGTGGGGCGCGCCGTAGCCGATGGTGGTGCGGCACGCGATCAGGCTCGGGCGGTCGGACGCCTTGGCCTGCTCGATGGCGGCGCCAATCGCCTCCGGATCGTGACCATCGATGCGTTGTGCGTTCCAGCCGGCCGCTTCGAACCGCTGCACCTGATCGACCGAATCCGACAGCGCGAGCTTGCCGTCGATGGTGATGCCGTTGTCGTCGAACAGCACGATCAGCTTGTTGAGCTTCAGGTGGCCGGCAAGCGCGATGGCCTCGTGGCTGATGCCCTCCATCAGGTCCCCGTCGGAGGCGAGCACGTAGGTGTGATGGTCGACGACTTCGTTTCCGAACACGGCCGCCAGATGCCGCTCGGCGATGGCCATGCCGACCGCGTTGCCGAGGCCCTGCCCCAGCGGTCCGGTGGTGGTCTCGACCCCTGCGGTGACGAAGTTCTCCGGATGCCCGGGCGTCTTCGAGTTCAGTTGCCGGAAGCGCTTGAGCTCCTCGACCGGCATCTCCTGGTAGCCGAGCAGGTGGAGCAGCGCATAGATCAGCATCGACCCATGTCCGGCCGACAGCACGAACCGGTCGCGATCCGGCCAGCCGGGATCGACGGGATCGAACTTCAGGAAGCGCGTGAACAGCACGGTTGCGATGTCGGCGGCACCCATCGGCAGGCCGGGATGGCCCGATTTCGCCTGCTCGACCGCGTCCATGGCCAGCGCCCGGATGGCGTTCGCCATGCGATCATGGGTCGTGCGCGTCGTGGTCAGCATGACTGAAGGAAGTCCGTTTGCCGGCGCTCCGGAGGAAATTCGGTTTGCCGCGGGGCAGCGCGCCCGCCCCGACAGGCGAATGGACGCAGCGGGCTGACGTCACCGATCCGAAGCTCGCCCATCGTTGCGGCACCCTCTGCGGCGAACTCAGGATCGAAGGACACTCGCAAGTTATGGGTCTAGTGTGATTTTGGATTGAGCTTTGCAACGCGGTCGCCGCGAAGGTTGCAGGAGCTTCGATCCACCCACACCAGCGGCTGGACGCCCGGTCGCCCGAGGCGCCGGACACATAACATGTGCCGCCCCTCTGTCAACGCGAGCAGCCAGGCCGCAAAAAGTCGGCAAAACTCGTGCGCTTCTGGAATTTCGCCGCACGATTGCCGCATCCGCCTGGGAGGTCGTGTTGCGAGCCGAGTGATTGGGGCGCACACTGCGAATTGCGGATGCATGACCGGCATGAACAGCGTCAGGGCGTGATGGACGCGAGCGGCATCGAAGCGGCAACGAAGCGGTTGGCGGCGGCGCTCGACAGCCTCGAGGCCGCGCTCGAGCGGCGGCGCGAGGCCGACCGCGGCGACGCCGCGCTCGCCGACCAGGTATCGGCGCTCGGCACCGACCGTTCGCGCCTCGCCGCCGAGCTCGATCAGCAGACCGCGCGCGCGCATCGGCTGGAAGCGACCAGCCGCGAGGTGTCGCGGCGGCTCGACTTGGCCATGGACGCCATCCGCACCGTCGTCGATACCAATCACCGCTGACTTCCAAAGGTCGAAGCGGGTCGAACACCATGCCGCACGTGAACATCACCATCAACGGCCGCCAGTATCGCATGGCGTGCGAAGACGGCGAGGAAGACCGTCTCCGAGGTCTTGCGCAGGATCTCGAGCGGCGCATCGCCGAGATGCGCAGCAATTTCGGCGAGATCGGCGATACCCGGCTGATCGTGATGGCGGCGATCACGATTTCCGACGAGCTGTCGGAGGCCAAGCGCAAGCTGCAGCACGCCGAGCAGGGGACCGCCGTCGCGCACGAGACGCGCGTGGCCGCGCTCGAGCGCGCCAAGGTGACGCAGGCAGCGGTCGTAACCGCGCTCAACGCCGCGTCCGAGCGCATCGAGCGGGTGACCAAGGGCTTGAACCAGAGCCTGAGCGACAGCGTCCCGATGGGGTGAGTGGGCCGCGGCTTTCGAGAGCCGTCCACCCACTGGGCTCGGATGCACGCCCGCTAGCCGTTTCCGTCCAATCTGGCGCAGGCGATGCCGCCGTTCCACCTCTCCCCGTTGGGGAGAGGTCGGATCGTCGAGCGTAGCGAGACGGTCCGGGTGAGGGGGCTCAGCGCTTCGCCCGGAACACTCCAACCCCTCACCCGCCGCGCTTCGCTGCTCTCAGCGCGGCGACCTCTCCCTTTGGGAGAGGTGAGTCAATGCGAACGGCAAACGCGTTACTTCCCGGTCGGATTGAAGCGGACGTTGAGGCCGACGGTGATCCAGTTCGCCTGCTCGCCGGTCAGGTTGCGGCCATAGATCAGGTCGATGTCGAACGCCTCCATCGGTGTGTAGCGCAAGCCGAGTTGAAAGCGCGGCTCGGGGTGCTCGCCGCCGGCAAAGCCGAAGACTTCGCCGATCAGCGTCAGCGGCTTGACGAAATTCCACTCGAAGCCGGCGCCCCAGCTGGCCACATGCCGATCGACGCTCGGATCCCAAAACCAGCCGCCGTTGAGGTTGATGCGGAACTGCTCGTGCAGCTGCCAGGTCAGGGGCACCGTGGCGAAGACGCCGTTGACGTTGCGGTTGACCAGGTCGAAGGCGGTGCCGGCGATCAGGGCAAGGCCGATCTTGTTGGGTTCGACCGGGATGAAATTGGTCTTTCCCTTGGTGACCAGGACCGAACCCCACGCGCCGTCGGAGCGAAAGCGCGCGAAACTGGCGGTCAGCTCCACCGGCCGCCCCGAGGTCGGCGACGCAGGCCGGCGAAACCACGCCGATGAAATCGGTGTTGTCCGCGAACGAAGCCCACGACTCGACCTTGCAGGCACCGACCGCGCCGACCTCGGCGTCGTCGACCTGGAATGCGCCGCCGGCCGCGCGCGCGCGGTCGGCGTTGGGAGACAGGATCAGGCCGGCGGCTGCGGCGGCGAGCGCCCAGCACCAGGACCTTGCTTGCGCCTCGCGCCGCATCGAACTCCCCTCCACACGTTAGGCAAAGGGCAGAGCGGGGGCCATCGGCCGTGCCCGCGTGCACCGCGATTTTGCCGATCTGTGGGAGTGCCGCCACAGCCGCCATCATTCGGGATCGGCAGCGCGTCGGTTTCCGGGCATGCCGGGGTGCCCGCGCCGAGCTGCGCGAGGTCGTAGCGGATGCCGGCGCGGCCGGCGATCGCCGCCGGATGCACGATGCCGTTGGCGGCGTTTGCTCGAACGGGCCGCGAAAAGAAACGACCCGCCTGGAGGGGATCCAGGCGGGCCGTTCGGATCGGCGCGGGGGCGGACGGGGGGCGAGTGCGCCGATCGCAACCTGACGGTTCAGTAGCTGCAGGCGCGGCGGTAGCCGACGAGCTGGCCGAAGTGGTTGAACACCGGGACAACGCGATCGCACGCGTAGGCGCCGTAGACAGCTGCGCCGAGGATGCCGGCCGCAATGCCGTAGCCCAAGTACCTCCCGTGCCAGCCGCCCCACCTGAAGTGGTGGGCGTCGGCATTCGACGTGGAGGCCGCGATGGTGGTCGCGATCGTCAGAGCGGCGACAGCCGCGGTGAGAACCTTCCTCATGGCATTTCCTTTTGATTGCTCGAGTTGAAATAGGCCGTCATTGGCCTTCGGAGCATTGGTCGCGCGACCCGCCGGAGAGGTTCAAACCGGAGGCGAAGAGCGTGGCGCCGCCCCTGTCGCCGGGATAGGATTGCCGCCATATGAGAGGCGAACGGAGCGGGACGCCGCGGTCCCGCGAGGGGCGGCCCCGCTCCAATAACAATTGTCATTGGCTTTCAACGGTATCGAGGAGGTCGAGCCATGCTGCAGAAGCTCGAATTCAAGCGCGAAGGGAACCTGATCGGCGGCCAGTGGGTCGGTGCCGACGACGGGAAGGTCATCGAGGTCAATGACCCGGCGACCGGCGAGGTGGTCGGGACCGTGCCGATGAGCGCGCGGGCCGAGACCGGACGCGCCATCGAGGCGGCGGCCGCCGCGTTCCCGGGCTGGAGCGGCAAGCTCGCTTCCGAGCGTGCCGAATTGCTGCGCCGGTTGGCGGCCCTGATCGAGCAGAACAAGGAAGAGCTCGCCATGCTGCTCACCATCGAGCAGGGCAAGTCGCTGACCGAGAGCCGCGGCGAGGTCGGCATGAGCGCCGCCTATGTGCTGTGGTTCGCGGAAGAAGCGCGGCGCATCTACGGCGACACGATTCCCTCGCCCTGGCAGGGCCGGCGCATCCTCACCATCAAGCAGCCGGTCGGCGTGGTGGCAGCGATCACGCCATGGAACTTCCCATCCTCGATGATCGCCCGCAAGCTCGGGCCGGCGCTGGCGAGCGGCTGCACCATGGTGATCAAGCCGGCCTCGCAGACGCCGTTCTCGGGGCTCGCCTGGGGCGCATTGTGCGAGAAGGCCGGCATTCCGCCGGGCGTCGTCAACATCGTCACCGGCAAGGCGAGCGAGATCGGCGCCGAGCTCACCTCCAACCCGACCGTGCGCAAGATCACCTTCACGGGCTCGACCGAGACCGGCAAGAAGCTGGTCGAGCAGGCCGCCAAGACCATGAAGCGGGTCTCGATGGAGCTCGGCGGCAACGCGCCGTTCCTGGTGTTCGACGACGCCGACCTCGACGCCGCGGTCGAGGGCGCGATCGCCTCGAAATACCGCAACAGCGGGCAGACCTGCGTCTGCGCCAACCGCTTCATCGTGCAGGAGGGCATCTACGAGGCGTTCGCCGAGAAGCTTGCCGCGGCTTCCAACAAGCTCAAGGTCGGCAACGGCCTCGAGCAGGGCACCCAGCAGGGTCCGCTCATCGACGACAAGGCGGTGGCCAAGGTTGAGGAGCACATCGCCGACGCGGTCAAGAAGGGCGGCCGCATCGTGACCGGCGGCAAGCGCCACAAGCTCGGCGGCACCTTCTTCGAGCCGACCGTGATCGCCGACGTCACGCCCGCGATGACGGTGGCGCGCGAGGAGACGTTCGGCCCGGTCGCGCCGCTGTTTCGCTTCAAGACCGACGCGGAAGCGATGCGGATGGCGAACGCGACCGAGTTCGGGCTCGCCTGCTACTTCTACACCCGCGATCTCGGCCGCGCGTTCCGGGTGTCGGAAGGGCTCGAATACGGGCAGGTCGGCGTCAACGCCGGCGTGATCACGACCGAAGTCGCGCCGTTCGGCGGCGTGAAGGAGAGCGGCCTCGGGCGCGAGGGCTCGAAATACGGCTGGGACGACTACGTCAACATCAAATACGTGTGCGTCGGCGGGGTGTAGCCCCTTCCGGTCGCGTCGCGCATGAGGGCGACCATGCTCGATTTGGCGTTGCTGCTGATGGGCGCGGCGGGCGTGACCGCCATGGGCATGGCCGTGGTCATTCTCGGCTTCCAGTGGCTCACCGGGTTTCCGTTCCGGTGGGGTTGGCGGCGCCACGCCGCGCCGATCGGCAAACTGCTGCCGCAGCCCGAGCCGCCGCCGCGTCGGCGCGCGCCTCATCTTCGCGTCGTGCAGGGCGGCCGCCTCGGGCTGTAGAGAAAGCTCGCCGTCATTGCGTTGCAGACCGACCTGGCGGCCAATCCACCTGGATGATGAAAGACTTAGGCGTATTTCAGCGCCTGACGTTTCTTCCTAGGCCAAGGCTAGGAGCAAGGTCTCCGAGGGGCTCGAATACGGGCAGGTCGGCGTCAATGCCGGCGTCATCACCACCGAGGTCGCGCCGTTCGGCGGCGTGAAGGAAAGCGGGCTCGGCCGTGAGGCTCGAAGTACGGCTGGGACGACTACGTCAACGTCAAGTACGTGTGCGTCGACGGGCTGGGAGCATTGGCGAGCTGGCTCAGCCACAAATACTCGAACTACGGCCTCCGCCGGCTCCTCATCAAGTATCAAGTTCCTGGCCTACAGGCGGCTCGGCCTAGGCGACATGCAGCGATGCCGGGGGCACTACGAGGTAGAGCGGATCGAAGACGAAGAAGGCGATCGACGCGTAGAGGAGGCCGATAAGCACTTCGCGGCATGCGCAGTGCAGGTCCCGTTCCGTCCAGCTGTGCAGCGCGGCCTCAAAATAGGCCAAAGCAAGCCCCATATAGATGATTGCATGCAAGTTCATGGGAGATCCTTCCGACTTTTAGGACGGGCCGCGATCGCGTCCGCGCCCTAAAGGCTCGGAAGGGGAGCTGTCGAGGTCGGAACGCCCCAAAGATTATTTTTGGACGAAAGTGGCCGGCGTAGCCCGCGTTCGAGGCCTTATGTGCAACGGCACGGAAGTAGTGTGCAGGAAGTCACCGGTTGGCCGTTTTTTTACGTGGCCGCGAATGCCGTTTAGTCAAGCCTTTAACCTATGTACGAGGGGTATCGGTGAGGACCGTGTTCCCCTCGCCCTGGGCGGTGAAGACCGCCTTTCTGCGAGGACGTCATGACTGATGATTATCTGCGCAAACTACTCAACGAGATGCCACCCACAGAACAGGTGCGTTGGTATCAGCAGCAAAATTCTGACTGCGCGCTACTTGCGGGGAGATCTGCTAAGGAGAAGTGGAATTCAAGAGGAGTACTATCGGCGGCATCGGCGGAAATTCCCGAGGCCGAAGAGATCGTGAACGAAACTATCGTGCGTATCCGCTGTAACTACAGCAATCGGTATCAATGGGACGATATGATCCCGGGTACCTTCAACAAGTTCTTCGCGAGCTGCCTTAAGACTACGCTGAACAGCCTTCGGTCGAAGGCGCGTGGACACCGCGTTGGTTCGGCGAGGGTCGCCGAGAAAATCAAGATCCTCCAGACCAACTCCCTACGAACTATCGGCAAAGCCGGATGAAATCATAGCTTGGGAACAAAGCCCACCAGTTCTGGCGACGGTGATCGCCACGACGCGGATAAAAGGTAAAGTGAGGATCTACGCAGACAGACTGCCGCGCTATGCGGCAGCGAAGCTTACCACGACCGAGATTTCGGAGGACCTCGGAGTGAAACCGACGACAGTCGATACATTCAGAAAGCGCCTTCGGAAGGTGATAAAAGACCCCAAGCCGTGAGTTTCGGGGTTCCTTCCATGCGCTTCCATATTGGGATGCTGACCATGACCACTACACGTGCCTTGAACCTAAGCATTGACCAGCTGGTTCGTACTATTCAGGAGGGGAAACAAGAAAGGGACCGTTGGGGAGGATGAAGATGCGGCCCTCAATGCCCTGGTCGATGCGCTTGATACACTCGATCCAGCTGCGATCGAGGAGCTTATGGAAGCCACTGGCGGTGGCGTTGCTGCTTCGCGTGCCTTCGCCGCGGAACTGTGTGTGCTCATTGATGGGAAGGAGGAAACCCGTGATGTGAACGGTTCCTTGATGATCGCGGCGGAAGCCGGGAAACCTCGCGCAGAGCTGGAATCGTGCGATCTGTTCGTGAAGGAATTCCCCTTCGTTAGGGAGGTTTTCAGAAGCTGGGCGAAGGTCGAGCTCAACAAGATCACGGAGCTTAACGGTATAAGCGTGACGGGAGACAATCCAGTCACCGTGTATGTTCGCCCCCGAAATGGGGGCAATGCTACCTGGAGATGGACCGTGGTAGGCGACCGAAGTTGGGGCGAAGGAACCCCATCAGATGAGATTGCTCATCTTTCAGCAATGAAACAAATGGAACTAAGAAAATTGGGAATAGATATCGAGTAGAATTGCTTATCCTGCATATCGAAGGCCACCCCCCAAGGGGGGGTGGCCTTCATGGCTTTACATTTGGTTTAGGCGCGAAAGCCGCTGCGCTTGGCCCGTACAAACTGTTCGATGGCGAGGAGGGTACTGGGTCTCCCGTTTTCGCGGGGGATCACGACTGCGTTGCACATGTTCGTTGGGCGCGGTGGCAAGCTGACCAGGTGACGGGAAGAAGCAACAATGCAAGGCGTGAAAGACGCGAGCAAGCTCTATGAGGTCGTGAGGTCGAGCGCCGCCAATACTACGCGGAGCGTCCAGGGTTCCGCATCGCCGAACTGCAGATCAGTCCCACCCAGCAGGTGCCGTGGCATTATCACAGCAACGTGCAGGACACGTTCCATGTGGTCTCCGACAAGCTCCGCATCTTCCTGCGCTATCCCAAGGAGTCGGTCGAGCTGGCGCAAGGGCAGACCTATGCGGGGCCGCCCGGCCGCCCGCATCTCGTCACCAACGCCGGGGACCGCTCGGCGGTCTTCCTCGTGCTGCAAGGCATCGGCGACTACGATTTCCTCCCGCTGACCTGATTGCGACCCACCCCACGGACCGAGCGTTGCACAGGAGTTGCCAAGCTCCGCAGCGCGGTATCGACCATTGGCCGCGTTACCATCCTGTGGTACAACCACCCGTCGCAGGGGAATCCGGCATGGAGAAAAGGAGACTACTGGGCGTGCACGTTGAGGTCCGGCGTGCAGCCGAACGCGTGTGCGGCGTTTGGATGGATCCAGCGCGACAGGCAGGTCTGTGTCAACGTAGCATGATGACCACCAGGCACAGGCATTTCGGCACCGAGAAGGCGTCGGGCTGCAGGTGCGACCATTCCAAAAGAATACGAGGTCAATTACGGCCTCATGACCGGAGATGAATTTCGAGACATGGTGGCCGCCCTTCTGGCGGCGGCTGGATTCCGCACGCAAAAGGAGCGGCTAATCACAGGGAAGCGTGTCGACATAGTTGCAGAAGCGGAGCTTCTTGGCCGACCTCGGCGCTACGCGATAGAATGCAAACATGAGAAAAAGCGTCTGGGAATCAGCGACATTTCTAACGAGATCAGTCAGTACGCTCGGATCGTACAGGACGGTTCAAGCAGCATAGACGAGGCTTGGATTGTCTCGGTTAGTGGGTTCACGGACGCAGCTCTTACTCATGCTCGTTCGGTCAAGCACTTGGATCTTTTTTCATTTGCCGAGCTCGAAAGTCGGCTATTGGACCTGCGTCCTTATCTGCAGATGTTAGTCGATGACTATGCTCGAGCCGCATTAACGGAGTTGTATGTACCTCTGAGAACTTTGGATGGTTCTGCACTCGACGATGCAGTGAAGCGCTGGCTAGGCAGCGCTGATGAGAATGCACTCGCAATTGTAGCCGGCTACGGTCGCGGTAAGACCACATACGCTAGGCGATTAGCCGCTGAGCTTGCTAAAACAGCGCTTAAAGACCCAGCCGAGAGAATGCCGATCTACATTCCTCTGTCTGAGATAGCTCATCATGTAAAGATGAGTGGATTGATTGCCGCTACGATAGCTGATGAAACTCTTGTTAATCGATTCTCATTCAATTTTTTCAAGCGCCTCAATGCATCTGGTCGTTTTCTTCTTATTCTAGACGGTTTCGACGAGATGAAATTTGGGCTGACTTTCGAAGAATTCAGTCAAATATTCTCTCAAGTCCACGACTTGATAGTCGGTAACGCGAAAGTACTGGTCCTGGGTCGCCCTTCTGCTTTCTTGTCCGAATCGGAAGAACTAGCAGTGCTGTCCGGCACAGAAGCGGACCAATACTCGGAGCGTCGTGACATTAGATTCCAGGGTTTTAAGTGCCTTTCGATCGACCTCTTTACTGAGGAGGAAGGTCGACAGTTTGCATTGTCGTATGCGCGGGCTCGGGGCAGCAAAACTGGGCTTGCGGCTTCCGACAAAATGAAAGCCATAGAAACGCGCGCCGGTGAACTGCTTGATCGAGTTGAGTCAGAGGTTATCAGAAGGCCGGTCCACGCGCGCATGTTGGGGGAGCTAGCTGCGACTGGACGAAGAACACGTGGACTCATTAATCACTATTCACTCTACGACTACTTTACATCTGCCTCTATTGATCGAGAGCTGGAAAAAGAGGGTCGCGACAAGCGAATCTCCAAGGGATCTCGCCGAACTTTTGCCCAACATCTCGCATGGTGGAGCTGGACAGATATAAAGAGGCGGACCTTTGCGGCGTTTGACATTCCTGATTCAGTCTTCGACGCTGCGCTGACTACTGCGCGAATCGACAAGGCAATAGCTAGACGCGAGCTAATTGTATCTTCGATTCTCGATCGCAAGGGTACAAGCGACCCAAAGCTCACCTTTCATCATCGCTCCATGCAAGAATTGTTGGTTGCCGATTACGCATTGGCCAATGGAATTGACTCCACAATTATCCCTAAACTTTCAGACGGGCTTACTCCAGAACTAGTAGCATTCTTCATCGACCCACGTCATGATGCCACGTTGATCCACGCGTTTGACCAATTTTTGGGAGGCGGCGCTAGGCGATTTCACATCCAGTATCTAAGACTGTTTCTCGTAGCCCAAAGCGCAAATCTAATTCCCCAAGTAAAATTGACTGGTGGCGACGAGCCGTTTGCGATTCTCTATGAAATCTTCCGTCGCATCGGAACAATTACTTTTGAGGAGTGGCCAGATGAAGCGTTAGAGTTCGCGCTTCGGCATATACAGCTGGGAAAGAAGCATCAATCGACACTGGTTACCATCTTGCTTCTAGCGCATTTAGCTGCGGTCAAGGAAACTAAGCGAAAAGCTCTGGCGGGGAAGTCATTTCGGCTGTGGCTAGGTTGACAGATTTCGTTTATATGATGCAGCAAATGCGCCAGCCGGGCAAATCATTGCACAACATAGAGCGTATTCCAGACCCGGTGCGAGCGCTATTCTTGTCTGCGCGTATTGTTTATAGAGGCGGCAGAGACGTGGAGTCTGTACGCTTCAATTTGGGTGACACGTTAAAGGCGCTAAATCCGTCGCGGACCAGTGGTATTTTCATTAACGGATTGCCTGCGCTGAGTGGAAGTTTGTCATTTGCGGTGACCCCGGAGGCATTCATCAACTCATTCAGAGTTCCGAGTGAGTGGGCAGCCATAGTGAAAGATTTTGAGTATATAGCATTCAAGCACAAGTCGTGAGCTGAAGGCATAGTGACAGTGCGATAGGTCGCACAATCGGACGTAGGTTG
The DNA here is from genome assembly GCA_963788095.1 of uncultured Alphaproteobacteria bacterium. Classification (GTDB taxonomy): domain Bacteria; phylum Pseudomonadota; class Alphaproteobacteria; order Rhizobiales; family Xanthobacteraceae; genus CAVTXS01. The sequence goes on along the minus strand of CAWBFP010000022.1, from coordinate 66,782 downwards.
CGTGTCACAGTGGAGTGATAAGCAGGTGAGCCTCTGCCGCGGCGTGCCGTTTCCGGTATGCATGCCGAACGCCGTGACCCGTCGGGCTCTCAAGGCGGCGCGGCGCGGCGAGGACGTGGAGATCTTCGCGTCGGTGGCGGCTTGGGCCAAACATGTGCGCGCGCACTTGCGAAGCGGTGCAAGGGGCCATGGCCTGACAACGCCGGGTCGATTGTGTCCCGCCAGGCACCCGCGGTAGCCTTCCCGCCGAGCCGAAGCGGTCGGGCACGACCACGGCACTGGAAACAACATCGGCCGCACGCCAGGGGAGGCTACTCATGCATTGCACGCTGCGCGCTTGCGCATTGGCGGCGGCCGTCCTGTTGACGGGCGCCGCAGCCGCGCTCGCCAATCCGGAATTCAAGCTGCGGTTCGGCAGCTACGCGCCCGAGGGCGACGTCATCGACCGGGCCGCGCATCACTTCAAGGACCGCCTCGCCGCGCTCACCAACGGGCGCGTCGACGTCACCGTCTTCCGCTCGAACGCGCTCGGCTCGAACCGCGAGATGATCGAGATGACCAAGCTCGGCAATCTCGACCTCACGGTCTCCGGCTCGACCCATGTCAGCCGCTTCGCGCCGGTGTTGATCACGGTGTCGCTGCCCTCGCTGTTCAAGGACCGCGACACGATGCTCAAGATCCTCGACGGCGAGATCGGCGGCCGCATCAACGCCTCGGTCGCGCGCCAGGGGCTCACCGTGCTGGGCTGGTGGGAGACCGGGTTCCGCCACGTCTCCAACAACAAGCGCGCAATCATGAAGCCGGACGACATCAAGGGGCTCAAGCTGCGCACGCTGCCGTCGGCCGTGCACGTCGCCTATTTCCGTGCGCTCGGCGCGATCCCGACGCCCATGGATTGGGCCGAAGTCATGCCGGCGCTGCAGCAGGGCGTCATCGACGGGCAGGAGAACCCGCCCTCGGTCGTCTATCCGTATCGGGTGTTCGAGTTCCAGAAATTCTACTCGCTCACCAGCCACGTCAACGAGCCGAACCTGCTGCTGATCAGCTCGGCCACGATGGCCAAGCTGCCGAAAGACGTGCAGGACGCGGTTCTGACGGCGGGGCGCGAGGCCACCGCGTTCCAGCGCAAGGCCTCCGCCGAGTACAACAGCAGCATCATGGGCGAGCTCGCCAAGGTGATGTCGGTCAACGAGGTCCCGGCGGAAACGCTGGCGCATTTCCAGACCGTGGCACAAAGCGTCTACGAGCGGGCCTACGCCGATATCGGCGCCGAGGGCCGCGCCATCGTCGATGATATCGTCAAGGCCTCGCAGTAGCGACGTGCGGATTGACGATCCTGTCATGCCGGCCGGGCGCGCAGCGCGAGAGCCGGGACCCATGGAACGCCACGGTCGCGAAATTGCTTGGAGCGCCGGCGTTGCATGGGTCCCGGATCGCCGCCGTCGAAGTCGGATACATCCGACTTCGACCAATTTAAGGGTGCTGAACTCGGGTAAACCCGAGTTCGGCTGGCGGCGTCCGGGATGAGTGCCGAATCCCATGGACCGCGCGTGCATATCCTGATCCGCGTGATCGAGGCCGTGGTGATCGCCCTCATGGGCATCGTCACGGTCCTGGTGATCGGCGAGGTCGCGTTGCGCGGCCTTGCCGGTACCTCGCTCATTGTCACCGACGAGCTTGCCCGCTACCTGATGGTCTGGACCGCCATGCTGGCGGCGGCGGTTTTGGTCTACGAGGACGGTCACGTGCGCACCACCATCCTCGCCGACGCACTGTCGCCGCGCGCGGCGGCGGTGGTCTATTTCGTCGCCGATCTCATCGTCCTTTGCTTCCTGGCCGCGGTGGTCGGATCCTCGCTCGCGCTGATGCTGGCGATGGGCGAGCAGAACACGATCACGCTTGGCGTCTCGATGCTGTGGTTCTACGCGGCGCTGCCGGTCGGCGCGGCGTTGATGCTCGTCCTCACGATGCGCGCGATGTGGCTGCGCCTCGCAAACAAGCCGGGCTGAGCGGCGAACCGGCATGTCCTGGGCGCTGGCGCTGTTCTTTGCGGGCATCGGGATCGGCGTCCCGATCGCGTTCGCGCTCGGGTTCGCCGGCGTCGCCTACATCGTGGTGTCGGGCCAGGCCAGCCTCAACGTGGTGCCGACCATCCTGTTCGGCGCCATGGATTCGTTCCCGCTGCTGGCGATCCCGTTCTTCATCATGGCCGGCGACCTGATGGGGCGATGCGGCCTGCTCGACCGCATGATCGACTTCGCCAAGGCGCTGGTCGGCCCGGTGCGCGCCGGGATGGCGCACGTGACGATCGTATCGAGCATGGTGTTCGGCGGGGTCACCGGCGTCTCGCTCGCCGACGCGGCGGCGGTCGGGCGCACGCTCATCCCCGGCATGGTCCGGGAGGGCTACCCGCGTCCGTTCGCGGCGGCGGTCACGGCGGCGGCCTGCGTCATGGGCGCGATCATTCCGCCGAGCGTCGCCATGCTGATCATCGCCTATCTCTATGGCGGCAGGCTTTCCGTCGGCCGGCTGTTTCTCTCCGGCGTCGTCCCCGGCATCCTGATCGGGCTCACGCAGATGGCCATGGTCGCGGTGCTGGCGAAGCGCAAGAACCTGCCGGTGAGCACGGACCCCTGGTCGCTCAAGGAGATCGCCGGGAAGTTCCGCAGCGCGCTGCTGGCGCTCGGAATGCCGGCCATCATCATCGGCGGGATCATCACCGGCTTCTTCACCCCGACCGAGGCCGGCGCGGTCGCAGTCGCCTACGCGCTCATCGTCGGCTCGGTGACCGGCAGCGGCTACACCTGGCGCGGCATCGCCGACTCGCTCCTGGTGAGCGCCAAGCTGACCGGCATGATCTTCATCATGCTGGCGGCCTCGCAGCTGTTCTCGTGGCTGCTGATCATCAACCAGGTGCCGCAGCAGTTGACGCCGTGGCTGCAGCCGGTGCTGGCGACGCCGCAGGCCTTCCTGCTGACCGTGACGGTGGTGTTCATCATTCTCGGCACCGTGCTCGAAGGCGTGCCGACCATGATCATGGTGGTGCCGGTGGTGGCGCCGATGGCGCCGCTGTTCGGCGTCGAGCCGCACCACCTCGCGCTCGTGATGGTGATGGCGACGCAGCTTGCCATTCTGTCGCCACCGGTGGCACTGGCGCTGGTGATCGTCTGCCCGATCGCGGGTTGCACGATCTCGCAGGCGACGGTCGAGATCCTGCCCTATGCGGCCTGCATCGTGGCGGTGATCCTGGCGGTGATCTTCTTTCCCGAATTGGCGCAGGCGATCCCGCGTTGGGCGGGGTACAAGTAGGGTGGGCAAAGGCACGCGCTTGCGCGCCGTGCCCACGCGGTCAACGTTATCGTGGGCACGCGCCGCGTTCGCGGCGCTTTGCCCACCCTACGAAATGAGGAGGCTCCCATCAAACGCAGCGAGCAGCGCATCCTCACCACCCACACCGGCAGCCTGCCGCATCCGGTCGAGCTGACGCGGCTCTATGCGGCGCGGCTGCGCGGCCAGCCGGTCGACCAGGCATCCATGACGACTGCCGGCAAGGAGGCGGTCCGCGCGGTGGTGGCGAAGCAGGTCGCCGCCGGCGTCGACGTGATCAACAACGGCGAGCAGCAGCGCGAGTCGTTCGTCCTCTACCTGCGCCACCGCCTGGGCGGCCTCGGCGGCAGCTGGCAGCGCAACGTTGCGGCCGATCTCGACGCCTACCCGGACTTCAAGCGCGCCGCATCCGAGCAGGCCGCCGCACGCAGCGGACCGGCGGTCACCAATCGCGATTTCCTGCCGCAGGCGGTCGGCGAGATCCGTTATCTCGATCCGCGCGCGGTCAATGACGAGTGCGACGATTTCGCCGCCGCGCTCGCCGGCAGCGCCGGCCGCTACGCCGAGGCGTTCTTCACCGCGCCGTCGCCCGGGATCGTTGCCACCATCATGCAGAATGCGCACTACGACGGTCTCGAGAGCTACCTCGCGGCGATCGCGCGCGCGTTGCAGGTCGAATACGAGGCGATCGTCGCGCACGGTTTCGTGCTGCAGGTCGACGGCCCCGACCTCGCCATGGAGCGCCACATGGCGTACCGCGACCAGCCGCTGTCCGCGTTCCTGCGCTTCGTCGAGCTCACGGTCGAGGCGATCAACGCCGCGCTTCGCAACTTGCCGCGCGACCGTGTGCGGATGCACGTGTGCTGGGGCAACTACGAGGGCCCGCACGACCGCGACGTTCCGCTTGCCGAGATCCTGCCGATCATCCGGCGGCTCAAGGTCGGCGGCTTCGTGCTCCCGTTCGGCAACGCGCGCCACGCTCACGAGTACCGCTGCTTCGAGAGGCTGCGGCTCGCCGACGACCAGGTTCTGGTCGCCGGCGTGATCGACACGCTCAGCAACGTGGTCGAGCACCCGGAGGCGATCGCGGAGCGGATCGAGCGGGTTGCGGCCGTCATCGGCGACCCGCGCCGCGTTCTCGCCGGCACCGACTGCGGCTTCGACACCTCGGCCGGCAACAGCCGGGTCGCACCGGACGTCGCCTGGGCCAAGCTCGCGGCGCTTGCCGATGGCGCGCGCCTCGCCTCGGCGAGGTTGTTCGGGGGTTAAGCCAACGCAGGTACGATTGATGCAGCGTCAGGCCGGGAGCACGCCTATGCTGCACTCCATGACCATGGACAGCCTGCCCGACAAGGACCAGCCGCTGCGCGACGACATTCGCCTGGTCGGCCGCATTCTCGGCGACACCGTGCGCGAGCAGGAAGGCGAGGCGGTTTTTGCTTTCGTCGAGCGCATCCGGCAGACGTCCATCCGTTTCCGCCGTGACGAGGATCAAGCCGCGCGCCGGGAGCTCGAGTTCGATCCTGGATGGCCTCTCGCCCGACCACACCATTCTGATCAGCCGCGCATTCAGCTACTTTTCGCACCTTGCCAACATTGCCGAGGATCAACACCACATCCGTCGCACCCGCGCGCATGCGCTGGCGGCGTCGGCGCCGCGCGAGGGCACGATGGCGTATGCGCTCGCGCACGCGCGCGAGGCCGGGATCGCGCCGTCGCGGCTGCAGGAATTCTTCGATGCCGCCTTGATCGTCCCGGTGCTCACCGCGCATCCGACCGAGGTGCGCCGCCGCAGCACGATCAACCGCGAGATCGACGTCGCGCAGCGGCTCGACGAGCGCGACCGCGTCCACCTCACGCCGGAGGAAGCGGCGGCGAGCGAGGAGGCGTTGCGGCGCGCCGTGCTCACGCTGTGGCAGACGAGTTTGTTGCGGCACACGAAGCTCGACGTGATCGATGAAGTCGCCAACGGGCTCGCGCATTACGACTACACGTTCCTGCGTGAGCTGCCACGGGTCTATGCGTCGCTCGAGGACCATCTCGCAGCTATCGACAAGTCGTGGAACGACAGCGAACTCCGCTCCTTCCTGCGCATGGGCAGCTGGATCGGTGGCGACCGCGACGGCAATCCGTTCGTCACCGCGGAGGTGTTGCGCCAGGCTCTGCGGCTGCAGAGCAAGCGTGCGTTCGATTTCTATCTCGAGGAGCTGCACAAGCTCGGCGGCGAGCTCTCGCTCGATGCGCGCCGGGTGGTCGTGTCGGAGGAACTCAAGAGCCTGGCCGAACGCTCGCCGGATTCGTCGGCGCGGCGCGCGCACGAGCCCTATCGCCGCGCTATCACCGGCATATATGCGCGTCTTGCAGCGACAGCGTGGACGCTAGACCAGTTCGAGGCCCTGCGGCACGCGGTCGGTGAAGCAAAGCCTTATGCCGCTGCTGCCGAGCTGCGGGCCGACCTTGACGTCCTGCATCGTTCGCTTTTGGCCAACGGTTCCTCGATGCTGGCGCGCGGCAGGTTGCGCGACTTGCGGCGGGCCGTCGACGTGTTCGGCTTCCATCTCGCCGGCCTCGACCTGCGTCAGAACTCCGACGTGCATGCCCGCACAGTCGGCGAACTCCTGGAGGCTGCCGGCGCCGGGGTCCGACTATGCGGCGCTTGCCGAGTTGGAGCGCGTCACGCTGCTGCTCGGCGAGCTCCGCACCGCCCGTCCGCTCGCGTCAGCGTTCATCACCTATTCGGATCAGACGCGTTCGGAGCTGGAGATTCTGCGCACCGCCGCGGAGATGTCCCGCCGGTACGGCGCTGAGGCGGTGCCGAACTACGTCATCTCCAAGGCCGGTGGCGTGTCCGATATCCTCGAAGTCGCCGTGCTGCTCAAGGAAGCCGGGATGCTGCGGCCGCGCGAGGGTGAGCTCGACCTCAACATCGTGCCGCTGTTCGAGACCATCGACGACCTGCGCAACGCCGGCCGGGTGATGGATGAGTTGCTCGCGCTGCCCGAATACGTGCGTCTGCTCAAGCGCCGCGGCAACGTGCAGGAGGTGATGCTCGGCTATTCCGACAGCAACAAGGACGGCGGTTTCCTCACCTCCGGCTGGGAACTCTACAAGGCCGAGATTGAGCTGATCGATGTGTTCCGGCGCCGCGGCACACGACTGCGCCTGTTCCACGGCCGTGGCGGATCGGTCGGCCGCGGCGGCGGCCCCACCTACCAGGCGATCCTGGCACAGCCGGGCGGCGCCGTGCAGGGCACAATCCGCGTCACCGAGCAGGGCGAGGTGATCGCGGCCAAATACTCCAATCCGGAGGTCGGACGCCGCAATCTCGAAATCCTCGCTGCCGCGACGCTGGAAGCGAGTCTACTGCACCCCGGCCAGGTGGCCCCGCGGGACGACTACCTGGCCGCCATGGAAGAGCTCTCTGGATACGCCTACGCGGCCTACCGCGGCCTGGTCTATGAGACCGAAGGGTTCGAGCGCTATTTCTGGGAATCGACCGTCATCAGCGAGATCGCGAACCTGCGCATCGGCAGCCGCCCGGCCTCGCGCAAGCAATCGACGCGCATTGAAGATTTGCGCGCGATCCCGTGGGTGTTCGGCTGGGCGCAATGCCGGCTGATGCTGCCGGGCTGGTTCGGCTTCGGCGCCGCGGTCAAGGCCTTTCTCGCGGCACATCCCAACGACGGGATGCCGCTGCTGCAGGCGATGTATCGCGCGTGGCCGTTCTTCGAGACGTTGTTGTCCAACATGGACATGGTGCTGTCGAAGACCGACATCGGCATTGCGTCGCGCTACGCCGAGCTGGTGGAGGACGCAAGCTTGCGCAGCGCGATCTTTGCGCGGCTGCGGGCCGAGTGGCAGGATTCGATCACTGCATTGCTCGCCATCATGGGTCAGCAGGTGCTCCTGGAACGCAATCCGCTGCTCGCGCGCTCGATCCGGAACCGCTTTCCCTATCTCGACCCGCTCAACCACGTACAGATCGAGCTGCTCAAGCGCCACCGCTCAGGCGACACCAACGACCGCGTCGTGCAGGGCATCCATTTGACCATCAACGGCATTGCGGCGGGCCTGCGGAATACCGGGTAGTTGCGGCGAACGCAGCTCGCCTATCCCTGTTCCGCGGCGGCGCAAAGCTACGCCAGCATCTGCAGATCGCCGCAGACCGAGATCGCCTGGCCCGAGATGGTACGGCCGCGCGGCGAGCACAGGAACAGCATGGTGTCGGCGAGCTGCTGCGGCGGGATCGTGGTCTTCAGCGAGACGTAGGACAGCGCCTCGTCCTGCACCTCTTTCGCCGACAGGCCGCGCGCCTGCGCCTTGCTCTCGAACACGCGACGGATGCGGTCGCCCTCGACCACGCCGGGCTGGATGGCGTTGACCCGGATGCCGTCCGGTCCGAGCTCGATCGCCAGCGACTTGGTGAAGCCGACCACGCCCCACTTCGCCGCCGCGTAGGGGGTGCGCAATGCAAAGCCGAGCCGGCCGGCGACTGACGACAGGTTGATGATCGAGGCGTTCTGGCTCTTGCGCAGGTGCGGCACCGCGAGCCGCACGCAGTTGAACTGGCCGGTGAGATCGACCGCGAGGCAGCGGTCCCATTCTTCCGGCGGAATTTCCTCGACGCGGCCGGTCGGGCCGGCGATGCCGGCATTGTTGATCAGCACGTCGAGCCCGTCGAGCGCCTTGAGCGCCTCCTCGAACAGCAAGGCAACGCGCGCGCGGTCGGAGACGTCGGCGACCGTGCGGCTGACCTGCGGATCGCTCTGCGCCATGGCGTCGAGCGCCTCGCGATCGACGTCGCAGACGTGCACCTTGGCGCCCTCGCGCACGAAGGCGCGCGCGAGTTCGAGCCCGATGCCGCTCGCGCCGGCGGTCACCAGCACGCGCATGCCTTGAATGCCGAGTTCCATGCGCTCCCCTCTGGACATTAGGTCGTCATCGCGCGACCGTAATCGGCGAAGCCGACAGCGACAAGCCGCCGGGCGAGGACGCGGCCAACATCACGCAAGGAGGAAGACGATCATGACGGACAGGAACCTTTCCCGCCGGACGCTGATCAAGAGCGCCGGCGGCGCCGCGCTCATGGCCGGCGTCGGCATGCCGGCGATCGTGCGCGGCCAGAGCGACGCCATCCGCATCGGGCATCTCACCCCGCTGACCGGCTTCCTGGGGCCGCTCGGCGAATACGCCGTCATGGGCATCAAGCTTGCACAGGACGAGATCAACGCGGCCGGCGGCGTGCTGGGGCGCAGGATCGAGCTGGTCATGGAGGACTCGGTCAATCCGCAGACCGCCTCGGCCAAGGCCGAGCGGCTGATCGAGCGCGACAAGGTGGTGATGATCATCGGCGAGATCTCCTCTGCCTCGGGGCTCGCCATCGGCCAGGTCGCCAACCGGCTGAAGGCCGTGTACATCAACACCGGCTGCAATTCCGACGCATTGCGCGGCTCGAGCTGCAATCCGTACATGTTCCATATCGAGGCGGCGAACTCGATGTATGTCGAGGCGGCCGGGCGCTATTTCCTGCAGGACAACCTGGTGAAGGACAAAAAGTGGTACTCATTGACCGCCGACTACGCGTTCGGCCACGATCTCCTGAAAGTCGCCAAGAGATTCATGTCGACCCATGGCGGCCAGTTCGCGGCCGACGAACTGGTGCCGACCGACGCCACCGACTTCTCGCCCTATCTCTTGAAGATCCGCCAGGCGCGGCCCGACGTCGTGGTTTCGAACCTGGCCGGCAACCAGATTACCAACTTCATGAAGCAGTACACCGAGTTCGGGCTGCGGTTCCCGGTCGCCGGCTTCGCGTTCGATACCGTGGTGGCATGGGGCGCCGGCAAGGGTAATTTCTCCGGCATCTGGCCGCTGGTCTGGCACCACCAGGTCGACACGCCGAGCTCGAAGAAATACGTCGAGGCCTTCACCAAGAAGTACGGCAAGCCGCCGGACAACCAGTCGTGGGGCGACTACAACTCGCTCAAGATCGTCGCCCAGTCGATGACCGAGACCAAGTCGGCCGATCCGCAGAAGCTGGCCGAGCATCTGCGCAAGGGTCCGAAGTTCGACGTCATGAAGGCGCGCGAGGCCTATTTCCGGCCGTACGACAACCAGATGGTGATGGAAATGTACGCCATCCGCGCCAAGGCGCCGGACAAGATGAAGGACCAGTGGGATATCTACGAGCCGCTCGGCACCGTACCGTCTCCGAACGAGGACCTGGAGGTACTGGCGCCGCCCAAGGACGGCACCTGCAAGATCGCGTAACCCCGTTTGTCATCCCGGAAGCCGCGCGCAGCGCGGCCATCCGGGACCCACGAATCCCGGTGCCGTTGAGTGATCGCAACGGCCGGGACATATGGGTCCCGGCTCTCGCTGCGCTCGGCCGGGATGACAGCTGAGCGCGAGGCGCCGGCGTGCAACTCGTCTTCATCATCGAGCAGGTGCTCAACGGCCTCCTGTCGGGGGCCTACTACCTGCTGATCGCGCTCGGGCTGTCGCTGATCTTCTCGCTCGGCGGCATCGTCAACTTGGCGCATGGCGGGTTCTACGCGATCGGCGCCTACCTGGCGGTGCTCTTGACCAACCGCATCGGCTTCGCCGGCGCCTTCGTGCGTGTCGCCGGTGGCGGTCGCGCTGCTCGGGGTCGCGACCGAGCGGTTCCTGTTCCGCCGCTTCTACCGTTCGGATCCGATCCTGAGCCTGCTGCTCACCTTCGGCCTTGCCATGATCATCGAGCAGGGCCTGCGGATCATTTTCGGCGCCGCGCCGCTCGCGTTCTGCGATTCCGTTCGAGCTGCGTGGCCAGATCTTCGTCGGCGACTTCATTTACTCGCGCTACCGGCTGCTGATCCTGGCGATCGCCGCCACGGCGGTGATCGCCACCTGGTTGATCGTCTACCGCACCGCGTTCGGGCGCGTGGTGCGCGCCGGCGTGCAGGATCCCGACATGGTCGGTGCGCTCGGCATCTCGCTCAAGCCCTACATGACCGCGATCGCCGCGCTCGGCGTCGGCCTTGCCGGCCTTGCCGGCGTGCTGTTGGCGCCGATCTCCAGCGTGCATCCGGCGATGGGCGCCGAGATTCTCACGGCGGCCTTCGTGGTGGTGGTGATCGGGGGCTTGGGCTCATTCTGGGGCGTGATCGCGGCCGCCGTGCTGGTCGGCGTCGTGCGCGGCCTGACCATCTACTTCAACCCGTCATGGGGTGAAGCCTCGATGTATCTCTTGATGGCGCTGGTCCTGCTCGTGCGTCCGCGCGGCCTGTTCGGCGAGCGCATCCAGAAGTTCGAGTGAGCCGACGATGCCCGCCGTCCCTTTGCCGACCTTGGCGCCGGCACGGCATGCTCCCTCCCCCCTTGCGGGGGAGGGGTGGGGAGGGGGGTACGCGCACCCTGAGGGCTCGCGCCATACCCCCCTCCCTGTCCCTCCCCCGCAAGGGGGGAGGGAACGCTGGAGCGACGCCGCCTGCGCGCGCCGTTGGCGGCCATACCGGTGGTTACTGCATCATCCGCTGTCGCGGATGATGCCGGCGGAGCGTGGGGCTCGGCCGTGAGACGCGAGTACGTCCCGCTGCTCATTGCCGCGCTCGCGCTGGTCGCGGCGCCGTTCGTGCTCGACCTCGTCGGTTTGCCGCTGCGCTCGGCGGTCGACGTGGTCGTGTTTGCGATCGCCGCCATGGGTCTCAACATACTGGTCGGCCATACCGGCCTGGTGTCGTTCGGCCATGGCGCCTGGTTCGGGCTCGGCGCCTATGCGGCGGCGCTCAGCCAGCGCCACTGGTTTCCCGGCGACGTCATCCTTCCGGCGCTGTTCTCGGTCGCTTTCGTGGCAGTGGCGGCGCTGGCCTCGGGGGCACTGATCCTGCGCCGGCGCGGGGTCTATTTCTCGCTGCTCACGCTGGCCTTGACCGCGCTCCTGTTCGCGATCGGCTACCGTTGGACCGATTTCACCGGCGGCGAGAGCGGACTTGGCGGCGTGACGCGCGCCACCGTGCTCGGCCTCAACCTGGAATCCGACCGCGTCTACTACCCGCTGGTCGCCGTCATCGGCATGGCGGTCTGCTACCTGCTGTGGCGCTTCCACCGCTCCCCGGTCGGCAGCGTGCTGGTCGCGATCCGCGAGAACGAGCAGCGCGCGCGTTTCATCGGCTACCCGACCAACCGCTACAAGCTCGTCGGCTTCGTGGCGTCGGCGACGGTGGTCGCGGTCGCCGGCACGTTGTCGGTGTTCAATCACCGCTTCGCGTCCGCCGAGCCGCTCTCGGTCGCATTCTCGGGCGAGCTCATCGCGATGGTGGTGATCGGGGGGATGCGCAGCTTCCTCGGGCCCGCCCTGGGCGCGCTGTTCTTCATCCTCTTCCGCGAGTTCCTGTCGATCTGGACCTACAACTGGCTGTTCTGGTTCGGCCTCTTGTTCGTCGGCTTCATCGTGTTCTCGCCGACCGGGCTGGTCGGTGTCGCCGAGCGCCTGCTGGCGCCGTTCCGCAAGCGGGTGATCGAGGCCGCCGCGATGGCGGGCCGCGAGGTCGCGGCCGGCCTGCCGCTGCCCGCGGCGCTGCGACGCCAGCAACACGGCCAGGACATCGTGCTCGCCGCCACCGATCTGCACAAGAACTTCGGCGGCATCCGTGCGGTCGACGGCATGGACCTCGCGGTCAGGGACCGCACGCTGCATGCGCTGATCGGGCCGAACGGTGCCGGCAAGACCACCGCGTTCAACCTGCTCTCCGGCCTGTACCCTGCGGATCAAGGCGAGATCCGGCTGGAAGGCGGTTCGGTCGCTGGGTTGCGGCCGGAGGACATTACGCAGGCGGGCGTCGGCCGCTCGTTCCAGATCACCAACCTGTTCGGCGGCATCAGCGTCGAGGAGAACATCCGGTTGGCCGTGCAGGCGCGCCATCGCAAGCGGCTGGCGACCTGGACCTCGACCGCTTCGCTTGCCGACGTCAATGCCGAGACCGCCGAGCTGATGGCCTATCTGGGGCTCAAGGGCATGGAGCCGGCGGAGGCCGCCTCGCTTTCGTACGGCGGCCAGCGGCTGCTCGACATGGGCCTTGCGCTGGCGACGCGCCCACGTGTGTTGCTGCTGGACGAGCCGCTCGCGGGGCTTGCCGCCGCCGAGCGGGCGCGCATCGCCGCTCTGGTGAAGAGCCTCTCGGCGGAAATTCCTGTCCTTTTGGTCGAGCACGACATCGATCGCGTGTTCCAGATCGCCGACCATGTCACCGTCATGAACGAGGGAAAGGTCCTGGTTGACGGCACGGTCGATGCGGCCCGCAACGACGCCAAGGTGCGCGAGGTCTATATCGGCTCCGGCGCGGCGGCGCTTGCCTCGAAGCCGCGCACCTCCGCGGCCGGTGCGACGCCGCTGCTCGAGGTCGACAAGATCGACACCTTCTATGGCAAGAGCCACATCCTCCACGGCGTCTCGCTGCACGTGCCGAGCACGAGATCGTGGCGCTGCTCGGCCGCAATGGCGCCGGCAAGTCGACGCTGCTCAAGTCCGCTGATCGGCATCGTGCCGCCGAGCGCGGGCGCGGTGCGGCTTGCGGGCGAGGAGGTCGCGGGCTTGCCGGCGGACGCGATCGCGCGGCGCGGCATCGGCTACGTGCCGCAGGGCCGCGCGCTGTTCGCCGGCATGACGGTCGAGCAGAACCTGGAGCTCGGCCGGCTCAAGCGGCTCACCGGCAAGGGCATCCACTGGGACGAGGAGCGCATCCTGTGGTTCTTCCCGCGGCTGAAAGAGCGCTGGCGCACGCCCGCCGACTATCTCTCGGGCGGCGAGCAGCAGATGGTGGCGGTCGCGCGCGCGCTCGCCGGCGACGTGCGGGTGCTCCTCCTCGACGAGCCGTTCGAGGGCCTATCGCCGGCGGTGACCGAGGAGCTGTTCGAGGCGTTCGACAAGCTGCGCTACGAGGTCGCGCTGGTGGTGGTGGATCACCACCTCGACCTCGCGCTCGCGCTGTCCGATCGCACCGTGGTGCTGGAGCGCGGCGCGACCACATGGAGCGGGCAGTCGGCGCTGCTGCGGGACGATCTCGAGCTGCGAAGGAAAGTGCTGTGGCTTTGACAACCGCCGCACCATCACTTCGCCGTCATCCCCGCGAAAGCGGGCGGACCCAGTAAGCGCCAAGCTGGCGGTGAACCTGGTGCCGGCGATTCGTCATCGCTTTCGCGGATGATGACGGCTGAGTGAATGTCAAAGGAGTGTATTCGATGCCCGTGCCGCGATGATCGGAGCCGGCCTCATCGGTCGCTCGTGGGCGATGGTGTTTGCCCGCGCCGGATGGGACGTCGCGATCCACGATCCCTTGCCGGGTGCGGCCGTGAGGCGCTCGGCATGGTCGCCGCGGGCCTGGCGGGGCAGGCCGAACACGGCTTGGCCCGCGATCCAGAGGCTGCCGCCAAGCGGGTGCGGTCGGCGCGCGATCTCGCCGATGCGCTCGACGGTGCGGCCTTCGTGCAGGAGAACGCGCCCGAGACCGTGGAGGCCAAGCTCCCGCTGTTCCGCGAGCTCGACCGCCTGGCGTCGCCCGACGTCATCCTCGCCTCCTCCACCTCGGCAATCGTCGCCAGCCGCTTCACGGCGGAGCTGCCGGGCCGCGCCCGCTGCCTGGTTGCCCACCCGGTCAACCCGCCGCACCTGGTGCCGATCGTGGAGCTTTCGGGTGCGCCCTGGACCGCGCCGGAGACGATCGCGCGTGCCAAGGCGGTCTACGAGTCGATCGGCCAAGTGCCGATCGTGGTGCGCAAGGAGATCGAGGGGTTCATCGTCAATCGGCTGCAGGGCGCGCTGCTGGCGGAAGCTTTCCGCCTGGTCGGGGAGGGTTTCGTCTCGCCGCAAGATCTCGACAAGACCATGAAGGACGGCCTCGGCCTGCGCTGGTCGTTCATGGGTCCGTTCGAGACCATCGAGCTCAATGCCCCGGGCGGCATGCCCGATTACTGTGCGCGCTACACCGGGTTCTACCGCAGCCTGCAGTCGGCGCCCGCCGGCCCAGAGGTCTTCGGTCCGTCGAACGTGCAAGCCGCTCCTGCGCGAATGGATCGAGGTGCCCGGATCGCGCGCGGCTCGATGCCCGTACGCGCTGGCGCGACCGCCGGCTGGCGGCGCTGCGCGCCCACAAGGCTTCGCAGGCGAGGCCATGAGCGGCTATCATCGCAGGCACCGCGCAGAATCAAAGCGGCCAACGAGGAAACACTCATGGCGAACCGCAAAGTCATCATCACCTGCGCCGTCACCGGGCGCGATCCACACGCCGTCGATGTCGCCGCACCTGCCGATCACGCCGGACGAGATCGCCGATGCCGCGATCGGCGCCGCCGAGGCGGGCGCCGCCATCATCCACCTGCACGCGCGCAATCCGCAGAACGGCCGGCCGGATCAGACGCCGGAGGCGTTCATGCGCGTTCCTGCCGCGCATCAAGCAGCAGCTCGAACTGCGTGATCAATCTCACCTCCGGCGGCTCGCCCACGATGAAGGTCGAGGAGCGGGTGCGCCCGGCGGCCGAGCTTCAAGCCGGAAGTCGCGAGCCTCAACATGGGCTCGATCAACTTCGGCGCTCTACCCGATGCTCAACCGCTACAAGGAGTTCAAGCACGACTGGGAGCGGCCCTATCTCGAAGGCACGCGCGACCTCATGTTCCGCAACACGTTCCAGGACATCGAGTACATCCTCAACGACCTGCGCGGGCAACAACACCCGCTTCGAGTTCGAGTGCTACGACATCGCGCCACCTCTACAACCTGGCGCATTTCCTCGATCGCGGCCTGGTCAAGCCGCCGCTGTTCGTGCAGTCGGTGTTCGGCATTCTGGGCGGCATCGGCACCCATCCCGAAGACGTCATGATGATGCGGCGCACCGCCGACCGGCTGTTCGGCGACAAGTACCGCTGGTCGGTGCTCGGCGCCGGCCGCAATCAGATGCCGATCGCCGCCATGGCGGCCGCCATGGGTGGCAACGTGCGCGTCGGGCTCGAGGACTCACTCTGGATCGGGCCCGGCAAGCTCGCCGAATCGAACGCCGCAGCAGGTCACGCAACGTGCGCAAGATCATCGAGGGCCTTGGGCTCGAGGTCGCCAATCCGGACGAGGCGCGCGAGATCCTCTCGCTCAAGGGCGGCGACAAGGTGGGGTTCTAATTCGTCTGGAAACTGCCGATCGGCGAGCTTGTCGTGGTGGCCGCGCTTGTCGCGGCCATTTATGTCTTCAGTGCTACAAGGGACGGTAAGGATGTGCAATTCCCGGCGCACGGCGGGGATGACGATTACGCCATGGCCTCGATCGACACGATCAACCTGACGATCTTGCTGGGCGCGTTGCTGGTGTTTGCCGGCATCCTGTCGAGCCTGGTCGCGCTGCGGTTTGGCGCCCCGCTGCTGTTCATTTTCCTCCTTATCGGCATGCTGGCGGCGAAGCCGGCCCCGGCGGCATCAAGTTCGACGACGTCCGGCGCGCCTATACGGTTGGCGCCGTGGCGCTCGCGCTGATCCTGTTCGATGGCGGCCTGCGGACCCGGTTTCAGACTTTCCGCAGCGTGCTGGCGCCGGCCGGGATGCTTGCGACCGTCGGCGTGCTGGTCACCGCCGCCGCTGTCGCGCGCCGGTCGCCAAACTTCATGCTCGATATCGACTGGATCGAAAGCCTGCTGGTCGGGGCCGTGATCGCGTCGACCGACGCGGCCGCCGTTTTCTTCCTGCTGCATGCGCGCGGCCTGCGGTTGCGGCCGCGCGTCAGCGCGACGCTGGAAGTGGAGTCCGGCACCAACGATCCGTTCGCGATCTTTCTCACCATCGTGCTGATCGAAATCCTGCTGCTGGGAAACATAGCTTGGCAGACGATCGCCTCCGATGCTCGCCGCGAAGGCAGTCCTCGGCCCTCTGCTCGGCGTCGCCGGCGGCGCGCGGCATCGTGTTCGTGCTTAACCGGCTTGCGATCTACCGCAGGGACTGCACGCACCCTTCGTCGCGACCGGCGCGCTGGTGGTGTTCGGCCTGGCCGAGGCGGCTCACGGCTCCGGCTACCTCGCGGCCTATGTGGCCGGCCTGCGTCGTCGGCAACCGGCCGACCCGGGCCCACAACACGATCGTCGTTTTCCTCGATGCGGCGACCTGGCTCGCGCAGATCGCGATGTTCGTCATCCTCGGCCTTCTGGTCTGGCCCGGACGACTGCCGTCGACCCTTGTGCCGGCGCTTGTGGTTGCGCTTGACGCTAATGTTGTTCGCGCGCCCGGTCGCGGTATTTTTGTGTCTGTGGCCGTTCCGTTTCTCGCTGCGCGAGAAGCTGTTCATCTCCTGGGTCGGGCTTGCGCGGCGCCGTCGGCATTTTCCTCGCGTCGATCCCTCTGCTGGCGGGACTGCCCAAGGCGTACATCTATTTCGACGTCGCGTTCGTCGTGGTGTTGGTCTCGCTGCTGGTGCAGGGCTGGACCATCGCCGCCGCGGCCCACCGGCTGCATGTCGCGCTGCCGCGGCGTCGATGCCGCGCCGCGCCGGTCGAGCTCGATCTGCCCGGGCAGCTGGCGCAGGAGCTGGTCGGCTACGCGGTCACGGCGCGCAGCCTTTATCTTCCGCCAGCGGATCGTGCCGTCCTGGGCGAAGCTGGCGCTGGTCGTGCGCCAGCAGCGCGTGCTCTCGCCGAACGAGGCCGACGAGATCCACGAGGACGACTACGTCTATTTCCTGGCGCCGCCCGAGAAGGCGCAGGCGCTCGACCGCTTCTTCGTCGACATGCCGCGCCCGGCGGTTCCCGACATGCGACTGTTGGGGGATTTCTATGTTTCGGGCGACACGACGCTTGCTGCGCTCGGCGAAATCTACGGGCTGTCGATTTCCGACCACGACTTCTCCAAGACGCTCGCGGAACTATTTGAGGAACGCTTCCACGGGGCGGTGCATATCGGCGATCGGGTGCCGCTCGGCACAATTCAGCTGATCGCGGACCGCGTGATCGACGGCCGCGTGACCACCGTCGGTCTCGACTTGGCGGAGCCCGAGGCCGGGCCGGCGTCCTGGGCCGGGCGGATACGCGCCGCGATCCGCGGCCTGTTCACGCGGCTCGGATGGGGCGACAGGTAGCGTATACGGGTATCCGGCGAATTGATTCAGAAGGCCGACGCCTTTGCCAACGCTGCTGGATGTATCGGAATGTTCAACCCCTCAATGGCAGCCTGCTGTTGTGCGCCAAAGACATCGCGCTCGTCCACCGACGCGGAAATGTTTGGGCGATCGATCGATATCTTGATGGCGTTGCAGGTATCGACGAAAAAGGTCCCCACCACACGCGCAGCCGGCAGCTTCAGAATCTTTGCGATGCTGTCGCTGCTGAAGATGTTCGAGCGCAACGCCGTTTCGTAGTTTTCGGCGGAAGTGAAGATGATATCGAAGGTCAGGCGGTTTATTCCCGCGTCCTTGCTGCGGATGACAACGGCCATGTCCAGCAGCCGGTGCGTGCCGAATTCCTTGGCTGTGGGCGAGATATCGGCAATGAGCGAGAGCGTTCGATCGTCGACATTGCCGGTGAAACCAGTTTCGCCGATGTCATAGTACCGTGGACGTTCCGTGCCTTCCTCGACCCAAGCAGCACCGCTGGCGCGATAGTATGTGATCGGAAACATCACGTTCTTGATTACATCCTCGTTCTGAAGCAGGTGATAGAGCGACCAAGCGTAGGCGTCCGGAGCATCGAGGTTTAGCCGCGACGTCGACCTTGGTTTTGCGATCGCGGTGATGCGTGCGATCTCCGCTGCATGCAGGGCGGCGAGCTGTTTGGGATCGCGGTTCACCGTCCGCAACAGAATCGCGGGGTTCGCCCCGTCCGCGTCCGTGATCGTGTAACTCGCATTGGCCAGGGCATCTGGAAACTCGTCTTCGATCAATTTGATCACCGCCGCCTTGATGTTCGCGTAATTCTCGAAGAACACAGGGTCGCGGGTGCCGCTCGGAACGATCGCGCCGTAAAGGCCGTCCTCCCGTTTGAAGCTCACCAGGTTTGGCGACAGCGGGTAGGCGACGTTGCCGGCTGTCGCCTTGCGTCCCGGGTAGCCGTAGTGGATCAGGTAATGCGTCAGCAGGCTCGCCAACAGCTCGGCCGCGTCCTTGGTCTTTGCCGTCGTTTCGATGATGATCCCGAGCTCGCGCTGGCCGGGTTCAACCGGCTGCACCTGCACGCCGTTGCGACCATAGACAAGGACATCCGTCGGAATTTTCGGTAGATCGACGGGATCGATGTAGATCAGCGATACCTTGCGGCCGCCGAGCCGGCGCGACCCCTCGAGCTTGATGCTCCAGGGCCAGGGCTTGCCCGAGCGCACGAAGCGACTGTTGCGAATGCCGGCGACGCGAGAATCCTTCGCGAAGAACTCGGTCTTCTCCATCGCGAGAATGCCTTCCGGATAGAACTGAAGCTGCGGATGGCTCTCCTCGTAGAGCGAGTGAGCGGCGATCGAATAGGCGGTGCAACGCCGGTTCGGGTTCGGCGCAACGAACAGGGCCGTGCCGTCGTCGTAGATTTCGGCGACAAGGCAGTCGGATGGCGAACCTGGATCGCAGGCGAGCGCGCCGCATTCGAGCACGTGGCCGACGTGATAGGCGAGGCCGGCGTCGATGCCGCGCCGGACCATGTCGGAGGCAAACAGCGCGATGTCACACGACCGGCCGGCGATGACATATTGCGCGCCGCCGTCCAAAGGCCGTGATCAGCGGATGAATTCCCATCTGCCCGACGATCATGCTCTCGCGCAACCCATCCTCGCTCAGTTCGGGGCCGACGCCGGTCGCGCGCAGCGCGCCCTTGCGAAACTCCTTGATAACGATTTCCGGGTCGAGTTCGGCGCCGATCACGGCGACCTTGGCGTTCTGCACGTCGAGTTCTTTGAAGACCTCTTTTGCGACATCGAGCATAAAATCGAGGTTGCGGTTGCCGCCCGCCATGCCGCTGCTGCCGAGGATCACTGGACAGCCGAGTTTCTTGCCTGCTTCCACCATGTGGCGGTAATCGAGCTTCACGGCTTCGCGCTCGAAATACTCCGTTCCAGTACCGAGATAATAGGGTCCGGCATCCATCGAGCCGCCGTCGCAGATGATGGCATCGACGCGCCCCTTTATCGCGGCTTCGAGCGACTCCTTTGGATATCCGTAACCAAGGGCACCGCAGGCGGAGACAACACGATAGATCAGCTTGGCCATGGCTCGTCCCTCGTTCAGATATTGGGCAGTCGTGCATCGACGCCCGTTCAGCTGGTGGAACAATGACGCAAGGCACCGGCGATGAAAAATATTACTTCGATATGCAGCTATCGTTCGCGCCTATAGCCGGCACGCCTGCGGAAAGCGTTCTAGAGCAATTGTCGCTTTGCTGAATCACTTCTCCCCGGCGGGGAGAGGCGGCGCAGCGGCGCTGCCGTGCACCATCACCACCGGAAATGCGCTAGACAGCGCCGCCAATCCACTCGGCGCCCGGAGCGTTGATACCTTCGAGATGGTTTCCCGCGAACTGTGTGAGCACCTTGCGGACAGCTTCGGCGGCAAACGTCAGTGGAAAATCGCCCGACGAAATAATCGATGCCGTAAGGAACAGCGGAGGTTCGATCAGCAACGACTGGAACGATGCGTCACCGGCGATGTCCGACATGTCGCCTTTGGGAACGATGGCGCTGCCGATTCCGGTTTGCACCATCGCAAGGGTGCTGGACAGCAGGTCGGCTTCGGCGATGACATTTGGGGACTTGCCGGCGGTCGCAAACGCGCGATCGACGACGGAACGCGTCACGTTGCCCTGGCTCGGCAGGATAAGCGGGAGCTTCGCGAGCGCTTCGAACGAGATGGTGGCGGCCCTGTCGATCTCTGGCTGGCGGCCGATGAGGTAGAGCCGCTGGCGAAAGAGGGGTTTGCGGGAGAAGATCGGGACGAGCTCGTCTTCGAACACCACGGCCATGTCGAGCGTATGGGCTTCGATCCCCGCTTTGACGGTCTGGCTGTCTCCGACAGAAAATTTCAGCACAACTTTCGGGAGTGCCGCCTTACAGGACTTGATGAACGGACCGGCAAGCGTCGCGGCGAGCGTTGACGACATGCCCACGCTGACTGTGCCTTCGGGATCGCCGCTGCTCGAACGAACGATGCTCGGCAACCGTTCGACTTGCCGCAGAATCGCGGAAGCCTCGCGATATAACACCTCCCCCGCGGTGGTCGGGCGAACTCCGCGCGCGCTTCGTATGAGGAGGGTCAGGCCGAGCTGCTCTTCAAGCTCCGCAATCTGCTGGCTGAGCGCGGGCTGCGCGACATGAATGGTCGCCGCCGCGCGCGAAAAACTGCCAGCATCGACGATCTTGACGAAGTAGCGGAGATGGCGAAGCTGCATTGCCAACACCGGGCGCTACGATGCCGCGCGCGGGCGTTCCTGCGCCCATGCGTCGATGAGGCGCACGAGCTGATCGAGCCCGTCGGTGAGCGCGGCCGGCCCCGGCTGCAGGATCACGGTCGACTTGATCTCGCGCAGCCAACCGGTGCGCACGGCCGCGATCGCGGCGAAGCCGGGCCGTGCCGCGACTTTGGCCGGCACGAACTTCTTGCCGCACCAGGAGCCGACGATGATCTCGGGATCGCGCGCGATCACGTCGGCGGCGGAAACAATGCGGTCCTTGGCGCTCTTGCGCGAGGCAAGCTCGGCAAAGACGTCGTCACCGCCGGCGGCCGCGATCAGCGCCGAGACCCAGCCGATGCCGGAGATCATCGGGTCGTCCCATTCCTCGAAATAGACCCGTGGCCTGGGTGGCCTGCCGAGGCTTCGCTGGCGGATCGTGGCGAGGCGCGCCTCCAACGAGCAAGCGAGCGCGTCCGCCTTGTCGTGCGCACCGGTGAGCGCGCCGAGGGTGCGGATCATGGCAAGTACCCCCGCGATGTCGCGCTGGTTGAAGGCGTGAACGGCTACGCCGCGACGGACGAGCTCGGCAGCGATATCCGCCTGCAGGTCCGAGAACGTCAGCACGAGGTCCGGCTCGAGCGCGAGGATCTTCGGGATATCCGCGGATATGAAGGCCGAGACGCGCGGCTTCTCCCGGCGCACCTGCGGCGGGCGCACGGCATAGCCGGAGACGCCGACGATGCGCTCCTGTTCGCCGAGCAGGTAGAGCGTCTCGACCGTCTCCTCGGTCAGGCACACGATGCGTTCAGGCGGAAACATCGGCCTTTATAGCAATTGTCGCTTGCGTTTAAGTCACCTCTCCCCGCTTGCGGGGAGAGGTCGGCGAGCGTAGCGAGCCGGGTGAGGGGCATAGTCGGAGGCCGTGCCTGGCGGCAAGCCCCCCTCATCCGGATCGTCTCGCTCGCGCTCGACGATCCGACCTCTCCCCGCAAGCGGGGAGAGGTGGCGCAGTGGCGCTCGCCGTGCATCAACACCACTGGGAAATGCGCTGGCAAATCCAACGTGCAAAAAGGCAAAAGCGCGCACGCGCTCAGATCGCCGGCAGCAGATCGAGCCCACCGCAAGCCGCAACCCGGCCGTCCTCGATTCGGACCACCGCGGTCGCGATGCGGCGAACCTCGTCGGTATGGTGGCTGACATAGATCATCGGCACCCCCGCCGTGTCGCGCAGGCGCTCCAGGTAGGGGAGAATCTCCGCCTTGCGGGCGGCATCGAGCGAGGCCAGCGGCTCGTCGAGCAGCAACAGGCGCGGCCGCATCAGCAGGGCGCGACCGATGGCGACCCGCTGGCGTTCGCCGCCCGACAGCCGGCCCGGACGACGGTTGAGGAACGGCGCGAGGTCGAGCAGCGCGGTGACCCGGGCTTCCTCGGCTGCGTCGCGGGCGAGCCCCCGCATCCAGCGGCCGTAGCGAAGATTCTGGCGCACGGTCAGGTGAGGAAACAGACGGCCCTCCTGGAACACGTATCCGATGCCGCGGCGATGCGGCGCGACGTTTACGCCGGTGCTCGAGTCGAACATCACATCGTCGCCGAGTGCGATGCGGCCGCGGTCCGGCGTCACCAGGCCGGCAATCGTGTTGACGATCGTCGTCTTGCCGGCACCGGATGGGCCGAACAGCGCGGTGGCGCCGCTCGCGGTTTCGAAGCTGGCCGCGATGGAGAAGGCGCCCAGACGCTTTTCGACGTCCACGCAGAGCATCACTCGAGACCGTAGGCGCGGGCACCGGCGCGCCGCGCCAGCCACTCGGAGATCACCAGTGCGACGAGGGCAATCACCACCGCGACGATCACCAGCCGCATGGCGGCCGCGTCACCCCCGGGCACCTGTGTGTAGCTGTAGATGGCTGCCGAGATCGTCTGCGTCTCGCCCGGAATGTTGGAGACGAACGTGATGGTGGCGCCGAACTCGCCGAGCGCCTTGGCGAAGCACAGCACCATGCCGGCGATGACGCCGGGCAGCGCCATCGGCAGCGTGATCGTCAGGAAGGTCCAGAACCGGTCGGCGCCGAGCGTCGCGGCCGCATCCTCGAGCCGCCGGTCGACCGCCTCGATCGACAGCCGGATCGCGCGTACCAGCAACGGGAATCCCATCACGCCGCAGGCCAGCGCCGCCCCGGTCCAGCGGAACGAGAACACGATGCCGAAGGTGTCGGCAAGGAAGGCGCCGATCGGCCCGCGGCGGCCGAACGAGATCAGCAGCAGGTAGCCGGTCACGACCGGCGGCAGCACCAGCGGCAGATGCACGAGACCGTCGAGCAGCGCCTTGCCCCAGAACGACTTGCGCGCCAGCACCCAGGCGACCGCGAGGCCGAGCGGCAGCGCCACCACCGTCGCCCACAGTGCGATCCGCACCGACAGCCGCACCGCGACCCATTCTTCTGGCGAAAGCTCGAGCACGGGTGACCGCCCTCACGTTCCTGCGGCGTCCGCGGTCCGCGGCACTGCCGGGATCACGACGTCGGCTGGATCAGGAAGGTGAACCCGTATCTCTCGAACACGGCCTTGGACGCGGTGGAACGCAAGAACGACAGATAGGCCGCAGCTTCCGGCTTGGCATTCACGGTCAGCGCCATCGGGTAGATGATCGGCGGATGCGAGTCCTCCGGGAAATGGCCGACGATCTTGACGTTCGGCTCGACCCTGGCGTCGGTCTCGTACACGATGCCGAGCGGTGCCTCGCCGCGGGCAACCAGCGCGAGGGCTACGCGGACGTTTTCGGTCATCGCGAGCTTCGGTTCGGCCGCGGTCCAGGCGCCGAGCTTCTCGAGAGCCGCCTTGGCGTACTTGCCGACCGGCACCGCGCGCACGTCGGCGGTAGCGACGCGTCCGTCGCCCGCAAGCTTCGAAAGGTCGAACCCGGGCCCGATCGTCACCGGTCCGATCTTGGAGTCCTTCGGCGCGATCAGCACGAGCCGGTTGCCGAGCAGGTGGACGCGCGAATCATCTCTGATCGCCTTCCTCTGCGACGCATAGTCCATCCAGTCGGTGTCCGCCGACGCGAACACATCGGCTGGAGCCCCCTGCTCGATCTGGCGTGCCAGGGCGGACGATGCGCCGTAACTTGCGACGACCTTGATGCCGGTGCGCCGGCTGAAGGCGGCATTGACGTCGTCGAGCGCGTTCTTGAGCGAGGCGGCCGCAAAGGCGGTGATGGTCTTTTCTTGCGCGGCAGCAGGGACGGCCGCCGCGACGCTCGCCAGAACGGCGGCAAACGCAATGAAGCGCCTGAACAGCATGGCGATCCTCCAGGCGCCGACGCCAAAGCGCCGGTGCGATAAACCGAAACGAATGGGATAGACAGCCCGTCGGAACCGCCGTTCCAACTATCGCGGTGCGCGCCCGGCGCTCCGCGTGCCTGACGCCATGCTAGCGGCGAGTTCCGGTGCAGTAAAGGCTTCGCGCCGCGCCTACGCGTTGTTCTCCAAATGGGGCGTCAGCGACGAGCGCGGCCCCGGCAGTCCTATGAAGCCGCAGACCGTGATCAACGCTGCAAAGCTCATCAAGACCGACGAGGCAATCGAACTCGGCCATGAGTTCGCTTTTGCTCTCGTACAAGATATGCGCGTTCACTGTCCTATTCCCAGCAGTAACGTCCTCAGTTCACGCAAGTCGGCAAACTCGGGACCACCGGAGAATTGCTCGTAAATCGGCTGCAGCAATCGCTTTGCCTCAACCTTCCGACCCTCCGAAATGCGCAACTTTGCCAAGCTCCGCCGACTGGCGCACGCGATGAGGTCGCTGCCAGCGGGGCGTGCCTGAGCGGCGCAATATCCACTTCTCTGCCGGGACCTACAGGGACGCCGCGGACGGACATACTCGATCCCCCGCCCTTTCTCGGCCAACTCGTAGGCGCGCCCGCGTAATGATCTTGGCGATCTCGCGGATCCACAGCACGGAGCTCGCCACCGCCCCGCAGAACAGCCAGTCAGTAGCACTCAAGCTCGTGGTCGAGAACGCCTCCTGCAGAAAGGGGGTGTAGACGACGGCAACTTGCAAGAGAAGCGATAGTGCCACGGCCGCCCAGAGCCACTTATTCGTAAACAGTCCTTCGAATGCGCTCCGCTCGTCGGAGCGCGCATTGAACACATTGAACAGCTGGAACAGCATGAGCGTCGTGAAGGCCATCGTCTGCCCATAACGCATGGTCCCGAAGCCTTCGATCAGGCCGCCGGGGAGCGAGGCGTCGAGCACCAAGAGCGTTCCCACCGCCATCACCAGGCCAACGAAAAATATGCCCCTCCACATGCGGCGGGTCATGACACCCTCGCCGAGCGGTCGCGGCGGCTGGGTCATGGTCCCGGTATCCGCAGGATCGACGCCGAGGGCAAGTGCGGGCGCACCATCGGTGACCAGATTGATCCAGAGAATCTGCGTTGCCAGCAGCGGAAGCACGACGCCGCCGCTATCCGCCGCAGTCAGCCCGATTACACCAGCCAGCAGAACACCGAAGAACATGGTCATCACTTCGCCGATGTTCGACGACAGCAAATAGCGAAGGAACTTCCTGATGTTGGCGAAGATCGCGCGGCCCTCTTCGACAGCGGCGACGATGGACGCGAAGTTGTCATCGGCGAGCACCATGTCGGCGGCCTCCCTGGACACGTCGGTCCCGGCGATGCCCATTGCCACCCCGATGTCGGCCGTCTTGAGAGCGGGCGCGTCGTTGACGCCATCGCCGGTCATCGCCACCGTCATTCCGTGGCGTTGCAATGCCTTCACGATCCGCAGCTTGTGTTCGGGATTGACACGCGCATAGACCAAGACCTCCCGCACCACCTCGTCGAGCGTCGCGTCCGGCATCTTTTCCAGTTCCGAGCCGGTAGCAGCACGGCCATCTGCCACAATGCCCAACTCGGTGGCGATGACGGATGCCGTCTTGGGATGGTCGCCGGTGATCATGATCGGTCGGATGCCAGCGCCTTTCGCGCGCGCCACCGCCTGCGCTGCTTCCTCGCGCGGCGGATCGATCATGCCGATGAGACCGAGGAAGACGAGATCCCGCTCTACGCCGTCGTCGAATGTCTCGGGTTGGCGCGTATCCTTCGGCAGCGAACGAAAGGCGACCCCAAGGGTGCGCAGCGCTTCGCCAGCGAGTTCTTCGTTGAGTTTCAGGACTTCAGCGCGGCGTTTCGCTGTCAGAGGCCTCGACTCCTCGCCCACCAACTCGTGCGTGCAGCGGGCGAGCAGCACGTCAGGCGCACCCTTGGTCAGCGCGAGTAGGCGCTCCTGCCGCTCGGCATCGCTGTGAAGCGTGCTCATCAGCTTGCGCTCGGAAGAAAACGGCAGCTCCGCCGTGCGGACGAAACGGGCGTCGAGCGCTTTGTCTTCGAGACCGGCCTTGCGGGCCGCGACGATCAGCGCGCCTTCGGTCGGATCGCCCTGCACCGTCCACTTTCCCTCATGCTCTTGCAGCACAGCATTGTTGGCGCGGTCGGCGACGGTGAGTGCACGCACCAATTCGGATCGCAACGCACCATCCAGCGGCCCTCCCCCTTCACGGCTCACCTCGCCCTCCGGCGCGTAACCCGTTCCGCCAAAGGTCACGCGGCCGCTCGCGGTGACGGCGAGACGCACCGTCATTTCGTTTCTGGTGAGCGTGCCGGTCTTGTCTGACGCGATGACGTTCGCCGAGCCGAGCGTTTCCACTGCGGCGAGATGGCGGACGATGGCGTTTCGTTTCGCCATGCGCTGAACACCGAGCGACAATACTACCGTCACCACGGCCGGGAGGCCTTCCGGCACCGCCGCGACCGCAAGCGCGACACCAAGGATGAGGACATCGAAGACAGCGGAAAATCCGCGCACGTCCTCGATGAGAAGAATCGTGCCGATCATCACCGCCGCGATAATGACGACGATGATGGCCAGCACCTTGCCGACCCTGTCGAGCTCCTTCTGCAGCGACGTAGCCTCGTCCGGGGCTTGTTTCAGCATTCCGGCGATGCGCCCCATCTGGGTTTGCATCCCGGTCGCCGTGACCACCACGCGGCCGTGTCCGTACGTCGCGGCCGTGCCACTGAAGATCATATTGTGCAGGTCACCAAGGTCCGCCTCTGCCGCGATCGGGGCGACTTCCTTCGATACCGGCAAGCTCTCGCCTGTGAGCGCCGCCTCCGCTGTCTGCAGCGCCGTCGATTCGATCAATCGCGCGTCTGCCGGAATGGTGTCGCCCTCTTCGACCAGGATGACGTCACCGGGCACAAGGTCGGCCGCCAAAATGGTTTGTCGTGCGCCATCCCTGATCACCTTTGCGTGCGCGGCAGACATCTGGCGCAAGGCGGCGACAGCCTGCTCAGCGCGGGCATGCTGGAAATAGCCTATCAGCGCGTTGAGTAGCACGATGGCGAAAATCGCAATCGCCTCGTAGGGCAGGGCGGCATCGCGTTCATACAGCCATAGTCCCGCGGAAACCGCGCCCGCGATAATCAGCAGGATCACCAGCCCATCGGCGAATTGGGCGAGGAGCTTCCGCCATTCCGGGACCGGCGGTTCCGCTGTGAGCTCGGGCGGGGCAATGACCGCTGCGCGTTTGCGGGCTGCCTTCAGCCAACGAAAATGCAGAGAATTTTTCGGTCTGGCTGCTCCAACAGGTTACGCGATGGCGGGCTCCAGCTTGCCCAATTTGGTTTCATGTCCCTTCTGCGCCACACGCTGCGCCTGGTCATAGCTTTCCATCAGCGCTCGGTAAGCCGGCACAACATGATCGACCAAAGACCCGCTTTGTCCATTCAACGTCACTCTGCTGGCACGAGCGCCGGAGCACCCTTGTCCTTGATCAAGAACACCAGGAATTTCGCCGGATTGGTACCGCTTGCGTTCCGGTCAACGACATGAACATCGTCCGGGCCTTCATAGAAGGTCTGTCCTGGTGTGAGTGTTACTTGTTGTCCACCCTTGAGCTGCATCACGACGG
Organism: uncultured Alphaproteobacteria bacterium; assembly: GCA_963788095.1. Taxonomy (GTDB): domain Bacteria; phylum Pseudomonadota; class Alphaproteobacteria; order Rhizobiales; family Xanthobacteraceae; genus CAVTXS01. Next base: position 39,115 of record CAWBFP010000022.1, on the reverse strand, counting down.
AGCCCTCCAGTACGTAAACAAACGCATGTGCATTGTGTCGGTGGATCGCGCTCGCCCCGCCTGGCGCATGCTCTACCGTGATCACCAGAACTTCCCTGCCGGAACTCTCCGGAAGATCTTTGGACATGAGCGCCGCGACCTTAGGCTCCTGAGCCATCGCCGTGCCGCTCATGAGGCATAGCAGGACCAATGCAACGAGTTTGGTCGTCATAGTCGCCTCCTTCGTTCGTCGCCCGGGATCAGCTCGTGCCAGCGGGTGAGCTCCTGGGCGTGCCTCCAATGCAGGATCAGGCTGCTGCCTGTGAGCGGCGGAGCCATTCGTCGAAACCGATGCGGCCGAGGCGCGCCTCGCCCAACGGCACGAGCGAGTGCTCCTCCACCCGGCTGCCGAAGTATCGAGCCTCGGGGTCGCTCACGACCTTACGCGGGTCGCCGACCGCCTTCAGGTAGCGGGCGACGATTTCGTTGAACGGCGCTCGTTCCGGGCCGGCGATCTCGACGATGCCGCTTCGCGGCGCCGCGAGCGCCACATCGGCAACAATGGCAGCAACGTCCTCCGCCGCTATGGGTTGGAACAGGCCGGGCGAAATCCTGAGTATGTTTCCATCAGCACTTGAAGCGACGATGCCGCGGAGGAATTCCATGAACTGGGTCGAGCGTATGATGGTGTAGGGGATGTCGGAGGTCTTGATCAGGTTCTCTTGCGCGACCTTGGCGCGAAAATAGCCATTGTCGGACCGGTCGGTTCCGACGATCGATAGCGCGACATGGTGCCGGACGCTCGCTGCGGCCTCCGCCGCGAGAAGATTGCGGCCGGAGGTCTCGAAGAAGTCCAGCACCGCCTTGTCTTCAAAGGAGGGCGAATTGGCGAGGTCGATCACCACCTGCGCGCCGGCCATGGCCTCCTTGAGCCCCTCGCCGGTGATGGTGTTGACGCCCGTGTTTGGCGCGGCGGCAATTGCCTCATGCCCCTTTTGCTTTAGCTTCTCTACTACCTTCGACCCGATTAAGCCGGTCCCGCCGATAACCACGATCTTCATGACTTCACCTCTCATGATGGTTTCGAGCTTGCGGCCATAGGATTCGCCTTCGTCGCTGCCGGTCGTGCATAGCGCGACCTCAGCCTCCTTGTAGAGGCCGATCAAGGGCGACCGAATGCCGCCCTTTGCTGCCCGCTGCTTTCTGCAAATCCCTAACGCCCCCCTATCTCGAATGATAGTTGCAGCTGCTCGTCCGGCAGCGAAGCCGACCGGCCAGCAATGGCGTCGAAGGCCGATTGCACCGAGTTGCCGGAAATATCCTCAACCTCCGCGCCTACCACGACGCGATACCGTCCCGGTGGCCAATCGCGATCCGGGATGAACTGCCATGCGGGCGCGTTCGGAAGCGGCGAAGCCGTTCCGACCACCGTCTCCCCTTTATCCGTGACGATCCTGATTGCTCCGCCGAATGCACCGCTGTCGATGTGGACAGCTGTCTCGACACGCAGCGGTTCTCGCGAGCCGCGATTGGGCGTCATGATCGTCCAGCGCCGCGGATCGAGCCTCTCGGATTCGGGCGCCACCGCAACGAAGGTCTTCTCAAACGCTTCCGTCAGCACGCGCCCGCGGGCGTCGCGCAGACCCGGTCCCACTCTGAGGGTGTAGGTCTCGGCTTCGATCAGCGGTGGGCCGGCTTCGAGATTCGGGCCCACACCGCGCTTGATGCGGCCGGGGTCGAGCAGCACCGTCAGGCGCTTCTGCTCCCGATCCCAGAGCTCCAACGAAAGATTGAGGAACGGCGACGGCACGAGCGAGCCGTCGGCTCGAGCCACAGATATATGCCTGTAGACGTTGCCCTGCGCCATGGGCGCGGAGAAATGGATGTGGAAGCGAAGCAGGTTGGCAGGCAGGCGGTCGATCTGTGGCTCGACCGCGGCGACGCGCGCAGCCGCATGCTCGGCCGCCGTGATCGTGAAGGCGGCGTCAGGCAGTGCCGGGGACGCGCATGCGAGCGCCCCAATGACAAGAAGGCAGTCCGCGTCGAGTGCAACGGCATAGGCGATCCCCGGTCGAAACGGGAATCGCGTCGTGAAGCGGAAGCGGTCTGCCAGAATCTCGTAGCGGCCGGCCATCGGCGATGCGGCGCCAGCGGCTTCCACGTAGACCCGAAAGGCGGAGGCCAGCCTTTGCCGGACCGCGTCGTCGGCTTGCAAGCTCGGCAGCGAACCGGCTTGCGGCCAGAGGACATCGACACTGCCGCCCGGTTCGGAGGGAGTTACGATCCGGATCGACGGTTTCGTCTGCATTTCGTCGCAGGCGGCGGGCGCCGGCGCGACATGCACCGACGCCGCCAACAGCAGGGCGCGCATGTAGCGCGAGATCATCGCGCCAGCGGCTGATGCTGGCGATAGCCGAACGGGTCGGCCGCGCCCGGGAAGTTCATTTCCACCTGATGCGCCGCGCGATCGAGGAAGAAGGGCAGCGGCAGCGTGGCCAGCTCGAGATGGCGCGGATCCTTGACGTTGCGCCTTATCGCGACGGCCCAGTAGGGGTTCAGCATGTCGAGGTGGACGGCCTCCGCCGGAATGGGGAACTGGTTGATGCCGGCGGGACCGTAATTGCTCGGCACTTCAACGGGCATCGGCTTGGCCGATGCGATATCGGAGAGCGACATGCGCACTGCGCTGCGGCTGGAGTTGGTGACCAGGACATAGTCTTTCTTGTCCATCGGATCGGTGTAGCTGATGATGTCGTTTTCGAGCAGGAAAGATGTCAGGGAGCTGTTATTCAACTCCGTCGACCGCCTTGCCCACGGCCGTATCGACCACCTCTGCCGCCGGCCCCCGTGGGGTCGGCACGCGCCGCCTAACTCGGAATTGGCTTGCGCCGTGCGCAACCTGCATCACAGCAAAATTGACAGCCGATTGGCGGCTCAGGCTCAGACTCTACCGCAACAATGTCATGCGAAAAGTACCTGCCGCCTAGGTCGGCGAGCATATCCGCGCCGGGGAAGTACTGCCCGATGAATATGCGCGGGATGTGTGCGGCCTAGACCATAGGATGATTCCAATTCCGCTCCGAACGGGCGAAATGCAGCGCGATCTTGAATCTCCGCGCGATCGTGGTCGCGACGTCAGGTATTGGAAAGGGAGCAAGCGATGTCGACCAACTTCAGAAAGACGCTACTCGTACTTGCTGGCATTCTATCAATCGGCGTTCTTTCGTCTGATTCCCGCGCGCTGGCTCAAGCCCCTCAAGCCAGCGCTCGATCGAGCGTTCTTCCCACAGGAGGCGGGGCAGCGCTGCTCGATCCGTCGGACACCGTATTCTTGCTGCTCGATCACCAAGCGGGTCTGTTCCAAACCGTCAAAGACATAACCGTCGCCGAACTGCGTTCCAACACTGTGATGCTCGCCAAGCTCGCCACGCTGATGAAAATCCCGGTCATCACAACGGCGTCCGAGCCCAACGGCACGAATGGGCCGCTCATGCCGGAGATCCACGAGTTCGCGCCACATGCCGTCTATGTAGCCCGCAAGGGCGAAGTGAACGCCTGGGACAATGAAGACTTCGTCAAAACAGTGCGCGCTACCGGTCGCAAGACTCTCATCATGGCTGGAGTGTGGACCAGCGTTTGCGTGATGTTCCCCGCGCTCGATGCGAAAGTGGCGGGATACAACGTCTACGCCGTGATGGATGCTTCGGGCGATGTCAGCGAGATGGCGAACCGGACGACTCTGGCGCGCCTCGTCCAGGGTGGCGTCATCCCCACGACGACCAATGCAGTGCTCTCGGAAGTCCATCGAACCTGGAACCGCCCGGAAGCGGGAGAGATAGGCAAGCTCTATGCTCACGTTTCGCCAAACTACGCTGCGGTCGTCGAGAGCTACGTCAAGGCTCAAGAAGTCGCGAGGCGGGCAAAGTAGCCCTGCGGCTGGTCTACACGCTCGCACGATTGGCGCCGGGCTCGGACTCACCCAGGCCCGCGTCGGAGCCTTATCAATTAGAAAGACAAAGAGACGAGGATCGCGAACGCAGAGATTTTCCGGTTTCTCTCTGCGGCCAAGGAAAAGGACAGCCGAGTGTCCAACCTGTCCGGCTCTTTGCTCGTCGCCTGCATGCCTCGCGCACAAAGGGCAAATGCATGGATTTCCATAGGATGCCGGTCGAGTGCGGTGGCGCTAGCTTGCGGCATGGATTGGCAAGTCCGGGGTGGAGGAGAGAGTGCTAGGCTAGCAGCCGAGGTCGCGGAGGCACGTGCCTCTCAGCCGGAGCAGCCGATCATGCGAGCAGCACTCTCTCAGCAGCCTCTCGTCCCTGCGATCGCGGCGTCGACCGTCGGGATCGCCGTGTCCTGGCTAATGATGACCCCGTTCGGCCTGGTGGCTCCGAGCGCCGCCCTCTTCCTGTTGGCTCGCGGCCGCACGGCACTGCTGCTGCATGCAACTGTCGGCGGTCGGATTGGTAGGCTCGCTGCTCCTCGCTGGGTTTTACGCGGGCGCGATGCGTGATGTCGCTCAGGCGTGGGCGGCGTTCTTCGCCGTGGCGCTTTGCATTGGAGTGATCGTCAGATCGAGCGAGTCACCGCCGAGCTAATGCCGAAGCGTCGACCCGGACCGCAACGCGAGAGGAAACGCCGTCCTACCCAGTCATCGGCCCAACTCCCAGGGAAAAGGTCGCGCCTCGCACCTCGCCGCTCGTGAGCGTCGCCGATCGGGACGATAAGGCTACGCGGGCGCTCATGGTCGCCGCCTCATTCTGGGGAGGCACCCCTTTCCACATCAGGTACTGGCGAAGCCAGCCGGACGGTAACTATCGTTGGACCGAGGTCCGTACAGAGTCGTTACGCGAGCCCAGTGGCACCCAAGTGTGGAGCGGCTTCAGTGCCGACATCGGCGACCGGGGGTCGGCGCCGCAGCAGCCAACAAAGATAGCGTCCAACCCGCCAAGAAACGACGAAGCCGTTCAGGCGGCGAAGATCGTCGAGCGCCTGCTTGGCAACGCATGGGCGTTTGACGCTACCGGGAGGCCAACCTATCTGACCCCCTTCGCCCAGACTTTCGTCTCTGCGACGCTGGAAGAGTTCCAGGCCGCTGTGGATGAGGGCCATACCGTTTTCAAGCGTACATCCCATCCCGATGAGTACGACCGCATCGCTACCGCATGGCGGCACAGCCTGCAGACCGGCGATCCATTTTACATCGAACGCCGTATTCGCCGTGCCTCGGGCATCCATGACTGGAGCCGAACCGCAATAGTGCCGACACACGACCGCCGAGGCCGCATAACGGGATGGTACGGCGCCTCGATGGACCTCGATGCTTACAGGACGGTCGAGGTGGAACTGCTCGAGCCGAGAGCGGGAGCTTTCACAGCTCGTGGATATGGTTCCGAGCCATATCTGGCGACTCACCCCGGACGGCGATCCGGTTTTCTTCAACAAGCGCATGGTCGATTTCCTCGGCTTTGACATCGCGGATACCGACAAACCAGGTAAGAGCCGACTGGATGCGGTCATAGAAACCGTCCATCCCAGCGATGCGCCGGCATTTAGGGACGTCCTCAACCGTTGCTTCGCCACCGGCGAGACCTTCGCCCTGCGCTATCGCCTCCGTGGCGCCGATGGCGTGTATCGCTGGATGTCGAGCCGTGCGGAGCCGATGCGGGATCAGACCGGGCGCATCGTCCAATGGTACGGCCTCTGCCACGACATCGACGATCAAGTGCAAGCCGAAGATGCGTTGCGGCGGAGCGAGCAGCAACTTCGGCAGTTGATCGACGCCGTGCCGGTCATGATCTGGAGCACGACGCGCGAAGGAAGGCCATCTTACGTCAACAAGCGATTCACGGACGTGACCGGTGCCATGCTGAAGGATATTACCGCGCCCGACGGGTCGTTCAATCTGAGCGTCATCCATCCGGACGACAAGGCCACTACGGCCGAGATGGTCGGCCGCTCATTCAGGACAGGTATCCCCTACGTCATCCAATATCGCCAGCTTCGGCGCGGCGGCTCCTATCGTTGGACCGAGACTCGCGCGGAGGCGTTGCGGGACGAACTCCGGCAATGTCCTTCAGTGGTACGGCGTGAGTGTCGACATCCACGATATGATAACGGCGCAGCAGGCGTTGCGCGACCAGGAGAGGGAACTCTCGCAGCTCGTCAACATGGTGCCGGTCCACATCAGGCGTCTGACGCCCCAAGGCGAGCCGACCTTCTTCAACAAGCGGTTGATGGACTTCTTTGGCGTGGGGGATGTAGCCGAATTGGACAAGCCGGGCATGAGCCGGCTGGCGGCAGCCATACAGACCCTCGTACATCCCGACGATTCAGCCAGCCTCCTGGGGACGGCCCGCCGTTGCTTCGCAGCCGGCGAGCCCTTCTCCATGAAATACCGTATGCGGCGTGCGGATGGCGCGTATCGCTGGGTTGATACTCGCGCGGAACCGCTGCGAAATCAAAGCGGAGCGATCGTGCAATGGTATGTAGTTTCCATTGAAATCGACGATGAGGTGCGCGCGCAGCAGGCGCTGCGCGATCGGGAGCGCGAGCTGTCGCAGCTCGTGGACATGGTTCCGAGCCTTCTCTGGCGATTGAACCCGGACGGCGAGCCGAACTTCTTCAACAAGCGCACGATAGATTTCCTTGGTCTGGACGTAGCGGACTACGACAGGCCGGCCGTGAGCCGGCTGGCGGCTACCCTGGCAGCCATCATGCATCCCGATGATGAAGTAGGCGTGATGGAAGCGCTCAACCATTGCCTTGTCACAGGCGATCGCTTTTCCATGCAGTATCGCCTGCGCCGTGCCGATGGCGTTTATCGCTGGGTGTCGAGCCGCGCTGAGCCGATGCGAGATGAGGGCGGACGCATCATTCAGTGGTACGGACTCGCTCACGACATTGACGACCAGGTGCACGCCGAGGAGGCGCTGCGCCTGGCGCAAGAAAGACTTGCACGCGCGAGCCAGGCGGCGAGCCTCGCCGAACTCTCGGCGTCGATTGCTCATGAGGTCAATCAGCCGCTTGCGGCTGTGGTGGCCAATTCACATGCCTGCCAGCGCTGGCTCACGAGCGATCCGCCGAATCTGGAACGCGCGCAGAAGACGGTGGAGCGCATCATTCGTGATGCAAATTCCGCCGCGGACGTCGTTGGCCGCATCCGCGGCTTGTTTAGCCAGTCGGGAAGAATGAGAAATTCCGCGGCGCTCGGCAGCGTCATTGCCGAAGCGCGCAACCTCATGGCCGAGGAGGCGGCGCGGCTTCGAGTTCGTATGGACGTCGACGTCGAGAGCAACCTTCCGCTTGTCGCGTTCGACCGCGTCCAGGTTCAGCAGGTTCTGATCAATCTCATCCGCAACGGCATTGAGGCGATGGACTCTACTGCGGGCGACCGAGTTCTTGGGATGCGCGTGCGCCGACTGGAGGATGTGGTTCAGACCGAAATCAGCGACCGCGGCAGGGGCATCGAGTTTCCTGACAAGATATTCGAGCCCTTCTTCACGACAAAAGAGCGCGGGATGGGCATGGGGTTGGCCATCTGCCGTTCGATTGTCCAGTCTCACGGCGGGCGATTGTGGGCGGAGAAGAACGAGCCTCAAGGAGCGACGTTCATCTTCACTTTGCCGTTTGAAGTGAAAGCAGCGTCATGACGATGGATGATCATATTGTCTTCATCGTCGATGACGACGCGCGGATCCGCGAGGCGCTGTGCGAGTTGCTGGAGTCGCATGGAATGCGCGCTGCCGCCTATGGCTCGGCCGGCGAGTATGTGCGAGCCGACAAGCCTGACTTGCCCGCGAGCCTCATCCTCGACGTGGAACTGCCCGACATCAATGGCCTCGATTTGCAGCGGCAGATCGCCAACGGAGATCACCCGCCGATTGTCTTCATCACCGGGCACGGCGACATCCCATCGTCCGTGCGCGCGATCAAGCATGGCGCGGTGGACTTTCTCACCAAGCCGTTCAGCGACGACGATCTGATGAAAGCTGTCCAAACCGGATTGGCTCAAGACCGGCAGGCACGGCTTGAGCGCGCAGAAATGGCCGCGCTTCGGGAACGTTACTCGACGCTGACGCCGCGGGAGCGGGATGTGTTGCCACTGGTGGTCAGCGGGCTCCTGAACAAGCAGGCTGCGGCCGAGCTGAAGATCAGTGAGGTCACGCTTGAGATGCACAGAAGGAATGTGATGCAGAAGATGGCGGCCGCTTCGCTCGCCGATCTCGTACGCATGGCGGGGAAGCTGCAGATTCCGGTCACTCATTCTCGCCGCGCGGGAGAGGGGTGACCCCCGTGAGCGAAAGAAAACGAATGATAGCCGTTGTCGATGACGATCCGAGGCTCCTGGAGTCGCTGGAGGACCTGCTGGAATCCGATGGCCATGTGGTGCGCACGTTCTCGTCGGCCAAAGCGCTGATCGACTCCGGATTGTCCGACATCGACTGCCTCATCAGCGACATCGGCATGCCGGTCATGGACGGCTTTGAGCTTCATGATCTCGTAAAGAAGGCGCGGCCGGACCTGCCGGTGTTCTTGATCACCGGCCGCCACGAGATCGGGGATCAGCAACGGGCGAGCGCGAACGACATCAGCGGCTTCTTCCGCAAGCCCTTTGACGGGCCGGCCTTGCTGGCAGCTATCGGTCGCGCTCTGCGCGCGTAAAAAGTGGAGATGAATATGATGCAGCAAGCTCAAGTCAGGAGAGTGGCGTCATCCAAGTCTCAGCCGAAGGAGGAGCAACCGCTCGTCGTGATCGTCGATGACGACGCGAGCATTCGTGAAGCTCTTCATGAGCTCATACTCTCGGCGGGAATGCAGCCAGTGTGCTTCGCCTCGACGCGAGAGCTGCTCGAGGCGGGCGTGTTGGACCAGCCCGGTTGCCTCATTCTTGACGTGCGCATGCCCGGCGCAAGCGGCCTCGATCTGCAGCATCAACTCGCGGCGAGCGGAAATCACCAAACCGATCATTTTCCTGACCGGCCATGGCGACATCCCCATGACTGTGCAAGCCATGAAGTCGGGCGCTGTCGACTTTCTCACCAAGCCGGTCCGCGATCAGACCTTGCTGGACGCCGTCACCTCGGCGATCGAGCGGGACGTCGCACAGAGAGCCAGGGCCAGCGTCGTCAAACGCAACGTCGAGCGATTGCAAACGCTGACGCCGCGCGAGCGCAGGGTTTTGGCGGAGGTGGCGCGCGGACGCGTCAACAAGCAGATCGCATTCGACCTCGGCATCAGCGAGGTTACCGTCAAACTCCACCGCGGCAACGTGATGCGGAAGATGCAGGCCGCTTCGATCGGCGAGCTTATCAGAGCCTGGGAGACGTTGCCCGCGCACATGCGCGAAACGCCCGCGCCCCGGACCTAGGCATCGTGCGGCAGATGCTCTTGTCCAATCGGATCAGGTATTAATATTGGCGGCCTCAGACAGTGACATTCCCGCCCGTCATGGCCGGGCTTGTCCCGGCCATCCACGTCTTGCTTGCCAAGGCGCAACAGAAGAAAAGACGTGGATGCCCGGCACAAGTTTTTACGCCCGGGCCGGCCAAAAGGCCGGACCCGGGTGCCGGGCATGACGAGTGAGAAACTGATGCCGCTGGTATAAGGCATCGTAGCGCTGCTCGTTTGAATAGCACTCAATTGAATTGAGCGGTTAGCGCTCTTTGTGCTGGTCGTGTCGGGCCCGGCGTCTGTCGGCCATTCGCGCGAACGGCGGATTCCCGTACCAAAGCATAGGTATGGCCACCCGCGCGTTGCGCGACTCGCCTGTCACCGAACATACCCCCTCCTACACTTTGGCATCGCATGACAGATGCTTTCGGCGAATAGGCATGCGGACCGCGCCGACGCATTGTCTCCGCGCTGCTGCAAGCTTCATCCGAAGCAGGATGACTAGCAATGGACGCTGCCCAGCTACTAAGCAGAACCGACGGGAGAGACCAATGTCCAAAACCATCATGCTGATCCATGGCGCCTGGCTGAACGCCCACAGCTGGGAAGGCTTCAAGGCCCGCTACGAAGCTAGGGGCTACACCGTCATCGCCCCGTCCTGGCCGCTCGACGACCGCTCTCCGGCCGAGCTACGCGCGTCCCCGAACCCCGCCCTCGCCAAGGTCGGCATCAACGAGATCATCAATCACTACGATCGTCTCATCCGCGCGCTGCCCGAGCCGCCAATCCTGATCGGACACTCGTTCGGCGGCACCGTCACGCAGCACCTGCTTGACCGCGGGCTCGGCGTGGCCGGCGTCGTTATCGACCCCGCGCCGACCTCGGGCGTGCTGGTCGGGTGGCAGACCATCAAGTCGACCTTCCCCGTGTTCTTTTCCTGGGGAAGCTGGCGCCGCGTCATGACCATGTCGCGCAAGTTCTTCAGCACGCGCTTCGCACAGACCGTGCCGCCGGCGCAGGTCGACGCCACGTACGACCGCTACATCGTCCCCACGCCCGGGAAGATCTACTGGGACGGTCTGGTCTCAGCCGCAGGCAAGATCCGCTGGAACAACCCCGATCGCGCACCTCTGCTGCTCATCGGCGGCGGCATCGACCTCATTGCCCAGGCCAAGATGACCAAAGCCATGTTCGAGAAGCAGAAGCAGGCGCCGTCGAAAACCGAGCTCAAAATCTATCCCAACCGCTCGCACTGGACCTGTATTCAGGCGGGCTGGGAGGAGGTCGCGGACTTCGCGCTCGATTGGGCTGCGAAGAACGCCCGCGCCCCCAATGTTCTGCCGCTGAAGGCCGCGTAGCCGCCCTGAAGATCGGCAGGTCTTGATCGGCGATGATTCTCGCCTAAGGCCAATAGGTGCAGCAACCGGGCAAGGCGCAGCCCCTGAACGGCGCGAATGACGGGGTCGACCTGGCGGCGCCCTTCGCGGAGGACATCGGAGGGCTTCTTGTCTACAACGCGGTCAGCAGAGAGGAACCGATGTCCTTTCTCAAGCAAGACCCCATTCGCTCTAGACGGCGTGTTCGCAGATGCGAACTCCTCGAATGGGTCATTGAGGGCGTCAATCCTAGTTTGCTCACCATCGAGCTCTCCTCTGGGAGGAGTGAGAGCGCCGTTCCGGCCCCTGGACAGCGCTGGCTACCGAGCGCTCTTCTCGACGTGAAAATCGCTCAAATCGATGGAGATCAAGAGCAGGTCGCGGATGGGTTTCGACCCAGGGCCCCGAGGAAAAGCTCGGCGTTTGGACGGAAACCGAAATCCGTCGGCCTCGACAATGTCGTGCACGTATTGCGCGATCGGAGCCCCACCGCCGATCTCCAGCCGATAGTCATGACGCCGCAAGAGAAGGTCCGGCCCGAAATAGAACTCCTGTTCGGCGCTGTGGCTCGCGATGCTCGGAGGAAACCGAACACGAAGTCCGCGCCAAATCTCGGAGCCCTCCTTCCACGGCTCGATTTCCGTCACGTAGAAGCCCGGCATTGCCATGAAGAAGGGCGTCGTCAGGTAAGTCCATCGCGCATATCCATTGAAATACGCTACTTGGATGATGTCCCAAGCCGTCGTCAGCGTGTGCCCGGCGAATGACTCCCTGGGATTGGTTCGCTCCTCGACGATCTCTGCGTTCATGCTCTCGATCACCACCCTGTCGGGCGTAAACCTCATGCGCCAGTCAGGCCGGCGATAGCCGTCGATGCGCAGACTCTCCTCGCGGATTGTCGCGACGGCTTCCGATGGTTTCGGAGTGACGTCCAGTCCCTTCAGGGGTAGAAGGCCGCCGCTGGAGACGAACGTGGCGCGGACGGTGTCGAACGTCCTCCAGCGCTCGATCCCGCCGTGCGCTTGCAGTACCAAGTCCAAGAGCTCGGTCATGGGTGGTCCCCTCCTGATCTGCGCCAGGTCCAGCGTCCATGGTCCTGCGCAAATTGTGCGCAAGGACGACCACTACGGCAAGGTCCTTCGACTTTCGTCGACGGGCGAGGAGCCGAGCTGAGTCTGGTTAGCGCTCGAAATTCCCCGCGCGGAGGGGTCGTGTCGATCGGCAGTCTAGTGCTTCCTCGCGCCGCGAGCGCATCGAGCAGGCGAAGGAGGAGTGGAGGAGCGGCCGGTTCACGCCGGTGTCCGGCGAGAGCGAGTTCGTCTCGCTGCCGGAGGGGTGAGGCATGCGCGGGAGGCACTGGCCGATGAAGATCTGAATTCAACAACTCCCACGGACTGGCCACCCGCGCGTCGCGCGACTCGCCTGTCACCGAGCACATCCCCTCCTATACTTTGGCATCGCATGACAGATGCTTTCGGCGAATAGGCATGCGGACCGCGCCGACGCATTGTCTCCGCGCTGACCAAGTTGTCGCCCTGGAGAATGCACCGCCGACGCGCCGCGGCAATTGCTCAGCCGAGACAAAGCCCGGCGCTCAGCCGGCACACACGAGGATCGAATCGATGAATGAGGACGCACTTTCCCATGCAGATGCGTCTCGCCGCGACCTCCTGTTGGGCGGGCTGATGACCCCCGTTGTGACCGGACTGCCTGCGACCGCCTTTGCCCAGGCGACTCGCCGGCAGGATCTTCCCTCGTCTCACCCAAGCACAGGAACAAAGACCATGAGCACGATCACCACCAAGGACGGCACGGAAATCTATTACAAGGACTGGGGGCCTAAGAACGCCCAACCGATCGTTTTCCATCACGGGTGGCCGCTGAGCGGCGACGATTGGGATACCCAGATGCTTTATTTTTTGGACAAGGGCTACCGCGTCATCGCCCATGATCGGCGCGGTCATGGGCGCTCGGCGCAGGTGAGCGACGGTCACGACATGGATCACTACGCGGCAGACGTTGCCGCCGTGGTCGAGGATCTCGACCTGAGAGATGCCGTCCACATCGGTCACTCCACCGGCGGCGGCGAAGCGGCCCACTACGTGGCGCAGCACGGTCAGCGTCAGGGCCGTGTCGCGAAGCTCGTGCTCATCGGCGCAGTGCCGCCGATCATGGTGAAGACGCCGGCCAATCCGGGCGGGTTGCCGATCGAAGTGTTCGACGGCTTGCGCAAGACGCTCGCCGCCAACCGGGCGCAGTTCTATCTCGATTTCGCGAGCGGTCCCTTCTACGGCTTCAACCGGCCCGGCGCGAAGCCGATCTCGGGCGTCATCCAGAACTGGTGGCGGCAGGGCATGATGGGGAGCGCCAAGGCGCACTACGAGGGCATCAAGGCGTTCTCGGAGACCGACTTCACCGAAGACCTGAAGGTCATCGACGTGCCGGCGCTGGTCATGCACGGCGACGACGACCAGATCGTGCCGGTCGCCGAACTCGGCGCTGCTCTCGGTAAAGCTCCTGAAGAACGGGACTCTCAAGGTCTACAAGAGCTTCCCGCACGGCATGTGCACTACCCACGCCGATACGGTGAACCCAGACCTGCTCGCCTTCATCGCGGGATAACCAGACGCTCCGTCATGGAAAAGGGAGAGATCGCCGATGTCCGGTCGTTCACCAGATCGGCGATGCCCTTAGAACCACAACAGGCAGACCCATCATGATCAGACAATTCCTTTACCCAGCGGCGCTGATAACCGCGTCCGTGACAACCGCGTTGACCCACGATGCTTCGGACAGCAAGTCGAGGGCAACGCTTGTGTAATCTTCGCGGCTTCGCCGTCGAGCGGAGTGAATAGCATCACGGCTTCGTGAGGCCGCCAAACGCACTTGAGGAGAAGGCTCCATGAATAAGATTGCGTTGTTCATTGCCGCGGCCGCCGCACTTTTCGCCACAAGCGTCGCGGCTCAAGAAAACATCGGCAAGAATGCGAAAGTCACGCTCGTCTTCGATCAAGAGCTGCCGAACACGCCCGGCAAGAGTCTGCGTGTAGTGCTCGTCGAGTACGGGCCCGGCGGCGGATCGCCCTCCCATCGGCATCCTTCGTCGGCATTCATCTATGCGCGCGTGCTGGAGGGAGCGATCCGCAGCAAAGTGAACGACGCGCCGGAGCGTACTTATCAAGCTGGCGAGAGCTGGACCGAGCTGCCGGGGGATCATCACCAGGTTAGCCAGAACGCCAGTACCACGGCTCCGGCGAAGCTGCTGGCCGTCTTCGTGGTCGACACAAGCCATCGTGAGATCGTAATTCCGGACAAGTAGTCAAGTTGATCAGCGGGCGGGTTTCACTGCAGCCGCCCCTCCGAGACTGCCCCGCAAATGTCCGCTCATAAGATGACGGCAGACGTTGGCTGCGGATCATCACTCTGTGTCTGCTACTGGGAGGCCCGGCCGTGCTCGCCGGCCTATCTGCCGGAAGAAGAGGCGACAGCGCTATGGCGAGAACCTACCGTGAAATTGCAATAGAGGAAATGCTGCGAACCGTCGAAGCAGCGATGAGTCAGGTTATTGACTGGTGGGGAGACCTGCCGCCGCCGATGAAAGAAGCGATCGAACAGTTTCGCACCCAACTTGGTGCGGCAATTGATTCCGTAGAATTTGTCAAAAGGGCACTCGACAGACAAGTACACGAAACTGACCGCAGGAAAGGTCCTGCCTGATGTTCTCGCGCAAAACATGTCTTGGCGAACGCCAGGACGCACATGGGACAAAGGCTATGGACATGAGGCCGATCGACAATGGGATGCTGGCGGGGATACAGGTTCCCGCAACAGCTATCGTTGACCGGGCGATGCAGTATGCCCGGCAGAAATGCGAACCTTACCTGTTCAATCACGTCGTCCGCTCCTGGCTCTTCGCAGTGCGGATCGGACAGCTCCAAAGCATCGAACACGACGCGGAAGTCGTCGCCGTAGGAACCCTGCTGCATGATATTACGCTAAACGACCACTTTGCCGGTCCGCGGCGTTTCGAAGTGGAGGGAGCGGATCTCGCGCGGACCTTTGCAGCAGATATTGGTTTCGATAAGCGCCGAGCTCAATTGATCTGGGACAGCGTCGCCCTCAACTCGACGCCCTCGATAGGCCTCTACAAGGAAGCTGAGGTTGCGCTGTGCACTGCCGGCATCTGTCTTGATGTCATTGGTTTGCAGTACGAGCTCATTCCTTCAAACGAGACGAAGAAAATCGTCGACGAATTTCCGCGGCTCGGCATGAAATCGAGGATGACGCGATGCTTTTGCGGCGTTGCACGGCGGCTTCCGGAGACAACCTACGATAATTTTGCACGCGATTTCGGCGAGCGCTTCGTGCCTGGGTACAAAGCCCCTTCGGTCGTCGACCTTGTAATGAAGGCGCCGTTCGACGAGTGATCGTCGGATTGAGATTGACCTGTCGGCGTGAGCCTCCGCGCGGCCCGAGCAGCCGCTCCTGATATTCTTCCAGCTCGAAGAGCACCTTCAGCGCGTCGCGGATATCGAGGACACCAAGTGGCGTCGAGGCGGCGCTGAGCACCGGCATGTTCTGAAGGCTCTGCGCCTCCATCCTTTGCCAGGTGGCATAAAGTTCGTCCTCAGGGCGGCAAGAGATGATGCTCCGGCGCATCAGACGAACGTGCTGACGACGCCAGCGGGGCTAGCCCAAGGTTCAGGTCTTCCTAGCTATTGGCGAGCGAGACACGGCCACCCGCACGATATCGGCGCCGCGACCGAGCGTGCAACGTAATCCCATGCCCAAACAGCCGGCCCGATCGGCCCGGCACCACTGGTAACCATGCGCGGGCTGCTCCCGACCTGCGTGCTCAACATTGGGCCACGCCGCCGTCGGATCAATCAGGAGGCCATGATGACCCTCTCCAACCTTTCCAGGACAGCTCTGGTGGCGCTTGGCTTCGCGCTGTTCGCCACCCCAAGCGCCGCAACGGCGCAGTCACGCGATCTCGAAAGCAAAGTTCGCGGCCCCGGCCATCAGGTCATCGTCGGCGGCACGGTGATCGGCCAGGATCCGGACCCCAATGTTCGGCTCGAAATCTGGCGAGACAAAAACAGCAATGGTAGGGGCTGATTTCGATCCGCTCTCCGCCTCGGCGGCCGCGTTGTCCTGCGCGTGCGCAAGGAGAGGATCACCTGGTCTGGATAGATCCGATGTCGGGATTGGTTTTCGTGCCTCCCGAGCAGCAGGTCACGCCGCCAACGGCCATGCCTTCACGGCGCGATAAAAACCATTCGCGCTTGGCGGAGTCCGGGGCCGAGAAAAAACGTCGCGGAATTCATGGCGGTTAAGAGCATCCGCTCCTTCATACTGTCGGCCTCACCACTGGAACATCGCTGCGGTCCACTCATGTCCGCTGTGGTTCTTGTGTCACGAGCATCGCCGATCCAAACGGTGGTGCGCAACTGTACGAGAGATGAAGGAGGGCCCTTCGAGGTCGGCAATCAGGTGTTGATCTCAAGCCACCGCAAGCTGCTGTCGTCAAAAGCGATGGTGGTGAACGTTGCGGAAAAGTCGGGACATGATTCCGGCAGGCGAGGTTGAGAGAGGCGAGCGCAAGCGAACCGCCGATGAAGTGTCGAAAGCGGATTAGGCGATGTCAAAACCGGGGGGTGACCCTTCCTCCGGGATCAGCTCGGGAGAACCCTGAAGCCTGCCTGAGCGGCATCCGGCATATAGGCGGCGCGAAGCTCAACCAGGCTCTTGTATGGAACGTGAGAACCTAGACGGCGATGGCAAGGGAAAAGGCACAAGTGGCTCAAACCGCGAGGCCGAAAGTACCGATGCGCCAGATAGGGACGGACTGCTTCGTAGTAGCGATGAAGCGGGGCAATGCCCGTGGAGCGAAGGGAGCGGGTCATCGCCATTTGGCTCGGGTCAACCGGCAACGGGAGGAACCCGGTGTTCAATGGAAGGCGGCAGCCTTCAAGCGGTGGCACGAGCCGGATAAGTCGAGAGGCTTAAGTCCGGTTCTGTGAGGGGCTCGGGGTGAAATTCCCCGGGCCTACTCGGCATCCGCCTTGTGTATTTTTTTCTTCTTCCCGGAGCGGGTATGGTGGCTTTGGCAAGTCATCAGCAAGGTTCAGCGAGCTTGTCCAGCACCTTGGCTGCGGCAGTGCAATGACCGTCAGCGACCAAATGGGGAGATCATGTCCGCATTCATCTGCTCGGCCTGCGGTACGCAGTATCCTCCGTCCGAGGCTCCGCCCGATGCATGTCCGATCTGCACCGCGAGCGGCAGTTCGTCCCAGCCTCGGGCCAGTCCTGGACCACGCTGGAGGAGCTGCAGAACGCGCACAGCAACATGTTCCGCCGGCTCGCGGCCGGGCTCACGACCATCGAGACCACCCCGGCGTTCGGCATCGCGCAACGCGCGATCCTGGCGCGCACGCCGGCCGGCAACGTGCTGTGGGAGTGCATCGCCCTGATCGACGACGCCACAGTCGATCTGCTCAACGGCATGGGCGGCGTCGCGGCGATCGCGATTTCCCACCCGCACTACTACACGACGATGGTGGAGTGGAGCCGCGCGCTCGGAGGCGTACCGATCCATCTGCACGCGGATGATCGTCAATGGGTGATGCGGGCGGACTCCGCGGTGCAGTTCTGGGAGGGGCACAGCAAGCCGATCGCGCCCGGCCTCACGCTGGTTCGGCTGGGAGGGCACTTCGACGGCGGCACCGTCCTGCACTGGGCGGACTGGAGCGGAGGTCGTGGCGTCCTGCTCTCGGGCGACATCCTGCAGGTGGTCCCGAGCGGGCGCGTCAGCTTCATGTGGTCGTATCCGAACCTCATCCCGCTCTCCGCCGCCAAGGTTCGGCGCATGGCGGAGATCCTGGAGCCATTCGCATACGACGCGGTCTACGGCTCGTTTTCGGGTCGGGGGCAGATAGACGCGAACGGCAAGCAGGTGGTCGCGGCGTCGGTCGCGCGTTACATCGCGCGCATCAGCGAGACATAGTTGGATGCCGATGCGACAGCGTCGCGGCCCCTTGTAATTCCGAGCGGACGCGGCGTTTACTGAACGCATGACAAATGCGACACCGATCGAGGGCGAGTACGACCACATCATCGTGGGCGCCGGCTCGGCCGGCTGCGTGCTCGCCAACCGGCTGTCGGCGGATCCGCGCACGCGCGTGCTGCTGCTGGAGGCCGGCGGCCACGACAACTGGATCTGGTTCCACATTCCGGTGGGCTACCTGTTCGCGATCGGCAATCCGCGCTCAGACTGGTGCTTCAAGACCGAGCCGGAGCCGGGATTGAACGGCCGCAGCCTCTCCTATCCGCGCGGCAAGGTGGTGGGCGGCTCGTCCGCCATCAACGCCATGATCTACATGCGCGGCCAGGCCGCCGACTACGACCACTGGCGCCAACTCGGCCTCTCGGGCTGGGGCTGGAACGACGTGCTGCCGTATTTCAAGCAGCACGAGCATCATTTCCTCGGGGCGAGCGACAGCCATGCGGTCGGAGGCGAATGGCGGGTGGAGGCGCCGCGCGTGCGCTGGGAGCTGCTCGACCGCTTTCGCGAGGCCGCTGCGCAGGCCGGGATCAAGCCGGTCGACGACTTCAACTGCGGCGACAACGAGGGCTCGTGCTATTTCCACGTCAACCAGCGCCGCGGCCGCCGCTGGTCGGCGGCGCGCGGCTTTCTCAAGCCCGTGCTTCATCGTCGCAATCTCCGGCTCGAAGCGCATTGCCTGGTCGAGGGCCTGGTGCTGGAGGGCAAGCGCGCCGTCGGCGTCAGGTGGCGACAGGGAGGGCAAACCCGCATCGCCCGTTGTGGCGGCGACGTCATCCTCGCCGCCGGCGCCATCGGCTCGCCGCAGATCCTGCAGCTGTCGGGCATCGGTCCGGCATCGCACCTGACGAGCCTGGGTGTGCCGGTCGTGCTCGACCAGCGGGGCGTTGGCGGCAACCTGCAGGATCATCTGCAGCTGCGTTTGATCTATCGGGTTTCCGGTATCAAGACGCTGAACGAGACCTATCACTCGCGTCTCGGCCCCGTCGTCATGGGGCTCGATTACGCGCTGCGGCGGCGCGGCCCGCTGACCATGGCGCCCTCGCAGCTCGGGCTGTTCACGCGCTCCGACCCCGCGCGCGAGCGGGCCAATATCCAGTTCCACATCCAGCCGCTCTCGCTCGACCGCTTCGGCGAGCCTCTGCACACGTTCCCAGCGCTTACCGTGAGCGTCTGCAATCTGCAGCCCGAGAGCCGCGGATCGGTGCGCCTGCGCTCGGGCGATGCCGCCGCACCGCCGGAAATCCGCCCGAACTACCTTTCCACCGAGGAGGACAAGCGGGTGGCGGCGGATTCGATCCGGGTCGCGCGGCGGATCGTTGCGCAGCCGGCGCTGCGGCCGTATCGCCCAACCGAGTTCTTGCCCGGCCCGGGGGTGTTGGACCGCGACGAGGAGGGGCTGCGGCAGGCCGCCGGAGATATCGGCACCACCATCTTCCACCCGGTGGGGACGGCGAAAATGGGCCTGCCGAGCGACCCTGCCGCGGTCGTCGACGAGCGGCTGCGCGTCATCGGCGTCGACCGCCTGCGCGTGATCGACGCGTCTGTGATGCCGACCATCACCTCCGGCAACACCAACTCGCCGACCATGATGATCGCCGAGAAGGGCGCCGCGATGCTGCGGGAGGATGCCCGCCGGTGAGGCAATGTCGGCGGGCGCGATTACGTCCGCGACATGACACGAATCCGCGCTGCCGGTTAGACTGGCGGCGGGCATCGGCTCGAGCGGCCGAGGGGGCGTCCATGAAATCTCGTCGAGCGCGTGAAAGCAATCCTGCTGACGCCGAGGACCGAATGGCCTGTGATCGCAGGCGAGCCCGGCGATCCCAAGTACCTGTTCACCAACTACGTTGCCTATGTTGCGGCGGTCCCGGCGATCGTCTTTTTGGTCGGCTCACTCAGCTGGCAGGCGGGTGGGATGACGTTGTTCCTGGCGATCTTCCTTTACCTGCTGGGTTTTGCTTTTTCCTATCTCGTCGCGCTGGTCGCCAATGCGCTGGCGCCCCTCTTCGGTGGGCAAAAGAACTTCGAGAACGCCCTCAAACTCACCGTGTACTCCTACACGCCCGGATGGCTCGCGACCATCTTTGTGCTGATCCCGCCCCTGCGCTTTCTGAACGTGCTCATGCTCTACAGTGTCTACCTGTTCTGGGTCGGCGCTTCGCCACTGATGAAGATATCGCCGGGAAAGGCAATCGGGTACACGGCAGCCGCCGTGGTTTCGTACGTGATGCTTTTTGTTCTGCTAGCCGTGATCGTGGTCGGGCTCTTTCAGCTGCTCTAAATTGACCGATCGCTTACCGATGCTGATGGGCCGCGCACTGCGCCAAATTCTCGTGAGGGCCGGCGAGCGAAAGAGGGGGGACTGATGAATGTCGTCGCGCGTGTGAAGGCGATTCTGCTGACGCCGAAGACCGAATGGCTGGTGATCGCAAACGAGCCGGGCGATGCCCAGCATCTGTTCACCAACTACGTCGCCATCCTGGCGGCGATCCCGGCGATCGCCGTCGGCACTTCGCTCGTCGGCTTCACGGTACCGACGGTGGGGACCATCCGCCTCGGGATCGGGGCCGGGATCGTCAATGCGATCCTCACCTACGTCCTGGCGTTCGTCATTTCCTATCTGGTGGCGCTGATCGCCGATGGCCTGGCGCCCACCTTCGGCGGCCAGAAGAATTTCGCCAATGCGCTCAAGCTGACGGTCTATTCCTATACGCCGGGCTGGGTTGCGGGCATCTTCACCATCATTCCGTCCTTGGCCTTCCTCTCGATCTTGGGTCTGTACGCGCTCTATCTGTTCTGGGCCGGCGCGCCCGTGCTGATGCGGGTGCCGCAGGAGCGGGCGATCGGCTACACCGCCGCGGTGATCGTCTGCGGGGTCATCGTTGTCATCGTGATCGGCTTGATCCAGGCCGCCATCATCGGCATGCCGCGTTAGCTCGGCACGATAACGCGGTGGTGGCCGCGGTGCGTTTCGCACGCTTCGAAACGCGCGCTGCGCGCGCACCTCAGCGTGAGGAGGCTCGAGCCGGCCGCTCAAGGCGCCAGCAGCACTTCGCGGCATTCCGCCGGCAGCTGCGCCAGCGTCATCGGCGGCTTCGGCTTCGGCGGTACCGGCGGCGGCTTCGGATAAAGAATCGAATCCCGGAACCACCAATCGAGCTCGGAGCCGCAGCCTTCGCCCGGTGCCACCGAGTTCCTGCGCCTGACAGCCCGGGCTGTCGGCCGGACAACGGATGCGAACGTGCATGTGATAATCGTGGCCCCAGTAGGGCCGCACTTTCTGCAGCCATCCTCGGTCGCGCCCGGCATCGCGGCACAGCGCCTTCTTGATCGCCGCATTGACCAGCACGCGCTCGACCTCGCGGTCCTGCGCCGCCGCCTTGATGGCGGCGACGTGGCCCGGCGTCCAGATCTTCGGATCGACGTCGCGTCGGTCGGCGGCGACGACCATGGTGGCGGAGATCGTCTCGCGTTCTTCCGCACTCAGCGTTCGATCCGGCATTGGGGTGAGCCAGATGTCGGCGTCGAGCCCAAGCTGATGGCTCGCATGCCCGGTCAGCATCGGGCCGCCGCGCGGCTGCGCCAGATCGCCGACCAACAGTCCGCGCCAGCCGGCAACCTTCGGCACCTGGGCCGAGAGGCGCTCCAGAAACGCGATCAGGCTCGGGTGGCCCCAGTTGCGATTGCGCGATAGCCGCATCACCTGCCATGTGGCGCCATTGATCGGCAACGCGGTCCCCCCAGCCAGGCAGCCGCGCGAATAAAAGCCGATCGCGCGCGCCTTCAGGTCGGCGGGTGCCTTCTTGGCGCCGAACAGCTCCTTCGCAGGTACATTGAGCTTGGGGCCGTCTGCCGTGGACGCGGCAGCTTTCGCGGCGGGACGGAATTTCGGCGCGACTTTCTGCGCCGCCGGGGCACCGGAAGCCCGTGTACCGTCAGGCCCTGCATCCTGCGCCGAGACCGGCATCGTCGCCGCCGCAACGACGACGATGGCGAGCGTCAGAGCGGGTTTTGCGCAAGCCTTCATGCTTTCCCCAGCTTCATCACGGCGGCGCGTTCGGCCGTTGCCGCGATTCGGTGAGCCGCTTGTGGATATGAACCATCAGGGCGGTCGCGAACAATGGGGTCGCCAGATTTATCACCGGCACCGAGACGAAGGCGGCGATCAGCAACCCGGCCATGAACACCGTCGAATGATGGCGCCTGCGCAGCAGCTTCGCTTCCGCGACCGGATGGAAACGCATGGCCGCGAGGTGGAAATACTCGCGTCCGAGCAGGAAGGCAGTGGCGAAGAAGAAGACGACGAATCCCAGCCCGGCGACAAGCAGGAACGGCACGGCGCAGAGGTAGACGAGCAGGGAGAGCAGCGCGGTCCTGAGGCCTTCGAGGAGCGCGCGGCCGATCGGCAGCGGCCTGCCGGGAGCATCGGCGGGATAATATTCGCGTTCGACATGCGCCGCGATCTCGTCGGCGAAGAAGCTCGCCACCAGGGCGCTGACGGGCGGCATCAGAAACACCATGCCGACGAGAACGCCGAGACCCGCGACGATCGCGAGTATCCACTGCACGACGTCGAGGGTGACGTGCCAACTCGGTCCGACGGTGCCCTCGATCCAAACCCCGCCGCTGCCGAGCATCCACGCCAGCAGGCGCTGCAAGGCGATGCCGAGAATGATCAGCAGCACGAGCGCGACGGCGATCGATTTCCAAAACACCGTGCGGAACGGCCGCGAGGCCATTTGCGAGAGGGCCTTGGCAGCGGCGTCGAACAGCATCCTTTCCTCCGCGAATGGCGCAGAGGTAGTCGACCGCGTGCAGGGGTACAAGCCGCCGCTTCGTCGCTCGCCAGCGCGCGGAACACGAGCGAGGAGCCAATGCATGGCGTGGCCGATGGCGAAGGGGCAATCCAGCAATCGCAGCAGGCGTTTCTGGATTGCTTCGTCGCTTTCGCTCTTGGCTAGGAAGAAACGGAGGGGAAACGAATCGCAATGACCGAGGCGGATGGGTTTCGGGGCCCCCCACGCCGTCATCCTGAGGTGCCCGAGCGAAGCGAGGGCCTCGAAGGATGCTGCTCTGCCGTGCAGCTGCCATGTTGTGCGTCCTTCGAGGCTCGCCCGACTTCGTCGGGCGAGCGCCTCAGGATGACGAGTTAGAACAAGCGTTGCCCCCCAACAACACCGTCATTCTGATCAAGGTGAGGGATTGCCCAAGTTTCATCCAGGTCGATCGGCGCCTGGCCGGTGCGCAACTTGCAACGACGGACCATGGCCGTCATTGCGAGCGAAGCGGAGCAAGCCAGCAATCGCGGTCGGCTTCTTAAGATGTTGACGCGAAGTTATGCGGCCGCTGCCAGGGCGCGCTTGCGTTCCGGCGCATCTTCTGCCGTGGCTGCCTCGGCCGACACCTCAGCAGCCGGCACTTCCGGCGGCAACGGCAGGTCGGCCCAATGCAGCTTCTTGTAGTCGAAGCCGGATTCGATGGTCGGCTTGACCACGGCGAAGTAGGGCGAGATGTCGAAGTCGCGCGGCGCGTAGAGCGAATGATGGCGGATTTCCAGTATCTCGCGCCGCGCCGCGCGGCTCTGCGTCGTCGTCGCCTTGGCCAGGATCGGATAGCGGACCGATTGGAACGCCTGCGCGATCAGTGCCGAGCAGATGATCTTGGTCGGATCGCCCGAGCCGAGCGCGATCATCCGGCGTCGCCAGCGCTGCGGAATCGGCAGCGGCAACAGATAGCGCATGAGGTCGGTGATGTTCTTGAGGTCGTAGGCGAGCCCGACCCGCTCGGTGGCGTAGGCGCACACCCGTGCGCAGTCGAGTTCCGCGAGACCGACGGGGCGGCACACCCTGGTATGGAACCGGAAGTATTTCGACAGCGGCGAGGTCACGACGCCTTGGCCGATCTCCGCCTCGACCAACACGTGCGGCTCGCCGTCCTCGGTGGTGCGTCCATCGAGCGGACCGACATAGAGCGCGGCGTGCGACCACGTCGACTGCGTGAGATACTTGATGACGCCGGAGACGTGGTTGTTGCCCTCGATCAGAAGGACGTCACCGGGCTGGAGCGAGGCGCGCAGCGCATTCGGAGCGCTCGGCGTGAACGGCTCATAGCCGGACGCCTCCTTCTCCAGGTAACGGGCAAGGACCTGCCCGAAGCGCTCCCAGACCCACCCCATGACGTTCTTCCCTGTGCGCGGTTGTCTCCCGAGCCTGGCTTCGTTGGATTCGAATCTAAGTCGCAACCTGTTGCGTTTTGGTTCACGGAAAACTGCACGCAAGCGGCATGCCGTTGGCAGGATTCGACTATTTTCCGCCGAATTCGTTCCCGATGAACGGTCGGGGTGGGGATTTCGACCCGGTTTGGGCGCTGCCCGGTTGATCCGATGACCGGTCCCCGCCATGGTCGCAAGGCTAGGATTCAATCCGCATTAACGATGAAACGACTGACCCGCCGCTCCTTCCTGGCCGCAACCGCGACCGCCGTTGCCGCCCCTGCGCTCGCCCAGGCACCGGGGGCCGGCGATAACGACGTCGTGATCATTGGCGCCGGCGCGGCCGGCATTGCGGCGGCGCGGCGGCTCACGGCCGCCGGCCGACGCGTCACGCTGCTGGAGGCGGCCGATCGCGTCGGCGGACGCTGCATCACCGACACGCGCATCTTCGGCGTGCCGTACGACCGCGGCGCGCATTGGATCCGGCAGCTCGACGTCAATCCGGTCGCGAAGCTCGCGCGCACAGCGGGCCTCGAGGTGTACGCCGCGCCCGGCCAGAAACTTCGCATGGGGCGGCGCAACGCGCGGGAGGGCGAGTTCGAGGATTTCCTGGCCGCGGTCGTGCGCGCCGCCGCCGCGATCCGCGAGAAGGGCGAGGACGGTCGGGACGTGACGGCCGCGCAGGCGCTGCCGCGGGATCTGCGCGATTGGCGGCCGTCGGTGGAATTCGTGCTCGGGCCGTTCGGCTGCGGCAAGGATCTCGACGAGATTTCCGCGCAGGATTTCGCCCGCGCGGTCGAGCGCGACGCGGATGCGTTCTGCCAGCAGGGTTTTGGCGCGCTGCTCGCCAGGCTCGCGGAAGGCCTGCCGGTGCGGCTGTCGACGGCGGCAAGGCGGGTCGGTTCCTGGGGTCGTGCCGTCGTCGACATCGAAACCACCAGGGGCTGGGTGCGCGGCCGCGCCTTGATCGTGACCGTGTCCACCAACGTGCTGGCGGCCGACAAGATCAAGTTCGAGCCGCCTCTGCCCAAGCGCGTGCTCGAGGCGGCGGCGAAGCTCACGCTCGGCAGCAGCGACCGTGTGGCGCTGGAGCTCGATGGCAACCCGCTGGGGCTCGAGAAGGACGAGCTTGTGTTCGAGAAGGCCGGCGGCGCGCGTACCGCCGCGCTGCTCGCCAATGTCTCCGGGACGCCGCTGTGCACGCTGGACATCGGCGGCAAATTCGGTCGCAGCCTCGCCGCCCAAGGCGAGGCCGCCATGGTCGCCTTCGCGACCGACTGGCTGGCTGGCCTGTTCGGCAACGACGTGCGCAAGGCGATCAAGCGCACGCATGCGACCCAGTGGAGCAAGGAGCCGTGGGTGATGGGCGGGTCCTCGGCGGCGCCGCCCGGCGGTCAGGCCTTCCGGCGGGCGTTTTCCGAGCCGTTCCGCGACCGCATCTTCTTTGCCGGCGAGGCGGCGCACGAGACCCTTTGGGGCACGGTGGGCGGCGCCTGGGAATCCGGAGAACGCGCGGCCGACGCCGCGCTCAGGCGCGTCGGCGGCCCCGTGCGTCGGCGGTGAGCGGGGGCAGCGCTTGCTGTGCCACCGCAATACCTCGACGTCCCCGTCCTATGCGCGGATTTCGTGCGCCCTGCACAGTGACTGAGCTTGACCAACGGACCACCCTCCGGATCATGTCCGCACCTAGCGGATGCGGACGGAGGGCGCCAAAAGAGGTGTTCGGGTTTTGACCGATACTGTTGAAAAAGGATCTTGAGAGGACAGGGAAGTGAGCTCGGGGAGGGACAACCGTGACCGCCAAGTACAGCAAGCTTCTTTCGCCCCTACGGATCCGACGCACCACCATCCCGAACCGGGTCGTCTTCGCCCCGACCTGCCCGACCTGGGTCAAGGATCCACATGAAGGGATCTTCACCGACCAGGCCGTGGCCTACTATGAGGAGCGCGCCAGATCCGGCCTCGGAATGATCATTCTGGGTGGGCATCTGATCGACAAGGACACGCTCTACACGCCCGTCGGCTTTCCGGGCCTTTGGAACGACCGGCAGATCTCGGGGCTCGCCAGGGTGGCGGGCGCGGTGAAGCGGCACGGCTGCGCGATCGTCGTGCAATTGCTGCATATCGGATTGCGCGGGTCCGTACCGTTCTTCAAGAACGGTGTCCTACACCCTGCCACGCTGAAAGATCAATGTGTTAGCGGGCGACGAAATCGGGAATTGGCACCGGATTGGCACCGGTGACGAAATGCTTTGTTCTATTCTGGTTCGCCTATTGCGAGCGCTGCTTCCATGATCGCCGCCGCTCGATCGTCTGTCTTGAACAGGTGGCCGTAGACGCCGAGCGTGATCGTCGGCGAACCGTGGCCTAAGCGTCGGCTGATTGTGAGAATGTCGAGGCCGGACGCGATCAGCGCGCTCGCGTGATAATGGCGCAGGCTGTGGAAGACGATGAGCAGCCCGGCCTTCGCCATGGCTGCAGCCCATTCCTTACTGAAGCTGGTGGGTACACGGGTCTCGCCGTCCCAGGTAGCGAACACCAGCGCATCCGCCGGCGCTTTGCCAAGCCCAAGGGCCAGCCGCTGCTCTTGCTGGGTTCGCCAATGCGTCCGCAGTGCGGCTACGGTGGAGGGCGGCAGAGTGATGGTACGCCTACCATGGCGTGTTTTGGGCGGCTTAAACACCAAGCCGCCGCGCGCTGTCTCTTCTAACGCGCGCTCAACCCGCAGCTTGGCTCCGTCCAAATCAACATCCTGCCAGCGCAGCGCCAATAGCTCACCACGGCGCATGCCGGTGCCGAGCGCTACGGCGGCGATCGTGCGCAGCACGCGGCCGTGCAGTGCTTCCAGCATGGCCCGCACCTCTGCCGCTGTCGGGATCTTGACCTCCCGGTCGGAGACAGTCGGCGCGTCCACCAAGGCGGCGACGTTCTGATGTACTACACCCCATTGTGTGGCGTGCCGCAGCATCCGGTGGGTGACGCGGTGGGCGTTCAGCCGCGTCCCATCGGCTAGCCCGGCCTTGGCCATGGCGGCGTAGACGCGCTGCAGATCCGCTGCTCTCAGTTTCTGGATAGGCAGCGTGCCAACATGGGCGCAGATGTGCTTGCGAAGCAGTTCCTCGTATCGCGTCCACGTTTTGTTGCTGAGCGCGTGATCCGCCCAATCTGCCAGCCACCGCTCGGCAAACTGCGCCACGGTTTCCTTGCTGGCGTCGACATATTGACCGGTGGTGGTGCTGGCGATAATTCGGGCGGCTTCGGCCTGCGCCTCTGCCTTGGTACCGCGAAAAGTATGGTAGCGCGTCAGCCGCTTGCCCGTGGCTGCATCGGTGCCGGCATCAAATTTCAGACGCCACGAAAACTTGCCGCGCCGGGTGAGATTGCCCCTCATGATGCTTGGCCCCCCTCTGGCGATTTGGTTTGCTCCATCTCGGCTAGCACTGCCTTGACCGCGCGGCTCAGGGCGCGCTCGAGCAGTTCCTCAAAAACTGGCTGGCTGCTTGCGGCGTCAGCGATCCAGCGGTTTGGATCGACGCCTGGCTCGAACCAGGCGATGCCGCTGGTGCCGCGGACACGCTGCCATCCGCCCTCAGACGCCGCGGTTCGCAGGTTGCTTGCTTTTATGCGTTGAGCCTCAGCAAGCACGGCACGTGCTTCGCCGAACCGCTGCTGCCATTCGTAGTGTTGGCTGGCACGGAGGACCAGTTCCTCGCCGGCGGTCCGGCCACCTGCCTGCGCCTCTGTTTTGACGCGCTCGTAGAGCTCCTGCGGCATCCGTGCACTGAGCACCGGCCGGTGCGGTGCCTTGCGCCCGGGCGGCCGCCCGACCCGCTTCTTTGCAACTTTCCTCACGCTGTCCTCCTACGCTGTCACCTCCTGTACCATTCTGTGTCGCCGGCAGCAACAGGAAATGTTTGACGCAGTGGCCCCCTGTGGATATTATTGTCGCCACCCGCTACACAATATTAAGGAGGGTACGGTGAGCACCAAGAAGGCGCCAGGGCGCGCGTTGATGGAGGAGCTGACGGTGACCGTCGACGAGGCGGCCGCACTGCTCGGGATGAGCAGGAACGGCTGCTACAACGCCGTGCGCGAAGGGTCGCTGCCGAGCGTGCGCATTGGTCGCGCGATCCGAATTCCGACGATCAAGCTGCGCGCAATGCTCGGCATCGATGAGCGGCGCGGGGGTGCCGAGGCCGCCTGATGCGCGCGTATCCCCAAAAAGGGAAGCGGTCGCGGGTACGGAACCGCGACCGCTCAAACTCGACGCCAATCGAGGCCGCTGGCGCGGCGTGCAACATTAGCATCCGGCCGGCCTCTTCAACTTGAAGGCCTGCCGTGCACTTCCCCCGCCCCGATGATCGCTGCGTAGCCTACACCAGGCAGGACCGCGCCGCTCTTGTAGCGCGTGACCTGTTTTTGGTGCTGGGGGTTACTCCGCCCCCGCGATTGCGCCAATACATCGAGAATTGGCTGCGCGACGAATTCGCCGAGGAGCGCTGGCTGGGCATCTGCGATCGGGAATTGCCCGATGCATGAGCCAATCCCGCGGCGCTCTACTAGTACAGATGCCGCCGATCTGTCTGTGCGTGCGCTGCATCGCGATTTTGAAACGCGCGGCGTTCTTTCGCTAAAGGTCGTCGGCCCGCATCGGTATGCAGCTGATCCCCGTACGCAGGTTCTATGCTGTGCCTATGCGGTCGACGATGAACCCGTGAAATTGTGGGTACCGGGCGATCCGGTGCCGCCGGAATTTATTGAAGCTGAAGTAAACCCAAATTGGGTTGTAGTTGCACATGATGATCAATTCGAAACAGCAATCGAGCAGCACAATTTAGGGCCGCGCTTTGCTTGGCCGCAGATCCCGCTCGAGCGGCACCGGTGTACACAGGCAATGTCGCTGGCAGCGGCTTTGCCGGCACGGTTGAGTGCCGCAGCTGACGCTCTCGAGCTCCGATTAGGAAGGATCGCGCCGGCGAGCGGTTGATGTTGCAGATGAGTAAGCCACGCCGGCCGCGCAAGGATGAAGATCCGAGCCAGATCTATTGGTTTGAGGATCCCGAACGGCTGCAACGTCTCTATGAGTACTGCCTGCAGGACTCGAAACAGAGCGCGAGCTTTATGGTCGGCTGCCGGCGTTGTCGCCGTCAGAGCAACAGCTGTGGCACTGAACTGCCGGATCAACCAGTGCGGTTTCTGTGTTGATCGAGTCTTTGCCGAAGCTGCACGGAAAATTGCTCAAGCCGCTGTTCCTGAGATCGATCAGAGATTGCCGAGCTCACCGGCGGCCTCGTTACCAAGATCAATCAGATTGCACGGCTGATGAAGTGGCTGCAGGAGCGCGGCTGCATGTGCAGAAAGCCTCGATCGGAAGGCGATCGAACGCCAGCTCGAGAGGGGGGAGGAGCTCGAACCGACGGTGCGGCGGGTGCTCGAGCTCCGACTGAGCGGCGCGCAAGCTGCCGCCAAGAAGATCGACGCGCTGCTCGCTCGAGCCGGCGACGACGATCGGATCCGCGACGGATTTAAATTTCACGCCGCCGGCACCGGACGTTTGGCGGCGAAGGTTTCAGCCGCAAAACTTAAAACGGCCAATCGTCGAGGATCTCGATGCCGCGATCGCTGCTATCAGCACTGGGGATTATCAGCACGTGCGCAAGCTTTACCCGCGGCCGTTGTCGGTCGTTGGCGATTGTAGCCGCGCGATGATTATCGCGGCTTCCGGTCACGTCTGATCGGCGCCGACTTCAGTGCAATCGAAAGCCGGGTGCTGGCTTGGGTTGCCGGGGAAGAATGGAAGCTCGACAGCTATCGGCGTTTCGACGCCACGCATGATCCAGCTGACGAGCCTTACCGCGTCACTGCCGGCACAATACTACACAAAGCACCGGCGGCCGTCACGAAGGAAGAGCGCGGCATCGGCAAAATCTGCGATCTTGCGTTTGGCTTTCAGGGCGGCCTGAACGCCTGGCGCAATTTCGAGCCGGATCAGTTTACCGACGAGGAAGTGCAGCGCTTTAAGAACGAATGGCGTGCTGCGCATCCCTAAGATCCGGCAATTCTGGCACGATATCGATCGTGCTGCTTGGACTGCAGTATGCGAACGCGGCCGTATTGTTCGTTGCGGCCCGGTTGCGTTCAAGTGCACCGGCGCATTGCTGCAGTTGAAGCTGCCGAGCAGCCGCAAGATTTCATACCCTTACCCGCGCATTATCGGCGACGATCGCGAACAGCACGTCGTGTTCTGTGATAACGCGGCCGGACAGTTCAAGGACTGCCGCAATGGTCAGGGCGCATATGGCGGGATCTGGGTCGAAAATGTCGTCAGCGGTATTGCGCGTGACGTCTTAACCGAAGCGATGCAGCGTATCGAAGCTGCCGGCTACCCGATCATTTTGCATGTGCACGACGAGCTCGTTGTGAAGTGCCGATCGGCTTCGGCAGCACGGAAGAATTCACCCGTCTCATGACACGTCGGCCCAGCTGGGCGCTCGATTTGCCGATTGCAGCGAGTGCTTGGTCGGGGCCGCGCTACACGAAAGGAGCTTGATGTTTACGCCGGCTGACAACCGAGCTCGCTAACTCAATCTGCAACAGCAAACATATAGAAGAGGCCGTCATGGTTCTACTAGCATCTGACTACGATCAAATCGCGTTCTTAAGGCCGACGATATCGACGGCCAGAAGAAGTTCCGGATCAAGATCGTTACCGAAGAAGAGGGATCGGCGCCAGCAAGGAGAAGAAACTTGTCGTCTGGTTCACGAATCCACGAGGGGCTGATCCTGAACAAACCAACAACCGTACCCTCCGTGGGGCCTTCGGCGATCCGGTTAAGGGTTGGGTCGGCAAGATCATCATCCTGTTTACGGCGATGGTCGACGTTCGCGGCCAGATGCAGAAGGCGAATCGGGTGCGATCCCAGCGCCAAAGCAGGCCGCGGCAGCACCGCAACAGTCGGCGATGTCCGGTAACGGTGCAAATGCACCGGCAACAACAGCGGCATCGCCTGTGGTGCCAGTTGCGGCAGCGGCGACGCTTGCTGCGGCGGTGTCAGCTGTTGCGGATCCGGAGCTCGAGCCGGATCCGGTAAAGACGATCAGCGAAGAGCTGGATGACGAAATTCCGTGGTGAACAACAACAAACAGCCGGCAGCGGCGAGCTGCTCACAACAACTCGCCGCCTCCGTTTTCGTCAGGGAGTTATGTCGTGCAGCAAGGCAAGCCTACCACGCACCAAGGCAACTTGGCGAAGCTGCCGAAGGCGCTGGTGCCGCTGCTCGAGCGGCCACAGTGGGCGGTGTGGCGTTGGACGCAGACGGCGGAACGGCCGCTGGCAGAAGCCGCCGTTCCAGGCAGCACAGCCGGAGCGACATGCCAGCACCAAGGATTCGGGCACGTGGAGCAATTACGAAACGGCGCTCGCTACCGTGCAGACCGGCAAAGCCGACGGGATTAGCTATATTCTTACCCCGGACGATGAGTTTGGAGCGGTCGATATTGATCATTGCCGCAACGCTAATACCCACAGCATTGATGTATGGGCGCAAAACTTTCTCGACGTCGGCCGCAATACCTATTCGGAAGTAACGCCGTCTGGCACCGGCTGCCGCATCTGGGGCCTAGCCGATGGCGACAGCTTGCACAAGAAATACACGCTCGAGATCGACGGTAATGCGGTTGCAGTGGAGTTATTCCGGCGCACTAACAAGGCGTTGACGATTACAGGATATCGGCTCGACACTATTCGCGAGCTCACCAACATCGATCGGCTGTTCGAGTGGGCACTTGTATGGGGCGAACGCCGCAAGGCCGCCGCAGCAGAAGCGGCTGCGTCGGCCGGCAACGGCTTCAATGCTAACGGCAATGGATCCGGCTACGCGATCGAGCAGATCGAACAGATCGTGCGCGAGGGAGCTCCGGCCGGCAGCAACCGCAGCGATTTCTTCCACACGATCGTCGGCCACTATCTCGGCTGCGGCTGGGGGCTCGAGCAGATCCAGGAGCACCTCGAGCAGTTCCCGAACGGAATCGGCAGTCGGTACATCGCGGAGGGACGGCTCTCCGGCGAGATCGCCAGGAGCGCCTCGAATACGCCGCCGGCACCCTGCCGCTGTTCCATGCCGGCGCCTGGGTCAACGGCTGGGACGCCAAGGCGCCGCCACAGCCGGAGCAGCCGGCAGAACCGGAACCCGAGGAGCAGGAGCCGACGGAACGATCCCGAGCTCGAGGAGATCCCGAGCTCGAGGACGAGGACTGCTCGAGGACGAGCCCCCGGCGGCCGATCCCAAGCTGCCGCCGCTGTATGCACACGGCGATCCTGATCCACGTCCGTTGAAAGGGTGGCTGGTGAAGCACCTGATCCCGGCGATTGGGCACGGGCTGGCTAGTCGGCCAGTGGGGCACAGGCAAGACGTTCGTCGTGTTCGATCTGGCTGCCGCCGTCGGGACCGGGCAGCCCTGGCTAGGCCACACCGTCAAGCGGCAATCCGGGGTGCTGCTGATCGCGGCCGAAGGGGCTGACGAAGTCCGGCTGCGGCTCGATGCCGTGGTCCGGGCCAAGTGCGGCGGCCTCGAGCGGGCGCCGGTGCGCTGGTATGAAACGGCGCCGCTCCTGCTGCACAAGGGGCAGTCGATACCCTGATCGCGATGGCCCGGCAGGCCGAGGCGTCGCTGCTCGAGGAATTTGGGCTGCCGCTGGGCTGATCGTGATCGACACGATCGCCGCCTGTGCCGGCTATGCCAAGGCCGGCGACGAGAACGACCCAGCGGCCGGCCAGGCCGTGATGAACGTGCTCAAAGCTGTGGCACAGTCGCTCGGCTGCTTCGTGCTGGGCGTGGACCACTTCGGCAAGAACATGGAGGCCGGCACCCGTGGCGCCTCGAGCAAAGAGAGCGCCGGCGACTTGGTGCTGGCCTGCCTCGGCGATAAATCGCTCAGCGGCAGCGTCTCCAACACACGGCTGGCAGTGCGGAAGCACCGGGGCGGCCAGCAGGGCCGGGAACACCCCTTCACCCTGCGGGTTGTGGAGGCGCCGGAGCCCGACGAAGACGGTGAGCCCGATCACCACCATGGTGGTGGATTGGCAGCCGCCCGGTGCTGCAGCGCAGCAGGCACCCCTGCCAGCAGATGATCCGTGGATCAAGGGATGCCGGCGGGACGACCAGCGGGCGATCATGTCACGGCTCAAGCGGGTGTTGCTGGCCGCCTTGGCTGAGCACGGGATCGAGCAGCCAATACCGTCAAAAGTTCCCGTCAAAAGTTCACCCCCTATAGAGGATGAACTTTTTACGCCAACTTTTGACGCTCCCGTCGTGCGGATGGTCGATCAAGACATCGTTCGGGACGCCTTTGATCTCTGCACCCCGCAAGACCCCCGGCAAGCTCGCTTTGAGCAACTTCAAGGTCGGCCCGTGATCGAGCCGAGCAGTTGGGGCTGATCCGTGCCGGGAACAGCGACGGCGTCACCTACCTGTGGCTGACCCGGCCGGATCCCCAGGATGACGACTAAGCGAAGGCGCCCAAGTGAGGCGGTGTCGTACCATGAAGGAAGCGTTTATTAGCCGCCGATTTCAAAAAGCGACCTTGGTCGTAATCGAGCAGGCCAATGCCATTCTCGGCGAATACCAGCGGCTCGGATTTGTCCTCACCTTACGTCAATTGTTCTATCAGTTCGTTGCTCGCGCTCTCTTGGGGAATACCGAACGCAGCTACAAGAACTTGGGCAGCGTTGTCACTAATGCGCGCCTTGCCGGTCTGATCGATTGGGCCATGATCGAAGATCGCACCCGCGAGCTCAACGGCGGTCGAGGCGGTTGCGGAACGGGCCGAGCCCGCTCCATTTCATTGCCGACATGATCGAGCGCTATGCCGAAGACCCGTGGGAAAATCAGCCCTATCGGCCGGAAGTATGGATCGAGAAGACCGCCTTGCTCGGTGTGATTGAGGGTGTCTGTTCGCGTTACGGCGTGCGCTACTACGCCTCCCGTGGCGACGACGCCAAGTCCCCGTCTTACCGAGCCGGCAAGCGGTTCAGGCGTATTCTCGACCAAGGTCAAATCCCGCTCGTGTTGCACCTTGCCGACCACGATCCGCGTGGCATTCACTTCACCGGCTCGATCCGCGACGAGCTGGCGATGTTCGCTGGTGTGCCGATCGAGGTGCGCCGCCTCGGGCTGACGACAGAGCAAGTCCGCTTGTATGGTCCGCCACCCAATTTCGCCAAGGAGACTGACAAGCTCTACAAGGCTTACCGGCGGCAGTATGGCGTGCATTGCTGGGAGCTCGACGCCCTTGCGCCGGACGTGATTGAAGGGTTGATCGCGAGCGAACTTGACAGCTTAATCGACCAACGTCGCTGGCACGCGGCACAACGACAGGAGAACGAACGGCAGGCGATGCTGCAGCGTATCGCTAGCCGCTGGGATGAGGTTGAGCGGCAGTTTGGCGACTGACGGGGGGTAGAGGAATGTTTTTTGTACAACCTCTAGGATGACCACCTCAGCCGGCATACATGCAGCCCGCGCGCGCGCCGATGAAATCTTGTAAAATCCTGGCTTACGGCCGAAAATACGAACGGTGGCAATAGGGTATGAAGGGTTATTTATGCCAAGGAAAATCCCCCCTAATTCACCTCGTAGGCCCCGTGGCCGGCCTCGCAAGGCTATGGCGCCTGACATTGACCCGGCGTTGTTCGACCCGATCGCGATCCTGCGTTTGATCGCTTGCCGTTCAGGCAACGCCGGCTGCGGCGAGGGTCAACGCCTGGCAAGAGTGTGGTCGGGCTCTCCAGGGGTAGAAGGCGACCGTGCCGCGTCCGAAGGATTCTCGCCAGCGCAGGCTCGACGCCAAAACGATGACAGATCCTCAAGCGGATGAATTGACGTGGACGCGCCGGGCAACACAATTCCCTTATGTCGTCGGGGTTTATCGCGGCTGCGGACCTGCACGATCGCCAGGCGCCGCGCGGCTTCAAGTTGTGCGGATGCGATCGACCCACGTCTACGCGTTCGACCAGATCGAGGTGCTAGTTGAGCCTGCGCCGGCTCGCCCGCGAAACCCGCCGGAAGGCCGTTTCTACGCCGTCGACCCGGGTTGCCGGCGCGGTGGGAACTGGCCCAGGAAGCGCGGTTGCCCCGGCCTTTCGTCGACATGGAGTATGTGGAGGCGCTGGCCGTTGGCTGCGCGTCACAGAAATGGCGCTCTCCGTGGCAATTTTGCTCGTTGTTGGACTTCCTGACGACCGCGACGCGGTACCCCGCCCGCAGCCGTTGAGCGATCTGGATCTATCGTGAACGCGCTTGCCAAGTTCGAGCGGGCCGCCGGTGCGACGATCTCGACGACCGGATCGAGGCGACGACGCTGGCATTGCGGGCAGCTGCCATTGAGCAACAAATGGCCCTCTCAGTGGCGACGTCGGATCAGCGAATGCAACGCCGCGGTACTGCTCGCGATCGAGGTGGAAAGCCTGGCGAAGCGGCGGACGGAGGGCCGGGCCCCACCGAGCTATCGCGTCCCGGTCAGCGGCGCGAAGATCAGCTACCGGCTCCGCGATCTGGCGGCTTGGATCGAGCAGCACAGAGAAGATTTTTAGATGTTTCCGCACCAACCCCAATGAAGCCGTACGAAACCTCCTGACGTGTAACCGGGCGATCGGCATTGTGGTCGTCCGATTGTCACAGAAGGATTGCCTGCCATGCCGCCCGAAAATCCGGCCGCAGCATTTTCATGGTTCGTCAGAGCCAAGGCCATCTCTAGGAAGGTCGGCCTTTACGACGCTGAGCAGTGGATTGCCGTCAACAAAGGACCGCCCGCCGCGGCGAGGATCCTCAAGGCCAGTGTTGCCGCGGGCTCGTCGCTCGACAGCGATGTTGACGCTCAGACGGTGATCGGGGGGTTTACCAATACTTTGAGGTCGGCGAGCGCGTTTTTTAAAATTCTTGCCGACGGCGGCTTTCGTCAATTGGGGCTGCGGCAGCGGGTTGGGCTGAGCACCTCCGAGCCGAGCGCTGCAGTCCGTACCGAAGGTCAAGGCTTTCCGGTCTCGCGCATTGTGATTAGCAATGATCAGGTGTTGGAGCCGATCGAGATTGGGTCGATGATCGTTATGACCGACACGCTCCTTCGCGACATTTCGCCGGGTGGCCAGCAGCTGCTCAACAGAGAGCTGCGCTCTCTTATTGGCGCAACGGTTGACTTCGTGGTGTTCGACCGGCTGGTTGGCGAGGATACCGATGCGCTGACGTTTGGAGCTCGGGCGTGACGGCCGCTGATTGTATGAATTGATCTGCGCCAAGCGATGATGGCGACTAATTCGATCGGCGCCGAGCCCAAACTTTATTGGGTGAGTAGTGTCGACACTGCAAAGATGATCTCGACCCTGGGGAGCGCCGACGGTGTTCCTGTGCACCAAGGCGCCACTGCGCTTGGTGGTCAGCTGCTTGGTTTGCCCCTGCTTATCAGCTCCCGCGGCGTCGCGGCCGGTGAATTGTACCTGCTCGAAGCATCCTCGATCGCGGCCGCCTCGAGCTTGATCGACGTGTCGCCATCTACTCAGGCCGACATTGAGATGGACACCGCCCCGACGGGCAGCTCGGTCACGCCGACATCTGCCAACTTGGTCAGCATGTTTGTCACGAATTCAACCGCGGTCAGAACTACCGTGTCCGTGGGCGTTCTGGCCCTCGCACCGAATGCGATCGCCCGGATTACCGGCATCTCGTATGGCACGGCGTAGGGTTATGGCCATGGCCGAGCATCGCACCACTGGTGGCGGTCAGGTGCTTCACGTACGCGATCTCGAGGCCATCGCGTCCGGGCTAGCGAAGGTATTGGACGAGCGCATGCGCAAGCTCGAGCGGCAGGTTAACGACATCGAAGTCGTCGTGAGAAACATGGTGCAAAGCTCGGCGCGGCGAGGCGATCATGGCTGATGTTGTCCCATTGAAACAGGCCACGCGCGCAGCCGCCGGAATTGCGGGGCGTCGAATTTCGTCTGGCCGGAGATTGCAGCGTCATTGAGCTGACGTTGAGTGACGCCACGTCGGGCCGCTGCGGTCATTCTCGAGTACACCCTCACGGCCAAACCAGACGCTTTCGATCTCGGCCAGCTTCGACAAACATGGGACGGCTGGCGCGCGGCGAGCGATCGCGACGACGCCTCATGAGCAGTCACTACCTTGCGGGAATGGTCGAGGCCCTGCCGTTCGTGGCCAGCCAATGAGCCAAACGCCTGACATTGCGCTTGACGCGGCTTGGCGCAGATCTCGGCCGCGGCCGGCGCCTGCGGCAGCCGTTCAGCTTCCGGATGGGTAGCGGCTCATCGTGCCGGCCGCACGCGTCGTCCATAAACAAAGGCGCCAGCATGCTCGGCGGGATCGACAGCCATTGTCCATCGGCGGCCAGCACCTTTTCCACGCCGGCAGCGTCTACTGCGGCGGCTCTAAGGGGCAGGTGATCGCCTATGCCCAGAAACAGATATCGCGGGAAAACTGATCGATATCGATTACGCCTGCGGTATCCGAATTCGGCCAAGCGCCTCATCGGCAAGAACACCTGGTAGCCAGCCGCGCGCAGGTTCTCGGCCGCCAAAAGTTCCTGGCGTGGGCGTGTGTAGACCACAAACCATGTGAGTTCTGTGCTTGACCTCGACTCCGCCACGGCAGGGGTCATCAGCACGGGCTAGCCCTCGGGTTCGGCCTTACCGTGCCACAGCTCGCGCCGCGTTTGGAGAGGGCCGCTCGATCGTCGATCGTACGCCGAGCAGAAAATCGGCACCGGAATCGGCACCGGACGGGATGGGAAAGGCCGGTAACCCAAGGACGACAGCATTGAACATCGCTGCCTAAAACCCGGAAAATCAAGGCTATCAGGTACCAACGGGGACAGGGTGGGGAAGGCTGAATCCCCTCTTCACCGATCCGGCGGTCGACCCCGACGAGTACACCGCCTACATGCTGGCGCCGAGCCAGATGCCCGCCGGCGAGTACCCCGGCGGGCCTACTCCGAAGGAGCTCGAGGAGCACGAGATCGAGCATGTCCTCAAGAGCTTCGAGAGCGCCGCCGCGCGCGCGATCTCGGCCGGCGTCGACGGCGTCGAGTTTCACCTGGCGCACGGCTACCTGCCGTGGCAGTTCCTCTCGCCGCTCTACAATCATCGCCAGGATCGTTGGGGCGGATCCTACGAGAACCGCCTGCGCTTCCCGGTCGAGGCCATGCAGCGCATCCGCAGACGGATCGGGGATTGGCCGATTCTCGGCTATCGGATCAACTCGACCTCGTTCTGGGAAGGGGATCTCGAGGTCGAGGACATCAAGCAGATCCATCGGGATCTGGAGAGCCGCGTCGACCTCGACTATGTGAACGTCTCAGCCGGGGTGCATCACTCCTTCATCCATTCGCCGATGACGTTCGAGCCGGGGTGGGAGCGGGAGTATTCCCGCGCGGTCAAGAGCGTCTCGACCAAGCCGGTGCTGATCGTCGGGCGGATCAACTATCCGGACGTGGCCGAGAGCATCGTGGCCACCGGCGATGCCGACGCGGTCCTGCTCGGGCGTCAGCTGTTCGCCGACGAGCAGTGGATGACCAAGGTGAAGGAGGGCCGCGAGCGCGACATCCGCCCGTGCGTGGCGGCCAACTATTGCTGGCGCGCCGTGATCCGTGGCAGCCGCGTTCAATGCATCTACAATCCGGTGGTCGGGCGCGAGGGCGTCTGGGGCGCCAAGTCGGCGACCAGGGTGCCCTTTCCGAAGCGGGTGCTGGTGATCGGCGCGGGGCCCGCCGGCCTCGAATATGCGCGGGTTGCGGCCGCGCGCGGCAACAGCGTCGTGGTCTATGAGCGCGAGGACAAGGCCGGCGGGCATGTCCTTGCCTACGCATCGCTGCCCAATCGCAAGCCGTTCGGCAACATCGCCGTCTGGCTGGCGGAGCAGGCGGCAGGCAACAACGCCGCGATCAGGCTGGCGAGCCCGGTGACCGCCGAGAACATCGATCGGGTGCTCGCAACGGAGCGGCCCGATCACATCGTCGTCGCCACCGGGGCCCGCTATCGCCGCGACGGTTTTCAAGGGCAGACCGGAAAACCGCTGCCGGGT